>CAWGZE010000001.1:0-175869 GCA_963826855.1 uncultured Acidobacteriaceae bacterium
GATCGCAGGTCATCGAGCTTTTTGGCGGGCACTCGTTGCACCTCGGTTTGTCCGGGCGTATAGAAGTATGCGTTGTGTCCGTCGAGGACGAAGAGCTTGCCTTGGGGCTGGGAGTAGGTCCACTTCATTCGGCCGGGTTTCTTCAATAGCAGCACTCCACCCTCGCGAAGATGCTGGCCTAGTCCGTTGTATTCCTGCACGAAGTTGACGCTTAAAGAATGCAGGGAATTGTAATGGTGGTCGACTCGAGCGGCGATCTCGGTTGCAGTTTGGGAAAGGGCACAGGGCGCAGAGCTCAGGGCACAAAGCCAAACCGCGAGTAGGATGAGGCTAGGTTTTTGTTGAGAGCCCACCTTCGGCGTGATAGAGAGACGCCAGAGATGGGCTGCCCGGATTTGCGAGGAAGACTTGGCGCTCACTGCAAGGGGACGGTGCAGTTCGTTCCACCGGTCGGGTCGGCTTTGATCTCGCCCTGCTGGTCGATGCAGAAGCCGCGGTGTCCGGTCTTGCCGACTGCCTGGGGAACCGCAGTCGCTTCATAACCGGTGTACATGTCCTGATTGTTCACCGTGACCTTTGTCGGATTCACGATGGCAAAGGTGTAGCCGCTCTTCTGCCCGGTCGCCAGATTGGTGTCGAGCACCTGCGCGGCCTGAGGAGTCGGCGGTCCTGACGAAGAGGAGCCGCCCAACATGCCCAGGTTAGGAGCAAAGCCGCTGGCGGGATAATTGGTCTGATACTGAATCTGCGCTTCGTAGATCGCACGCAGCGACTGAATCGCCGAAGTCTCGTTGGCCTGGCTCTTCATGTTGGAGAAGTTCGGAATCGCGATGAGCATGAGGATGAGCATGATCGAGATCACGATCAGCAGCTCCATCAGCGTGAAACCGGCTTCGCGCTCGCGGCGGCGTTTCGCGACCGAGCGTTTCGGGCAAATATTCAAGAGGATTTGATTCATATTAGTCGCGGATCCTGTGAAAAGCTTCCGAGGGCAATGCTAATTGATATAGACGCAAACGGGAAAGGGAGCGCTCAGTCTTGTTCGCTAAGAAAGCGGTTAGGGAGTACGGGCCTAAACCGCTCCACTCTGCTCACAAATCAATCTGTGGCGCGACGCTTGCCGGATGGCGTTGCCCGCACGTGCCTGACGCAGGAATTCCTGTTTCACGGGAAGTATTGACGAGGGTACTGTCGGGAAACAACGACTGGCGCCGGGCGTCACCGACACGGAGCGCACCGCCGTCGTCGTTCGCGAGCCAACCACCGCTCTGGAAGATATCGCGGCCCGAACTGAATGGCGGAAGGCGGGCAGCGGACCGAATCGGAAAAGTCCTGAGTGCCAGACTCGCAGGCAATTAGTATTTCCTACCAATCACATTCCCGGTCTCTCCTGAGCTACATCCCATGCGGTCTGCAACTCGGCTAGATAGCTTCTCCACTCTCTTGCCGGAGACGCGGACGAGTCGTGGGCAACCTTGTGCAGGCGATCGTGAGCCATAAGCCACTTTGTCCTGTACAGAGACTCTTTTGAGACTTTCGCTGGAACCTGTTGGGCAGAGATACTCTCTTCAGTTTGCATTTGGGCCTACTCCATGTCGAGATTTGGATGCCCGCGAAACCGTTTGAGAGGCCTCCGGAAGAAAGAGACAGTTAGGAAAAAAATTCCCTAGCAGGCCAGTTCCTTCCGTGTCACTTTCAGACCGTCCAGCCTGCCGAGCAGCGTCACCGCGACCTCTTCCGGCTTGAAGATCGACTGCGCCATCTCCATCACCTGCTCTGCGGTGACGGCTTCGATCTTGTCGAGGATTTCCTGCATGCCGAAGAAGTATTGGAAATACATTTCCTGGCGGGCGAGGTTGGACATGCGGGACATGGAACTCTCGAGCGAGAGCAGAATGTTGCCCTTCAACTGATCTTTCGCCCGCTGGAGTTCGTCGGCGGGGAGAAGCTCCTCTTTGAGCCGGTGAAATTCGGCCATGACCAGCTCAATCACCTGGACCGCCTTTGACGAAGATGTACCTGCGTAGACGCAGAGTGAACCGGTGTCCCGATACGGGTTTAGGTCGCTGTAGATCGAATAGGCAAGGCCGCGCTCTTCGCGTACCGTCTGAAAGAGCCGTGAGCTCATACCGCCGCCGAGCACGGTATTCAGGACTAGGGTGACATAGCGGTGCTCGTGGGCGATCGGCTGCGATGGAACTCCGAGGCAGAGCTGTACCTGTTCGAGCGACTTCTTGTTGCGCAGGCTGATGCGGGAAGTCGTCCTTGGCGTGGTGCCTGAATCTTTGTGGCTGCCGGCCACGACTGATTCGAAACGGCGTGCGACCTTCTCGACGAAGGAGTCGTGTTCGAGATTGCCTGCGGCGGAGAAAATCATGTTGCCGCCGACGAAGCGCTGTCCGTAGTAGTCGAAGAGGGTCTCTTGCTCGAAGCGGCGGACGGTCTCCTTGGTGCCGAGGATTGGCTTGCCGAGGGGATGGTCCTTCCAGAAATTCTGGGTGAAGATCTCGTGGACGAGGTAGTCGGGGTTGTCTTCGTCCATCTTGATCTCTTCGAGAATCACGCCGCGTTCGCGGGAGATGTCCTCGTTGGCAAAGACCGGGTTAAGCACCAGGTCAGAGAGCACATCGAGCGCAGGCGGCACATGTTCGTCGAGCACTTTGATGTTGAAGCAGATCGTCTCCTTGCCGGTAAAGGCGTCAAGGTTGCCGCCGATGGCGTCGACCTCGCGAGCGATGTGCTGGGCGCTGCGCGATTTCGTTCCCTTAAAGACCATGTGTTCGACGAAGTGGGAGATGCCGTTGACTTCGGCGAGCTCGTGGCGAGAACCGGCGCGCACCCAGACGCCCATGGCGACGGAGCGGACGTGCTCCATTTGTTCGGTAAGAATGGTCAAGCCGTTTGGCAGCACGGTACGGCGAATATTGCGTTCGTTACTCATTGGTATAAAGAATCCCTCTCGTTCCGAGCCGGGCTGTACAGCAGCGAAGACACCATGCAGACTGAAAGAATGCCACTCGAAGCGCCTGATCAAGCGAAGAAACCGGGCATCGCGGCTAGTCTCGGCGTAGACGGCGATTTCTCTATTTTAGACGCTCCGCGGCATCGAATCGCGAGCCCAATTTTCGGCCTTTCGATTGAGCAGCTTAGCGGATTGTGTGGAAATATTGCCACACCGCCCTACAGAGCAAAACAGCTTGCCGAAGCGCTCTATCGGGGTTGGATCAGCGATTTGAGCGAGCTCACCACCTGGCCGAAAGCGCTTCGTGAGAAGCTGGTCGCCGAGAGGTATCGGGTCGGGTTGCCGGAGATTCTGCAGGCCTTCCGATCTGCGGACGGCACTGAGCGCTACCTGATCGCAGGCAACGATGCCAACACGGTCGAGACCGTCTGGATGCCGGAGGGTGACGACGGAGAAGCTGGCGACGGGTCCGAAGCGGGAGCCGAAGAATCGGCCACGGGGCCGTCTGAACATCATCGGGCAACGATATGCGTTTCGAGCCAAGTAGGCTGTGCGGTGAACTGTCAGTTTTGTCTGACCGCGAAGCTGGGGATTCAGCG
Organism: uncultured Acidobacteriaceae bacterium; assembly: GCA_963826855.1. Classification (GTDB taxonomy): domain Bacteria; phylum Acidobacteriota; class Terriglobia; order Terriglobales; family Acidobacteriaceae; genus Acidisarcina. The sequence goes on from CAWGZE010000001.1 coordinate 3,562, forward strand.
CAACCTGTCGGCGGGGGAGATCGCCGGTCAAGTGGTCACAGTATTGAAGCGCCAAGGCGTGAAGATCGGCCGCGACCGCATCAACCTGGTGTTCATGGGTATGGGCGAGCCGTTCCTGAACTATGACGAGTTCATGGGTGCGGTGCGGCTGCTGGTGACCGAAGTTGGCATCGCCGAGTCGCGGATGACGGTCTCGACTTCGGGCATTGTTCCGGGGATATTGCGATTCGGTGCGGAGAAGATACGGCCGAAGCTGGCGATTTCGTTGAACGCGTCGAACGACGAAGTCCGCGAGCGGATCATGCCGGTGACCCGCAAGTGGGATATCGGTGCTGTGCTGGATGCAGTGCGTCAGGTGCCGCTGCGCCCGAAGGAGCGGGTGACCTTCGAATATGTCCTGTTGGGCGGCGTGAATGACCGGTTGGAACACGCTGACGAGGTTGTTGCGCTTCTCCGGCGTGCGAATCTGCCATCCAAGGTCAACCTGATTGTTTGGAATCCTGGGCCGGGCATTGAATTTCACAAGCCTGGATCTGCGGATGTGGCGGCATTTCAGCGACGGCTGATTGGGCAGGGAATCGCGGCGTTTATCCGGAAGCCCCGGGGACTGGATATCTTTGCCGCTTGTGGACAACTGAAGCGGACAGTGAGCTGACATTTTCCTGAGTCATTATGACCATGGTACGATGACCATAGTGGTGAGGCATGATTATGCGTGAGATGGGGGCTGGCGAGTTCAAGACTCGCTGTCTTGCGATCATGGACGAAGTACAGGCGCGGCGCGAACCCGTCCTGATCACGAAACGGGGCAAGCCCGTAGCGAAACTTGTTCCGGTAGATATGCCGAGCGGGAAAGATCCTATCTTTGGATTCTTGCAAGACAAGATCACCATTCTTGGCGACCCCGACGAATGGGTGAAGCCCATCGTACCCGAAGGAGACTGGAGCGATACTTGGGAGCCGGGTGAGTGATCGCGCTTGATACTCATGCCGCGCTGTGGATGCTGGCTAAGCCAGAAAAGCTGTCACGAAGAGCCCGCAGCGCCATCGAACAGGCACGAACGGACCACGAAGGATTGGCCATTTCAGCGGTCACTCTATACGAGTTGGCCCAAGGCGTCTTCCGAAACCGGATGCAGATCCACGCCGAACTGGACGAGGTTCTGGCGCAAATCGAAGAGCTAGTTACCGTAGTGCCTTTGACGTCCGCTATCGCCGCAAGGGCCGCCAAATTGCCTGATAGTTTCCCGCGCGATCCCTTCGACCGGATCATCGCTGCAACCGCCATTGTCCATGGGGCGCTTCTGGTCACAGCGGATGTGCTGATCCGCCGATCGGGCGTGCTCGCGACGGTCTGGTAGGTGGACTGAAGCCTCACGCCTCTTCGTTAGGAGGTTCGCCGCGGGACCGGCGTCGATCTGGTTGGCGCGCATTTCGTCAGTAGGTCAGGATCACCGCGTTGACCCTGGACGACGCTTACTTTAGCCTTTCTCCGTGCTCCAGCGTTTCCGATCCGCGGAGGTATTGCTCAGCGGTGCGATCCTCGGCTTATTGCTCTTGTTCACTTTGACTCTCTCGAGCCAATCGCCAGATACAAGCTTTTCCTCCATGATTGCGAGGTCAAACTTGCTGGTCGCGGATGGCCAAGCCGATTTGCCCGCCTATCACGTTCATTATGAGGTTCGCGCCTGGGATTATCGGCGGAGGTCGTTCTCCGCTACTTATGACGTCTACCGGGAGGGTGTGGCAAAGGTTCTTCGCCTGAGCCAGCGAAGCGGCTTTTCGGATTCCGTGCTGACTCTGGGATCCGAAATATGGGTCAAGCGGTCGGCCATAAGGCCGCTTCGCCTGAGCGAGTTAGCCGATGCCTTTCCAAGGCCCGCAACTGCCTATACCCGGGCACAGAGGGCCACTGGGCCGCCGATGTTCAGTCATCGTGACCAACAAGGCGAGCTCCTGGTATGTGGAACGAGCGAAGGCGGTCTGGAACTTTGCTTCGATCAAGCGAGCGGCCTCATTGCCACGGCACGCATTCATGACCAGGCGATTCAATACAGCGGTTGGCTTCCGATAGGGAATCGCTTCGTGCCTGGCACCATCGAAATGCGTTTGGGCGACCGGCTTCTGTTCAGCGCTCATGGGAGCGTTGATCTACTCCCGACGGACAAGAGCCTGTTCACTCCGCAGCCTGGCGCCTGGCAGATGGGTGGGCAAGCATCGATCGTTCACGACCCGTCGACGGACCTTTCTCGGCACTCGGATTTGACTGGCCCGTCGGAAGCTGTCCCTAATCTCAAGAGGCGTCCCTCTGGCCCGGTGTTTGTTCGAATCGCGGCGCAATGTCCACCCACCGAGATGCCGGAGCAAGCCGGATCCGCCCAGGTTATCGTCGAGGTCGACAAACGAGGTCTGGTTCGCAAGGCAAGCATCGAGGACGCTGACAGCGAAGAAATAGCCCGTGCCGCCATGAACAACGCCAGGCAATGCAGGTACGAGCCTCACATCAGCGACGGCCACCCGATCGGCTTTGAGAGTTATCTCGTTTACGTCACGCCGTCGTTGCAGCCTCCATTGAAAAAGTGAGCAGGTGGGAGGGCGTTGGTACTTCCAGGCTGATCTTCGTCTAGAATGGCGGCGTTGTGCCGGAGTTTCTTTTTGCCTCCGGTATTGGGAGGGACCTTGCGAGCTGCACTTTTTACCCGCGAATATCCGCCACAGGTTTATGGCGGGGCCGGAGTTCATGTCGAATACTTAAGCCGGGAGCTGTCGAAGCTCATTGAGGTTGAGGTGCACTGCTGGGGCCAGCAGCAATCGGACGCAGGGACGCTGCATGTCGTTGGCGCGGAACCGTGGTCGGAGATCTCCAGCGGGACTACGGAAAAATTCAAAGGAGCTCTGGAAGCTCTCAGCTTGAATCTCACCCAGATCAAGGCTCTCTCCGGTGTGGATGTGGCGCATACCCATACCTGGTATGTGGCGATGGCGGGTTTTCTGGCTAAGAAGCTTTATGGGATTCCGTTTGTGCTGACGGTCCATAGCCTGGAACCGCTTCGTGCGTGGAAGGCTGAGCAACTTGGCTCGGGGTATGCCATGAGTTCGTGGATGGAGAAGACGGCGATCCTTGATGCCGACGCCGTGATCGCGGTCTCAAAAGGCACCCGAGAAGACATCACTCGCGCGTATCCAGAGATCGACCCGGCGCGCATTCACGTGATCTACAACGGCATCGACCTGGCCGAGTATCGCAAGACGTCCGAGACAAAGGCGCTAACCGATTATGGGGTCGATCCCACACGGCCTTATGTGCTTTTCGTTGGCCGGATTACACGGCAGAAGGGCGTCACTCACCTGGTCGATGCGATCGAATATATGCCCCCCGGGACTCAGGTAGTTTTATGCGCCGGAGCGCCGGATACTCCTGAGATCGCCGAGGAGATGCGGCAGAAATACGCCGAGGCCCACCAAAAAAATCCCCGTGTCGTCTGGATCGAGAAGATGGTGACCAAGCCGGAGGCGATCCAACTCTACTCGAACGCCCAGGTATTCTGTTGTCCGTCGGTTTACGAGCCTTTTGGCATCATCAATCTGGAGGCGATGGCATGCGAGACCGCTGTCGTCGCAAGCGCGGTTGGCGGCATCAAGGAAGTCGTCGTGGATGGCGAAACGGGGTATCAGGTGCCGTTCGATCCTGATGCAGTGACCGGATTTCCCGTTGATCCCGGCCAATTCGCCAAAGATCTCGGCGCCAGGGTCACCGAACTCTTAGGCGATCCGGAGAAGTGCAAGCGTTTCGGCAAGGCGGGTCGCAAACGGGTTGAGGATGTCTTCAGCTGGACCTCAGTGGCCGCGCAGACCGTCGAGCTTTACCGGAAGCTGGTGGCGGGGCGCTAGGCCGTTTCTCCGGATACGAAGCCTGGGACGATCGTCTCGGCAGACGCGTTTTCCATGAAGGGAAAGCCACGGTCACCCAAGGAGTGACTAGCTTGCCGCTGTGAAGGCCTCTCCCGGGCCTCTCGCCCGATTCAAGCCCTTGCCAAAATCGCCGATCTTTCTGCTATGCGGACTCTCGTTGTTCGCTCGCGCAGGAAACGCGCACCCGCAGAGCCATGTCGGCGGCTTCGTGAGTTTCCGCGCGGGTATCGCGTCACCGAATGTGACCTCGAGCGAGGCGAGCCGGCTCCTCGAGTGGCATTGATCCTTCAGGAACGAACAGGGAGAAGCAGCGGGATGGCGAGCCGACGCCTGGAAAGCGGCAAAGGGCACCAGGTTTCGGGACGCCGGAGATTGCGGCTCAGTGCGAACTCGCTGCTGGTGGCATTGTTGGTTCTGATTGGGGTTTTCACACGAAAGAACCAGGCATTGGCAGCCTCGACGTTGCTAGTTTTGACGACCGTGCGCCAGGCGCATGGCCTTAATCAGGAGCAGGCGGCACTCGGCTATCCGGTGCGCCTTCGTGTGGTGGTCACATACTACGATCCTCCCAACGACCAGAGGCGCGTTTCATTCTTTGTGGCTGATGCGACGGGAGGCATTTTCGTGCGGCCGCCGCAACGCGCGATGCCGGAGATGCGCGCGGGCACGCCGATCGAGGTCACCGGTGTGACCGCACCGGGGGACTTCGCGCCGATCATCGTCCATGCCACCCTTCATATCCTGAGGGCTCCGCGCCGTTTACCTCGCGCCTCGCGGGTGACTCTGCCTCACATGCAGAGTGGCGCCGACGATGCCAACTGGATGGAAGTCGAGGGGATGGTCCACTCAGTGGAAGCGGACGCGAAAGACTTTGTGCTGGGCCTTTCGACGAGCGACGGAGCTCTAACCGCAACGACTCCAGCCCAGGGCGGGGAGGACTATGCCGCCCTCATCGACGCCAAAGTGCTGATACGCGGGGTTGCGGCGGCGCTGTTCAACCAGAAGCGTGAGATGGTAGGGATTCGACTTCTATTTCCCGGGCTGGCAGCGGTCAAGGTCGAGGAACCGCCGCCCACCGATCCATTTTCTCTGCCAATCCTCTCCGTTGGCCGCCTGATGCAGTATTCACAAACGTCGGTGCTTCGGCACCGGGTCCATCTGCGCGGGCGGGCCACTCTGCACTGGCCGGGCCGAATGCTTTGCGTTCAGCAAGGGAGGGATGGGCTCTGTGTGCGGACGCTGGACCAGACGACACTCGACGACGGACAGTTGGTTGATGTGGCGGGCTTTCCAGCGATCGACAACTATCAGCCGACTCTGTCCGACTCCATACTGCGGCGGGCGGGGACTAGCATACCAATCGTCGCGAGAAGGATTGGGACCAGCGAGGCATTCGCCGGCGGTGATAGCTCCCAGCTCGTTCAAATCGAAGCATCGGTGGTTAGCACAAGCCGGACGATGGACGCGACTACCTTGCTCCTATCCTCCGGAGGGTTTGTGTTTCCCGCCATCCTTCCGGCGGATATGAGCGACCCGGAAATCGATCTCTGGCTGCGGCGCCTCGAGGGATGCAAGGTCACGATCAAGGGGGTCTTCTCCGGAAACATCGACGCTCTCAAGACCCGGCGAGAAGGGGCGATCCAGTTGGAGTCGCTTCGCATCTTGCTGCAATCGCCCGCCGATGTCGTCGTGTTGCGGAGGCCCTCGTGGTGGACGAGCCAACGTACTCTTACCGTGCTTGGCATCGTGCTGTCGCTCACGCTGGCTGTCCTGGTATGGGTGGCGCTTCTGCGCCGCCGCGTGAAACAGCAAACCCTGCTGATTCGGCGCAGCGAGGAGCGCTTTCGCCACCTGGCAGAACACGATTCGTTGACCGGCCTGGTCTCGCGCTCGCTGTTGCACGAACGCCTGAATCAAGAACTCGAATCCGCCCGGCGCAAGCAGACGCCGCTTGCATTGTTGATGATGGACCTGGATCGCTTCAAGCAGGTGAATGACTCGCTGGGCCATGCTGCCGGCGATGAGATTTTGCGCGTGACCGCCCAGCGCATCCGGGGCGCGGTGCGCGCGAGCGATACCGTCGCACGCATGAGTGGCGATGAGTTCATCGTGCTCTTGCCCGGAGTCAGGGGCCGGCGCGAGGCGGGCAAGATCGCGGCCCAGGTGGTGACCAGCGTCGCTGCCCCAGTGAACTTTCGCGGCCGTGAGGTGCCAATTTCAGTAAGTGTCGGCATTTCCACTTATCCGGACGGAGGCGAGGATGCGACAGCGCTCTTGCAGAATGGCGACGTCGCGATGTACCAGGCCAAGGCCATAGGGCGCAACTGCTATCGTTTCTTCACTCCGGATATGAGCCGGGCGCCTGGCGACCAACTGGACTTCGCGGTTGCTCTGAATCGTGCCCTCGTCAACGAAGAATTCGAGGTCTATTTCCAGCCTCTCATTGATCTCCGCACCGGTGAAGTCGACGGTCTCGAAGCTCTGCTGCGCTGGCGTACCGAGAGGTGGGGTATGGTCGCGCCCGGAGATTTCATTCCTCTGGCAGAAGAGAACGGATTGATTGGTGCGATCGGAGAATGGGTGCTGCGCGAAAGCTGCCGGCAAGTTGGCCAAATGGAGTCAAGGCTCGGACGCAGGCTATTGCTGTCGGTGAATATCTCTCCGCGGCAGATGGAGCACGGAGACCTGGTTCGCACAGTCCGCGAGGTGCTACATGACTCGCACCGCGCTGCCCGAGACCTCGAGCTCGAGATCACGGAGAGAATTCTCGTGGGTAACTCCGGCAAGACGAAGGAGACTTTCCATCAGCTTCGAGAGTTAGGTGTGCGGCTGGCGATTGACGACTTCGGAACAGGATTCGCAAACCTTTCCTACATCACGCAGTTTGAGATCGACCGCTTGAAGATCGATCGATCGTTCATTCAGCACTGCCTGATCGAACGCAACAGCGCGACCGTCACGCGCATGATTATTGCGATGGCCCACAAACTTGAGGTGTCGGTCGTTGCCGAGGGCGTCGAGACCGCCGAGCAGTACCGTTTCCTCCAGGAGGCAGGCTGCGATCTGGCCCAGGGCTATTATCTTTCCGAGCCGATCATGGCCTCCGACCTGGAGGAGATGCTGCTGACTCGATCACCTTGGGGACACAAACCACAGGCTCCGTCACCCGGCAACCATTCGGTAGGCGCCTCGGCAGCGAAGGGGGAAGAGCCTGTCAGCGTGTCGGCCAACATCAGAGTAAATTCTTGAGGAGTTACGGGAGGGTTGAGATTTTGCACGAGTGTGGTGTTTACCAGGTCGTTTAAATTTCGCGCAATCACCGTGACCCGCCAAGGTTGCACGACCTCGTCGTCGGTCGTCCAGCCCTGAGGGTCGGCATAGAGGTGCCCTTCCAAAGCACCGTTGGTACCAGGCATTAATGCCAGGTCACCGTAATCCTTGATGAGAGCTTCCGTGAGCGTGAGATAAATGTCTCCGACGCGGACGGTCATCGGCATGCCATACATGCCTGTGCCGAGTTGCTTCAGAGTGGTGGTATGGTAAGGGCTCTCATAGGAGTTATCTAGCTTGGCAGCCCATAGTTCGGGATCGCCATCGAGCGCCCAGGTAGAGCGGTCGGCCTGCACTCTTCGTGCCGTCTTGGCCGGAAGGCGCAGCCGTATGCCCACACCATCATTGGCTACATGAATGTCAACGAAATAACCCACGCCGTGGGATTTTGCCGGGATCATCGCCTCATTGGCCAGGTTGATTGCTTCAGCATGTGCACCGAAGAATTTGTAGTGCTCATCGACCTTGCGAACCTTCCCGGAACCGAGAGTCACATCCATGCCGAGTTCCACATCGTCGGCTTCGATTCCTAGCCGGGATGGGGTAAGCACCTGCTTCCCATCGACAAGTACGCGGTACTTGAGAGTGCCGTCCAACGCGCTCAGTTCTGCTCTAATCTTGCCGTCAGGGCTCGAAACGGTCACAGGTGTGGCGGAGGGCGTCTGCGCGGTGAATGCAGGGAGAGAACCTGCAATAGAAAACAAAAACACGCTAACTGCTTTAATCGTTTTCACTTTGGTATCACCTCAAATTGCGAGCTTTGGCGTCAGGTTAGGAGAGCGGGCTTTTATCTAATCAACCGCAAATTCTCTACAGCGGTCATTCAGGTACGCATCCGTCAAAATGACGGATAAAGGGTCACCCTTTCTCGATCTAGATTCCAGAAAAAACAGTCTGGAGGTCAGATTGCCGCTGAACCGATCAAGCCGGCGACGCGTGATGATCAAGTCAAGATGATCTTGCGAGCACCTCCGTCCGGGTCATCTACCATGTGGCATTCGTTATCCCAGATCATGGTCGTGTTGGTTTCGGGATCGGTCGGTGCCCACTTCAAGCCCGATATGCTGGGATTTCCGGTCGCGGCGAACGCGGCCCAAGACGCTGCCATCTTCTTCGCCAGAGCCTGCGCCTCAGGGGTATTTCCCGTTCCTTGTTCGCACCGCTTGGTATTGTCGAAGCAGAACTGAAGATCGGCGGTGTGCCAGGCGCCAGGTACGCCGTCGAGCATCGACGTCTGCCAGGTTAAGTAGTAGGCATAGGCCGGAGCGGCCTTCAGTTCGTGCTTTAGCCGCGCCATTTTCACAACATTGTTGCGCATGCCGAGACCATTTAATCCTGGTCGGCCGCTGCACATGTACGACAAGGTTTGAATCTGCTTATGCGGATAGGCTTTCTTTAGCGTACTTACGATTGCGGTCGCTTTTTCATTGCCGTACATCTTAGACAAGCTGTCATGCCACTCCTCTTCGGTTGGTCTTGAAGACATCTGATTGGCTTCTTCGCTGACCGAGCCGATCAGGATGGGCACGTTCTTGGATATCTCCGGAGCAGCGTCGAAGAAAGAGCGCATGTCGATCACCTTACCGTCGACGCATGGTGACCACCCGACCCGCGGCTTGCCTGGAGCCCCCGGCCCCATCATGGGCGGCCCGGGGGGATTAATCTTGGTCACAGCAGCGTTGCCAGCTGCGATTAGCTTGCTCCATTCCATCTTCTGCAGTGATGCGATGTCATTCGATGGGAGTCCGAGGTCTTTCATCACTACCCGGGCAACTTCCGTTTGCTGCTCCCTGCTTGGTATGTTGCCTCCGCCGCCCGACTGAGCCGCTGCCCGATGGATCAGACCCACGGCCGAAGGCATGCCCATCAGCGTCGTTACCTTCGATCCTCCGCCGGACTGGCCATAGATCATCACCCGATCCGGATCGCCGCCAAACTTCTCAATGTTCTCGTGGACCCAGCGCAGAGCTGCCACCAGATCCGTCATGCCAACGTTGGCTGAATCCTCATACGCAGCTCCGCCAATCTCCGCGACGTCGAAGAAACCAAGGATGTTGAGTCGATGATTGACAGATACCTGCACGACGTTGTGGTGTCGCGCCATCTGCGCGCCTTCATGCGAGGGCAGTTCATACGAAGACCCGAAGCTGTACCCTCCGCCGTGGAAGTAAACCATAACTGGAAGCTTGTCCGTCAGGCTGGGCGTCCAGATGTTCAGCTTGAGCATGTCCTCGCTTTGCCAGCCATCGTCCCAATCGAAAAGAAAGGTCTGCTCGATGCTCGTCCAGGGGTGCAAAGTCTGGGGGCAATTCGCGCCGTACGTAAGTGCCGGATACTCATCCGTCCACGGAACGGGCGGCTTGACCTGCAGCCAGCGATTCTCGCCGGCCGTAGTTGCGCCGTAGGGAACGCCTTTGAACGTGAAGACTCCGCCGTCCACAAATCCGCGCACCTTGCCATACTGTGTCTTTGCAATCGCAGAACGCGGCGTTGAACAGTTGCCGGGCTCCTGATGTGCCGCAGTCTTGATACTGTCCGAAGCGTGCGCAGATTGAGAACTTGCAATGTTCACCGCCGCAGATGCGGAAAGAAGCAGCGCCTCGCGGCGTGTTAGGAAAGTACGGCTTGAAGATTCCGACATGAAGTCTCCCCTTTGGTTATCGCCTAACGCGTGATCGAGCCTGTCACTTCAACTGGCACTGCAACACACTTGCGATTGAACCGAATTCTGTTGCCCTAGCTTTTCAGGCAGAACGTACCGAACATCTACATGGAAGTGCCCGGCGAAATGCTCGCCTTAAACAGCAGTGGCGCAAACTGATTCAGGTAGTTCCTCCAGTTGTTCCAGGCGTGGAAGCCGGGGCTCTGATGCTGCTCCACGTTGATTCCCGCTTTTTTGAGGATGGCAACCGTGGCATCGCTATTCTGAAGCGCGATATCGTATTGGCCCGCGTCTACCCAAAAGAGACGGAATGCTTTGCCGGAGGCACGAAATTGCGCCACATCCGTCTCCTCCTCTTCCTTCTGTGAATTCGGAAACCAGCCTGAGCTGAAAATGCCCACATACGCAAAATCTGCCGAATCGTCGAGCGCGATGTCCAGGGCTTGCAAGCCTCCCATGGAAAGGCCGGCAATGGCCCGGTGATCACGGTCGGCGACCGTACGATAGTGCCCGTCGATGAAAGGCAAAACCACCTTCGTGAGATCGTCGTTGAAGGCGTCATGCCCCATGCGCACGCCTGGCGTTAGCCGGAAGTCAGTTGAGATGTGCCCGGCGGGCATCACGATCATCATCGGAACGGCCTTGCCCGCGGCCAGAAGATTGTCAAGAATCGCTCCGGCTCTCCCCACGGTACCCCAGGAATCATCTGAGTCGCCGCCGCCGTGAAGCAGATAAAGCACCGGCAGTCGCGCAGTCCCGTTTTCATAGCCGGGCGGCGTATAGACGTGCATGCGGCGCTGGCCGCCAGTCGCCGACGAATCGTAATAGACCGTCGAAATCGCGCCGTGTGGTATTCCGACCTTGTACTCCATAAACTCGGCGCCGGGAACCTCGTACAGGCTTGAAGAGTGAGTCAAAGATTGGGACGTGAGTGGGTTGCGCGGATCTGTAGTACTGACTCCATCCACGGTGAATGTGTAGCGGTAGGTCCCGGGTTCAATGGGACCGATGACTGCTTCCCAGATGCCCTGATCTCCTTTCACCATCGCCACTCCAGCCTGATACTTGGTCGCCTGCTGCGTAGTGGTGCCGGGAGTGGCCTCTGGACCCTCGGCATGCAGCTTCACCTCTGTAGCGTTGGGCGCCCAGAGTCGAAATCGGACGTGACGATCTGCCATCACCTCGACGGATTTGAGAGTGTCGTTGGGTGTGGGCGCGGGCATCTGCATTGCCGGCCGATTGGGCGGCTGCTGTGCCGCTTGACCGAACGCCGCAAGAGCCAAGCTTAAACCGGCAAAGGCAGGAAACTTGCACACAATTCGGTTATCCATCCTATTTCTCATCTCCTTTTGGGCCGGCCAGAAGCGAACTCACATTGTTTCCGGTTCCTCAGTCTTCAATACGCTGCCAGTCCGAAGGATCCGCGCGCTAACGGCAACCCTCGGTAAAGCAGAGATTCTTGTTGAAGAACGGCATCACATGGTTCTGGAAGCGATCGGCAACGGCGCTGGTATGCGTGCCAGAGTAAATCTCGAAGCTATTTGCAACCCGATAGTTATCGAGAAGTTCGTGCAGCTTGGTGGCGTCGAAACGCAAACCATCCTGGTCGCCGACATCCATCGCAATCGCCCTGTACCGCTTGAGATTGCCGATGTACTGGTCGACAAAGGCCAAGGGTGCGTTGGCTGTGAGCTTGGCCACGATTTCGGGCTGAGGAGCGCCGTCTTTCGTGGGCAAATCGAAGTAGAGCGGCGGGTTCTTCGGGTCGGGCGCCCACGCCGCTGCCGTCGCAAAGATCGCGGAACCAAAACCCGGCGAATCGGCTGCCAGTTCGGATGGCGATTTCGCTGCGGCAACCTTCTTTTCGTTGGCGATCGCACGCTCTTTCATCTGATCCGCAGGCCCAGGTCCGCTTCCTGTCATTGGAGACAGGCAGCAGGGGCTCATGATGTAGAGCGCCCCGAAAACGTCAGGATGCTTCATGCCGATGCGCGAAGCACCGTATCCACCCATTGAGTGGCCGACTAATCCTCTGCTCTGTCGATCAGGAATAGTGCGGTAGTGCGCGTCGATGTAGGCAACAACATCGTGCGCGACAAAGTTTTCAAAATCGCCCGTCGTCGCGGAGCTTGAATACATCGAGCCGTTGTAAACTGTTTTGGAATCGGGCAGCACGACGATCATCTCCTTCGCCCCTTCCGCGAAGGCTCCTTCTACGGTCTGCGGGACGTGGATCTCGTGCGTCCACTGCTCTGCTCCGATGAAGAAACCGTGCAGAGCATAAACGACCGGATAACGCCTCTTCTTTTCATTCTCGTAGCTGGGAGGAAGATAGACGATCACTTCGCGGTCCACAGCGTCGCCTTCAAGATTCCCCTCAAGGGCTGCGCCGTGGATTTTGATGTGTTCGACCGTGACAGGTTTTGCGCCAGCAACAGGAGCAGGAACAATGGTCTGCACCTGAGCACCGAGGCGAGCCATGGGTGCAACCGCCGTTGCGATTGCACAGGCAAGCATTAATTTCGCCCTTCTCATATGCGGGCCCTTCTCAAAGCTACTCAGTGCCACTGCACCGGATAGAGAGTTAATGTTTCCAGCAAACGTTTTCTGCATTCGCCCTCTATTCGCAATCTTTCGAAGCGTCAACGATCCCCAAATTCGGAACCACACGACTATACAAAGGGGAACCTGGAGAAGACAAGCTAATAAATCGCTTTATTGATGATAGTCCGTTGGTATACCATTCGGCTGCTATGTTTCCGCAAGCGCAAAAGCTATCAACTTTCCCGTCATCCCGTTGCATCACTCCAACGGCCGGAATCGTGATGCTGTTGAGCTTGAGCCTTCCCGTTGCTTCCGGCACTTCCGCAGTAGTGGAGCGAAGGCTCTGTCACCGGAGTTCATCTGCGCGGAGGCGCAGTTGCAGATATGTCCTGGAAAAACGGAAAGCTACTGACCGTGGCACTCACCGCGAAAGCCGACGGCGCAATCCAGATCATCCCGCCCGCTGGGCAATTGATCGCCGCAATCCGCACCCCAGATGGTCACGTGCTTACCTTGAAGCAAGGAGAGCCGCTCCACATGCAAAACGGGGTCACGTATCAACTTAACTTTCGCTAAGCCTGAAATGAGACCAGGAGCGCAAATGTCTAAGCACATAATTTTTCTAGGTAGAACAACCCAAAGTCATATGAGGTTGAGGCGAAGAAGCAGTCTGACCCAATCTATGCTCAACCTGGTCCGAGTGTCTCTTCTCTTGGCTCTGATCTGCGTTCCGAGGCTGTTCGCCGCTGACGATCTTGCCGTGAAGGTGACCGACAAAAATTACCTCGACGCGCAGGGCTTTAGTGTCTTTCTCTACGACAGCACCTACCATCCGGTTTTTGTCGACCAGAAAAACACTGCGATGGAGATGATTCTTCACGGGCAGCGAATCGCCACGAACGGCGACGTGCGCCTGATGCCCACGCCCGAGCAGTGGGACCTGGTGGCCACCCTGAAAGGGCGCAAGGCCGATAAGGAGAACAACCGGCTCACCGCCGATCTGGCTTTCCCGGCCTTTGATTTGAGCTACACACTGGAAGTCGCCGCGGAGCCGGGCGGTGTAAGGGTGAGCATCAATCTCGACAAGCCGCTGCCGCAGAAGCTGGCCGGGCGAGCAGGCTTCAACCTGGAGTTCCTGCCTTCGATTTATATGGGCAAGGCTTATCTGGTTGACGGAACGACAGCCGGGATCTTTCCGCGAACCCCAAACGACGCGATGGTCAAAGTGTTGCCGCTGGCTGACGAGCCGAAGAAGGCCTACTACCTGGAGGACTGGGACAAGGCCAAGGGATATACTCAGCCGCTGCCGTTCGCCGAGGGCAAGAGCATCACCCTGGGGGTCGATGACTCGCTGGCCCGCATCACCGTTAAGTCGGACACTACTGACCTCTTGCTGTTCGATGGACGGGATCGCGCGCAGAACGGCTGGTTCGTTTTGCGTTCGCTGATCCCAACGGGCAAGACCACCGGCGCCATCGTTTGGCACATCGGGCCGGACGTGATTCCGAACTGGACACGGCCGCCGATGATCGCACACAGCCAGGTCGGGTATGCTCCGGATTTCTCCAAGGTGGCCGTGCTCGAATTCGACCCGAAGTACGACGGCCCGAAGACGGCCAAGGTGCTGCGCCTGAGCGAGGACGGATCATACAAGCAGGTCTTTGAGGGGCCGATTACGCCGTCTACGCCGTGGCTGCGCTATGTCTATTCGAAATTTGACTTCACCCCGGTGAAAGACCCCGGTCTCTATGTAATCGAGTACGCAGACCAGCGTACCGCGCCCTTCCCCATCTCGAAGGACGCTTACGCGAAGATCTGGCAGGACAGCCTCGATCATCACATTGCGGAGCAGATGGACCACGTCGCGGTTCGCGAAGGCTACCGCGTTTGGCATGGCGCTTCGCATTTGGACGATGGGATCATGGCGCCGGTGGTTGGGGAACAGTTCGACGGCTGGAACCAGGCCACGGCAACCGACGGGAAGTATAAGGGCGGCGATCATATTCCGGGGATGAATGTAGGTGGATGGTATGACGCCGGCGATTTCGACCTCGAGGAGCCGGCGCAACTGAGCGTGATCCAGAGCCTGGCGTTGGCGTATCGCGAGTTCAATCTCAAGTATGACGAGCTCTCAGTGGATGAGGCCGCGCGTGCGGTTGAGATGCATCGTCCCGATGGCGTGCCGGATACGGTGCAGCAGGTCAAGCACGGCGTGGTGCTGATTCTGGCGCAGTTCCACAACATTGGGCACTCGATCCGCGGCACTCATGAACCCGACCTGCGGCAATATACCCATCTCGGCGATGGAGCCTCGAAGACCGATGGGCGCATCTATGACGCGAAGCTTGGGCTGAACGAGGTGAAGGGCGGCTACTCGGGCAAGCCGGACGATCGCTGGATCTTCACTACGACGAATCCGTTCTTCCAATGGAACGCGATTGCGGCGCTGGCTGCGGCGTCGGATGTGTTGAAAGGCTATGACGACGCGTTAGCGAAAGATTGTCTCGATACCGCGATCAAGGCATGGAACGATGAGAAGGAGCATCCGACAGCGATGCCTGGCACCGGATTTGGCGGGGCTCCGGCTGGAGCTTCTGGCGGCGTGCTAGCTGCGTCTCAGGGTGTGGTGGCTGGCGCTCCGGGAGCTCATCCGGCGACTGCTGCACCGACGCCTCCGGCGGCCTCGGGGCGTGGCGCGTTTAGTGCTGGGCTGGAGTGGACTGCGGCTTTGGAATTGGCCATTGCCACGAATGGCGCGGAGCCTTATAAGTCGCGCCTGAAGGAGCTGTTCCCGCAGATGATCACTCCGCAACAGATGGGCATGCGCGGTTGGACGGCGGTCCGGGCGCTGCCTTACTTGGACGCGAGCGTGAAAGATCAGATGCGCGAGGCAGTGAAGGCATACATGGCGGAGCAGGACAAGCAGTTGGCCGCCACTCCTTTTGGTGTGCCGCCGAGCGTGGGAACCTGGGGCGGATCGGGAGCTGTCGTCGATATGGCGATTCGGATGTATTTTCTGCACAAGGCGTTTCCGGATCTTGTGGGGCCTGAATACACGCTTCGCGCGGTGAATTACATTCTTGGTACTCATCCGGTATCGAGCACCTCGTATGTGGCAGGCGTAGGCACGGTTTCGAAGACGAAGACGTACAGCAATAATCGCGCCGATAACGCTTATATTCCGGGCGCGGTGATTCCGGGATACATCGTGATCAAGCCGGATTTCCCCGAGTGCATCGACGACTTTGGATTCCTCTGGTTTGAGGATGAAGCGGTGGTTGCCGGGTCGGCGAGCTGGGTGGTCGCTGGCAACGCTGCAGATGCGATCACCAGGGAAATGAAATAGGTACCTTTGGTAGCCCAAGTCGCGGCACAGATGCGGCAGCCGTAATGTCCCGGATCTCGGCGACTATTGGTGGTCCCCTCCGGTTCGAGAGTTCTGCGATCGCTATTAGACGGTCTCGGCTAAGAGAGCCGGGACGAGAAGTGCGAATGACGCAGACATTTTTGAGCACTTGGCCGCAAAGGCGTTTTCCGTCCAACTTGCCTTGCGATAGGCGCTCAGAAGGGTTCTGATGAAGGCTTTGGCCTGTTGATATCACTTCAGAGCTGGATCAGTCTGTCAGGGCACAGATATGAGGGGCCTTTGATGTTGATCTAACTAATTTTGGTTGGGAGATTTTCCGATTGTGCAGACCTGCCTGGACATGTCCGCCAAAAGCAAGAGATAGGCGTTCGGCTTATTTCTGTCACAGTCAGCTTCACTTGTTCAATTGTGTGCTTGACGCCGATTGGCTGGCGGGCAATACCGGGCAATGCGCCACGGCAAAGATGGCATTTGCGGCAGCCGTGGCAATGTGGAATCAGCAAGTTACAGATTGCAAAGGACGATCCAGAAACCGAATCCCACTCTCTCCGCCGATAAGCAATTTATTATCATTAATTTATATAATAAATCTCATGTAACATCTAAGCCGTTCTTGAAGCCAAAGGTGCATTTGGCTTAGCTCAAGACAGTTCCAGCCATCTGCGCAATCGCTTCTATTGCTCCCTGGTAGCTCAACGACTTAGCTCGTACGGGGAGAGGCTTATTTCACGGTCGATCGTTCTCGTTAGGTATCAAATCGCTGCGAAGGAGGACCGAAAGCGGACGGGATTTGCCGTCTACCCAGGTGGAAGACCTCATTCAAAAGGCGGCTTTACGGGCTGCTCGGATGGTTTTCCGAATGACCGTTATTCGGATACTTGTCCCAAGCGAGCGTTTTATAGACGGTCGCAGGGATTCCGCTCTAGTGCTGCGGATCGGTGGAGCGATCAGACGAACCATCCAAGTGTCCAAGAGTGTCAGTCAGAGTCGCGAAAATCGCGCAATGGAGAAATGCGCAGGAAAGATTAGGTCCCGGCGCGCCGATCTTCTTCAGGCCGCGGTAATGGGAGGTGCTCGCTTCGCTCATGAAGACAATTCTCGCAAAATTGCGGAGAACGTTAGATTGCAATCGTGGTCTTATCGAGAAGGTGAGCGATGCGGCGCTGCGAACATCGGGTATTAGCGGGCGGATTGAGCGGCGTTCCAGTCGAGAGAATAGACATCTTGAGTGCCAGCGTCGCGGAGCATCAGCGGCGAGTCGTCGGGATCGAGGCCTAGCCAAACATTAAGGAATCCGGTGGGTATAAAGTCTTTCATGTCGACGATCTGGTCGAGTTTGCGGTCGCTGACCCGGTTGCTGCGCATCTCAGGTTGCATCGACCAGCCCACCACGCGACGGCTAAACAGGTCGATCACGACAGCCAGAAACAACCAGCCCTCATGGGTTGGGATGTAGGTAATGTCTCCGCTCCACGCCTGGTTGGGCGCAGCCACGGCGAAGTTGCGATTCAGCAGGTTGGGCGCGATCGGCAAACGGTGTCGACTGTCGGTCATAGTGACGCGGAAACGCCGTCGGCCGCGGGCGCGGATGGCATGCTGCTGCATCAGCCTCTGCACCCGCCGCTTGCCCACGCGGACGCCCCGAGCACTTAACTCGCGCCAGATGCGCGGCCAGCCATAGGCTCCGCGATTGGCGGTAAACACAGCCCGAATATGCACCACGAGAGCCTCCGCGGTCAGATGCCGACGCCGGGCGATATGCAGGCGGCGAACGAAGTGCTCGTGGTAGCCAGCCACACTGACCCCGAGCATGCGGCACTGTACCCGGATGGGCCACACACGCAGTGGCGTCGAATCAAGGCGTACTTCACTTCTGCCCCTTGGCAGAGTACGCCATAGCTTTTCCCAAAATATCGCGCTCCATCGTGACACGCGCCAGATCAGCTCGCAAACGGCTGATCTCCATCTGCTCGGCGGTCACCTTCGACCGGTTGTCGGCGCCCTTTAGCGCGCCTTCGCGATGCGCCTTGACCCAGTTGCACAACGTCTGCTCAACCAAACCTAACGTTCTCGATGTCACCGCAATGCTCTGGCCCCACTCCACGAGTCGAACCGCCTCCTGCTTGAACTCGAGCGGATACCGCGCCCCCGTCGCCTTCATCATCACTTTCCCCTTCGCTGATTGTCAGCTATGGGATACGTTTGGCGGGGGCAAGATCACATTGCCACTCGGTATCGAATTCTCAGACGCGTGGGAGCGTATGCGAGCGCATCCGTTATTCTCCTCGCACATTGAACTGAAACGGGAAACGGCGGCGGATCCGAAAGATAAGCAGTGCTAGGCGTCGGCGTTCCGTCTGCCCAGCGTCAGGCACCTTATGCCCGGCATACTCAGGAGCGGCCGATTCTCCAAGATCGACGATTACTCAATCAGTATGCTCGCGGGCGGTTAAGGCGTCTACGGCATTCGTCCGGCAGGTGGGGTGTCACTTCTCCAGATCGAGTTCTGAATCCCGCATCTTTGCAGTTACAAAGGCCACGTGAGGCATTGTTGCACTTAGATCGGCTCACGAGGGTCGTCTCATGTGCAACAACGTGTTTGAAGCAAACCAAACTGCAGGGGGCTGCGGAGAATCTTGGGTTTGCACGGCGTGGTACCTAAAACGGATTGAAGGGGACGCTACAAAGTGCAACGATGATGCCATCGAGGAACCCGGCTCGAATTGCTTCGACCGCAGCGTAAACTCGCTAGTCGTGGGCGGTACAAACTATTACCACTTAGGTGCCCGGGTTTCGGCGCTCCAGACCGGGTATCTCGGAGCCGTTCGGGGATCCAGCCGACTAAACCGGTGTCAGCCTCATTTTCTTGCTCCACACTCAAGTACCTCAAACCTCCGGCTTGCCTATGATCCGCGCATTCCCCGGAAACGTTGCTACAAGCCGACATTTCAGTATTAATCGGTTCCGTCGAGGAGTACCTCGGCGATTTGGACTAAGCCGCGCTTCGCGGGTGGCCGGAAAGTTGTACGATTTGGCAGGGCAATTTGCATGCTGCACGCCTTCAGAGCCAGCACGGCGATCAGAGCCTCACTGCATAGGTCAATGTGGGAGTCGGCACGAAATTGCTGCACTGAATTGAATCCCCATAAAAGCAATTGCTCTGCCAAAGCTCCACACAGTTTAGTCCAAATCGCCGTATCCGCACTGCTCCCGATCGCCAACGCGATTACCGCACAGGTCAGTTCATGGAGCACTCTCGATACGGCGCTATAGATTTATCACTCATCGAGAGCCCAGAGAACTAATGATTCTCTCAGCACGGCGAGCGGACGTAGCTATTGGCCTTAAAATCGACGCAACAGATAATTTGCTAAGGACAGCAACTTGTGGCCTGGTCGACACTTGCGGCCTCTGCTCTTCGCCTTGTGAAGTCACAAAACGAAAACTTTCATTCATGAGGTGGATTCTCAATTCCGATACCCAATCAAGGTACGTTCGCTACAACCGTTCCTCTATGAGTCAGAATGAGCGCAGCAAGAATCGAGAGTTGTACGACGGTCCCGTCGCTGGTCTGAAGCCGATCCGCGCTGGAAACAGCGAGCTCCATCTAGGATATGTGTGGACAATCGCCTTCGTCGCGGCACTCGGCGGCATGCTTTTTGGTTACGACTGGGTCGTCATCGGTGGCGCAAAGCCCTTTTATGAGGTGTACTTCCACCTTGATTCTGAAGGACTCGTCGGGTGGGCAAACAGCTGTGCGCTCATCGGTTGTTTTCTTGGCTCAATCTGTGCGGGAAGGCTCAGCGAACGATTCGGCAGAAAGAAGCTTCTTTTCCTGTCAGCGCTGCTGTTTGCAGCGTCGTCGATCCTGACGGGTTGGTCTTTTCGCTTCGTGGCCTTTGTCGGGTGGCGCATCGCTGGCGGTATTGCGATCGGGCTGGCATCGAACATTTCTCCGACCTACATCGCCGAAATAAGTCCGGGCGCGTGGCGCGGCAGATTGGTGAGCCTGAATCAGCTTGCGATCGTCGTTGGCATCCTCGCCGCGCAGATCATCAACTGGCGCATCGCAGGCGGGTCCTCGATCTCTACAGCAGACCCCGACTTCTCCAATTCATGGAACGTCAATTACGGATGGCGCTGGATGTTCAGCGCGGTTGCCCTCCCAGCGGCAATTCTACTTATAAGTGCGCCCTTCATACCGGAGAGTCCCCGATGGCTCATTGGACGAGGGAGGATTGCTGCGGCGGAGCGCGTGCTCGGTAGGATCGGCGGCGTGAGCTATGGCCGTCTTGAAGTGGCATCGATTGCGGCGACATTGCGAAACCCGGATCATCAGATGCAATGGAAGGAGCTTATTACACCTCGGCTTCGAAAACTCCTCCTTATTGGCATCGCGCTCGCCATACTCCAGCAGGCTAGCGGTATCAACATCCTCTTTAACTATGCGGAGGAGGTCTACCGCAGCGCGGGTTACGACGTAAACGGCGTTTTGATCAACATTGTCATCACTGGCGCGATCAATCTGGTCTTCACCCTGGTCGCGATGCTGCTTGTAGATCGGCTGGGCCGTCGACGTCTGATGCTCATCGGATGCGTGGCGATCGGCGTCTCTCATCTGGCCGCCAGCTTCGTCTATCATGCGCATCTGCAGGGCTTCTGGGTCCTGGTGCTCACGCTTTGTGCCATCGCCTGTTACGCAATGACTCTCGCGCCCGTGACATGGATACTGATCACCGAGATCTTTCCCAACGCGGTCCGGGCCTCGGCGGTATCCATCTCCGTTGGCTCGCTTTGGATCGCCTCCTTTGTCCTCACGTACACCTTCCCCGCGCTCAACAGGGCTGTAGGCACGGCAGGCGCGTTTCTGGCATACGCCGGTATCTGTCTCGGGGGGGCTGTCTTCGTCTATTTCGCTATTCCCGAAACCAGTGGAAGATCGCTCGAAGCCATCGAGGAGGAGGAACTTGCCACCTCACTTCCATCATCGCCCCGTCTTTCAGGCTCCCGGGAACCTTAGGGAGCTTTCGCCCGAATTAGCACGCTATTCTCAGGCGCCAAATCGATCCCAAGACGACTCCCTTCCACGGCAAACTTTTCCGAACCCCAAACAGAATCCCAGCTCAACGCCTTCCACGATAACGGAAGTGGAAGAGCGATATGCCGCGAATGATCGGAGTCTTCGCGCAGCCCTTCTTCGAGGTTTCCGGCCGGCAGCCGATCGGCAACGAAATCTGTTGCTGAAGATCGCCGGAGAACTCCATGATGTAGTTCACCGTCCAACCAACGTTGAGTACGACGCCCTTGTAGCCCTCAACGTCTGAGTAGAGTGGAGAAAAGCGTTGCCAGAACTCGTTCACGGAACTGGATAGGTCCTTCTGTTCGAACCAATAAAGATCGATCTCCATCCACTGGTCTCCAGGCACCCGCGCCGCGCTCTCTTCGGAGGCGCCAGAAGCGGCAGCACAGGGGACGCGACCGGAGGCGCAGATTACGAGAACGACCAGAAGAGTATGAAACAATCCAGATCGCATGGCGGATATTCCTTGAAACGCGGTGCAGCAAGACTTCTAGAACTTCGAATCTTGGTCAGCAGGTCGAATTGTTTCGCTGCCGCTGGCCGTCACTTCAAGAATGTCGACGGTATTGGCACCGGAAAACTTGAGCGGTATTCCATGAACAAAATCCCACCGGCTGAAGACACCGAGTTCACGGCCGGAGATAACGGAGCGCAGCTTGAATCTTCCTTCCGGGATTAGCGGCAGCTGCACATTGACAGCTGACAGATTGGACTTGTTCCTGAAGATCACGATCACGCCGTTACCATTGCGAGCAAGACGGGCAAATCCATCCCACGATGAGGTTGAAGGTTGCAGCCAGCTGCCGAGAGGAAAGAAGCTCTCGCTGATTTTGTTCGTCGCCCTCAGTTTTTTGAACCAATCGATTTCCTCGTGATACCACTGTTGGTCCGCCGGCGTCAGGTTACGCAGATCGCCAAGCAGCAGCGGCGCCGAGCCAATCTCGGTCGCGAAGCTTTCCTGAATGCTCGGAAGCTCACCGTGGAGGTTGCCGATGAGCATGCTTTCCACCGGCATTGAGGTCGCGCGCTGATAGAGCAGCGTTCGCGCCTGCAGAGGGCCGGCAGAATCCGGCTGGTTGTCGTCGACATTGCTCATCCAGTCGAGATCGCCCGCAGCCAGCAGGCCGGCGTCAATCACGTGCTTCTGGCCCCAGAGTTCGAACGTTAGGTCGAGAAGAACGTCTGGATGTTTTGCATACACTTTGCTGGTAACGTATGCGATTCCCTCGTATGTTCGATTGAGCGATTCGGCCCAACTGCCGTGGTCATGTCCCTTGGCCCAGCAGCCGGGCGCTTCGCCGTAGGCGTTGAAAATGGTCGTCAGGTCGAGCTTTACATAGGCCAGGTTGTAGTGCTCAATGAGCTGGTTGATCCTGGTCGCAGCTTCATCGCGAAAAGGGCTGGCGAGGCACATTACGACCTTCTGGCCGGCCATTGTGCCCGTCATCTTCTGCTTACCCTCCTGGTCGATCGCACTCCATTCGGGATGAGCGCGATACTCGTCGGTCGACGTTCCAATCGCGGCCATTGGAACCCATAGTCCGAGCCGCATGCCTTTCTTTTCGACGGCGTCCTGTATCGGCTTCAATCCGCCTGGAAAAGCTTTTAGGTTTACTGCGTTGTCTCCATATTCCTCTTGCCACCCGTCATCGATAGTGAAGATATCCATGCCCATATTGCTGGCGGTATCGACAAGTGAGAGCACCAGGTCGCGAGTCACGCTTCGTTGAAATGGCTCCCAGGTGTTATAGATCCACGGCGCCCCACGAGCATCCACCCTCCGCATCAAGACCTTCGCGGTATAGGACGGCAACACCCACTGCGGATCGCGGAAGCCGTCGCCTTTCTTAAATGTGACGGTCGAAACCGCAGCCGTTGTGAACTCCTCGCCTGGTGCGAGTGTACGGGCAAACGGCATCAGGTCAGTGTCGTAGAGAGCGTTGATCCCCACGTGCTCCGCATCAAACCAGCCATCGACCTCGGTTCGCTTCATGTATCCAGGGACCTCGCTGATCACTGCGAAGCCGATACCCGTGCGTCCGTTCGCGATCAATAGTGCGACATCCTCCGAACGGCCCGTGTAAAAGATCTCGCGCGGAATCGCGCCATATTGTGTATTCAGAACTGTTTCGTTCTCTGGACCGACCGACGGCGCAATCGCCTCAATGTCGAGATGCGAAAGATGCAGAGGTACGGAACCGGTGTTGCGAAGCACCAGTCGTTTGCGTATGGCCGGCTGCCCGTCATAGACGGAATAGATCAGGGAAAGGTCAAGAGGAAGTTGATGGCCACGAAGCCGGATGGTAAGCGATTTCCCGTTTGGGAGAGCAGCTTCATCCGCCGATACAAAATCGAAGTCGGAGCCGTGTCCAGAGTAGGTGTGTCCATCGCACCGAAAAGAGAATTCCGGTGCGAGCTCTGCTTTCAGGCCCTCGGGCTCAATGAAGTCAGTGCCCGTCTTCAAATCGGACCATCTCTCGGTGACCAATCCGGCAGGACCGAAGGCTAGTGTTCTCTCGACCTCTCCGTTGCCGATTGTCCATGTGCCGGGGGCGGCGAAGGCCGTAGTAAAGGTGAGATACGGCAAGATGAAAGCGGTAGCGAGGGCGGGGATTCTCATAGGTCGTATTTCAAACCTGCCGCTTGGGTTTGCGGGGCGCGGTTCCGGTCGATTCCCGCAGGATCAATTCAGGATCGACTGTGTAGACGGAGGGTTGTGCAGCGGCTTGCTCTTCAGTGGCAACAAGACTGCGAAATAGCGCGCTTGCGATGCGGTCGCGCGGGATGTTGATGGTGGTGATGGACGGGCTACTGAATTCAGCAAGTGCAATGTTGTCGAATCCCGCTACCGAAATTTCGCCCGGCACAGAGATATTTCGATTGCGAAGCTCGCGCAAGACGCCTATCGCGACGAGATCATTGACGCACAGAATGGCTGTGGGTGCGAACCCGGAAGATAGTAGTTCCCGGGTCGCGTCACGTCCGGCGGCAAGGTCGCTGTGCTCCCGCACATAAAGATAGAAGTGTTTGACGCCGAACTCTTTTGTTGTGGCCACAAAAGCGTCGCGACGCTCATCTATGGGTCCCAGTTGCAACGGGTAGCCGATATACGCCATACGCCGATGGCCGAGACCATAAAGATGCTCAACAAGTTGTCTCATGCCGCGGCCGTAGTCGAAGCGAACGCTGGTTCTGCGCTTTCCGGGCACCATGGAATCATAGAAGGCAATGGGGATATTGGCCTGTGCAAGCTGTTTCTGATCGGGAGACACATGTTCAGAAGTAATGATGGCCAGTCCTGCCACGCGACGCCCCAAAAACAGTTCAATGGAGGCGATCAAACGCTCCGGCTCGTAGTTCGTATTTCCCACTAGAACTTCATACCCGGCGGCGTGCGCTTGTTTTTCGAGATTATGGAAGATGTCGACGAAGAAGGGATTCTCGAGGTTCGAGACGATTACTCCCAACGTCCTGCTGCACCCGGCCACAAGGTCGCGCGCCTGCAGGTTAGGGCGGTAGTTCACTTTATCAAGCACGGCCATCACTCGCTTCCGAGTGGAAGGCCTGACGGCTTCGAAGCCGTTCACGACTCGTGAAACCGTGGAAACCGAGACCTTTGCCCTAGATGCTACGTCTTCAAGGCGCACGGCCAGTCATTCCTTCGCCGCGAGTACGGATGCGCTTTCGTCCGAGGCTGGACTTATCCATGACGACTCATCAGCTCCGAATCGCTTGAGCCCCGCTTGCCTGATGGCGGCATCGGGCACCTTGTGCAGAGGCGTGTACCGCGGATGATGGCTTTCTTTATACGGATTATTGCTCTTGGCGTTGTAGCAACAGATCATCGACCAGCGCGGGTTCTCCGACTTGTTCTGATCGGAGCGATGCAGCAGGTTCGAATGGAAGAACAAGGCATCGCCTGGTTCCATCTCGACATGCACTAGAGGAAAGCGCGTGAGTATCTCATCCACGCGCTCTATATCTGCGCCGGCTTGTTCGCCTTTCAAGACGTGCTCAACGCGGCCAAGGGAGTGCGAATACGGGATGACCTGCATGCAGCCGTTCTCTATTGTCGCGGGATCGATGGCGATGAAGATGCTGGTTAGATTAGGAGAAAGCACCCCATTCTGGTACCAGTACCCGTAATCCTGGTGCCAGGTCCACGCGCCGCCGACTCGCGCATCCTTCATGATCATCTTGGAGTGATAGTGGTAGACCTCATCGTGTAGAAGTCTGGTAGCGGAATCGACGATAGATTCGCAGCGTGCCACCATTCCGTAGATGGTATCTCCGGGATGGTTCCACAACGAGAGCCTGACGTTACCGCCTTCGCCGTCATTGCGGCTGTACGAGTGCTCATCGAGAGCCCGATCCTCTTTTGCTGCACGGCGCAATAGCTGGGTTTCTTCAGGATCGAAGAAACCTTTCGCCAAAACGTAGCCTTTCTCGTGATATTGCCGGACTTCGCTGTCCGAAATGCATCCCTTTGCCATAAGAGAGCCTCCTGGTTCACACGATGATCTGCAAACGTTTGCAGAAACACGTTATAGACGGAGCTGTTTTATTGTCAATGGCCAAGAACCTAATTTGGGAAGTACGCCTTCCTTTACGATGTGTTGTTCGTGATAGCGTTTGCAGTCAATGTCTAGTCCGCGACCTGATGCCGAAGCTAGAGCGCCCGACGCCGATACAAGCCTGCGGCGTGTTTTTCTGCTCGCCGCTGCGTGCACAGCCTCGCTCGGAGGTCTGCTATTCGGCTTTGACATCGCCATTATTACCGGCGCCGGGCCTTATCTGCGGATATACTTCGGGCTGAACGACATCGGCCTCGGCTGGGCCTTCAGCTCTCTCCTGTTTGGCTGCGTTCTCGGATCGCTAATTACGGGAAGACTCGCAGACCGCTCGGGAAGGAGACCCGCGCTGCTGTGGGCGGCAGCACTCTTCGCAATAACGTCCATACTGACCGGAGCAGCACAAAGCTTCGCGTTATTTATCACAGCGCGCTTCCTCGGCGGCATTGCGGTAGGAGCAGTATCTATTCTCTCGCCTCTCTATATTGCGGAAATCGCACCGCCTCGGAGCAGAGGGAAGCTGGGAGCGCTGTACCAGATGTCGATCGTAACCGGAATCTTGCTGTCGTATCTCATGAACTACTGGCTGCGTAACGCGGGTTCGAACAACTGGCGCTGGATGTTTCTGACAGGGGTGGTTCCTGCCGGTATCTTTTTTGGCCTGCTGGTGCGGGCGCCCGAGACTCCTCGCTACCTGATGATGATAGGTAGGACCTCAGAGGCGCGCCGGGTTCTGGAGCGCATCGTCGGTTCAGAGGAGGTATCGCTGGAACTCGAAGCGATGCTGACCAGCTTCAGCCATGGCAGGAAAGGCTGGCGGGACCTTTTGCGTCCAGGCGTTCGCCGTGCCGTAAGCATCAGCTTCTTCCTGGCGATTCTGGTCCATGTCTCCGGCGTCAATACTGTCATCGACTACGTGCCTTCCATCTTTCAGTCTGCTGGCTGGAAGATCGATGCGGCCCTCTTTGCGACCTTCATGGTTGGGGTTACAAATTTCGTGTTTACACTTGGCTCCTTCTGATGATCGACCGTTGGGACGAAAGCCACTCTATAACCTTGGTTCGCTGGTGATGGGTATAACGCTTGCCGGACTCACTCTCTTGTCGGCGCTCCATGCATTTCATGGCGTCCTGGTTCCAATTCTCACCATGACGTATCTGGCAGCTTTCGCCTGCTGCATAGGACCGGTATTCTGGACCCTCCTGCCGGAGATCTTTCCGAATGCGGTCCGGGGTACCGCATTGACTGTGCCGGTCTTGACCCAGTGGCTGACCAATGCAGCTGTAATCCTGATATTTCCCTTTGCCTTCCATCAGATCGGCAAGACTTTGACTTTCGGCTTTCTCACGACCATGGCCTTTCTGCAGGCCGTCTTCACCTTATTCTTTGTGCCTGAGACCAAGAACAAGAGCCTCGAGGAAATAGAGGAATTTTGGAAGCTTCCGAGGAGTGGCAGTCTGTGATGACTCCAGAACTGCAATTACGGTGTCACATGAATCTGTTGACCGTCGATTCATTACCAAAGGTCGCTCAGGCGCCGGGTGGCAGCCATGAAGAGCAGTCTCTCGGACTTCGTGAGTCGGGATTCAGCGGCGTTCAGTTTGCAGGCACTCGTCAAGCATTGGTTGAGCCTCGTTCAAAGGATCGGTCCTGAAAAACGCGCCAGCGTGCTGGAGTGGGTAGACTAGATTGTTCCGCGATTGGGAAGCAATCCGCCAGTCTAAGATTGGACTCCAAAAACTGCCAACATCGCAAGAAATCAAAATTGAGATTTTTGCTAGCGTAATCAAGTGGGTCGCAAGACCCAACCCCCGGGCCCCCTTCGCCGCGCGGCCACTGTGCGGGCGTGATTGGTCGCGATATTAGAAGTGGCCATACAGGGGATCTACCGGGTGATAGGCCGCCCTGAGACGGTAAGAGGGACAGGCACGCGCTCGGCGTCGGCGGAGCCTGGCGAACGCCGGTTGAATCGCGCGGACATCCTGGCGGCGGAATTGCAACACTGGCCTCGGACTCCAAATCTCGGAGTGTTTCACCCTCTGAGGATTGCACTTTAGAGACTGCGGTGTTTGCGAAAACGCCCAGAAGCCTGCCCAGCCGAGTAGTAGGACTCCGAGCCAAAGGTCGATCGGTTGGCAATATGGGGCACTCAACAAAGGTCGAAATAGTGTCAAATGGAGGCATCGGTAGGCGGCTCCTGAATGTCAGGGAGGCCGCCCAATTCCTGGGGCTCGAAGTAGACACCGTCTACAAGAAGTCAGGTCGCGGGAGGTTCCCTGCGTCAAGGTCGGTCGTGCGTTGCGGGTTGATGTGAAGGCGGTAGATGCTGAAGGGCGGCAAGATGCGGTACGTCCCGATGCTTCCGGAGCTTGCCGGGGAATTGCAGCGCTATCCGGCCATGATCGATAAGGATCGGATATTTCCCCCAAAGCCGGGAGCAACGAGCGGGCGGCAAAGGCTGGAAGGAAGTTTCAATGATCTGCTGGAACGGGCAGGCATTCGGGATTTTCGCTTCCACGACCGGCGCCATACCTTCGCGTCCTGGTACATGATGAACGGCGGCGATCTGTACGAGCTCGCCAAAATACTCGGCCACTCGAACATCAAAGTGACGGAACGCTATGCCAAATGACGGAACGCTATGCCAAGCTGGGACGGCAACAACACATCGCCAGAACCGGCAGCACGGCGCGCGCATCTGGAAGCTGCTGGAGCAAGAGGCCTGCGACATAGCGCACCATCGCTTGACAGATGTACGCATAATGTACGCGCGATGAAAACTGTAGCTCTTTGGCTTCCGCTAAGTCTTTAAGAATGTGGTGGCCAGAGACGGGATCGAACCGCCGACGCCGGCCTTTTCATGGCCTTCTAGCAGTGGAACTAAGCGGTCTGGAATCAGCGGAAAAGTCTGACATGATGAGGGTTAAAGGTCGGGATATTTGGGATCAGTTGGGATGGGTTGCACCGATGTAGACCCTACTGCGGTCGCGTATTGGTCGCGCGTATTGGGGCCCGATGTTCACTAGCGCGAAGCCGCGGAATGCTGCTGCGCTGTGAAATTACAGTGTGGGCATCCCAACGGTCGTTCGAGGGAACAAGAGACCAGCAGTGTTATCCCCGAATTTTGCTGGGAAGAGTCGAGGCCTTGTGTCTTAAATGTATGTAAATCATCTATTTTCAATGTGATATACCTACGACAGTGTTGATTGTCGTGGATAAACCTCGTGCTGCTCTAAATTGAATGAAATCGGCCCTCCAGCCACCGTCGGGTTTACCAAGAGCTTCTCCAGGAGCTCAAAACCCGTATCCGGGGCGCCCAGGTGCGGGCCGCGCTGGCCGTCAATCGGGAGCTGGTCCTGCTGTACTGGTCGATCGGGCGAGACATCCTCGCCCGGCAAGGAACCGAGGGATGGGGAACCCGGGTGATCGACCGGCTAGCCGACGACCTCCAGAACGAATTTCCCGGGATAGAGGGTTTTAGCCTGCGTTCGTTGAAGTATATGAGGTCCTTCGCTGCGGTGTGGCCGGACGAACGAATTGTGCAGCAGGTTGCTGCACAATTGCCATGGGGCCACCATATGGTTCTTCTCGACCGGACGAAAGACGCTCCCACACGCCTATGGTACCTCCAAGCTGCGGTCGAGCACGGCTGGAGCAGAAATATTCTCGTCCACATGATCAAGGGAGCGATGCACGAAAAGGAAGGGCAGTCTCTGACTAATTTCAGCCGCACCCTTCCGCCCGAGGGCTCCGACATGGCAGAGCAGATTCTGCGCGATCCCTACAACTTCGATTTCCTCACTCTTAGAGACGGTTTCAAGGAGCGGGAGCTCGAACGCGGACTGCTGACTCATCTGCGTGATCTGCTACTCGAGCTCGGTCGGGGCTTCGCCTTCGTGGGAAGCCAGGTCCCGCTCGCGGTCGGGGACGACATCTTTTATGTCGACCTGCTCTTCTATCATCTTCGTCTGCACTCTTATTTTGTCATCGAACTGAAGACCGGAAAGTTCAAGCCTGAATATGCCGGCAAACTCAACTTTTATCTATCGGCTGCCGACGACCTGGTTCGGACCTCGCAGGACGGCCCTACTCTCGGACTACTGCTCTGCGAGGGCCGAAATGGAGCAGTTGTGGAGTACGCCCTTCGAGATGTAGCAAAGCCGATTGGAGTTTCTACCTACAGAGTAACGAGGGAATTGCCCACTCCCCTTCGAAAGGATTTGCCATCGATCGAGGATCTGCAAGGTGTCGTCGAGAAGCTGCGGGGGGAGTTCGACGCGGTGCGTGATGCTGAAATTGGTGAGGGCGACGGAGATGAAGAGTGACTACGACCACTCTCAGCCTGACATCTCCGGAAGCGATCCCTCCTGAGTTATTAGATCCCCGATTGGCGAAGCTTAAACAGATGGTGCTCGACTCCGTCGTCTCGCCACACTCGAAGCGAAACTACGGGAGAGCCCTCGACGATCTATTTCTGTTCGCTGCCAGCCAACCTCTCACCCGCTCACTCCTAATGGAGTGGCGAGCGGCGCTGGAAAAGCTCTCTCTCCTTCAACCGTCAATGTCCGGCTTTCAGCCGTCCGGAAACTGGTTTCCGAGGCGCACAAAAATGGAATGATCGGAGTCGAGGAAGCTGCCAACCTGAGCGATGTCCCCAACATCCGCCAGCAGGGAACTCGTCTGGGGAACTGGCTGACCCGCGAGCAGGCGAAGGAGCTTCTCGCTATTCCTGACCGGTCGACTCTAAAGGGAAAGCGCGATTACGCCATCCTGGCTCTTCTGGTTGGATGCGCCCTTCGGCGAAGGGAATTAGCGTCCCTGAATATAGAGGACATTCAAATGCGGGAAAGGGAGATGGGTCATAGCCGATCTTCGTGGCAAAGGCGGCCGGATCCGGACTGTGGCCGTCCCTATTTGGGTCAAGCAGGGAGTTGATGTCTGGATGACGGCTGCCGGTATTGTGGAAGGGAAGCTGCTTCGCCCGGTGCTCAAGGGCAGTCGCCTCGTCGGGGATGAACTGAGCGACTGGGCCGTCTGGTCGGTGGTCGAACAATCAGCAGATCGGCATCGAACACTTTGGCGCCCACGACTTGAGGCGAACCTGTGCTAAGCTTTGCCGAAAGGCGGGCGGTGATCTCGAACAGATCAAGTTCCTTCTGGGCCACTCGTCGATCCAGACGACCGAACGCTACCTGGGCTCGGAGCAGGAGATCAGTGAACTTTTGGAAGCTGCGAGAGAGTTTGCTTGCAGACTGCGTTTCATGTCGCCGGGCCGGTTGGCCCGTAATCGCCAATGCGCTCAGTGAGCATTCGGGTAAGTCTCGCGGCCAAGAAGTAGCTGGCGGGTCATACGAGTACCGGAGACCGTTTCATATTAGTTACGCGTCGCAACAACTGCTCTATGAAATGGAAACAAATGAGATGATTCCATTGTCGAAGAGGTGGGATCTCTCCAATGGGCTATATACAAGGTGAACGAAGACATCAAGGAACACTGTTTCCAGTGGTGCTCGATGATCTTATTCCGGGCGATCATGTTTGTCGTGTGATCGACGCGTTTGTGAACGTTCTAAAGATGGCCGATCTCGGCTTCGAGCGCGCGGAGGCCGCAGACACCGGTCGGCCCGGCTACGATCCGCGGGATCTTCTGAAGTTGTATCTCTATGGTTACCTCAACCAAATTCGTTCATCACGACGCCTGGAAGCGGAGTGCCTCCGCAATGTAGAGCTGATGTGGCTGCTCGGCAGACTCAACCCAGACCACAAGTCGATCGCCGAGTTCAGGCGAATGCATCGCGATGCCGTAACGGCGGCGGGAGTCGAGCTGGTGCGTTTCGCGAAGGGCTGCGGCCTCATTCGTGGTGAGTGGATCGCCATCGACGGCTCGAAGTTCCGCGCTGTTGCCAGCATCGACTGTGCACGCGAGAGGTTAGACCTGAAACGATATTTAGACAGCATGGAAAAGGCCGACGAAGAGCAGCAAGCCAGCATCGATCCATACGCCGTGCAAGCTGCGCTTGAAAGGCTGAAGCAGCATCCTGAACCGGAAGTGGGCTTCATGCTAATGGGCCGCCACTCGCTACCGGCGTACAACGTGCAGGCCGCAGTCGATACAGAGCATTCGTTGATCGTGGCCCAGACCGTAGTCCTTGATGCCAGCGACAATCGTTGCCTGCAACCGATGGCCGAAGCAGCAAAGACGGTCCTCGGCGTCGATGGCTTTAGCGTCGTTGCGGACGCCGGATACTCCAACGGAGAACAGGCTGCAGGCTGCGAGGCAGCAGGGATATTGCCTTATGTGCCCGTAATGCGCACGTAAACAACCAGGGAGGTGGCAACTTGTTCGGACGCGAGGATTTCCGCTACGAACCAGATACCGACACGTATGTCTGCCCGGGAAACAAGAGGCTGCGACATAAAAGCACCAATCGCAAGGACCGTTACATCCTTTACAAAGCTGCGGCGCGCGACTGTTCTGGAATGTTAGATGTAATCGACTTAGGATGGCTGAATTCATGAGCAACTAGCTTTTACCAGCGCATTCTCGCACCTCTTGCCTGGTCGAAGGCAGCAATTAGCCACGCGCAATTTAGAAGAATGCCCTGATAAAAGTCGAACAAGGGGGAAAGTAAAGAAAGGGACACTCGATCCCGGTGCGCGACGGCGTACAGGCTGCCCGCCATCAGGTTGAGTAGCCAGGTAGCTGTGGCCCACGAGGCCAGGTTCGATAGATTGCCGCCATGAACGATATACAGGAGGAGGCTCGCGAGGAGAACAAAGGAGAGTGCAGGAAAAAAGAAAACATCCGCCAGGAATACTGCGGCAGTCCACGATTTGACTCTCAACGGCGATTTATCTCCCCGTGCGACCATGCGCAGAAACCACAAAACTACCTGTATTGTTCCTCGGTTCCAGCGATAGCGCTGGCTGATCAGACCAGCCAGGGTGGATGGCGCCTTGGTGTGTGCGATTGCGTGAGGCTCATACTCTACCCGGTAGCCCATGGCAAGAAGGGAAAGAGAAAGGTGGAAGTCCTCCGCAAATGTGAGTGGCGAGAACGGGCCTTGTATCGCGGGATCATAACAACTTTGCGCCGGCTCATTCTGTACTTGTACGCGCTTCAGCGCTTCACGGCGGAACAGCCCGATCGGTCCCGGCACAACCATTACGGTCCCTGTCGAACCTTGTGAGAGGCGCAGAGCGCCGTTGGCCAGAACATACTCGAAGCCTTGAAGCAAGCCTAATAGCGACTTTCTGTTGCGCACACGGATCTGACCGGAGACAGCGCCGACTCGCGGATCGCGCATGTGCCGAACCATAAGCCGGAGGGAGCCGGCTTCGATTCGTGAGTCGGCGTCGATGCAAAGAATAAAGTTCCCACTTGCATGCCTCAGGCCGTAGTTGTGGGCGCTCCACTTCCCGCCATTGGGCTTTGTGAACACGCGCACGTGGCAGATGCCATGATCCGAGCGATGCGTTCCGGCGAACGGAAGCGCAAGCTGATAGGTGTCGTCGGTTGAACCGTCGTCTACGAATATGACTTCATAAGCCGGATAATCCAGACGGATAAGAGCGCTCATCGCATCCCTGACACAAGCGGCCTCGTTATAGGCAGGTGCCAGGATCGATACGAACGGCAACGGGCCATTAGATGGCGGAAAGAGCTCCTGCTCACGCCGCGCCATGGTTGCATAGGACAAGATGAAAAGAACGCACCAGCGCAAACCCATCAGGCCGGCTAGGACGCCTAAGAAGTACCCAAAAAACGATACGAGACTCGGACCCTGCAGATCAATCTGTAGAGCAGTTCCAGACCAGAGTTTGTACGGGATGTACAGGGCCAGAAAAAACCCGAAGCAGAGCGTGATCCAGAAAAGCCAGGATGTGCCTGCGCTCGTCGGCAGAAATTGTGGACGTTGCGCGACGGTTTTCATTTGATTACCGCTGGGTTCTGAGCGCGACGGTCAAGCTGTGCGAGAAACGCTCCCACCTCTCTTCTCATTGAATCCACAGCGGTCCCAGCGATGGCCGATTCACCTTGGTTCGCCATCGCGAGAATGCCTGCCGATTCACGATCTCCGGACGTAGCCGGCGGTCTCTTGAGAGCGCGCTCCACCTGCTTCAGGACTGCCAGTGAAGGCTCCTGATCTCGGAGATCATCGCCGAGTTTGATGCCCAGCTGATGCAACAGTTCTGCTTCCTCTGCTGAGGCCATCCTTTCGACCAATCCTGTTCCGGTTCGCCGGAACCTGAGTTCGAGCGCCGGGTGAACTTCGCCCGTATCCAGTTGAAGAGCCAGGCGATCATCGGCACGAAGGAGAAAACAAGTCCCCCTTGAGCAACCCGGTCGGTATAGAGCGGTGGGCGCCATTGCAGGGTGACGGGTATGGATCCAGAAGAAAAGGCTGCGAACTGCTCGCGAGGAAGCTCGCACTCGATCAGCAAGTCACGACGATCGGGGTATCCCGGTATTGGCCGGACAGACTGCAGTCGCCCGGAAACTTCCTCACTTACCAGCGAGTGCTTGAGCTTCATCCGCAGTTGCTGGCCGGGTACCATCATGGACGCCTCACGTGTCGGAAGCTGTACGGTTGCCACGAAACCCGCCCCCCTCGCCAAAGCAAGGATGACCTTTCCCTCTGCGGCGAGCGCGGGGGTGGGATTACGGTAGACTACCGTGCCGGAAAATGGCGCCGTGACGATGCGTTCCTGGTGAAACTGAAGCAGACTCGTCCGAAATTCAGCCAGCTTCGCGTTGAGTTCGGCCAGTTCCGCAGCCCGTTCGGCCTTTGCCCGCTCGCCATCGCGAATAACGGCCGCGTCGGTCTGTACAACAGCTTCAGATCCCAGTTTCGCGGTCTGAATGAGATTCTGCCGTTCCCGCAACTCCTGTTCGGCAGTCTGCGCTGCCACCCGCGCGGGTTCCAGCTTGGCCCGCGCTATAATGCCGTCCTGAACCAGAGCGGCGGTTCGTTCATATTGCGTCTTTGCCGCTTCGCTCTTGGCTCGTTGCGCGGCGATGAGCTCATCGCCGTCGGTCGTAAGAGGCGATGGGGGGCTAGATTGCTCTGGCCGCAGCACTCCGAACCCGAGTTGAGTCAGGCGGCCGCGCTGCGAGTCGATCGCATTCTGCGACAAACGTAACAGTTCCGGATCAAGTTCCAGCGGCTTCAGTTGGGTGCTGGCGATCTGCTTCTCCAATACAAGGATCTCGCCTCGGAGGCCCGCTTCCTGGCGTTCGCCCTCCGGGTCCTCAAAGGTCGCGAGCGTAGCACCGTTATTAATGGAGTCGCTGGGGATGAGGTGCGGAATCGTTCTCGAATGTGCGCGCACTACGAAGAAATCCGTGCCCATGATGACCCCGGCCCTTCTCGTCAACTCACGGTCCAGCCAGCCTGCGGCAAGCGCGGCAAGGCATAGCAAGAAACCAACGAGCAGCAGGCCGCGCGGGCTTTGAGATTCTTCGCTGGCATTCCGCTTCTTCCAGACCGCCAAAGAGTGAGAGATACAGAAGACCAGCCAGCCAACCACCGCGGCTGCGAGGGCTACATGCAGCGCCCCAACGGATTCAGTAACCATTGCGTTTCCTCCAGGTTTCGGGTCTTTCACAAGCTCCAGGTGGCGGTCTCAGCAATTTTGCGGCGGGGCGAGTTGTCCCCGGAGCTGAATCGCTAAGAATGTCAGACTGCGCTGCGGGGCCAATATCCAGCTGCATGGCCGCCATGTCTGTAGGGTCAAGACTAGAAGAGCCAGGGAGGAGAGAAAATAGAGGCCACTACACAACCCACCGTGTAGTACTACACGGCCAGTCGCCGCATATCTGCGACCACCCACTTGCCCGAGAACACTTATGCTGTTCAGCGTAGCCGAAGGGGCTGGTGCTCATCGCCACGTAAGTGCCCATCGCCTCGCGTTCGGTAGAAGCCATAACTGGCTGGATGACAGTTTGGGGTACATTGCATAGCCGAGAGTCGGTCGAGGGACAGAGCACTTCCGACAAGCCCGACATCCACTGGCTCCGCACCGGCATTGAAGATGGGCGGCAGTACCAATGATTCAGTTCTTCTCGACGATTGAGTGGATTAAGCCTGGAAGTTCCGTTAGATTCTGCTTCAACGCGTAGCCGCATGCTCCCGCTTCTAACGCTGCCTTGCGCAGATCATCGTCGTCGTAGTCTGTCACCATAACCACGCGAGCGTCCGGATGGAATTTGCGGAGCTGCCTGGTCGCCGCAAGTCCATCCATCTTGGACATACGGACATCCATGAGCACAATATCTGGCCGCAGCTCGCCGTAGGCCGCAAGCGCTTCAGCGCCATCTGAGCACTCCCACACGACGCTGGCTGTGCCGAGCACTACGCGCCGCAGCAGGCGGCGAACCCCGGGGTTATCGTCGACGATTAAGACTGTCATTCATCTTCCTGACTGGCGAAAAATGCCAAAGTATCCGGTCGGCCGAATTCGACTTTCTACGGCGACACCTTGTGCCAGTAATCCTTCTGATAGCCCTGCTGGTCGACTTCGGCGGAGTGGGTGACCACAGGCCGAGACCCGTGGCACGCCCACGATACAGAGGTGTCGTGCCCGGTAACGTACATCGGCACAAACTGTGAATCGGCATTCTGCCGGCAATAATCGATGATCGCCTGCGTAGGCTCCTTGCTGGCCATTGCCTTCGAGTCGCAAGGTATGTTGGCGCCATACTGGCAGGCGAGTACGGCGCCATTCGCACAACGCCATTCCATCAGCTCGCCCTGATCGGGCTGCATGTTCAGCTTCCCGGCCATCCATGCGGGCAGCTTCGGACCTGTATACCGCGCGTCCGGTTTGTCAATCGTCCCCACCGCCTTGCAATAGGGGATCGGATTGGCATAGGTCCGGGCGGTCTGAGCGAGCACCGGCGAAAACGCGAGCAGAACCGGTACGGCGAACAGCATCTTCGGCAATCTCATAAGACAGGCTCCCTTCCCCAGTGCGCCAAGTCACGTTGAGGACATATTCGAAGGTAAGAGAGCGGGGCGCTGAAAGCTATAGAGGTTGCTACACGACACCCGTGTGGTACCACACGGGTGTGTTGATCCCACGAGGGTTAAAGCTCCCTTGGAAGCCGGTTCCTGATTGCCGGGACGCCGTGATCGTGACAGGATTGTGACAGTCTAGAATCCCCGTTGGCGGGAGGTGCCCTTGGATGAAGAGATCCGCATCCTGATCGCAGATGATCATCCGATCGTGCGTAAAGGGTTGCGTCTCAGTATGGAAGAAGATCCGGGACTCAAGGTAGTCGGAGAAGCCTCGGACGGTGAGATGGCACTGTCGCTGATAAGAAAGCTGCGTCCGCAGATTGCTGTACTCGATATCGACATGCCAAAGCTCGACGGGCTAGGAGTGGCGCGTGAGATAGCAAGGCAGAAGTTGGAGACGAAGATCATCTTTCTCACGTTTCACGCTGACGAAGATCTCTTTCGCGGCGCAATGAGCCTGGGCAGCAAGGGCTACATCCTCAAAGATAGTGCCTCACAAGAGATTGTCGCTGGAGTCCGTGCAGTGGTCTCCGGACGTCCCTACATTAGTTCGGCAATCACGGAGAAGCTTCTGCATCCGCGACAGACACTCCCTCCTGACAACTCGATCACCGGCAAACTGACTCCAACTGAGCGGCGGATCATGCGTCTCATCGCCGATGGCAGGTCAAGCAAGGAGATTGGCGCCGAGCTCTCAATCCATTACCGGACGGTCGAGAATCACCGCACCAATATATGTCGCAAACTCAACCTTGAAGGGGAGGGGGCGAATGCGCTGCTTCGGTTCGCCCTTCAAAACAAGAACGTTCTCTAAGAGCTTCGGACTGGTCTGTGTTGGTACGGGGGATTTGCCTCAGGTGCCTGCTTGGGTCCGCATGATGACAATTTGAGAACCTTGCACTGAGCTACGCAGCTCGCGGCGATGAACAGCAACCGGAGAACAAATGCCCCCAGCGAATATCCGAGCAATAGATAGGAGTCAGCCCAGCGAGAGACCATGATCTGAGCGCTCAGAGCGGCAACTCTGAGCCGCAGTAGTGCAAGAGGGCTGATCATGGTTTTCTCCTATTCCGGGCTGCAGGATGATTGGGGTTATCGCTCGTTCGAATTGGCCACATTGGCTGCGAGCCTGAGTTCCTGATCGGCCTGTACTAGCAGCTCCTTTGCTCTGCCGGCGTGCCCACCAAGGTCGTAATGGTTGTCCGCTTGAGCCTCATCGACCCGCTGCCAAGCCGAGGCAATATACTGCTGCGCCGCCCGCAGGTTACCGTGCCTCGCTCCGATATTTACGGCCGGAGCTTGTGCGAAGATCGCCCCACTGCAGCCCAGGATCACACCCAGGGCCATTCCTTTCAGCATTTCCTTCTTGATAATCATGACAAGTTTCTCCTTATAGGTAGTTAGGTAATTAATGTTTACGACAGCCATAAGTGATCAGCTATAACCGTCGTCATCGAGTAGGTGATGGATTTCCGGTGTTACTCTGCCAGCATCCGTCTGTCTTTGGGGTCATAGCTTGCAATTGAGGCTGAGGGCGGGCCCAGGTCCTTCTGGTAGGCTTGGCCGCCTTTGCTGAGGACAATGGTCATGATCCCAGAGTCGCCATACACGACCGGACTAGCCACGATCGTGAACCCGCTCTTGTCTCCGGTGATGAGTCGGAACGAATAGCCATCGAATATGGGAGCTGCTCCTGGCTCAGTCGATATCACGACATCCTTCGCGAACTCGTTCAACCGGCCAAGAGGACTGGAAGGTTGGTCAGCAGGTACCTCCCAGTAAAGGCCATCCTGCTTGCCAGGTGTGCTTAGAACCTTCTCGGTGTACAGGTGCGGCGGGTTGCCATCATGACCCCTCTTGAAGTACAGCTTCTCTGCCTTGGCCATTGCGGAGACGGCATCGATCGCCAGCAGCTCGTTCTTGCCGATGCGGCGAGCGAGAATCTCATCCTTGCCCGCGGAGGTGTTGAAGTACCACTGCGAGGATGAATTCAACGCCAGTGGAATTGGGTACGGATAGTTGTCGGCACCGATGTAGAGCACACGGCTGCCGTCGGTCATCGTCACCCAGCGGTTCATGCGGTCATACTTGGCTACAAATTCCGCAAGCGCCGCTTTGTCTTCGGCCGTGTCGCCGGAGAAGATTATTGCCGTCGAGTCCGGGCCCAGTATTTGCGCCAGCTTGTTTTCGTCACCCACAGCGGCCCGCAGCGCCTCGCCGGCCTGCTCCGGGGTGGTGTAGCTTGCCTGTACCCCATTTGTAGTTTCTGCGGCCTTTACCGTGCTCTCGCCCGATACAGTTATGTCGAGCAATCCGATAACCAGCATTCCGGCGAATAGCATGCTTCCTGTCATGTTTTTGCCTTGTAGTTTCATTGCCGTATCACCATTTCTTTTGTGTGTAGATATGCTGTGGTTATGAGGGTGCTTTAGCGCCGGCGCCCGCCGCCCGAGCTATGCGGAGCGCTGACGTGTTGAGGCCGCGAATGCTGCACTGCCGCCTGATGCATGCTGGCC
This sequence comes from uncultured Acidobacteriaceae bacterium, assembly GCA_963826855.1. Classification (GTDB taxonomy): domain Bacteria; phylum Acidobacteriota; class Terriglobia; order Terriglobales; family Acidobacteriaceae; genus Acidisarcina. The sequence continues at coordinate 42,565 of CAWGZE010000001.1, forward strand.
CTTCCGCGGTCTGCCGCTGCCTGGTCGCGAGCGCCGTTGCCGCTCATGTAAGAGCGCGGCCGGTTAACTTGCTGACGACGATCACGATCGGCGACGGTATTACGTTGATTGGCGTCAGAATGTTGATCGGTACTGGGACCCTGCTCGCCGGGGCGCTCTCCCCCGCGGTCCGCGGCGAGATTGCGCTGTTGGCTGGCTTGGTTGCCGGTGACGCCATGGTCGCCATAATCCGCTGTGCCGTGCTCGACACCGCCGTTACCGCCGATCAGGCCATGGTTGCCGTTATTGCCGCCGTTCGGCTGATCATGAGGATTGGTGCCGGACTTGTCTTCGTGCCAACCGCCGTCAGGGCCAAAATAACCGTTGGGGTGGTAGGCGCCATTAGGACCATTATGTGTATCGACCCCAGGCTTATAGTTGCCGTCGGGATGATATGCGCCGTTCTTGCCATACCAAGCATCGTTTCCAGGTCCTACCATGCCGCCCGTGTGGGCGGTGTTGCCGCCGGGATTGTTGGGGCCCCAGGGGTGGTATCCGTTGTAGGTGTTGTTTGTGGTCCTGTTGATGACGGTCTTGTTGATGTAGGTGTTGTGGTTGTAGATAATGTTGCCTCCGCCTCCACCGCCGCCCCAGTTCACGCCCCAGGCGCCGAAACCCCAGCCGAAGCCGCCACCGACAAATCCTCCGTCGACAAAGCTCCCTCCGCCGATGGCCGCGCCCACAGCAACGCCCGCGGCAAACGACATTCCCGCAGTAGCTATCGCCACTGGAGGCGTGTAAGCGGGCACAACATACGGGGCGCCATAGACCACCGCCGGGTTGTACTGCGGAACATAGACAACATCAGGGTTCGTCGGCTTGATCACAATGGTCGACGGAGTCTGCTGAACCACCGTGATCTGAGACGAAGACTGCAGCGTGCCTGCTTGCTGCGCCTGGGCGCGCATGGTTTGCACCGCAGCCATGACGTCAGACTGCTGATTGACATAGGCTTGCCCCAGGTTTGAAGTCCAGGAGAGGTTCTTCGCCAGATCGTTCAGCACTGAAGGAAACTGGGTGAGCGCCTTCACGCTGGGATCCCAGGACTGCTGATTCACGGCCTGGGTCAGAGCGCTGCCTGTCAGGTTGTTGTTCTGCTGGAGCCAGTCTTCCGCGAAAGCAACCTGCTCGGGAAGGGCCGCCGCGGCCAGCACCTGCGCAACAAGCGCGTCAGGATACAGAGCGATCGGCGCAACTAGCGAGTCGAGCTGGTCCGCGGTCTGCAATGCGACGGCCGGGGCTTCAGTCGTCGAGCCTTGACTCGGCGTCGCGGAGCCGGACGAGCTCTGGGTTGCCATAGTCGTGGTGGATTGGGAAGCGTCCTGAGAGGACGCCTGTTCCTGGAGAGCTTCGGCCGGCGCTCCCGCTATTAGCAGGGTGGAGCAGACCGCCATCGATAGAAACTGTTTCATCAATTTCGCAAACATGTCTCACTCCGAGTCAATCGAGATGCGCGGGATTGCGATCTTGAGTTTCAATCCAACGCCGGCTGCGTCTGCCTGGGTTCGGGTCGTAAGAACATTTCGCAGGAGCGCAATCGCCAAGAACGAGAGTAGGAGAGTGGCGGGGCAAACTAAATAGAGGACACTACACGAGGAGCCGTGTGGTTCCACACGGGTGCCAAAGGCGACGCAGGCTGGATAGGTTGTTCAGGACAGATCCCTACCTGGTTTTGGCCAGCGGAAGGAATTCGAATTTCTCGATCACTGCCTCCGCAGGTTGCTGCGAAGAACCCTCAGAATGATGAAAGTCATAGAGGTCAATACGTATTGTTTCGTTCGCCGGAGCGGGAATTCCGGAGGTAAAAACGTGGTTGCTGATTGGCTTTACTTCCGAGCCAGTTGAGGCGCCGTTGGCTGTCTTGAAAGATACAAGTCCAGGCTCCCAACGAAGTGTGTAGGTCAGAACTCCAGCAGGCGCAGTGAAGCGGCTGAGGTTTTCGGGAGCGTAGAACGGCTGGACGACGTATTGTGCGTTTTTGCCTTTCGGATCGCCCCAACGGCTAAGCTCGATATCCATCTCGTTGTGGAGATCTGCGGACCCTCCATCGTCCCAGGTGAAGATCCCCAAAACTGCTGATGGCCGCAGACTCGCACTGTCTTGCACCACGAATTTATAGGTACCATATCCGAGGCTTCGGTTGAGACTGACCTCCGCGCACGACCATCGTCCATCGCGCTGGCCCATGTGCAGGTGCAAATAACCTTTCTCGTCGATCGATACATTCGCAGGGCTGTATTGGTTAGGCTCGCCACCGTGGTCACTGACCGTTCCCCGGGCAGTCCAGTCGTAACCACTGAAGTGGACGGTTGCCGTGGCAACCGGCGCTCCCGCCCTCCCTTTTATGACGGTCACCGCGGCTACGCCATTCCCCTTGCCAGGCAACCTGACAAGTTTTGATTCCGGACGATATCCAGCCTCTACAAGCATCGCCGCATACTCTGTACCGAGGTGCGTTAGATTCCTCCAGGTTGAATCGGATTGAATCTTTGTATATGGCTGATTGGCAAGAGGCTGAATCCACCAGACTCCGCTATGCGCGTATAGGACTATCTGCTCGCCAGGCTTTGCATTGCTCACGCGGCCCTCGATTGAATCCATCTGATCCGGGCCTCCGAGGGTCGCTATGGGTATTTGAGTTATTTCGAGCATTGGCTTGCCCGGCGCGCTCTGTGACTTGCACCCGGCTACCAGGACAGCGGCAAGGATAAGGCAATGAACTCCCCCCGTCTGCCTTGAATTCGGAGTGCCACCCTTATCCATTACGCTCGTCCTCTACTAGGAATTCGACCGTCGTTACCGTACCCTGATCGGATCCGGATCGTATCTGGAACTCACCTCCCAGAAGGTGAGTTCGTTCTTCCATTCCTGTCAATCCGAACCCGCTCTTTCCTATTTTGGAATTGCGGTTTGCGGGATTAAATCCTGTTCCATTGTCGCGAATAGACAGGACAATCCGCTTCTCACTGCGTGAAACGCGGAGCTCGGCCTCCGTCGCTAGGGAGTGTTTCATGATGTTGTTAAGCGATTCCTGAACAATTCTGTAAAAGTTAATGCGCAAGTCTATTGGAAACGCATCGTCAATGTTGTCCACTTGCGACGTGATGCGAATCCCTGACGCGGTGGCGACGGTGCGGGCCAAGCCTTCGACGGCCTTGGTCAAGCCAAGGCGATCTAACTGAAAAGGCCGCAAATTGTACGATATCTCGCGGGTTTCCTGGATGGCCAACGCCGCTTCTGCGCTGATCTCTTCCATTGCGCTGGGCTCGCCGCCTGGATCTGCGCCCTTTCCCTTTGCCCGCATGGAAAATAGGGCCAGATTGTTGATCACTACCAGCCGTTGACCCAGGCTGTCGTGCAACTCCGATGCAATGCGCTGACGTTCATTTTCCTGCGAAGCGATCAATTGCTGCGAGAAAGCCTTTTGCACAGCCTGTGCGCGTTGGAGTTGTGATACGCGATAACGAAACGCTGTCGCAATCAATGCGGCTGCGGCGAGAGCTTCAAGTGCTACAAACCACCAGGTAAAGTAGAACGGCGGTTGTACCGTGATTGCGAGTCTTTGCCCCGCGTTGTTCCACACACCGTCGCTATTGGCGGCGATCACATGGAACTCGTATCCTCCTGGAGGCAAGTGGGAATAATAGGCTGTGCGCCGCGAACCGGCATCGATCCAGTTTGAATCCAGCCCTTCGAGCTTGTACCGAAATCGAATTTGATCCGAGTGAATAAAGCTGAGAGCCGTGTATTCGATGTCGAGGTTTTCTTTGCCGGGCGGTATCTTCAACGAATCTTGAACAGGGACCGCGACACGGTCGACGTGAGCCGCTTCGATCACTACGGGGGGCGGCTGCGGGTTGATGCGCACCGTTCCGGGATCAATGACAGCGACGCCGTCTTGCGTGGGAAACCAAAGGTTGCCGTCCCCAGCCTTGATGCCTGCGGGCCACATCCCTCCGTTGCACTCGACGTTCAGCATGCCATCGGCTTTTCCATACGCAATGGAAGTGATTGTCTTGCGCTTTCCCTCGGCAAATTCATTCAACTCCTGCTTGCTCACGCGATAGATGCCTCGGTTGCAGCTCATCCACAAATTGCCCCGACCATCTTCGAGAATCTGGAATACGCCATTGTTGAAGAGCCCGTCACGTTCGGAATAGCGCGTGAATTTCCCGGCCTTTAAGCGGCCAAGCCCACCGTCATAACTTCCAATCCAGATCGTACCGTCGCGGTCCTCGTAAATTGCCCTGATATTGTCGCTGGGAAGACCGTCCTGTTCACTCCAGTGGGTAAATCGCCCACTGTGAAGCCGAGTAACACCGCCATATCCCCCGAACCACAGGTCTCCGGTAGCGCCTTCGACAATCACTTTTACATCGTTGCCGGCAAGGCCATCCTCCACCGTTAGGGTTCTGCTGGGACCTTGTCGATAGGTTACAAGTCCGTTCGTCGTACCGATCCACATTGTTCCGCCCCTGTCCTCAAAGATGACTTGAGCCACAGTGTGCTCGGGAAGAACGACGGGAGGTTTGTGGAATTGGCCGTCGCGAAAGATCCCCAGACCTCCGTGCGTGCCCACCCAGAGATTGCCATCCTTGTCTTCGCCCAGCGCGCTTACGAGCCGGCCAGGCAATCCCTGGGCAGTGGTGTAGTTAATGAACCGTCCGTCGCGAAAACAACTGAGGCCTGATTGCCATGCTCCCAGCCAAATCGCGCCGGAATGATCCTGATAGACGGGATAAATATCCCGGTCGGGCAATCCCTGGGTCTTGGAATACACATCAATCGATTGTTCCTGCAGCTGGTAGAGTCCGTTCCCCTCGGTGCCGATCCAGACATTACCTTCGTTGTCTTCCAGAAGATGTGTGAATGAGATCGAAGCCGGCTGGCCCGAGGATTCGAAATCGAGGAAGCGCGTCAGACGTTGGCCTACATGAAACTTCCAGATATGCCCATGGGGATCACGGTAGGAAACAGGGTGAGTATGAGCAGGGTCTACCGGTTCAACCGCCTGTTCGCCTGCCGGAATAACTCCCTGCCTGCCATCGCTGGTTTCGAGCCAGACGGTCCCGTTTCCGTCGATGGCGACGTTCCAGATTGAGCTACCGTTCTGCCAAGAGGGCAGTTGATAACTTGCAAAGCGCCCATCTGAGAAGATGTGCAGGCCGGAGCCATCCTGACCCCAGAAGCCGGCGTTGTCCCAATAGAGTGGCTCGTAGTGCATCCTGAGGTTGTCTGGGGTTATGTCATGCAGCCCGGTTCCCTCGTTCCATTTCTCAATCGACTCCTCGGACAACATCCAGAGGTTTCCCGCACCATCTCGCGCCAGTCCATGAATGCTGTTCGCCGGGATGCCCTCTTCCGGGCCATAAGTGTGGAATGAGCCGCGATGATATCGGGTGACGTTTCCGCCTTCGCTGGTGAACCACAGGTCGCCGTTCTGGTCTTCCATTATCGAACCGAACCTGTTGGAAGCGATTCCCGGAGTGTTGCTCTTGTTGAACACGGTGAAGCGCACGCCGTCAAATCGCGCTGCTCCGTCCAGGGTAGCGAACCATAAATAACCGTCCGGCGTTTGAGCGATGCCACGAATGACGTTCTGGGGAAGCCCGTTTTCCGCAGTCCACCCGTTAAGACGGTACTGCGCGGCGGTGGTGGCGCCGGCACAATTCATAATCAGGAAGCCTGCTATCCAAGTCACGGAGGTCTTGATGGCCAGCCGCCACCGGCTTGCGTTGGGCAGATTTGGCCTTCGTCGTGACAAGACTATGCTCACCGGATGCAATCTCACTGCCTTCACATTGTAGGACTGAGGAGCACTGCTAATGCCTGCAGTTGTCAGTTGAAGAATTTGGAAGGCAATTCCGCCGGGTACGAGGGACTGTCACTGGGCCCAATCCCAGCTCGGGTAGCTTCTCGCCATGCTAGGATCTGCCTGTAGAAACCTCGTAATCGATGCACACCGGCCAGCTGTTTGCAGACGCGCTAAGTCAACTGCCGACTTCAGACCAAAGCACTTCTCGAGCATTGGTTTAGGCTCGTTTAAAGGATCGATCCTGGAAAACGCCGCAGCATCCTGTTTTCCAACCCAGGCTATGCCTGATGTCGCCGGATCCTTGCCGACTTATGAGGACTAATCTTCAGGGGTCAGGTTGTGTGGTCCAATGGACGCTGGAGAAACTGAAGACTAGTGGTCTATCTCATCGGCTGCGATCATAGGAACGCTCAGACCTACCGAAATGACAGTTCGTTAATGGCCCCTGAGAATCACGGGCAGGCGAAACTCAAGGAGATTATTCTCGCCACTGCCGTTCGCTACCAGTTGGATCTTATCGCTGAGGAAGCCAACGCCGATATCCTACGCAACACCCAGAGACAATCGGTGGTATACGAGGCAGCTTGCGAGAGCGGAGTCACGCATAGGTTCTGTGAACCTACATGGGATGAGAAGAGCGAGCTTTCAATCGAAGAAGATCTCCCGTTCTTCGGGCCCTGCCCTCCTTCCGAATGGGAGGCACGGATTCCATCGTTAAATATATCGCGCCGGCACGACATTGCCCATCGCTGGCCGGTCCGCGAAGAGTTTTGGATCGATCGTTTGGGCGACAAGCTCCACGAAAATGTCCTCTTCATCTGTGGTGACGCTCACAGGTGGACCTTCCGGCGCCGATTGGAGGCAAGGGGTACCAAGGTAAAGCTGATAGCGAAAAGAGTCGGCGCGCAGACATTACCTCAAGAGTATTTCGAGGCCTATCGAGAGGTTCGACAGAAGGGCTTCCCGCCGCCAACAGGGTGCTTTTGCATCAGCCCACACGACACCACCGGCCCGCACCCAACCAGCTGATTTTATTTAAAGCATGGTGGAGAGAAGCCGGCCTCTGGGTGGTGAGGACTACAGTTACTCCATTGCAGCTCTTACGTTGATTACTTGCGGCGCAGCGAGATCACCACCTGGGCCAATGACAGCAGCAAGCCAATCACCATCAATGTCACCATAAAACCCTCCTTCGGCGAAACCGTGTCGCCCCATGAAATTCACACTCCCATGCTCGTCTTCCCTGACAGGGGAAAGTTGTAGAACTAGTTGCATACAGAGCTTTTTACGCGCATCATCTTCCTGTGCAGATTTATGACGGAAAAAATCACGCAGGGGGGCGCTACGAGCGATTCTTCCGAGACTTGATCCTCGGCATGCTCAATGGTGAGGAGAAACACTGGGGATTTCTAGCTTGGCCCAGAATTCCTGAACTGAACCTACCAAGCGAAGCGGAGTGTGAGGCCGCCAGCGCCGCCTTCTTTATCCGGCTGCGGGCTTTTGTGGATGGCTTCCTTCAGACTGGTATTGACAGCAACGGGGTCGAAACACCGTCGAGCCGCAGAGTCCGCGCCTCGGTGGATGAAGCGCCCATCATGACGGTCTCTACAGGCGAAGCTCCGGTAGTGATCTTCGACGAAATTCAGGCGTCGTGGCTGCGAAACCAGCCACGACCCCTCTTGAACGGAGACGGTACGATGGCGATCGGCGTGAACGAGCCACGCTGGGAGAATCAGGACCCGATATTGTATGCGCGCGACATGGCTACCCACTACTTCCAGGAATTGCTCGCGTCACCTCTTTGGATGCGCATCGGCAAGTGTGCCAATCCGACATGCAAGCGGTACTTCCTTCGCAAACGCCAACGGAAGACGGCTATCAAGCGGGGCAGCTATTGCGGCAGTTGCAAACTGATCGGCGGAGCCGAGCGGACTCGGGCAAGCCGCGAGCGATTGAAGCAAGAGATGCTTCAGGTGGCGGCGGAAGCCTGGCGCGAATGGCGAACGCGCGCGCGCCGAACCGAACGTGCAGCTTAGGTCGCGAGGAAAGTTAATAAAGTCGTTGGAAGGCGGCGATTCATCAGACCCAAATGGGTCAATCAGAATCGCAAAGCAATCGAGGCGTCGCTTGGCCAAGAGCAACCGGTGACACCACAACAGGCGACCATTGCGACAACCACCCGGCTGTCGGAGAAAAGAGGACGAGATGACCGACACCGCAAAAACACGTGAAGACTCCACGCTCGATCATGCCCAATACACCGAGCTTTCGGAGCTAGAGCTTTCCTGTATCGGTCACATCGTTGCCCAGTGGGCGCTCTAGAGTGTGAGATTTTTCTACAAACGCTTCGGACTTTTGGGGAACAAGCACAGGTGCTTCCAAATCCTGCTTGAATGAGTACATTGGCGATGATGTACCTTTTGGGAAGGCTATGAGTGCGCGATGGCGGAAGCATTGACCTCACAATTTAGCCCAAAGTTGAGGCCGAGAACGGCATGGAACTTAAACTGACTGCTTTAGTGATTGGCAATTCCACATACGAAAACGTTGGGGCTCTCAAGAACCCGACGAATGATGCTGAGGACGTCTCTGCCAAACTGACGGATCTCGGCTTTGCGGTGACAACTCTGACGAATGCCACCAGGGAGCAGATGGGAACTGCGCTAGAGCAATTCGGCGAGGCATTGAAGACAAGTAGCGTGGGCCTGGTGTTTTTTGCCGGTCATGCGTTCCAGATCGAAGGCAAGAATTATCTTGCGCCCGTCGATACCACGACCACGATGGAAAGCAGCGTCAAGTACAGCGCGCTCGACCTGGACTTTGTCCTGGACGTAATGAAGCGTGCAGCTTCTCCGACGAACTTCGTTATCCTCGATGCCTGCAGGAACAATCCTTTTGCCGGCCGCCTGAGATCGATTGCATCGAACGAGTTGGCTTCAGTCTATGCGCCGAAGGGCACTCTGGTAGCGTATTCGACTTCGCCCGGCCAGACCTCATTGGATGGAACAGGCCGAAATGGACCATACACCGAGGCCCTGCTGCAGCATATAGGCACTCCCAACCTGCTAGTCGAAACGATGTTCAAACGGATGCGCAGCACGCTCGAAAGCCTGACTGACGGCCGCCAGACCTCCTGGGAGCACACGTCGCTGATCGGTGATTTCCGCTTCCGCCCATCCGTCAGGGCTGCCGTTTCAGGGTACGGCGCGGCTGCGATCGCCGACGGCCTCGCTCCTCGTAGCGGGACACCTGTTGGCGTCGCTGTTGAAGGGTTGAAGACTCTTAACTGGTACAAGCAAAACGACGCTCTCGATGCCCTCTCGCTGGAGCAGATCCAGTCATCTTCGGCTAATGAAGCTTTCATATTAGGGCGCAACATCTACCAGGCTGCCTGCGGGGGTGCGAACTCGGCCCGATTGTTTCTAGAAAGTTTTGCGGACAAGACCGCCCAGCTCAGTGAACCTCAGCGCAAAGCCATTCTTGATGGCATGCTCTACGAGGTGTTCTTCGATTCCGAAGGCCAGCACCGCCAGAAACCTAAGCTCGGCAGCTTTGACGAAATCTTTAAACTGCAGGCGAATACTGCACTCGCCGACAGTTTCAGCTTCATTCAGGCCTGTCTGGCGCCGTTTGCCGACTACTATTTCGAAATCCCCGGAAGTGGGAGCGAGGTCACGCTCAGCGTCAGCACCACAGCAGATGAAACTGGTGCTCGCGTGATCACCGACGTCTGGTGGGATAGCGTCAGCATCCTCAGTAAGAAGCCGGTCGATGAGTCTCTGTCGGGCTGGTTTGTGCCCCGTGATCAAAAGTATAAGTATGGTGAACTGGTCGAGTACCTTTCGAAAGAGCTTGTGCTGCCGCTTCAACAGCTGAAGGTGGAACCGGACTTCGCTTTCACGAATGGAACCTATTTCGTTTGGCCCGTTGGATTCGAGGTACAGAAGCCCGTCACGGCTGCGCCATCACTGCAGCCCTGAATAGAAGACTTCCATGCAAATCCTGATCGGCGAACCAGTCAAAGGGATGGAAGCGAAGGCGCTTGGGAGAGGCAAGGCCGGGACAACATTCCTGAGTAGCCAACCTGATCAGTCCTCATAAACGCCGAAGGGTGCGATAGACCGAGATTGCGATCAGGATCATGCTTTTTGCCACGGCGAATGGAGGCCGTACCGATGGCCAAGAGCAAGATAAAGCGCAAAAGGACACCCAAGCATGTTCTGAAGCTCCCGGACCTTGAGCAATCGAAGTCAGCTGTTTTGCACAGCCTAACGTCTCGAAGCTCACAACGAACTTACGATCATGCAATCAGAGAATTCATCGAGTGGTACTGTTCGGAACCGAGGCTCGCCTTCAACAAAACCGTAGTCACCCGGTACCGGATCTCTCTCGAACAGCAGCATTATGCATCTACCACAATTAACTTGCGGCTCGCGGCAGTCCGGCGGCTGGCATACGAGGCCGCGGATTGTGGTCTGCTGAGCGCCGATCTGGCGGCTGGGATTCGCCGCGTGAAGGGTGCCAAACGGTTGGGTGTACCAGTTGGCAATTGGCTTTCCGCGGACCAGGGTAAGCGCCTTCTGCGGACCGCAGACGGTGGCAGCCTTCGCGGAAAGCGAGATTACGCCACACTTGCCATTCTCCTAGGGTGCGGCCTACGGCGCGCGGAACTGACGACGTTGAGAGTTGATGATATCCAACAGAGGGAGGAGCACTGGGTGATTGCGGATCTTGTTGGCAAGGGCACAAGTGGAATGGGTGAGAGCCCGATCGGCGCGCAAAGCTGTGCCGTAGTGTATGCGGATGGATCTTCTTCGTGAGCCCTGCACGCGTGGCCGCTGCGCGGCAGGCGTGCCAGACGGTTTTGTCGGAGATGGGCTGGTGGGTACCACGCTGACCCGCGGTGCTGGGAAAGAGATAGCCACGCGGCTTCTTCCACCGCCACCAGTTGCGCAGTTCTTCGAGCAGCTTCTCAGAGAGCGGCACATCCCGATCGCGCGCACCCTTGCCCTGGCGTATGTGAATCACCATGCGACGCACCTGCTCGAAGGCGGCGCCGACCTGCGCACCATTCAGCTGCTGATGGGCCATGAGCGGCTCGAGGATACAACCGTCTATCTCCAGCTCTCGGGGCGTCATCTCCATGCGGCCATCAACCCGCTGCAGCAGATCGCGCTTCGCACAGCACAGGGAGACAAGAAGCGATGAGCGGCCGCCCTTCGAGGTGGCCGACATAATTCGCATCAGTGGTGACAGCTTCCGGCAACGGTACAGCGCTTCGTTGACCTGGCCGCAACGTAAGGTGCTTGACGCGATCGTGCGCTGCCGTACCGCTGCGCTCGGCGGTCATCGCGATGCGTGCGTGAGCTGCGGACATCAGTCGATCCCGAGCGGACGTTTCCGTCCGTCGCCTTTCTCGATGTAGACCCTTCTCGATGGCAGCGCACGGTATGCTCCGCGATGCAACCGGCTGTGCAGATCGACGAGCCGATCCTCCAGTCCGACTTCATACTCCGGCCACGTCATGCCATCCACTCCGGGTGCGGCTTTGCGTTTCAAAGAGCCAAAGCTGTCCCTTAACAGATCGACCGTGACATGGTGGAGCAGGGCGGTGAACTTCATCTCCTTGTGTTCCCTTGCTGCTTTCCGCACACCCGCCAAGCCCTGTGACACGCCTGCCCCGCTCTGTGTCGAGCGCGTGCTGGCCTGATGAGTGTTCTCCTTGATCAGCGGCCTTCCCTCCTCACTCTCCGCCATCGACTGCTCGATTTTGTTCGAATGATTCATGGGTACTACGCCGCTGTCCGACTCCTCGGCTACGTACATGTGGGTCGGGCGGCCTGAGCCTTCGCCCGCCGTCCTGCAGCTGGTTAGGCAACAGGCGTTTCCGAGGTCTCCCGGTTCTCGTGCATGAAGCTTCCAGACGTGTCTGGGGTCTACGACTACGCAGGACCGATCAGGGACTCGCGGTATCGTCCCATTCGTGTTGCCTTCCGCCAATGCAAAAGCGTCAGCGTCCTGATTGCATCTTTTCGAAGCTCAATACCCAGCCCGCCTGTACCCCTGTCTACGCTTCGCCGTGCACCTCGCGATGCCCCAACGCAAAACTCGGGGCCGAGTGGTTCGCTACTCCTTTCTCGTAGGACTCTTGCATTCCCTGCTTCATGCCGGTTTAGCCCGGCGCACTGCATTGGCGATTTGACAGCGCCTGAATCTCTACGTTCAGCCGCGAAGAATGGGAGCTCCGAAGGGAGCACCCGTGGGTCCGCCATCCACCATCAGCTCGATCGCGTTGATGTACGAGGAATCGCAGGAGGCAAGGAAGAACACATCCTTGGCCAGATCTTCTGGCTCGCCCCAACGGCCAAGCGGAACGTGGAAGAGAAGAAGTCGGAAAGTTTGCGGATTCTCCCGAGTGGCTGTCGTTCCATTCATCTCTCACGGAGCTGAGCCGCAGAGTTGTTCTGGCTCGCGAATCTGAGGCTGGACCTCAGGTTCTGGGCCACGCTCAAAAAAATTAATGCCCGATGAGGGAGTCGGCCGGCTGACGTCGCTAAAGGAAGTGAACGTCTTCTAAGGAGCCCCTCCATGAACCTACATAGACTTTCTTATGCTCTGGCTGCGACCACCGCACTTCTCGCAACTGCATTCCAGCCATGCGTCGCCCAAACGGCGCAAGGCCTCAACCCGCAGTCCGACGCACCGTTGGCGGCATCTGCGTCAACCGCGGTACCCGCCCTGGTGCCGTTCTCCGGCCTCATTACCGAGCCGGACGGCAAGCCCGTCTCTGCTGAGGCCGCTGTCACTTTCCTGGTCTTCAACGGCCAGACCGGCGGCGAGCCGCTCTTTGCCGAAACCCAAGCCGTTAACCCCGACGCCAGCGGACATTACAAGGTGCAGCTGGGCGCAACCCTGGCGAATGGACTTCCCTCAGATCTCTTCGCCACCGGCGAAGCCCGCTGGCTCGAAGTCCAGGCGGCAGGCCAACTGCCCCAGCCCCGCGTCCTGCTGACCAGCGTTCCTTACGCCCTCAAGGCCGCGGACTCTGCAACCCTCGGCGGTCTGCCCGCCTCAGCCTTCGTGCTGGCCGGCAGCAAAGCCGCGGCCGAACTCACAGCCGGAGTCCCCGCGGCCACAACGACTACCTCCACCGTCACCACCACCGGCGGTATCTCCGGTTATCTGCCCGAATTCTCCGGAGCCAGCAGCGTCGTCGACTCACCGCTCTTCGTCAACGGAGCTAACATAGGTATCGGTACCACCACCCCCGCCGCCACGCTCGATGTGAACGGTACGGCCCTGATTTCCGGTGCGTTGACCGCCAATGGAGGCGCCACCATCGGCGGCTCGCTTGAGTTGGGCCCTACAGGCACGGCGACCGCCGCAGCCAGCGACAACTCCGGAATGCTCAAGTTCTATACCTCGGCGTACAACTCAACCAGCGACGCGGTCGTGAATCCACGCTTCGAATGGGAGGCGATAGCGACCGGTAACGACACGGCCGCCCCGTCAGCGACGCTGAATTTGCTTTCGTCGACCACCAGGGCAGGCGCTACCAATACCGGCTTTTCGTTCAATGCCAACGGCACCGTCAACTTCGCACCGGGGCAGACCTTCCCAGGAACCGGCAACGGCACCATCATCGCAGTCACCGCCGGCACCGGCCTCACCGGCGGTGGCGCCACCGGCAACGTCACGCTCAACGTCGACACCACCAAAGTCGTCACATCCGTCACTCCTGGTACAGGCCTGCTCGGCGGAGGAACGGGCGGCAATCTGGCCCTAAGCGTCGACCACAACCAGGTCCCCCTGCTCAATGCCGCGCATAACGCCTTTTCTGGAAACGTTACCGTGGGCGGTATCTTGTACGCAGGAAGCGGCAATAGCACCGGTGGTTTGGTAGTGCCACCCGGTAGTGTCGCTGTCAAAGATCCATTTTTCGCGACCAACCTCGGGGTCGAATCCTACCCTCTCGATTTACAGGCAGAGATCACGGATCCGGCTCTGGGCAGCCCTAACTACATCCAGGATTTCCGGTGGTTGGTGGAGCCCCAATCACCTGGACCGGGCATCATTACTGCTTCTTTGAACCTGCTTTTCGGGGGTGGAGGACAAACACCCACCGAGACCGGAATCTCTTTGTATCCGAAGGGAAGCGTCTTATTTCCGCAAGGGGGCCTGGTAGCGCCGGTGATTCAAACCGAGGCTATTGAAACAGGGTCATTTTCTGCCAGCGCATTTAGCGGCACGTCACTCAATCTCGCACAGTCGACCGGCGTCATTGTCTCACCCGAATTGACGATTCAGGCCGATGACAATGGCGTCGCCCGGACCGCCCCACTTCAGCTCGTGATCGCGGGCGCGACGACACCATCGCAACAACTCCTGATCGGATACAAGAGTGATGCCAGCACCGAAGAGACCGGTGGTTACGGTAGTATTCAAGCCACATGGGAAAACGTGGCCAACACTCCGTTGATGCTGCAGCCAAATGGGGGATGCGTGTGCATTCGTACGGGCAATACCGTGCCCTATAACAGCCCGCTGATTGTAGGCCAGGGACAGGGCCTCGTGGTTGCTGACGGCTATTCTGTCTACAGCTCCCGCCGTTTCAAGACCGACATCCAAACTTTGCCGAACGCACTGGCCAAGGTGGAGAAGCTGCGCGGCGTCTCCTACACTCTCAAAGCCACCGGCAAACGCGAGATTGGCGTCATCGCTGAAGAAGTGGGCGCGGTCGTCCCCGAGGTGGTTACCTACGAGGCCAACGGGAAAGACGCTCGCTCCGTCGACTACAACCGGCTCACCGCCCTGCTCGTCGAGGCCACCAAAGAACAGCAGGCCGAAATCGCCAGCCAACAGGCCGAGGCTTCCAGGCAGCGGGCCGAACTCACCAAGGCCTTGCACCTGATCCAGACCGAACAGGCACAGATTCATCAGCAAGCCGCCACAATTTCCTCACTCAAGGCCCAGGTCCATGACGGGGCCGAAAGCCTCCGGCAGGTCCGGCAACAGCTAGCCCCTCGAGTGAGCCATCTGCAGCCAACACTGGCTGCTTCTCGATAACTGCGACGCAAGTCCACGTGCGGTCCATCTGCTGGCTGCTGGCAGATGGACCGCATTTCTATTTCGATCTCGTGCGAACAATAGCTCGCATAACGAATGTTCTTCTTCAGCTCAGAGTCAGGCTCAAAAAAAGATCCGTGTCCGGTGAGGGAGTCGAGCGACTGACGTCGCTAAAGGAAGTGAACACCCTTTTAGGAGAACCTTCATGAGCCCCCGCAAACTCTCTCTCACCTTGGTTGCAACCGCCGCACTTGTCTCGATGGCGTTTGAGCCTTCTATCGCCCAAACCAACAACCCGCAATCCGTCCCCCTCGCGGCTTCCGCCTCGACCGCGGTCCCCACGTTGGTCCCGTTCTCAGGGACCCTGACTGAACCCGAGGGCAAGCTGGCCCCGGGCGAGACCGCCACCACCTTCCTCATCTTCAAAGACCAGGAAGGCGGAGAGCCACTCTTTGCTGAAACCCAAGTCGTAACGCCGGACGCAGGCGGCCAGTACAAGATTCAGCTCGGCGCGACGCTCGCTAACGGTCTCCCCACCGAACTTTTCTCAACCGGCGAGGCCCGCTGGCTCGAAGTCCAGGCCGCCGGCCAAACGCCCCAGCCCCGCGTCTTGATGGCCAGCGTTCCCTATGCCCTTAAGGCCGCCGACTCGGCGACCCTCGGCGGTCTGCCTGCCTCGGCCTTTGTGCTGGCCGGCAGCAAAGCCGCCGCCGAGCTCACAGCCGCAGTTTCCGCAGCCGCGACTACTGCCTCCGCCGTCACCACCACCGGCGGAACTTCCGGCTACGTTCCGGAGTTCACGGGCTCCAGCACAATCGTCGATTCGCCTGTATTCGTTAACGGCGCCAACGTCGGCATCGGCACCGGCACGCCCAGTGCCACGCTGGACGTGAACGGCACCGCGCTTGTCTCCGGAGCCCTGACCGCCAATGGCGGCGCCACGGTCGGCGGGACGCTTACGCTGCCGGCAACGGGTACGGCCACCGCGACGGCCGGTTTCAACTCGCAGCCCACCAAGGTCTATACCTCGGCCTACAACTCCTCCACCAAGGTTGTGGTCCAGCCGCGCTTCCAGTGGATGGGCGAGGTGGTTGGCAACGACACCGCCAATCCGTCAGCCACTCTCAACCTGCTCTCGTCGATCACTACCGCCTCACCCTCCGAGACCGGCTTCCACTTCAACGCAAACGGAACCATCAACTTCGCCAAAGGCCAGACCTTCCCCGGAACCGGCAATGGTACCATCACCGCGGTCACTGCCGGAACAGGACTCACCGGCGGCGGAACGAGCGGCAACGTTTCGTTGAATGTTAATCAAAGCGTCGTGGCTTTTCAGAGCGATCTGACCACTACCGAAAATACCCTGAATGCGAATATCGCAAAGGCGCAAAGTGCTGCTGTCTCGACCTCTGAGACCTTCGCGAACAGCACTTTTCTGCCTCTCTCGGGCGGGGTGGTAAATGGGACAGTGACGTTTCAGTCCCCCGCCAGTGAAGCCTATACCAACGGCAGCTCCTTCACGGTGCAAGGCGCTAACGGAGCTCCCTATGCTGGGGCATACGGCCAAAATATCAGTCTGAGCGCCGGGTATGGTTCGGACGATCCGGCCGAATACGCTTATGGCGGCAATGGCGGTTCGGTCATTATCACCTCGGGCGCGGGAGGCTCCGCGGTGGACGGCACTTCAGGAAATGCAGGGAACATCGTCTTGAACCTTGGGGTCGGGGGCAGCGGATACCCTACAGGGCTCTCGGGCAACGTGCTCATTGTTGGTGATGACAACGGCGTGTACCGCAACACTCCGCACCAATTAGAGATCACGGGCGCCTCGAACGCAAACAAGCAGCTTCTGATCGGCTATCTAGCGGACAGCGGCGGAGACGCGGGCTACGCTGCCATTCAGGCGACCTACACTGGAGTGCAGAACACTCCCCTGGCGCTCAACCCCAACGGAGGCGGCGTTGGAATTCAAACCACGAACGTGACTAACTCGCTGACCATCGGACAGGGCCAGGGCTCGGCTATCGCTGACGGCTGGTGGACTTATAGTTCTCGCCGTTTCAAGACCGACATCCAGACGCTGCCTAATGCACTGGATAAAGTAGAGAAGTTGCGCGGCGTCTCCTACACCCTCAAAGCTACCGGGAAACGCGAGATCGGCGTGATTGCCGAAGAAGTCGGCGCGGTCGTCCCGGAAGTCGTGACGTATGAGAAGAATGGCGTTGACGCTCGGTCGGTTGACTACAATCGCCTCACTGCTCTGTTGATCGAGGCCACTAAAGAGCAGCAAACGCTGATCCAACAACAGCAAAAGCAGATCAAAGTGCAGCAAGTGCAGATTCGAGCTCAGCAAACGGCTGCCAGACTTCAGCAGGCCCAGATCGCTCGGCTGTCCGTGCAGATGAAGGCGATCCAGGCGGCCGTCAAAGACGGCGACCGCGCTGGTTCGCAGGCCCGCACGGTTGCTCAGTTGAAAATGACGCGTTAGTCGCTCCGAATACGAACAGCAAGATGTGTTCCAAGCACTTTCCTCTCAGGAGAGCACGCTCAGAGTACACCTCGGCCCAACCCCCTCAACATTCCTGCAGGACGACCGCAGAGTTCGCGGGAACAATGACGCATTCCGAAACCAGCGCAGAGAGCGCCACTTAGAGCCTAACCAACCAATGTTAGTAGGAACGCAATCTCGCGGATGATAGGAGAAGGGCGCCATCATCGCAGATTCTTAGTCCGGCTCTTGAGATAACTCCTCATCGCGACCTGCGGATAAGTGTCCAGTGCAGCGTTATTGGCAGCGACGATTCCGGAAGGATCGCCCATCTCTCCGGCGCGGCGCAGCGCCAACCCGTCGACGATTCGCAGTTCAGCCATTTGCCACTCCGGAAGAGGGAAAGGAGCTTTAGCGGCACTGGCCGTTGCCGATTGCATCACATCCGCGGCATCCTTTGTGCGGTCCCCATCAAGGAATGCCTCGGCAAGTCGCACCTGTGCGAGCAAAAAGTCGCGATGAGTCGGCGAGAAAGTGCGCTTTCGGATTTCCAGTGCGCTTTGAAACTCCGCGGCGGCGGCGGCCGCATCGCCCGCAAGCAAGTCCGCCAATCCAAGGCAAAGCTCTCCGCTCGCGAGCTGAGGATTGCTGTCGCCGCCGAGCTTCCTTTGCAGCGCCACCGCCCGCGTCGCAAGCGGCAGCGCGGCTTCAATCTGGCCCCGATCCAGGTCGATCATTGCCTGGTAGACGAGGATCTTAGCTGCTATCCAGGTGTCGCTCTTCCCGACCGACGCCAGTACTCGCTGTGCTTCTTCAAACGCTTGCGAGGCGCCCGATAGGTCGCCTTTCTGCTGCAGGACGCGCCCCCAGTTGCCTAGGGCATTCGCGTATCGCACTCCGGGAACGATCTCTGCTTTACGGATCACCTCAAGGTTCTCGCGCAGTAAAGGCTCAGCATCCTGCCAACGGCCCAGTTCGAGATAGATCCAGCCGAGATTATTGAGAGAGTACGCCGTGTCCGGGTGGCTCGGACCCCAGATGTGCCTTCGTGTCGCGAGCACTTCCTGCTCCGAGTTCGCCGCTCCATTCAGGTCGCCCATGTCGATTTGGGCTCCTGCCAGATTGTGAAGGCTGACCAGATAATCCTGGCTCTGAGTGCCTTCGCTGCGCGCGGTGATCGCGACCGATTCACGAAGCAATACTCCCGCCTCCGGATACTCGCCCTTTCGTTCGAGGAGGAGGGCCAGATAATTCCGCGTCCCATCCAAAGAGCTTTGAGGTTGGGCATGATCGATCGCCAGGGCGCGGCGCAGAATCGGCTCTGCTTCTGAATCCTTATCTTCGAGGTAAAGACATTCGCCGAGACCGCCGAGGTTCTGGGCAGCGGCGAGGCTATTTGCGCCATGAGCGGTCTCATTGAGGGCGACGGCTCGGCGAAAGAGCGGTTCGGCCTTTGCGAATTCTCCCATCAGCCGATAGTCCGTAGCCAGGTTAGAGAGGTCGTCGGCGTAGTCCTTGCTCGATTGGCCTTCGCTGCTGCCGGCAAGCTGAAGCGCGCGTTCGAGCATAGGCCGTCCCTGATCATATAGGCCAAGCGCCACATATGCCTCACCGATGTCTTCCGCCATGGCGGCCTGCAATTGCGGATCGGAACCAAGCTCGGTGTTGACCCTCCTCACGCCCTGGTCGAGCAATTGTCGCGCGGTGACGTTTTCGCCCTTGGAGCCTTCCGGGGTCGCAGCATTGAAGATGCTCGCCATGAACCCCTCTTCCCTGCGTGCCCTGGCCTGGCCACGCGTTGCGCGCCGCGCGAGGATTCCCATCCCAATCGCAAATATCACTATCAATAGACCGACCAGAACGGTGATCGCCACGCCTGTTCGGTGGCGTCGCACGAATTTTCCCATGCGGTAAGCAACGGTTTGGTCGGCGGCATCGACCGGATAACCGCCGAGATAACGATCCAGGTCATCCAGCAGTTGGGACGCGCTGGCGTAACGCTCGCCCGGGTCTTTGCGCAGGGCCTTGAGGATGATGCAGTCGAGGTCGCCGCGCAAGCGTCGGGCATCGGCAGGCTGCAGACTGCGGGTCCGCAGGCAAGCTGCGTTCGGCCTCTCGGGCTTATCTTCACAGATCGCACGGGCCCTCGTCTCGGGGTTTAAACCGGCGAAGGGCGCCTCACCGGCGACAAGTTCAAACAACAGCACGCCGAGTGCATAAACGTCCGTCGCTGTCGAGATAGGTTTGCCCAGCAACTGTTCGGGGCTCGCATAGTCAGGAGTAAGCAAACGCTCGCCGCCCCGCGGCTCCAGATCACCACCCTCAAGGATAGGATCGATCAGCTTGGCGATGCCAAAATCGAGCAACTTGGGAGAGCCCTCCGCGGTGACGAGGACGTTCAGGGGCTTGATGTCGCGGTGTATGACCAGATGGCGATGGGCATAGTCGACCGCTGAGCCAAGCGTCCTGAAGAGACGCAGTCGCGCATCGAGACCGAGTCCGCGCTCGCGGCAGAAGATATCGGGAGGAATACCATCGATATATTCCATTACTAGGTACGGCGAGCCGTGGGAGGTGATTCCGCCGTCCAACATGCGGGCAATGTTGGGATGATCCAAATCGGCTAGAATCTGGCGCTCGCTGCGGAAGAGGAGCTGCAACGCGGGACTGCGAGTAAGGCCAGCGCGCAATACCTTAATGGCAACCACGCGGTGGTACTGGTCGTCGTCGCGCTCGCCCAGATGGACGGTGCCCATACCGCCTTCCCCCAACGTGTGGATCAACCGGTAAGGCCCGATCCTCGCCAGGCCCTCATTCTCCGCATCGAGAGCGTCGGCCGCGGCCGCGGCGACTGAGCCCCTCAGATCGCTGAGCGTCTGGTCGGATGACGCGAGGAGGGATTCCAGTTCCGCGCGTAATTCAAAGTCGCCCTGACAAGTCTGATCGAGAAAGGCACCGCGGTCTTCCGGGGCGATGGCGACTGCTTGATGAAACAGCGTCTCGACGCGTCCCCACCGCGTTTCGGCCGCCGGCGGTGTCATACCGCCCCGCGCGAATTCGTGCCGTTTGGGCCGGCTCCTGGCGGACCGGAACTGAGCTCCCGGTAGAGCCATGCTTTGGCGAGTTTCAGGTCACGATGAAGGGTGGCATCCGAGATTCCGAGGGTGGCGGCGGCCTCCTCGTAGGTGAGGCCACCAAAGACCAGCAGCTCGATGATGCTACCCTTTCGCGCGTCCTTAGCAGAGAGCCGATCCAACGCCTGGTTGACCTCGATCAGGTTCGAACACGAAGGAGCGCCCAAATCGAAAGCCGCATCGAGCGGTACCTTGTCATATTCACCGCCACGCTTTTCCCGGTTTCGGCTCTTGGCGTAATCGATGAGGATGCGGCGCATGACCTGGGCCGCGATTGCATAGAAATGAGCGCGGTCGTTCCACGCGATGTCTGAATCGACCAGCCGCAGATAAGCCTCGTGAACGATTTCGGTCGTGCGGAGCGTGTGTCCTCGCCGTTCCGAAGCGAGCCGGCGACCAGCTAATCGGTAAAGCTGGTCGTACACAACCGGCATCAGTTCATCGAAGGCAGCTTTGTTTCCTTGCTGCGACTCGTGCAGCAGGCGAGTGATCGCGGCTGGCGCGGGCTCCATGAGGGGTTCTCCCATTCTCTTGCAGAGGGCCGGGGTTCGCAAAAATGCGGTCGGCGCATGCACCTAGAGCATCCACACGCGACTGCAGGGGGCGCAGGCTTACGACGCTGATTTTACTTCCGTCTGTTCGCCCAGACAAATAGAGTCTTCGTCATCGTTTTGAGTAATTGCGCTAGCCAAGTTTGTATAGGCCTGTAGATTGGTGCCGCGAGGACGGGCGAACCCAGACGCCGCGAGGCCCGGCGAAATCGAATTCGCGCTTACGAATGTCAACGGCGTTAATGTTCGTAAGCCCGAACAAGCAAACGCGCTCATTGAACCGGATTGAAAGTCAAATGGTAGATGTCGGCGGATAGTCGACAACTCGAGAGTTGTCACTTTGCCGTATAGTCGCCAAGTCGGACACATGCTGGCGACAGGACGCTTCTCCGATTAGCCGGTTTGAACGAAGCCGCTGGCGCGGCGGACTGAGAGTCGTGGTGTAGCGAAGGGAGTCATGCAGGGCTAGGGTCAGTGGTCACAGGAAGGAGATTCCCATGACCCGACTTCGCCAGCGCATGCTCCACGAGCTTCAGCGGCGCAACTACTCACCCTCTACGATCCGCGGCTACCTTGGTGCAGTCCGGCAGTTTGCCGAGTATTTCGGCTGTTCACCAGAACATCTGGGCCCAGAGCACCTGCGACGGTATCAGCGATACCTGCTGCAGGAGAAGAAGCTCGAGCCCAGTACCGTTGAGATGCGCGTCTCGGCGTTGCGGTTCCTGTACAAGCGCACGATGAAGCGCAGCGATCTGGCCTTCGACGATCTCATCTTCCCCAAGGTGCCACACAAGCTGCCGACCGTGCTCAGCCAGGATGAAGTCGTGCGGCTGATCGAAGCCGCGCCCAACCGCTTGTACCGCATGATCCTGGTGCTGCTCTATGCCACTGGAGTGCGCAGGACCGAAGCCACACAGATCAAGGTCGAAGACATCGACAGCCAGCGCATGGTGATTCACATCCGCCAGGGCAAGGGTGCGCGGGATCGCGATGTGCCGCTCTCGCCGAAGCTGCTCGAAGAACTGCGCAGCTGGTGGCGGTGGAAGAAGCCGCGTGGCTATCTCTTTCCCAGCACCGCGGGTCAGCGTGGCACCCACCAGCCCATCTCCGACAAGACAGTCTGGCACGCCTGCCGCGCAGCGGCTACGCGCGCAGGGCTCACGAAGAAGATCCATCCGCATACACTGCGGCACAGCTTTGCGACGCATCTGCTCGAAGCCGGCGCCGACCTGCGCACGATTCAGCTGCTGATGGGCCATGTGCGGCTCGAGGATACAACCGTCTATCTCCAGCTCTCGCGGCGTCACCTCCATGCGGCCATCAACCCGCTGGAGCAGATCGCGCTTCGCGCAGAACCGCAGGACAGGAAGCGATGAGCCGGCCGCCCTTCGAGGTGGCCGACATCATTCGCACTGCAGGCGACAGCTTCCGGCAACGGTATGGCGCTTCGTTGACCTGGCCGCAACGCAAGGTGCTTGACGCGATCCTGCGCTGCCGCACCGCTGCCCTCGGCGGACACCGTGACCAGTGCGTAAGCTGCGGGCGCGAGGCCATCTCGTATAACTCCTGCCGCAACCGGCACTGCCCCAAATGCCAGACCGGCGCACGCGACCGGTGGCTCGCCAAGCAGCAGCTGGAGCTGCTGCCGGTCGGCTACTACCACCTGGTCTTCAGCGTTCCACATGCGCTTGTGCCGTTGATGTGGCAGAACAAGCGGCGGCTCTTCGCTCTGCTGTTCGAAGCATGCGCCGCCACGCTGCTGGAAGTCGCAGCCGATCCCAGGCATCTCGGCGCTCAAGCAGGCTCGCTCTCCATCCTGCACACCTGGGGACAGACCCTTATTCCACATCCGCACATCCACTGCGTCGTTCCCGGTGGCGGACTGTCGCCGGATCATACACGCTGGATATCTTCCCGTTCCAGCTTCCTGCTGCCGGTCAAGGTGCTCAGCCGCGTCTTCCGCGGCAAGTTCCTCGCCGGACTGCGGCGCCTCTTTGCCCGCCATGAGTTGCGCTTCTTCGGCGAGTGCATGCCGCTTCATGAGGAGAAGCACTTCGCCCTCTTCCTGCGCACGCTTTATCGGCAAGACTGGGCGGTCTATGCCAAACCGCCCTTCGGCGGCCCCGAGCACGTGCTGCATTACCTGGCCCGCTATACGCATCGCGTCGCCATCTCCAACCATCGCCTGCTCTCGGTCTCAGCTTCCGAAGTCCACTTCCGCTGGAAGGACTATGCCCACGGCAGCAAGCAGCGCACGATGACACTTGCCTCCGCAGAGTTTCTGCGCCGCTTCGTACAGCATGTGCTGCCGCGAGGCTTTCCCCGCATCCGCTACTTCGGCTTCCTCGCCAACCGCAGACGAGCCCGCATGCTGCCACTCTGCCGCGCTCTGCTCAATCAGGCTCCTCCAACCGAAACACCTCTTATCGCAAGGCCCACACTATGGGAGTGCCTGCACTGTCATGGACGCATGCACCTCGTCGCACGGCTCTCCGTCGCACAGATCTTCTTCGCGGAACGAAAGGAGGCATATCAGCTTGACTCTTCCTAGCCGCCGGCTCCAAACGGCGATCATCGTGTGCTTCGCAGCATGCTTACCGGAGGTGTGCCTCAGGCCCGCGAATGGCGCTTTACATCCGCGCCGGTCTCCGTTCCGCATCGTCTTCCTATCCGATTGCGTGCGGCTGCTTAGAGGGTTCCGTACACTTCCCGGCCCTGCACCCCCTGCCTCGGCCCAGCCCAAAGCGATGGAAAACCCATAGCCAACATCCTTCCCCGACCGCACCAGCGCCTTCCTTCAAACCGCTCTATCCGACCTGCTCCGCTCTTAGACCACTGCTGCACCACACACTCGCGCCCGCGGAGCAGCTCCGATAGAGTCCTGACGTTTATCGGCCACTTGCGGTCGATTGAATCCTGCCAACCTACGGGAAGGCACAATTAACGCTCCTATCAGAAGCTTAAGTCTGAACGAAGACTTGCTTCGGAGGTTCGCTTTGACCGCCAATCGCTCGGGGTGGCGCCGGACCATCGCGTAAACGCGCGAGTGAGAATGCTGGGATCGGCGTAGCCCACTATCGTTGCGACTTTACCGATCTCCAGCCTGGTGTAGGTCAGCAACTGTCGAGCATACTCGCTACGCGCTTCGTCCAAGGCCTTCTGAAAGGGCAGCCCTGCGTTCGCAAGCCGGCGGTCCAGTGTGCGGCGACTCATTTTTAGCCGCGCAGCGATTGAAGCCGCGGAGACGTAACCCCTTATCAGCCCAATTCTCAACTCTCGCTGCAACTGAGTAGCCAGGTCGTTATCCCCAGCATGCCAAATCGACTGGACCTGTCCCTCGAGCGCGATTCGACGCCGCACATCCGCCCCTGGTATGGGCAAGGACAGCAATCTCCGAGGAAAGGCAACCGCCGTTTGATCTGAGTCAAAAGAGACCCTCACCCCGAAACAGCGTCGATAGTGCGCCACGTTCTGTGGCTCGGATTGAGAGATGAGCACTTCGAGAGTAGGCGCATGCGTCTCACCGACAAGTTCCCGAATAATGTTGAACGCTCCCACGGCCGCGCCGTCGCAGATCATGGCGTTCCCAGGCACGTTGGGCTGATACACCGCATACCCAAAGAATGCCTGCGCATGATCTTCCAGCAAATAGACCACGCCTCCGTGAGCGTGGCGATGCTGATGAAGAGCAAAATCCTGCAGAGCACC
This sequence comes from uncultured Acidobacteriaceae bacterium, assembly GCA_963826855.1. Lineage (GTDB taxonomy): Bacteria > Acidobacteriota > Terriglobia > Terriglobales > Acidobacteriaceae > Acidisarcina. The sequence continues at coordinate 67,366 of CAWGZE010000001.1, forward strand.
GCGGAGCGTCGGCGAACTTCGCATGAGTTCGCCTAGAAATCCCAGGGTCGAGGTTCGGATCTCGCGACCGATATCAAGGCCAAAATGCGGGCGTCCCGTTCTCTCACAGCACACTGCTGCCAGCTGTCCCATCGCCTGATAGGGAATCGTTCCTTCCGGATCGTCGAGAGCGTTGGGACTGAGACCGGCACAGGCCAAGACTTCCACCGGCTCTACGCCAAAACGGCGTAGAAGCTGTGGCAAATGATAGAGGAAGCCTACCCGTTGGAGATTTTCCGGCATGACTGGCGTGAAGAGTTCGTTAGTTTTGGCGACAGAACCCCTAACGTTATTTGCTGTTTGTCCATTATAGTCAAGCGGTTTCGCGGTCGGCGGGCTATAGTTGAGCGGCACATTGTTAGTAGCTGTTCCTGCCGGCAACGTCAGCAGAAAAACTTCGCCATCGGATGTTGCCCAGATTGGAGTCAGCCGACCCAGACAGGGCAACCGTATTCAGCGCGTCTGTTCGTTCAAGGTGGCGCGAGGGAAGTCCCAGTGGGAAGTCGGCACCATTTTATTCGGAGATTCCATGCATAGAAATAGTGGTTGTAGAATCCTTGCCCTGATTGCGATCGTCTCGTCTTTGGCTCCATTCATCCACGCTCAATCGCGAATCAACGAAGCCATCCAAAGTACCGAACGCATCCAGATCGCGGGCAGCAGCCCGAACCGACTCATTGCGATTAGCAAGGACAATGGCCGGCTTGCGGGTAGCCAAAATCTAGGCAGGATGGTGCTCTTGCTGTCGCCTACTCCGGCGCAGGAACAGGCCGCGGCTGATCTCGTCGCTGCCCAGCACGACGCATCTTCGCCGTCATTCCACCGATGGTTGACCCCGGCTCAGTTCGGCCAGCAATTCGGTATCGCCGATGCCGATTCGACCCAGGTGGGCCAGTGGCTTGAGAGCCAGGGCCTTACCGTCCACCAGGTCTCGCAGAGCCGTCGCTTTATCGTCTTCAGCGGCAATGTCGCTCAGGTTGAAAGTGCCTTTTCCACGCAGATGCATTCCTACACCCTCAACAACAAGACCTTCATTTCCAACGCCAGCGACATTCAATTTCCCGCTGCGTTGCGGAACGTTGTTAAGGGAGTAGTCCGGCTACATAGCAATCCGTCTTCGCCTGCGGTCGTCGGCGGCGCCAAGGTCCACTTCAAGAAATCGGGCGCCCAGTTCACCTTTGACGACGGCTCGCACGGAATGACGCCGGCCGATTTCGCCAAGATCTACAACGTTCAACCTCTCTATAGCGCCGGAATCAACGGATCCGGTCAATCGATCGCCATCGTTGGGCGCAGCAACATTGAGATTCAAGACGTACGCGACTTCCGCAACCTCCTCGGACTCCCCGTGAACGATCCTAAGATCATCGTCAACGGAGACGACCCCGGAATAACCCCCGATGTTGACGAGGCCACCCTTGACGTCACCTGGTCGGGCGCCGTCGCACCGATGGCAACCATCGACTTTGTCGTATCACAAAGCAATTTTGCAGATGGCGTAGATGTCTCCGCGGAATACATCGTCGACAACAACATAGCGCCGGTTATGAGCACCAGTTACGGGACCTGCGAGACTGACCTGGGTCCGGTCGAGAGTGCTTTTTACTATTCGCTATGGCAGCAGGCAGCTGCACAAGGCATCACGTCATTCGTATCTGCCGGCGATGCCGGGGGAGCAGCATGTGACGCGCCCGCGGGGGGCGTTTATTCCTCCGGCGTATTCGCGGTGAACGGCCTCGCGTCCACCCCCTACAACGTCGCCGTCGGCGGCACTGAATTCAACGATACGAAGGACCCCAGCAAATACTGGAGCGCGACCAACGATCCCACTACCGGCGAGTCCGCGCTCAGCTACATCCCAGAGACGGCGTGGAACGAAAGCAGCAACGATCCGAACGATGTTTTGCTATATGCGGGAGGCGGCGGCGTCAGCACGCTGTACCCGAAACCGAGTTGGCAGACCGGCGTTGGCGTTCCCAATGACAAAGCCCGCGACCTGCCCGATATTTCACTTTCTGCATCACTCCACGACGGTTATCTGGTATGCCTTGAGGGCAACTGCGGCTATGGCGACTACTTCTACAGCTTTGGCGGAACGTCTGCCTCCAGTCCCGCCGCTGCCGGCATCATGGCGCTGGTGAACCAAAAGATGGGCGGAAAGCCCCAAGGAATTGCCAACTACGTCTTTTACCGTCTCGCCAGTGTCTCCGGGGTCTACCACGACACCGTGAAGGGAAACAATAAAGTGCCCGATCCGAACGGGCAATATACCGTCGGCTACAACGCGGGCACAGGCTATGACCTTGCAACCGGGCTAGGCTCGATGGACGTTAACGCGCTGGTCAACAACTGGAAGGCTGCCTCGACGGAGCCCGGCACTGCTGTGTCCCTCGCCCTCGGAAAAGGGCAGAGCTCGACCGTAGTCCACGGAAAACCGATTACTTTTGAAGCCACGGTGGCCTGCTCTGGCACCAAGACCTGCGCCCCCACTGGAGCGGTAGCTCTTTCAGCGGCTTCCGCCTCGGGAACGACCGTTGCAGCAGGCTCCAGTGAATTGACACCTCTGACCGATTCAAGCGTGGCTGATATCGTGACCTCTGTCGTCCCCGGCGGCAAGTACAACGTAACCGCCCTCTACAGTGGCGATGGCAAACACGGTCCTGGCGTTTCTGAAGCGGTCCCCGTGACAGTGTCCGCCGAAAAGAGCCAGACATTCGTAGCATCGGTTGGCGGTGGAACATTCGCAACCGGTCCCATCTCCGTGGGATACGGTGAATCCTGGCCGGTCGCAGTCATCGTGGCCGGAAATTCCGGATACGGCTTTCCCTCCGGGCAGATCACCATGACCGCCGACGGCACGCCGATTACCAACGGCGGTGTCTATGACTACGCAAGCGGCACCTTTACTCCCAGCACGATGACTTTGAACTATGGCGAGAACACCATAACGAAAGCAGGTCTTCCGACCAGCCAGTCAAGCACTATCTCTTATGTGCTGCCCACGCAGATGCTCGGCGTCGGCACTCATCAACTCGTGGCAAGCTATCCAGGTGACCCAAGCTTCCGCTCCAGCAACGGAAGCTACAGCTACAAGGTTACTCAAGCGCAAGGCGTGATCGAAGACTTCTTTCCGGTCGGAGACACGGTTGCAAACGCTCCCGTTCAGCTTGCCGCGCAGATCGGGTTCGCAAGTTTAGGCTTCGCACCGTATGGCGGAACAATCACAGTCTCCGACATTACGACCGGAACCCCCGTCGTCCTGGGCAAGGGCAAAGTCGATAGCTCGGTCTATGGCGGCTATTGGACCGCCACCGTCAATGTTCCCACTCCTGGAACGCGCACCCTGCGGTTGGATTATACCGGCGACAGCAATGTCAAAGGCGTGTCACAGACCTACTACGTGCCCTTCACTGCAAACGACTATTCCTATGTGAGCTTAATCACCAACGTCACGAACTCGTATGGTGGGCAGCCTGTCACTTTGAGCGCGGCGGTCGGCTCGAACGTGCCATTGCACGTTGCCACCGGTACGGTCACCTTCTTCAACGGTTCAGTCGCGCTCGGCGGGGTCAGTGTTCCCAAAAACGGGACCGCAGTGTTCACCACTCATAAGCTCCCCGTAGGCAACAACAGCCTGACGGCAAGCTATTCGGGCGATGCGATACTGACGCCCTCGGTCTCAGCACCCGCGGCTGTGGTCGTCTCCGACTACATTCTGCAGGTCATCCCTGCGACTGCCGCCGTGAAGCAAGGTCAGTCTGGAAGCGTCACTTTGAACCTCATCCCGCAAGGTGGCTTTACCAAGCCGGTGCAGCTTGCCTGTTCGAATCTGCCTGCGGACGTCACTTGCAAGTTCAGCAACTCAACCCTCAGTCTTAACGGCATAGATCCGGCCACTGTTCTACTAACTCTGAAGGTGGGCGATTCGGCGGCGGTTTCCCAAACCCCCGTTGTTGTCACGGTCACCGCAACAAGCGTGGCAGGAACGACTCCCAAGAAGGCTTCGCTGGGATTGACCATTAAGAAGTAGCAAAGGAAGCAGAACAGTTCGTCATTGTAGGGCGCCAAGCAAGAATGGCGCCCTGCATTCTCGCGAAGTCTGGGGATCGATAGGTCGACCAGTAACGTTGGATCCTTGAGCGCGCTTGTCGCCCTAGCCGGATGTTTTTCACTCGCTCCTCGTCAAGTGGGCGAAAAGTCGACAAATCGTACCTTGCCGATCACTGCCGCCACTTGTCCGAGCATCCGGTTAATCGTCCACTTGACTGGAAAGGCACGTAGATAAACAGAACCGTTAGAGATGCCGGAGGTCATCCATGAGAGTGGCGTTATCCCTCCAATGCCCCGATCCTTTCGCTGGACTTAGCTTGCGTAGATCTTCGCGAAATCGATCTGGAGCGTAGGCAAGGAACTGCTCCGACTTCGTGAGGCTCGAATATCCCATGTACGTGGACAAGGCGGGCAGCAGCTTGTTCAGGTCGTCAGTCCTACGAATACACTGGGCAATTCGATGCACCGCGAAGGAAAACCTTAGATCCTGGAGACGAGGACCACGCCCGTCACTTCTCTTGCTCACACCGGCGACCGCGTTGCATAGCTTGAACCGTTCGTAGAAGTGTCCCCTCCTGATACTCTTACCATCTCGATCTAAGAAAAGAGGCTCGTCCGTGGTTTTCGATCCCTGTTTCGCCGAGAGGTATTCGGCCAATGCAGACCGAAACTCTCCTCCGATCGGGATTCATCTTCCTTGCGGCAGGTGGCTGTTCTTGAAGCAAATCCGCTTGCTTGTGAAGTTAACATCGGACCGCCTTAACTTGAATACCTCATCGACGCTACAGCCGGTCGCGTAGAGTGTCAGCATCATCATCCGTACCGTTCTGCTGTCTAGCCTGATCGCACGGCTTTGGCATCTCTCCGTGGCGTGCAGCAAAGCCTTGACCTGACCTCGCGTGTAGATAAACGGTCCAGGTACGGACTGAGGTTTTGCAGGCTTGTCCAGATCGAGAGCTGGCATCTCACCTCGTAGAGACCAATAATCGACGAAACACTTAATTGAGCTGAATTTGCTGACACGTGTTACAGCAGCGCAGCGAGCGGAGTTCAAGAACTCCGAAATCCTTTCTGCAGAGAGACTGGACAGTTCTATATGTTCGCACCATCTACAGAGAGCCTTCAGGTTAATCTCGCTGCTCACGAACGGCGAGCCATCTGATCGACGCCGGGAGACATATTTCTCTACAGCCAAGGCGAGTTTCAAAGGACACCGCTCAAACTAAAGTTCGCGACTTCGCGAAGAGCGCGAAGATCGCAACGGGCATAAACACTTACCGAACGAATACTCCTGTGTCCGAGGAAGTCGGCTATACCTCGAAGAGACGTTCCCTTTCTCAGCAGTTCGGTTGCGCAAGCATGACGCAGTGCATGCAATCCGCAGGGCTGATCGAGAATGCCCCGCGCATTCATTGTTTTTCGTATGGCGGAACTGATGTTTGTCGCGGGACGGTACGGGCGGTGCATTGTGACAAACACACTTCTCGTCTTGCAGGCCGGTCTGACAGTTCTTAGATAATGGATGATCGCTTCACCCACCTCAAACTGAAGGGGAAACTGCTGCAAGCGGCCGCGCTTGGAACGCCGCACGGTGATTATCTCGTTATACCAGTCGAGGTCTTCAAGCGTCAGACGAACAATTTCGGACCGCCGAAGTCCATATACAGACGCAAGCAAAAGAACCGCCTTCGCTCGACATTGAGACAGGTTGAAGTCATCGAGAGACGCAATAAGCCGACGCAACTGCTTCCACGATGGACATTGTGGAGAGGCAACCCTCATTTTCTGGAGTGGCGCCTTGATTGCCTTGCTAAGCCCGTTCTGATTCCAGCCGCGACGCTCAGCGTATTGAAAAAAACTTCGCAACGCCTGGCATTGCCCGCTGACCGTTCGAGGTTGCCAGCCTTTGGCTTTACCTTCTGTTAGGAAGTCATCCAGGTCGCAAAGTGCGACCGATGAGAGTTCTAGTTGTCTGGACGAGGCCCAGGTCAAGAAGCCTCTAATGGACGAAGCAGATGATTGAATGGAACTCGGTAGATAACCCAACTCGTGGCGCATCGCATGTACGAATGCCGCGAGTGCTCGCTCGGCGGGGTACGACAAAGGAACGTCGCGTGAGTATAACCCGAGGTGTCGAAACCAGCTTCGGGCTACTGCCACGAAGTCTCGGCTAACACGTTTCGAGGTTTCTGCCCCGTGATTATTGAAATTCCTTGCAAACCGCATCGCTGCGCTGGTAATGGCTCCTTCGGTAATCTGTGTGTTCGAGAGGTTGTGGATGTGCTCCACCACGTTCAGGAGCATCGAGGCTCGCTCGGCGACGAACTTCCGCTTGTGTCCCAATACGAGGAGCTGTCCCAGATATATTTCACGTTCGCTCAGCATCGGAGCAGCCAGGTGACGGGCAATCGCGTCGCGGTGGATGAACAATCCCCCGATGACCCGGGGTGCCGCGGTTCTAAACTCATCGACCGAGCCAGAGTTTGACATTTCAGCTCCTTGGATTAGCCTGCTTGTTCGAGTGCCAACATGCTGTGTGCTTGTGCCCTCAGCTCGGAAGCATCTGGAGGCGGGGGCGCACCGAATTGCGCCGAATGGGTTTTCAGGAGGGCTTGCACTTAGGATGGAGATTACTCTCGCTCCAAGGGGGAAAGATTTGGGAAGGGATTGAATTGAAAGTAGAGTAGCCGGAGCGGTGGCGTTATTTCCACCCTTTCGACTTCAAAAATTGCGATTAGATCCGCGAATTCCCGAATTGGGAACAAAAACCAAAGCGATTTCTGCGCAATGATGCCGCTGCAGTTCTTGGTTGTGCTGCGGTTTTTGCCGTAAAGGAAGGGTTGTACGCTCGAAGAGTTGCAACTACAGCTTGAAACGACGTAGCGCGACGTAGACAACTGATATCACAGCGAAAAGCGAGTGCACGATGCAGCGTAGAAGTTTCTTGAAGACCTCGGCAATGGCGGCTGCCGCTTTGACGTTTTCCGGTCGGCACAGCTGGGCGAAATCCGCGGATGCCCGGGTCGAAATATTCCTGGCAGACACCGAGGCGACGATAGACCCCAACATCTACGGTCAGTTCACTGAACACATCGGCGGGGTGATCTACGACGGCGTCTGGGTTGGCGAGCAGTCGACGATTCCCAACCAGTACGGTATCCGCAGCGAACTGGTCGAAAAGATGAACCGGATCAAGGTTCCCATCCTGCGCTGGCCCGGCGGCTGTTTCGCCGACAGCTATGATTGGAAGGACGGTATCGGTCCCCGCGATAAGCGGCCCCGGCGCACAAATTTCTGGGAGGTCGACCCGGATGCGGCGCGCTTAAACCATAAAGGTCTGCAGGTATTCGAACCTAACGAGTTCGGCACGCCCGAGTTCATGCGGTTCTGCCAGCTCGCCCACGCTCAGCCGTACGTCGCGGCCAATCTGCGCAGCTTGCCGGCGCTCGATTTCGATCACTGGGTAGAATATTGCAACTCCCCGGCTGGCTCCACGACCTTGGCCGACAGGCGCGCCGCGGACGGCTTTTCCGCACCCTTCGGAGTCAAATACTGGGGCGTTGGAAACGAAAGCTGGGGCTGCGGCGGCAACTTTACCCCGGAGCAGTATGCGTCCGAGTTCCGCCGCTACACGAACTGGATCCCCGAGTTTGGGGTTGAGATCGAGCTAATTGCGGCTGGTCCAAATGGCAACGACAAGGACTGGACGCACAAGTTCTTCGAAGAGACTTTCGCAAGCTCTCACCCTTACCGCAACCCAGGCTTCAAGGGCTGGTCGATCCACCACTACGCGTCCGACCTCGGCCGCGGCTTGACTGGGAACAACACTTTCCGCAATGCCGATGCGCTCCAGTTCGATCTGGTCGGTTGGTACGAGGTGATGCGCGAGTGCGATCGTATCGAGCAGATCCTGTCTGATCAATGGGCCATCATGGGGCAGTTCGACCCGCAGCACCGCATCAAGATAGTGGTCGACGAATACGGTCCGTGGTATCGCACGGGTACGGAGGTCAACCTCGAGCACATATTCGGCCAGCAGGTCACCGCACGCGACGCGCTCGCCACCGCGCTCACTCTCGACGCGTTCAACCGTAATGCCGAGAAGGTCAGCATCGCCGCCTGCGCGCAACTGGTCAACAACATCAACGCGCTCTTCCTCTGTCATGAGGATAAATTTCTCGTAACACCGAACTTCTACGTCTTCGAGATGTACGCGGCGCACCAGGGCGGCAAGCTGCTGCGCGCCGAGTTCTCCGCCCCGGACGTACACTACGACCGTGATGGAAAATCGGCGACGTTCTGGGGCTTGAATGGCTCGGCATCGCGCAAGAGGAACATCGTCACGTTGACGATGGTAAACCCCGGGCTCTCTGGCCCGTCCGACACCCAGGTTGCATTGGCAGGTGGGAACGTCGCCGGCGCGAAGGGTGTGGTGCTGGCCTCAAGCGACATTCATGCGCATAATACGTTCGACCAGCCCAATGCGGTGCATTCAGGTCCCATCGACGTCGCCGTTAGCGGCGGCATGTTGAATGTGACGCTGCCCCGAGCTTCGGTCACCAAGCTTGAGATCACGCTGGTTTAAGGATCACCCGAACACTGAGCCAGAAAGTGCCTAACAAACCGCCGCGGCGAAGATTGCACGGTCGGTGATGAAGTTTGCGGCGTGGCTGGCGAGGAAAACTATGGGCCGCGCGATATCCGCGGGCGTTCTCCACGACCTAACGGGTAGCGTCCGTTTGCTTTTACGCAAGTGTCGAAGCCCTCTAGGGCTACCACACCAAACGTCAAAAATCGTACGATAAGGCTTCGTTGTGCAAACCGAGACGGGCTGCCTTCCGGCTCGCCACCCACAATTTCCCGAGAATGAGACTTCGCGGTACTGATCAGGTGAATCGGTCGAGGGCCGCCTTGGTTGGGACCGTATCGGCGACACGGGCTCAGTTTCCCAGAAATCTTCTCTCGGAATTTCGAGGAGTCTCACGCTATCGAGATAATGGCGAAGTTCATCGATAAGATTTGGCAGGGAGAGCGATCTCCAGGGAAGGCATATCTGGGTGACTCAGCCTCCCCGTTATCCTGAGCCACGCGAGCGACGGGACATACAGTTATGCCATGTATTCCGAAGAATCGATGGAGGAATATACATCATAGGCAAATGGACGACGCGGCCAACATGGATTGGTAAGAGCGGTTAGGCTGCCTTTTTAGTTGCTTTCTTAGCCTTCGCCCAGCGCGCCTTCTGCGCGGCTGCGATCTTCGCGCGACCTTCAGCTGACATGGTGCGTTTCTTAACGAGTACGGGTGTTGAGGTGACCTTAGCCTTATTCGGGCCGCGCTTTTTCCGAGTGGTGGTTGAGCCTGACAGAATGCCCTTCACCTGTTGCAGGCGAGCAATTTCCGTATCTATATGAGCGAGTATCTCTTTCGTATCCATCGCATAATTCTAATCCTTCAAAGGCTTACGAACCGGTTACACTCCGGAAGTGGCAGCCAAAAAGACAATAGCGAAGTTCGTCGAACCGATGCTGCTCCTGCGCTCCGCATCTCTGCCGGATGATGAAGGCTGGATCCGGGAGATAAAGTATGACGGCTTTAGGTCAATCGCCTTCAAGAGTGCCGGGAAGCTACAGCTCCGATCACGCAATAACAACGACATGGCCACGCGATATGCCGCCATATCCAAGGGCCTGGCCAGAATGCCTGACGATACCGTCATCGACGGCGAAATCGTCGCGCTTGACGCCGATGGCCGCCCTTCTTTCAACCTGCTGCAGAACTACGGAAACTCGACCGGGCCGCTGGTGCTCTTCGTGTTCGACGTGCTCGTGCTCGCAGGTGGGGACCTGAAAAAGGAAACGCTCGAAACACGGCGGGCCTGCTGGAACAAAACGTCATGCCGAAGCTGGCCGACCCCGTTCGCCTGTCTTCCGCGCTCGAAGGCAGCATGAAGGAGCTGATTGCAGCAGTCAAGGAAAGCGGCCTGGAAGGGCTGGTGGCGAAGCGGAAGGACAGCCTCTATGAGCCGGGACTGAGGACGGGTGCATGGCGCAAAATGCGCGTCAACCTTGGGCAGGAGTTCGTCATTGGCGGGTACACCCCAAGCGCCCACAACTTCGACGCAGTGGTCATCGGCTATTACGAGGCAAAAAAGCTGATATACAGCGCTCGCGTCAGAAATGGCTTCACGCCGGCGACGCGGGTGAAGCTGTTCAAGCTTCTGAAGCCATACGAGACGGATAAATGCCCATTCTCAAACCTACCAGAACAGAAGGCTGGGCGGTGGGTGCCGGGCTGACGGCGGCGAAGATGAAGGATTGCCGCTGGCTGGACCCGGCTCTCATGGCGCAGTTTGAGTTCCTGGAATGGTCGGGCAATCATCTCCGGCATCCGCATTTCGTGGCGATGAGGGATGATAAAGACCGAGGAAGGTCGTGCGGGAAGATAGAACGTATCTGCCGTAAAATCGACTCTGTCGAACGCGCGGGACTTAACTGCGCCGATTCCAAGGCACGATTCGAATTGGATTTCCGCTATACATTGCTGGAAAATGGGCTGGATTTTGTGCGCTCCTCGCTGGATCACCTTACGGCTGCGCAGGCGGCCCGCGATAACCAAAATCAGAAACGATATCTAAAATATGCGCTAATTCACCTGTGCTCGAGTATCGGGTTAGTCCTCAAAGAACGATTGAAACAGGAAGGCTGGCAACTGCTATTTCAAGATCTCAACAAAGCAGCCGAGAAAATATACGAATCCGGCGAATTCAAGAGCGTTGACTTTCTGACCCTCCAAGAGCGACTGGAAAACGAGTCTTTGGTTCAGTTCACCTCTGCACAGAAGGCCGAACTGAAGAGCTTTAGGAGCCGACGGAATAGGGTCGAGCACTTCAATGTCGGCATCGGAGATGATGAGGTTGGATGGGAGATCGCTGATATTGAAGGCGTCGCCGATGCGCTGTTTATCCGATCTTCGGTAGTAGCGGCCGCACATGGGACAAGGCTAAATCATGGCAAAGCTTTCCACATTCTTGCCAGTCATTTCCACAAAATATGCAGCGTTAATGCAGCATTCACACGCTATTCAACGGTGATATCGTTCAATGTAACGGAAGAGCAATCTTCCAGCGAGGAGAGCGGACAGTAGCTATTTCTGAGAGCCGGGAACGGTGATCTGAAACGGCAACGAAAAGCTCTTTACAGTGAATGTGACGCGGGACTAGGGCGGAGACGCGGGTTAAACCGAGTTTCCCAAATTATTCCGATACAGCGTTGCTGTGGCCCGTCTCCGAGACGGGGCTTCGAGAATTCGGACAGCGTAGGGCGGCGACTCGAAAGAGAAACCGCCCTTTTGCTTTCATCCCTTTTTCAACTTCTGGTACTGTTCCTCAGTCAGCTGCAGGTATATCCCCCCACGGCCAACTTCGACCCCTTGGTTAAATGAATGACGCGCTTCAAGGATGTTGAAGCCTCCGCCTTTCTCCGCAAGCTCGCGTACTTTGCTCACATCAGCGAAGGTTAGCTTCTTTGGGCAGAGGCGTCTTCAAATCCTCTTCAAGGAACTGGCAGTACCAGCCTTCTCTGAGCATGAAGTGCATGTAAACCCGACGACGGGGAGCCTTTGCCTCCAGGCAAAGGACGCAATAACGCTGCCCGTAAACATGCGGGGGAGACTCGAGCCGCAGGAACAACAGATCTTGCCTTCCCGTCGCCGGCGTACGGATGAAGCTCTCTCTCCGGCCATGCGAAATTGTAGCTGTTCTTTCACTTTTTATTCGCTCTAGGCTGCGGAAAAGCAGTAAAATAGTTGAAGCAGGGCCCTACTTTTCAATCACTCAAATCAATAGACAAAACAAACAACTATTAGAGGGCAAAATCATGAACACATTTTCCTTGGATAATTCACATGACGCGATATTCGCTTCACTCCGCGCAAAGCTCTGTCGGGAGGTCTCCAGCAGCGCAGTGCTGTTGGCGCTTCTACAGAGGGTGAATAAGCTGCAGGCGGTCCATACAGAGCCTGCGGCATACAAGGCGTCATTCGATGACTTCGTCGTCCGCGCGCATGATCACCTGGACGTGGTCAGGCCGTTCTTCCCGATGCTCGTGTGTTTTTTGCCATCGCATCCGTCAGCTGCCAGCGAACCTCACCGTCCGGAATGCTATAAGGCCGCGAAGTGGTCAGAAGGCATACGGCCAGCTTCTTGAGCTGAAACATGATTGCCCGCTGTCCATGCCGAGCAGCGGGCAAATATATTCTCGATCCACAACCCACTCCACAAAATTGGGGTTTTACGACGACTTATGAGGTTTTAGGCGTTCATCGCGGGTCTGTAAGTCGTTGTAAAACCTAGAACTGGGAGACTGTCACAGCAAAGGTCGCGGGTGCGAGCCCCGTCGTCACCACCGTTTCAGGGCTGGTATCGCGCATCAATCAAATCCGTCAGGAGCCACGATGAACCGGCAGATAGAGCAGGGGAGCTGCAGCAATGAAATTACCCTTGTCCCTAAGGGGTATCTGAACGCCTGCAAACTCCTTGCATCCTTGTGGTCAGGGTGACGAATCGAAGCAACGGAACAACCTTGGACCAGCTCGATCCAGCGGGGGAACTCTCCCTGCGCCAGCACAATGTTTCTAGTGTCGATTGATCCGATGGTGTTGTGCGGTCACTTTGCCAAATCAGAACTCGCGATTGCGCGCGAATGTTGGCGATAACGTCCTTTATCATGCACAAATCCGTGCAGCAGGAGAGAAGTTTGCGATGATTGGGGAATTTCCATGCGCCAGAGGCGGCTGGATCATAGCTATATTCAAAGGCTGCCACCGACGCGTGTTTCGTACATCGGCGAAACCTCGACGCGCTTTGGCGATCTAGCTTGGTGATTTAGCTAATCGGAAGGATGTTCTGGTTGAAGCGGAAGAAATTGTCTGGGTCGTATTTCTTCTTCAGGCTTGAAAGGCGCGCGTGGTTGGCTCCGTAAGAGGCTTTGACTGCCGAGGGGCCTTCGTCTCCAAGGTAGTTCACGTATGCGTCGGAAGCTCCAAAAGGTGTAAGCGCCGAGGCGAAGTCCTGCGCCCAAGCGATGCATCTTTCGGCCATAGCCGGATCGACCCAAGCCGGCATGATGTTGACGCTGTAATGGACGCGCCGCAGGCCAAAGGCTGTCTGCGCTACAGGCACGCGGCTCGCCGCTCCGTGCATATGTTCTAGGACCACCTGCGTCTGTTCGGACGGCATTCTTTCCGAGAAATCCACGATGGTCTGAATTGCTTCGTCGGTTAGTTCACGGAGAAATGGGCATTTGAAGTAGTAGTGCAGCCCCGCAGGAGCCGAAAAATCAAGCATGGTTTGTATCTCGATATACTTCTTCTTTCCCGTCATGTCGGCGACTGGCGGCGTGGCGAGTCGGAACTGTCGGCACGCGGCGGCGCCCTCCTCTTGAGAACCGCTGTGGCATAGGGCGATCGCAGCCATAGGACTTCCGTGCCCAACCAAGAGCGCGGCATAAGCGGTCAGCTCATCCGGAGCGTTGACCGTAAGGTCTCTGTACTGGCGCAGCAGATCGATCGCGAGGCCGCGCGGATAGAGCATCACGCCGCCGTGGACAAAGGGAAGTTCATGCAGTTGGAATTCAAGTGCAGTAACGATTCCGAAGTTTCCTCCCCCTCCGCGGATCGCCCAAAACAAATCTTCATTTTGAGTTGCGCTGACCGAAAGATGACGGCCTTCGGCATCCACCACATCTGCGGAGATTACGTTGTCGCAGCTCAAGCCATGCTTTCCCATGAGCCAACCGATACCGCCGCCGAGCGTGAGCCCGCAAACTCCAGTCGAAGAGATCACGCCTCCTGTTGTGGCAAGGCCGTATTGTTCGCTCGCACGGTCGAAGTCACCCCAGGTCGATCCACCCTGAACCAACGCGGTTTGCTTGGCGGCATCGATCTGAACTTCCCGCATCCCCGAAAGGTCGATCAGCATAGCACCGTCGGCGATCGACTTTCCGGCCAGGCTATGGCCGCCGCCACGGACCGAAGCGGCGACATCCTGCTCCCGTGCGAAGCGCACCGATTGAATGACGTCCGCAATGCTTGAGGTCCTCACGATCACGGATGGCCTGCGGTCGATCATGCCGTTCCACACGCGGCGTGCCTGATCGTACTGCGGGTCATGGGCAGTGAGAATCGGGCAGTTGATCGCGCTGCGCAGCCCGGCAAGCTGCTGGGATGAGAGTCCTTCTACTTGGCCTTCCATGGAAGAAAGCCTACCACTGCTCATTGTCCTTCCGGGATGAGTTTTGGATGAGTTGAGCGACTTGGCGAACTCACCTTCACCTCATTGTCGCCTCATTGAGTTGCGATCCAAACTGCCGCAGACTCGGTTCATCACACGGCGCGGGTAGGTTGAAGCGCCGAATTCAAAAGGAGGATTTCCCTTGAAAAACAAAAAAACTCTCGCGCTGACCGCTTCGATCTTTGTACTCAGCCTGGCCGCGGGTCCGCATCGTGCGTTAGCAGCCCAAGACGTTTTTCTCCACATCGATGGGATTCCGAGCGAACAGTCCTCGTCGACGCCGCCGGCCAGCCAGCCAGCAGCGATTCGCAAGGCTGGCGGTAGTAATCTCATCTACCTGCAATACGCGCAGATCCTGTTGTCTGCGCTGCTGCCTTAGGAACACCCCACCGATGATCCCCGCAGAGGCGGGGGCCTTCAATGATAGAGCGCCCGCACCTCTTCATCGGTTCAACAACAGGCCTGCCAACATCAACCCGAACGGAGAACCGTGATGCGCCAGATCATGCTCACCATTTCTCTTCTACTCGTTCCCATCGCGGCCATCGCCAATCCGGTGGTGCAGAGCGGAACGGTCAACTACGCCGCGAATCAAGTGACCCTCACCAGTTCCGGCTTCCAGCCCAACAAAACCGCCGCTACTGTGCTCTTCGACGGCGCTAAGCTGAAGGTCGATTCCTCCAGCGACGCGCTGATCGTGGCCACGCTTCCGTCCAAGACAGCGGCCGGTACTTTCCGGTTAACGGTGAAGGATTCTCTCGGTAACTTCGCCAACTTCGATCTCACCTATCTATGGCGCAGCCGGTCCACAAGGCCCTGCAGGCCGGAGGGTGCGAAAGGAGCCATTGGAAAGCGAGGGCCGGAGGGGAACTGGAGCTACTGGGCCGCGCGGACCGAAAGGGCCTGCTGGAGCGCCAGGTGGTGTTGTCTTTCGCTGCGAATCTCCAACCCGATAACCTCACCCTCCCTGGAAACTCAGGCAGGGCAACAATCAACACGATCATTCTTCCCGATGTCCGAACCTATGCGATTGGTGGATAGCAAGAAATCTGCAATAACGATCCCAAGGTGCAGGCGTACTTATCCTGTTTCCTGGTGAGCAATTGGGCGGTAGAAACCTCTCTGGCGAACGGTGCTCATCAATCCAACTCGACCGTTCCGCCGGCAACTCTTCCGCTCAACGGTTACTATGTCGGGGAGCAGGCTCCGACGACGCTGTACCTGGAATGTGTCTATGGCGGCGCGGATTATGGCATGGTGTTCTCATCCGACGTGGAAGCCGGTCAGGGGACTCGCTCACAGCTATTCAGGTGAAGTTACTGCGCCGATGTTGATCCTGCCCGGTGGCTTTTAGCCGCCCTTTCTTGAGGAGATCAGCACTTGGGAGACGCGCCAGCAGGCATAGCCAAGCTGATCTTGCTTGGACCGGACGATGTCAGCCTAAAAGCTGTCTCATATATGCCTGAACTGCTTCGGCGAGCCCCCTGAGACCTGCTTTGATTGCGGTTCTCATACGAGGCGTTTCAATCAACGCGCGGCTTATGAGACGGATCCTAGTCGCGGACGCGAGACGGGAGACCCGTCATCGCGAGCAGATCGCGAAAACGTGGGTCCCTATGGTATTGGCGAAACTCCCTGTTGACGGTCATCAGGTAGAGTGGAGTGGATTTGCGCTGGACGGCGAGGTGAAGTAGGCGAAACATTTCGACTTCGTCTTTCAGGTTGGCATAGATGATTGCGAGCAGAATCGCCGGTTCAATCCGATCTCCGGCTGCCCTTACCTTGTTCACAATTTCCAAGGCGCGCTTGCGATCTCCCTTGGCCGCCAGCGATGCGCCGAGATAGGCAAAGGTTTCGATGCTTTCAGGATTTCGAGCAAGCGCGGCATCATACGCCGCGACAGCTTCCTCATGCCGGCCAACCAAGGCAAAGGTCCTTCCCAGAAACATGTATGTCCGGTAGTAGCCAGGCTCGAGCTCGACGGTCTGCTGCAATTGCCGAAGCGCAAGATCGAATTGATCGCTGATCATGAGGGTTGCACCGAGGTAAAGGTTGGCGCCGAGCGACAACGGCTCCGATTCCTTGGCGCGCCTGACCGATCGCACCGCCTCTTCATCGCGCCCCATGGCGAGAAAATACAGCGACTGCCAAAGCAAGGCGGCAATCTGGCTCGGGTCCAGGCGCAGTGCGGTTTGGAACTCGCGTTCGGCGCCGGGCCAATCCAAGTCGTACCAACTCTTGATCAAGCCGAATGTGCAATGCGCTTCGGCGAGGCTATCGTCGAGTTCGAAGGCGCGTTCGAGATGCGGCCGCGCCTTAGCGAGCGCCTCGATCGGCTTCATCATGGCCACGCGAATGGAGCCCATTTGAGCGTAGCAGTCGGCAAGACCGGCATGCGCAGGCGCAAATCCGGGGTCGATGGATAAAGCTTCATTGAAATAGTGCAAGCTGCCATGGATCGCTTCCGGTGTCATCTTGTGCCACAGGAAACGACCTTTCAAATAGGCGTCATAGGCTGCGGAAGACTGCGAGTATTTTCGCGAACCAACTGCCGCTCCGGGAAGAAGCTCGAGCGCCAGGGACCGGCTGACGCGGTCGGTTACTTCCTCCTGGGCGGCCAGCAGATCGGTCGATTGCTTGTTGTAGGTTTCAGACCAGAGAACGCTCTTATCGCGCAGGTCGTGCAGTTGCGCGATGATGCGGATCTTGTCTCCCGAGCGGCGCACCGAACCCCGAAGCAGAAAGTCGAGATTGAGCTGACGACGCAATGTTTCCAATTGTTCGGAAGAGAGCACGGCGCCGGACAATTTGGGTCCGGCAACGATACGCAACCGGTCCGGGGCGATGTGCGCCAGGGAAGAAGTCATGTCTTCGGTAAGCCCGGCAGCAAAGTAATCGCTGTCCGCGCCGGCAAGATCTTCGATGGGAATAATCGCGAGGCGTATGCGGTTCGGATTAGGCGCAGCATTCCCGCCCGGCAGCTGCTCTACACGGCGCTCCTCGGCTGCAACGAAGCGATAACCAAGGCGGGGTAGCGTCTCGATGTAAAGCGGCTTTTCGGGCTCGTCATTGAGCGTGAGGCGTATTTGGCGAATACAGAAATTGAGCCCCTGCTCAAAGTCGACAAACGTATCGCCTCCCCAGATGGCTTCGCGGATCTGATCCCGAGTGACCAGGCTGCCCCGGCGGCTGAGGAGAAAAGCGAGCACGCGCGCCGGCTGCTGCTGAAGACGGACGCGCTCTCCGTTCCGTCGCAGCTCGAAAGTTTGGTCGTCGAGCTCGAAGTCTCCAAATCGAACGATGGGCATAACGGGCGAGTGGGCGACAGTTTCGTCATTATAGCAATCCTTGATTTTCACATCCGGCCGGTCAAACGCCGAAGGCTCCCACGGTCAAACGGGAGCCCTCAATCGATTGTCATTCTGCGGCAATTTCGACGAGCGACGGCACACACCCTCCGCGAGCGGATTACTGCTCCTGAGGCTTCGACTCCACGGATCCGGCGGCCAACTGCTGCGCCTTCATCCGCTGTAGTTGCTTAGGGTGCCGCGCCCATTGGACGCTCTTCTCCTGGGGCTGTCCGTATAGCTCGGGGTGACGGTAAAATCCACGTTCCTGCGCGGGCTTCTGCTGTTCCACCACCAGTGGGTGAGCCATGGCGTAAGCGTCCTGCCGGACTGCGGTGATTTGCCAGGAAACCTTCACGAAAGTCGCGTTGCTTGCGACCTTGAACTGGTGATTGCTCACTTCCTGTGCGATCCAGGCGTGGGCGTCGCGGCCGATCGTGGTGAGCTGATAGCGGAAGTCGCCGTTTTCGGCTTCGAACCAATCGGGTAGTGTCACTGTCGCCAGTCCGAGCTCATCGGTAGTTACGTTGCCGGAATAGATGTTCATCATCTCGGAAGACTCGACGGAAGTATGCAATAGATACTTGTTGGCCGGATCGGCGGGATGATCGATCTTGAAGTCCTTGGAATCGGCGTATACCGTTCCGCTGACGTAGAGGCCCGTCGAAGCGATCGACATCGCAGTGAACAGACCGCTTGAGTCTGACCCGGGTACTTTGACGTCGAAGTTAAGGTTGTTGCCGTAGTCCGCATCGACTGCTTCGATGCGCGAAGTTGGGGAGTTGAGCGTGCTGGGGTGCAGATAGGTCTTGAAATCAATGGAGGCAGTTGCGGGAAAATTGGGATCCGTCGTGCCGCCGGGATTGGTGAGTGTCAACGTCGGGCCCAGCGCGCTGGGCGCGCTCACGGAAATCTCCATCGTGGTTGCGGGAGTAGCTGTGCCGATGCCGACGTTCACATGGCTGGCGCCTGGGCTGCCTGCCGTGGTTTGCCCCAGCACCAGCGAGTTGCTTTGGCTTACCGTCGCGTTCGCTCCTATGGCTGTTGCATTGGACAAGCTGGAGGTGGAATAACTTGGTCCAGATTGCGCACCTACCGCAGTGTTTCCGCTGCCGGCGGTACCCCATTCGAGCGCCTCGACGCCGACAGCGGTGTTATTGCTCCCAGAGGTGTTGTAGTCGAGCGCGTAAAAGCCGACCGCGGTGTTCGAATTCCCGGTTGTGTTCTTGGAGAGACTGCCGGATCCGAAGGACGAGTTGCTTTGACCCGTGCTTAGAGAGTGAAGGGCCCCGTCTCCCGCGCCGGTGTTGTAGATCGAGCTGGAGGGGGTGCTGCTATTACCTGAGAAGCCAAGGAAGGCATTGGCCTGCGACGCGGAGCCGAAGGCGAAGAGAGCACCGCCCAGGTCATAGGAGGCCGCGTTGATGGTAGTGCTGTTGCCGCCCGCTGCGCCGGGGAAGGTTTGCCCTGGCGCGAAAGTGATGATTCCCTTGGGAGAGATGGACAAGCCGGTCGCGCTCGCCGAAGTCGTTCCGTAGCCTAGGACGAGGCTTGCCGAGGGCGATGCGGTATCGTTGCCCGAGACGAGCACTTGCCAGCGGAATCGCTGCGGCACGGCCGCGCTAGAACTTGAGTTATAGGTGCTACCGATAAGATCGAGGGTAGGCGAGTTTTTTCCCACTGACGCCGTCCCAGGACTGGATTGCAGTTGAATGCCTCCTCGCACGGTCGCGTATCCATTCACATCGATCGTTGAGCCAGGCGATGTCGTTCCGAAGCCAACCCGTGTACCGGTGGATGATGCGGTTTGATAAATGACCGAGTCTGCGAGCGTGCTGGCCGCCGACCAAATCGGAATATAGCCGCTCGTTCCCGAGCCGGTGGGAGCGGCAACCGCCGCCATTGGCTGCACAGCCACGGCCTTGGCAGTAAGCGCATGCGCGGCTACCTCGGCCGCGACCTGGGCGCGCAGCTGGTCCGTGGTTACGAACTCCGCTACGCTCTTACCGGCAAGTGTCGATGCGTCGCCGGCTTTCATGGCAAATGGGACGCTGGCCAAAAGCGACCGCTGCTCCTCACCGCTGCCCACTTGGATCCCAAGCCAACGCGCCTGACCGTCGGCAAATACCGCCTCTGGCAGCCCGATCGACGAAGAGCAGCCGAGCAGCACGGCGTACTTGCCGTCCTTGTCTGTGGTGACGCTCTGGCTCTCCGTCCAGAGAGCCGAACCGCCATTCGCGTCGGCGTAGATGCTGAAGCGTACGGACACCCGCTCTTGCGCGTATCCAGGCAACACCGCGGAGTAGCGAACGATGGCCGGCACCACGTCGCCTGAGCTCACCTGTACCAGCGCAGCCGACGTGTTCTCCTGCGCCATCCCCGCAGGCAGTGTCACTACTATGCCCGCGGTCCACAACAACCCGATCATCCATGTCCAACGGTTCATCTTCGCCTCCTGAATATGTCTTCGCTTATCCGGTCATTGCCGTGCGCCAGATAAAACAAATTCTGATTCAGAAACGGGTCTCCTTCCATGAGCCGTGGATGAGTTGTGGATGAGTTGACCGAGGTTGCTGCTCAGTTCGGCCTCGTCCGGCGGAAGTGGATATGTATTGATTCTTGTTTATGTTGCGGCCGCGAGCCGCGCGAGGGCTCACGAATTCAAATTGGGCGCATCTTGCGGCAACAACCGGCTTGGCGAATCGTCGGCATTTCAAACGAGTAGTTTCGAAGTCTCCTGCAGCTTGCTGGTAAGAGGTGGCGAATGATAAAGGACGTTATCATTCATACGGTTAATGTCCGTTAGTGGGAAGATCAGTATGAAATACAAGCTCGATCTTGGTTCGAAAGCAAACCTCAACGCCCCTCCGGTAACGGGCGCGACAATCACCCCCGCTCAAGATTTCGTCGCATGGCAGCCAAGCACCTGGCCTGAGCCTCCTGCATCAGCAGATGAGGACTTTATCAAAACGCTTAAGCGAATCTTTGAAGAGTCGATCTTGGGAGAAATCAACAATGTTTTAACGGATGTGCGGAAAGCAAATGGCGGGTTCGACAATCGTGGTCATGTCCTGGCCATCTCCATGATGTGCGCGCTCGATGCAATAGCGTCGTATGCGTATGAACGTCGTAAGCATCATTTCGGCGTTTTCATCGCTTCTCACTTTCCCAACGATTACAGAAAACATGCGGGAGCGTTTTATAAGCTGTACCGAAATAGCCTGATTCACAGTTGGAATCTGTTCGAGACGGCGTTTTGAGCAACTCCGACCCGGGCGCAAACCACTGTTGGATACACTTTTCAGCCCATTCGACGCGTTAAGCGCCAACGATGAATGATAATGATTGGATTGAAAGAGACAGCCACCGGGATGGAGCCCCTATTCCCGGCGCATTTTGATCATTGCTTGTTCTCCGCGTCCTTCCCGCCTTGAACATCTATCCCCGAATGGAAACTGCGCATGGAAATATGGACAGAGTACGAAGGAAGAACGATTGATGGTGCATTCCCGCTTACGCGACTTCTGCGACCCGAGGGCAGCAGTGCATTCTTCATCACCTCGAATGAAGCCGGCCTTCCCAGGCTTATACGGCTCATAGAATCCCGCTCTGACGAGGAGGACATTCTCTCTCGCTGGCGCGGAGTCGCAGCCCTGGACCACCCAAACATATTGAAGCTGGAGGAATACGGCCAGGTCGTGATCGATGAAACCTCCTTGGTGTATGCCGTAATGGAACCGGTAGACGCCAACCTCGGCGAGATTGTGAGGGACCAACGTCTTACATTACCGGAAACAAGGCAGATTGCCGCCAGTCTCTCATCGGTGCTGGAGGCGCTGCACACGCATGGGTTCATCCACCAGCACCTCCAGCCAGTCAACGTAGTCGCCGTCGGTGAGGTCGTGAAACTTCAGTGCGACTGCATCTGCGAGGCCCCCGAGGGCCAACGCGGCCAACCCTTGAAGCAACGCGATGTGCATGATCTGGCCGTCGTCCTGCTGCAGGCGCTGACCCAGGAACAAACGCTGGAGGCCGCGACCAGCCACCTCCCTCTGCCTGCGCCATTCGATCAGATCGTGACCAGGGGAATCAGAGGAGAATGGGGCTTGACGCAGATTGCAGCGGCACTCGAAGGGACTTCCATATCCCAGGACACGCCCGCCGCAGCCGTTTCACCGGATGCGCGCATTGCCGCGAGGCCGCATCGCTCTTCGCCGAAGCCGGCGGAAATGATCCAACCGAACCTATTCGAGATAACCTCACCTCACGATCAAACTTCTGCTTCAGAGGCCAATGAAGTTTCGGTGAAAAGTGAAGAAATTCAGATGAACCGATTCGCTCCACGGATCGGCCCGATGGCCGCTGTTGCAACCGGATTGATCGTGCTACTGATTGTGACCTTGACATGGTACTTGCTGTCGAGAAGATCAGCAATTCCAGTCAGTACTCCGAAAGCGGCCGCCGCCCCGGCCGCAGATACCGGTGCGAAAAACTCAGCCACCGCAACTGTCAGCGGTGCAGTTGGAAACCCGGCCAATGTCGCACCGGTTGCCGCACCTGTTCCACAGGAGAAAATCGCAGGCCCCCGTGACCAATGGCGGGTAATTGCCTACACCTACCTCCACGAAGCGCAGGCCAACAAGAAGGCAGCCACACTCGCTCAAAAACATCCGGAACTGCAGCCCGAGCTCTTTAGACCCAACGGAGACGGCCCTTACCTGGTAACGGTCGGGGGAGCGATGGGGAAGGATGAGGCGTTCGCGTTAACCAGGAAAGTTCGGCACGAGGGACTTCCTCACGATACCTACGCTCAGAACTACAGGAGCAGCGATCACTGAAGGCTCTGAACTTAAGGTCGCGACACGAATTGCCGAAAATGAGGGCGGTCTCAACCGGTGGATGCAACACCATCTGATGGGAGAACTTCATGAAAGACTCGCGGGGTTGTTCTGAACAGAATACGCCCGTCCAGGGCGAGGCGACTCCAACCGGGTCGGCTGACATCAGCCGGCGCTCTTTTCTAGGCAAAGTCGGTGTCGGGGGTGCCGCAGCCGCGGCACTAGCTGCCATTCCATTCGAACCACTGATTGAGGGTAAGCACGGGGAGGCTGAGGCGTCGGTCGTGCCCTATGGTTCTTCGCGCCGTACGAACGCCAGTGGGCGCTACCGTGATTCCACGGCCGACGCCGAGAAGATCGACGTGGGCGTGCTGCCAGACAACGGCGATTCGCAGAGGTTCACTGACTTTAGCGGAAGTTGGAGCAAATGCTTGAAGCACGACGACCTCGGCATTGTTAACCGCGCCTCCTGGCTCAGCTTGGTCGACGCGCTCCAGAGCGGCCGGTTCTCCGATTTCCAAAACGTCCTGGTCGGGAATCCGGGCGGTCCCGGTTTCACGGGAACCCTGAATGGTCCGATGGGCGCCTTGGCCTTCGATTTGGAGGGATTGGATCCTTTCGCGACCGTGATCCCGCCTGCGCCGTCCGTTTCCAGTGCGCAGACGGCGGCGGCGGAGGTCGAGCACTACTGGGCCGCTCTCATGCGCGACGTCCAGTTTGAGGACTACCCGAGCAGCCCCCTGGCTGCCCAAGCTTGCGCCGATCTCAACAATCTGTCGTATGTGCGCCAGCACAACAGCATCTATCCCTACCCGGTCACGCCGCTAAAACTCTTCCGCGGCCGGATTGTTCCCGGCGATGGAAGTGTGCAGGGGCC
Source organism: uncultured Acidobacteriaceae bacterium (assembly GCA_963826855.1). Taxonomy (GTDB): domain Bacteria; phylum Acidobacteriota; class Terriglobia; order Terriglobales; family Acidobacteriaceae; genus Acidisarcina. Next base: position 90,808 of record CAWGZE010000001.1, read on the forward strand.
GTACCTCTCCCAGTTCCTGATGCAGCCGACGATGATGGGCGTGCAGCCGATGAGCCAGCAAATGCAGCGTTTCTTGTCCGTCAGCGAGGGCGGTGCGGATTACCTCACCGATCCGGTCGAGTACTTGAAGGTCGAGAGCGGCTTCCCGCCGTCGTTCAGCCTGCAGTACGATCCAGTCTACCGCCACATGCGCATGGGCCGGGACCTGAACGCTTACACCCACGTGGACGCGCTCCATCAGGCATACTTTGTCACTTGTCTAGTGCTTGCCGAGATCGCAGCGCCGGTCAACCCCGGTAACCCCTACATCGGCTCGCTAACCCAACATGGCTTCGGCACCTTTGGCACACAGCAAGGCGGTCCGATTGACGCTAAAGGAACGGTCCCCGAGATGGCAACGCGGGCGTTGAAAGCCGCCTGGTTCCACAAGTGGGTCGTGAACCTGCGGCAGCGCCCGGAGGAAATTGGCGCTTTGCTACAGGCGCGGATGACGAACCAACATCCAATGCCTCAGGCCTCGGCGGTACTTCATCACGACTTGTTAAACTCGGCCGTGCTGCCGATCATTCACGGACAATACGGCAGCTATTTGTTGCCGCAAGCATTCCCCGAGGGAGCCCCGGCACATCCTTGTTACCCCACCGGACACGGGACCGTGGGCGGAGCCTGCATCACTGCGATCAAGTTCTTCTTTGATGGCAGTCAGCTCATTCGGCCGCTGTTGTTGGCCGCCGGTTCCGACGTCATGGTGCCCACCCCCGACGGTCTGGGCCTCACTGCGTACACCGGTTCCGATCGCGACAGCCTCACCATCAACGGCGAATTGTCCAAACTGGCATGGAACATCAGCGCCGGTCACGGCATCCACGCTGGTATCCACTTCCGCAGCTCCACCTACTACTCGATCCTGCTGGGCGAGCAAGTGGGAATGAGCGTGCTGAACGATCGCGCCAACTCCTACGCTGAGCCGTTCACCATCCACGTCACGAAATTCGATGGCACCACGGCGACTATCTCCAACCAATGACTCTTACCAGGGGGCGGTCGGGTCAACGGGTCGCCCAGTGCCGGAATTGCAGCGAATAATGCCCTGCAACAACTGACGATAATCTCTCCATCTCGCATGGGAGTGGCTAACCGGCGCACGTGACGGCATCATCAGAGTAGGGGCGACGGACCACTAGGCAATGAAATTATTCCCTTATCGTCGGCAAACCGGAAGTTAGCACATGGACGCATTGTTTGAATGTTAAGTCGAGGGAGGAGCACGAGGTGTTGCAAGCAGCTGAACTCAGCATCAAGCTGATTCAGAGAACGACCTCGGAGGCTCCTCATAGACTAAGTACTTCATTGGACTGGATGTTCACAAGAAGCCAGCGACTGAACGTAGTTCAGACGAAGACAGAAGGAACATATTTCTGCGACCATGTTTGTGCTGCAGAGAGCGGCAGACACGGCCCGCGATCGTCAGTGGTGTTCTTAAACCCGTCAAGAAACCTGGGTCTGAGTGTAGCGTACGAGTCAGTGATGACGTTTGCTGAAGATCGCAACGATCTCGATTAGGAGACTGTTTGGATTCGCACCTCAGGCCGCGCCCTGCAGCGCAGGAGGTGACGATGGGGAAGCAAAATCGCAGAGCAGTCGTGCTAGAGCCAGATGCGGCCGGCATCGATATCGGAGCTGAGGAGATCTATGTCGCGGTCCCACCGGATCGCGATGAGGAATCAACACGCAAATTTAGTACGTTTACTCGCGACCTCAACGCGCTCGCAGAGTGGCTTGAACGGTGTCATGTTCGGACGGTGGCGATGGAATCGACCGGCGTCTACTGGATTCCACTGTTTCAGATTTTGGAGGAGCGCGGATTCACTGTGTATCTGGTCAACGCTCATTACCTGAAGAGTGTTCCAGGCCGTAAGAGCGATGTTTCCGATTGTCAGTGGATCCAGTATCTGCGCTCAGTAGGATTGCTTCGAACGAGTTTTCGACCTCCAGATCACATCTGCGCCGTGCGAGCGCTATGGCGACATCGTGCCAGCCTGTTGCAGATGGCAGCAGAACACACCATGCATATGCAAAAGGCGCTAAGCCAGATGAACCTGCAAATTCACCACGTGCTGAGCGACATCACAGGGATGAGCGGATTGGCTATTTTAGATGCCATCCTCGCAGGCCAACACGACCCCATTGAACTTGCAAAGCTCTGCCACTTCCGGGTGAGGAGTCCCCGCGAGACAATAACCAAGGCTTTGGAAGGAGATTACCGTCCCGAACACCTGTATACGTTGCGGCAATCGGTGGACGGATACCGATTCCACCAGAAGTTAATCACTGATTTGGACGGCGAGATCGCGAGGCTGATGCAGACTCTGCCCAGTGCAACAGAGCGCTCGGTGCCGCCGGCGACTCGAACCAAACTTACAGCTTACCGGCGTCAAGGCAACGATCCTTCGTTCGATCTTCGTGGCGAGTTGTACCGGATTGCTGGCGTTGATCTGACCGATATCCCCGGCATCAGCACTGTCACCGCGCAAGTGATCCTAACCGAAATCGGTCCTGACCTCAGTCGTTTCCGGCATGCATCGGCCTTTGCTTCATGGCTCGGACTCTGTCCGGAAAAGCGCGTAAGCGGAGGAAAGGTCCTATCCTGCAAGACTCGCAGGGTTGCCCATCGGGCCGCCACTGCTTTGCGATTAGGCGCGCACTCTCTTAGCCGGGCAAAAGGTTATTTCGGCGAGTTTTTTCGTCATATGCGGTCTAAGCTGGGCACAGCCTCCGCAATCACGGCCACCGCGCACAAGATCGCTCGTGTCCTCTTTCATGTTTTGCTCACCAAAGAACCCTATAGCGAAACTGTCTTCCATTTGTGTGAAGAACAAAGCCAACAGCGTGCTAAATTGCGACTGCGCAAATACGCTCACCAACTAGGATTTCAACTCATCCCCATTCCAGCTTCCGGTCACTGAGCTAGTTCCTTAGGAGACGATCAGCTATTGCGTGAAGGACGCAGCTGGCCGTGTGCACCAGGAAGGCAAGGTAGGATCGACGCGCCGGGAACTGGATGGCTGGATCCGGACGATGCCGCAGCCCCGCAGGATCGCTATGGAAGCGACGATCTTTACCGGGTGGATTTACGACCACTTGCTTCCTCATGCGGAGAAGGTGAAGGTCGCGCATCCGGTGATGCTAAGGGCGATCGCGGCGGCCAAGAAAAAGAACGACAAGATCGATGCCAGTAAGATCGCCGACTGCCTGCGATGCAACTTCCTGCCGGAGTGCCATATGGCTTCGACGGAGATCCGAGACCGGGGCCGGACGCTCCGTTATCGGAACCTGCTGGTCAGGCAGACGGTGCAGATGAAGAACCGAGTTTCCGGCTTACTAATGGAGACCGGAGTGAGCTACAACAAGCAACGACTCCACAAGGTCGGCTACTTCGCCGATCTGATGACGACCAACGAAGAGGTGGATGAGAGCATACGGCCGCTGCTGAGGCTGAGCAGGGAGATGATCTGCCGTTCGCAAAAGCTCGATTACGTGCTGGTCAGTTCGTTGGAACGAGATCCGTTGCTGAAGGAGCGGCTACGGCGGCTTCGGAACCGTGCCGGGGATGGGACCGATCACCGCGCTGACGTGGGCTCTGGAGATCGGAGATGTCACGCGTTTCACTTCGATCAAGCAGGCGATCAGCTACTGCGGGCTTTGCGGAGACGAGAAGAGCTCGGCCGACAAGGTCATGCGGATGCCGATCTCCAAGCAGCGAAACAAGCATATCCAGCGAGTGCTGATTGAAGCCGCCAAACTGGGGCCGCGGTTATGTCACGAACTTGCGGAAGTCCGTGCCAAAGAACTGGAGAAAGGGGACCGCAATCGGGCCACGCTGGCAGTTGCCAGGAAGATGGTCTGCTATCTGCTCGCGGTGGATCGCAGGAAACAGGATTTCGTGCCTGCCGAGAAGTTCAGCCGAACGGCAGCGGCTTAAAAACCTTTCCTAAGGAAGGAGAAGACAAAAACATCAGGATTTATCGACGCGCAGGCTGCCAGGTCCCGCCGTAGCCGACTGGGCGAAGGGACAGATTCCAGAGGCCCACTACGAATTGTTTCGAGACTGGCAGAGAACACAAACTCAATCATCTGCGACGGCTCTTCGGAGTTCGAGGCAGCAAATGGATGTCTGGTTCTGCATAGGCAGGAACCTCCGCCGAGAGGCACAAAGTGCGCTAGAACATCCTGATCAGATCGAATGCGCGCTCTCCCAAGCGCGCCCGAAAACTCGTGCTTTTCGCTTGACTTTGACTTACATGGAAGTCGGCTACTCGGACATTTGCCGCGACTTGGGTTAGGCGGGCTGCGTATTCTGGTTTCGACCTCTAACAATACCTCGCAGAGTCTTGCTCACCGCGCTACGCAACTTTCTTGCGCGTAGGAGTTTGGCCGAAGGCAACAAGCCCTTGAAGACACTTGGAAAGAAGGTCACTCGGCGGAGCGCATCCATGATGTTCACCACTTTGCCCTTCGGCTCGGGCAGCTCAGCTTCCGGAAGTGGTTTACCCTTCCGTTTCGAGTCGACGAGTTTCTTGACCGCAGCCTCGTAATCGTCTTTGTATGCCGACGGATTGAACGGGGAAGTGCTTCCATTGATGAGCTGCGTCGCCAAGGAAAGTTCATCGAGCTCAACCTTGGTGTCACTGATTCCTGAGAGCACTGGCTTAGGGTCTCGCAACTCTTCGGCATAACGCAGCACGTCGAGCATCAGCCCCTTTTGTTTTCGATCGAGTGGTGCACCGATTGCCACCAAGTGCTCTCGACCGCTAAAGGCAATCTCACCAATCCCAAGGGCTCCGGTTTTAGAGAGCGCTTTTTGCATGATGTTGAGCGCCTTCGCCTGCACCTCATCCTTCGGAGCGACGAAGTAAGGCCGATCGAAAAGCTCTGACGACAGTTCCTCCTTTTTCACGAACTGCTTGATCTGCATAACAGTTGCGGTCTGCAGGCGCAGAGCGTTCAACTCTTCAGGATCAATCTCGATGTATTTGTTTTTCGCGTACTCGAAGCCTTTGACGATATCGGTCTTCTCGACCGCGCCGCCTTCGTCAACATTTTGATGGTGGACTCACTGGTGGGTCTTGCGGTCGATCTGATGAAACTCGACCTGACGACCGGGGTTGGTGGCGGGAAAGATTTTTGCCCCAATCGAAACCAGCGAAATCTGAATTGATCCTGCCCAGGTGGGTCGTGCCATCGTCGCTCCTTGTTCTTTCAGGACGTTCGATGCGCGAACAGGGAAGCAAGGCTTGTGAGCCTACAACACGGCATCGGATCGACGATTTCCTCCCAAAGCGCTCCGGAACTTTGCTGGTAACGGCCTGTCCTGTCCTCCCTACGGGAGACAGAGTCCCCCCCGAGGACCTTTCTAATCAACCGAGGAATTTCCGTAGTGGTTCCCAATAATTCGCATTCCAGCCTGAGGCGAGGTGTTCCGCCCTGCCACGGGGAAAGCCCGCATGGTCGAAGACAAGTTTCGTGGTAGAGCCATGCTCGGCGAACTCGAAGCGGGCGACGGAGTAAATCCCGGGAGCCCAACTCTCGACGCGCCAAGCCTGAACGATGCGCTGATCAGGCACAAGTTCGACCTGACGGCCAATGATATCCCCGCTCGGTTGGGAGCACATCAACCTTACAGGCGACTACCAATGGAAGGGTAAGAGGCCAACACAGGGTCAGTTCAGGCCGCTTCGCACACCAAACCACCCCTAGCGTGCTCTATTGTCCGTTTTCTGACGGGCCCCCGACTACCTTGACACTCGGGCCCTGCACAAAGGATTGGGTCAACGGGCATGGGTTGGAGCTCAGCTTTGCCCGCAAAGTCGTCAGTGGAGGCCTGAACAGAAACCCTGGACGATGGTGGAAAGAATTAAACTGCGCCTCAACCTGACTTCGGAAAGAGGGTTCGGGCTCTTAACAACGTTTCCAGCAATGCTCATTTCTCCGGTTGGGGAACTTCCTGTAACTGGTAGCGCTTGTTTTGTGCCGTCTCTGTCTGCGCTTCGCTGCGCAGGGACGCAAGTCGTTTCAATAAGGCCGCTACCTCTTCCTTCTGGCCGTTCTTCCGCATCGCCAGGATGAGATGGTAGAGCGCTTGTTGATCTTTAGGGTCGGCTGCGAGCGCTGCCCGCGATTGCTCGATTGCCAGATTCGTAAGACCATCTTGCAGGTAGATTGTCGCGAGGAGGTCTCTCGCGGCGACCATCTTGGGATCGAGGCTGAACGCGCGCTTCGCCGCCGCTATCTCCTCTGCATATTCCGCGCTTCCTTGCTCGGGACTTTCCTGCGAGAGGGCTTCCGCCAGCAGGTACTGTGTCAGAGCGTCATTAGGCTGGGCTTTTGCCGCGGCGCGAAAACTGTTCAACGCGTCTTTGGAACGGTGCTGCTGGGAGGCCGCCAATCCCTCCGCGGTTCCGAGGAGCGAAAGATGAGGGTCGAGTCGATTTGCGGTATCGAAGTCCTGTGATGACTCCTCGAACTTCCCCAGCTGCGCGAATAGCACTCCGCGCACGAGGTAGAGCCGGGGCTCCTGGGGAAGCTGGGTGAGGCCGGCGTTAATCACGTCGATCCCAACCTGCAACGAAGCGTGATCGTAAGAGAGCGAGGCGAAGTCGATATAAGCTTCCACGTTCTTTGGGTCATCCAGGATCGCCCTACGCAGCAGCTCGAGGGCGTGTGGCGTGTCATTTGCCGATTCATAGATGTCCGCGGCCAGCAACAGTGGCTCACCGGTACGATCGCTTTCGACGAGGGGCTTAAGCGTCGCCAAAGCCGCTTCCGTCTCGCCGGTCTTCCACTGAGAGAGCGCCAGATTGAACCGCACGCCGGCCAGCGACGGGTCGATACTCAATGCCTGCTGGAAAATCGGAACCGCCTGTGCATATCGATCGAACTCCGCTAGGCAGCTTCCATAAGCCGCGAGCGCGGTCGGCTGCTTTGCCAGCACATCACCGCCCTGCTCGAAATGCGGTATCGCCGCCTTGCAATCTTTGGCGGCATAGTCGAGGTATCCGAGCATGGCGTGCGAGGTCGCGTCGTTCGGCGCTTGCGCGAGTACTCGTTCGATCAGCGGCCTCGCCGCCGGGCTCTTGCGCTGGTATTCGATCTGAGCGGCCCCCTCGAGCGCGGGCAGATACCTGGCGTCGAGTTTGAGCGCGTGTTGATAAGAGTCAAGCGCCGAAGAGGGAACTCCCTCACCTGCATATGCCATGCCGCGAAGTGTCCAGATTCGCGGGTCGCGAGGGGATTTTTCCATTGCAGCAGCGCACAGACGGAGTGCCTGCTCAAAATCCTGCCGTTGAAGCGAAGTCACGATGTCGGTTATCGGGGCGCCTGCCGTCTGGGTCTGCACTGCATAGACAGGAAAAGTGAACAGACAGACGAAGGGGAAGAACAGAAGTCCGACACCGAACCGCGCTCGATTCCTGTAAACCGCGGCCCGTTCTCTCCGACTTTGCATGCTCGCTGCCAGGGACCGGAACAACCTCTGATCCCTCCGTAGGACGAACCCCGTCTTCGGGTGCCTCGCTACCTTTGCAGTCCAGTGCTCGCCCGGGAACCGCGAGTGGAGCTCTCCTGAAAAAAGGAAGGGCACCTATAGTTTATCGGAGGCGGTGCCCCGGGCGAAGTCTGGTATTCGATGAAACGAATCTACCGCCGGAGTAGAAGCCTTTCCGGCGTTTAGAAGTTGAGCCTGACGCCAACGAGCATGTTGCGGGGGGGCAGGGTCGAGGATGTCTGTCCGAAGCCTCCATCCTGGAGGTTTGTGTCGACTCCATTCAGGTTGACCCGGTTGAACAGGTTGAAGAAGTCGAGGCGCAGCTCAAAATTGATGCTCTCTTTGATTTGCGTCACTTTCTTAATCGAGAAGTCCGTGTCGGCGTATCCCGGATTACGGAACTGATACGGCGTCTCATTGCCCTCTTGCCCGAGGTTCGGCAACACGAACTGCCCGCAAGGCAGGACACCGCCCGGGCAGGTGGGAAAGATCCCATGCCCGACCTGGTAATCCTTTCGGCTGTGCTTCTGTTGATAGCCGGTCACGCTGGGGTAGTCATTGTTGTCGCCGTCAGCATTGAAATCTCCGCTGCCGGGCGCAAACAGCAGGTTTCCTGCAGCCAACTCCGCTGCGTAGTTGGCCGAGGTGAGCGGAGTGCCGTCCGCGGCGGTCGTGCTGACCGAGAGCGGAGCGCCGGTAAAGACTGTAAACGGATAGCCGGATTGCAAGACTACCAGGCCCGATAAGGTCCACCCGCCAAGCACTCGGCTCGCAATCGCATTATCGAGATGCTCGCCGGGCAGTAGATAACTTGCGCCTAATGAGAACCGGTTTGGAACGTCCCACGGCGAAGGCGCGTAGAACCGCGCGTACGGGAAGGCGATCGGATAGTTTTGCCAATTATCCATCGATTTGCCATGCGTGTAAGAAGCAGTCACGAAGCCGCGCTGTGCGAACCGGCCCTTGACCGCTACAACGATCGCCTGATAATTGCCGATGGCGCCGTTGAAGGCATAGTTGATGTTGCCAAAGCTGGTATTCAGCCGCGTCTGGGTACCCGATCCCGTGTAAGCGCCTGCACCGGTAAAGTTCGGCTCCGCCAAGAGGTTTCCGGAGTACGCGTTGACGTCGTTGCCATACGAAGTCGCGCCCTGGTTGCCGCCTCCAGTGATCAGGTTCCCCGAATGTGAGCCGATATATCCGATGCTTGCAACCATATCTCTCGTTATCTGATGCTCGACGCCAAGGCTCCAATTGAGCGTGGAGGGCGAGCCGAGACTGGGGTTAACGCCCCCGACATTGATCTGCGAACCGGTTATGCCGCCTTTCGCGTCGAGCGGCGTACCCACGAACGCAGGATATTGAAATCCAAACGGATATTTATTCTGCGTTCCATAGCCGAAGATCGGCGGCGCCGTTGAGCCATTGTTAAAGAAGGTTGGAACAACCGGCCCCGGCGGATTTCCACCCAGCCCATTCTCCGCATTCCCCAGCGTGAAATAGTCGTGGTAAAGACCGATACCACCGCGGACGACCCAGTTGCCATTCGCTAGAGGGTCGTAAGCAAATCCCCCGCGTGGCGCGAAGTTCCAATTCAGATCGTGGTTAAAAACGTGGCTCTGTTGCGTCATCACGGCGTTGGCGACCTGGTCCTCGAAGTTAGTGCCGGAGGCCAGGTGCAGGTTCGCCAATACCGTTCCCGGCAGCGCCACATAGGGATTGCCATTATTGTCATAGCGAATGCCATAGTTCACTGTGAGCTTCCGGTTCATCTTCCAGGTGTCTTCAAAGAATGCTCCGCCGGTCGTCTCCTGATAGCCGTAGTTGTGGTTCCCCGGTAGCCCGGTGACGGGGTTATAGGCGAGACCGCTTTCGCTGTACGGAGCATTGTTAATCAACTGGATCATGTTGGTGTAGTTGATGGTGGGCTGCGCGTAGGCCGCCGCAAAATAGGCAAGATCGTTGCCGTGCCACCCTTCATAACCAAATTTGAACGTGTGCGAACCCTTGATATGCGTCAACACGTCGCGCCAGTGATAGCTGTGCTGCACATAGTCGCCCAGCGCAAAGCCATCTCCGAAGTTCACTCCCAGTCCAGTAACGTTCACAACCGGAACCGTGAAGAGGCCGGACGACGGCGAGAAGCCTTCAATCCGGCCATAGCCGAAGAAGCCTTCATTCAAAGTGTTTGAGGAGAACGTATGTGTCTCACTCCCCTGAAGCGAGAACGTGTAGTAGTTGTTCGTAGTGTTGAATGCCGGCCTTACCGAGGGGCCGCCGGTCGATATCGTGTCCCGGTAGAAAAGACCATAGATTCTGTCCTTCTCGAAATATTTATCGACACGGATGCTGTACTGCTTCGAATTGTTATAGCTCGAAGAGTTAAAGTTGCCTTGGTCGAAGACCGGCGTAGCGCAGGGAATCTCATCGGTGCTTGGCGTCTCGCAGCCGGTATTCGCCGCGATATTCTGCGGACCGAAAGCTTGTGCCGCATTCTGAAAGATGTTTCGGAAGGTTGCGTTCGAGGGAGTGTACTTTGTCAGCAGCTGGACCTCAGGGCTGTTAGGCTGCACCGCCGTGGCGAAGGTCACAAACGCCGGGTCTTCATAGGTCTGTAGAGACGAACCATTGGAGGCCAGCGAGAAATAAGGCTCATAACTGACAAAGAAGAAAAACTTCTTATGCGGGATGATCGGGCCACCCACACCAAAGGACATGTTGTTCACGTGATACGGCGCGAGCTTCTCCGGCTGAGGCACGCCAAACTCACCGCGCGCGGTGAGCCCTTGGTAGGTGTAATACCAGCTCGCAAAGCCGTGAAACTGGTCGGAACCCGAACGAGTCGTCATCAGCGTCTGTAGAGAACTTGCGCGGCCGTAGTCGACGCTGTAGGTGTTGACCTGCACAGTGGTCTCGGCCAGCGAATCCACATTTGGTGTCAGGTTCAGCACGCCCGGCCGAATGCTGCTGGTCACGTCCAGTCCATCGACGACATACTGGTTGCCGTTCTGACCACGGCCATTGGCGCTTGCGTCGATATAGTTCTCAGGGTTGAAGTTTGTCGCGGTTCCCGCACCAAGGCCGGTCACACCGGGCGTGAGAGTGAGAAGAGCAGTGGGATTGCGCGTCGCCAGAGGAAGATTTTCGAGGGCCTGCTGGTCGAGAGTCTGCTGGTTTCGGCTATCGCTGGTGTCGAGCAAGGGCGCCTGCGAGGTCACGGACACGCTTGCTGCGACTTGCCCGACTGAGACCGTCAGCGGAATATCTCGCGTCTCTCCGGCAGTCAGCGTGAACTGCGTCTGAACTGTATTGAATCCCTTGGCTGTGGCGGCAACAGTATAGTCTCCGGGTCCCAGACTGGCAAATCGAAAAACGCCGGCGGCGTCACTCGCGGTTGTTAGAGCGACCTTTGTCACGTTGTTAGTCAGGGTCACCGTGGCGCCTGGAATTGATGCTCCGGTGGAATCTTGTACGCTGCCCTGCGCCCCGGCATTGAACTGCGCAAAGGCAGGTGGCGTCGCAATCAGCAGGAACATCAGAGCTATCCTGATCGCAGATCTTAAACGACCGCTGAACACTCCCGCTAAATCCGTACCACCCCTGTTCGCAAGCTCTATAAAAAACCCTCGCGCGAACCTCGTCATTATTTCCTCCCTAAAAAGGTTGAAACGCAAATTAAACTCTTCTCTATAAGGCTTTGTCGCCTGCGTGCTCTCAGCAACCGGCTCCCTATTCAGGCTGGAGACTAAACCCTTGTAAAAACGGTGCGCATGAGTCATCCCGGTTAGCGGCGTGTAGTCCATCTGGACTACACGCGCGGTGATCTGATTCACCCCTTGCGGCTCATAGAGGCCAGAGCGTAAACTCGGCCATCGATGCGATGATGAATCCGGATCCGCGGAAATCTCTGTTCAAAGGGCCGTCCAGTTGCCACGATTCACGCGACTACTTTTCCTGGGCCTGTTCTTATCTACCGGGTGCCAGCGAAATGTGCTGATCACCATCGCTGTCATTCCTCGGACCTCAGGAACCATGTTTTGGGAACCGGAACACCGTGGCGCCCAGCAGGCCGCGCTCAATCTAGGCGCCAAAATCTATTGGAACGCTCCCACCCGCGAGGACGATGTTGAAGGTCAGATCGCCCTCGTCCAGCGAGTCAGTTCGGGGGGATATCAGGGACTGATACTGGCACCCGATCAATCGCGTGCCCTGATCACGCCGATTCGTCGCGCCATGCAGCGAGGTCTCTCAATCGTGGTTATTGGCTCGCCTCTTCCGATCCCCCCCGCTGACCGTCTCTCGTACATTCTGAACGACGACGAGGCCGGAGGACGGATTGCCGCCCAACGCGTGGCCACGATTCTTCATGGTCAGGGATCGGTGGCCATCCTCGGCATCAATGAGAACATCGCAGGCATTGTGGACCGCGCCCGCAGCATCGAAAGCTTTTTGACGAACTCTTACCCGCGGATCCGACTGGTGAAACATTTTGGGTCGTTTAACTTCTCCCACGAACAACAAGTGGCCGAAGAGATCATCAAGGCCAATCCCGACCTTGACGCCGTGATCGCGCTCACTGCAACATCCATGGTTGGCACGATGTCGGCGCTCGACAATATGCGGCCTGATCGGTGGATCCAGATCGTTGGCTTCGATCCCGAGTCGTTGACCTTCGACAACCCACACCTGGATTCTCTGATCGTTGAAGACACTCGCAGGATGGGCGATGAAGCGGTGCGCTGGATTGTCGCCCGCACTCATGGGCCGATCCAACCGGTCGTCACGCGGTATCAGCCGATATTGGTGACCCGCGAGAACGCGAACAGCGCCGAGGTACGGCAACTCACAAACATGGACTGGCGGCCAGAGCCTCTCGCCCGCGCCTGGAGAGCGGTCCAGTGAAACCTCCCTCGGCTATGCGGAGGGCGGTGCCCTTCATTCTTCTGCTCATTCTTCTACTTGCCAGCGGGGCTGCCTTTTGGGTATACCAGCGAAGTCCGAACCGCGGTTTGCCGTACTCCGACTCCTTCGTGGCTGGCAAGGCAGACGAATGGAAGGCATTCGGAGGCACGTGGGAGCTCGTTAACGGCTCCATGCTAAACGATTCTGATGAGCGCGGAGCCAAGCTGCTGACCGGCTCATCAGACTGGCAGAACTACTCGATCGAAGCCGACGTCATGCTACTTGGCGCAGGCGGCGACGCCGGCCTGGTTGTGCGTTCCAGCGATGAGGAGGAAGGCGTTGACGCTTACACCGGCTACTACGCCGGTCTGCGCAATCTCGACAACATGCTCGTCATCGGGCGGGCGGGGCACGGATGGACCGAGGTCTTCAAGCCGGTGGCTCTCGACCAGACGAAAGTCGTCCCTACCCGCTGGTACCATCTCAAATTGCTCGCCTATCAATGCCGACTCATCGCCGCGGCGAACGTGCCCGGCCAACCCATTAGCACCGCCATTGCAGTCAATGATGCCGACTGTATTCGTTCAGGACGAGCTGGACTCCGCTCTTATGCCTCCGGCGGCGCGTGGCGCAATGTGGTGATCAAGCCGGCAACTGAGCGGGACGTCGCCGCAATGCAACCCGGCGCCCAGCCTCTGGACAGCCAGCACTCGCAATCAGCGGACGCTGCTTCGCTGAACGGCTTCGATGCACCCCGGGCTGATTATCGGCAACATACGCTTCCGTCCAATCCAAACGCGCAGCCCATCGCCAGTCTTCGTCTCTTGTCTCTCGCCAGACCGGAAAGGGTCACGGTACGCGGCATCGTTATCCTTGCCTCACCGGCGCTTTTTGTTCAAGACTCGACAGGAGGCGTCCTGGTCAACCGTTCGACCCACGAGCCGGTCCGGGTCGGCGATGAGGTTGAAGTCGACGGCATCGCTCGTCCCGGCAACTTTAGCGCAACCCTGGATGATGCCACGGTTCGCACTTTGTGGGGAGGGACTCCCATGCCAGCGATCTCCGTGACCGCATCACAGGCGGCCACCGGCGCCTTCGATGCCACCTACGTCGAGGTTGAGGGGCGACTGCAGTCGAAGGAATATGGTTCGGACCGTGAGATCATCCTCGGCTTCGATGCGGGACCGCAGTCCTTTCGCGCCATCATGAAGCGAGGACGCGGAGATTCTCTTTACAATCGGCTAAAACTCGGTAGCCTGTTGCGGATTCACGGCGTCTCAGTTGTCGATTCTTCCTACACCAAAGACATCACCCCCTTCGCGATTCTCATTCCCTCCACCGACGACATTATTGTTTTAGCCGGGCCGCCCTGGTGGAGCGCTGGCCACCTGGTGGCCATCACGATCGGTCTTTTGCTCGCCGCGCTATTGGCGAATTTTCTCTATCACCAGGTCGAGAACTGGCGCCTTCGCGGGATCGTCGAGGAGCGCGAGCGCCTTGCCTTTGAAATGCACGATACTCTCGCCCAAGGCTTCGCCGGAATCGGCTTTCAGCTCGAGGCGATTCGTACTGGCGTTCCGTCCGATCATGCGCGCATGCATCAGCAGATCGATCTCGCCAGTGAACTCGTGCGCCACAGTCACGCCGAGGCACGGCGGACAGTTGATATGCTCCGCCCCCAGCAGCTGCAATCGGAAGGCCTGCTCACTGCGCTGACCATGTGCGCTCAAAGGCTCGTCGAGGGCGGGTCGGTCGCGGTGATCGCGAATTCGATCGGGGAAGTGCAGCCCGTCCCTTTGAGGATCAGCGATTCGCTCTACCGCATCGGGCAAGAGGCACTTGCGAACGCCGTCCGCCACGCTCACGCCTCCACGCTGACGATCATGCTCCAATACAAGAAGGATGCGCTCCGTCTGCTCATCTCCGACGATGGCGCTGGTTTCGCCGCGCAGGGCGACCAACCCGGCTTCGGACTTCTCGGAATGCGCAAGCGCGCCGCCAGCATTGGCGCGAAGCTTGAGATTGCGAGCGCACCTGGCGAGGGCACTCATGTCTCGGTTCTGACCAAGTTGCCGCCGCGCGTTACGTTTGCCTCGTGGCCGGCTATGCTGTTCAAGTTTCTAAGGGAGCACACTCTCAATGTCACAGCCACCAAACCGCCCTATCCGAATCTTCGTCGTGGATGATCATCCGGTCGTCCGCGTCGGTCTCACCAGCATGCTCGTCACTCAGGCGGAGCTGGAGGTGGCAGGCTCGGCGGGTAGCGGCGAAGAAGCCCTTGCCAAACTCGGAGAGTGCGATCCAGACATCGTGTTGCTCGATCTCCGTATGCACGGTATCAGCGGTGTTGAGACGCTGGTTGCGATGAAGCGCGCCTCCCACCGTGCTCGCGTCATCATCCTGACCAGCTTTGAAACCGACGAAGATATCTACCGCGCCGTGCAAGCGGGCGCTCAGGGCTACCTGCTCAAAGACACCAGCCTGCGTGAAATGGTTGAGGCCATTCGCAGCGTTCACGCCGGGAAACGCTACATACCCCGCGAGATCGCCGCACGCCTTGCGGAGCGAATGATGAGAACCAACCTTACTCCGCGTGAGATCGAGATTCTCAAATTGCTCTCCAAAGGCCTGACCAATAAGCAAGTCGCCCAGACGCTCCGCATTAGCGACAACACCGTGAAGAACCACGTAAACAGCATCATTGAAAAGCTCGAAGTCTCCGACCGCACCGAAGCTGCAACCACCGCCATCCAGCGCGGCCTGATCTCTCTCGACGTCTAATTTCTGCTCGCCGGCTGCGCGGATAGCATGACCCGGGCCCCCGCGTAGCCAAGGTGGACTATAGACCCCGGGCAATGGAGGAGTGACACTAAACGAGCGCAGACCCTTGGCTCGTTTGAACCCATCAGAACCAGAGCGAGCGCAGCCGCCGTCTGGAGAGACCTTGCCATTGCTCGAACGCCGCCAATTCTTGAAGCTGCTTGCCGTCGCCGGCGCTGGAACCTCGGTCGAATCGCCTTTCCCCCTTTCGTGGACGGGCGCAGAGGCATTTGCTCAGAGCCAGTCCCACGCGCCCGGCCACATTCCCAATGAATACTCGCTCTTCCTTCCTGGCGAAGAAGAGGCGCTCAAGTCCGCCCCGCTCATCAGCGCAATGCAAGGTGGACGTGTCACCGCAGCCGCAAAGGGCCAGACTCTCACGCTTCACGTCGGCGAGATACTCGATGGCTGGCAGCTGCTTACCGTCGCCGACATGAACGGGGTCGAAACCGCAGTCTTCGAAAAGCACGTCACTCATCGCGGCGCGATCGCCTACGTGACCGTCGAGCGGGGCGTCATCGCATGTATCCCCAAATATGTCGGGGACCTGTCGAAGATCCGCCCCCGCCCAACCAATACCTCCGGCGGAGTTCGCTTTGAGCGCGCCGCGCACTATGTGCCGGGGCCGGATGCTCCGGGCAATTACATCCTGAGCTCATCGGAAGACCCCTGCTACGAAAACGTCGCCGCGCTGGGCGAGGAATATATCGGCTGGACGCTGGTCGCAAACGAAGAAGGCGGTCCAAAGGCTTCGCTCTATCTCGAGGCCGACGGAAAGTCACGCGAACTCACCGGCAAGCCCGACGGGGACGGCTCCTGGGAACAGGACCAGGTTGGCGCCTACTTCGATCCCGCCGAGCTGCTTCCCGGCGAGGACCCCCAGCTTTACGAATATCAGCGCGGCTACAGCAAGCGCACACTTCTGGGGGGGTATCTCCCGGTCGCCGATACGGGGGTGTGGAATTCCCGCTATCAATGCGGCTATGAAACGATGGTGCTGCTTCCTCCCGGCGTCGACGCCAAGCCGATCGGCCGCGTCCGCTCCATCATTCCGGATGAGCACCTCTCGAACCACAACCTGACCAAATTTCCAGACGGTCGCATCTATCTCGACCGTTATTGGAACTGCTCCCCGCAGCAGTTTTACAGCGAGCTGGCCGGAATCTGGAATCGCTGGTCGACGCTCTACGAAACGACCATGCCGGTCAGCGTCCCCGACGAATGGCTCCTGAATGCGGCCCGTGCCGGCATTACTCTCTGCCGATGCAGTTATCGCGGTCTTGAACCGACTTATCAGATTGGCGAGGGAGCTTATACCAAGATCCCGGAACGCAGTCATGCGCTTTTCCCGGTAGCTCAATATGAATTCATCTGGGCGCATCAGCTATGGAATCTCAGCGAGGAAGCCGACGTTTACTTTCAGTACTACCTCGATAAATACGTAATGCCGAATGGGGACTTTCTTTATAACACCCAGGACCAGGTCGAAGCCCCATTGAATATCGGCCTCTTCCTCGCCAATTCGGCTCGCTCCTTCGACTACGATCGCAACCTCGGCAGCCTGCAGAAGCGGCTCCCTGTGCTCGAGCGAATGATCGCCTTTGTGCTCGCCCGCTACCAGTACAGCCTGCAGCATTTCCCTGCTGGAGATCGCAGGCGGGGACTCATCTACGGTTCCCCTGAGGCCGATCTGGGAGATCCGAACAACGACTTTCCCAACTCTCATCCGCTCTACTATCAAAACTCTGTCTGGACTTGGCGCGGCCTCGCCGAACATAGCCGTTGCCTGCGCCTTGCCGCCGAGCTGTCGCACGACGAAGCGATGAGCTCCGCGGCGGCACGCTATGATGCTCTCGCCAAAGAGGTTCGAGCGAACATCCAGGCCTCCCTCGAAGCGACCCTCGCTCTTCGATCGCCCGAGATGAAGCAGAGTGGCATTACTCCATTTACGCCCGATGACACTCACCACTTACCCACCGAGTTATCAAGTTATGAGAACCACCGGTTCATGCAGGACTGGTTCACGGCGGACTGGGGTGACGAAGCGCTCGACCTCGGCCATTTGAAGCATCGCGAGCTCGCGGGCCTGCAGATCATGGGCCTTCACACCGATGGCCCGGTCTTTCGCACCTCAAATTTTATGGACCACGGCAGTCTGTCGGTTAAGATTCGCCAGGCTGACTACCGGCCCTTCCTGCTAAACCTCTACGCCCTCGTCTGCTACGCTGCCGACTCGGGAAATCAATATGCGCCGGAAGACGCATGCCTTCCCGGCAGCTTTCCCGGGGAGGGCGGTCGCTATGGCTGGGCTTCTGTAGTCAACAGCACCCTGCAGCCGACGCTCGGCCTGCGCTGGCTGCTCTGTTATGAAGAGGGGAACAAAGACCTCTGCCATCTTCAAAAGGCCGCGCCCAAGCACTGGTTCGCAGGGGGCAAGTCGATCTCGGTATCGCACTGCCCGACCCGCTTCGGCAGCATTAGCTGGAAAACCGAATCACTCGCCGGGCGGCGCTGGAAGGCAACAATTGATATTCCCAATGGCTTCAAAG
The DNA here is from genome assembly GCA_963826855.1 of uncultured Acidobacteriaceae bacterium. GTDB lineage: Bacteria > Acidobacteriota > Terriglobia > Terriglobales > Acidobacteriaceae > Acidisarcina. The sequence continues at coordinate 108,622 of CAWGZE010000001.1, forward strand.
GCGACCTGGTAGTCCACATTCACCCCGAGGATGGAAAGCCGCTCATTCGCTCGTCCATCGGCACACTGGCCGAGCAGTCAGTCACACTGAGCAAAGACACACTCGCCACCACGTCGCACTTCGAGATCGAAATCAGCTAGAGGGCCGGCAGTATGAACAGATCAAGGAGATCGCTATGAAGACCACCGACGCACGCTCCGCCAGCCGCCGCCGCTTTCTGAAGCAGGCGGGCGCGCTGGCGATCGCCTCGCTTCCGGCGAGCGGCCGCATGGCTCTTGCCAGCTCTGACGCGCCGGCCAAGGTAGCTCCCTCACTAAGCGCCGTTCCGAATCGTAAACCCCTTGCGGAAAACGCTTTCTACATTCTGCCTCTCGGCGCCGTGCGCCCCGGCGGATGGCTCCAGAGTCAGATGCAGATTCAAGCTGACGGCCTGAGCGGTCACCTGGACGAGACCTGGGCCGACGTGGGTCCCAACAGCGGCTGGCTTGGGGGAACCGGCGAAGCCTGGGAGCGCGGGCCCTATTTTGTCGACGGTCTGGTTCCGCTTGCTTACCTGCTCGACGACACCCACCTCCAGGCAAAAGCGCAGAAGTACATTGATTGGGCTCTCAATAGCCAGACGGCCGCAGGCATGATTGGGCCGGCGCGTAATAACGATTGGTGGCCGCGGATGGTCATCCTGAAGGCCTTGACCCAATATCAGGAGGCGACCGGTGATCCCCGTGTGATCCCCTTTTTGTCGCGCTATTTCGGCTATCAGTTGAGTGAGCTTCCCAACCGGCCGCTGCGCGACTGGGGAAAATTCCGTTGGCAAGACAATGCGATGGTGGTGATCTGGCTCTATAACCGAACCGGAGATCCTAAACTGCTTGACCTCGTCCGACTACTTCACGCTCAGAGGTATGACTGGCAGCGGGAGTTCGCCGACTTCAAGTACACGCAGCCAGTGACGCGCGAGATCATCAAGCTCGACCAGGGCGGAGGTCTCACCGATCACGCGCTCGCGACGCACGGCGTGAATAATGGCCAGGCGCTCAAAGTCGCTCCCATCTGGTATCTGGTTTCGAAGGACCCATCAGACCGGCTCGGCTACCAGCAGATGCTGACCGCGCTCGACACCTATCACGGCCTGCCGAACGGGATGTTCTCCTGCGACGAACACCTTGCGGGACGAAATCCTTCGCAGGGTGTGGAGCTCTGTACCGTTGTCGAAACAATGTTCTCGATGGAGTATGCTCTCGCGATCCTCGGCGACGCCTCAATCGGCGACCGGCTCGAAAAGATCGCTTACAACGCGTTACCCGGCACTTTCACCGATGATATGTGGGCACATCAATATACTCAGGAGCCCAATCAGGTCGAGGTGAGCCTGCACCGCAAACCGTGGACCACCGATGGCCCCGAGTCAAATCTCTACGGCCTCGAACCGAATTTCGGCTGCTGCACCGCCAACTACCATCAAGGATGGCCGAAGTTTGCCGCCAGCCTTTGGATGTGGAGCCCCGATGATGGTCTGGTCGCCGCGCTTTACGCGCCATCCGAGGTCCGCACGACGGTGCGCGGCAACCCTGTTCATCTGGTCGAGGAAACCGACTATCCATTTCGAGACACTGTTCGTATCACCGTGAATCCTTCCTCGTCGATGAGCTTTCCTCTCAGATTCAGGCTCCCCGCCTGGGCAGACAAGCCGCATTTTTCACTGAATGGGCAGCCCCTCGATGTGCCGCGCGATAACGGTTTCGCGAAGATAGAACGTACCTGGAAGACAGGAGACGTTGTCGAGCTGAAGCTTCCCATGCGGCCGACTGTTGTGACCGGCTTTAACGATTCGGTCTCCATTGAAAGAGGGCCGTTGGTTTTTTCCCTGCCCATCGGAGAAAGCTGGGTGAAGCTCCGCGATCGCGGCATGACCGCCGACTGGCAGGTATTTCCCAGTTCGCAATGGAACTACGCTCTCGCCGCTCCGGCATCAGATGCTGCGAACATTTCGGTTGAAGAATCGCCCGTCGGGAAATCTCCGTTCTCTCTCGCCGAGGCGCCGGTCAAGCTGAAGCTCGAGGCTCGAAAACTCCCAACCTGGCGTGCCGTCGACGGAGTAGCCGATCCGGTCCCGCAAAGTCCCGTCTCCAGCAGCGAAGCGGTCGAAAGCATCCAACTCGTTCCGTACGGCGCGGCCAAACTACGGATCACCGCATTCCCGGAGATCAAGTCCTGAAAGCGCTCTGTCAACGCACCGACTTCGCCCTGTCTTAGGCATTGGCGTCTGAAAGAGATGCTTAGGAACGCAGCATACTTGATCGAGGCATGAGTGAAATGAACCAGATCTCACGATGGCGACCCGGCATCTTCATGTTGGTCTTGTTGTGCCTCAGCGGATACTGTGCGGCTCAGGCCACAGCACCGGAAGGACCTCCGGCAGTACCGCTGATCGCCTATGACCCGTACTTTAGTATCTGGTCGACGTCCGACCTGCTAACCGGAGACAACACTCGCCATTGGACGGGAACCCAGCAACCTCTCTCGGGTATCGCTCGGATCGATGGAAATAACTATCGATTTATGGGCGCCAATCCCAGAGAGGTCCCGGGCCATGTCGCAGGTCTCGATGCAAGTCACGCCGCTGCATACGAGATACACGTTCGAGGCGGCGGGGATACGCCTCACGCTAACGTTCTTCACGCCGTCACTCCCTCAGGATCTCGATGCATTGTCACGGCCAGTAACCTACCTCACATGGACGCTAACCTCCACCGACGGCCGTTCCCATTCTGCGGTCCTCTTTCTGGATGTAAGCCCACTCGTGGCCGTCAACTCGGCGGACGAGGATATGACCTGGGGACGTTTCAAAGAGGCGGGACTCGACGTGCTGAGCGTAGGCTCCAGGGACCAGCGAATTCTCAACCGGGCAGGTGACGATCTCCGCATCGACTGGGGCCACTTTTACCTGGCTGCTCCCGCGAGCGAGAACGCGACGCTGGCAGCATCGCCCCACTCCATCACGGAATTCCTTCATAGCGGCTCGTTGCCCGACGACGATATGGAGATGCCCCGCCAGCCTCGAGACGGCGCTGCTCACCTTGCAGCGGCACTGCTTGTTGATGTGCCTTCCGGCGGAGCAGTGAACCGTCACATTCTGCTCGCGTATGACGAGAATTATTCCATTGAGTATCTTGGCCGAAAACTGCGCCCTTACTGGCGGCGAAATGGTCAAACCGCTGCCGAGATGCTGGTCATGGCGGAGAGCCAATACGGCGAGCTTGAGACCCGAGGAAAGCGCTTCGATGACGAATTGACCGCGGATCTGACGACGGCGGGCGGCAGTGCTTATGCGGAATTAGGTGCGCTCGCTTACCGTCAGACGCATGCCGCACACGGCTTTGCGGCCGACGTAGACGGTACGCCGATGTTGTTCCCTAAAGAGAACTTCAGCAACGGCTGCATCTCGACAGTCGACGTGATCTATCCATCAGCCCCGTTCTTTCTGCTCTTCAGTCCGGTTTTGCTTGAGGCGCAGCTAAAGCCGGTGCTTGAATATTCCGCCCTGCCACGATGGAAATGGCCTTTCGCGCCACACGATCTCGGAACATACCCGCTTGCCGATGGCCAGGTGTATGGCGGAGGAGAGAAGACGGAAGAAGATCAGATGCCTGTCGAGGAGAGCGGCAACATGCTAATCCTGATAGATGCGCTCGGCCGTAGGCAAGGAAACTGGCGACTTGCAGAAGCGTATTGGCCCCAGCTGACAAAGTGGGCAGAGTATTTGCGAGCCAAGGGCCTTGATCCGGAAAATCAGCTAAGCACCGATGATTTTGCCGGTCATCTCGCCCATAATGCAAACCTCTCGATTAAAGCAATCGAAGGAATCGCGGCCTATGCGGAAATGGCAAAGGCACTTGGCTTGCCAGAGGTCGCCGAAAAGTACGGCAGTGCTGCGAAGCAGATGGCAGCACAGTGGCAGACGATGGCGATCGATGGCGACCACTACAAACTGGCCTTCGATAATCCCGGGACATGGAGCCAAAAATACAACCTGGTGTGGGACCAATTGCTCGCCCTCGGGCTGTTTCCGCCAGCAGTTCGGGAAAAGGAAATTGCCTTTTACCTGCAACACCTGAATGAGTACGGGCTACCTTTGGACAATCGTAAAGACTACACCAAGTTAGATTGGCAGCTTTGGACCGCAACCCTCGCCGAAAATCCATCGCAGTTCCAATCGTTCATGACTCCGATTGGCAAGTGGATCAATGAAACCCCCTCCAGGGTGCCGCTGACCGACTGGTATGACACCAAAACCGGCAAAATGATTGGTTTCCAGGCCCGGTCAGTGGTTGGAGGCGTATTCATCAAGATGCTGGCCGACAAGAATCTCTCTGTAGAGTGGCTTGCGTTCGCGCCCTGAAGGTCTTCGTAGATCTCAACCTGCTTGAGTCCTCTCAGGCTCAACCGTTGTCGCATAACCCAAGTTGCAGGAGCAACAGAGCAACGACAGCCCGCCACGATGTCCGTAAATCAATGACTCTAATGGTGGGCGCAGCAGGATTCGAATCTACGACTTCAACCGTGTCAAACATATCGTATCGTATCGTACGTTATTGGTGTCAAATGACTTACTAGACGGTATAACCGGCAAAACCGGCCCAAATGGCGGCGTTTGCAAAAAATGCCACAAATCCATTGCAACCGAAAGCGGGTCTTGGGTTGGTCCGCGGGGAACCCCAACCGGCTTGAATAACGATGGTTAGTCATTGACTGATGCCAGAGATGAATCTTCGGTTCCAGCAAAACTGTATTTTGACCAACTCCCCGATGCGGTAACGCGAAATTCCAGACTTTCCGATATGGTGTGATTGTTCAGACGGATTCGGGCGGCTTTCTGAATTAGTCGTTAGCCCATTTGGAATCGTCGAAAAGCGATAAGAAATCCCAAGATATTCGATATTTCTCAATGCTAAAGCGACGGACACTGCTTAACAATGCGGTCAAAGGCTTGGCCTGTATGGCGTTCGCGCCCCCGTTACAAGCGCTGGCGCAGAGGCGTCCCTCTCTAAAGCTGCGATCCTCCGGGATACTGCCTCTGCGACTCCCTCTAGACTTTACTGGCCTTGGTTACGAAATGTCTTCCGTCGCGACCCCCGGTTTGCTGAGCGATCGGAACGAGCGTTATGTCAGGCTCGTCAGCGCCTTGGGATCGGAGGGTATCATTCGCGCGGGCGGGATTGTCGCAGACTACACGCGATATGCTGACTCAGGAATTTCCAAAGCTGAACCGAAAGATACAGTTATCACGCGCAAAGTCATCGAGCAGTTCGATGGTTTTCTCGTTGCAGTCGGGTGGAAAGCAATTTGGAGCCTGAACTTCGCCCAAGGCACGGTAGATGAGGCAGTGATCGAAGCGCGAGCCGTAGCCTCCGTGCTAGGACCTCGACTGATTGCGTTTGAAATTGGGAACGAAGTGGAAAATTATGCTCGCGGCGACAACCCCTTCCGGACTGCACCTTATACCTATGAACGATATCGTTCGGAATACGACGACTGGCGTTCAAAAATACTCCAGATAATTCCCGGTGCGCGCTTCGCTGCTCCGGATACGGCGACATCGGTCGAGTGGGTGGAACGCATGGCCAGGGATGCGAACGGCGATGTGCAGCTCCTGACCACACACTACTATCGCGGCGGCCAAAAGGAAGGTACCGCAGATCAATTGCTGCGTCCGGATCCCCGGTTGAGGAACATAACAGAACGTCTTCAGACGGCCTCGGTGAGCAGCGGAATTCCGTGGAGAATGTGCGAAACAAATTCCTTTTTTGGTGGAGGACGGCCCGGCGTCAGCAACGCGTTTGTCGGGACTCTATGGACCCTTGACTTTATGCTCTACCTCGCCGCCAGTGGGTGCGCCGGAGTCAACATGGAGACTGGGGTCAACCAGCTTGGATTCATCAGCTCCTACTCGCCCATCGGTGAGGAAGAAAAAGGTCGCCCGTGGGCGGGCGCACCTTACTATGGCATGCTCGCTTTCGCAACGGCGGTTCGCGGCTGCAATGAAATCACGCCACTGCTAGTACCGGGCTCCGCCGATAGTGTTTCTGCCTATCTACTAGGCACTCATGGGAGAAGCCGATCTGCCGTGCTCATCAACCGCACGGAAGATGACTTATCGGCGTCTTTCGAGGAAGTCACCTTGATTCAAGTGGAGGCAATGCGCCTGATCGCGCCGAGCGGCGGTAGCGTGAGTGGCATTACGTTCGCGGGGGCTCAGGTTGAAGAGGACGGATCCTGGGCAGCGAAACACGTCGAGCGGATTGATGGCAGACACGTGGCCGTTCCGCGTATGAGCGCGGTCGTTTTGCTCAACAAAGGGTTAGCCTGAATTCACTTCAACGGAGAAGAGCTCGTTCCCAGCAACTGTTGAGCCAGCGCGAGTTCATATGCAGCTTTCTGGCTGGCTCCGGTCTTGCGGTATAACTGACCGAGCTGGAAATGGAGTGACGCGCGTTTCGGCTCAATCGCCACTGCCTGTTCCAGGGCGCTCTTTGCGGCGTCGAGATCCCCGGTCTCGCTGTTTAGACGGCCCAACTGAGCAAGTATTTTCCAGTCATGAGGAGCAATACGCGAGGCCGCTTCCAACAGCGGTCGAGCTTCCTGCAATTGATTTTGATCGATGAGCAACGTGGCCAGGTTCAACATCGGCTGTTCGCTGGGATGCTCCGAGCCGCCCTGAAGAGCGAGCGCCTTTCGATAAGCTGCCAATGCATCGTCGCTTCGATTCAGTCCCTGTAGCGCAAGGCCGAGGTTGTTCTCCGCTTTTACCGAAGTTGGATCAAGTTTAAGAGAAGTCTCGAAGCAGTTCACCGCCTCCTGAAAATGGTTCAGTGTGTACTCGATTCGTCCGAGTTCATACCAGGCTGCAGCGTCTTTTGCATCGAGTGAGACAGCATACTTGCTCCAGCGCTCCGCGTCGGGGTAGTCTTCGAGCAGAACATAATCCAAGGAAACTATCTTTAGATTGTCGGCCTTCGGGGCGCGCAGGCGCGCTCCTTCGGTATATTCCTTGAGGGAGTCAGCCGGTTTATTTTCCCGAAAGAGAGTGTAGCCGAGAAGATATCGGGCATCCGCATCTGCGTGATGGGATGACAGGTAGCTCCGTAGCGCCTTCTCACAGTCGGCGTAACGAAATTGTTCCAGGTAAGACCTGGCGAGGGCGAGTTGGTCGGTAGAGTTCAACACCTGCGCAGAACACCTCGACGGCTCGGCGCAGGAAAGGGAATAGGTAATGAGCGAAGAGAATAGCCCGGAGGAAAAAAACATTCGCGCTTTCGCCCACTTTCTCAATCGCGCCTCCTCGGAAACGCTCCGCGGTGTGACGGCAATTCCCGCCTCATCCGACTCCCGCATTGCTTAGATTAGATGAACGTCGCCCAGAAGACACGGATATCCTCGAGTGGCATCATTTTCTACTTTCAGGTGACCTTTCTCTCGTTTTCAGCATCCGCCATTATGGCAACGTTGTACGTGGAACAACAATTGCTACGAGGAACTCCCTCATGCACATGCATCAGCCCACCTTCAAGATGCTGATTGGATGGATGCTTGCCGCGACGGCTCCCGGAGTTTGCTTCGCGCAGATCGTGGACCACACGCCGAATCCTTCCGGAAACGCTGTGGTCCACATCAAGGTCCATGTGGACAAGCCTGCTGCGTCTCCTATCCCTTCAACTATCTTTGGCAGTTTCCTCGAGCCGATCGGCCGTTCCACCTATGGCGGCCTTTGGGCTGAGTTGCTGGAGAACGGCAGCCTGGAGGATGGGCTTTGGAGTGCGGCAGAAGTACAGCGCATGCTGCGCGAACAGCCAGAACTGTTGCGTGGATCCCAGTTGGGTCTACCGCTACCCTGGGAGCCCCTCGTCTCCTCTCAGGGCAATCGCTACGAGCCACGCTGGGGAGACGCGGCCAACTCCAGCCGATCGTTGGAGATCATGGCGCTCCCTAGCGGAGAAAGCGGTATTCGCCAGCGCATCTACCTTCCGGTACATCGCACATTGAAGTACGAGGGAAGTCTCTGGATCAAGCACCTGAGCGGCGCTTCTGCCGTTTCAGTATCAATCCGCAAGCGAAACGCGGATGATCGTATCTTTGCTGAAGCGAAACTTGACGCTGCCAGCCCCGATTGGACTCGATATTCGTTTCGCCTGTCGTTGGAGCGCGGGCAGGTCGACCCGCTCGATCCGGCCGACTTCGTGATCTCCCTGGCAAATGATGGTCGCGCCCTAGTCGACGAGATATCGCTGATGCCGTCGGACAGTGTCGAAGGGATGGACCCCGACGTTCTACGGATGGCGCGCGATCTTAAGCCATCGGTCATACGATTCGGCGGCAACTTTACCTCCGGCTATCACTGGCGGGACGGCATCGGCCCCCGAGAGAAACGCGTGAGTGAGCTGAATCTTGCCTGGGGGATTCCGGAGTACAACACCTTTGGTACCGATGAGTTCCTGCGCTTCTGTGAGCTCGTACATGCTCAACCCCAGATCGCGCTCAACCTGGGCACCGGCACGCCAGAAGAGGCGGCGGACTGGGTGAAATATGTAGACGAACATTGGGGCGACAAACAGGGCGGCCTGCTTTGGGAGCTAGGCAATGAACTCTGGGGCAGCTGGAATACAGGTTTCCCCACCGAACAGCAGATCGGCGAACGCACCCGTCTTTTCAGCCAGGCAATACGCAAAGTGGATCCTCATGCGAGGCTGATCGCCACCGGTAAGGATCCGGACCATTTTCATGATTGGAACGCCGTGCAACTTGCCAACCCTCCAGGCACTTTCAATTTTCTGTCGACCCACTTCGTAGTGACGACCGATGCGGTTCAGACCCCGAACCCAACGAACGACTTCATCGCTCAGGCTGCCTTTGCCCTGCCGGTACAACTAGGCAGGCAGCTCGACAAGATGACGCAGCAGATCCAGCAAGCCGGCCATCACGATACGAAGATTGCCTTCACAGAATGGCTCTTTGTCTCTCACAGCCAGATGGGCGGACATGCAGCTCCCGACTTCAACAACATGGGCGGGGCTGTCGCGACCGGAGGCTTTCTGAACATGATCCTCGATCACGCCGACACTGCGCCGATCTCGGATATGACCGGGATCCTCGAGTTTGCAGGGATATGGAAACGGCGCGGGCAGGTCTATGCGTCGCCAGGCTATTGGGTGCTTCGGTCTTACGCAGAAGCGGCGCCAGAACATCTTCTGAATGTTGAAAGTGACGCGCCCACCTTCTCTGTGGAGCATGGTGTGAATAGACTGCCAGACATTCCGGACGTGCCGTGGCTTGACGTCAAGGCGGCGCGACGTGCGGATGGCGACGTTGTGCTTTTCTGCGTGAATCGGAGCCTGACACAGGATTATCGCGCGATCATCGATCTGGAAGGCTTCCAGGCGACGAATGCATTCACAGCTAAGACGATTACTGCTCCGAGCATTTATGACCGTAACGATGAGGACGATCCCGATGCGGTCGGTGTGACAACTACCCACCCGGCTCTGGGCAAATCAACCGAATATACGTTCGCTCATGCCAGCGTCGTGGTTCTGCAGTTCCATCGTCTCCAGACCCCTTGACCGTGACCTTTAACGTTTTGCCCGATTCGACAGCAGAACTTTGAAAAGCGCGGGCCCCAAATTTCATATTGTCCTCACAATTTTCTCTTCTATCAAAGCTGACCTTTTCTCGTAAACAACCTGGGCTTCCTCCGGTGTAAAACGTGCATCCCAAATTCTCGTTGCAGATTGTTCGCAAATCCGATTTTAACGACAAAATGATAACGCTTGCATAGACCCCAGAACCGGGTCCAGTAGTTCGAAATAAACGGCGAAGACCGGAAGGCGAAAAATCTTTTGAGAGGCGGAAATGAGAGTTTTAACGACGGCAAAGAGATATGCGTTTTTGTTGTTCCTTGGGACAGTCTTATTCGTCCCTTCGGTTGAGGCACAGACGGTTTTCGGTAGTTTGGCTGGCACTATCACAGACGCTAGCGGAGCCGTAGTCGCCGGCGCGCAAGTTCAGGCAGTTGCGGAGGGTTCGGGAACAACCCTGCAGGCAACTTCGAGTTCGGCAGGTACCTTTCGTTTCCCCCAGGTTCCGATTGGACGCTACGACATCACCGTGACTGCGTCAGGATTTCAGGAGCAGAAGACGACTGGAATCCAGGTGAACCTGCAGCTCACCACTGCGGTCAACGTGACGGTTCAGATAGGCTCAGCGGCCCAGAGTATTACGGTCAACGCGTCCGCGCCGCAGTTACAGACCGAGAGTTCAGAAATTTCAGGCTCCGTCTCCGCAGAGCAATACCTGAAGCTTCCACTTGCTCTTGGAGGCGTGGGTGCCTTTCGTTCGCCGGAGTCCTTCATCTTTCTGCTACCAGGCAATACCGGTCCCGGAACCAGTAACAACAATAGCAACGGAGTCTTCTTCAGCAAGATCGCCGGAGGGCAGGACTACGGCGCCGAAGTGCTCATTGATGGCCTCAGCCAGCAACGCAGCGAAAATGGTTCATCCTTCGATGAAGAGGCGCCATCGGTCGACGCGCTGCGACAGTTGACAGTCACCGACGCATTGCCCCCTGCGGAATATAACCGGACCACTGGCGGTATCGAGAATTTTGTTACCAAGAGCGGCGCAAACGCATTTCATGGAACCGGATACGACATCTTCCGAAACACCGCCCTCGATGCGAACCTTTGGTTCAACGGCGGCAATGAGGCGATCTCCTGCGTGGGAGCGAACGATACCTCAGCTTGCCGCGCCGGCTTTGCTACGCCCGTTGATCGCAAGAATGACTACGGTGGCACTTTTAGCGGCCCGGTCTGGATTCCCAAGGTCTACAACGGCCGGGACAAGCTGTTCTTTTTCTTTGCCTGGGAACAGCTGAAGTACAGCCTCGGCGCGACGACCATCGCCACGGTCCCGACGGCGGCGGAGCTGGCAGGCGATTTCTCCGATCCCGCGATCTTCAATCCCGGTCCCGGAACCGTAGTGGGAATCAACCCGTGCGACGGATCTACGGTCTATAGGGGGCAGATCTTTGACCCGAGTACCACCAGGACTGTTGGCGGGGTAGAGTGCCGGACCGCGTTCCCAGGCAACAAAATCACTACGCCTTTTTCACCAGCCGCGCTGAACATATTGAGTTACTACCCAGCGGCCACCAACGGAAACATAGCGAACAATTTTTCGTTCTCAAGCACTTCACCGATCACGAATACTGCTTACACGGTCCGTATCGATGCGACCATCACTCAGAAACTCACACTCTGGAGTTCCTACAGCTCTCGCGACAATAACCGTGTCTCGGGTACGCCGCAAATTTTGCCATACCCGATCGATCCAAATACATGGAAACAGGACTTTGAGACCCATTTCTGGCGCCTCGGCGTGGACTATGCTTTTTCCCCGAACCTGTTAAATCATTTCATCATCGGCTCCAACCGATCCAACAGCATTAACTTTGCTTTCCCTGCTTTGGAGCATACGAACTGGTTCTCCTTGCTCGGCATTGGCAACGCGGTCAGTAACAACTTTCCTGTGGTCACCAATGGTTTTACAACCCAGGAGGGCATGCCGAACAATGGAGACAACATCGATAACGGCCTGCGGCTCATCGACAGCATCTCCTGGCAGAAGGGTGCGCACAGCTTCACGTTCGGGGCCGATATTCGTTATCAACAATACTCGCCCATCAACAACAACTCTCCGTCCATTGGCTTTGGCGCCGGACAAACGGCTGTCTCTACCAACCTGGGCGCCACGGGCAATGGTCTGGCCAGTGAACTTCTCGGACTGGCCACGGGTGGCGCGCAAAATGTCTATGCGCATCAGTCTCGCTGGATCTCCTGGTACTATTCCGGCTATGTGCAGGACGACTGGAAAATCAGAAAGAACCTGACGTTGAATCTGGGCTTGAACTATAGCGTGGACGTGCCCCGCCACGAAGCGCAGAACTACACCTCCAACTTCAGTCCCACCGCCCTTGATCCCGAGTACGGAGTGCCAGGCGCGTTGGTCTTTGGGACGCTATGCCCCAGCTGTAATAAGAAGTGGGCCAATACCTGGTATAAGGATGTTGCTCCACGCGTCGGCTTCGCTTACACCCCCCCTTGGCTGAACGGGCAAACCGTTGTGCGAGGCGGAGCAGGCATTCTGTATGGCCCGTTGCAATATGATGACTTTGGCGGATCTATGAATGCTGGATATAAATCCAGCCCCAGCTTCAACTCCACGAATGGCTTCGATCCATCGTTCGTGATCGATGCCGGATATCCGGCTTTTACTGCTCCGCCAAATCTTGACCCCGGACAATTCAACGGCCAGCCCCTTTCCGGTTCCTACATTGAAGGGAAAGCCGGCCGTCCTGCGGCAATCTACGATTGGGACCTGCAGGTTCAGCAGCAAGTGGCGCAGGATCTGATTCTGAGCATCGGTTACATAGGCAGTGCAGCTCAAAACCTGCAGGCCAATAATCAGAACATTAACAACATTCCATTCGCCGATCTTGCTCTTGGCAACCTGCTTAGCACCAATACGCTGGGCAATACATACGGGGTCGCGACGCCATTTCCAGGCTTCTTCAACCTCTGGGGGAATGGAGCGCAAATCCAACGGGCCCTTCGGCCTTTCCCGCAGTATGACTATATCGATTCGGGGTGCTGTCTTCAGGCGACCGGCCACTCGAGCTACAACGCGCTACTTGTTTCGCTGGCCAGACAGTTTAAGAATGGCGTCAATCTGCAGGTCTCCTACACCTTCTCCAAGAACATCAACGATACCGACAGTGCGTTGCCCAATACCAATCCCGGTCAGCCGCAAGTGCAGAATCCTGACAACCTTCACGAAGAAAAAGCGATCAGCGTCCAGGATCTGCCGAACTCGTTTGTACTCAGCGGCGTCTATCAACTACCGTTCGGGCGCAACCAGCAGTTCCTCAATCATGGACCTTCGGCCTACGTTCTTGGCGGATGGCAGGTTGGCGCGATTTTGCGCTATCAGGACGGACAGCCACTGGCGTTCTGCTGCACTCAAGGGATTCCCGGATGGCAGAATTCAACGAGGTACAACCTCGTTCCGTTTGCCAGCATTAAGAGTCCAATTTACCGCCGTGGATGGAAGAGCATAAATCCTTTCAACACAGTGAACGGCAGCGATCCGACGGTTAATAGTTTCTTCAACGCCGCAGATACCAGTAGCGCATTGGCCTATACGAGCGGGGCGGCGAAACCTGTGTTTATCGATCAGGTCGCTGCAGTTAATGCGTTGCCCGCCGGTGCGCCCGTCCCCTACACCCTTGGCGACACGCCCAGAGTGACCAACATCCGGATGCCGCTGTGGGCCAACGAGGATTTCAGCCTGCTAAAGGACACTCCGATTCACGAGAACCTGACGTTTCAGTTGAAGTTCGAATTCCTGAACGCTTTCAACCGTCACCTTTTCGGTGCTCCGGATACAAATCCCGCGGATTTTGCGTACGGAATACCTACCTACCAGGCAAACTCGCCGCGAGCGATTCAGGTTACCGGTAGAATCAATTTTTGACACGATTGCCGCTGACAAGGGGAGCCAGGCTGAGCCACGCTCCCCAAACTCTTCAATCCCGTGTCGGACGGGAGCGCTCAGCGGGGGAGCTTAAGACGAGCACTATGCGTGTCTCTCGTTTCTGCTGCACGGCAGTCCTTCTCCTGATATTTCATGCTTCGGCAGATACGCGCGCTCAAAGTACGTCGCACGGTCAGTTGCAGTCGCTGTTCCAGCAGGGCGCAGCGCAGATGCGCGCCGGGGACGCCGCGGCGGCGGAAAAGACTTTTCGCAAGGCCACCGAAATTGATCCCCAGTTCGCACCAGCTCACCTGGATCTGGGACTGGCGGAGTTAAAACAAGGCAAGCTGATCGATGCGATTGCATCAATCAGGCGATCGCTCGAGATCGACCCCTCGTCCCCAGGTGCGCACTTGTTTCTTGGCATTGCCGAGTACCAGAGCAGCCATGCAGAAGACGCAATTGCCGACCTTGAGAAAGCGGTCAAAGAAGATCCAAACAACACTCAGGCGCTGACCTGGATGGGAATCGTTGAGCTGAATACCGGCCATCCTGACCGGGCGGCTGGCCCACTCGATCGGGCTGCCGAACTGGCACCCAGCGATGAAAATATCCTTGATTATCGCGTACAGGCTCACATGGCAGTCGCCAGGCAGAGCTATACAGCCCTCTACAAGGCAGATCCCACATCGTGGCGATTGCATCGACTCAACGCCGCGATTGATGCCCAGGCCTCAGACCATGTTCATGCCGCAGAGGAATACAAGGAGGCCATCAAACTCGCGCCGGCCGAACCAGAACTCTATGAGGGCCTGGGTTGGGAATACCGGCTACTGGGGCATGCGGACCTGGCGGCGAAAGCCTTCGCGCAACAGATGAAGCTGACCCCGGGTAATCCAATTGCTATGTACAATTTGGGCAGCGCAGAGGTGGATAACGGGCAAGAAGGCGCCGCGATTCCACTTCTCCAGCAAGTGGTGAAGATATACGATCAGCCTTCCGGAGCGGACTACTATCTCGGCCGCGCGCTTGCCGCGCAAGGCAAGTATGACGAAGCTGCTGGTGAATTGCAGCGAGCCACAACCTTGAACGGAGAAATGCAGCAGCGCGCATGGTACGAGCTCTCGCAGGCTTATCGACATATTGGCAAGACCGCCGAGGCGCACGCGGCAGTGCAGAAATATGAAGCGCTCAAGCAGGCTGCAGATCAGGCTAAGGCCGTCGGAGTCGAAGACTGGCGGAAGTTGGATGCGCCCAATGTCACCGCTCCGGCAGAAAAGGTTCAACAGTAGACTGCGGTGCTCTGACCGGCAGACTGATCTGTCTAACGAGTGTCCGGGGTCGGAATTGGGTTGCGGGAAACAGGCGGCTCCATGAACATGTGCGCTGTGAAGTTCTTGGTATGCGCATCTGTAACCGGGACCATGATCTCGCTATGCTGCGTCGCGCAGTCGAACCCGGGTGCTAACGTCCCAGGAGCATTTGTCGACGTAACGGCTAGCAGTGGTGTCGCGTTCTCCGCAAAAGCGTCTCATACGTCAAAGAAATACCTGATTGAGACAATGGGTTCCGGCGTCGCTCTTTTCGATTATGACAACGATGGCCGGCTCGATATTTTTCTGGTGAACGGCGCGCCGCTTGCGGACCCGACTCAACCTGGCACGATTCCCAAAAAGACCGGGCCCGCTTACTGGAACCGCCTTTACCGCCAAATGAAGGACGGTAGCTTTGAGGATGTGACCGAGAAGGCAGGTTTACAAGGCACGAACTACGATATGGGCGTTGCTGTAGGTGACTATGATAACGATGGCTTTGAGGACCTTTATGTCACGGGATACGGGGGCAACCATCTCTATCACAACAACGGCGACGGTACGTTCAGTGATGTGACTGCTCAGTCGGGAACCGCAGGAGACGGATGGTCAACCAGCGCCGCGTGGGTCGATCTCGACAATGACGGACACCTCGATCTCGTAGTCTCGCGCTATATAAAGTTCGATTTCAACGATATCTGGTGCGGAGAACGTCTCCCCGAGTACAGATCCTATTGCCATCCTGATCTATTCTCGCCAGTCACACCGCTCGTATATCACAACGAAGGTAACGGGCGCTTTACCGAAGTCTCCGCCAAACTGGGCATCGACAAACCGGGGAAGGGACTTGGCATCGCCATCGCTGATTACGATCGCGATGGTCATCCCGATATCGTTGTCGCAAACGACTCAATGGTGGAGTTCCTTTATCGGCATAAACCGGACGGAACATTTGAAGAGAACGGTCTGATTGCAGGGTCGGCCGTAGATTCGGATGGTCGCACTTATGCAGGAATGGGCGTCGATTTCCAGGACTATGACAATGACGGGCTTCCGGATCTTGTCATTACCGACCTCGCGAACCAGAAATATGCTCTCTACCGGAATAACGGCGACGGTAGCTTCGACTACGCCAGCCACACCTCGGGCCTAGCGGTCGCGACCATGTTGCACTCTGGCTGGGGCGCAAAGTTTCTCGACTACGACAACGACGGTTTGAAAGACTTAGTTATCGCGCAGGGGCACGATATTGATAATGTTCAATTGACCTTTCCTCAACTGCATTACAAGGAACCTTTATTGCTCATGCGCAACGTTGGGCATGGCAAGTTTGTGGACGTCTCTGTAGAATCCGGCGCAATCTTTAAGCAAGCGTGGGTCGGGCGCGGCCTTGCCGTCGGCGACCTCGACAACGATGGCCTGGAAGATCTGGTGGTCACTACAAACGATGGGCCCGCTTACGTGATCCGTAACGTGACCAAGACGAGAAATCACTGGTTGACACTGGACCTCGTTGGGCACAAGAGCAATCGGGATGCCGTGGGAGCAGTAATCAAGCTGGTCACTTCCACGGGCGCTCAATGGTGGACGGTATCGACCGCGGGAAGCTATTTGTCGGCAAGCGATAAGCGGGCGCACTTCGGTTTGGGTGCGGATAGCGTGGCAAAGTCGATAGAGATCGCTTGGCCTAGCGGAATTCACCAGGCACTCGACAACGTGAAGGGCGACCAGATTCTGCGCGTCGATGAACCGCTTACCGGAAACAACAAGTAGGATGACATGTCTCTGAATGGGATTCTTGCCGCGACGCTATTCGTCGCTCTCTACCCATCAATCCTGCCCGGGCAGTCTTCCTCAATCAGCGGCTCGATTGAGCAGGCTCGGGCTCTGGCTGCTGCCGATCAGCTTGAAAAAGCAAATCAGATGCTCACCGACATGGTACGGCTTGAGCCTGAGAATCTAGATGCCTGGCAGGAGCTCGGCGAAATCCAGCTAAAACAGAAATTAAACGACGATGCAATGAACTCTTTTGAAACCGTTCTTAGAATCCGGCCCGACTCGTCAAATGCACAGGCCGGAGAAACGCGTGCAGCTGTTGCGAGCGCTCTCGCAGATCGTAGAGCCGGAATCCAGGACCGAGCATTAGCTTGCCTTCTGCGCGCCCGAAAATATGTTCCCAAATCTCCAGAGCTGTTGTTGGATTTTGGCATCATGGCAAACGCCATGCAAATTTACAAGGATGCAGATGAGGCGTTGTCACAAGCCCATACGCTCGATCCCGAAAACCCCAGAATTCTTTATGCCCTTGCGCATGTGGAACTCGACGAACAAAAGACTGGCGAAGCCGAGTCGAACCTGCGCGCATATCTAAAGATGCGGCCGGATGACGCTACCGCTCACTATGGCCTCGGACACCTCTTCTACATGATGTCAAGAGATGATGAGGCAAAGGATGAACTGGAACGCTCTATCGCACTGCAGCCACAGCAGACCGAGTCATACTACGAGCTAGGTCAGATAGCTCTCGACTCTCACGATGAAACCACCGCGAAGCAAGACTACACCAGAGTGCTGGGAACTGCTCCGAACCATGGAGGCGCGCTAACCGGCATGGGTGTACTAGCCTTTCGCGCAAAAGACTACGCGTCCGCCGACAAATACCTGAGACAGGCCGTGCTGTATGCTCCTGACTATGTAACTGCCCATCAATACTACGCAATGACTCTCGCCCGACTGGGACAAGACGAACAATCGCGCCAGGAGTCGACCCGAGCACGCGAACTTACCGAACAGCAGAACAAGATCAGCCATGGCTACACCCTTCGCAATATCCAGTAGCTTCCGCGCCGCGGAGCATTCCGGTGAGTGAGGAACGAAGGCTGGAGGCAGGCCACACTTTCGAAATTTATTGTCAACGCTTTCAACTAGCTGGCGGTATAAGTCTGCAAACAAGGCCATCCGCCGATTTTCCGGTCATTCGGCCACTTAATGATGACATAGATCACTCGGATCTGACTGGTTAGTTCGCTTCTGGCTGAGGACGCTTCCGAGTAGCCCACGAAACGAAAAGGCTGCCGTCGAGATGCGGAAACGGAGACCACGAGAACCACTTCCGTCTATCCCTAGGGCCGTTGAAGGGTGAGCACAGCCACGGAGTCGGGCGGTAGCTTTATCAGGCACGCTGCTGCACACTCGACTACCTCTTCATGGGGCACGACCGCGAGAGGATTGGCAAAGGTATTTCTCTGTTTTGGATCGCTCGCATGCAGAAGATCGAATGTTGCCGACCGCGAGTGCATGAAGCCGCTGAGATCGATGCGCGTGGAAACCGTGCTGTTCCTATCGGCATTCGAGATCTTGACGAATAGCCGCGAACCATCCGCCGATCGTGTCGCCACGGCATCAACCGTCGGCGTGCCGGGTTGGAGTTCCGGAGAGGATACGTCGGCATGCAGCCTGTCTGTGCCCAAATGTTCGCTGTAGAGCGTCAACGCATAGTACTGCGGGGTGCCATAGATACGGTCGCGACTTGCCTGAATAATTCCTCCAACCCAACCGTTGAGCAGATCTGAGATACAGTTCGCGTCGACGATAGCGCCATCGCGCTCGAATCCGTTCATCATGCGAGAGGCGTAGACTGCGCCCTCCATCGATTGGATTACATCTGCTCCGTAAAACAGATTCCACTCGTTCACGATGAGCTTTATGTCCCGGTTCGGCGCGGTCCGATCGATCAGGTCCCCGATATGGCGGTAGTTCGCCTCAAATTCACCCGCGCGGCTCATCATCGTGGCACGCGGGTTGGCTGCCCCGGCATTTGCGACGCTGAAGTGTAGTCGTGGATAGCGAGGTATTGAATGTCACCGCCTGCGATGCGCAGCACGGCCGTATTCCACGCGTCGCTATTGGGGAAGATGCCCTCTCCGACCGCGATGAGGCGCAAACTGGGGTCGACGGCGCGCAGGGCCCGGGTATCGCACTGCGGCCTCGGCATACTGTTCGGCAGTGACATGGCCGCGCACCCAATTTCCGAAGATCTCGTTTCCGAGCTCCCACTGGCGCACACCATAAGGCTCCGAATGGCCGTTGGTGGCGCGCATCGCGCCATATTTCGAAGTGACAGGACCGTTCACATACTCTACCCACGCCGCTGCTTCCTCGGGCGTCGCGCCGGCACCGTCTACGTTGACGGTGATCGAGGGTTCGATGCCAATCCGTTGACAAAGCGAGAGGTATTCGTCGGTGCCGAGATCGCCCGGCTCCGGCGCGTTGCTCCAGGACTTGTTGATCCAGGTGGGCCGCTCGTCGCGAGGTCCTATGCCCCACTGCCAGTGATAATCCTGCGCTACGTTGCCGCCTGGCCAGCGCATGAAGGAAGGGTGCAGTGCGCGAATCATCTGCTCGGAGTCGGGCCGCACCTGGTCTCGCGCGTCGGCGGGATCGAGCGAGACCTGATCCATGAAGACTGTGCCTTTGCCATTAAAGATAAAGCTCAGCTTGGCGATGCGATCGCTGTGATCTGGCGTAAGCGTGAACTGATACTGTCGCCAGCTCCCTGATACGCCGTCTACGAAAGCTGAGGCGTAGCGCTGGCCATCGGTTTCTTCCTCTTCGAGCGCGACCTCGATGCGGCCACTGTATCCCTGCTGTGCTGGGATCTTCGCCCAGAAATATCCCCGATAACTGTGGCCCGCGATCACGGAGAGACGTCCTTGTGAAAAGCCGCGGCGGGTATCGGTGATATCCGCCGGAGCGAGAGTCACCCGCAGTGAGTGCTCGGGCGCGCCAGTGGCGCTGTTCGTCGCGGGATACGCCTCTGCGTCAGTCTGCGCAAAGGTGATCGCGCCGACATTATCGTTGCGCTCATCCGGCTCGAGACGCCAGTGCGCGGGCAGCCCGAGGTAATCGGTGGCCTCTTCGAAAGAGCGATCATGGATCATCTCCGCCGTCAGGCCCCACTTGACGTCTTGCGCCATCATCTCCACGAACGAGGCGTACATGCGCGGACTGATACGGTTTTCAACCCGCGTCGCATCGATATGCACCGTCGCCTGCGGCGCAGTGGTCTGTCCGTAGAGTGACGATGCGATTACGATCAGACTTATTCCAGCGGCTATGCGCGGTCTCATGGATGCTCATCCTCCTTATATCCCGGTCTGATGTCGTTGGGCCCTCGCTTCACATATCCCGAGACGCCGCGCTAGCGCGAGGGTTTGGCGAGCGGCGTGTCCGTCGAGACCGGCTCTCCAAAGTCCGGCGTACCTTCCGGGTTCCAGGTAAAGGGCTGCGCACGAGGGGAGCGCTTCGCGCCGCAGCCTTCCTTGCTGCCGGGGTTTGCGTGATAGATGATCCAGTCCTGCTTGCCATCCGGTGACTTGAAGAAGCCGTTATGCCCTGGGCCAAACACGCCGTTGGCAGGATCCTGACGAAAGAACGGATGATCGAACTTCGTCCAAGAGTCGGCGTTCAGCAGGTCATCTCCCGCATGAGCGCGCAGAACGCCAAGCTCGTAGTAATCCGTCCAGCAGGCAGAGCCGGAGTAGACAAGGAACAGATCGTTGCCGTGCTGGAGCATCTCGGGCCCCTCGTTGACGTCGACGTGCGGCACGGCGGGCCGATCTAAAAGGTCGCCAACATGTTCCCATGGATACTTGGGATAGGACAGCAGAGTGCGCTTCGAGTCGATTGTCCATGGGTTTTTCAGATGAGCAATGAAGATGTCCTGCTCGCCGTCCGTGTCTCCCTTCCAACCGGACCAGAGGAGATAGAGTTGACCATTGACCTCGAAGGCCGAAGCGTCGATGGCCCACTTGTCGTCTGGGGTCGCAACTTTGCCTTTGGACGTCCATTCTCCATCCAGCGGATCCAGCGACGCATTCTCGACGACCCAGATGCGATGGGACTCGTTGCTGCCGGCGTCCGCAGCGAAGTAGATGTACCAGATGCCATTGAAGCGATGGAGCTCGGGCGCCCAGATGTCGTGGCTGTAGGGACCCGTTGCGGGCGGAGTCCAGACCACGCGCTTCCTGGCGTGGCTGAGGTCTGTAATGTCCGGCGTCGCCCAGATAGTCAGGTTTCGCCCGGTGGTATTCATGTAGTAGTAGACACCTTTGTAGGACGTGACCCAGGGGTCGGGACCGGTGGGAAGCAAAGGGTTCGTAAATATGTTCGCGATCTGCGCAGTCGTCTTCGGCGGAGCTTGCGCACAGACACTCATGCACCCTGAGAGGCAAAGAATCAAGAAGGTAAATGATGGCCTACAGCGCGCGCAGACACCCGGCGCATCGTGCAATGGAGTCGCTATCTTCTTCATACGTCCTCGATTTCTTCGCTCACGAAGCGAAGCGTGTGCGTAACATTCTCGCGCCAGTAGGACCAATCGTGGCCGCCAGCGAACTCCTGAAATTGATGCGCGATACCATCCTTTAGCAGCGCTTCGTGGAGCGCGCGATTGCCTGGAAGAAGATGGTCGGCGAGGCCGCAGTCGAAACGCAGCCTTGGCAGACGATCGCGATGAAGTCTTAGCCAATAGAGCGGGTCCAATTCTTCGCTGGGAGCGACGTTCAGGTAAACGTCAAGTGGCCCTTCAATGAAAAAGCCAAAATCGGCGATGCCGGTAATCGCCGAATGTGCAGAGATCGCGCAGAAGCGATCTGGGTACTTGGCACCTAATCGTAGAGCTCCGTAGCCGCCCATCGACAAGCCGGCGATCGCGATCCGTGCGTCGGCGCGCAAGGCGGGAGCAGCGAGCCGGGCAATCGCTGGGACCTCTTCGACGATCCAGCGCTCAACGTCCTCAGTAGCTAGCGGCAGGTAACCGCTGCCATCCAGGGCTAGTCCGTCGCTGGGCATCGCGATCACCATCGGAGTGATAATGCCCTCAGCCGTTAACGTATGTGCGGTGCGGTGAACTCCTGCCCTCATGGGCCATGCCCAATGACTGCTATAGAGGCCGTGCATCAGAATTAGCAGCGTTCCGATTTCGTCTACTTCGGGTATCCACACCGAAACGTCGCCGCGACGATTGAGAGCGGGACTCTGCACCGTCGCGAACCTGAGGCCTTCTCGCTCGTATTGCGGCTCGGAAAGCCCCACAGTGCGGAAAGCGATCTCTGCGGCGGTATCAATCAAAGTGCAGCACTCCCTTGGCGTTGATCCCTGCGTGCATGTCCTGAAAAGCCTGAGCGAGGTTGTTCAGGGAATAGCGGCGGGTCACCATCTTGTCGGGGGGCAACATTCCGTCGCGATATAGTTCCACCAATAATGGAAAGTCGCGTTGCGGACGGCATCCTCCATAAAGCGGGTTGATGTAGATTTTGTCCCACTCGAAGAGCTCCATATCGACGGGCACGACTTGTTCGATGCCACTAACACCGATAGCTGTGCCCGCGCTTCGCACCATAGCGAGCGGCGCGGAGCCAAGCTCCGGCACGGCGGTGCATTCGAAGGCGTAGTCCGCACCCCTGCCGCCGTTGCGGCGCCGTACCTCTTCCGCTGCCTCGATCAGGCTTTTGTCGTCTCGGCTCGCGAGCAATGTTTCCGTAGCGCCAAACTGCATTGCCAGATTGAGCCGGGCGGGATTTACATCGACGGCGATGACGCGCGCAGCCTTGCAATAGAGCGCGCCCAACATCGTGCTGAGGCCCACGCCGCCACAACCGAGCACGACGACGGTGCTGCCCTCCTGCACCTTGGCGATGTTGACCGCGGAACCGAACCCGGTCATCACCGCACAGCCCATGATCGCCGCTACGTCGTATGGAACCGCATCGTGCAGGGGAAGCACAGCCGCCTCAGGCACGAGCACGTGCGTGGCCATGGTTCCTAGTGAAAACGAGGCATTCATCGGACCGCCGGGATGATGAAATCGCTGGTCCGGCACGGTGCCGCGATCTTCGCAGATGTTTTCTTTTCCGCGTTTGCATTGAAGACAGATGCCGCAGGGGATCGCCCAGTTCAGCATCACGCGGTCGCCAGGTTGAAACGTATTTACGCCTGCGCCTACCGCGGCGACCTGGCCCGCGCCCTCGTGCCCGAGCACGATCCGCTTACCCCAGCGGAGTGAATCCCAGTCGGTGTGGCAGACGCCGCTCGCTTTGATGGCGACGAGCACCTCGCCAGTGCCCGGCGCGTCCAGCGCAATAGTTTCGACGGCGAAGCTGCCGTCACCTGGCGCAATCGCGGCGCGTATTTCCACCATAGTTGTTTTACTCCACCCGCGAGCCGTCGTGCGGTTTGCCGGGGCGGCGCTTCGGCCAATATCCGATCGTATAGATGCCGCCAACCGCCAGCAGGATCACGCCAGCCCAGAGAGTTGCATGCTTATTTGCCAGCACGGTCGCCGGTGGATGCGTCCACTGATAAGTGCCAGCAGCCGTAAGCAACACTCCGTAGAAGACAAGCATTGCGCCGATGTAGAACCATACTTCGAAGGTTCGTCGCATTCTGATTCCTAACGAAAGAGCCACTGCAGCCACAGAAAAACGAAAGCCGCGGCGGCAGCCCAAAAAATCGGTTGTTGCACCAGAGGATATTTGCCCCGAGACGGCATCGCAGTGCAGCCGTAAACCAAGCCAGTCAGCGAGGCGAGCGGCATCGGCCTGGTTCCCAGACTTACCGCGACGGTCACGACGACGCAGATCAGCCACGACCACAGCATCCGGTAGAGCGATTCCGCCATGGGCTGCGCAAAGCGTGAGAGAGCAAGGATCTGCAGCGCTGAGGGCTGAGCTTGCACCCACCCCCACATAGCGATAGAAGAAACCGTGCCGGCCAGCAATCCCCAGAATGCGCCAGGACCGGTGGTGCGCTTCCACAACATGCCGAGAATCACCGTGCCGAAAAGCGGCGTGACAAAAAAGCTGAACAGCGCCTGAACATAGTCCATGATCGAAGCAAAATGCATGGCGAAATATGCTGTTCCAACCGAGGCGGCTACTCCGAGGATCGTGCTCCACCGGCCCATTTGGAGCAGGTGCTCGTCGCTGCATTCCGGGCGAAAGAGCGGCCGGTAGATATCGTAGCTCCACACCGCCGAGAACGCGCTCACGTTGCCTGCCATCCCCGACATAAAACCGGCGATGAGCGCGGTGATGCCGAGCCCCAGCAAGCCCGGCCCTGCATAGCGAATCAGGAGCAACGGCAGCACTTCGCTGTAACTATGCTGACCCGCCTTGACAGCGCCTTCACTCACGAGAGCCAGACCGGCATTGGGTAGCACTGCAAGGCCAACCAATCCAGGCACAATCACGATGAATGGCACCGCCATTTTGAACCACGCGCCGATGATGGGCGCCATCTGCGCGCTGCGAAGGTCCTTCGCCGCAAGTATTCGCTGAACAACGAGGAAGTCCGTCGTCCAGTACCCGAGTGCCCCCACGAAACCAAGCCCAAACACAATTCCCGTCCAATGGATGCCCATGCTGTTGGTTTGGAATTGCCCCAGAGTGGTCCACAGATGCAGGTAGCCACTGTTGCCGGTCAGCCCCGCCGCGGTGTTGGCGAGGATGCGGCGTTTCATGCCGCTCCAGCCTCCGGGTTCCATCAGGCCGAGAATAGGCACTACCAAAGCACCGGCCCAAATCAGAAAAAACTGCAACACTTCGTTCAGGATCGCCGAGCGGAGACCGCCGAGCGTGACATAGAGCGCTACCGTGATCGACGAGACCAGGATGGAGAGGCTAAGGTTCCAGCCGAGCACCACCTGCATCACCTTCGCCATGGCGAACATGTTGATGCCGCTCATTAGGATCGTCATCCCGGCAAACGAGACCGCACTGAAAGCGCGCGTGGGTTCACCGAAGCGAAGCTTCAGATAGCCAGGGACGGAGTGGGTTTTCGATATGTAATAGAAGGGCATCATTACCAGCGCGAGAAACAACATCGCCGGCACTGCACCTATCCAGTACCAATGTGCCGCCAGGTAGCCATACTGATAGGCGGCAGCTGCCCAACCCATCAGTTCCAGCGCGCCCATGTTTGCGGCTAGAAAGCTGACGCCGGCCACCCAGGCGCTCATCTCGCGGCCGGCCAGGAAGAAGTCTTCGCTGGTATGCGTCTGCCGCCGCAGCAGAAATCCAAGTCCAAGCACAGCCGCGAAATACGCCACGATGACGACCGTGTCGAGCCAATGAAGCGGAGCGAGCGGCTTAGCGAGCAGTAGGGCCAGGATCACGCGATCTCCGGGTCGGTGATCGGTCCGGGGATGCTTGAATATACGACCGAATTCAAAGGCGAGGAGAGAACATCTCCCGCCTTCAGGCCTGGCATCCAGCGCTCCATGTCCATGACATGATTCTTGTTCTTCGGGGCGGTGAGCCGGATGTTCTCATCCATGTAAATCATGGTCATCACCTCGCGCGCCCGATCCGTGCTGTTGGCGCCAGCCCGGTGAAAGGTCCAGCCGGAATGGAAACTCACGTCGCCGAGATCAAAGGCGCTCTCTTCCAGGTGGAACTTTCCGAGCGCCTGCTTGAGCGTCATCTCGCTCTCGTCGCTGATCTCGAGATCGCGGCCAGCCTGAAAGCGGTGACTCTTCTCGCAGAAGGCGAGCGGCCCCATTTCCGAAGGCGTGTCCTGCAACGGCACCCACGCCGTGATGGCCTTTTCGCTGTTCACCGGCCAATAGTATTGGTCGGCGTGCCACGGAGTGATACCGCCCCCGGCTTCCTTGTAGAGCGCCTGGTCGTGGTAAAGGCGTACGCCGGATACGCCCATCAATTCTGCAGCAATCCTCCCCAGTCGCTTCCCGAATACAAACTCCTTCACCCCATCGGACGTGGTCCAGAGGTTCATCACCTGCAGAAAGGCCTTGCCATAGGTGGTGCGCTGTTCCATTGGGAGAGCATCGGCCGAGAGCTCCGCGACCTTTGCTTGAATGATCTTGCGATAATGCTCCAGGAGCTCTGGTGACAGCACATGCTTGAGCTTGATATAGCCGTTCTCGTCGTAGAATTCGGTTTGCTCGCGGGTTAGCACGAAAGGGGCGTCGAGCTCTTCATGAAGATTGATTGCGAGTTCATCGGCGTGAGCTGGCATGCGGTTCCTCACTGCGAAGATTAGTGAAACGTTTCAGCAGGCTTAAGTTTTCATTCCGCCTGCCCGTTTGTCAAGTCGTCCCGCGCCATGCGCCGCCCGGTTAGTCTATGAATATGAGCCGCAAATCCAGCGTCCAAACCAGGCAGAAACGGAGCGTACCCCAAACTCCCGAATCGCCCGTCAAGAGCGCAAATCGGGTAAAGATTCAGGACGTCGCCGTCGCCACAGGAGTATCTGTAGGCACCGTTTCTGCCGTGCTTAACGGGAACGGGCGCATCAGTGATGCGACGCGTGATCGGATCCGCAAAGCCATCGCGAAGCTTGGGTACCGGCCCGATCTTTACGCCAGCAATCTGGCGCGACGTCATTCGCAGCTTCTCGGCGTGATTGTCTCCAACCTGCAGAATCCATTCTTCGCCGAAACCGCGCAAGCGGTTGAGGAAGAAGCCGCACGCTGTGGCTTTGAAATATCGCTGATGGCTACGAATTTCTCGCCCTTGCAGCATAGGTCCGCCGTCGCGCAGTTGCTGAGAGCGCGCATTGCCGGCCTGGCCGTGCTGACTTCCGAGGACGATGAAGAATCTAGAAGGCAGATTGTCGCAAGCCGGGTGCCGGCCGTGTTTCTGGATTTTGGATCACCAAGCGAATACTCGTCGATCATCCGCGTGGACTCGCGAGGTGGCATGCAGGCCGCCGTGACGCATTTGATAGAGCTTGGGCACCGCGACTTGCTCTTCGTTCGCAATGCCCAAGTGGTGGAAGGGAAACCGTTGCTCTCGCACCGGCTACGCGACCAGGGATTCGCGGCGGCCATACGCAAAGCGAAAATGCCCGACCTGAAGAGCACAATCGTGAATATGCCGGGACCCGGAGCCGACGCAGGCGAGGCAGCTATTGCGGCGACGTTTGGGAAGGTGAGGTTCACGGCTGTAGTCGCGGTGACCGACCTGGTTGCGATGGGGGTCTACCGAGGTCTTCAGGCGCGCGGGGTCCGCATTCCCCAGGAGGTGTCATTGGTCGGTTTCGATAACACGTACTTTAGCCGATTTCTCAATCCACCCCTCACGACAGTCGACGTGCCGAGGTCTGAATTGAGCCGTCTTACACTTTCCGCACTTACCGGACAAACAGCGGAGCGAGTTCTATCCCTGCGCACCAACCTCGTGTTGCGGGAGTCTACGGCAGCGCCGCAATCTCCGAAATAGATTGCAATTTCTGACAACCAGCGACCGTCTCATAGAAACACTGACCTTCCCGGCGGTTCGAGAATAAGACTTCAGCGGTGCCGGTTTTTCGCCCGAGTCAAGTCGCAGGTGTACCCTGAACACGGGAATGTGCGTGAGGGTCAGCGTCTGTTCGAACCGCTGGGAATAGATTATCCCCGATGGACAGCAGCACTGAGGGCAATTCGCTCGGTGGCTATGGGCTATATCTTCGCACCGAAGACATAGCCAACTTCGGCCAACTCTACCTGCAAAAGGGGAAATGGAACGGCAAGCAGTTGCTTCCGCGCAAGTGGGTTGAGGAAGCCACCTCCAAGCAAATTTCGACTGAGAATGAAGGCCATGCCAAGATCGGCCCGGACTGGCAAGAAGATTCTCTCTTGGTTTGCAAGGGATTTGTGGTTTGAAGCAAAAGACTTCCTAAGAAGTGGGTATGAGGTGGGGGAAGAGCTTTGCTCCGTTATAGTCGGAGTCGGATTTGAAGATGCCCAAGATGGCGTGAAGGAGTTTGCGCGCGACGGCGACGAGGGCCTGGAGTTTGGTTTTATGGCGAGTCTGAAGCAGTTCGTAGAAGGCCCTCATATGCGGATCGTGGCGTGCGCCGACCAGGGCGGGGATGTAGAGCGCGCGACGCAGATGGCTGTTGCCGTGACGGCTGATCCGCGTCTGTTTGCGGACCGAGCTGCACGAGATCTGATGTACCGGGTCGAGCCCGCTATGGGCGACCCACTGGCGCACCGTCATCCCCGGATCGAGCCCGGCGAGTTCGCCCAGCAACTGCACGGCGCTGGTTTCGCCGATACCCTTGATGCCGGTGAGTTGCTGGAACTTGCGCGTCAGTTGCGGGTCCCGCTCGACCATCGCGACAGCCTCTTGACGAAGCTTGAGGATGCGCTTGGCGATGGCCGCTCGGGCCCGCTTCAGATCGTCGAGCACACAGCGCGGCGTGGTCCTGGAAGCTTCGACGGCATGAGCCGGTTGCCCCAGCGCGTGTGGCCTTCGGTCAGCGTCGCGATGTGCCGGCTCAGCAGCGTGCGCAACTCCAGCCCACCGCGGTTGGGCCGCTGCCACGGCACGAACTCCATCCTGCGGCTGTACTCGGCAAGCGCCTGCGCGTCGGCCCGGTCGGTTTCGACCGGCGCAGCGTCTGCGCGAACCGGTGGACCGTCTTCGGATTCAGGACCGCGACTTCGATACCCTCCGCCGCATCCAGCGCCAGCGCTACATCCAGAGAGTACGTCCCGGTCGCCTCCAGCGACACCCGCACTCGCCCGCCGCACTGCAGCAGCCAGGCGATCAACTGCTTATGCCCGGAAGCCGAGTTGGCGAACTCTTTCCGCCGGAAGCCGTCCCGGCCTGCCTGTTGAACCGCCGTGGCCAACCTCGCCGCACTCACGTCGATGCCGGTAAACACCGTTGCCTGACTTCTCTCCAACCCCTTGCTCATCGCTGTCCTCCGCGTTACTCTGAGCTTCGGCACCGTCCCGCGTCCGCTGATACGGACTTGCTCTTTCCGCCAACCTTGAACATGCAGGCTCCAACAGCCTCCGATTCTCCACGGCGTCCAAAAGAGAGGGACGGGGGCCGATCTTCTGGCAGGCTCTGCTCACGCGGGCCTCCGGGCACGACGACCTCACCGCCGAAACGTAAAACAAATTTACGCCTCAAAACGCAGGATACAAGGGCACGGCTTCCAGTTCTGGAGATGTCGGCACAACGCCTTCCGCGCCGACGGAGCAGGCGGCAGTTCATCGTCATGATGCCAGACCCGGACGTGGTCGTCGCCATCACCGCAAATACCGGCAACATGCAAGGGGAACTGGATGCTATCTGGGATCACCTTTTGGCAGCCTTCCAATCCAAACCTCTGTCCCCAGATTCCGCGGGTCAGCAAAAACTAGAGGAGGTTGTAGCGCATCTGATGGCGCATCGCAAGAAAAGCGAAAACTGAACACCATCGTTTTTTTCATAGTGTTCTGACCTCGGCATCGGGTCGCGGCACTTGCGGACAACGTAGTCAGTAGCTGCTTGTAGCATTGATCGGAGCGGGTGGCGTTGCACTCGGGCCATTTCTGAAAGGTCTTTTCGATCTCGCCGTCGCGAAAGGTGTCAGCAAGATCGTTTTGAAAGCAGCAGGCGGAGCCAGTCCGGAGGCCCCGCCAATCATCATGTTCGAATATGACGAGCACGGTGAGGAATGGTTCGGCTACCCCGTTGGTATTCTTTACCGCGATGATGGTGCTCCAGTTTATCGTCGTGTTCTCTGCCTCTCCCGAAACCAAGGGCGTGTCGCTGGAACGATTTCGGCAGCAGCGCGGTATCGAATAGCTCGCGGATAGATATCGACTCTCACACACACGGAGCTAGAAAGGTTGACGCATGTCGAGTCACACTTCGAACCCGAGAAGCCGGTCGTTTCGCGGGATTTTCGCGTTTCTGCTCGTTGGCTATGGAATCTCGTGCGGCGTCGGATTCGCAGAGGAACCATCCTACGAGGAACGCGCAGCTCTCGGCATACAGACCCTTCAAACCTGGTACGACCTCGACACAGGCTTGTACAAGACCACAGGCTGGTGGAATTCGGCAAACGCAATCACGGTTTTGGCCAACTATTCGCGCATTGCTCAAACGAAGGAATACGATTTCGTCTTCTCGAACACATTGTCAATTGCGCAAAAGACTTCGCCTGGATTTATCAACAAGTACTACGACGACGAAGGCTGGTGGGCACTCGCGTGGATAGACGTGTACGAACTCACCCATGACGAGCGCTACCTCAATACCGCCGCTTTCATCTTTACGGACATGACTTACGGTTGGGATGATACCTGCTCTGGTGGAATTTGGTGGAGCAAGGATCGCAAGTATAAGAACGCGATCGCAAACGAGCTGTTCCTTTCGGTTGCAGCCCAACTGGCATCTCTCACCAAGGCTCCGCAACTGAGGATGGAATACTTAGCATGGGCCAGCCGCGAGTGGCGCTGGTTTGAACATTCCGGCATGATCAATTCCAACAATCTTGTAAACGACGGACTCACTGACACATGTAAGAACAATCAGCGCACCGCATGGACCTACAATCAGGGAGTCATATTGGGGGGCCTAGTCGCATTGCACACGGTCGACGGCGATCCGCAGCTTCTGTCTGAGGCACACAAAATCGCCCAAGCCACATTGTCGGCTTTCACCAACCGCCGGGGGATCCTTCATGATCCATGCGAACCAAAATGCGGTGCGGATGGCACCCAGTTCAAAGGCATTTTCGTCCGGAATCTGGACATTCTCGATAAAGAAGACCCACGGCCAGCCTATGTCGAATTCGTAATAACGAATGCAGATGCTATCTGGACTCAGGTGCGTCCGCCCGACTACCGCCTCGGGGAAGTCTGGTCCGCCCCGCTGGGCTCCCGTGACGCAAGCACCCAAAGCTCCGCACTGGATGTCTTGGTGAACGCCGCAGGGCAGTCAGAAAAGTCGCACGTCCATTAGCCGAGATACGGTCTACCGCTCTTTAGGTGTTGATCGCGAAGAGTCAAGGGAGCAGCCGATCGTCATGAGACGCGATACCGTATAGCCTCTCAACAGTTATCGATAGCGGGGTGCGTCGGAGAGGCTGCATTTTCATCGAAGATGCCTCGCCGTGACATGATGAGCCTCGGTTCGATCGAGGTCCCTGCCTGCCAATACATCACGTCTGAGACACAGGTAGAAATGTTGCAGACGTTTCTCGAAAAAATGGGAGTTGAGACAGTCGATCTCGTTGGCAATGACAGCGGAGGATTTGTCGCTCAGCTCTTTCTTGCAAAATACCCAGAACGGGTTTGAACTCTTCAGCTGCCAAACCGCGATGTCGATGAAACAACCCGCCCGCGGGCTTTTTGCCGCTTGTGTCGCCGGCAAAAAAGGCGCTCTTTCTCGAGAAATCCATCGTTCCTCAATTGGCAGACAAAACGCTGGCCTCGTTCCGCAAAAGGCATCGACGGAGTCGCTTACTCCTTTCCCGATACGCTCACAGACGAGTCGATCGCGGACGCCAGAAGACAGACTATGGTTCGAGGGTTGGCCCCGACTCTTGTGAATCAGGGATCCTCCACCATCTTCACGGAACCGGATCAGAAGCCGGTGGATCTGTCGCACACCAACCCCAGCACGATGGCCGCCGAGGTAACTGTCCGTCGGCCCGAAAGAACCTCTCCCAAAACTTCCATGCGTCCTACGTCGCGCTCGCTCTACAGCACCCATCCCAAAGTCCGTCCGCCTCCCGCCGAAGCCGTGGCTATCGAAAGCTCTTACGCTGCTTGCGCGAGAGCCACAAGCCATCCTCGATCATCCAGGTTCGCAACGTCTCACGACCCACCTTGATAGCGTGCTTGTCTTGTAAGACTTCGATCGCAAGTGTTGGACCGAAGTCAGCGTACCTCGTCCTGACCAGATCGAGGGCGTACTCGCGGATGCCAGGAGATAAGCTATGGTTCGACGGTTGCCCTCGGCTCTTGTGAATCAGGGCTCCTTCACCATCTTCGCGAAACCGGATCCGGAGACGGTGGATCTGCCGGACACCAACCGCCAACACGATGGCCGCCGAGGCAACTGTCCGTCGGCCTGAAAATACCTCCGTCAAAACGTCCACGCGTCGTACATCGCGCTCGCTTATCAGCACCCATCCCAAAAGTCGTTCGCCTCCCAGGCGACGATACCGCTTGAAGGGCAATCGGACATTTCTATCGGGCAGAGCTAGCCAGAGTCGGCCCGAAGTCGGCGTATTTGGACCGGACAATCGCCATCGCGTACTCACGAACACCGGCGATCAGGTGGTTGTTCGAGGCGCGACCGCGAGCCTTGTGAATGAGCGCCGAGCCTCCGCTGTCGCGATACGCAGTCAACAATCTTCGTGTCTGCCGGGTGCTGATCCCCACCACCGCCGCCGCTGATCGCGCAGTCCGTTTCTTCGCTACGACCTCGGAAAGCA
Source organism: uncultured Acidobacteriaceae bacterium (assembly GCA_963826855.1). Taxonomy (GTDB): domain Bacteria; phylum Acidobacteriota; class Terriglobia; order Terriglobales; family Acidobacteriaceae; genus Acidisarcina. The sequence goes on from CAWGZE010000001.1 coordinate 140,745, forward strand.
CCTCGATACGCTGTAGCTCGCGTCCGCTCATCGTGATCAGATCCAATCTCCGCCTCCCGAATCACACCTCGGAAGGGTAGGCTGGACATTTCAACTTTGCAGAGAGCGGACATTTCAACTTTGCAGAGAGCGGACATTTCTATCGGGCGCTAATCTTTTGTTGCTGCTCTTTAGAAATGACAGGATAGTTCGCCCGTTAGAAATGTCAGTGTAAACCCGGTAGCAGGGCTGCGGTGGAAATGTGTGGAATCGCTTCTTTTGCGATTTCCAAGGTCTGTGGGAAGCGTGGGACAGTTTCATCGTTCCACGCTTTCCTTCAGCCCGTCATTTCCATCGCTGCAGCCGATCTTGTTTTCGGTTCGAAGCCTGGACCATAAACTCTTCGCGGTGACTTCTTGTAACCGAGTTTCTCGCTGTTGGTCATGACCCTCGTCTCATGCTTAATGTCCTGCTGCGCTTTGACGATCGCCAGTACATGGCCAAGGCGTTTGTTCTCGACGATTGCGGTGTGACTGACGCGCTGATCCTTGCTGAAAACCCGGTAGGGAAGCGAATGACCTTTCCAACGCACTTCGAGCATCCGATCTGAGAAGTCGTAAAGCTCGACGTACTTGCCGGCCAGGCCCTCCGACAGTTCGCTCCGTTCCAGGATGATCTGCTTCCGATCATAGTGGAAGGTGAGCTGCGCGCCAACGTAGCGCTGCTCGCGGTGACACAGTACTTCGTTGAGCTGGGCGGAAGGGATGTTCAGCTTACGGTGGAGGTTTTCAGCGCTCGCGGCCGGGATGGCGAACCGCTTGTTGAAGCGTTCCATAAAGTCGGGCAGGAAAAGGTTGCCGGAGGCCATATCGCAGATTCCGGCGAGCCTGAGTTCCTTGACCAGCCGATCCTAAAGGGTACGGTTGGCCCGTTCCACGCGGCCCTTGGCCTGGCTGGAGTTCGCGCACAGGATCTCGATGTTCAACTCAGCAAGGGCACGCCCGAACTGGGTCATGCCTTGGCCGCCCTTCGCATCCCGTCTCAGGACACGAAATACGGAGTGCTTGTCGGAGTAAAAGGCGACCGGGCATCCGTGGCGCTGAAGGTAGCCACGCAATGCCTCAAAATACGAGTCCGTGCTTTCGCTCAGGACGAAGGATAAATGCATTAACTGGCTGGTTGCGTCGTCGATGAAGACCAGCAGTGTGCACGGCTCGCCTCGCTGCTCGAACCATCGGTGCTCGCTGCCGTCGATCTGAACCAGCTCACCGTACCGCTCGCGGCGCAGTCGAGGCTGATGAAATGTTCGCCGCTGCTTGCGCGACAGCCACAGGCCGTCCTCAACCATCCATTTGCGAAGCGTCTCGCGTGAGACCTTCAACCCATCCTTTTCCAGTAGCATCTCGCTTGCCAGGGTCGGCCCGAAGTCGGCGTACCTGGACCGGACAATCGCCATCGCGTACTCACGAACACCGGCGATGAGGCGGTTGTTCGAAGCGCGGCCGCGAGCCTTGTGGATGAGCGCCGAGCCTCCGCTATCGCGATACGCAGTCAACAGTCTTCTGGTCTGCCGAGTGCTGATCCCCAGTACCGCCGCCGCGGATCGCTCCGTCCTTTTCTTCGCTACGACCTCGGAAAGCACCTCGATGCGCTGCAGTTCGCGTCCGCTCATCGTTAGCAGATCCAATCTCCGCCTCCCGAATCACACCTCGGAAGGGTAGGCTGGACATTTCAACTTTGCAGAAAGCGGACATTTCTACTTTGCGCTTACACTAATAGTTAACATAAGCTTCATTATCGGGAGTAAGCCGTTTAGATTGTTTTCGTTAGACAAGCCATAATGATAGCACTGCCTCCCCCAAAGCAAAAAATCCCAATCCTAGAGTGCGACCGGGAGGCCTGCCAACGCAGCCTAGTTCGAGAGGACCTTCTTAGGCCGAACGAGAAAGGGGTGCTGCGGTCCGGCGCAGGAAGTGCCAGGCTAAATTGAAATCATGTGCGGCCGCTTCTACCGGCGATCGGACAAACAGAAGATCGAAGGGCCTTCAAGGTTGCTGAGGTGGGCGTCGGAATGCGAGACCAGCAACAGGCTCATCTGCAAACTCACGGACTTTGGATGGATCCGGTCGTGCGAACACACGAGTACTCTTGATCGAATGCTGTGTGAAGCGGTGAGGAACTGTGGTCGTGAAGTCGCCTATCTCTCAGGCGCTGCGGATCGAAGTGTCACAGGTTTTATGCAGTGTTCGTTTTAGCCTGACTGCCATTCTCTGGACGGTTTGATCGAGACGTGGAACGAAATTGACAAAAATCTGGTGTCCGATTTGGTGTCCGTTCGCTTTGAACATTGGTGCTATTGGGTGCAAGCCGGTGCAAGCGGCGGCATTCTAACTTATTGAAATTAAACGTCGGTGCAATCCGGTGCAACGGCCTGCAATCGGGTAAAATCGACGAAAACGGTTCCTAAGTCTGGTGCGTCTGCCAATTTCGCCACTTTCGCATCTGGTGTCCGATTTGGTGTCCGTTTGGTTCCGAAAACGACGAGGCGATCGACCGTCGCCTGGTTGTGGTCCGGACTCAAGTGGGCATACCTCATGGACATCTGTATTGTACCGTGGCCCATGAGTTGAGCGATGGTCCGTATGTCTACTCCGGCCATGGCTAATCGAGAAGCGAAGGTATGCCGGTTCTTATGCCAGGTGTAGTCCGGGACGCGCGCTTCCTTAACCGCCGGATCAAACCAGTCGCGGTAGGTGGTCATCGGTGTCCCCTTGGAGTTCAGAAAAGGGACACGACTACGCTTCGCGCTCCGGCGGAGACTCTCAAAGGCGACCACGGCGGCTTCGTTCAGCGGGATATGCCGCTCCCCTTTGCCCGTCTTCTGTGTTCTGACAGTCAGAGACCTCCGTTCGAGATCGATATCCGACCAGCGCAGGTTCCATTGCTCCGATGCTCGTAACCCGGTATGGAACGAAATGATGAAGGCGGGAAGGCAGGAGGGACAGCGGGTGGAGAGCGCCTTGCGAATCCGTCTCTCCTCCGCAAGGGTGAGAAAGCGGATGCTCTGATTGTTCTCCGCCTTGCGGCGGATGCGCGAGGCCGGATTCATGGCGATCTTCTGGTTATCGAGGGCGACCCTGAAGACTAGCGAAAAACAGGCTTGCCAGCGGTTTACGGTAGCCACCGTCCAATCTCGCTTCACGGACTCGGATTTGAGCCAACGGACAATCTCCTGCTTCGTGATTTCGGCCGCCTTACGGTCGCCCCAGTCGGGGCACAGGCGGTTGATCTTGAGCTCCAGCTCGCGAGTCGAACGCTCTCCGTTCGTCGCCTTGGAGTGCTCGAGAGCGTCGTCCAGCAATTTGGAGAAGAGAATCGAGTTGTCTATGGTTTCAGGAAGCTTTGCCTGCCGCAGTTTTTCGGTCTTGCGTTTCGCTAAAAGGATGATGGTGTCCGAACGCCGTCCAACCTTCTCTCGGCGTTTCTTGCCAGCCGAGTCCTTCCAACGGATCCACCAAATTCCGCTGCCCTTCTCCCGCTCGAAGATTCCACGTATTTCTCTCATTCTACGATTCCACCAGACTCACAATCTTGGCTAGTCTGTTCAAGCTTACCAAACGAGCGATTGGAATGATGGCGGGATTTGGTTGGGCGGAATAGATGGCGATTCGAGAGCTTGGTATCGGCTTCTCACCAGGAAAGATCTCTACGAAAAGCTCTCGAACCCTTCATCCGTCCACAGAGACAAGGATGTAGTTGTCCGCTGGCCGGCGGTATGCCGTTAATGTTCCAAATCAACGATGCCGAGTTGTCCCAAACTTTACTTCAGAACCTCTAGAGTCACTGCCGTTCCCCCAGGCCGCTTCGGCGCGTAAGCGGTATAGCAGGTGCGATTCTGGAGACGCAAACGCCCCGGTTTGGACGTTTGCGCTGAATTGTATTGAACCGCTCTGAGCGAATTAGTCGCATTCAATGGAGTTGGCGAGAATATCAGTACGAATCTCGTCACACTGGTTGCACATATGTCTCAGGTAGAACAAAACACCGCCATTACCGCACATTCTGAGGTTGGACAGAGCCTTCGCCAGCGGCTCAACAATTTCCTCAGCGTTCTGGATGGCGGCCGGGCTCCTGATAAATATTCACAACTTCGGCTGCGTCGTGTGGCTTGAGGTTAGCGGTTATCATGATCGCCCGGATTGGCCGAAGCTTGGGCCCTCGCTACTCATCTCGTCATGCTCGATCCTGACCATCCGCGGTCGGGTGCAGGGTTGACGGCGGCGAAGATGAAAGACTGCCGCTGGCTGCTATGTCGCATTCGGCATAACAGCCACAATGTCGAATGCCGAACTATGCCGCATCAAGGTGCTGCGAGTGCTGTCACTACTCGCGACGATCGTGCGCAGCTTTCTGTGGATGGCAAGCAAACATGGCTTGGGTCGCAAAGCCGACTGCCATGCCCGATGGTCGGCTTCACTGACTCGGTTGAGTGGACGGCCGCCGTGGCGCGCCACCTCCCGGCTCACCGTCGAGGCAGCCCGCTGCAGCCCTCTGGCGATCTCACGAATCGAAGAACCGGAAGCAAGACCTCTTGAGATGTCTTCCCGCTCGGCCAGCGTGGGCGTTCGCTGCGAACGCTCACGAGCAGGCGAAACAGTCCCGCCGCGCAGCGATAACAAGAACTGAATAGAGCCATGGTCCTCGCCGAAGGCGCGCCCGATCTCATGCAACGACTCTCCCGCCTTCCAACGGCGCCAGATGTCAGTCCTCTGCTCCGCAGAAAGCCTAACCCGTCTTCCTTGTGTCATAAACACCACCTCAAAAAGAAATGATTTCTATCAGATGGTGTTGCATCGACCAGTTGAGCTGGCACGGCTTCTCGGGAAATATCAAAATTGGCTTATGGTTGCTGGCCGTTGATTTTAGCTTGGAGCGCCGGAACTGCGCCGGCTTGGAACTCCGGTTCGATGGTTTGTGCGGCCTGGAGAGCCGCCGAGTATGCGGCCTCCGCCTCGGGTGTTCGATGCAACCCTTCCAGGGCGCCACCCAGTGCGGTGAGTGCATCGGTGCTCTCTGGCGCTAGCTGAGTTGCAAGCTTTGCTTCGACGAGGGCTTCGTCGTAGCGTTTCTGGCGGATGAGCCGCTGGGCCACCTCGGCGTGACTCAGTGCTGCGGCGAGGGGCATGGTGAAGGATCCTTCGTAGACGTAGACCGCTTCATCGATCGTTGCTGTTGGCTTTATAGTACGGAATTGCTCATAGGGATTGAGCTTTCCTGGGCGGTCAACGCCGTCAAGGTTTCCACCGCTGATGAGAACGATTCCGGAGATTGTTGGACCCGCATCGAAGCGCATTGGCGCGAACCCCAGCCATGAGCCTGACGAGGTGGGCAGTTGCTGGCAATGGATGCCGTAGTCAGTGAAGTCCACCGGCCCTTGGGCGAAGTAGGCAAAGTAGCAGGGCTTTTCGGGGTGCTTGTCCAGATAGGTTTTCACCATCTTGAGTTGTTGTCCCCAATCTGTGTTGGAGTCGGAGAGATAGAGGTGGGTGCGGCTGGATCCGCCCCATGCCTCGTTGGCGTAAGCCAGGCCGCCGGGGACGGAGATGAGGGCGGTCGCGATCTGCCAGACGAGCAGAAGGGCAAGCGCGGGGCGCCATTTGCGGTTTCGATTCGCGAGGTAAAAAGCGGCTCCGCTGATCAGAATGTAAAGCGGGGGAAAGATCGAGAAAAGGTGCCTGAATCCGATCCCGAAAACGGAAAACGTGGCAACCGCGAAGAGCACCACTGCGGGAATGGTGAGGAAGATAATTTCCCTTCCCGCTCGCCACTGCCCGATCACGATGACGGCGGTGGTCAGGAACAAAAGAACCAGAAATGGAATTGTCGATTTGATGAGGAGCGCCGCGGGATAGTACCAGTGCGGAGCGTGAGGGTACATCTTTCCAAAGAAATAGGACGGGTACTCGTCGCCCGAAATCTTGGTGTCGGCCAGACCATAAAGGTAGGCCTCAGGCAGCAGATGATGTCGAGCGGCGAAGCTCATTGCGTTACGGCTGAGGGGCGAGTTCAGCCCCTGCAAATACGATGCTGCGGAAGGGTTCAGCTCGAGACCGGCTGGGCGGGCCTGATAGCGAAAGCCGTAGATGGCCCAGATGCAGAGAAGTCCAAATGCGGTAGCAGTGCACAGGGCAACAAGCATCTGGAGGGCGGAGGCCGTCGTCGGGTTTGAAGAACGTGGGGTGCGCGAGCGCCAGGTCTCGGCAGCGGCAATTAGCGCGAGAATAGGAACGATGAGTACGCCGGTGAACTTGGCGATAAGCCCTAATCCAACTGCGATCGCGAGAAGAAGAATTCTGGACGCGGTGGGACGCTTGGAGAATCGATAGAAGGCGTAGATGGCCAGCAGAGTGGTGAGCGCGGCGCCGATGTCGGTGGTGACATATGCGTCGTGGGCAAGGAAGTTCGGATCGAAGGTAAAGAGCGCGAGTGCAAAGAGGGCAGGCGCTGTGCCGAACATCTCCCGTGCGGCGATGAAAAGCAGAATCGCCAGCATGACTGAGAGAAGCGAGGCCATGAACCGCGCGGGTATCAGCGTGCGGTCGATTCCATTGATCGCCATGAACTTCTGCCCGAGGGCGAAGCCTTCTAGCTTGAAATGGGTATTGATGTAGGCGGGCTGTTGAATTTGGCGATGCAGCAGGGGGATTGCACACCACATCTTGATCAGTGGGGGGACTTCGGGGTTGAAACCGAAGTCGGCGTGCTTCCAGGAGAGCCATCCGGAGTAGACGTGTTGGGATTCATCCCAGTTCAGCGAGTCTCTTTTTGCGGTGAGCATGCACTGCATGAAGAAGATCGCAATGAGTGCGACGGCGAGAGCGAACAAGCGCAAGGGAAGCTTGTTGGCGTTTTCCGAGTGGTTTCCTGTGGAGGAGGTCATGACGCAGCTCCGATCTACAGTATTTTACGGATGGGTGTGGCAGCAGTAATCATAGCGAGAAGTTCATGGGGCGAATTGAGAATGGGTCAGGGTGACTTTTCGGGAAGCTTGTGAACACCGTGATTAGAATAGCCAGTGAATCGCCGAACGTCTCACATTTGCAAGTCGATCTGCGATCACACGCGCGAACGCGCCATTCCCGCAAAATTTGGAAACGAAAGCAGGGTGAGAGGCCGCCACTACGGTGCACAAGAGCGGCTTAATTATTTCAGCGCTGCGCTTCGGAGGTAACGGGAACTGGCAGCGGTTCGAACGAAACGCGCTGGCCGCCACGCCTTGCGCGCCACAGACGGTCAGATGCAAGTGAGGGCAGCGGCTGGCCGTTGCACCAGATTTGGGTCGGGCGTCCTGGCTCGAAGATGGCGTCGTAGCGGTCGCCCATCCATTTCTGACCGCGAACATATACCTTTTGAGGAGCCGCGCCTGGAGCCACGATCAGGTCGTTTCCACCCCAAGTGCGCAGCCCTGCAACCTCCGGAAACAGCATAGTGTCGAGCACGTCGTGCCCCATAATGCGCACAGAGCCTCCCGCGTGTTCTCCGGGAGGATAGGTTTTGGGATCGACAGTCTCGGGCAGCAATGGTCCAAGATTTGAATTGATGGCGCGCGCCAGCCACTCGAATCCTTCCGCTCCGTGGCCGGACTGAGCCAGCGCCATCGATACATAAGAGAAAATGCGGGGCCATGCGGGACCTCGCCAGTATCCGCCCCAGTTCGGCGTATCGAAGGCCATCGTGGGAAGAAGTGCGCCGTCGAACTTTCGCGGATCGCGGAGACGGCCCATCATAGAGTCCACGCGGGCGGGGTCTTTTTCAAAATAGAGCAGGTAGTAGGCGTCCAGATTCTCGCCCTTGGTCCACAGATCGCCCGTCTTGACGTCCAAATCCCAGTAACGTTGCGAGGCGGGGTCCCACAATTTGGTGTGGACCGCGGCAAGCGCCTGCGCGTACTCCCGCTCCCATCTGGACCCGTCTTCGCCCTGCAGATGAGCAAGGTACGCCATCTCTTTCAGGCTCCATAGATTGAAGGCCTGCTCATTGAGGGAACTGGTGTAGTGCCCTCTGAGGTCGATGAAAGGCGAGTTCTTGTCGTCCCAACCGGTTTCGTAAGTATGCATCCAGTCGATGAGATGGTCCTGATTTGCGTCGCGCACCTTCAGAAGATTCTCTTGATAGGCAAGGAGCGCCTGCCACAGCGTGCGTTCCCCTGCGGGGCCGCCGAGCTTTTCGCGCAGAATGCTTGTGTCTCCGGTAAGGCGCACGTATTCGCCAACCAGCGTCGCCTGCACGGGGACGCCTTGCGTTTCGCGCTCGGGACCAGTGGCCTGAAAGGTATTCTTGCCGGAGGGAAAGATGGTCCATGCCGTCGTACCGTCACCATTGATGTTCACGGCATAGCGGAACCAATTCAGAATGGCGCCGCGAGCCAGGTCGGAGCGGTTGGTTGCGATCATGGAGAGAACTTCTGCGATGCCGTCATTGCTCCACATGCCCATGAAGACATTCCAGTCCGCGATCGGCATGGGGCAGGCCGGAAGGTAGTCGACCTGGCAGGTGGAGTTGAGCAGGCCCCGCCAAAACCACAACTCACTCCGCACCAGCTCCACCGGCGTGATGCTCTCGTGCTGTCCTGTTGTGCCAATCGTGAATTGAATTGGATCAGCTGGAGCTACCAGTGGGACCGAAGACAGGTATTTGTTCCACTGCTCGTGCGTGGCGTTGTCGAATAGATCGCTCGAAGATCGAACCTGGGCCAGAGTCGTTTGTGCGCGCTGCTCATCCCCACCAAGAACAACGATCAACGCCGCCTCGTCTCCCGATTTCAGCTTCCAATGGAAACTGCCGGAGTCCGGCGCCATGTTGCCGGAGAGCAAAATGCGATAAGGCCACTTGGATGAGCCGAAGAGAGCATCGGCGGAGTCCGGCTTTGAGATGCGCTCAAAACCGTCGTCGTGGCTCGCGATGACAACATCCAGCGGACTGTCCGCATGGTCCACCTTAATGCGAAGCACCGCGGCCGGCTTGCCATAGACCGGGCAAACAGTGAGCGAAACCTGAGGACCGCCTTCGAATTGCGCGCGATAGACCGTACGATCCGCAAAGTAAGTCATGTCGCGGCGAGCGGCGCTGTCAGCGAACCTGTACGTATGCTCTTGGGCATCGATCAACACCGGCGCGTCGATCCCCAGGGCAAACAACCGCTCGGTTTCGTTGGTTGGAGCAGCGGGACCGGAGACGGGAATCATCACCTTTTGGCGGCCGAACCCATTCTCCTGCAAAGCAAGAAAGCCGTTCGATTGATATATGAGCGTCTTGGGCGGGACTGGAGCATCGAAACGCGTAAAGGTCGCATAATCGAAATGCTCACTCATATACGGCGGGAATTGTGCGAACGAGCCGTTTGCCTGTGCCCACGCGCTTCCGGTCAATAACAGCATGAAACCACAAATCTTCTTCAGATAATTCAAAACGCTTCCTCTCGAATTCAATGCATGCGGAAGGTTCCCGAACGCAGAGCTTCGGTCTCCCTATTCCGCTTCCGCCCACAATCGACGAGCAAAGACTAGATAAATCGGACAAACAAAGGATCGCCGAGGCCTTCCACGTTACCAGATGGGCGCCTGATATTCATCTGGCGCCTGGTTACAACATTGCGCCGTCGACCATTCAGCCAATCATCCGATCGAGTCCAGAGGATGGTGAGCGCGATATCGTACTGATGCGCGGGGTACGACAAGCCGGTTTGAACGAAGCCGCTGGCGCGGCGGACTGAGAGTCGTGGTGTAGCGAAGGGAGTCCTGCAGGGCTAGGGTGAGTGGTTATAGGAAGGAGATTCCCATGACCCCACTTCGCGAGCGCATGCTGTACGAGCTTGAGCGGCGCAACTATTCACCGTCTACGATCCGCGGCTACCTCGGTGCGGTGCGACAGTTTGCCGAACACTTCCATTGCTCGCCGGAGCAACTAGGCGCTGCGTACGGCCACAGATTTCAAGGTGCATGTTTCCAATATTCAACCGCTCGCCTAGAACAGTGACTCCGTACCGCGAAGCACTTCTCTAATCGATCATCTTTCCGGGCTACAATGGTTCTCCCATGCCGCTCAGTTTCGGAAATATCTGGGGAGCGAGTCAGGTACGTGCCACCCCTCGTTGGCAGTGGCCCCACATTTCTTGGCGCTGCGGAAGTTATCGGGGCTGCTCCGCCTGAACATTGGCTAGCTGCGGCCTCCTCCGGCCTCTCGGCTGGCGCTGGCGCAGCTTTCCTCGACGAGTTCCGTAAATCGTTCCACGACCTGCGCGACGAAGAAAAGGCTCGCCGCAATCATTTGGTCCGCCGCGGCATGGCTTGTGCGTTCCAAGACGCCCTTTTAAATCCACCATTGGACATCCTTGTCGATTTCCTGGTTATCGCCAGAGGCTGCCCCACCTAGAAGCCAGTCAAGAAGCGGCGATCCGGAACTTCTCTGTGTCCTGGCGCGATCTCAAAGCTCATCTTTAGTCGAGCTTTCGAAGATCTCGGTATTTGCAATGTCGCCCTTGCTCAGGCGGGGATGAGCATTGCCCACAATCTCGATCCCTGGCGACCAAGGATATTTCTGTCTCAAAACGACAAGCTCTAGCCGACCGCCTGGCTGTCCAAGCGCAGATCGCAGGCAGAAAACAGGACCCCGGTGACGAGAACAAATGAAAGCCGTAGTAGGCACAGAAGCGAGCATCACACATTAACGGGCGGACCCGCCGCGCAGCTCATCTCGAGCCAATCCTCGGCCTTATCTCGGGCTAGAAGCTCACCCTCAACGAAAACTGCCCAAAGCGACGTTCGTCATGGTTGCCGCCGGTGGCGAGCGAACCGAGGCCGCCCTTCAGCAAGGTAACTTCCAACGGCGCCGGCGGGATCGGATTCCCGGCTGCGTCGAATGCAGGGCCGTCGTAAAGCAGGTTGGTGGTGTTGGTGTAAAAGTTGTGGTGGTTGAAGAGGTCGAAGCTTTCGGCGCGGAACTGTACCTGAACGCGTTCGCCCACCTTGAAGGTCTTGCCAACTGCGGCATCGAAGTTCCATGCCCCAGGTCCCCTGAACGCATTCCGGCTGGTCATGTTGCCTGGAAACGGGCCAAAGTCGGAGATGCCCAGCGTCGGGTTCAACGGAAGGAAATTGCCAATCGCCGGATCGTAATTTGCGGGAATCGGCACGGTGAGACCATTGAAACTGTTTGGGCCTGAAGCTTGAGGAGACTTGGCAACGTGCCACTGGGTAATCGGAGTGACTGGAGTCAAGCGCGGAACAGTGTAGAAGTTGAACTCGTTGCTATAGTCGTAGATGGAGAATGGAGTGCCCGTGCGAACGGTATAAATACCCGATATCGACCAGCCGCCCAGCGCCTGCCCTTTCCAGTCGGATGTCGTGTTGAACCAGGGAGTGTTCCAGATTGGGGCCAGGACGAAGCGATTTCTGACATCATAGTCGGCGTTGCCCAAGTCAAGGCCGGGGTTGAGCAGATCGGTGTACCCGAGAGAGCCGATGTCCCCCGAACCGCCTTGCAAACTATCGGAAAATGTTGAGCTGATGTCATCGATCGCGTGCGCATAGGTGTAGTTGGCAACCAGGCTGAGACCTGTATTGTGAGGGTCTTGCGTCTGGAATTTCACGTTCATGGCGTTGTAGCTGCTTTGCCCCAGACTGCCGCGCATATTGATATTCGAATATTGATTGTTTGGCCGGTCGAAACATGGCGAAGCGCAGTCGGGAGACGCGGGAAACGTCAGCGGGTCTCCGAGGTAGGCCTGGCCGGCACCGAGCAGGTTAATGTTTTCGATGTCGTAAAGATGAACACCGTGCGCGCCACTATAGCTCACTTCTACGACCGTGTTACGGGCCACCTGCCGCTGGACGGCGAGACTCCAGAACTGGGTCTGCGCGACCTGAATGTATGGGTTCGGCATTCGGATTTCCGACGGGCCAAGATAGCTTGGAGGGCCGGGTTGACCCAGAGGGCCAAGATTGTCGTTGGTAACATACGCTCCGCAAACCGGAGCCGGCGAACCGAAGCTTTGCGGCCCGCAGACAGTATTCAGCACCGCGCTCGCAGGCGGATTAAAGCTGGCGTTGTATGTCACATTGCCAAAGTTGCGTTCATAGCTCAAGCCGAAGCCGCCTCGAACGCTGGTCGTGCCGTTTCCGAAGATATCGTAGGCAAAGCCGATTCGCGGCGCGAGGGTGCCCCACCTCGGGGCCCAGAACTGGCCTACCGGACTTTTATCTGCGATGTACACTTGACCGGCTCGCACCCCCTGTTCAATGCCGATACCGTTAACTTGGTAGAAGTTGGAGTCCAGATCTGCGTGGTTATTGTGCTGCACACCATAGTGCTCGTAGCGCAGACCATAGTTTAGAGTGAGCTTCGGCGTCACTTTGAAGCTGTCCTGCCCATAAAGCGCCCAATCTTTGTAGCGATAGCTGCGGCCGTATACCGCCGAGGTAAGTGGCGGCGTTACGGCGCAGGCTGGGTCGGTGATCAGGTCGCTGGTGCTCCCCGTCTCCCAATAACCCGGGTTGGCTACGCAAGGGAGTTGGCCTTGCGGATCGACCCGAGCAGAGAATGCAATCAGCTGGCTCCCGCCGGCGCTTCCAGCGGCATTCACCAGGTCATCCATGCTGTTTTGTGGAGTGCCGCCAAGCTCTTCCACGGCCTGCGCGTAGGCGCCATAGGCTACGTTGAGCTGGATGTAAGTAAATTGGCCCCCGAAACGCATGGCATGCCGACCTTTAGTCCACGACAGATCGTCTTGAATTTGAACCGTATTTTGGGGTCCGCCGAAAGGCAGACCACCCTCGCCAGGCTCTCCGAAGTTTTGCAGGCCCGGAAGTTGGATGACCCCTTGGGTTACAGGGTCGGTTCCTGGAACAAACATAAGATTGGGGGTATTGACCAGCGCGGTGTCGAAGGAGGTTATGGTGTTGAAGCGGGTGTAGCTGGCCTTCAAATTATCGAGAAGAACCGGGCTGAAGGTGTGGGTTATGGAATAGAGATAGCTCTGGTTCGTCGTTGCACCACCCGAGTCGTATTGCGGATAGGCGCTATAAGATGCAGATCCCGCGAACTGGTCCAGATGCTCCCTGCCGCCGCGGAAAAACATTGAAGTCTTCTCATTCATATTGAAGTCCACGCGATACACTAAGCTGTAGGTATTCTGGGGGACGTCGCCGCCGGCATCGAAGGGGGCCTTAAAGTTGACAGTATCGAAGATCGGCTGCGAGGAGGGAACGGGAGTGACGCCGTTGATGGGGTTTACGGTTAGTCCACTTGCCGCCAACTGCCCTGCGGTGGTGACCGCGCCCGACGAAGGATGCGCTCCAGTGCCGTAGGTTGCGAAATAAGCCTGGGCGTTTGCCGGCAGCGTGGAAATGAATCCCGGATCGATGATCTCCTGGGTCTCCGAGGCTTGGCTGCGAACACGCGTCCACTCGGTTGAGGCGGAAAAGAAGAGCTTGTTCTTGAGGATTGGACCACCGACCTGGAAGCCGAACTGATTTCTGGTGTAGATTCCCTTGGGGGATACGATCGAACCCGCAGCCGTATTGGCTGCATCGTTGGCGTAGGTATTGGCGGTGTAGGCAGAGAGACGGTTGTACTCCCATGCTGAACCATGGAAGGCGTTGGTTCCCGACTTTGTGGTCAGATTGACAATTCCTCCCGAAGCGCGCCCGTACTCGGCCGAGAAGTTGTTGGTAATGACGCTGTATTCCTGCACGGCATCCAGCGGAACGTTCTGGCCGACGGCCACACCGAACACGGCAATGTTCTCGACACCGTCGAGCAGAATCTCGGTCCCCGACTCGCGCTGGCCGTTGAGGGAAAAGCCCACGCCGCGGGCGGTGAGATTCTGGCCGCTACTCATACTATTGGTGGTGTTGTCCCCGTTACTGACGTTGCCCGAGAGGGTCACAAAGTCATACGGGTTGCGTGTGAGGCTGGGCAAGTTCGCCAGTTGCTGAGTGTTGACCGTCTGCGAAAGCTCCTGGGTCTGGGTATTCACCTGGACGCCGCCTTCGCCGACCACTTCGACCTCTTGGGTATTGCCGCTGACCGAGAGCTTCGCGTCGACCGTCACGTGACCGCCCACCGTCACTTCAACCTTGGCGGTAAATGGCTGGAAGCTAGCCGATTTCACGGTGACCTCATAATTCGCCGGCTCCAAACTTGTCACCAAGTAGGCGCCAGTGTCAGAGGTCTGGGCAGTGCGCTCGGCGTTGGTGTCGGCGTTCCGGACGGTCACGGTTGCGCCGGGTACCACGGCGCCGGACGGATCGGTCACCGTACCCGCAATCTGGCCGGTTTCGGTCTGAGCAAATGTGGTTGGATTCAATACGAACGCTGAGATAAGGAGCGTAGAGGCGAAGAAATTCTTGTAGAAACGTACCATGGTGTCCCTTTCGTAAGCGACAGCATCGTTCCTAATGACCCCTGCAGGTAGCACGTTCTGAGCCAAACCGCAGCACTCCTGCGTATCCCCATATTTTTCTGGAATCTAAGCTTATTCGAGAGCACGAAAAGAGACATGAGTTTCTCCCGATTCCAGGATTTGTTATGGAATTGCGTAGGACGCCGGGCTTGCGGTCTCGCGAGAGCCGTTGCTCTCGGATCCTCTTGGTTACCATGAGGTCTACAGGTCCCCCGATCATTCTCACTGAGGCTCCAGCGCCGTTGGTGGTATTCGTCTCTTCCGCTGTTGGACTTCTCACGGTCCTCCCAATTCCCGCGTATGCCGCGAGGAAACATGCCATGCAATCTATAGCTGAAGCGATGTACCAAGAACTGAAACCCTTCGGAATTCAGGTTCAAACGATCAATCCCGGACCCTACCTTACCGGCTTCAACGAAACTGTCGTTGAAGCCGGCCTACGCTGGCTCAACGATGACGTCAACTTTATCAAGCGCGAAGCCTTCCAGAAAGTGGTCGACGGGCTGCTCGGCAAACCAGAAGAGAGACTCCATCCAAGGGACATGATCGCAAAGATGGGCGAAGTGATTCCTTCTCGCGAGGGGAGGTATCTCAATATTTTTCCTCCTTCGACGGAAGACAGGGTCAAGGGTTACCAAAAGCAGCCCTTCGATCGCACCATCTAGCAGGCAATTGTTGGCGAACGATGGCGATCGAGCTTTCGTCATCGTTCGGGATATGCTGGGCGTCTGCAGCGGTTCGAACTACCAACGGAGGCCTCTCGGCACTGCGGTTCTTGTATAAGCGCACGCTGAGGCGGCGTGATCTTGCCCTGGACGATCTCGTCTTCCCAAAGGTGCCGCATAAGCTTCCAATCGTGCTCAGCCAGGAGGAGGTCGCGCGGCTCATCGATGCCGCGCCCAACCGCTTGTACGCGCCGGACCGCTGCGCCGCTTCGTGCAGCATGTCCTGCCGCGAGGTTTTCCCCGCATCCGCTACTTCGGCTGGCTCTCCAACCGCAGACGAACCCGCATACTGCCACTCTGCCGCGCCCAGCTCAACCGGGCCCCTTCTGCTGAAGTGCCTTTTATCCCAACATCGACTCTATGGAACTGCATGCACTGCCATGGGCTCATGCACCGCGTCGGACCCCTCTCGGCCGCGCAGCTCTTTATCGAACGAAAGGAGCTCCATGCTCTTGACTCGTCATAAGGTCTGGATCAGCACGGCAACGATTGCGTGTTTCCCAACACGTCCACTCCACGTGTGCCTCCAGACCGAACACAGCCTCGTAGCAGACCATCTTCCAACCGTCAGCTCCTATGCGAACTCCTCCTCAGCACCCTCTACCACGCCCTCTCAGCCGATCGACCTCACTCGCCATCCCGCGCTACCAGCTGCGTTGCTCCCTCGAACGATTGAAACCCCATAGCGAACACCCGTTGCCACCGCACCAGCGCCTTCCTTCAACCGCTCTATCCGACCCGCTCCGCCCTATCCTCACCTCCCGCGCAGGGCGTCCTCGCGGAGCAGCTCCGATAGAGTACTGACGTTGAACGGGAGAAGAGGCTCCTGTGAGCAATCGCTCTAACTGATCGAGAGGATTGGCTCCTCAGGTAGGACTCGAATCAACAATCAAACGCGTTTTCTGACAACATGCAGGCCAGCGGATGACACCCACGACCACATAAAGCAGCCTAAGACTGGCCAACAGAGCGCAAATGGAGGTCGTTGCTCCCGCGTGCTATCACCGACTCAAAACAAGCAGTTGTCGGGGTAAACCTACCAAAACGGCATCAGTCCTTCGCAGGACGAATCACAATGTTTCGAAAAGCAACCGGCCCATCCTCGCTGCCCTGCAGGTAGATTGGACCCGACAAAGCTTCCTTGCTATCCAGCGCGCCCCCGGTGATTCCCGGTATTTCGCGATTGTCAATTACGGTGATTCCGTTTTGCAGAACGGTCAGGCGACGCCCGATAAGAGTGACATCAAACGTCTGCCAAACCCCAGGCACCCGAAGTTGCTCTGGATTTGGGGCGAGAAATCCATAAATGCCGCCGGTATGAAATTCGCCAGTTTGAGCCGCCTCGTCGGTCTCAATCTGCAATTCATACCGGCCGCGAAGGTAAACTCCGCTGTTCGTGGATTTACCGTTCTTGAATTCAATATGCAGCTTGAAATCCCCGAACTTTGCGATCGTTATCAGGTCGGAGCCGCGGCCTATGGCGATGAGTTCTCCATGCTCCACTTTCCAGCTGCCCGATTTGCTTGGATCGCGGAGCGTCCAACCGGAAAGATCGACTCCATTGAAGAGCTGTATCGGCGGGCCCCATTCCGGTGTGCCCTTCGCATCCAGCAAAGGTGCGCGAACGCCTGTCAAAGGCCACTTGGCGCCAGCTGAATCAGTCACATCGCCAACCAGCTTGTCGCCAACCAGCTTGCCCCTGAACAACATGTCGTCGGGGAAGCCTTCCTCTCCCTTAGGGGATACGAACTGGAATTCTGACGCTTTGATTTTGAGATCTTTCGGCGGAACCGCATGGTCCATCGCACCGACAAAGAGAACCTTCGGGTCGCCGCCGGGAAAAGATACCTCGATCCATGACGGTAGCTCTCCATCCGGCGTTGTAAGCGTCAGGTCCCAGCGCCCGGCCAGAGGATTATTCGATGCGGATACTTGCGCGACAGAGAGTCTACAGGCCGCGCTCAGCGCCAGCCATGCCATCACGAATACCCTTACACCTGCACCGCGTTTCCATTTCATCGTTGCGTCCTCGGTAGGAATGTAGGCCCGCTCTCAGATCAGCGCAAGACCTTGCTCGATCAAGCGATGCGTGTCGGCAACTGGATCGGCGTCCCCCGGCCTGGATGCGTCGCGGTCCTCATTGTTCGGCGCAACGATCTGCGAAAAGGATAAGTCGCGACAGCAATGCGATCTCGCGGATTCAAAGGAAAACTCGCCTGCGGCGACTTCGCAGCGCCAAGAGCAGCATCCGCTGCAAGCAACAGTGCGCCCGCTCCGAATCGCCGCCGCGTAATCCTCATCCCCGGCTCAGTGCGGCCGATCTGTGTTGCCCAGCCTTGAATTGTTGGACGATATACTCCGCTGTGCGCAGCGAGAATGCCAGTACAGAAAGTGTTGTGGTCTTGTCGGTGCAGTTTAGAAAAACGCTGGCGTCGGCACAATAAAGATTTGGCACATCATGTGCCTGGCCGAAGCGATTAGTGACGAATTTCTTCGGGTCGTTACCCATGCGGCAAGTGCCGGTTTCATGCAGGCTCCAACCTGGAGACTGCGGCTCCCCATGACCCTGAAAGACGCCGCCCATATTGTGAAATATCTCTTCGCAAGACTGACGGGAATGTTCCCACATCTTCAGCGTGTTGTCGTCCCACTCGAAATGGATGCGAACCTGGGGCGTGCCGAAAATATCCACCTTCTCTGGGTCGATATCGACAAAATTCTTGTCAGACCGCTGGGTTGGTGCTTGGGTTGTGAAGTTGACCGGCGTGGGATAACGCCGCTTGATCTCCGCCTTGTAACTCGCCCCAAAACCTTCGATGTCCTCCGCGTAAGATGGAAAAATGTCGCAACCGCCGCCAGGGTAAATGGAATAGCCCCGAATGAATTTCTCTTGTTTTGGATTGTCGAGATTCTGCCATCGCGGCAGCCAGGCGATCGTCGCCTGCGAAACGTTGTCTGGAAAACTCGGCTGGCCAAGCAACTGGGGAAGAAAGCCATAGGCCGCCGTTCCGTAAAGGTGGTCGCAAAGATTTCTTCCCAGTTGGCCGCTGGAGTTGGCGATGCCCGTCGGCCATTGCCGCGAACGCGAGTTCAGCATGATCTGTGCCGTGCTGACACACGAGGCGGCAACCACCACCGCCTTGGCATAGACTTCGACTTCCCGCTGGGTGATTCGCTCGACGTAAGCCACGCCCTTGGCCCGGCCGTCTTCGTCAACCAAAATCTGCCGGGCGATGGCGTTGGTTCGAAGCTCGAGGTTTCCCGTATCGTGCGCCTTGGGCAGCAGAAAGTACGGCGACGAAAAAAAGGCGCCCACATCGCAGCCTTCGGTACAGTTGCCGCAATAATGGCAAGCCGGATGATCGTTGTGCGCCTCTGTCAACTGCGCCGTACGGTCGGGTAGATATGGAATGCCGGATTTCTTCGCGCCAGCCTCGATGATGTAGTCCATACAGCGAAACTTAAAGGCGGGCAGATACCTCCCATCCGGATTAGAAGGACGATTCTGGACCGTACTCGCCACGCCGATAAACTCTTCGACGCGAGTGTAGTACGGCGCGAGGTCTGCGTATGAAACCGGCCAGTCCACATCGTAGCCATCGAGTGAGGCTGCCTTGAAATCGATGTCACCCATGCGCGCCGAGGAGCGTCCCCAGAAGTTTGTCTTCCCTCCCACGCCGTTGCATCGCGGCCACGTCCAGCTTGTTCCCGGCGCGGTCGAGTACGCGATGTCATGCTCCCAGACATCGGGGGAAACATACTCGCTATCCATATAGCCAATGCTGATCCTCCTGCGTGCGGGCGAGTCGAAGCTGCGGAATTTCAGGTCGTAGGGCTGCTTGTGCATCCGGAAGTCCTTAGCCGGATCAAGCTGTCGCCCGGCGTTGAGCGCACAAACTTTGAGGCCTGCCTCGCAGAGCGTCTTGATGGTCATTCCACCGCCAGCGCCAGTACCGATCACAATGACGTCATACATATCCATAGTGTCTTCGTCCTTTACAGCCCCGTCCCTCACAGTCCAGTGTGTTCAGGGTTCCCTTCATGGGTACATCCCGGCGATTCGCTATAGAGCTTCAGCCCGGGATAGTCCAGCGACTCCAATCCGACTCGCGATGTATAAAAGCCCATCACCGTGTATTTGCGAAAGAGCGCGAAAAACTGCTGCCCCGCTTTTTCGCTTTCGCGATACTTCGCCTTGTAAGCGAGACGTTCGAGTAGAGCATTTTGTTGGTCCGCAGAGAGAGCGGTAAAGCCCGCAGCTGGCTTGGTTGCCTTGTCCAGCCAGGCGATGCCCTCTCGAAATTGCGCTTGGATCGAGGGATCGCTGTAGACCATAAAATCGATGAACTCGGCGACGCCGGCGTCCTTCGCGCCTGGTTGCGGCTGATGCGAGCTGTCTTCTGTCGCCGGAAGAATCAGGTCGGTAAGCACTTCAACCGTGTGGTACTCATTCGGATAGAAAAACTGCGGAGTATACGCCGCATGAGCTATCTGGACGGGAACATCCTGGTGATGGTGCGGATCCACCTCTTCTCCAAGCGCATAGCTCCAGCGCGTGAAACCAGAAAAGGTGCTCGCTAAACCGGCTAGCGTCAATGCCTGCAACAGTTCTCTTCGACTTGGTGCCTGGCCAGCCATTAGACTCACTCCTTCTACAGATTACTGCGACGACTTACCTCAAAACTAGGGTCGCGCTGCGTATAACTCATACTTCGGCGAGCTTGGATTGAAACAGCGGAAAGCCCGACTCCACAGCTGTAATTGCGGAAGCATACCGAAAGTCTCCCGGAACGATGCCGCGCCACAGAGCAAGACGATACGCCGCGAACTGCAACGGCACAATCTCAAAGATCGCGGCAAGCGCCGGAGGAACCTCCGGCCAATGAATTAACGAAGGCGCATGATCGCTGTCCGCTTCTGCGGGACCGACCCATCGAACCTTCGCGCCCATACGCGAAAGATCATCGGCCAGAGAGCGATCTAAGGCGCGAGTCGGCTCGGGGGTGCCAAAGACGACGGCACGGAAATCGGCAGAAACCGCCTCGACCGGCCCATGACGGAACTGCCCACAGGACATCGAAACTGCGGAAGCCTTCGCCGTTTCGTGCAACAGCAGCGCTCCTTCATGAGCTGACCCAAGGGCCGGACCGCGGCCCAGCAAATACAGCGGAGCCGACGAATCGAGCCATTCCTGCCACAATTCACTGGCGTCGCAGCAATCTTCGATAAAGGTCGAAAGCTTCCGCAGCGCGGTCGTACAGGATTCTGCAAACGCCGCAGCATCTCCGGCAATTACCTGCTCCGCAAGCAAAAGAAGCGCGAGCACAGTTCCTGTATAGGTCTGCACAGCAACCAACTGATCCGCTTGGGAGCCGATCAAGAGTGTCGAACCAGCAACGCGCTCGAGTTCCGATCCGGACACGTTCGTAACGCCGACGATGCTGACACCGGCGGCCTGCATTTTTTCAGCGAGTCGCAAAACTTCGACGGAGCCTCCGGATCGTGAGATCAGAATCGCCACGTCCCCGCGTCGCAAGCTGGCGCTGCCATAGTGCAACAACTCCGCGCTCTCGACAACCTGGGCGGCGAATCCATGCTCCACAAGCCGTGCCACAGCCGGAATTGCCGCGAACAAAGAAGCACCCATTCCGGTAAAGATCAACCGACCCTCGGCTTTGCGTATTTGTTCGGAGCAGCATCGGAGTCCCGCACTTCCCTCGCCCAGATGAAACGCGAGCAGTCTTCGAAGCGATTCCGGCTGGCCGAAAATATTCTCCAGCATAGGCACACGGCTCATGTCTTTCTCCGATTCAGCCATTCGCCGATCGGCAGCTTCGCGGTCGGCTGATAGGGCAGCTGCACCTTGCATCCAAGACCCGCTGAGGCGTATGCCGCATAAACCGCTTCAAGGACAACTTTGCCATCCTCGCCCGTTGCCTGCGGCGCTTCGAGTCCGCGAATGGCGCACGCGAAGTGCCGCATCTCCTGAGGAAAACCGTAATTCCAAAGCTCTTCAAAGACGGGATAGGTCCAACCGGTAGTCGTCGGCGCCTTTTCGACGGCATACCCGAAACCATATTCGCTGTAAGTAGGCAGCGCGTTGCCCATGTGCAGGTTGGCGATGGTCAGGCCGCCTTCGCCATAGACCTCGATGCGATCGTCCATCCCGCCGCGGCGCGCCCAGCTGTTCTCGATAATGCTGAATGCATTTCCTTCGAACTCGACGATCGTGACTGCTTCGTCGTCGGCCTTCGTCTTATCGCCGTGCACATAGGTCCCGAGATGCGAATAGACGCTGAGGATCTTCGGCCGCCCCAGAAACCAGTAGGCGAATGCGATGCCATGGCAGCCAAGGTCGAGCAGCGCCCCGCCCCCCGAGCGTCCCACATCCCAAAACCACTCCGAGTGTGGCCCGAAGTGCTTCTCGCTCTGCTTAATGAGGTGCAGCTTTCCAAATGCTCCATTGTCGGCCATCTCCTTGGCCTTGACGTATTTCGGCGTAAAAAAAAGTTCTTCGGCATAAAGCAGCAGTACGCCATTGGCGCGACAGGCTTCAATCATTGTGTCAGCTTCAGCAAGCGTAACGCACAGCGGCTTCTCGCAGATCACATGCTTGCCGGCGCGGGCAAAGGCCAGAGTCATCTCGCAATGCAGAGCGTTGGGAGAAGTAATAGTGACGGCCTCGATATCGGCATCGGCGGCCAGTTCTCGATAGTCGGTGTACACCTTGGGAATCTTGAATCGGTCGGCGAGTTTCTGCGCATTGCCCGGAGTCGGAGATGCGACCGCGTCGACCGTCATATCGCCATCGATCATCGCGATTGAAGCCGCGTGGCACTCCGCCTGAAATTGCGAGCCAACGATGCCTACCCGGACCGGACCGCCTTTCACCTCAACCTCCCCCAAGCATTCCCGCCAATGCGAGCTCCCGCGGCAAGCGCGAACCAGCGACTTAAACGCAAACGCGATCGGGATAAGTCATCGCAACAGAAACATTTGCAACTCCACACGCCGTACAGGTCTCTTATCCGTCGCTCTTTCATGAGGGGGCCATTCTTTCACACATCTCGCTCTCCAAAATGGCGTTTCTGGCGTCGCTTCAGGGCTGTGGCGGTCAAGCTCGAGTTCCGGGCGAGTGACGCGCCACGTACGATGTGATCCTGCTTAGGCGTGCCCGACAGTTTAGTAATCGCTGAGTTCGACGGTATTCCCGGCAATAATACCCTTCTTCGACTACCCCAAGCATTCCGCCGCAGGTGATTCGAACTCGCAGACTTCTAAAGTCCTTCCTGGAAACACCTTTATTTCAATGAGTTGGCGGCGCAGAGCGGTGCCAGGGGACGGAAAAGCGCCAATAACAACCTGAGATTTACCCTGCTAGGGGATGGGAACGGGGTAAGTCATTGTCCACAATGAGTTGGAATGCTCCCGAGGTTCTCATCTCGAGCCCTAAGTGGGAGGTTCTTGCGGATGCCAGAACCAGCAAATTGATAGCTTGCTCCCTGGTATGGCGCAATATCGTTGCGTGAGCCTCTCCCACCTCAATAAATGTCCTCGGATCACAAAACTCCCGAGCATGTCTGCCGCCAGCTTCGCCTCTTCGGTTTCGATTTCGACGGGGGCATGTCGGATCAGGACGAACGAACCTGAAGTGCGATTGTCAGCATAGAGGTCCACCGCGATCGGCCTCATGAGCTGCAAGGTGGAAACGCCAATATCGTTCATCCGCAGCGTTTCGGCGGACTCGTGCATGAGCGTAGCAATTTTCGTGCGTAGTCCTGCGCCGTAAGAGACACGCACCCAAATTCCCGCTTTTCCGGAGTGGATTACGATGTTCGCAGGCGGAATCGATGGACGAATACACGCTGTCCCATAGGTTTGAAGGCGAGCGCCAACGCCTCGCGCTCATGTCCGAGTTGCTCGACCCCATCGAGCTCGCCCATCTCGCGCGGCTGGGACTCGGCCCCGGCTGGCGCTGCCTCGAGCTCGGCTGCGGCAACGGATCAATCTCGCAGGCCTCGCCGAGTGCGTCATACCCCCGGCCACGTCGTCGCCAGCGACCTCGACATCACCTACATCGCGGAGCTGAAAAACCCTGTCTAGAGGTCCGCCGCATTGACGTCCTCAACGATGCAATCGAAGCGGAAGCCTATGACCTGGTCGTCGCCCGCGCCCTGCTCCACCACCTCACGCCCGCCCAGAAAGCCCTCGAACGCATGGTCGAGGCCCTCAAGCCCGGGGAGTGCTTCTCTCCATCGAACCCGACATGCCCCCTGCACCGTCAAACCGAGAGGGGAGCGAACCCTTCCATTTAATTTAGTAGCGTGAGATAGAAACAAAAAGGGCGGCCTAAGAGTCTGTTACGGAACAGCAGTCTCTGAGCGATGCTAGGAAAAGCAGAAACGCTCCCGAACGGGAGCGTTTCAGCTTTTGGGTATAGGTGCGATGTTTTTTCCCCGGCTGGCATCAGGCCGGTAGTAGCCTGGCGGTGAGTACGGAACCTCCGAGGATGTTGATCATGCGTTTGAGGTTGTAAGCCATGACCGCGAGACTGATTTCGGTATGGGTGCCGCGAAGGCCGCGCAGCAGGAAGCGTGGATGACCGAAGATGCGATATTTCAGATTGGCGAAGGGATGCTCGACCGTAGATCGTCTGAGCCGCATGACTTGCGGAGTGGCACGTTGATGCATGCGGTTTAAGGCCTCTTCGTCCAGATGCCGTGTTACAAAACGTCTTGAAGTCAGAGTGCACCCGGGCTTCAAGGGGCAGGCTCCGCAGATCGCGGGTTGGCCCTGATACACCACGGCGCGGTCTTTGCGCGCCAGCTGCTTGCGTTGGAGCGTCTGGCCTGCAGGACATAGGAACGAGTCTGTCTCCGGCTGATAGCGGAAGGCCGTGCGATCCAGCAGAGTTCCATCTCCATGGCTGTTGATGCTGCGCTTGGCCGGGATGTGCGGAATCAGCCCGGTGGCCTCACAAATGCCGGCTTGTTCGCCGTTCGAGTAGCCCGTGTCGGCGATGATGTTAATGACCTCAGCCCCGTTGCCGAGAACTAGGCGCACGGATTCGGCCATCGGCTGCAGACGGGAGCTGTCGTTGCCTGCTGTCGTCACCTGATGGGTAACGATGAGCGCATGCTCTGCGTCGACGGCGGTCTGCACGTTATAAGCTGGAAGCTTCCCATCGGCGGTGCGCATGAAGCGGGCCTCCGGTTCAGGATGCTTCCGCAGCTTCTCCAGGGCTGAGGTAATGGCAGAGCTGTCGATGATTGTCTCCTGCTCGCTGTCCGCGCTCTCCATCTGGTCCAGATAGCGTTGAAGTGCTTCGCGATCGAGCACGCTGCGCGCGCTGGAAGCGGCGCGGAACTTCGACCCGTCGATGGCAATCCACTCCCCACGGATGAGGCCAACCGAGCGCGCGAACCGGATCAACTCGGCTCCCGCCGCTGTCACTGCTTCCCGATGCATTCGCCGGAACTCGGCGATGGACTTGTGATCGGGATACAGACGCCCCAGAAGCCACATCAGCTCCACGTTGCGGCGGCACTCCGTCTCCAGCCGCCGCGAGGACCGCATCTGGTGCAAATATCCGTACAAGTACAGCTTCAGCAAATCGCGCGGATCGTAGCCAGGACGCCCTGTTTCCGCAGCTTCGGCTCGCGCGAACCCAAGCTGCTCCATCTCCAGCCGCTCGACGAATGCGTCGATCACTCGGCACACATGATCGGATGGAACAAGGTCGTCCAGCACTACTGGAAATAACGTCCCCTGACTCCGCCCCTCGCCTCGGATATAGCTCATAAACCAAGATGCCCTCGCTCCCGCAAGGGCATCTTCTCATTTACTGGCGCCAGTCTGAAGAGTTTCGTAACAGACTCCTAAGCCGCCCTTTTTCATCCTCCATGGGCAAGAAACAGCAGTAAGTACCGCAGTAACTCAGGCTGCCTGGAAGACGGCAACTCCATGGCCCACAGTCCGTTCGCCGAATAAGTAAACATAGATCAGGGTTAGCTTCCGCTGATCGGGATCAGCGAGCACAGTCTCGGTGTAGGAGACTCGCCCATTTTTCTTCCCGATTCCGCAGATCGCATTTCGATCGGTTCGCGTGTAAGCGATGGTATCGACGGCATGAGAACCCTCGACCGGGTAATCCGCACCGTCAAAGCGAGCCTTGACGCGAAGTACCATCTCGGTCCCGTCGGTCTTGACAATCTCTTCGCGCACCGCCACTTGGTCTGGCCCGGCGTTGATCTCCTGGATCCACGAATGCGGCACAGGACTACACATATTCGAGAGCTGGGGGACAAACCGCCATATACCGTGAAAGGGCTCCAATTCGGTATTCATGCAGTCAACATAGCAGTCGCATTCAATGTTTGTCCCGGATGGCTTTATTGGTGACCCAAGTTGGTTACTAACGCTCTAAATTCCAGAACCTTACATTCCTCAAGCTCGGTAGCGCGACGTCTAAAACCTGCGCGTTGCCATTTAAGCGTGGGGTGAAGATGGGGAATTACTATGCAGAACAAACCCTACTGCTTCGGAGCGCTCTTCACGCTAGCCGGAGGAGTTATTCCGTTCATCCGCAAGTATTCCACCAGCTGCCCATACTCGTCGTTCACGTGGCCCACTTCCATGGCGACGATAGTTACCGGCGTTTGCATGCCGCGTACCGTTTGAAACGCATTGGCTGCCGTCGTGGTCGCCGCAGCCTTACGCACGAATGCGAAAGAATCCGCTAGGGCCTTCAGCGCCGCGTCCTTGTCTGTGATTGCCGCAAGCGTCTTCGGGTCGATCTCCGGTTTCACACCGCCCACGCCGTTAAAGAGGAAGTAGTTCGCCTGCGCGGTGTGCGTCACGATCTGTGCAAAGGTCCTCACCCCGTCGTAAGTGACCGTCTGGCTCGGTACGAAGATTGCTTTGCTCGGAGCGAACCCATACTTCTCCGCCGGCATCGCATTTGCCGCGCCGGTAAAAGTCTCCTCGACCCGCGCCAGCAACGTATCCATCGCCTTGGCCGGATCGACCGCCGTTCCTGGCGCCACAGAAGGAGCGCCGCCCATTTGCCCCATCATCACCGGCCCAGAAACGCCCAGCGCCAGCACCGTCATTGCGACTGTCCACATCATCCGCTTCATCCGTGTAAACCTCTCCCAGTCCCCGCTGCCGGGGAAGATCTGGCCTTTAGACGTTGGCGGTTGAAATTAGACCCGGCCCGCATGGCTCAGCAATTGCGTAGCCGACGCGAGCGCCCATTCTACCCGAAATGCCCGCAGATGAGAAGCGGCTAAAT
Source organism: uncultured Acidobacteriaceae bacterium (assembly GCA_963826855.1). GTDB lineage: Bacteria > Acidobacteriota > Terriglobia > Terriglobales > Acidobacteriaceae > Acidisarcina. The sequence goes on from CAWGZE010000001.1 coordinate 167,203, forward strand.
CGCCGACAGAGCCTGGTCGAAGTCCGCAATCAGGTCGTCGACGTCCTCGATCCCGACTGAAAGCCGCACCATCCCATCGGTGATCCCGATCTTCGCCCGGCCCTCCGGCCCCAGTCCGGCATGGGTCATCGTTGCCGGATGCGAAACCAGCGATTCCACCCCCCCCAGCGACTCACCCAGAATGGCAACCTGGAGCCGGCCGGTGAAGGCCTTGGCATTGTCCAGCGACCCCAGATCGATCGTGATCATTGAGCCAAAACCTGACATCTGGCGCACCGCGAGTTCGTATTGTGGATGCGCATTTGGCCCATTCTTGAGGCCCGGATAAAAGACCCGGTTCACCTTGCTATGTCCAGAGACAAAGTCGGCAACCGCGCGGCCGTTCTCCTCGTGCTGCCTCATTCGAACAGCAAGCGTCTTCACTCCGCGCAGGATCAGCCAGCTCTCAAACGGCGACAGAATCGCCCCAACTGTCTTCTCAACGAAATCGAACTTCTCCCGATGCTCCGGCTTGGTGCCAACCAGAACTCCGCCGATCCCGTCGCTGTGACCGTTGAGAAACTTAGTCGTCGAATGCATCACGATGTCCGCACCCAACTCGATCGGCCGCTGAAAGTAAGGCGACATGAAAGTGTTGTCGACCGACATCTCGATTCCGCTGCGGTGGCAAATCTCCGCGACCGCGGCAATATCGGTGAGCGTCATCAACGGATTCGTAGGCGTCTCGATGTGCACGAGCCTTGTCTCCGGCCGAATCGACGCCTTCAGCGCCTCAATGTCTGAAGTGTCGACATAGGTGAATCCGATTCCATAGGGAGCGAAGACCTGGTTGAAGAGCCTCGGCGTTCCGCCATACACATTCGATCCGCAGATCACGTGGTCGCCGGTCTTGAGCATTGTCACCAGCGCGGCGATCGCGGCCATGCCGCTGCCAAAGACATGCGCGGTGGTTCCGCCTTCGAGCGAAGCCAGGCACTTTTCAATCGCTGTCCGTGTCGGGTTTCCTGCTCGCGAGTAGTCATACTCCGGTTCTCCGCCGAGTTCCTTCTGTGCGTACGTCGAGGTGAGATACAGCGGCACATTCACCGCGCCCGTCAGCGGATCCGGTGGTTGCCCGACGTGAATCGCGCGCGTTGCAAAACCGGGGTTCTTACTAGCCATTCCTAGAGTCCACCCTCAAAAATCTTCTTCGACAGGTACCGCTCGGCCGAGTCGGGGATGATAGTCGCCACACGTTTTCCCGGCCCCAGCCGGCGAGCCACATCGAGCGCCGCATGCACGGTAGCGCCCGCGCTCGAACCGGCCAGCAGACCCTCTTCGGCGGCCAGCCGCTTGACCATCGCGAATGCATGCTCATCGGTCACCATCATGATTTCGTCCACAACCTCGCGGTCAAAGGTCTTCGGCACGAACGAAACGCCGATCCCCTCCACTTTGTGATGCCCTGGCACTCCACCCTGCAAGATCGATCCTTGCGTCTCGACGGCGATAGCGCGGATCGACGAATCCCGCTCTTTCAGAAATCGCGCCACACCGGAGAACGTCCCACCCGTTCCCACGCCGGCGACAAACGCATCGATCCGCCCCTCCATCTGCTCCCATATTTCGACGGCTGTCGTGTCATGGTGAAACTGAGGATTCGCCTGGTTGTCGAACTGCAGCGCAAGGAAGGCGTCCGGGATCTCCCTCGCGGCCGCGATTGCCCGTTTGATTGCCCCGGACATCATCTCCGCTTCCGGCGTTCGCACGACAGTAGCGCCAAAACCGCGCATCAGGATGCACTTCTCCTCGGCAAAGCCTTCCGGAACAAAAAGGATCACCCGATATCCGCGGTTCACTCCTACGAGCGCCAGGCCGACGCCGGTGTTGCCGGCTGTCGCCTCAAGAATCGTCGAACCCGGCCTGAGAAGGCCGCGCCGTTCGGCATCGAAAATCATTCCCAGCGCAGCGCGGTCCTTCACGCTGCCGCCAGGATTGAGGAATTCGAGTTTGGCATAGACCCCTGCCGCCTCCGCGCCGATCACCCGGCGAAGATGCAACATCGGAGTCTGGCCCATTAGTTCGGTGATGTCTTCGGCTACGCGAAGCCCAGTGTGAGTTGAGGGATTATCCATTACTATGCGCATACAAAACATCTAAGTCTAGCAGTCGCCAGGCACACCGCCCTCGGCATCAGCAATTACACGAGCATGGTCGGGGGTTGGTCAATCGCAGATGAACACTTGCAGCGGAGATTCCTAATGACGGTAAATCACTGTGTCGAGGGCTGCCGTGCATAGGCTTCATTGCCCTTGCCGCCCGGAAGTGACTTGACGCGTGGATAATAACCAGTGCGCGTGCGTACGATCAACTTGCCGTAACCTTGCGCGTGGGCCTCGACTTTAACCACCCGGTATCCCCCCAGGCTGGCCGGTTTGGTGGAGTGGTACCCGATCGTGTATTGGCTGCGGATATCGCGCGCCACTTCGGCCGCAATCTCATCGACTTCATCAAGACCCTTAGGGAAAAAGGCGACACCACCGGTTTCGCTGGACAGCATCTGCAGGGCCCGTTTCGCGCGTCGGGCTTCGCGGCCGCTGTCATCGCCTTTGAATAACAATCCAATCGAATATACCACTGGCCCCTGTAGCGCCTGGATTCGCTGAATCGTCTGCTCGAGCGACATCACCGAGGCGTTGTCTTCTCCGTCCGTAATCACCAGCAAGACCTGCTTCGGCCGCTTGGCCCCCTTCGCCAGCTGATCGGCCGACGCGACCACCGCGTCATACAACGCCGTGCCGCCTTTAGAGTCGATATGCGAGAGCCCCTCACGAAGTTTGCCAATGTCCGAGGTGAAGTCCTGATCGATATACGCCTCATCGGAGAAGTTCACGATGAACGCCTCATCGTCTTTATTGGACGCTTTGACCAGGTCGAGCGCCGCCGAGTTCACGGCCTGGCGTTTGTCGCGCATCGAGCCCGAGTTGTCGACCAGGATGCCCATCGACACCGGGATGTCCTCATGCTGGAAGGAGACGATCGTCTGCGGAACGCCGTCTTCGGCAACACTGAAGTCGGGTTTGGTGAGGTTCATTACCAACTTGTTATGGTCGTCGAGCACGGTAATATTGAGCACGACCTCCTCGACATCGCGCCGCAGCGTATATCCATGGTCACCCTTCGTTAGCTTGTCGGACTCGCCGGAACTGGAACTCACCGAGGGGGGCTGAATCTCCGGCCCGGGCAGGTTATCGGCTGGGTCGGGAGAAACCACTGGGTCGCAGTCCACGGTAAGAGGCTTTTGTGGATCGGGGGCCTTCGATTGAGCTACAGATCGCGGTGCGACACTCAATCCGACACAGAGAGCCAGAGCCGCAGCGATCATGATTAGGCGGAATGGCTTACTGCAAAGGCGCATAGTATCCGGTGCGGGCATGGACGGTCAGTGGCGGCAGCCCCGGCGGGGCAGCGAGCTTTACTTTCAATTTACGCCACTTCCCGTCCCGCTTCTCGTCCAGTGGTTTGTAACCCAGCACATATTCGTTGCGCAGCTCAGCACTGATCTTGGTCGCGATGTCGGCCATATCGGAGATGTCGTCCACTCGAAAGAGCCGGCCGCCGGTCTCCTCGCTCACGTCATTGAGCAGTAGCGGGCCCAGGCGCTCCTCGGTCGTTGCCGCATACGGGTCGAAGATCCCGATCGAATAGATCTGGACATCGGACTCGCGGACCGCCGCGCGCACCTCGCTCTCGGTGTACCGGCTCCGATTGTCACCCCCGTCAGAAACGACTAGCAGCGCCTTGCGCGGATACTTCGCCTGTTTCATCTTTTCAAGGCCAAAATAAATCGCATCGAGCAGCGCCGTACGGTGACCGGCTTTGACCATCTCCAGCCTGGCCTCGATATCGTCCACGGAGCTGGTAAAGTCCTCGATCAATTCCGGCCGGTCGTTAAATCCGATGACGAAAAATTCATCCTGCGGATTTGCCGTCTTCATGAACTGGACGATCGATTCCCGCGAACGGATCACCTTATTCGTCATGCTCCCGCTGAGGTCCATGATCACGCCGATCGAGACGGGCGCGTCTTCACTCGAGAATGTCTTAATTGTCTGCGCAGAGTTGTTTTCAAACAAAAAGAAGTTGTCTTTATCGAGTCCGGTCACGAGCCGGTTCAGCGGATCGGTCACGGTCAGCGGAACCAGAACCAGGTCTACATCGACGCGAATCCGTTCCCCTGGTCGCGCAGAGAGAGCGCCGGGCCCCTCTACCGTGGCCGGCTTCGCGGCAGATGCATTTGGAGCTGTGTCCGGCGCTGGCGCCGCAGGTGGCGGCACGTGCACCTTGTTCAAAGGGTCGTCCTGAGCTCTGCATGGTGAGGAAACTGAGAGCGCCAGCAGACAAAGCAGACCAAGCGCGAAACCTTCCCTGCTCCGCATCCGGTACAGACGCACAACAGAGCGGACTCCTCCCATCCTCGATTCACGCAGTGGCCGGGCGGCGGAGCCGCGATGGAGCGCCATGACGCTAGCCTCCGTTGAGTAGATGCTAGCACGCTGCATCGAGGACTTTCTCGTGATCAACCGGCACGCCTACCGATTTGAATTTGCAGTACCAAAAGCGAATTGATGCGCCAATGGCAGGGACGCAGTAGCTACGTCGATACCGCCCTGACATGCTCAATCGACGGATTCTCCTTGATTTACAATCCCGACAGAGAAGCCACGACAAACGGGTGCGCCCGTCTCTCGGCAAACTGGAGTTCTGCAGCAGCATGGCCCGCATCTACCCCTTCCGAGCACTACGCTACAATCCATCGCGGGTCCGCCTTGAAGATGTCGTCACCCAGCCTTGGGACAAAATCACACCGTCCATGCAGCAGGCATATTACCAGCGCAGCCCTTACAACCTGGTACGCATCATTCTCGGCCTGCCGGAACTCTTCGACGGCGCTCCCAGCGCGGACGGCAAAGGCAGCTCGGACATTTATACCCGTGCGGCCCGCGACTTTGCCGACTGGCGCGCTCAGGGCGTGCTCTCACGCGAGAAAGAGCCGTGCATCTTCGCCTACTCGCAGCGTTTCACCATCCCCGGTTCCAATCAATTAACCGTGGAGCGCCACGGCTTCATCGCGCTCGGCGAACTCTACGACTATAACCAGCGCGTAGTCTTTCGCCACGAGCAGACGCTCGCGAAACCGATGTCTGACCGGCTCAACCTGCTCCGCGCCACCCGCGCCCACTTCGGACAGATATTCATGCTGTACTCCGACCCGGCACAGACGGCCGAACGGCTTCTCTTCGGCGCTCAATCCAGTGACGACTTCGAGTTGACCGACGAATACGGTGCCTTCCATCGTGTTTCGAGAATCAGCGATCCGGGCACCATCAACATTCTTTCCGCAGCGATGGAGGACAAGAAGCTCATCATCGCCGACGGCCACCATCGCTACGAGACCGCGTTGTCCTACTCTCACGAGATCGCACCCAAGGTCCCGGCCAGTAGTGAGCGCAATTCCTATGTGCTACCGCAGCCTCCTTATCCTGAGGCAGCCGTCATGATGACCTTCGTCAACATGGAGTCCGAAGGTCTGCTCATTCTGCCGACCCACCGCGTCGTCTTCGGCTTGAAGGACTTCTCCCAAAACAACTTCCTTGAAGGCGCAGCCGCTCATTTTGAGATCGAGAGGCTCGGAAGCCTTGAAGTTGCCGAGACGCAGCAGCGGCTTTCTGCTGAAGGCGCCCACCGAACGGCCTTCGTCGCCGTCACCCGAACCGGTCGCTTTCTCTTGAAGCTTAAGCACGAAGCTACCAACGAAGCGCTGCAATCCCTGTCGCCGCGCCAGCGCCAACTCGATATCGTCCGGCTTCACGCGCTGGTGCTCGATGAGCTCCTTGGCATAACGCCCGAGGCGGTTCGCCTGGAGCGCAACCTTCGCTACGTCCGCGATACCGGCGAAGCGATCGAGCAGGTCACCGAAGGCCGCGCTGACATTGCTTTCCTCGTGAATCCGGTCTCGCTCGATCAGCTCCGCGAGATCGCCTTTGCCGGGGATGTGATGCCTCAGAAGTCCACCGACTTCTATCCCAAGCTCCTGAGCGGCCTCGCCATCTATGCCTTCGATTGAGGTTCGGGACGGAAGGTCTTGCTCCTCTCGGGGTGTCGCGACTTCTCTCATTTTGTTTCTTTTGTTTCTTGGCTCGATCGAGGCCCGGCCCCAACAGCCTCCGGTCCCATCTCCCCCAGTCGCACCCAGCAAAACCGATTTGCCCCCACTGCCCGCTCCTCCGGCAAACCACCTCACCGTGCAACCAGCGTTTTCAGTCGTCATTGACGCTGCTCACGGAGGCACCAACACCGGCGCACGCATCGCCAGCAATATCGCAGAAAAGGACATCACTCTCGCGCTCGCATCGCACCTTCGCGCGGCGCTCGCCGCCCAGGGCATCGCCGTGGTGATGACTCGCGAATCCGACGCCGACCTGCCGGCCAGCCAAAGAGCAGGGATCGCGAACCACGCACTCGCCTCGGCCTGCCTGATTCTTCACGCCACAGCGACCGGCGCCGGAGTGCACCTCTTCACCTCATCACTCGCTCCGGTCACCCCAACGGCCTCGGCGAGTCCGACTGCGCCGAGCCTCGTCCCATGGCAAACCGCACAGGCCGCGTGGGTCACGCGCAGCCTTCGCCTCTCCTCTGAAATCAACTCCGCCCTCGGCCAGGCCGGCCTTCCCACTACCCTCGGCGTCGCCTCCGTCGCACCGCTCGACAACCTGGCCTGCCCTGCCGTCGCCGTCGAGATCGCCCCCCTCGCAAACTCCGCGGCCAACCAGGCCTTGTCCATCTCCGACACTAAATACCAGCAGAGAATTATCGACGCACTGGCTTCGGCAATCATGGCGTGGCGCACAGACTGGAAGCAACAGCCATGATTCCCCGCTATCAGCCCATTCTTTTTTGGATATTGCTCATCGCCTCGGTAGCGATGGCCGTGGTCCTGATCCGCCTGCGGGAACGCGCCGCCGACCGGATAGCCGGGATCCAGGAGAACGTCGCAGCGACACAATTCTCAGCAACCCAAAACGCTGTGCCCTCCGAAACTGTCAGGCTCCTCGAAGCCAATGACGTTGACGATACCGTCGCTCCGGTCACCCGCGAACTCGCCCTGCCCAAAGAGACCGGCGCTCGTGCCCGCGTGATTCTGCATCAGCTCTTCGCGGATTACGCCACTACTGGCTCGAAGCACCCACTGGCGGCTGGCCCGGGGGTCGAGGAGGTATTTTTCATGCCCGCCGCGGGCAATGGCAAGGCCAACCCTTCGCCTTCAAATCCCGAGGCGCAGACCGCGATCGTTAATCTCACCAGCGCCCTCGCCGAGAACCACCCCTCTGGCATCGAGCCCGAAACACTCACCCTCCTCTCGATCATCGCGACCCTCCACGAAAACTTCCCTGCCGTCGAGCAGGTGCGCTTTCTCGTCGACGGCCAGCCCCGCGAGACCCTCGCCGGCCACGCGGACCTCACCCGCACCTACCTCGCCGGAGAGAACGAGGTCCATCGACAATAATGAAAGCGAATAGCTAATTATGAAAATCGGCGTCTTCGACTCCGGCGTCGGCGGACTCACCGTCCTGCGCGCCCTGCTCTCACGCATCGCCAAAGCCGAATATCTATACCTCGGCGACACTGCCCGCCTGCCCTACGGCTCGAAATCGCAGACGACTATCGCCCGCTACGCCGTCTCCAGCTCACAATTCCTCATCGACCAGGGCTGCGAATTCCTGGTGATCGCCTGCAACACCGCCAGTGCCCTCGCCCTCGAAGAGATCCGCCAGACTGCCGAGCCACACAGCATTCCGGTCGTCGGAGTCATCGGGCCCGGCGCCGCAGCAGCCGCCGCTGAAACCGCTACCCGCGACACCTTGGTCATCGCAACGTCGGCCACAGTGCAGAGCCACGCCTACGCAGCAGCCTGCCAACTGCTCGGCCTGCGCAGCCTCGAAAAGGCCTGTCCACTTCTCGTTCCGCTCGTCGAAGAAGGCTGGATCGACCATCCGGTCACCGCCGAGGTGGTTGCCATTTACCTCTCCGAACTCCATCAACAGGCCGCCGAAGCCGGCCTTATACCCGACGCGATCCTCCTCGGCTGCACCCACTATCCTTTGATCCGCGAAGTCATCGAAGCAACAGTCCGCAAACTCTGGCCCGGTGGCCCTCCCCGGGTCATTGACTCCGCCGCAGCAACGGCCCACGAAGTCGAGCGGCAAGTCGCTACATTCCCGGCAGGGGAGAATGCTCAACCCCGCAATGTCCCACTGCCGACCAGCTTCTTCGCCACCGACTCGGTAACAAAATTTCGCCAGCTCGGCACGCGCTTCCTCGGCCAGCCGATTGGTGAAGTCAAACTCGTCGACCTCGGGGGCTGATATGCTGTTCGTTTGTGCATCGCTCCCAAGCAGCTGAGGCAGCAATTCCAGACATCCAGCTTCGTGAAGCGAACCGGCGTGTCTCCCTCAGCGCCATTGGCTCAGAGCGCAGGTATCTGTTGATATGAAACAAGGGCCTTCCAGCCCGGTTCTAAGGAGTAAGACATGCTTAATCTAGAGGGCCGCACCGCTGTCGTCTTCGGCCTGGCCAATAAGCGAAGCATAGCCTGGGCTATCGCCCAGAAGCTTCACGCCGCTGGAG
>CAWGZE010000002.1:0-317254 GCA_963826855.1 uncultured Acidobacteriaceae bacterium
CTCGGCCGGATCGGCTGGATTTGTAAACACCGGCTCACTTGTCTCTCAATAGAGACTCGGCAATTTTTCGATAAACGAGAATGCTTAATACACTTGAATCGGTGATCCGTCTCTGTTAATGCCGTACTGTGCAGAGGATATGAAAGGCCGATTCGGTGCGGAGCATTATGGATGGGTCAATCCGCGCAGCGCGGAGTACGGCGGGAAGCGCGGCGAGCAGGGCTGGGCCTAGAAGGACGAGTGCCGGTGCGATGAGCATGGATGGGTCGGTGCCTTTGAGTCCGAAGAGAAGAGTTTGGACGTAGCGGACTGAGGCCATGCCGAGGGTTTTGCCGGCGGCTGCGCCGATGAATACGGTGACGAAAATTTGCGTGGTGACGAGGCGGGTGATGCTGCCGATGCAGGCGCCGACGGCGATGCGGATGCCGATTTCGCGCTCGCGCCTGACGGGTAAAGCGTTCGATTTTGGACGCTTTCTCTCATCTTTGAACGCCAGTCCTCGATTTGACGTAGCTAACCTGTTGATGTCAGACGGGTAACGCGAGAGCGACTTTGGCACGCGATTTGCTTTATGTGAGTGCACGTTGAAGTGTGTCGAGAGATAGCTGATGAAAGTTCTATTGCAGGATGTGGGTTACGCAATCCGCCAAGAACATAAAATCCGATGGCAAGGACTATTCCAACACAGGTGCCATTCCCCTTGATGATCTATTGGCTGATTCGCATCCGCTTCAGGAATGCCTACATCGTACAGCCAACGCCAACACCGATTGCCGTGGCCCCTTGAAGCCTTGCGACGCTGTCGGCAGTCGCGGCGCATTGGAGCGCGAGCGCCCCTGCGTTCAGCAAGACCGTTTCTATGACAACTGCCGAGTGACGCGCTATTTGCCTGCTCATCACGCCGGGGAGAGTCTGTCTCCCTTGCAACGAAAGGACCCTGAATGAATAGTTCGAAGAGCCGTGCTTGTTTCAAGCCCCTCAATACTTGCTTATTGGCAGCGATTTGCGTTGTGTGCCATGCAACAACACTGGCTCAAACCAGCGGCCTAACCGCTTCCACAATTCACAACGAGACCTCAAGTGGCTTGCAAGCCTCGACGCCCTCGCAAACCACCACTGTCGAGCCGGACTCGACCAAGCAGCGTTTGGGTGAGGTAGCGAGATCGTTCACCAAGGACGATGCATTCATGGGCGCGGTCCTGGTGGCAAAGGGCTCCGACATACTTCTCGACAAAGGTTACGGAAAAGCAGTCATCGAGTGGAACATTCCCGATTCTCCTGACGTGAAGTTCAGGATCGGCTCGATGACAAAGCAATTCACCGCGGCGCTCGTTCTGCTGGAGCAAGAAGACGGCAAGCTCTCCGTGGACGACCCTATCCGCAAATACCTGCCTGACTCTCCGGCTACATGGGACAAGATAACAGTTGCCGATCTGCTGCATCACACCTCGGGCGTTCCCAACTTCATCTTCGACAAACGATTCTTTGAATGGCGGATGGTTTCTCACACGCCAGCCGAGGAAATAGAGCTTTTCAAAGACAAGCCTCTGAACTTCTTGCCTGGAACACAGTGGGAGTACAGCAATTCCAACTATGCGTTGCTCGGTATCATTCTGGAAAAAGTGACCGGCCGACGCTATGTGGATCTCTTACGAGAGCGCATCCTTGTACCCCCTCGGGATGAAGGATTCAGGGCTCGACGACGATGACCTGATCCTGCCCGAAAGAGCTGAGGGTTACCAGCCTGGATCGAAAGGCATCGTTCCCGCGCGTTCCCAATCAATGTCTGTGGGCTGGTCCACTGGCGCGATGTACTCGACAACCGGGGATCTGCTGCGGTGGGAAAGGGGGCTCTTTGGCGGGAAGGTCCTGTCTGCGTCATCACTGAAGCAGATGACCACGGCCACCAAAGGGAACTATGGCTGCGGGGTCTTTGTGAACCGTAAAGACGACCTGGAAGTGGTTGAACACGGCGGCAGTATTGAAGGTTTCAACAGCTACATGATGTACGTCCCGGCCCGCGATATCGCCGTCATTGTCCTGTCCAATATAAGCGGCGATGCGCCGGATAAAATGGCTGCCAAACTACTCGACGTGACACTGGGAAAAACGGTCACACTTGCCAAACAGAGAGTTGCGCTGCCGATCGCGAAAGGCGAACTCTCAAAGTTTGTCGGAGACTACCAACTCTCGGCGCAGTTATCGCTCAACATAACAGCATCGGACGAGGGCTTGGTGGTGCTGGCAACGGGACAGCCGCCGTTGCAATTCTCTTATGAAGGAGAGATCAACGGTCACCCGCAGTTCTTTACGCGTGCCATGGACGCACAGATCGAATTCTTACCGATTGCGGCCGATCACGTTTCGACGTTGGTTCTTCATCTGAGCGGGGTCGCAATGACGGGGAAAAGACAATAGGTTCTTCCGAAAGGCTATGCCAACGAGGCGTTTTCTTGCTCCTGGATAACGGGCCAACCGGAAGCGAAACTTCCCGTTTGCCGACAATGCTGCCGGACAGGTGCCTGAAAGCTTAAGGCAAAGATTGCACCCTGCAACCATAGTCTCAGGCCATTGCCACTGGCCTGACGAACCTGTTTCGTCCTCAGGGCTGGAATCCTTCATCCATCCACTTCTTGTAGAGGGCGACCTGCTCCGCCGTCCAATACGGACCCCCGGGCGGCATGGATGGAGGATTTCCCACCACTGTTTCGAGCGCCGCGCGCGCGTTGCCGTGGTCATCTCCTGCATGAGACATGTAAGAGAAGTCGTCCAGTAAAACGCCATGGCGCTTCATGTGCTCAACATCGATCGGTCGAAACATCGGCCTGATGTCACTGGCGAAGGAAGTTGCCATTTCATGGTCTCCTTTTGATCCGTTGGGTTGCCGTTGAATTTTGTAGCTAACGCCGCCCCGGCACGCGAAGTCAAAAGCAGCCTGCCCTCAGGCGGCGTCCGGCATCAGGTTACAAACCAGCCCTTGACGCCTCCTGATTCTACGCCGCCACCCATCCCGCAGCATAAGAGGCATCTCGCGAAAATCCGACCGAGACTCTGGCTCAGACGACAATTGGGGCGGGGCCCCACGCCCGGGTTTTCGGACCTGGGTTTATGCATTAGCGATTTCGCGCCTTATTGAGAAAGGGGAGGCAATCACTCGTTCGTGAAGGTGGTCTTACAGCAACTCGCCAGTCTTGTTCGTGATCTCGAAGACGCACACAGTCCTTAGGCGGCGACTGTAACCCGCTGGACTTCAAGCGCAGCGTGGACAATGCGGAGATGTCGCTGCCCGAATTAGCATCGCTCATTCTTCGGACGGTGCGCGACTACGGTAAGCAGGCGGACGATCAGACGCTACTCCTTGTGCGAAGGAATGCGCGCTGAAACTTCAATGATTCGGGCCCGTGTCGCGAAAACTCGGAAGCCGGTTTCCCCTTGCCAAACTAGGAGAGGCCTTGCTATACTCCTAGTGAGACTAGGAGTCCGCCCAAAATGGCAAAAGTCGTGGACCTGCTTCCGGGCACACTTGACATGCTGATTCTCAAGGCTGTGTCCCTCAGACCATTACACGGATACGCCGTATTACAGCGCATCCGGCAGATCTCGGGTGAGGTTTTCGATATTCCACAGGGATCGTTATATCCCGCGCTATACCGCCTGGAGCATCAGGCTCTGATCGCCGCCGAATGGGGTCAGAGCGAGAACAATCGCAGGGCCAAATACTACACGTTAACCACCGCGGGACGCCGCAGACTGCGCGAAGAGACCGCTGGTTGGAGCCGCCTGGCGTCGGGTATCGCGTCAGCCTTGAACACTCGACCGGAGGAGGTGTGAGATGTTTGAGCGTTTTCGTTCCTTGTTTCGAGCGACCGCTCATCGGCGTCATTTCGAAGATGGCATGACCGAAGAACTGAGTTTCCACATTGAGCAATACACGGAGGAGCTCATTCAGTCCGGACTATCACCGGCCGAAGCGGCCCGCCGTGCGCGCGTTGAGTTCGGCGGCCGCAACAGTATTGAGGGAGATTGCCGTGAGGCACGTGGGCTGCTTCTGTTCGATGACCTTGGCCGCCAGTTGCGTTACGCCTACCGGATGTTGCGCAAGACGCCAGGATTCACGATAACCGCGCTTCTAACTCTTGCCGTCTGCCTTGGCGCGAATCTGACTATCTTTGCCGTGATCAATTCGATTCTGATGCGCCCGCTGCCGTTTCCGGATTCCAACCGGCTGGTGACCATCTTCAATACGTATCCCAAAGCCGGCGTCGATCGTGACGGTGCATCGGTGACAAACTACTACGAGCGCCGAGGTCAGATTCCTGCATTCGCCTCGATCGCAATCTATCGTTATGGCACTGCGATTATTGGTGAGAGAGGATCAACAGAACGCGAACAAGTGATGCGAGTCTCTCCGGACTTTTTCTCTACTCTTGGGCTCGGCCCCGTCGTGGGCCGCACTTTCAAGGAAGAAGAGACGTCGTTTGATACCGATAACGTTGTCGTGATGACCGACGCCTTTTGGCGACACAGCTCCAATGCAGACCCTCACATTATCGGAAAGAATATCCGCGTGAACGGTAATCAAACCACAGTCATTGGTATCCTGCCGCCCGACTTCCGGTTTCTCTCTTCCGGGGCGCGCCTTTACTTTCCCTTTGCATCGAGACCCGAAGATCGCACACCACTGCAGCGGCATTCCGGTGGAAATTCCACCCAAATGATCGCCCGGCTTATCCCGGGCATTAGTCTCACGCAGGCGCAGGAGCAGATGGACGCGCAGAACACCAGATTGGAGGTAGACGACCCCCAGGCTAAGATGATGGCCGATGCAGGCTTTAGGTCGCTGGTAGTACCGTTGCATGCCGACCACGTTGCGGCCATCAGGCCCACACTTCTGTTACTGCAAGCGGGCGTCCTCACTCTTCTCCTGATCGGTGCGGTCAACCTAGGGAATCTGTTTCTGGTTCGTGCCGGTAGTCGAGCCAAGGAACACGCTGTGCGGCAGGCTTTGGGTGCGAGTCGGAAACATATCGCCAGCGAAGTGCTGGTTGAAACAACTTTGCTGACTCTGGGCGGAGGACTGCTCGGGCTCGCGGTTGCCGACGGCGGAATTCGGCTGCTAAGCGTCCTTGGCGCAGAACGCCTGCCGTTGGGGAGCCAGATTGTCTTCGACGCCCGCTTGGCAATGGTCGCGTTGGCGGTAGCCATTACCATGGGCGTGTTGCTAGCAGTGCCAATCGCCTGGCTCAATCTTCGACGTCCACTGAGAGACGCGCTTCAATCTGAGGGCCGATCCGGAACTAGCGCCCGTACTACTCAATCCCTGCGCCACAGTTTCGTCGTTTCCCAGATTGCATTGGCATTTATCCTGCTGGCAGGCGCCGGCCTGCTTGGGATCAGTCTGCAGCGCTCGATGGATGTTTCTCCTGGATTCCGATCCGACCACATCCTCACCGGAAAGATTTCGCTTCCATTGAAGAGCTACTCCGACGATATCGCCCGGGTTGCCTTTACTGAGAAGCTGGTCGATAAGATTGGTCATTTGCCTGGGGTTCTCTCCGCGGGTGTCGTCACAAATGTGCCTTTCAGTGGAAACAGCGGCAAGAGTTCCGCCACGATTCAAGGTCGCTTGGCCCAAGCTGGCGAGTCGCCCCGCGGTCACTACTCATACGGGGTTGGAGGCGACTATTTCAAGGCCATGGGTTTCTCCCTGCTCGAAGGCCGATTCCTCACGGAGGCCGATTCACGAAGCAATCAGCGAGTCTGCGTTGTGGACCAGGACTTCGCTCAGTACTACTGGCCCAGCGGCAGCGCTCTCGGCCATCGACTATTCGAAGGTAGCGAGCAGGGCAAAGATGCCGAAGCCTTCACGATCGTTGGCGTTGTTGGGAGTGTGAAACAGGCAGGATTAACCGACGAAGCAGCTCAGGGTGCCATCTATTATCCCTACGCCTTTCACAGCGATGACATCTTCGTAGCCGTCCGCACCAGCCTGCCACCGGAATCGCTTGGACTGACGCTGCAAGGGGCCGTCCGGGGTGTTGACCCCGACCTGCCCGTCAACGACGTCCGCACAATGGAAGCCCGTGTTACCGACAGTCTTGCCGCTCAACGAACACCGGCGCTCCTTGCGGCCCTCTTCTCCGCTATAGCCCTGCTGCTTGTTGCCATCGGCAGCTATGGCGTGTTGAGTTACGCTGTCGAACAGCGCCACCGCGAGATTGCCGTACGCATGGCGCTCGGAGCGCTGCCCGGACAGATTCGGAACCAATTCTTATTTCTCGCGTTACGTCTGCTCGCTTATGGTGTGATGCTTGGGGGAGTCGGTGCATGGCTGGCTGGTCGAGCTATGCAGACGGTGCTCTTCCATGTACCTGCCTTCAACTTGGCCATTCTTAGCAGTGCTGCAGGCGTGATGGGCCTAGTGACAATCGTCGCTTGTCTATTGCCTTCTCACCGAGCCGCACGAACTTCTCCAGTCGAAGCTCTCCGTGACTCGTAGCGAATCCATTCAAACTGAGCGGCTGGCCAGATTTCTTGGGACCATGCAAGTCGTGCGCTGCCAGCTCTACGCCTTAAACCCGCACGTCGATCCGGGAACGCTGGCAGGTGCGGCTCTGACACTCTCCGTTGCCGCAGGCTTGGCGGGGCTTCTTCCTGCCCTGCGCGCGAGCCGCGTTGATCCGATGATCGCCCTTAGGCAAGAATAGCGATCGGCGAACCCGGATTGTTTCTCTTTTTCGCAGGCATCGGCCGCATATGTCAATCAATCCTGACCCACAATCTCGCACCTGGTGAATTCGGACGTAATCCTTTGCACGGATTTCCTATTCCCTTATTTGGGTCGCGCTATTGGGGCCCCAATAGCGAGCCGAGCGGGAAGCGCATTCTTAAAGAGTCGACACGGCTAAGTTTGCTTGAGCCCCTCTCTACGCGGATGCCAAGAATGAACAAAAGGATCCACGTAAGCACGGATGTAAGGGGCGCCATATTGAACCCCGAGATGCACAATCTCCAGCAACAAAACTGCCACCAGTATGCGATAAATCCAGAACTTCGCCCGTAGTGCGAGAAATTGTTCACGGTCACAGCGGAACATAACGTGGCCTCGTGGCCGCGCAAGATATCGTTCAGTCGGAAGACCGCACACGAAGTCAATATGGTCGAGTTATACCCACACGGATTGAGTCGGGTCACGAAGCAACCGCAGTGTTGGTTTGCGGTCCAAGCGCCGCGAGATGCCGAGACAGCTCCGACTGAGCTTCCTGCGGGGTTATCGAGAGAAGTCGGTCGCCTGGCTGAAGGACAGTCTCGGGCCGAGCTGGCATCACCGACTTGCCCCGCAAGATAGCCAAGATCTCGGGGCGTACGGTGGACTCTTTGAGAATTCTGGCTTGAATAGACTTTCCCACCCAAGGACTTTCAGGTCGAAGGACACCAATCATTAGCTGCGATCCGTCGGGAAGATCCAATGCGAGTCCCGATTGCAAAAGCGCCACGAGATGAAGGTGAGTGATCTGCGGCGGCAAAGTAATCTTGCCTTGATCCAACAGTCGAAGGGCGATTTGAAGTTGCTCGGCATGATGGGCGGGCGAATCGGCACGGCCGAATACCTGTGCTTCATACAAGCTGCTGTACTTACAGAACGACGCCAGCATCACTTGAATAAGAAAACTAAGCATGACGGCTAGTCCCGCCGGCACGAGAAGTTGATAACCACCTGTCATCTCCGCAACCATGATCAGAGTCGCAATAGGCACGCGCGCGGCCCCGGCGAATACGGCCGCCATCCCAACTAGTACTAATCCCGCTGGGGGGTGGTGGGAGACCGCAGCGAACACGCCTCCAAGCATTGAACCAACGAAGAGACTCGGGGCGAAAATGCCGCCTGAACCACCCGAGGAAACGGTGAAGGATAATGCAACTATCTTCGCGACGACAAGAATAAGGAGCAAATGCAAGGCCAATTGCCCATCGATCGCCTCCTGAATCCAACCGTACCCGCCACCCAATACTTGCGGCAATCGCAAAGCAAGCAGGCCTAGGGCCAACCCGCCGATTCCGGGCTTGGTCCATTGGGGCACCCTTAGAAGCGCGAACATGTCTCGGAAGCGATAAAAAACATTGGGCAAGACGACCCCGATGATTCCGCTGGCGACTCCCAGGCAGGCATACCAGCCATAGTCTTCCAGCCCGGTCGCGGACAAATTGGCTGGTATCCGGAACAGCGAATGCCAGCCAACGAATTGCCCGTTGACGACGTAGGCCACGATGCCAGCCAGCATGCAATAAATGAGTGCCTCTGCTTCGATGTCCATGCCGCCATACAGGACCTCGACGGCGAATATAGCGGTTCCGATCGGTGACCGAAAAATAGCAGAAAGCCCAGCGGTCATTCCCATTAGGACTATCAGTCGCCTTTCTTTCTCTGACCGGTGCAAGTACTTTCCGTACAAGGAACCGAAGGTTGCCGTAATTAGCGCAGTTGGGCCTTCTCGGCCCGCCGATCCTCCTGAGCCGATCGTAATCGCAGAGGCCAGCATCTTCACGGGAGCAACACGGGCTCGGATCGCACCTCCTGTCCAGTGAAGAGCTTTGACCACTGTGTCCGTGCCGTGACCCTCGGCCTCTGGAGCCAGTCCGTAGACCAGGGCACCCGACAGAAGTCCCCCGACGGTCGTCGCTATCGGCACTAGCCATAGACCGTGGGGACCAACAACTTGAAGAAGAACTCCGCCTTCTTCCGGAAGTCCCGGGGGGCGGTAATGGGCGATCCAAACGAGAAAGATGCTTTGACAGAGGCGCAACATCCAGACGAAGAGCTGCGCGCTGAGACCGCCTATAACCCCAAGTACAACCGAATCCAAAAGGAGCCTCGGCCTATCTCTGGTCTGCACCATACTCTTCTACCAACACTCGCTAAATTGGATTTATAAAGCTTCGCAAACAAGTCCTATTCACTCGCATAGGATGCGTTCGCAGGTCGCGAAAACCCACGCTTCACGAACTTTGACGGCGCAACTACGAGCCGTCCCGCCCAAATGAGCTTGATTTGCGATGGTCAGATTTAGGACGCCTAGGATTTTGCGATTAGCGCCGGCAAAGATCCATTGCTACCGGCCAAAACCTTGTCGGCTTCCTGGATTGCACGTTGATGATCCAACCCCATCGTCAAGGCTGTAATACCGGCGAGACCGCCTAGTTGCATCGTCTCGACGGCCGTGCTTGGGACGATGACAATCGTGGAGTTCTGCTTGAGACCTTCATAGAGCATGTTCATCGCCCGGAGATGCAGGGCGACAGGATTGTTCGCATAGGTCTTGGCGGCCTCGCCGAACTTTTCGGCTACCTGACGTTCCGAATCTCCGAGGATGACGCGGGCCTGGCGTTCTCGCTCTGCCTGGGCCTGCATCGACATCGCATCTTCGAGGGAGGCGGGAATCAATACATCTTTCACCTCAACGGAAATGACATTGATGCCCCAGGGCTCGGTTCGCGCGTCGATGATCTTCTGTAGTACATCGCTAATTTTGTCTCTGCCTTCCAACATGTCGGAGAGCATGGTCTTGCCAATTACATCGCGCAGAGCGGTTTGCGATGCCCAGTTTATTGCGCTCTGATAATCGGCGACATCGAGGGCAGCTCTTTTAGGATCGACAATCTTCCAGAACAGGACCGCATCAACATCTACGGGAACGGTGTCTTTGGTGAGTGTCTTCTCAGCTGTGAAGGAACTGGTGAGAACGCGGGTGTCGATCCAGTATGGGATGGTTTCGATAAGCGGAACGATCAGGAAGAGACCCGGTCCCTCAAGCGAGCGAAACTTGCCCAGCCGCAACACGACCGCCTTGCTCCACTGGTCCGCGACCTGGATCGCGGAAGAAACGAAGGAGGCAAGAAGGAAGGTAACGACCAAAATGCCAACAGCCGCGACGTCGGATCTACCTTGATAGGCAACGAACGCTAGCGCAAAGCCGATGACCAAAATCACAAAGAAGATCAGTACCGGAAACGACCGATTTGTTTTCACTTTGACTGCCTCTCATTCCCTGCATGCCCGGTGTGCCTCCACTAGCGCAAGCCGGCTTCGATAGCAACTGCAACTTAGGGTTTTAAGCAGATACTGGTTCGCTATGCACCCCATAGGAAACGTGGGCTGTTCCCGCGATGATGGTCTTCGCTTTTTCTACCGCCTCGGGTGTGCCATGCACGAGCAGCAGGAACTTGTCGGTTTTCAAGGCAACGTCATACTTGACGACGCTGTCTTTCGGAATTCCGATGCTGACCAGGCCGGCGCCGATTGCGCTCACGCCTCCGACCGCAACTGCGCCCTCAAGTGCTCCGACTACCCAGGCCACTAGCGGACCGGCGACCAGAATCGGTCCAAGGCCGGGTATCGCAAAGAACGCGGAGCCGAACAACAGCCCCCAGAAACCTCCCCAGAAGGCGCCGATCTTGCCCCAGTACTTCATGCGATCGCCGGCGTTGTAGTAGCCGACGACGTGTTCGTCGGTGTGGGTGCCTTTGGCCGCGATCGACAGGCTCTTCATGTCCACTCCGGCTTCCTGCAATTCCTTGATTGCGTGCTCCGCCTGTTCATGGGTGTCATAAATGGCTACAACCGAATTGAGTTCGCTCATTGCTTTCTCCGATATTTTTTTGGTGGATGGATCGGCCGCGAATTTGCGGCCTCGTAAGATTGCCTTTGCAATGGCAAAAGAGAATTGCCAGCAAGGCGATAGTGCTCCCGGAAATAGCTAATTTCCAATGTTTCCGAAGGTGCCTGCGCCACCTATAGCGTCAGTGTTCCATGTCTTGCCCCGATACGCTGAGCAATCGGATACATACGCGTCGTCGAAGATGAGAGCCTGCATGCGCCTCGCATCTCTTGCGTCTACCATGAAGTGTGAGGAAGCCATATGTCGTCAGCCGAAACTTCGGTACCGCGCCAACACGCGTCGACGGGCCCAGCGCAGCCCCAACCGGCCGAACCGAGCCATGCTGAGCGGGTCCGCACGCTCCTCTCCTTAGCTTCGATTGGGACATTGTCTACGCTCTCCCGAAAGCACGCGGGATTTCCCTTCGGCTCGTTGATGCCTTTCGCGCTCGATTCTGGAGGTCGGCCGATTTTTCTCATCAGCAATATGGCGATGCATACTCAGAACCTCAAGGCCGATCCACGATGCAGCCTATTCGTCGGGCAAGCCGGAGTAGATGGCGATCCGCTTGGAGCGGCAAGGGCGACCCTGATTGGTGTTGCCGAACCAGTTCCAGGGCCTGATATCAGTTCCGTTCGCGAGGTCTACCTTGCTCGCCACGAGAATAGCCGCTATTGGGTCGACTTTTCCGACTTCAGCTTCTTTTGCCTTCGGCCGACCGATCTTTACTATGTTGGCGGTTTTGGCGACATGGGATGGGTCGAGGCCGGAGCTTACGAGCAGGCTGCGCCCGACCCTCTAGCCCACTCCGCGCCCGGAGTTCTCGCTCACATGAACGCCGACCACGTAGATTCGATGATCCTCCTGGCCCGATCACGTGCGCGGCTTGAGGCGACCGAAGCGACTATGACCTCCGTCGACCGCATGGGCTTTTCTCTTCGCTTGAAGACGCCCGAGGGAATGAAAGGTACTCGGATCAATTTCCCTTATGAGGTCACTAACTCGCAAGAGACTCGGGCAGTGCTTATCGAAATGGTGCGGCAGGCGAAAGAGCAGGCCACTCTTGTGGCGGAGTCATGAAAGCCAAGCGTGATTCGTTGAGATATTTGTCCTAGAACGTCGACCACCGACACTTAAGGCAATGCTCAGGAAGATCGAGGCGCGCTGCGCCAATCCGGTTGTCGGCCATGCCGTAGTAGATGTCGAAACGACTGGGAGAGCCGAGGTCGTCGCGCCGGTCAATGCCGGTGGGAAAGACAACATTCGCGATCGTTCCCTCGCGTTCCTGCGGAAGCAGCGGTGTAAAGACAGGCTGCGCCGAGCGATAGAGGATCACTTGAGGATGCTCCTTCGAGAGCAGCATCACGCCCGCCGAATAGCAAAGATGATGTTCAGCGCTCTTCGACTGTTCAACCTCGCTGACGCCGTGGTAGAGGATGAGCCAGCCGTGGCGCGTGAGGATGGGCGGGGTGCCCGCACCGATTTTCAGCCGCTCCCAAGGTGACACCGGTGTCGCGAGCCTGTGATGGGAAGTGAATTGCTGGAAATGGGCGGGAGCAACGCCGCCCTCGGTCTCCTGCAGGCCTACAGGGGAGTAGGAGATCCATATGCTCTCGCGGTCGATGTCGCAGTCGCGTTGAGCATCGAGGCAGGCGGTTTCCTCCGGGCGAGTCCCTGGAAATAGCGGTCGGTGAAGCAGCGCCAACTCCGGATGCCCCGATGGATTGGGAATGGCAACGGGAAAAAAGCTTGCGTCTTTGTCATCGACCTCATCGAAGTCGACTCCATTCGCGGGAGCAAACTTCGCGAGGCCCAGCCGTTTCCAGTGAAAGAGATCTTCCGAGGCTGCCAGGGCAATTCTCGGTCCTCGCGGCGAAAACGCCGTGTAACTCATGATGTAGCGCCGGAGCGGCTCGATGAAGGTGACGCGGGGGTCCTCGCATCCGCCGCCACCACCCGGCCGCAGTTCATAGTCGACTTCTGGTTCCAGCGCGATGCCGAGTCGCTCGACGCCTGCTGGGTCTCCGGCCTCGTTAAAACGGACTCGCGCTATGCCAATGCGCGAGTAGTTCCCCTTGGCGACGAGGCGCGGGAATAGGTAGAGGTTCCCGTCCGGGCCGCGAGTGGCGGCCGGATTTAGCACCCCTTCGACCTCTTGAGGATTGCCCGGCTGAGGCTCCATAATCGTGCCAAGCCGGTGTAACTTGAAGTCAATGGATTCGCTCATGAATGCGCCCCTGCATGAAGCGCGTGCTCGCCGACAAAGGAATCGGGCGGCATGTCGTCTTCGAGGCAAGCGATGATCGCTTCAATGACCCGCTTCGTATCCTCGGGGCCTCGGACCGGGATGGCAATCACCCCGGCCTGCTCGGCGGGATAATCGTTCCCGCCTGGAAACATGGCGTCGCCAATTACGATCATCTCTTTTAGAGAAATGCCAAGGATGTCACGCAGCTTTCTTACGCCGTAAGCCTTGTCGATGCCCGGTTTTGTGACATCGATGGAGGTCGCTCCGCCCATGCGCACCGAGAACTCAGGCAACTGGGCGTCGAGGAGCGTTTTGATCTTCTTTCGTTTGACGTAGTCGGGGTCCCACTTGCTCTTCTCATTCAAAGGAGCGTGCTGACCGAGAGCGGAATAAGTAATCTGGCTGCCTCGATCTTCGATGGTATCTCCCCAGACCCTCTCAACTTTAAAGCCTGCGTCCTCCACCGCCTTGCGCAGCGAAGCGATGATTTTCGACTCTTCATCTGAGGTGAAGTCTTCCGAATAAATCTTCTTCCATTCGCCGGTATACCGAAAAAACTTGGTGCCGCAGGTGGGAAGCAACGACAAATCCTTCAGTCGTTCATCCTGAGGAAGATGGGACAGCACCTGCTTTTCGAACTGCGGCCAATCGCCTCCCGAGATCACGGCGACTTTAACGGTCGCAAGTAGCTCGTGCAACAGAATCGACATCTCGGCGTCGAGAGACGACTTGCTCTCGGCCAGTGTTCCGTCTAAATCGAAGACAACCAGCTTCTTCATTGCGCGTCTAGCCTCGTTTTGGAATTGCAATTTCAAACAGAGTGATGGGATCGACTGGCCGGACAACGCAGACCCCGATGACGGCCGGCAGGAGCCATGCCTCACCTTTTGCGACAGCGTATGCTTTTCCGTCATGTTGGAGGTGGCCAGCGCCCTGAACGCAGACGAGTACCCGAGGCGCATCGGGGGTTCCAACGGAAAAAGGCGATTGCCCGCGCAGACGCCATAGGAGGAAATGCTCGTCGTTGAACAACTGCTCGCGATGAATTGGCGTCGTCGCTTCGACGACTGGAGTTACGAGGCCAGAGGCGCTCTTTCCATAGTCAATCGACGCCATCGCCTGCTCGACCTGTAGTGGACGAGGTTGGCCGGTCTTCGGGTCGATGTGCCCCCAGTCGTACAAGCGAAATGTAACGTCGCTATTTTCCTGAATCTCAAAGACCATGACATCGCCGCCGAGAGAGTGGACCGTCCCGGCGGGTGTGAACACCGCGTCTCCGACTTTGGGAGAGATGCAGACCATGTGGTCCGCCAATGTATCGTTCGAGAGGGAAATCCGCAGGTTCGCAGGGGTCGTTCCTGGCCTAAGGCCGGCGTAGATGCGGCTTCCCGGAGCGGCTTCGAGAACGACCCAGGCTTCGGTCTTTCCGGTCTCGCCGGGCGGCAAAAGATCCGTGCGCGCGTCGGCGGGATGAACCTGCACCGACAGCATCTCGTGGACGTCTAGGAACTTGAGTAGTAAGGGAAATCGGCGAAAACGCCCCGCTAACTCTCCCATCAACTGCTCGGGAAATTCATGCATCAATTGGCCAATTGTGCGTCCATTGAGAGGCCCGTCTGCCACGCGGCTGGGATGATCTTCGCGATCGCTCAACACCCACGCCTCGCCGATAGGGCCGTGGCCGGGCAGCGGCTCGGCCAACATTTTAGCCAGACGCCGGCCTCCCCACAGCCGATATTGGTAGATCGGATCAAACCGCAAAGGGTAAAGAGTTTGCAGGCCCATAGTCTCCGGGACCAATCGCTCCAATGGAATTGGTTCCTGTCCGAAAGTTATTTCGAGGTCGTACCCGGTGCAGGCTGTCCCGGGTGAACTCGAGCCACCAGTGCCAGATCATCGCTCACCATATACACGTTCAGGGCCAGGGACATGACAGGATGCCAGTCCAGAACGCCAGTCGCGATGGGCGCGCTTCCACTAGGGACAGAGTGTGAGAATGGTCTCCGCTTTCGTGACCGTGGTTGTTCATCAGAGACGTCACTCCCCATCTCCGAGCGCCTCGAAGAGACACTATGCCCAGAATCCTACGCGCCAGACAGTACCTTTACTGTGCACAAATGACCAGCATTGGCGGTATGGTTCTGGAATAGTGGGAAAGAGGCTTAACCAAGCGCTGGCGACCGTTGCCTGGCGTGCCTGCGAAACTCGCTCGGGCAACCTCCTTACGGACTGTCCGCGGTCCTCGGCAATACCGGACCGAAGGCAATTCCAGAACACCTTCCTAGCCAACAGCGGCCCGGAAAGCAGGAAGACAACCTCACTCCCGGCGATAGCTTTCGATGAAGATGCACTAGGAGGCCTCTTTCCCGTGCAAAAACAAACGGCGCAAGAACCAGGGACTCCCGAGCTGTCGCTGCCAACGCGCATCGCCTTCATCGGGAACTACCTGCCCCGCCAGTGCGGAATCGCCACTTTTACCACAGACCTCTGCACGGCAATGGGCGCCGAATACGGCGTCGGCCGGATGTTTGCAATCCCGGTCAACGATCCGGATTCCAGCTATCAATACCCCGAAGCAGTGAGACTCGAACTAGACCAAGAGGATCGCAACTCATATGAACGCGCCGCCGATTTTCTCAATTTCAACGGCAACGACCTGGTCTGCTTGCAGCATGAATACGGGATATTCGGAGGGCCGGCGGGCAACTATATACTCGCCCTGCTGCGAAAGCTGAAGATGCCATTAGTGACGACGCTCCACACCGTGCTCCGGGAGCCGGATCGGGATCAGCGCGCAGTACTGGAGGAGATGGCCCAGCTTTCGGATCGGCTCATTGTGATGAGCGAACACGCCGCAAGTCTTCTGCACGAGGTCTACGACATCCCACGGGGAAAGATCGACGTGATTCCGCACGGGGTACCCGATCTTCCTTTCATGGACCCCAATTACTTCAAAGATCAGTTCGGGACCGAGGGCAAGTCAGTCCTGTTGACCTTCGGACTACTTTCGCCAAACAAGGGCGTCGAAAACGTAATCAGCGCTTTGCCGGCGATTTTGGCGCGCCATCCTAAGTTGGTCTACATCATTTCCGGCGCTACGCACCCTCACATTAAACGGCGCGAGGGCGAGCGATATCGAGACGCATTGAGGGCGCTGGCGGAAGAGCTCGGTGTCGGGTCGCATGTGATCTTCAACAACCGATTCGTGAGCACCGAGGAGTTGGTGGAGCATGTAGGCGCAGCAGATATCTACATCACGCCCTATCGTCAGGAGGCGCAAGTGGTCTCCGGTACGCTTGCCATCGCAATTGGCGCGGGGAAGGCAATTATTTCGACGCCCTACTGGCACGCCAAAGAGTTGCTCGCCGAGGGCCGTGGGGTGATTGTTCCATTCGATGATCCCGCCGCCATCGCTGAGGCCGCGATCGCACTGCTCGATAACGATGCCGAGCGTCACGCTATGCGGAAGCGTGCCTACCTTTATTCGCGCGGTACCACCTGGCCGAAGACGGCCCGCGCCTACATGGCCAGTTTTCAACGCGCCCGGGCCGAACGGATGTCGCGACCGCGAGCCACACGAGATGATGCTCCGACGCTACAGCGAACCGGGAGTCTTCCCCGGGTGAATCTGAACCATTTGCTGAGCATGACCGACGATACCGGTATTCTGCAGCACGCAATATTCTCGTTGCCCAATTGCCTGGAAGGGTATACGACCGATGACAATGCTCGCGCCCTATTGTGGCAGTGCTGTTAAATGGATCCAGCCATGCCGGGCTGTCGCGACGCTATCTAACATTTCTATGGCATGCGTTCAACGATAAAACCGGAAGATTCAGGAATTTCCTGAGTTATGACCGCAAATGGCTGGAAGAATCGGGGTCCGAAGACAGTCATGGGCGGGCCTTGTGGGCTGTTGGAACGGTACTCGGCAATACCAAAGATCCGGGGCTTAGAGGCGCGGCGGGAAGACTGTTCGAGAAGGCCCTCCCTGCGGCCTCCAGTTTCAGCAGTCCTCGCGCGTGGGCCTTCTCAATCCTAGGCTTGCAGGCCTATCTAGATTGGTTTCCGGGTGACAGAGTCGTCCAGGGAGCGCGTAATCTGCTGGCCGATCGATTGCTTGATATCTACCAACGCGCGCGCTCGCCGGGCTGGCATTGGTTTGAGACAAGTCTCTCCTATTCGAATGCCAGGCTGGCTCAAGCGCTTTTGTTGACGGGCTACGAAAGCAAGAACCTGAGGATGGTCGAGGCTGGCTGCGAATCTCTTAGGTGGCTGCTTGCCCAACAACATCGAGGGGCTGACGACATTTTCGTGCCAATCGGGTCCCACCTTTCAGACGACTCGCATCCTGACCGGTTGTCTGTTCACTTTTGCTCATTTTCCGCCACAAATCGTTGAAGACCCTACAAGCGCCAGAGCTGGCACCCAAGAGATAGGGTTTAGTCACCCACTCCCCGAGGATTGAGTAAGTGGTTCATTCTGCTCAGACTCCAAATCGTGCGCACCGATAGAGTAGATATGTTAAGGGTAAATAGCCTGAGGGCCCCGTAATCGTTTGGGGGAACTCATAGATCTATTCAAGACCCCTATGGTATCTGCTGTCGCTGGTTCGTTCTCCAAGGCTACACAGTATCTCACGCAATTTGACGGACCGCAGACACCTTAAGGGGGTCATTATGCGCGGACTCAAGACTTTACTCACAACTGCAACATTGTTGGCGGCAGCGGCCTTTGCACCCAAGGCAAACGCGCAAGTTGTAATTGCCGTCGGTATTCAACCTGTATGCTCCTACGGCTACTACGACTATGCGCCATACGGTTGCGCGCCGGTCGGCTTCTATGGACCGGGCTACTTCCACAACGGCATCTTCCTGGGCATGGGTCCGTGGTCCGGCTGGGGTTATAGCCACGGGTGGGGCAGCTATCGCTTCGTGAATAGCGGTGGAGGCAGATACAACGGTGGGGGCGGTTATGCGGCCAATCACACAACCTACGCCAACACTCACAACACGACGGTAGTAAACGACAATCACACCACCGTGGACCGTACCACTAACAACTACGCGGGCTCAACCGCGAAGCCCACCTCCAGTAGTCCCCACGCCGCACCTGTCCACACCAACACCACGCACACGGCGAACCCTCCCAAGGGAGCTGCTCACAGTCAACCTTCGCACGCAACGCAAGCGCACGCCAGCGAACCTCACGGAGGCGGCGAACCTCATGGTGGTGGTGGCGGACACCCCAAGGAATAGCTGCTTAACCGGCAGTGTCTCACACGAAAAAGCGGCGAAGTACAACCACTTCGCCCTTTTCCCATACATCGATCCACGCGTGGTCTCACGCCCATTAAGAAGCGCAGTATTTGCCGTCCCGCAGGTCAACTGAGCGCCCTAACGCACCAACCAGAGGGCGAATAGCGCGAGTTCTTTCTGACGCTATCGCGCTCGTAAATCCCGCCGCCGGATACCAAGTGCATCTTCCCGAAAACCTCGGCTGGCGCCTTTGCCGCTTTGCGGGCTCTTATGAAATCAAGTGATTGTCCGCTGGGTCCAACACAAGAAGTTCCGAAGGCTTTAATCGATCGATTCACTATAGAGCGCTTCTCCGCTGCCACGATTGGTGCTCTCTGCCCGTTCCCACTCTTGCTTATAGGCGATCCAACTTTGAATCCCCACATAGCGCCGCATCACACCTGCCTCCGCCCTGTCACACATGTTGCAAGTGATGATTCGTGTTGGCCAGCCAAGATTTACCAACGTGGAGTAGCCCTCACGTAGGGGGAGGCGTTTTTGCTTCGGAACCAGCAGCCAGGCCAGTCTTTTGATCAGCGTCGCAGTTTTCATTCCCACAGGTTATGGGTGCGCTATTCAAGAAATCTGTTCAGTTTTATACACGTGTTTTGCTTGGGACTCTAAGAAACCGTTCTCCGGGCACCGCATTGACTCGTCGTAGCTATTATTCGAGGCAGCACCTAGAATCCGCTTCTCTACTTTTTTCACTAATGTGAGCACTTCTGAGCAGTTTTCAAGAGTTGGCTGGTCGGATAGTGATCTAGTGGCATGTTTCGACCGACGAACTGGCCTCCCAGCCAAAACCCTCACTCTCGCGGACATGTGACCCACCCAGGAGGGCGCGATGCAATCTGGACTTATTGATCCTCGACTGATAACCGTCGGGGTTGCGATTTTGATCATCATCCTTATCGGCATCGCTTTATATGTGCAACGGCGGAGAAAAAGGACCTCTGAACTTCGCCAGCGTTTTGGGGCGGAGTACGAACGCACGGTTCGCGAGCACGGGTCGGTCAATAAGGCCCAGACGAAGCTGGAGGACCGCGAGGCGCGGGTGGGGAGACTGAATATCCGCGCTCTCGGCGCCACCGAGCGCGAACGTTTTGTGGCCGATTGGCAGTCGGTGCAATCACACTTTGTCGACCGGCCAAAAAACGCGGTGACCGAGGCCGACCAGCTGGTCTCATCGCTTATGCAGGCGCGTGGCTATCCATTGGCCGATTTCGATCAGCGGGCGGCGGACATCTCGGTCAACCATCCTCGGCTCATGGAAGACTACCGCTCTGCGCACGGGGTCGCCCTGCGCGCTGGCAGCAACCGCACGAGCACGGAAGACCTGCGTACTGCGATGCTGCAATACCGGACCCTTTTCGATGAACTCGTCGAGACAAAGACGCCAGGAGAAGTTCAGTCGGTGGCATGACCCGGAGTAAAGGAGATATGAAATGCTCTTAATCATTGTGATCGTTCTGGTGTTGGTCTTCGGCCTGGGCGGTGGATACTACGGATACGGACGCTGGGGAGGCGGCGGAGGCGCGGGCGTAGGGCTTGGAACTGTGCTCGTCATCGTGCTGATCTGCTATTTGCTGGGAGCCTTTCGCTAGACAGTACAACAGCCGGCGAAGTTTCGTTCCCTCATGTCGGAATGTCAGGAAGCCCTGCGCCGGGCGCAAGTACCGTCCATTTTCGTGTGCGGGGATTTCCCGAGATAGCAAAATTAGGCCCGTCTGTGGTCAAAAGTGAACAGACACGGACAAACTGCTCGGATAATCCTGCTCATTAAGTACCGGACCAAACGATTGGAATCACGGTACATAGCTCCGCAAATGGGGCGACCCCCCGGCCGCCCCGATTCTTCATGCAGGTAAAGAGAAAGGAAGCCCATGCTCCAGCCGGACCCTTTGAAGGTCTTTGCCCACCGCTTCAACGTAAGCGTCCTCCGAGTCCCTCTTGACGCGTTCGGGTATGCTGTGAGTTTCGGCATTGATGCCTGGTCAGATTGTCAGATTAGCTGGTGGAGGTTTTGCTGCGACGGCGTGCGGGTGCGAGGAGGCGATTGACCTTGTCGCTGGAAAATTCTTTGGGATTGAACCCCTCGCCGATCCAGTCGCCGACCTCTTCGTGGCGGGGATGGCTCGGATCGGCGAGGGCATCGAGCAGGTCGTAGTAGCCGGGGATGCCGCCGCAGTCCTCCGGCGGGCATGCGAGCTGACCATCTATGCAAATGGGATAGATGGTGTTCGGCTCCGGGTCTTGCCGTTTCTCCAACAGAACGCTGTGCTCCCAGCTATCACCGAGGTCGTATGTATAGATCATCTTGGCGCCGTCTTTCTGAAGCACGGCAGACAGAGGCACGGAGCGCTCGCTTTCCACCCGTGAGTTCCTCATGAATGGGTCCGCGGGTTCCGGGCGACCGAAGCGCCGCTGACCGGCACGGAACTCATGCATGTGTTCGTCGTCCCATCCCATCGAAATTTGCAGCACTTTGTGCAGCTTCGCCAGGGTCAGAGCTGCGGGAACCAGTATGCGGCGCCAGATGGGCGGCTTGGTGCCGAGCAGAGTGACCTTGAGTTGATAAATATCCTGTGTGATCTTGCTGCTCCTCAACGAAGGACCGGTCCGTGGGGTCCCGGGCTTGGTTCGATGTTACGATACGGTGCTCTTCGGCGGTCGAGTGGTCATAGCACGGCATCTATGCGGCGAGAGAGAGCGTGTCATCAGGTGTCCGCTTGTGTTTTTAGCGGACACCTGATGAGTGTGTCTTAGGCAGCTTGGGAAGTTTGGGTCTGGAGTGAAGGGGCCAGATTCCAGGGGAGAAGATCCCGGATGCGGCTGACGGGGTAATCGGCGATCCGTGCCAGCACGGTGCGGAGATAGAGCTCCGGATCAAGGCCGTTGAGCTTGGCTGAGCCGATCAGCGAGTACATGGCGGCGGCACGTTCCCCGCCGCAGTCAGATCCCGCGAACAGAAAGTTCTTCCGTCCGAGAGCAACGGCGCGCAGCGCGCGTTCGGCCGCGCTGTTGTCGATCTCGAGCATGCCGTCGTCGATGTAGCGGGTGAGTGCGCGCCACCGGGAGAGAGCGTAGCGAATCGCGCCCGCGGTCTCGCTCTTCGAGGAGAGACTGCGCTGTGCCTTCTCCATCCACGTTCGCAGTTGCTCAAGCAGCGGCTTTGCGCGAGTCTGCCTGATACTCAACCGAAGATCGGCTGGCCTGCCGCGTATCTCGTCCTCGATCGCATAGAGAGCTCCGATCCTGGCCAGCGCTTCTGTCGTAGTTGGCGATGCGTGCACAACATGGATCTCGTGGAACTTGCGTCGCGCATGTGCCCAGCACGCCGCTTCGTAGATGCGTTCGCCATAAAGGTGATGAAAGCCGGCGTAGGCGTCTGCCTGCAGGGCACCCCTGAACGTCTGCAGATGCCGGCGCGGATGTTCGCCCTTGCGATCGGCCGAGTATGCGAACCAGACCGCGGGTGCGCTCGGATCGCCGGCAGGTCTGTCATCGCGCACGTAGGTCCAGAGACGGCCCGTCTTCGTCTTGCCGTTGCCGGGAGCGAGAACGGGCATCGGCGTATCGTCGGCGTGCAGCTTGCCGCCGGCCAGGACATGCTTCTGAATCGCGTCCACAAGTGGACCAAGCAGATCGCTTGCGCCTCCCACCCAGCCCGCCAAAGTGGAGCGCGATATCTCAACTCCCTGGCGGGCGTAGATCTCCGACTGCCGGTACAACGGCAAATGGTCGCTGAACTTCGAGACGATCACATGTGCAAGCAGGCCTGGGCCCGCAAGTCCGCGCTCGATCGGGCGAGACGGAGCTGGTGCCTCGACGACGCGATCGCAACCGGTGCAGGAGAACTTCGGCCGCACGTGGCGGATGACCTTGAAGCTGTCGGGGATGTACTCCAGTTGTTCAGAGACATCCTCTCCGAACTGGCGTAGATGCCCCCCGCAACCGGGACAGCAATCGCGGTGCGGAGCATGGGTGATCACTTCCCGCGAAAGGTGCTCGGGCAGCGGCTTGCGTTGCGGTCTCGTCTTCGGTTCCTGAGCGGACGACAAGCGCTCGGCCGCGGCTTCGAGCTCGGCATGCGCGGTCTCTTCCTCTTCCAGTTCAAGCTCCAGCTGTTCGAGCTTGACGACGATCTTTTCGCTCCTGGCGCCGAAGAGGACGTGCCGCAGCTTGTCGACCATCAGCTTCAGGTGTTCGATCCGCTCGCTGCGCGAGCGCAACTCATCGGCCTGTTCGGAGAGTGTCTTTCGGTGGGACTCGAGTTCGGCTTCGAGGCGGCGACGTTCTTCATCGCGATCTGCAATGAGAGACTCAAGCTTCTCCTGTTGCGCATGGAAGAGAGCCAACAACGCATCGCGATCCAGCAGATTTAAATCAGGAAAAGGAGCGCGATCCATGGACGAAGTATGCCATCGATCACGCAGGAAATCATCCACAAAACCCGCATGAATACAGGGGAATCAGCGTTGTCATCAGACTGCGACCTGCGGCTCCCATGTTCTCTCGACCCGCCGCCAGTCGATACCCTCCAGCAGCATCGAAAGCTGTGCGCGACTCAGTTGCACGGTGCCGCTCTCGGCCTTCGGCCAGATGAAGCGGCCGCGTTCCAGCCGCTTGGCAAACAGGCACAAACCGTCGCCATCCCACCACAGCAGTTTTACGATATCGCCTCTGCGCCCGCGAAATACGAACACATGTCCGGAGAAGGGCTGTTGCTGCAATACGGTCTGCACCTGGCCGCTGAGGCCATCGAAGCCACGGCGCATATCCGTCACGCCGGCCGCAATCCAGATCTTCGTTCCAGTGGGAAGTTGGATCACTTGCGCAAACTCTCGAGTACGGCGCGAACCAGACAATCATCGGCGCCACTCTCCACGCTGATCAACGCTCGTCCAGGAAGCTCGATATGGATCGCGCCTGCACTTGACCCTGAAGTCTCACGCAGTGGCTCCACGACTTCGCTCGCCCGCTCGCTCGGAGTCGATACCGTCACAGGCAGCAACGCAGAATAGGACTCGATCAACTCGCCGCGTTCCAAAGCCCGCCGCCACTTGAAGACCTGGTTCGCGTTCAAGCCGTATGCCCGAGCCACTTCGGCAACGCTCGCGCCTGGCTCCATCGTCAACTGCACGATCTGGCGCTTCTCCGCTACCGATCGCCACCTGCGTACCCGACGCCCTGAACCTACATCCCCTGAATGAACCATGAGGCGATGTTCATCCCGGACATACTCTCCCCACCAGAGGGGATCTCTGGACGCTTACGCTTCAACCCAAACGGAACGACAGATTCCATCTGCTTGTTTTGCTTGCAACGGTTGGCTCTGTGCTCGCCGAACAGGAACTTGGAGCGGAAGAGGCCACTCACTCCTGTTGGCAGCGTGCGGAGTCCCCCTATACGCCGCGTCCCTATCTTGTGGCCAAGTGACGAGGACAACTTTATTTTTTTTTGGCGAGCATGGTGCTTTACCAGCACGTTGAGCGCCGCATTGGGGACTTAGAACTCGCACTGGAGGACTTAGAACTGTCGATAAAGAGATGATGACTATTAAATGTGGAGATCGGTGCGAGTGAAGCAACTAGCGCATATCGACCCATCACATCAATTGAGGCTCGGCGGGCCATCTCATTTGCGTGGGACCTCGATGGCTCTAAAGCAAATTACCGGCCAGTTCGCGGACCGCTTCCCCTTCCGAGCGATCCGTTTCGTCGAGAACTCTGTTTGCGATTAGACGTAGTTCTTGAGCGGCAGAAACAAGCGCGATTCCGCGCGCCTGAATCTCGTGGACATACTCATCCGAAGTGCGCGGAACAAGAACCATATCCACAAGCGTCGCAGTGTCGTCCATAAGCAATTCAATAAGAGAAACCATCCTCGATACCAGCAGCTTAATGTCCTTCAGGTCAGTCATCCGCCCTCATTTCCCCGTCCTGCTAACCCAGGAGCGACAATTGTCGGAGTTCATTTGGTAGTGAAATAGTTCTGACCCACAGGGGCGTAATCGTCAGGCTTGCTTCGCTCGCGATGAGATTCGATCGAGAATGGTTCTCTTCCTCTGCCAGCAATTGTGAGCGTATTCAGCAGCCTCGAGCTGCCTTTCATTGGGCGCAAAATCCACAATTGCATAGCAGATCAGGCAAATGGAGTACTCCCTTCCGTTGCTGATCATGAGGCGAACAAAGTCTTTATGAGGCAGCGGGTATAGAGAAATCATGCTCCCTCTGAGGTGCCGGATGCGCCGAAAAGCCCCAATCCATAAGGCGGATGAAGGGTTTATGGATCACATGAATCCCGCACTTCTCAACTACTAGACAGAACTGAGTTGGAGGGTGTCTGAGCAAAACGGCTCTGCTACAGGTTTTATTCCTCCCAAGATCGGACTTTAGTTGTAGTCGTGTCCAACGAGCTCTTCAACTCTTCAACGCTCCGGACACGATTTGTGAGTTCCGGGCTCCCATCACCAACTCCGAAATGGGTGCCCCCGCCACCGGGGGACTCCCTCAACCAATACCTCTAGTTGCTCATGATTGTCGGTAATGCGTGAAGAGTCCGTCCTTCCGAGCAATACTGCTCAGCTTCGAAATGGCCAAGGGAACAGACTGGGAATAGACGGAAGTTTGCCTTCGACCATGCGTGCTATGGAGGCCGAAGAATCGGTAACTCATTCGAAGTACGAATAACTCTGATCTCAAGAGGTCGTGGCCTTACTCGAACCGATCGACCAGGAGGACCTTGACAGTGACCATTAGCGCGGTGAAGACAACGCCCGATGCCAAGCACGGCCCTGAGGACA
Organism: uncultured Acidobacteriaceae bacterium; assembly: GCA_963826855.1. Classification (GTDB taxonomy): domain Bacteria; phylum Acidobacteriota; class Terriglobia; order Terriglobales; family Acidobacteriaceae; genus Acidisarcina. The sequence continues at coordinate 25,006 of CAWGZE010000002.1, forward strand.
GTCTCAAGTCGCTGCCGATGGAGGCGCTGTTCAAGAAACTCGACTCTACCAAGAGCGGCTTGACTCAAGCGGAGGCCGCGAAGCGGTTAACCCAATACGGTCCGAACGAGCTCACCGAAAAGAAGAGCAATCCATTTCTGAAGTTCCTCGGCTACTTCTGGGGACCGATTCCATGGATGATTGAAGCCGCCGTCATCCTCTCTGGCCTCGTCCGGCATTGGCTCGATTTTTTTATCATTCTTCTCTTGCTTTGTTCCAACGCTGTGGTTGGCTTCTGGGAAGAGCACCAGGCAGGCAACGCCATCGCTGCACTCAAAGCCAGACTTGCGATCCTGGCGAAAGTTCTGCGAGACGGAAAGTGGGTCAACCCAAAGGCATCGGAGTTGGTGCCCGGGGACATCGTCCGACTGAGGCTCGGAGATATCGTCCCGGCGGATGCCCGCCTGCTGGATGGCGATCCGATCGAAGTCGACCAGTCGGCCTTGACAGGCGAATCTCTTCCGGTGACGGCGAAGCCTGGCTCGGCTGTCTTTTCCGGCTCCATCATTCGCCAGGGTGAGATCGACGCAATCGTGTATGCGACCGGCGAGCATACCTACTTTGGCAAGACCGCCCAGATGGTGCAGGAAGCCCACACCGTCAGCCATTTCCAGCGCGCCGTGATGAAGATCGGCGACTATCTGATCGTCCTCGCCGTGGCGCTGGTTGCAGTGATCCTTGTGGTTGCACTCTTCCGCGGTGACAAGATCCTGACCACGTTGGAATTTTGCCTGGTCCTGCTTGTGGCAGCGATCCCAGTGGCGATGCCGACCGTGCTGTCGGTGACCATGGCTGTGGGCGCGTGTCTGCTGGCGAAGAAGGAAGCGATCGTCACAAGGCTGTCAGCCATCGAGGAGCTTGCCGGCGTCGATGTGCTGTGTTCCGACAAGACCGGCACGCTGACCCAGAACAAGCTCACCCTCGGCGATCCCTTCACAGTGAACAACATTCCGGGAGATCAGGTCATCCTGTGGGCGGCGCTCGCTTCGCGAGCGGAAGATAAGGACACCATCGATCTCGCGGTAATCGGCGGTGTGAAAGACGATGAGGCCTTGAAAGGCTTTCAGATACTGCATTTCCAGCCCTTCGACCCGGTGCACAAGCGCACCGAGGCGACCGTCAAAGGTGGAGACGGAAAACAGTTCTTTGTGGCCAAGGGAGCGCCGCAGGTCATCCTGGAAATGTCGAAAAATGCGGCTGAAGTAAAGGCCGTTGTAGAAAAGACGGTGAATGAATTTGCAGGCCGCGGTTTTCGCTCGCTGGGCGTCGCTCGCGCAGATGAGGAGGAAAACTGGCAATTTGTCGGCATGTTACCGCTATTCGATCCGCCACGCGAACAGGCCAAAGCGACCATCGCGAGCGCGCGACAGATGGGCGTAGACATCAAGATGGTGACTGGCGATCAAATCGCCATCGCGCGTGAAACTTCGCGGACCCTGGGACTCGGCACGAACATCCTCGACGCCAGCGGTCTTGGGGACATCAAGCATCATGAGACGGCGCAGGCCGCAGAGGCCATCGAAAAGGCCGACGGTTTCGCCCAGGTATTTCCAGAACACAAGTACCACATCGTAGATGTCTTGCAGCAGCGCGGCCATATCGTCGGGATGACCGGGGATGGCGTCAACGACGCTCCAGCGCTCAAGAAGGCCGACTGCGGCATCGCTGTCAGCGGGGCGACCGACGCGGCACGGGCCGCAGCCTCCATCGTGCTGCTCGCTCCGGGCCTGTCGGTGATCATCGACGCGATTAAGGAGAGCCGCCGCATCTTCCAGCGGATGAACAGCTACGCCATCTATCGCATCGCAGAGACCTTGCGTGTGCTCTTCTTCATGACGTTGGCGATTCTGGTCTTCAACTTTTACCCGTTGACTGCAGTCATGATCGTGATGATCGCACTGCTCAACGACGGCGCCATCCTGTCGATCGCCTATGACAATGTCCACTACAAAGACAAACCTGAGGCCTGGAATATGCGCTTGGTGTTGGCCATCTCGACCACTCTGGGTGTTGTCGGGGTCATCGCCGCCTTTGGGCTCTTCTACCTCGGCGAACGCGTATTCCATCTTGACCGCGGCCGTATTCAGACGCTGATGTACCTAAAGCTCTCCGTGGCCGGGCATCTGACGATCTTCCTGACGCGCACGCGTGGCCCGTTCTGGTCGATCAAGCCCGCGAAGATTTTATGGATGGCAGTCCTCGGAACCCAAACGATTGCCACCCTCATTGCGGTCTATGGCCTCTTCATGACGCCACTCGGCTGGAAATGGGCGGGATTTGTCTGGGGTTATGCGCTCGTGTGGGCTTTGGTGAATGATCGCATCAAGCTGCTGGCCTATCGTATCTTTGATCCGACGAAGGCCCCATTGCAAACGAAGAAGCCGGTCGATCTCACCCCGGAGATCGCCACCCGGGCCTATGAGCTCTATCAACAGCGGGTCCACGGCGAGAGCCTGCAGGACCAGGACTGGCTGGAGGCGGAGAAGGATGCCCGCAACAACCAGGCGCCGCATGCTACGCCCGAACCGGTGCATCCATGACTGGAGGCGTAAAGCCAACTGTCAAACTCTTTCCCGCCTCTAACAAGAGGGGAAGCAGATCATGACCATAGACTCCAAAGACTTTCGTGTTCCGCCCGACAAAAAAGTCGATCTGAGCAAGTGGCCGACGATCGTGAAGCCATATTGCAAAGGCAAGAAGCAATATCAGAAGCTGCTTGAGGAGCACGTTCACAAGTTGAGCGATCTGCAGCAGCTGCATGCAGCCTCCAATCGTTATGCTCTCCTGATCATTTTCCAGGGCATGGACTCGGCAGGTAAAGACGGCGCTATTCGCCACGTCATGTCCGGGGTCAATCCGCAGGGTTGCGAAGTATCCAGCTTCAAAGAGCCGAGCGCCGAAGAGTTGGAGCATGACTTTCTCTGGCGCGCGGTATGCAGGCTTCCCGAACGCGGCCGCATCGGTATATTCAACCGCTCCTACTACGAGGATGTGTTGGTAGTTCGCGTGCACCCTGAGATACTTCGCAGCCAGGGACTTTCAGAAGAACTCCGCGACGAGAAGAAGATCTGGGACGAGCGCTATACCTCGATTGCCGACCTTGAGAAGCATCTCTATCGCAACGGCACGCACATCGTGAAGATATTCCTCCATCTTTCCCGTGACGAGCAGCGAAAGCGTTTCCTCGCGCGCATTGACGAGCAGGACAAGAACTGGAAGCTCAGCCTCGCCGACATTCACGAACGAAAGTATTGGAAGCACTATACGGAGGCCTATGAATCCTGCCTGCATGCGACCAGCACCGACCACGCGCCCTGGTATATCGTTCCCGCAGATGATAAAGACAATACGCGCCTGATCGTCTCGCGAATCGTCCTCGATGCGCTTGGCGACCTCAAGATGGCGTATCCGAAAACCACCGCAAAGCGGCACGCCGAGTTGGAAGTTATCCGCAAGCAACTCGAGAAATGAGTTCACGAAAGTAGCGTAACCAGGATCGGATGGATGCGAGGCATTCTTCACGAGAATTACACATCTACCCACGCCAAGCTGGTTTCGCTCGGATAAGCCGTGGGTTCAATCAGCGCACAGAAAACCGGCTAACTCTTGTATCCACATATCCGGCGATGAACGATCGCCTCGTCAACGGACTCTGAAATGTAGCCGCAATCAGAAAAAGGAAAACCATGCCAGCCGAATTGCTTATGCAGGATCTACTCCACGAGACCCCGGAAGAGGTGAGCCAGGAAGAGTCCGTTAAGACCACCGACACACTGAGTCCAGATCTGCTTCGCAAGATCAATGCCTACTGGCGCGCCGCCAATTATGTTTCAGTCGGCCAGATCTACCTTTACGACAATCCGCTGCTCAAAGAGCCGCTTACTCTCGACCATGTAAAGCCGCTAGTAGTCTCCCACTGGGGCACGACGCCCGGCCAGAATTTCATCTATGTACATTTGAACCGGGTCATTAAGAAGTACGACCTGAATATGTTCTACATCGCCGGCCCCGGGCACGGCGGGCCGGCCATTGTAGGGAACGTCTACCTCGAAGGCACCTGGAGCGAAGTCTATCCGAACGTCAGCCAGGATGAAGCTGGCCTCAAGCTGCTCTTCAAGCAATTCTCCTTTCCAGGCGGCATCTCCAGCCACGTCGCGCCGACGACGCCTGGCTCGATTCACGAGGGCGGCGAGCTGGGATATTCGCTCAGCCATGCCTTTGGCGCGGCCTTCGACAATCCCGACCTGATCGTCGCCTGCGTCATCGGCGACGGCGAGGCGGAGACCGGCTCGCTCGCCACCGCGTGGCAGTCGAACAAGTTTCTCGACCCGGTCACCGACGGAGCGGTGCTTCCGATCCTGCACTTGAACGGCTACAAGATCAGCAATCCAACCGTGCTCTCCCGGATCGAGCATGAGGAATTGGAGCAGTTCCTCCGCGGCTGCGGCTGGACGCCATACTTCGTCGAAGGCGACGAGCCGGAATTGATGCATCAGTTTATGGCCGCCACCATCGACAAGGCCGTCGAAGATATCCATCGGTTCCAAAAGGATGCGCGGAGCAACGACAATGCCGCGCGGCCCCGCTGGCCCATGATCGTCCTCAAGTCGCCCAAAGGGTGGACGGGCCCAAAGGTCGTCGATGGATTGCAAATCGAAGGGACCTTTCACGCCCACCAGGTGCCGCTGCTGGTCGATGGCGACCATCCCGATCACGTCAAGCTGCTCGAGAACTGGATGAAGAGTTACAAGGCTGAGGAACTGTTCGACGAAAACGGGCGGCTGCTTGCGGAGCTCGCCGAACTGGCGCCAAAGGGAGACCGCCGGATGGGTTCGAATCCACACGCGAATGGCGGAATTCTTCTTCACGATCTACGCATGCCGGACTTCCACGACCATGCGGTCAAAGTAACTTCGCACGGAGCGGTACAGATGGAAGACACGCTGGTGCTGGGCTCCTTCCTGCGCGACGTGGTCAAGCTGAATGAGGACAAGCGGAATTTTCGTGTCTTCGGTCCCGATGAGACTGTTTCGAACCTCCTACAGGCTGTCTTTGAAGCCACGAATCGCCAGTGGGATGCACGAGAGTTCGGCAATGACGAGTTCCTCGCCCCGCAAGGTCGAGTTCTCGATTCGATGCTCAGCGAGAACCAGTGTGAAGGTTGGCTGGAGGGCTATTTGCTGACGGGCCGACACGGACTGTTCAACAGCTACGAGGCCTTCATTCGCATTGTCGACTCGATGTTCAGCCAGCACGCGAAGTGGCTCAAGGTATGCCGCGAACTCCCGTGGCGGCGCGATATATCTTCGCTGAACTATCTGCTCGCCTCGCATGTCTGGCAGCAGGACCATAACGGATTCACCCACCAGGACCCCGGCTTCCTTGATCACGTGATCAACAAGAAGGCCGATATCGTGCGCTGTTACCTTCCGGCCGACGCCAACTGCCTTTTATCTGTTTTCGATCACTGCCTGCGTAGCCGAAATTACGTCAACGTTGTGGTTGCCGGAAAGCACGCACTGCCGCAATGGTTGACGATGGATCAGGCGGTCGTCCACTGCACGGAAGGCATCGGAATCTGGCAATGGGCGAGCAACGATCAGGACAGCGAACCGGACGTGGTGATGGCCTGCTGCGGTGATACACCAACGCTCGAGATTCTCGCCGCAGTCTCCATCCTTCGCGAGCATCTGCCCGAGTTGAAGATTCGCGTAGTCAACGTGGTCGATCTGATGAAGCTCCAACCCAGCACGGAACATCCCCACGGACTCACTGATCTGGACTATGACTCGCTCTTCACCAAAGACAAACACATCATCTTTGGCTTTCATGGATATCCTTGGCTGATCCACCGGTTGACTTACGCCCGGACCAACCGCAATCTTCACGTTCGCGGCTACAAGGAAGAGGGCACGATCACGACGCCCTTCGATATGAGGGTGCAGAACGACCTGGACCGTTTCCATCTGGTGCAGGACGTGGTGGATCGCGTTCCAAATCTGGGATCCAAAGGGGCCTATCTGAAACAGAACATGCGCGACAAGCTCATCGAGCACAAACACTACATCGACGCCCACGGCCAGGACATGCCGGAGATTCGGAACTGGAAATGGAGCGATACCAGGTGAATATCCGTGTTCTCGAAACAACCGCAAACGAGGTGGTCTCCAGCTATGGTTTCGATCCAGTACGGCGGCAGCGTTGTACCTAACGATGCTGCCGCGTTGCTGAGCTGGCCGGGCGTCGACGGCACTCTGATCGGCGGCGCAAGCTTAATCGTCAATGACTTTCTAGCCGCCAGATCTGCGACTGCGCACCGCTCTTGTCAGGGAGCTGGGCCGCAGTTTAGACATTTCACACACCCTTAGCCGCGCTCTATTCGGCTTGCACTCGCTAGATACCCATGTATTCCGGAGTGTAATTGTCAAACAGGCCTTTGCCGTGATACATGACCCTAGTCGGCATCGATTCGTCGGTCCTGGCCATCTTGACCCAGTGCCATGCATGAATGATCTCGGAGGGCTGGAAGTAAAGCGTCTGGGCTTGCAACATGGCGGTTGCAACAAGAGCGACTTTCGAGACATCCCGCCACTCATCGGTGCTGATAACGGCCATACGCGCAATGTGGTCGCTGTGTCGTTGTAGAAAGCGCATCTCTTCCCAACGTGCGGCCCAACTGGCTCCCTCCATCTCAGAAAGGTCGGCGAGAAGTCCGATCGGTTTCTTGTGTTGGGCGATAAAGTGTTCAATCTGAGCTGAAATTGCCGCGACGTCGTTCGCGGTCAGTTTGCCGGTTACCTTAAATCCGAACGCTGCCTTGTGGCTCTCTTCAAGTCGCTGAATCATTTTTGTCTCCATCGGCGAGGATACGCCTTTCAACCTGGGCTCAGCCCAAAGCCGGGCATCAGTTGAGGCGGCATTCGTTTACTAAACGATTCTTCGATTGATCGACTGATCGAGGGTGAGGCGGACAGTGATCGCGATCAGCGTTGTGCATCGCCGCAAAGCCTTCCTTTGGCGGTCTACGGTCTGAGGGTTTCGCGGTGGTTAATCCAGCCGCCTCGGTGGAAGCGGTGAAGAACCATGTTCTGGGCGAGCAGAAATAGCGCGACCACGAAGACAACAAGCAGGAAGAACTTAACGATTACGACCCATGTCGGCCTTCGGTCGGCATCGGTCGGTGCAATCCGATTGGCGAACATCTGCCCTACCTCTATGCTGATCAATCAGGATAGTTGATGTCCACTTGGCCTCTTTGCCTTTGAGAACTTGCCGCTACCCTGACCGCATCGCTTGCCAGAACCCTACCCCATTGATGCGAGCACGACCCCCACTCAAACATCGAGTGAGGGTCTCGGTCTCCGCCCACCCTTCGACTACATGCCGATAGCTGTACCTGGATATGCGCGAAGTTCGTGCATCAGGTTCCTCGCCGAAGCCGGCATCGGAACCTTACCGTCCAGGACTGCATGACGGTCCACATCGGCTCCGTAGAAGGCCTGATCTCCGCTCTTGTCTGCCTGAACTACGGCGCCGTCCAGACTGACTCCAGCAAACAGGCCTTTACTGCGTGAATAGGAAAGGATCTCCGCATTTAGCTTGACGTCCGTGTCGGCGGCAGCGCTCCGCCCCACTGGCCCTGCCGCCACAGAAGCGTCGGCGCCCAGCTTGAACTTGTCGGTGAGAAGACTTTCCAGTGCATGGTCATTCATAAAGAGCAGAACGAGATCTGTTGAAGAGCCCCCGATCTGGTATCCAACGCTGCCCCCGTCGATGGCGACGAACACCGGGGCGCTCCATCCGTGCGAGGTATGACAGGTCGCGACTCCCCGACCATAGCTGCCCCCGAAGATGAAGGCAAACTTCTTGTCCCCTGGGATGATGGCAATGCACTTAGCCGATTCCAGCAGGTGATGCGGTATCCCCTTATCGGGTGTGTCCATGATTTCCTTGAAAACCTGGGCGGCCTTTTGCGTGCGAGCGACATCGTCTTCGCGGTCGGATGCTACCGCGAGCGGAGCCACAGTGAGAGCAATGGTGGAGAAGATCAGAAGGCGTTTCAACATGGGTTTATCCTCATTCGCTATACAGCAGTTGGAGATCATCACTCGAGACGTTCATGCGAGCGAACACTACTCCCGCAGGAGCAGTTGCCTGCTTATCCAGGCCATTTCATTGGAAGCTTAATCCTAGCCAAACAAACGGCTGCATACTGGTCACAAATGCTCAGTATGTCCCAGATATTGTGGTGGATAGTGATACGAAGCGTGATTCTGTGATTTCAATCGCGCCGGCAAGAAACAGGACCACAGCCTATAAGCAGACGCTTATAGCGTTTTACCCCCAAACTGGCGCTTGTAAGAGGCGGATCATTCGCAATCCGGGCCGAACACGCGAGACAACCGTCAGCTCCCTCGCTCGCCAGGGTAGTACCGCTGACCAGAGGTATAGATATGAATGCAACAGCTGTTGAAACAGCGACTTCCCGATCCGGCAATCGCCTGGCCTCTTCACCTCGACTTCCTCTACCCCGAATCGCCCACATCCTGAGGCTGGGATTGTTGGGGGCGGTAGCGGTCGTATTCCTGGCGACACTCCTTCTTGGCTTAGTTCAAAAATGGCTGTGGATGCGGCAACTCAACTACGTTGGGATTTTCTGGACTCTCTTCTCGATCCGGTGGGGACTGTTCGTCGTGGCCGCCCTGGTGGCATTGGTTTATCTTTGGCTTAATCTTCGTTCCGCCGCGAAAGCGATCGGCGAATCAGGGGCCGAGAGTCCTTCCAGAACAGTCTCGATTGGCCCCTCCGACGGGGAAAGAACGATCAAGCTCAATGTAAACCCAAGGCTGTTCGTGTACGCCATGGGAGTGGCCGTCATATTCGTCTCTCTGATCTTTGCGACGAGTATTTCCGCGCAATGGGATACTTTCCTTCGCTTTCGCTACGGCGGATCATTTGGCGTCGTCGATCCCCTCTTCAGCGTCGACCTGGGATTTTATTTCTTCCGTTTGCCGTTCTATGAGCTACTCCAGGGTAGTATCACGTTTCTCACTCTAGCGGCTCTCGCCATACTGAGCGTCTGTACTCTGTTGGAACTGCGCCAGTCCAACCCTAGTCGAGGAGCGGTGCCTGAGGTCACAACTGAACATCTGGTCGTGCTTCTTTTCATCCTAATTGCGAATTTCGGGTGGGGCTTCTATCTGGACCGCTATGAACTTGTCTACTCGACTCTAGGGGTCGTTCATGGCGCCGGCTACGCAGCAGCGCATGTGACAAGAGTTGCGCTGTGGATGATGGTGGGCGCCTCGGTTCTAGCGTGCACGCTCTTGGCATGGTCGTTTTTCCGCCCGCGGTTCAAAACGCTCGCTATCGGCATTGGAACGTATGCTCTCTTCTATGTGGTCGTTATCATTGCACTGCCTAGATTATTCCAGACGATCGTAGTTCTTCCGAGCGAACTAAAGCTTGAGACGCCCTACCTCAAACAGTACATAGCGTTCACCCGTAACGCGTATAAGCTCGACGGAATTCAGGAGACCTCGTACCCGGCGCTCACGGATTTGACTCCCGAGGCGATCTCCAGAAACCAGGACACCATTCAGAATATTCGGCTCTGGGATTCGCGTCCGTTGCTGCAGACCTACCAGCAAACGCAGGCCATTCGTCTCTACTATCAGTTCTATAACGTGGATGTCGATCGGTATCATCTGCCGGATGGGTACCATCAGGTGATGCTCGCCTCACGAGAACTCGCGTCGGAGTTGCCGGAACAGGCGCAAACATGGGTCAACCAAAGCCTGGAGTTCACTCATGGCAACGGGCTGGTCATGAGCTTTGTTTCGAAGACGACCGGTGGCGGCTTTCCGCAATACCTTCTCGAGAATATCCCTCCCCAGTCGCAATATGGCCTGAATGATACCCAGTCGGACATTTACTACGGAGAGGTTTCACCGGGGTACAAGATCGTCGCCTCCGGAATCAAGGAATTCGACTATCCAAAGGGCAACCAAAATGTCTATGCAAGCTACCATGGGACCGGTGGAATTCCAATCGACAGTATTTGGAAGAGGCTCTTGTTCACAGGGACGCAGAGGGACATCAACATTCTGCTCACCTCCTATCTGCGGCCACAAAGCAAGATCCAGATCTGGAGAAGCGTTCAAGAGCGTGTCTCGCAGATAGCTCCCTTCCTGCTTCTGGACAACGACCCATATGCCGTCTTGAGCGATGGTAGGCAATATTGGATTCAGGATGCCTACACCGTCTCCGATCGCTATCCATACTCCCACCCGCAGGCGGATGGTTCGGCGGAAGGACAGAACTATATCCGCAATTCGGTGAAAGCCGTTGTGGATATGTACAACGGAACGGTGTCGTTCTACGTCATGGATCCCCATGATCCCGTTCTCGCGGTTTACCGGCGCGCGTTCCCGGGCGTATTCAAGGACCTCAGCGAGCTTTCGCCGGACCTCAAGAGCCATCTCCGCTACCCCGAGGACCTGTTCGCTATCCAGGCCGCTCAATACGAGATCTTCCACATGACCGACCCCCAGGTCTTCTACAACCGCGAAGACCTCTGGGTCCCGCCTCAGGAGAAGTATGAAGGGGCAGTCAACGCGATGGAGCCGTATTACATGCTGATGAAACTTCCTGGCAGTGAAAAGCTCGAATATCTAATCATGACTCCCTTTACGCCGCAAAACAGGGACAACATGATTGCGTGGCTGGCGGCCAGGTGCGACTTCCCAGACTACGGAAAGATGCTGTTCTACGAACTCCCGAAAGAAAAATTGACCTACGGACCGAACCAGATCAGCGCCATGATCGATCAGAGCACGCTCATTTCTCAGCAGCTCACTCTCTGGGACCAGAAAGGCTCAAGCGTCATTCGCGGCAAGCTGATTGTGATCCCGATTGAGAATTCCTTTCTTTATGTGGTTCCGCTTTATCTCAAGGCCGAGGGTACAAACTTTCCTCAACTCAAGCGCGTGATCGTCGCGACAGGAGACAAAGTTGTGATGGAACCTACACTCGACGAGGCCTTAAGCGATTTGTTTGCTGGATCACCGACTCAACAAATTGGACCTCAGTCCCCCCTGCCAAAAGCGTCGCTGGAGCAAGCCAGAGCCCAACTCGCACAGGCCCAGAAGGCTATGGATTCTCTCAAGGTCTTGCTGAACGGCCCTAGTCAGTGATCTTGAGCAACGGCGACACATCGCTGTCTCCAAGAGAACCATTGGAGCCCCATTTGAATAGGCATCGGATTCATGGGCGATCTTGAGCATAGGGACGACCATGGCCACGACGGGCCCAGTTTGGAGAATATTGATCTTTGTCTCAGTCCCTATTAGAAACGCGCGCATCGCGATTGGCGTTTTTGGGCCGGCGCATTCTTCATATTTGCAGTGATCGTGATGACTTGGTACTGGTGACTTCCAGGCGTTCCGGGAGTACTGCCGGCCGCGTGATGAGTCGGTTCTGGCAAAGATTCCGCAGCGCAAGGTGCCGATAGTCGGGTTCTGAAGCAGTTACTGCGCCAGAATTCAGAGCGCAATTCGCGCACATCGGGCCGGAGCAGGTTCCCAAACGTCGAGTCTACGATCATAACCCGCAACCAAACCAACGCCAACATGCACGGGCCGAGGACTCCGGGGCAAGCGACGGGCTACACAGAAGGTTGTTAGACCACTCGATAGTCTTGACCAGACACGCGCTTTTCATCACACCGCTCAAATTCAAGGCTTCTGCCCGTGAGCAACCGACATAGAGCAAAGCGACCCATAGGAGCACAATCGTAAGATGACTGTGTTCACCTGTCCCATGCATCCAGACGTCCACAATACAGCAGATGGCAACTGTCCGAAGTGTGGAATGGCACTGGAGCCGGAAACAGTCAGTGCTCCAGTCACCCACTCTCAATACACGTGCCCAATGCACTCCCAGATCGTGCGCGACCAGCCAGGGAATTGCCCCATCTGTGGTATGACCCTGGAGCCGAGAACCGTCACCGTCGAGGAAACGAATCCCGAGCTTGACCGCATGACGCGACGGCTCTGGGTCGGCATCGGCTTCACCCTCCCGCTTCTCGCCATCATGCTCTCGGACCTGCTCCCAAGCCATCCGATACAGCATTTCCTCGCGGGCCGAAGTCTTGGATGGGTGGAGTTTGCGTTTGCAACCCCGGTAGTCCTGTGGGGAGGCTGGCCGTTCTTTCAACGTGGCTGGACTTCGATCATGAGCCGCCACCTGAATATGTTCACCCTCATCTCGATTGGCTCAGGCTCGGCTTACCTTTACAGCGTTGTAGCAGTGTTTCTGCCTCAGCTCTTTCCTAGGTCGTTTCGGGATATGTCGGGCCACCTCGGCCTCTATTTCGAGGCAGCCGCCGTCATTACAGTGCTCGTGCTCCTCGGCCAGGTTCTGGAACTTAAAGCCCGGAGTCAGACCAGCGGCGCGATCAAAGCGCTCCTCGGACTCGCGCCGAAGACAGCGCGTCGCATCTCCGCGGACGGCACGGAGGATGACATGGATTTGAAGGTTATCCAGGTCGGCGACAAACTCCGTGTCCGACCGGGTGAAAAGATTCCGACTGACGGAGTGGTGATTGACGGCAGCAGCTCGATAGACGAATCGATGGTCAGTGGTGAGGCTATCCCGGTAGAAAAGACGGTCGATGCCAAGGTTATCGGAGGAACGATCAACGGGACAGGCAGCTTCGTGATGAGGACTGAGCGCGTCGGGGCCGACACCTTGCTTGCGCAGATTGTGAAGATGGTAAGCGAGGCCCAGCGTACGCGCGCTCCTATCCAGAGATTGGCAGACGTGGTGGCTTCCTACTTTGTGCCGGCGGTGCTATTGTCGGCAGTCATCACTCTTGTCATATGGGCAATCTACGGGCCGCAGCCGCACTACGCGCATGCCTTAGTCAATGCGGTGGCCGTGCTGATTATTGCGTGTCCATGCGCGCTAGGACTGGCAACGCCCATGGCGATTATGGTCGGGACCGGAAGGGGAGCCGGAGAAGGCGTCCTCATCAGCAATGCCGAGGCTCTAGAAATTCTGGAGAAGGTCAATATCCTCGTTGTCGACAAGACCGGCACCTTGACCGAGGGCAAGCCGAAGCTGACAGAGTTGATTGTGACCGAAGGCGTGAAAGATGCTGAGTTGCTGCAAGCAGCAGCCAGTCTCGAAAAGGCAAGCGAGCATCCTCTGGCCGCAGCGATCCTTGCGGCGGCCAAGGAAAAGAACGTCGAGCTGGTCGCAATCGATGGCTTTCAATCGGTGACGGGTAAAGGCGTCAAAGGCACTTTGGGGGGCAAGCAGGTTGCCATCGGCAACGCTGCGCTCATGACTGATCTCGGAGCTTCTCCTGAATCGTTGCAGACCAAAGCCGAAGCCCTCCAGAGAGAAGGCCGGACGGTTATGTACATCGCGCTGGACGGAAAGTTCGCCGGCCTGATCGCCGTCGCCGACCCGATCAAAGACTCGACAGCCGAAGCCATCGAGCAGTTGAAGCGCGAAGGCATCAAGGTCGTCATGGTCACAGGCGACAATCACGCGACCGCGGAGGCTGTCGCACGAAAGCTTGGCATCGACTTCGAAGCCGATGTGCTCCCCGACAAAAAGGCAGCGGTTGTGAAAAAGCTACAGGATGCCGGCGCTAGCGTCGCGATGGCCGGCGACGGTGTCAACGATGCTCCAGCCCTGGCACAGGCTCATGTCGGGATTGCGATGGGGACAGGGACGGACGTTGCGATGAAGACCGGCGGGATCACGCTTGTAAAAGGTGACCTCCGGGGAATTGTGAAGGCTCGCCGGTTGAGTCACCTCACGATGAATAACATTCGCGAGAATCTCTTCTTTGCTTTCTTCTACAACGCCCTCGGTGTCCCGTTGGCGGCAGGCGTTCTCTACCCTGCGTTTGGCCTGCTTCTAAACCCGATGATCGCCGCCGCCGCCATGAGCTTCAGCTCGGTTTCGGTGATTGCCAATGCGCTCAGGTTGCGGGCTGCGAAGCTATAAGTCGCCGCTTGCAGCTGTCCTGGCGGCTCGGGTATTCTCCTCGGCACGAATATTGCCGGGGCAAATCTGCAGCTTTCTATTTCCCGCGGACTGAATGTATCGGGAGGTGGTCTCAGAATCAATCCACCCGATGACGTTGTTGCTGCGGGCGCCCATGAACCTTGCTCGCCGTGTAAATGCGATTGGCGGGGAGTGGTCTCCAGTTCGATGAAGCGTGACCGTTTGATAGACGAAGGTGTCACGGTCGATCCCAAACGCGAGAGCTACGATTTTGGAAGATCCAAGCCGGGAACTCAGAATATTTGTGGGGCCATTGCAAGACAAACATTCTCGTCCGACCTGCGAACTAGACAATCATCTTCAAACCCATCGTCATCCAACTGCCAGGACTATGCTTATCCTTGCCGCCACTCTCATTCATCGGTGCCGCGCGAGCCTGAAGAGTGAACCGGAAACAGTTATTAGGAGGTACTGTTGAAATTCTGGCTCTGGCGTTGGATTACGACGGGACGATCGCCACCTCGGATGTTCTCAACCCGGATGTATGTGCTCAATCCCGCTGCAAACTACACGGGTGACCGGGAGCGTACTCTAGCCTGGACTGAAGATCCGTTGGGGCCTTCACTGCCGATGCCCGAGACATTCTGCCCGAATTGAGACCAGCCTGGCAACGGGCAGTGTGGTCGAGGACATCCTTAATAGCGCGGCCCACCAGCACGCCGATTGGATCGTATTAGGCGTGGGTGGAGGGATTTCGAACTGGCCATTCAAGGACAGCAAGGCGTACAAAGTGCTCGCCTCTGCGAACTGTCCCGTAATGACGATTCGCCACGACCATCAAGGTACCGAGGAGACCGTGGGAGAGACTGGCTCTGCCCGAGCGACAGGCCGGAGCGTTGCTGGTAGATAAGCTTTGCTCGTCAGGAGGATCAAAACGGTGCCGGGCGGATTTCCATCAGCGACACGCTATCGTCAAAGCAAGAGGAGAGATGGATACACGAAGCCTAAAGTTTGCCACCATCGCGGTGGCTACGGATTTAAGCTACGCCTCGGGTGCGGTCGCCGACTCCCATGTTTTTTTTCGCCAGGATCCCTCGCCGACGCGGAGCGCTACTCTCCATTCGGCTTCGAATTTCTCCGCGCCCGGCGCGATCGATTGGCGCGCCGGAAACGTCTGTATTCGACTCTCTTCGATGCCTTCCTTGAGGGGCCTAATGATGACGCGCCTGACGACGATTGCTACCTGCCTCTGCCTGACGGCCGAAACGTTCTTGACTTTGAATCTCATGTGGATCCCCCACGACTGCCGTATGCGTGAGCGAGCATGAGTGATGCACAAGGGGACGTCATCCGCATCGCTCAATGAGCGACTCGCCCTGAAGTCTCCCAGTCGACCCGTGAAGCGCGGCACACATATACTTCCATCACAAATAAAATGCTCCCCAAGGTGGGCGTGGACTTCGCGTTTGCAAACCAAGTGTTTGGCAGGAGCCTGCCCCAGGATCTAGAAAGGACATTCCCGATGGAAGTAGGCGGCAGACTTGCGGCAGAGGAGCAGAAGCCCAACATTGTTTTCATCCTGGTGGACAACGTTGGATGGGGAGGCTTCGGGGTCTACGGCGGCACCACGCCCACACCACGCATCGATAAGATGGCGAGCGAAGGCATCCGCTGCAACAATTACAACGTCGAGGTCCAGTGCACGCCGACGCGCTCGGCCATCATGACCGGACGTCATCCGGTACGCTCAGGGACCACGTCTGTGCCATTCCCCGGGCAGGGAGAGTATGGGATGGCGCCCTGGGAATACACCATCGCCAATCTTCTTTCCGACTCGGGCTATTCCACCGCGTTGTATGGCAAGTGGCATCTGGGCGGCATCGACGGCCGGCTTCCAAATGACCAGGGCTTCGACGAGTGGTGGGGTCTTAAGGACAGCGTTGACGAGGCGGGCTACACGGCGTGGCCGCTGTTCAAGGAGAGCGGTATGCCTGTGCCCATGCTCTGGGAAGGAAAGAAGGGCGAACCGTCCAGGCCGGTAATGCCGCTCGACCTGAAGGTGCGGCCGGTCCTGGACGGGCAGTACATCATCCCGAAGACGATCGAGTACGTCAAACGAAACGCTGCGGAGAAAAAACCTTTCTTCGTCTACGTGGGTTACACCGAAGTACATCCACCAATGATCGCCAATCCGGACTTCGCCGGAAAATCCGACAAGCGCGGCGGGCTATATGCCGACATTATCGCTGAGATGGATTACCGTGTTGGCGAGATCCTCGATGCCGTCAACGAAGCGGGTGTCGACGACAACACCATCGTGGTTCTGAGCAGCGACAACGGAAGCGGCGGCGCAATTCCCCAACATGGCGGAAGTACCAATGGACCGTGGCGCGGTAATTTCATGAATACACCGTTTGAGGGAAGCATGAGGGTGCCTGCGATCATCCGATGGCCGGGCAAGGTCCCTGCCGGTGTCGTTACCGAGGAGATGCTTGCCGCGGTGGATTGGCTACCTACGCTGGCCGGGATCGTGGGTGCGTCGAAACTTGTGCCCAGGGATCGACCTATCGACGGCGTCGATGCCTCGGCGTTCATCCTGGGCAAGACCGATACGACCGGGCGCGACAGCTACATGTTCTTCGGCTCAGACGGCCACCTGATGTCGATTAAGTGGAAGATCTGCAAGACGATCTTCCGTTACGCGGATGATACACATTCTCCCGCCATTCAGAATCCATACGTTGTGCCGCAGTTCCCCATGTTCTACGACCTGAGCAGCGACCCGCACGAAGACAGCAATCTTTTCTACACAGACCTGACCAACGGTTGGATGATGGCGCCGAATTTCAAGCTCATCGGAGAATACGAACGGAGTATCAAGGAATATCCCAACATAAGAGTCGGTGAGGAATTCAGGGGCTATAGCAATTGAACAAGTGAGCGATGAAAAGAGGACATAGCAGGGCATGATGCAACGCGCCAGAGAAACTACATCGCCGGGTTCAAAGCCAAAGTTCAACTGCTCCTGCGTTCCGATTGCTTTGCTGGTCTGCTTCTTCATCGCACGCAGCTCGACCTCCTGCGCCCAACAGAAAGGTCAATGGCAGCCGGGACAGTTCGGCTTGAATGCCGGATCGATCCCGAGTCCCGGCATCACCTACGCCAACATGCCTCTTATCTACTCAGCCAGCCAACTCAATGACTCCAGCGGAAATGCTATTCCCGGAGTCACGGGGAGCTATTCCGTCTGGGTCGATGAGAACATCGCCTATTACGTTCCAAAACAAAAGATTCTGGGCGGATATTTCATGCCCTACATTGACTTGAACTGGGCGAGCGGCGAGCTGGTAGCGGACTTCACCGGGACCGATCTCACCACCGGCGGAGGCGGATCGGGCTTTGCTGACACCTTCGTCGAGCCGTTGAACCTGGGTTGGCACTTTGGGAAACGAGTTGACTTCAACGCCGGATACGCATTCACCGCTCCCACGGGACGATATACAGCGGGAGCCAGCAACAACGTGGGTTCCGGTTATTGGGGCAACAACATCACGAGTGGCACCACCCTCTACGTCACCAAAAACCAGGCAACAACCGCAAACCTGACCACTGACTGGGAGATCCATAGCCAGAAGTCCGGCACCCAGGAGACTCCGGGTCAGGCCTTCACCGATGAGTGGGGATTTGGGCAAACTCTCCCCCTGAAGAAAAACTTCAGCCAACTGCTGCAGGTCGGGTTAGTCGGCTACGATCAGTTTCAAGTGACCGCAAATGGCGGCACGGTCTTGGTCGGCGGCATTCCCGTTCCTGCGAAGTCAATCCCGTATTACTCGGTCCACGGGGTCGGCGGTCAGATCAACTACATCCTACCCGCAAAGAATCTGCTTTTCTTCTTTAAGGGCTATGACGAGTATCGAGCTCTGGCTCGCGTGGAAGGGCGCACGATCGCGTTTGGTTTTTCGTGGACGTTGCGAATCCCCAAGGCGCAGCCGCCCAAGTCCTAGCTGGAGAGACCAGATGATGGTGAGTCAATTGGATAATAACACGAGGCTGGCCGTGGAGCGCAATCGGCTCGCCTATGAGCGAACCATGATGGCGTGGATCAGGACGGGCATTTCTCTCATCACCTTCGGATTCAGTATCTACAAGTTCTTTCAAATACAGCACGAGAGTACATCGACTCAGACCGAAGGGCTTCTTGGGTCGGCTAATTTTGGGCTGGTGATGATCGCAATCGGTCTTGTGGCCTTGCTGATTGCCGCGCTGGAGAACCGTCGCGACATGAACCGCCTCAAAGCCGAATTTCCCGACGGCCATATTCCGCGGTCTCTGGCGCGTGTCTTCGCCGGGCTTGTCTCCCTCTTAGGGATTATGGGAATGATCGCAGTGATCTTGCGCAAGTAGTCGCGAGAACACATCGGGCAACAAAGTGATGACGCTGAATCAGGCCTTGTGTGGGCAGATCCCACCATGGCCCGTTTTCGTTTATGCGACGTAGCTGGCGCTCCCGGTCAATTCGAGGAGGCGAAAGCAAAATTATTGCTTCACCTGCCTGACCATGTCCACAAGGATGGTCCGCGTGTCTTGGGGACTAAACACCTCCCGAGGAAAGTTGATTCGGGTACCCTTCATCCCATCGTCCGTTTTCAACCGAAAATTGAAGCCCAAACGGTCGACGGCAGTCATCGTCGCATCTGCCGCTTCGATGTGCGCTAGCGAACGGGCCAGCAGCACCATCGAATCGACGTGGTCTGCGTTCATGTGACCCAGGATTCCGGGCGCGGCTTCCGCGAGCGGGTCAGGAGCGGCTTCTTCGTAGTCCTTCGCTTCGACCCATCCCATCATCCCAAAACCGCCGACATAATAAAGGTCAATGGGTTGAAGCCGGAAGAAGCCGAAGTCGGAGAAGTCAGCCCGATAACGGCTGTTTTCATGGCGGCCAAGGTAGATTTCCCACAGATGCAGTCTCGTGTTCGCCGACCGGTTCGGCATGACGATCAGGGTCGCCCGGGAGACCCCGAGCGGATCTCCATCGGCTAGCGCTTGCCCAATGAAGAGGCTGCATCGCGGATCGGTCTTAAGGTTCTGAGTATGCATGGCCATATTGCTAATGAGGAATATTGGCCGACCAGCAGGATCGAGTGCGAAAGGCATCACGGATCCGAAAGGAAATCCCGGATGCTTTCGGGAGAGGGTCGATAAAGTGGCGACGGAGGCAAGAGAAACGAGTGGACGCACGCGCTCGGCGTGACTGGGTTCCGGCAGTTGCGGTTTAGTGGGGCCGGTCGAAGCGTGTTGGCGTGACGCGGGGTTTCGTTCAATGACATAACGTCGCCTCACCGTCCATCGTACGGGTTCTAGGACGCAGGCTTCGGCCGCGACGCTCCCAAAGCTCTGATTTGCCGAACTCGACGTTAGGCGCAATTGAGTTGGAAGCGTACGTTTCAGACGTTTTGGCCAGCAAGGCATCGCCATCGACTGCTTGGTCATCCACACAATGCAAGACAAAAGGGGAATATTAAACGTCCGAGCATCACGATGCACCAAAAGCGCACGAGCCGCACGCGATTCACGAAGAACACACAAAGGGTCCAAATGATCCGAAAGAGATCAATCCAAAAATGGCATCTGATGTTGCCTACTGGTCCAAAGAGTTCGGCGTCACTGGAGATCAGCTCCACGAAGCCATACGCAGCCACGGTACCCATGTAGAGAAAGTCCGGGTTGTCCTCCATCCAAGTCGGCGTAGCGCAGACTGATCGAAGAGACGAAGGGCAGCGTGCGAGTCAAAGCGTCCTACCCTTTACTTGGCCGCCTCTCGATTCGGACTATCGCCTGAACAGCAGCAGCGGAACATGTCATCTGAGCCCTGCGATATGACGTAAGTCCACGGAGGTCCGCTGCTAAGCGGCCTTCTTCGCCTTCTTAACTTTTGCCCAGCGCGCTTTTTGCGCAGCGGCAATTCTCGCACGTGCCTCAGGGGACAGGATGCGTTTTGCCGCGACGGGAGCAATGACTGGAACGCTGGCCATATTGGGACGGCCGCGTTTTGCCTTGGTGGTAGTTGTACCGGAGAGGATGCTCTTCACTTCTTGCAGGCGAGTAATTTCGGTGTCTAGCTGAGCGATTATTTCGTTCGTATCCATTCTTTGATGATAGCCCTCCACGCTCCCACGGGGCAGCCGACACGGCAAGGCCAGCCGTGGGTTCCTCCGCGGCGGCTCACCGTCGAGGCAGCCCGCTGCTGCCCTCTGGCGATCTCACGAATCGAAGAACCGGAAGCAAGACCTCGTGAGATGTCTTCCCGCTCGGCCAGCGTGAGCGTTCGCAGCGAACGCTCACGAGCAGGCGGAACAATCGCGCCGCGCTGCGATAACAAGAACTGAATAGAGCCACGGTCTCTGCCGAAGGCACGTCCGATCTCATGCAACGACTCTCCCGCCTTCCAACCGCGCCAGATTTCGGTCCTCTGCTCCGCAGAAAGCCTAGCCCGTCTTCCTTGTGTCATAAACACCACCTCGAAAAAAGAACGATTTCTATCAGAGGACGGTCCGAAAGACGGATGGGTCGCAATCCTCACTACAGTAGAAAACAAAGGAAATCTGAAGAAGGATATTGAGTATGCGCTCCTCCTGATTGCCCACAATCCGAAAGCCCTCTCACGTCAGCCTCGGAATTGGCTCTAAAAGGTGGCTACCCAGGCAGGTTCAACACAACGAATGAGATTCGCGGCTTCGCCGTCACAAAGCCCGTACTCGGTGATGACACGGTGGTAATACCAATTCCTTTCTACTATTCGGAAAACATCACTATTGCGGGCGAGACGCTCACTTACAGCTCGGCGGTGTCAGTGCAGAACTGGAGTGCGGGACAGCCTTATTCAGTTCGCTTCTTCCTGTTCCCGAAAGGCCGCCTTCACCGATCAACACAGGATTCATTCGTTATCTCCAAACCGGCTAACATGCCTCAATGATTTGGTCACACTGTCGTGCGAATTCGTGCGACGTGCCATAGCAGTCGTGGCAACTATGGCGCCCCTGGCAATCTGAAATCAGTAACTTACGCCGTATCAACATCCCGTCAGGGTTCAATTCCCGCCCGGTGCTCCATATTCGTTTCTACTTCGCCGGCCCTGTAGGCTGCTTGGCGATGATCATGCTGCTGATCTTGTTATAGGTGGCGGCTGGAATGATCCCCTTGGTCTTCAGATCGGTCTTGGCGTGGTAGGGCCGTCCATCGATAATCTTCTGCGAGTAAACGTCGCCAATTCCTGGCAGAGAGCTCAGGTCGGCTTTGCTGGCGGAGTTGATATCAATCTGATGGGCCGCCATCGTGCTGGAGGCCATCGACCCGCCCTGGGTCTTGGCGGTGCTCTGCGCGGCGAAGGAAACGGTCAATGCGCCGAGCGTGAGCAGCGCGGCGATAACTGCGGGTGCTACTTTCCTGAAGCAATTCGTCATCTTGGTTCCTCAAATGGCTTTCTTAGTAGGGTTCAGAACTCGACTGACAGCATAAATCTCTTTTCCCAGTCTGTCGCCCGTCGGTGTGCGGGAAAATCGTCGCGGTCGCCGAACTAAGCGGGAACTCGTTCTGGTCCGACGAGTTTTTTCCATGTCTTCGAAATGGCACGCCAAATCCAATGTGCCGCGAGGATGGCGGAGACGGTGAGGCCGGCGGCGATACCCCCGGCTATCCACGGATGATGAGTGGCCGTCCAGGTGAGGCCGATGGCGACTGCGTCTTCGCCGGTGCTGAGGCCGATGTTGGAAACCGGTTCCGGGCTGGGCGTCACCAGGGTCCGCGCCGCCGTTTTGGAGGAGTGCGCGGCCATCGCGATAAGCGCACCTCCGACGGTCGCCAGCAATTGCATCTCCGGTGAAAGTTGAAGAGTGGCGCGGTAGGCCAGCAGTGCGGCCAGCGGAATCCGAATAAAGGTGTGTAGGGCGTTCCAGATCAGGTCGAAGGCCGGAATCTTGTCGGCGAAAAACTCGATCGTAAACATCGCAGCGCTCGCGGCGATCACCCATCCATTGGCGAGCACCTCAAGGCCAGGCGGCAACTCAACCCAATGCATGCGGGCTAAAACGCCCAGGGTCAGCACCGTCGCGTAGACGTTGAGCCCTGCGGCGAAGCTCGCGGCAATCACCAGTCCGGCAATGGTGGAGGGCGTAAAACTCATAGGTTGAGACGCTGCTAGCAATGGCCAGAGTCACTGCTCCACGCTATAACAAACGCAGAATTTCGGCGACCGGTTCTGCACCGCCGAGCCGGAGGAATGCAACTGAGACCGGCAGCGAGAAGCGTCGCCGCCCGGCGCTCCCAGGATTCAGGTAGAGTACGCCCTTGCGGTGCTCGATCATGGGCTGGTGCGAGTGACCGCTGACGACGATGCCGATCCCAGCGGCCATCGGGTCAAGATCCAGGTCGCCGAGACTATGCAACATGTAGATTGTTGATCCGTTCAGATTGATGAGTTCCGTCGGCGGCAGTTCAGCGCATCGGCCAGTTCGGTCGATGTTGCCTCGGATGGCAGTCAGCGGCGCGATACCCCCAAGCACATCGAGTATCGCCGGGTCGCCGACATCTCCTGCATGAAGAATGTGATCGACACCATTCAACGCGGCGACCGCCTCCGGCCGCAGCAGGCCGTGCGTATCGGAGATGACCCCTATTCGCATCGCTACTCAAAGCCCAATCGACAGGCGGGTGCGCGGATCGAGATAGTCGCGCAATGCATCACCGATAAAGTTGAACGACAGCACACAGAACATGATCGCCAGCGCCGGAAACACCACCATATGCGGCGAGTCAAAGAGATGGGAGCGCGCGTCGTTGAGCATGTTTCCCCAGCTCGCGGCAGGCGGAGGCACCCCAAGCCCGAGAAAACTGAGCGTTGCTTCGGCCAGTACCACTCCAGCCATACCAATGGCCGCCTGAACGATCAGGGGCTGCAGGATATTGGGAAGGATGTGGCGGGTGAAGATGCGCAAGTCCGACGCGCCAATCGCTCTGGCGGCTTCTATAAATTCCTTCTCCTTGGCGGCCAGCACCTGCGCTCGCACCAGACGCGCGTAGCCGACCCATCCGCCGATTGAGAGTGCCAGCACCAGGTTCCTCATTCCCGGCCCAAGAAAGGCTACGAAGGCAATCGCGAGCAGGATGCCAGGCAGAGCGAGGAAGGCGTTCATCACGAAGACGTTGAGGGCAACATCGAGCATGCCGCCATAGAAACCGGCGAGACCGCCAAGAACCAGGCCCAAAGCCAGCGAACAACCCACGACCGAAATGGCGACAAAGAGAGAGATTCGCGCGCCGAAGATCACGCGCGAAAGAATGTCGCGTCCCAACTCGTCGGTGCCGAACCAATGCGCAGCCGAGGGCGGGCTAAGACGCTGCGTGAGGTCGATCGCGGCAGGATCAGCCGGGGCCAGCTGCGGGGCAAAGATCGCCGCGCCGACAAATATCAAGAGCACGATCACGCCGAAGACCGCCATCGGCTGCCGGCTCCAGCGCTTCCGGGCGCCGGGGACGGCGGCGAATTGGGGGGTGGCGATGCTCTGGGTGCTCAAGGCAAAATCATCGCACAGTGGTGGGTTGCCGGACAGGGTCTTTGTCGACGGTCTGCAGGAACTTCTTGCGGCCTCTGGGTTAAAAGCTTTGAGAGAGTTTGTGGAACGAGCGAGGATCCGTGGGATCAAGCTGAGCTCAACCGAAATGGCTAACGGAATAAAGCTAACGCGAAGTTTCTTGCAGATCTTGGTCTGGTTGCCGGCAGTTACCGTATGCCTCGCGCAAACTGCGCCTCCAGGCCAGTCTCCTGCCGAGGAAAGCCTCTTTCTCATGACCAATACAGCCCGCTCGGAACAGGGGCTCGCTCCGCTGAAGTGGGATGATGCCTTGGCCCAAGCAGCACGCACTCATGCCGAACTGCTGCTTCAGAATGGGCAACTGTCTCATCAGTTTCCCGGGGAGCCGGGGCTCGCGTTGCGTGTGGCACAGGCAGGCGCACATTTTCAGGTCGTCGCAGAAAATGTAGCGGAAGGCCCGGGCGCCGACTCGCTCCAGAGGGAATGGATGCACTCCCCACCGCACCGGGCCAATATTCTGGACCCCGGATTGAACGCGGTCGGCTTCGGCGTCGTCCAGCGCGGGGATGTTTTCTATGCCGTCGCCGACTTTGCGCGTGCCGTACCGAACCTCTCCTATGATCAGGTAGAGGCGGCGGTTGCGAAACTTCTGGTCGCAGAGGGAGTGCAGACTGGCGGCCCAACCGTCGACGCCAGGGAGACCTGTGAGATGAGCCACGGCGCCGCCGGCGGGTCAAGTCCGCGATTTGTGATGCGGTGGCAGAGCGCCGACCTCTTGGAGTTACCCGCCGCGCTGGAAGAGAAACTCAGAACGAAAACCTATCACACCGCCGCGGTCGGAGCCTGCTCGAGCGCCAACGCGGAAAGTGGCTTCACGACATATCGCGTGGCTGTTTTGCTGTATTAATGCTCCGGCCGCGCCGGGCGGTGCTGGTTTCCATGAAACGGTGATTCCTATTGGGTACGAACAAAGACCGCCGCCGTTGTCCAGAAATGATCGGTTTGGCCGGATTCCACCTCAGCACGTCCAGCGGAGTGGGTCTTACCCACTACCACAGCCGCCGAAATTTTGACGCTGCCCGGCCCATTTGAGATACTCAAAGAGCACGCAAAACTCCTGTTTTCCGCTGCGACACTCCTCAGTAGCTCAATGGCAGAGCATTCGGCTGTTAACCGAAGGGTTGTAGGTTCGAGTCCTACCTGAGGAGCCAAATAAATCAAGAACTTGCTAGCACTCCCCAGATTCAGCATCCCCACAAAACCCCACGCTAACGGTTAGACTCCAACTGCCAAGGGTGTTTCCTGCGTCATCAACATCTGAACAACTTTGGAATTGGCTTCCTTCTTGGCCTGCAAGGTGCTGTTTCCATATACATTCATCGTCGTTGCCACGTTGCTGTGCCGCATCAGCTTTTGCTGTACGCCAACCGGAGCACCCGTCTCGTCTAGTAACGAACGGTAGGTGTGCCGAAAGGTGTGCCAGCCCAGCCCCTCAATCCCCACTTCCTTACCTCTGGGCCTGAGAATCTGGCGCTGAATGATGCCAGCGTAATAACAGCCTCCCGTAACGGGCGAAGGAAATACAAGTCCTTCCGTGCGGTTGCCTCTCCAGTCGTTTAATACGGCGGCAAAAGCAGGATCGAGCGGAACTTCGTCTTGCGACGCTTCGGTTTTCACCCTTCCGATGCGTCCGTTGACGACTCCTTGCTGAACCGACATCACTCCGGTTTTGAAGTCAATATGCTCCCATCGCAGTGCGAGAAGTTCCGAAACCCGCAATCCGGTACACATCGCTACAACCACCATCGTTTTGTACGGTTCCCGCAGAACGGCCACCAGTTCCTGAAACTTCTCAGGAGCGATGATCTGCGGTTTTCTCTGTCGTCTGCTTCCACCTTTCAGCTTGACTAGTTCAATCGGGTTGCGCTGAAGGTCAATCAAACCCCACAGCATGGCCTTTTCAAAGAGCAAGTGCATGAGCGCTCGCACCTGTCCGCGTGTCTTTGGCGATAAGGGTAGAGATTTGAGCCATTCGGCTACATCCATCGGTTTGACGGCAGCCAATACCTTGCTACTCCAACGCGGCTTTATGTGGTTGTTGAGGTAGCTTCGATAACCGGATGCCGTGCTGTAGGAGAATCCGTTCTTGATGGTGGTTTCCCCTGGTTTCTGTTTCAGAATCTCCTCGATACGCTCTTCCTTGATAAATCGGTCAATGACGAGTCCGAGAGTTGGTGTGTTCTCTGCCCGGTAGGATTCCGGCCCATTGATGCGCAGAACCATTTCTTGCAGATAGACCAAAGCCTTTCTCTCCGTCGGATATTCCAAGGTACTGAGCGTGATCTGCCGCATGGGGCTTCCCGGTTCCTCGTGATTTCGGTAGCGGTATTCCCAAACGCCTGTGCCATATTTGCGGGAGACTCTCCGTATGCTTCCGTTCTGATAGCGTGTTCGCGTAAAGGTCAAGGGTGTTCTCCTCTACTTCACGTGAAGCGGCTGGCTGCATAGATTCTGCTGTGCCCGCACCCATTGGTCAAGCGCAGAGAGGTGGAAGCGCCAGTATTTGCCCAAACGGATTCCCGGAACGCGCCGCTCGCGGGCGAACTTTTGCAGCGTCTTGACGTGAATGCGCAGATGAATTGCCGCTTCTTCGGCGGTCAGGAGAGGTTCAAAGTCCGGCAGATTTTCGCAGCGAGAATCTGCGGAGCCAAAAATACTATATCGATCCATAAGTTTGCCTTGGTGCTCATACATGGCTTGCCGGAAACGCAGGGCGGTAACGACCGCGCGCGGCTGGATGCGGCAGACTGTCAGCGTGAGCTTTTGAGATAGAGGGGGTTTTAAGCTGAGGGGGCTTGTATTCGGTTTGGACGTGCTCTTGGCTCGTGGCGTAGTAAGATGGCATCGATCCGCAGAGATCACGCAAGATAGGTGGCGACAAATGACGGTTGAGAAGTTCTTTGAGACGTTGCTTCAAATCGATGAGTTTGAAAATGAACTCAACTTGCAAACGAGTCTCGAAGCAATCAGAGAGGCCCTGAACAATCTCGTTAGCGCGCCAGCTCAACCTCAGCATCAGAGTGCCTTGGCGAGCGCTATTTCTGCTTTTGATACGGCCACGCGAGGGCTTGCCGACGCATTGACACCCAATCAAATCGCGGCAATCTCTGAGGTTGGCGGGCATGAGTATTCTGCGAGCCGAGCGAGCGCGGGGCGTGCTTGGCTGCCAGTAGCGGCGCTTAGAGCTCCGTCTGGACCAGCGCTGTTGCCAATGCCGCGCGAATGCTCCCCACGTGACGCGGTGACTCTCGACAACGGCTATCGATAGTCGCCGGCACTGATCCTGACGACCAATTTGCGGCCAAAGACCTGGCGGAGTGGCTCAAAAATCTTAATGTGCAAGAGGCCCACGGCCACGCTTCGGTTCTCATCGAATTGCTCCGGACGCCCTCCCGCCGCGCGGAAAAACTTCTCTCCCAATCTGGCGTAACAGTCGACGCCACCATGCACAACGAAGGCTACGCAATCGTTAAGACCGAAAAAGGTCTCGCAGTCATTGCAGATACATCGAGCGGCATCTTCTACGGAGTGCAGACAGTAAAACAAATGGTGGTAGGCACCGGCCATTCGGCCGTCCTCCACAGAGCGACGATTCGCGACTGGCCGGCTATGCGGTATCGCGGACTCTCTGACGACCTCTCCCGTGGTCCGCTGCCCACCCTCGAGTTCCAGAAGAGTCAGATCAGAACGCTTGCTGCGTACAAGATCAATGTCTACTCGCCTTATTTTGAAAACACTCTGCACTATACTTCCAACCCGGTGCCCGGCTTGCCCGGTGGCAGCATGACCCCGGAAGAAGCTCGCGAGCTAGTGGAGTATGCACGCCCTTATCACGTCACCATCATTCCGGAGCAGGAGGCTTTCGGACATCTGCACCATGTGCTCAAGTATGAGCAGTACGCCCCACTGGCGGAGACGCCGATGGGCAACGTGCTCGCACCCGGTCAGACCGGCTCACTTGCGCTGATTGACCAGTGGTTCACCGAGATTGCCGCTATCGTTCCCAGCCCGTTTCTCCACATAGGAGCAGACGAGACAGCCGATCTCGGCAAAGGACAGACCGAGGCCGCTGTCCAATCTCGGGGACTTGGCGCGGTATATGTCGACTCTCTCATTAAGATCCATAACAAGCTCGCGCCCTTGGGCCGACGCCTCCTGTTCTGGGGAGACTTTGCAATGAATGATCCTCAAGAGGTAAAGCGGTTGCCCAAGGACATGATTGCTGTCGCCTGGGTCTATTCCCCCCAGCCGGATGGATTTGGGCCGTGGCTGAAACCCTACGTCGACGCCGGCATGGAAACCTGGGTCGCGTCCGGGGTGAATAACTGGAATCGCGTCTACCCCGATAATGATTACGCGCTGCGCAATATTCAGGGCTTCGTCCGCGACGGCCAGGCCGCGCATA
The DNA here is from genome assembly GCA_963826855.1 of uncultured Acidobacteriaceae bacterium. GTDB lineage: Bacteria > Acidobacteriota > Terriglobia > Terriglobales > Acidobacteriaceae > Acidisarcina. Next base: position 53,119 of record CAWGZE010000002.1, read on the forward strand.
GCACCGGCATGCTCAACACGGTCTGGAACGACGACGGAGAAGGTTTGTTCCAGGAGGATTGGTACGGCGTGCTCTTCGGAGCGTCGGCTGCTTGGCAGCCCGGAAGCAGCGATCTCGCGCAGTTCCAGGGGGCCTATGGCAACGTCTTTCACGGCGACCAAACGGGCAAGATTAATCAGGCCCAACTTGAATTGATGGCGATTTATCAGTCCCTGGATCAGTCCAAAGTAAGAGAGTCAACGGATGCGCTCTTCTGGGCAGATCCCTGGAGCGTCGAGGGGCAGGCCATGGCGGCTGAGTTGCAGCCGCTTATTCACGATCTGCGTTTGCATGCCGAGCGGGCGATTACCCTGGTGGCAGAGGCGCGGAACGCCGGCCCCCTACGCGAGACCGATGCCCTAGACGCCCTTGAGCTCGGCGCACGCAAGCTCGACTTCATCGGCCAGAAGTTTGAGACCGCCCAGCTCATCGCCAACCTTTACAACCAGGCCTACACATCGCAAAGCAACGCTCAGAATGCGCAGCAGATCGGCGGCTTATTAGGCACAATCACAGGAGCAAATGGCCTCTGCGAAGACATGCGAGACGGTTACAGTTACACACGCCTCGAGTACTCCCAACTCTGGTTGCGCGAAAACAGGCCGTACTGGTTGCAGAACGTCCTTGTGCGCTATGACATTTCCACGCAGCTCTGGGTTGAACGGAGCCTCCGTTTCCGTGCTGCCCGCGACGAGTGGCGAAATCATCACAGATTACCCGCCCCGGCAGAGCTAGACATTCCCTCAGAGGCGCAATAGTTTGCTGCCCACAGGAGTGCCGCCAACGCATCGCCTGAGCACACCGGATCTCTTGATTGTCGGCGTTTACCTTGCGGCGATCACCGTCTTTGGCCTGAGCTTTCGAAGCAAGAGCCGTTCTCTTAAAGGATATTTTCTTGCCGATCGCCAGATTGCGTGGTGGGCGATCGCCCTCTCCATCGTCGCCGCGGAAACCAGCACACTCACCATCATCAGCGTTCCCGGGCTTGCCTTCACCGGCGACTGGGGCTTTCTCCAAATCGTACTGGGCTATCTTCTCGGCCGCATCGTCGTGTGCCTGCTTTTCCTGCCTCGCTACTTTCGCGGAGAGCTGCTCACCGCCTATGAGGTCATCGGACAGCGCTTCGGTCCACGCCTTCATAAGCTCACGGCATTCTCGTTTCTCTTCCTGCGCGCGGGGGCTGAAGGAGTGCGGGTCTTCGCCGTCTCAATAGCTGTCGGCATCGATGTGCTCGAAGCAGACCACTTCGCCGAACTGGCCACTCTCGCGTCCAAACACGACGGAAAACTGCGCATAGGGCTGCTCACGAATCAAACAGGCCTCGATGCGCAGGGCCATAGAACCATCGACGTCCTCGCGCACGACGCCGAGCCAGCCGTCCCCGGCTTGAAATTCGATCTGCTCTTCAGCCCCGAACACGGCATCAATGGAACGCTGGACAAAGAAGGCATCGCCAACTCCACTGATCCTGCGACCGGCCTTCCCGTGATTAGCCTTTACGGCGCGTCCACTTCACAGCGTCGGCCGCCGCTCGAAACATTGCGCGGTCTCGACGCAGTTGTCATCGACCTTGCCGACGCAGGCGTCCGCTTCTACACGTACGAAACCGTAGTGCGCTATTTTCTCGAGGCCGCGCACCAGACAGGTACCGAGATCATCATCCTCGACCGTCCAAATCCGCTTGGCGGCTCGTTCGTGCAAGGGCCTGTCTCAGACGTCGGCAAGGAGAGCTACGTCGATGTCGCGCCAATTCCAATCCGCCACGGCCTAACCCTCGGCGAGCTCGCCCGTTTTCTCAACGGCGAATACAAACTCCACGCACCGCTGACCGTCGTAGCCATGAAAGGCTGGCAACGAGGAGATTGGTTTGACGCAACCGGCCTCGCCTGAACCAATCCATCTCCCAACCTTCGCAGTCCGCAGGAAGCCACTCTCTACCCGGCCCTCGGCCTCATCGAAACCACCAATATCTCAGTAGGCCGCGGCACAGATACGCCCTTTGAATATGTCGGAGCGCCGTGGATCAACGGCCGCGCCCTAGCGCAAACCCTGAACGCCCGCTTTCTACCCGGCATAAGATTTGTCCCCGTAGACTTTACTCCGCAGTCGCCTTACCCATACGCAAACCAGCTCTGCGACGGAATTGAGCTAGTCATCACCGATCGGAATGTACTCGACACGCCTGAGCTAGGCCTCGAAATAGCGAGTGTCCTGCACAAGTTATATCCGGGCCAGTATGAGCTGAGCAGAATCGACACGTTGCTGGCTAGTCACGAGGTGCTGGAAGCTCTGATCTCGGGACGCGATCCTCAGCGGATAGCTGAAGACTGGCAGGAGGCTCTGCGCAGTTTCGAGATCAGGCGAGAACCGTATCTTCTCTATTAGCAGGCGGACCGCGTTCCGGGAACCTGCCAAGTCTGGGAGACGGATGTGACGATTAGGCGCCATTTTCAGGTGAGAACACAATTCGTTCTGTAACGATCCAAAACAAGGGGTTGCGGACTAAACAGCCCTTTTCCTTTGTGCCCTAAAATCCCCACACAAATCTCGTCATGCCGTTCGCAGCGAAGGATTAGCTATTTTCAGCGACCAGCAACCGGCGATTGAGATGGATGTCGGAGAGAGCAAGCCGGGTAGAACAGTGTTGCTGATCAAAATAATGATCATTTCAATCATTATTTTGGACAAAGACTTCATTTGAGTGCTATTTTCCCTACATGAGGAAGGCCGAGTTGCGTTATGAAGATTTTCTTCCCGCGCCGCTCGGCCTCAGTTGAGGCCCGGTATGACCGCGTTTGCACTCAACCCAGGAGTGGTTTGACGCGAAGAAGCTGACGCATGGGACAAAGCCGCATCACGCGGGAAGACACAGATCGTAAACGACAAGCGAAGCGAGGACGCAATGAGAAGGTATTTCCGTAACAAGCTGGCCGGGTGCATGTTCAGCCTCGGCCTCTGCATTCCTATGGCGATGGGGCAATCGGTGACCGGTTCGATCACGGGTCAAATCACCGATCCTTCGGGAGCGGTGGTTTCCGGAGCGCAGATTGTGGCGCACAATCTGGATACGGGCGTCGATTCGCCGGCCACCACCAATGCAGTTGGTCTGTATCGCATCGATTTTCTCCCCATCGGTCACTATCAGGTGACCATCCAGGTAAACGGGTTCCAGACAGAAACATTGCCACCCTTATCGCTGGAAGCCCTGCAGACGGCCAATTTCAACGTCAAGTTGCGGGTCGGAAGCTCGACAACCACGATCGACGTCTCGGCCGCCACGCCCATCCTCAACACAACGGACGCAGTGGTCGACAGCACTTTTACGGCAAACACCATTCAGAGCTTTCCACTGAGCGGCCTCGATTTTTCCGCACTCACGCTCTATGTGCCCGGCGCGGTGAATACCCAGGGCACCTCAGGGATGCAAAGCATCGAGCGCAGCACCTATTACACCGACACGCCCAACATTAATGGCAACCGGGCGCAGGCCAACAACTACACGCTCGACGGCATCGACATGAACGAGACCTTCAACAACCTTATCTCCTACAGTCCGGCGCCCGAGGCGCTGCAGGAGGTACAGGTAGTGACGGCAAACTCTCCCGTCGGGAATGGCAATGTGAATGGGGCCGGCGTTTTCAGTGTGCTCAAGAGCGGAACCAACAACTTCCACGGGTCGGCCTACGGCTATGTGCAGGATTACCAGTTCAACGCCAACTCCTGGCAGAACAATAACCAGGGCATCAAGAAGAACCCATTTACCCAGTCGCAGTTCGGCGGGACATTTGGAGGGCCGATTAAGCGCGACAAGTTGTTCTTTTTTGTCGATTACCTTGGAGCGCGCTATCACACCGGTGGATCATCATCGGTCAGCGTCTTTACGCAGGCGATGCGGAATGGCGATTTTTCCGCCCTGCTCACCGCTGCTAATCCCATTCAACTCTACGATCCGGAGAACAATTTCGCGCCTTATGTGAACAATCAAAACATTCCCATTCTCAACCCGGTGGCAACATACCTTTTTGCCAACCCCAAGTATTATCCGCTTCCCAACGCAACACCCACGGATGGGATCGCCGCAAGCAACTTGCAGGGACCGACCAATAGCTACAAGGTCAACAACCAGGGAGACATCAAGATCGACTACGCCCTAAGCCAAGCGGACAAAATCAGCGGATTCTATGCGATGTCCACAGCCTCAAACGGTAACACCACGGTGCTGCCCGTCAGCTTTCCAGGCGTCGCTTACTACCCCACCTGGCTCTTCGGCATCAACTGGGTGCATACGTTTTCCCCCAACCTGGTCAATTCCGGGCGCGTTGGCTTTACCCGAACCAAGTGGGTCAGTGGAGTCCCTATCGATACCACCGGGAACTTCGGAACATCGGGTAATGCCAAGGTAGGGATTACATTTCCCGACCAGACCTATGACGGATTCACCAACCAGGGCATCAGCGGCGGCATCAGCGACGTGGGTACGACGGCGGATCTGGGCGGGTTGATCGACAACACCTATAGTTACATCGACACCGTGACCTGGCAGCGCGGCCGGCACTCGCTGAGCTTTGGAGTACAAGCACTTCGTTATCAGAACAATTATCCTACAGCCAACAACAATGGCTATCTGGGCACGCTGAACTACACGGGAAACTTCACCGCCAATCCTGCCGTAGCTAATGCGACCGGTTATGGAGGCGCGGACTTCGTGCTGAATCGAGTGCAGTCGGCCGCTGCCACGCTCGCCAGCGTCAATGTTGGTCAGCGGCAATGGCGGGTTGCTGAATATTTCAACGACGACTACCGGATTATGTCGAACCTGACATTGAACTTAGGTTTTCGTTACGAATTGGACGAACCATGGATTGAAGAAAATAACAAGACAGGGAACATCGACATCGCTACCGGCCAGGTCCTCTATGCCAACCATGTTCCGGCCGGCGCTCCGGCGGGATCGGGGATTTGCAGCAACCGCGGTTGCTACCAATGGAATTACCACCAGTTCATGCCTCACTTCGGCTTCGCTTATCAGGTGAACGACCGTTTCGTCGTCCGCGGCGGCTACGGAGCGAGCAGCTTCTTTGAAGGCAACTCCGCCAATCAGCGTCTGACGTCGATCACGCCGTTCATCCAGGCAGTGAATGTGAGCGTTACCTCTCCCGCGCCAGGCGCGGTGACGGTTCCTCGTTCCGCCCAACAAGGTTTCGGCGGCGGCTCGGTTGCCAACGGCGGTACTTTTAATGTCTACCCACAGAATATTCAGCCTGCTTATGTGCAAACGTGGAACTTTACCACCCAGTATGCGTTGACTCGATCGACTTCGCTCCAGGTCGGGTATCTAGGCGAGCAAGGCCAGCACATCGAGGATTATGGGAACCTCAACCAGTACACCGTCAATGGAGATCCAACTTCCGCTCCGTATTACAACAATCCTTACATCGGCGCAAACGGAATTGACGCGGCACTTGGCATAGGGTCCAATAGCCTGCTGATCACCGAATCGCGGGCCATGATGAACTTCAATGCGCTGGAGGTGGTGTTGCGCCAGCATCTCAGCCATGGCGCCGAGTTCACGGTCAACTACACCTATGGCCGGGCGATGACCAACAGCCTTGGCAACTATGCGCTGAACGTCAACGGCTATAGTGGTGCTTTCCAGAACTACTACAACAGCGCCGCCGATTACGGCCCGGCGGGATACGATGTGCGCCATAACCTCTCTGCCAATGGCGTGTATGCACTGCCCATAGGCCGCGGTCAGCAATATCTCTCGGACGTCAACCGCTTCGTCGATGAGGCGATTGGCGGCTGGAAGATAGCTGTCGCCACCGTTGCGTATTCGGGCTTTCCGCAGAGCTTGACAGGAGGGTCGAACAATTCAAACAGTTACGGCGAGAATCGGGTTAACCAGTACAGGAAGCTGAAGGTCGTGAATCGGAGCATCAATGCCTGGTTTGGCACCGGCCCTTCGGCGACGCCATGCACCACCCCCGGGGTGGACAACGGTGTCTGTGCCTTCGGCGTGCCGGCCGTCAACGCCTTCGGCACGTCAAGCAATGGAGCGGTGCGGGGTCCTGGATACTTCAATATGGACCTGTCCGCTTTCAAGAGCTTCACGATTTACAAAGAGCAGGCCTTCGAGTTTCGCTTCGATGCTTTCAACGCCTTCAACATCGTCAGTTATGGAAATCCAGACACAACCGTCACCGATACCGCCTTTGGACAGATAGGGAGCCAAAACTCGATCCGGTCGCAGGAGCGGCGTTTGCAATTCTCTGCGAAGTACAGCTTCTGATTTTGTCAGGCAGAGTGCATCCTTTACGCTACTTTTATCTCCCGCTGGCAAGATCTACATATGCAGTGAGGATTTTTCCTGATGTGACGCTGACCGGAGGGAACTGTGCCCTTCTGGCCATTGAGAGACCAGTTTGTCTGGTGAGAACGAGCAATCATGATCCTGGAAATCTGCGTGGACTCGGTTGAATCGGCAATTGGCTCCGATCTTGGAGGCGCCGACCGGGTGGAGTTGTGCAGCGCGCTGCGCGAAGGCGGAATCACCCCCAGCGCAGGGCTCATTTCGGCGGTGCGCAGCGCCGTTTCGATTGATGTATTCGTGCTCATTCGTCCTCGCGGCGGCGACTTTGTTTATACCGATCACGAGTTCAAAGTGATGCGCAAAGACATCCGCGCCGCCAAGGCGCGCGGGGCGCAAGGCATCGTGCTCGGCTTGCTGACCACCGACGGCCACGTGGACATAAGTCGAACCCGCAGCTTGATCGAACTGGCCCGTCCGCTCGAGGTCACCTTCCACCGCGCCTTCGACGTTTCGATCGACCTCGACCGCGCCCTGGAAGATGTGATCGCGTGCGGCGCAGACCGCTTGCTGACCTCCGGCGGAGAAGCGAACGCAACCCACGGAATCGAACGCATTGCAAGACTGCGCAAGGCTGCCGGAAACCGCATTCGAATTATGGCGGGAGCCGGCATTCGCGAGGCTAACGTGCGCAACTTCGTCCGCCAGACAGGCGTTCGCGAAATCCACACGTCGCTGCGGGCGAGAAACGGCAGTGCGGTAAACAGCAGCGCGGAACGGCACGGGGGACTGCATGTGAAGATCGGATCCCACGAAGATGAATTCTCGCGCTTTCTGGTAGTTGAAAAAGACGTGCGGCGCTTCAAGTCGACCTTGCAGGAGATCCGTGCTGAAGCGGACTTGAAATAGCTTTTTACCGTTAGGTGCCTGCAGGATTGAACCCTCTGTTCCTGCCGCCTGTGTTGTAGATTTGTGAGGGTCATGTCTTCCAAGACCGAGAAACGCGCCAAAGAGATCGTGCGACTGCTGCTACGGGACGGCAAGACTTCGGTCGACGATCTTACCGCTGCGCTGCGGGCCTCTCCGGCAAGTATCCGGCGCGACTTGACGCGGCTTGAAGAGCAAGGGTTGGTGCACCGGACGCACGGCGGAGCGATGCTTGCCAACACCGGCCAAGCGGTCTATGAACCGTTTCGTTTCGATGCATCGTTTCAAGTGCGCGAGGACCGATTCGCAGCCGAGAAGCAGCGCATCGCCCGCGCCGCGGGTGCACTGGTGCATGAGAACGAAACCATCGGCATCGCGGCCGGCACCACAACCACTCTGGTGGCGCGTCAGTTGGTCCATCGCAAGGGGCTACACATCATCACCAACGCCGTGAACATCGGCATGGAGCTCAGTTCCAGCAAAAGCCTGCGGACCACGTTGACAGGCGGCAGCATGCGCTGGGTGGGTGCATTTTCGCTCGTCGGCCCAGCCGCGATCGAGTCGCTTTCCGTGGTGGTGATGGACCGGCTCTTCCTCGGCGTAACGGGTGTGGACGCGGTCCACGGGGCGACCATGATCGAAGCCGAGGAGGCTGCCGTCTTTCGCGCCATGGCGCGCCGGGCACGGCAGATTGTGGTCGTCGCGGACTCAAGCAAGATGGGGCAGATCAGTCCGGCGGTGGTCTGCCCGGTCAGCGAGATCGACATGATCATCACCGACGACGGAATCTCGGATGAAGCTCGCGAAGCCTTTGCTGGGAAAGCCATTCAGTTGCTTGTGGTCTAAATGCCCGCACGCTCCGATGAGAGCGCTCTCTTCGGATATCAATAATCTTAGACTTGGCGCTGCTCGTGATACGCGGCTTGCGGCAGGCTGAACCAGAAGGCTTCATGCGATATTATCTTGGCGTCGACGCCGGCGGCACAAAGACCGACTTCATCCTGGGCGACGAAACTACTGTACTGGCGAGGGTACGAACCGGCACGATTAAACGAATGAAGGCCGGCGAGGAAACTACCGAGTCGAACTTGGCGAGCGGCCTGAGTCAGCTGACCGCCGCCACTGGCGTCTCCATGCAATCGATCTCTCGCTGCTGCATTGGGACTGCCGGCGAAAGCGTTCCACTTGTAGTCGATTGGCTGCGCGAAGCATTTGGACGACACGTCAGTGGGGAGTTGATCCTGCTCGGCGACGTTGAAATTGCACTTGATGCTTCATTCTTCGGTAAGCGCGGAGTGTTGGTTCTAGCCGGCACCGGCTCCAATGTCGCAGGACGGACAGCCGACGGGAAAATCGTCACGGCTGGCGGTTGGGGGCCGGCCATGGCCGATCAAGGTTCGGGATACTTTATCGGGCTTGAAGGGCTACGCCGCGGCTTTCTCGCCATCGATCAGCGGCGGGTTAGCGCTCTTCTGGACAACGTACGTACCCATTGGGGTTTGGCTTCTCTGGAAGAACTGATCGAGTTCGCGAATGCCAATCCCGCGCCCGATTTCTCGAATTTGGCGCCGCTTGTCGTCTGCCTAGCCGAGCAGGGCGACTCGGTAGCGCGGGAAGTGCTCGAAGCAGCGGGAGCAGACCTGGCGTATCTGTGCGGCTTAGTTATTGAGAACATGAGAAGCAAGGACGCAGGCTTTGCCGCACGGCTCGAAACTCCGTCGCCGTGGGAATTCGTGCTGCCCGACGTCGCTGTTGCGGGAAGTATTCTGGAACACGTTTCATCGGTCCGAAAAGCTATGACAGCCGCGTTGCAACAGCGCTACTCAGGCCTGGTAGTTCTTCAAACTCCTGCCGATCCATGCGCGGGTGCACTTTGGAATGCACGGCATCGTCGCTGAACTACCTTTCCTGGAGGACTAGATCGTCCCGTAAAAAGCGAGAGGGCTTGTCGCGGTCTTCTCGACTCACTCCAATTCTGTCTTAGTGAATTGCTTGCGAATTCCCCAAAGGGTACGACAGGGGTTCTCCATGACGAAATGGCATTCCTAAGGAAAGGGCGGCCGGAACCCTTTATATGCGGGACAGTCCCGACGAGCTAATTCAGAAAGACCATTCTTGCCACGCGGCCTATAAATGTCAGTACTCTATCGGAGCTGCTCCGCGAAGGACGGCCTTGCGCGGCGAGGTGAGGACATGGCGGAGCAGGTCGGATAGAGCGGTTGAAGGAAGCCGTTGGTGCGGTGGCAACGGGTGTTCGCTATGGGGTTTGAATTGTCTGAGGCATCGGAGAAGCTGGTGAGTGAGATGGCAGCGGCGGCCGATCGGTGTGGATGGCGTATGCGAGGGTGCTGAAGAGGGAAAGACGTTAATCCGGACGGATGGGAGACGGCCTGTTGGGAGGCTGTGTTCGGTCTGGAGGCGCAGGTGGAGTGGGTGTGTCGGGAGACACGCAATCGGTGCCGCGGTGGACCAGCTTTTATGAGGAGTCAAGGGCATGGAGCTGCCTTCGTTCCGTAAAGAAGAGTTGAGCGGCGGAGAGCGATTCGATGCGGCGCAGGAGCCCATGGCAGTGCGAGCAGTTCCATAGAGTCGATGTTGGGATAAGAGGCTCTTCAGCGGAGGGGCCTGGTTGAGCCGGACGCGGCAGAGCGGCAACGTCCGGGTTCGTCTGCGGTTTGAGAGCCAGCCGAAATAGCGGATGCGGGGAAAGCATCGCGGCAAGACATGCTGCGCGAAGCGGCGCAGGAACTCTCTGGAAGTAAGGGTCATGGTGCCCTGTTGCTGCCGTGGGCATAGTCCTTCCAGCGAAAATGGGCCTGGGAAGCGGAGACGGAAAGCGGCCGATGGTTGGAGATGGCAACACGATGAGGCCGCGGATGGTTTGCATCTCACGGGCCTTCGATTCCCATCACCACTCGCCAGGTGCGTCCGGGTGAATCTGCTGGAGTTCTTTTCTGCGTTCAACGCACATTCTCGGCGGCATCTCCGGCAGGCCAACAATGTCCGTCGAGTTCTTCCTTCGTTCAGCTCGCAGGGGCACGCATAGAAGGCGTTGACCTTCCGACGACATCCTATCGATCTTTCCATGAATCTGCAGCAAAGTACAAGGCACACTTCAGTCGATGTACGACGATTGAAACCAAGCAGACGTAAACGTGATCCGCGGCCCGCTCCAGGGAGCGGGCCCAGGAATTTAGTACTCACGCTCAAATCAATCGGCGATGCCCTTCAGACTAACGGTGGAAGCCGCAACACCGCCGCTGGGGGTAAGGCCTAGGGAACCTCTGAAGAACTCCCCAAGCGGCATTGTAATTGGGTAATGTGGAAGCCGGGGGCAGGACGCGGCTGCGGCAAGTTACTTTGGCTTCGCAGGGTAGCTTCGAGAAGTACAGGAAGAAGACGCGGCGGGAGAAGTTTCTGGAAGAGATGGATGGGATGGTGCCGTGGGGGGAGCTGGAGTCGTTAATCGAGCCGCATTATCCCCGGGAAGGCAACGGCCGGCCACCGGTGGGGTTGAGCATTATGTTGCGCATCTGCTTCCTCCAGCACTGGTTCAACCTGTCGGACCCTGGGGCGGAAGAGGCGCTGTACGATTCGCCGGCGCTGCGGCGGTTTGCCGGAGTCGATCTGGGCCGTGCGGCGGCGCCGGACGAGACCACCATTTTGAACTTCCGCCATCTGCTGGAGGGGCAGGACCTGTGCGGAGCCATGTTGGATGCGGTTAACCATTACCTGGAAAGCAAGGGCATTCGCATCGGCACGGGCACCATCGTGGACGCGACCATTATCCATGCGCCTTCGTCGACCAAGAACGCGACCGGCAAGCGGGACCCGGAGATGCACCAGACGCGCAAGGGCAACCAGTGGTACTTCGGGATGAAGGCGCACATCGGCGTGGATAGCAAGCAAGCGATCGTGCACTCGCTGTGCTCGACTGCGGCCTCGGTGGCGGACAAGCACATGCTACCGGACCTGCTTCACGGCGAAGAGCGCAAGGTATGGGGCGACGGAAGCTATCAAGGACAGGGTGCGACGATCCGCAAGGCCGCACCGCACGCTCAGGACATGACCTCGCGGCGGACCAGATACAAGCAGATGGTGGATCAGTTACAGCGCAGAAAGAACCGCACCAAGGCCAGGGTACGGGCCAAGGTGGAACATCCTTTCCGCATTCTCAAGCGTGTCTTCGGATTCGTGAAGGTCAGGTTCCGAGGCTTGAAGAAAAACCACGACCACCGATGCGCCGCCTTTGCGCTGGTGAACCTCTACCTGCACCGCAAACGGCTCACCCGGTTGCGGGCGTAGTGTCTCCGGCGAGCCTGCCTTTGGCGTTGTCCAAGCACCCAATCTGAATCCATGAGCTTCCGCAGAACCGCCGAAACACAAAAACCCGCTCCGAACCACCCCCAAGCGGTGAAAACAGAGGCTTGGTCAGAGGTTACCTAAGTCGGACGAAGCGAGAATCCACGATCTCTATTTCTCTCAATTCAGAAATAGACCCTGATTCGGACGAACCAGCAGAACGTCGATATCTCAATATCAAAACGCTCACCGCCCTCACTCTCCATCTGGTAAGCCCCGCCCATCATCCCGGACGGCGTGTTGAGAGGCGCGCCACTCGTATATTCAAAGTGCTCTCCCGGCTTTAGGACCGGTTGCTCCCCAACAACACCTGGTCCCTTGACCTCGGTCAATTCGCCACGCGCATTCGTGATCATCCAGTGCCGGCTCAGCAGATGCACTGTTTCCCGTCCCTGATTCTCGATGATCACTCGATAAGCCCAAAAATACTGCGAGGTGTCAGGAGATGATCTCGTCTCAAGGTAAGTTGGCTCAACGCTCACCGCTATTCCTCGAGTGTTTGCAATATACGGTGTCCAATTTTCCATAGAGAAAGTTTAGATCAAGCTCGGGGGGAGCGAACCAAGCATGATCCTGGACTGACGCCATCTGGCCAATGCACTCAGCAAGCAGGCTCATGTGATCGTCGTCCTCGGCAAGTTTGGTGAATCCGGCATTTGTCCGTTTTGCCGACATCCATGTAAGTCAAAGTCAAGCGAAGAGCACGAGTTTTCCGGGCGCGCTTGGGAGAGCGCGCATTCGATCTGATCAGGATGTTCTAGCGCACTTTGTGCCTCTCGGCGGAGGTTCCTGCCTATGCAGAACCAGACATCCATTTGCTGCCTCGAACTCCGAAGAGCCGTCGCAGATGATTGAGTTTGTGTTCTCTGCCAGTCTCGAAACAATTCGTAGTGGGCCTCTGGAATCTGTCCCTTCGCCCAGTCGGCTACGGCGGGACCTGGCAGCCTGCGCGTCGATAAATCCTGATGTTTTTGTCTTCTCCTTCCTTAGGAAAGGTTTTTAAGCCGCTGCCGTTCGGCTGAACTTCTCGGCAGGCACGAAATCCTGTTTCCTGCGATCCACCGCGAGCAGATAGCAGACCATCTTCCTGGCAACTGCCAGCGTGGCCCGATTGCGGTCCCCTTTCTCCAGTTCTTTGGCACGGACTTCCGCAAGTTCGTGACATAACCGCGGCCCCAGTTTGGCGGCTTCAATCAGCACTCGCTGGATATGCTTGTTTCGCTGCTTGGAGATCGGCATCCGCATGACCTTGTCGGCCGAGCTCTTCTCGTCTCCGCAAAGCCCGCAGTAGCTGATCGCCTGCTTGATCGAAGTGAAACGCGTGACATCTCCGATCTCCAGAGCCCACGTCAGCGCGGTGATCGGTCCCATCCCCGGCACGGTTCCGAAGCCGCCGTAGCCGCTCCTTCAGCAACGGATCTCGTTCCAACGAACTGACCAGCACGTAATCGAGCTTTTGCGAACGGCAGATCATCTCCCTGCTCAGCCTCAAAAGCGGCCGTATAACAATACAGACAAGTGATTTTCCTCAGCAGTTTCACTCCGAGGAGCCCGGTTGGGCGGCAGGAACGATCAAGGTGTAATGTGGCCCGCAGAGCATTCGGTATCCGCAACAGAGCGCTTATCACGTTGCGGCGCCTGCCTTCGATGCTGGAAGTCTTGTCCGGATTCATAAATCGGCTGCCGCATCTGCATCGCGTGGCGGCCATCGGCAACGGCGCAGCCTTTCGGAAGGGACGCGACTTTGCCGCGTGGCTGGGTATCGTACCACGGCAGTATTCCATTTGAGGCAAGGCGAGGGTGCTCGGCATCTGCAAACGCGGAACGGGCACGAACCGGATGGCCATCGAGTCCGAAGACCTCACACTATTTGTGAAAGCGGTCTAAAAATCGTATCGCAACGAGAACTGCTGCTTGCGCGCCTGCACCAGTTGGCTGCTGTAAACGCCGAAGCCGAGTCCCGTGCCAATAACGTTGTTCAGGCCGCCGAGCGAACTGATGGGGCTGGTGTCGAAGCGGACCGAGTTGGTGACGTTAAAGACCTCCCATGAGAACTTCAGCGAATTGGTTTCACGAATCTTCCACACTTTGGAGAGGCCACTGTCCTGCTCGAAGTAGCCGTCGCCGCGGAACGGATTGCGCTGGCCGTTTTCTCCGGGATACGGATAGCGCACCGGGTAACTGCTAGCCAGGCCATTGTTGAGCGTGTCGGGGTCGGCGAAAACTTCCGGGAACCCCTGGGAGTTTATGTGCTTGTGTATTTTGATCTTGCCGGTGACCACTGCCAGGCTTTGCTGCTGGTAATTGGTCGCGTAGGCATACTGCGGCAAAATGCCAAAGGGCAGCCCGCTGGACCAGCGCGTGATCCCGGAGAGAGTCCAGCCGCCGAGGATGGCGTTCGTCAGGGTGTTTGCGCTTCCGAGGAAGTGCTGGCCCTGGCCGAAGGGAAGAGGGTAGCTGAAGTACCCGGTGATCAGATGGCGGGTGTCGAAGTCGGAGAGGCCCCTGGCCAGGCTGGGGTTGAAGCTGTTCGTGATAAAGCTGAAACTGCCGGTTGTGAATTCACTGGCGCGCTCGGTGTCGGATCCCCAATCGATTGAGTTGCTGAGGGTGTAGCTGACATTGAACGAAAGTCCGCTCGTACTCGCGCGGCGCAATGTGAGTTGCAGGGCGTTGTAGCTGCTCATGCCGATCGACGACCAGGCGTACAGCGAGGAGAACTGCTGCTGATAATAGCGGGTGGTCACGTTGCCGTTGGCATCTTCATAAGGGCCGCACCCGAGACCTCCGAGAGACGGGTCGCAATAAGCGTCCAGTTGGACAAGCGCGTAAGAGTCATTTCCCGAAAGTGCCTGCGGCTGGTAGATGTTGGTGTAGATATTCTGGGTGGCACTCTGGCCGCCGGTCGCCAGGTATGGAAAGAGGTCTTCCCAGTAGGGATCCGTCGCAACGTTGGTTTGGCCCGCATAGGTGGCCTTCGCCAGCTGGGTGCCGGCATAGAAGTAGTCCTCTCCGGACTTTGGATCGACGAGATCGAGCGGCTCCGCCAAATCCAGTTGATGGAGCAGGTGGCGGCCAAAGGTGCCGACGTAGTCGGCCTCCACGGTGAGATTGTGTGGCAGCTCGCGTTGGATGGAGAAGTCGGTCGCGATGGTGTAGGGCGTCTTCATGTGGTTGTCGATGCCCCAGGTGATGGCCAGCCCGGTGTTTATATTGTTCGGCGGCGTGTAGGGATATTGGATCGTCGAAGGGATATTAACGCCAGAGAGTGGCGGAACGTTGTTGATGCCGGTGAAGCGCGGGGTGTTATCCACCCCGTATTGGCCCGCCGGGTTGGAGATGGTGGTAGTCACGCCGAAGGAGCCATTCTGGGCAAAAGTGTCGACAATCCCCTCGCCGAAGTGGTCGTAAAACATGCCGAAGCCGGCACGCACCGAGGTCTTGGGGTCGGGCGAATATACCACCGAAAAGCGCGGGGCAATGTTGTTCCATGGCATGTTCCAGTAGGGTTTCCCGTGGTTCGCCTTGCCTGAGGGTGCAAAGGTAAGGTCAGGCTGATTGGTGACGCCGGCTGCTGCCGAGGCCACCCGGTTTTCAAACCATTGATGAGTATCGACAGTCGGTTCCAGCTGCTGGCCGTGGGTCTCATAGGGCGATTGCAGCAGCGACTGGCGTATGCCAAAGATGACCGTCAGATTGGGCCGCAACCGCCACGAGTCCTGGATGTAGTACTCGAACTCATGCGCGAGATAATTGCGGTTGATGAAGTTTCCTTCAGGCAGCGCCGTTCCAGTCTGTCCGCCCTGGTTGATGTGGAAGTTGTATTGCCCCTGAATGTAAGGCAAAAGGCCGGCCACGGTACTGATCGCGATATCGTAGGCAGCCATGCTGCCGCCGTCCACCGTCGGATATCCAAAGGCGTCGGGATCGAGGCTGCCCCCGGTGCCGGAGATCGCCCCGCCGGTGTTAAGCCATTGGTTGTTGAGCTGCGCGTTGCCGTAGGACGTCTCGTCGGAGCTCTGGTAGTTGGTGATGATACGAAGGTTAACGCCAAACGAGAGAGTGTGGCTGCCGTGTGTCCAGGTGGCGTTGTCGATGAAATTATTCACCGGAACGTGCAGGATCGTCGAGCAGGCCTCCGATGTTGGCTGTGAGATGGCGCGAAGGAAGATGGCATAGGCTCCGCAGTCCTGGCCGGCCTGGGCGTACCCCTGCCGGACATAGCCATAGCGGAAATCGTTCACGAGATTGTTGGTGATGGTCCAGGTGTCGCCGGCGATGATGCCCTTGCTGTTGTCGCGAGTAACTATGGAGGGTGGCTGCCCCGGGAACTGGACGGCGTAGTCAATGGTGTCGTCTTGCAGATTCCCGCGCACGAAGAGGTGCTGCTTGGCGTTCGGGGTCCAGTCCAAACGGGCGATGGCGGTGTTGAGGTTTGTCGGGTTCGGCGAGGAGAACGAGTATGACCCGAGGTTGTAGCCGTCGCCCAGCGCCGAGCCGTTCGCCGTGGGCAACTGGTTGAAGACCGCAAGCACATTGGGGTCGTCTCCCGGCCCCCACGGACAGGTGCCGTTCGCGGAGCAGTTCGGGTCCATCACCGCGATCTGCGCGGGCGTCAGAGTGACCAGACTGCCATTGCTGCCGTAGATAACATTGCCGGCCTTAAAGGAGGCGAACGGCGTCTCGCGCTGAATCTGCTCGTTTTCGCGAATATGCGAGGCCTCATAGTTGCCGAAAAAGAAGAGCTTGTTTTTCAGGATCGGGCCACCGAGATCGCCGCCGAAGGTGTTGCGGATGTATTTGCCGGGCACATTGGGCAGTCCCGACGACACCTCTGCATTCTTGTTGAACCAGTCGTTGGCGGAGGTGAAGGTGTTCCGGTTGTATTCGTAGGCCGCTCCATGGAACTGGTTGGTGCCGCTCTTGGTCACCAGATTGATCTGCGCTCCGGCGGAACGGCCCTGGTCGGAGTTGGCGAGACCAGTGGTCACGCGGAATTCCTCTACAGAGTCCAGGGTTTCGCGCAGGACTCCAGTAAAGGCATAGCCGCCGGTCTGGTCATTGTCGTCCGCGCCGTCGATGGTTACATTTCCCTGGTCGGAGCGCACCCCGTTCACCGCGCCCGTGCGGCTGTCGCTGTTCTCGTCGATGTTATGGCCCAAGTAAAGGACGCCGGGTTGCAGGCTCAACAGGTCCGGGACATTGCGGTCCTCCATCGGCAACGCCTGGATGGTGGCGTTGTTGACGGCGCTGCCCAGGGTGGCGTCATTGGTGTTCAGCGCAGTCGCCTCCGCGCTGACATCCACCACCTCCTGCACCGACCCTACCGCCATCTTGAAGTCGATGTTCGCCGGATTGCTCACCAGCAATTCGCTAACCTTGGTCTGATTGCCGAAGCCGGAGGCGCTCACGATGATCGTCCACGTGCCAGGGGTGAGCTGCTGAAACTGATAAAACCCGCGGGGGCTGGAGGTGGTTTTAAGCGTCTGGCCGGTGTTGCGCTCAGTGATCGAAATCGAGGCGCCGGCAACCAGAGCGCCGCTCGAATCGGTGATGGTTCCGCTTAGCGATGTGGTCGCCTGCTGCGCGGGCGCGTCGAGGGTGGGAAGAAACAGCAGGATCGCATAAACAGCCGGGATGAGTTTCACGAATGGTCGCAAGGTTGGCCCCCAAAACTCGGGCGACGAACGTTCTCTCGCCGCCAGAAGACTAAACCGTCGTAGGGTCCGAAGTGGCCGCGGTATTCTCTGTCTTTTACATCACTCTGGCGCGGTCCGCTCTTATTTGGCGCAGCATCCTGTCTTTGCGAACGAGGAGTTGCACTACGCAATAGTTCGAATCTCCGACCGTTTCGCGACAGTATACATCCAGATCACACTCAAGCGAGCCGGTTGGCGGACTTTGAGTCAAACCGCATCGCCTCCGCTGAACCGTCCGCCGTACAATCTTGCAACGCTCCTAAGCTACTGAAGATTCCATGTTCTTAAAGGCGCTGAGCGCCGCCGTGTAGGCGCAGTGTGCTTCACAATCTCGAACGCGAACTCGATTTGAAGGAAAGCCTGCTGACATAGTGGTGAAGTGCCACCTTGCATAGTCAGAGAATCCTAGCGCGTTTACGGGGACCGCCCCTCTGATTTGCCGACCAACATACCAAACTGCTGGTCCCCTCACCGAAGAACCCTCTTGACAACTATCTATAATACATAATATATATCTTTGTCATGACTGAGTCTAGGATACAATCCTTCCTCCCGCTCAAAACACAGTGGTTCCATATCATGCTGTCCCTCGCCGGAGAAGAACAGCACGGCTACGGGATCATGCAGGAAGTACTGCAGCGCACCACCGGGAAAGTCCGCCTCTGGCCGGCCACGCTCTATGGGTCAATCAAGCGGCTGATCGAGGCCGAGCTGATTGAGGAGTCCAGCGCCCGGCCCGCTCCCGAGTTCGACGACGCCCGCCGCCGCTACTACCGCCTTACGCCCCTGGGCCGCCGTGTGCTCAACGCGGAATGCGAACGTCTCCAGGAATTGGTTCAGGCAATTCAAACGAAGCAAACGATGGTGACAGAGCGAGGGTAACCAAATGAACATCGCATGGCCGATCTACCAGCGGCTGGCTGAGGCCTTCCCGCACGAATTCAAGCTGGCATTCGGCGACGAGATGATGCAGGCCGGAGAGGATGCCATTGCCGATGTCGCAAAGCGCCGCGGAGCCCTCGGACTCGTCCGACTCATCGCCGACCTGCTCCTTCGGCTCCCTATCGAATATCTGAACGAGATGGCCCGTGACCTGCCCTATGCGGCGCGCACCCTGATGAAGTCCCCGGGCTACGCAGTAGTTGGCATTGTTTCCATGGGACTCGGGATTGGTCTCACGACCAACGTCTACAGCTCGTCCTGGGCGGTGCTAACGCGCACGCTTCCAGGCGTGACCAACCCAAAGCAACTCGCGACGGCAGAGAATCCTGCGTCCTACCCCTACATCGAGCGCTACCGCGAGCAGACGAATCTTTTCTCAGGCGTCGCCGCCGTCAAGAACAAGGTCGAGTTCAACGTCGCCCTCGATGGTCATACCGGAAAACCCGAGCGCGTCTACGGGCAGCTGGTCTCGCCGGACTATTTTTCCGTGCTCGGCATGGGCGCCCAGCGAGGTCGCCTCCTGAGCGCCGATCTGGACAACACCGGCGCCTCCCCGTCCGTAGTCGTCAGCGACCGCTACTGGCGCGGCCGCTTGAACGCCGATCCCGACGCGGTCGGGCAAACGATTCATCTCAACGGCCAGTCCGCAACCATCGTCGGTATCACCCCGCGCAAATTCGATGGTGCTCTCACGTCGAATCCGGCCGAGCTTTTCGTCCCCACAACGGTGCCGGCCACGTTGGCTCCGGAACTCGGCAACGCCGTCCTGCATGATCGCAGCGCAAAGGACTTCCAAATGTTATTCCGGCTCACGCCCGGTATCACCATCGATGCAGCGGAGGCCGCGCTGGATGGCCTCACTCGGCGTCTCGACAAGGATGATCCCCTCGCGCCGCCGCAGCAAGATAAAGCGAAGAGAGTCGTTTTGCTCGCCGCAAGCACCCGCGCGCCGATCCCTCGCGAATTCCGTACGAAAGTTTTGGGATTCTATGTTGCGCTCATGGTGATCGTCACTGCGATCGCCTGCCTCAACCTCGCCACCATGGCCTTGGCGCGCGCCGCCAGTCGCCGCAAGGAGTTGGCCATTCGCCTCGGTGTCGGAGCCAGCCGATTCCGCCTCATCCGCCAGATGGTCACCGAAGGCATTTTGCTTTCGCTGCTCGGCGGTGCCGCAGGACACGCGATGGCGTATGGTCTGTGGGCGGTGACCGCTCATACGCGGCTGCCGGCGGGCTCGCCAATCAACCCCGACATGGCCCTCGATTGGCATTCGGCGATCTTCGCCTTTGTACTGGCTGTCGTCTGCGGCATCGGTTTCAGTACCCTCCCGGCTCTGCAGGCGACAAAAACCGACGTCGTGCCGGCACTCAAGGAAGGCGGGGCGATGCAGTTGTCAGGGCAGCGGCGTTTCGGGCTGCGCAATCTGGCCATTGGCGCGCAAGTGGCCGGCTCTCTGCTGCTCCTGCTCGTCACGGGGTTTCTGGTCCTGGGAATCATGAATGGAAACAGCATCCGGACGAACTTTGATCAGAAGACGATGGTCTTCCTCTTCATCGATCCGGTTCGCGACGGCTATATCCCAGACAAGGCTCAGGCCTTCTTCGAGAGGCTGCCGGAGCGGTTGAGGAGCGCACCGTCGGTGACCAGCTTCGCACTGGCTGCACAGCCGCCCTATCCGCTGTCCACCGATGACGATTTTCATCTCACGGTCGACGATCCTCGGGCATCGTCGCCGGTACAGAAGGAAGTGGTCAAACAGACCGTCGGAGCAGGCTATTTTGCCGTCCTGAAGGAGCCGGTCCTGGCCGGACGGGAATTCGAGGAAAGCGATCAGCGTATCGATGACGAGGCGATCAATGCCTCCGGGACCCGGGTTACGACGCTGCCCCTGTTGCTCAATGAAAAAGCCGCACACGCGCTATTTGATAAGGACAACGCCATCGGCAAGCACCTTCGCGGAGACCGGCGCGAGTACGAAGTCGTGGGCGTGGTCCCAGATATGAAAGACGGCGGGGGCATGACCCATGCCATTGCCTACCCTCCCCTCACGCGGCATGATTTCGCTCAGCCCCCAGGCGGTGGGATTGCGATTATCGTGCGCGGGCATTCGGCGGAGGATGCTCTCGGCGGAGTGCGAAGCGTGGTCGCTTCCGTGGATCCCAACCTGACTCTCTTCAACGTGCAAACGCTGAGCGAGTACCTTGAGCTGATCCGTTCCGAGATGCGTCCTGCTCTACGCACGTTCGGCGGCATTGGTGTGTTTGGCCTGGTGCTATCGGCCATCGGACTGGCCGGAGTGACCGGGTGTGCGGTAGCACAGCGGCGCAAGGAGATCGGCATTCGCATGGCGCTCGGCGCTCGCCAGTCGCAGGTGCTGGGGCTGGTACTCCGCGAGGGTGCGACGCTGATTGCAGTCGGAACCGTGATTGGGTTCCTGGGAGCGGTCGCGCTGGCCAAAGCGCTTTCAGCACTCAGTTCTGCCTTTGGCGACGCCTTCACCATCGGTGTCGATGATCCCCGTCTGCTAATCGGCGCTCCGCTTCTCCTCATCGTCGTCGCGCTCCTCGCCTGCTACATTCCCGCGCGCCGAGCCGCGAAGATCGATCCCCTCCAGGCTTTGCGACAGGAGTAAACTCCGGACGTTCCGCGCTTACGAATCCGGTAAAGTTATGTGTTGCGGCTGAGCGACATGTTCGATGGCTCCCATTTCCACACATGAAGGCGACAATTGGATTCGAGTCAGTGCTTAATGACGTCTACCCTCATCAGCTCTTCGACGTCTCCGCTCGGTAAGTGCAGTCTGCGGGAACAACCGATTCGCCTCCACTTGATGCATTATCCGCCATAGGCACTCATCAAAAATCGGTTTACTACCCTGAAGTCAGGCAAGGATCCGGTTATTCGGAAGTTGCCGTTTCGGGCACGCTACCGCGTTTATGAGGACTTATGTTGATTCTGGTCGAACCACGATGAGCGAATTGGCCTGTGGGTGTTGAAAAACTCCTCGCGTTTTCCCGTGGTTGAGATCGAAGCCCGTATAGGAGCGAGGCGGTACCACTCATTACCTGTTATGCAGTGGCAGCAGGGATGGGACATGCGGTCGGCCCACTCAGGAACCGGACCAGTCGCTTGATGTTCTGGGCGGTGGCTGCAAGGAAGAACTGCTCAAATTCAGGCGGCAAACTGATTAAAACCGGCGCAGAAACCGCCATGAGTTTATGTTGACAGATTAAAAACGCGCGCATAAATTTACGGTTAATACAATCTTAATCATGGAAGTCACACCGGGTTCCTTGTTCTCGCTTCCACAACACAACAATGCTGGCGGGATAGCAACGATCTGTTCAGTGGCTTTACGATGTAAAGCCACTGAACATCATCCATTCTTGTCAAAGCCAGTAAACGCTGGCCCGACCGGCAACGATAGCAATTCCCGCAGTGTGTGCCAGCGCTCTGAGGCAGAGTCCCCACTGCATCCCAGGAATTACTTTTCTTCGATCGGCTGCTCAAGCCGACTGCAAACCTTTTGGAGGCTTTATGCGACGGAAATGGTCAGTACTTTCTATTTTTCTCTTCATAACCGGATTGTTTTTCCTGCCTTGCGCCTTGAGCGCGCAGACGTTTCGTGGCGGTATCAACGGCACAATAACCGATTCCTCGGGGGCTTTCATTCCGGGCGCGAAGGTGACGGCAGTTGACACTGCCACCTCGGGAGCCCGCGAGACGGTTTCGTCCGGCGCCGGCGAGTTCTTGTTTAGCGATCTCCCGTTGAGCACGTACACGATCAAAGTGGAGGCCGCGGGTTTCCAGATCACCGAGATCACCGGCGTACAGGTGGAGGCGGGCAAGATTCATACGCTGCCGGTAAAGCTCAACATCGCACAGCAGGCCACCACGGTCGAAGTGGCCGCCGATGCTCTTTCGCTCGACACCACCAGCGTCACGCAGACCACTACCCTCGAGGGCAAATCGCTTCAAAATACGCCGCTCAACGGCCGCGACTTTACGCAGCTTCTCGGCACCTCGGTGGCCTTTGCCGGCTACAACAACTCCGGCTCCGTCAACGGTGCGCGCAACAACCAGGTCAACTACACCATCAACGGCACCGACAACAACGATCTGTATCTGAACGTGGACGCGGTCAATCAAGGCGGCATCAGCGGCATCGCCGGCGTCGTCTATCCCATTGACGCGCTCGACGAGTACTCGCTGCAGACGACGGGCAACAGCGAATCCGGCCGCAGCCCCGGCGGCAACCTGAACGTCACCACCAAGTCCGGTACCAATCAGTTCCACGGCGATGCTTACTACTACAACCGCAACGAGGCGCTGGCCGCAACCTCGCCGTTCCATGCCCCCGGATCGGGGTCGCAGCCGCTGCGCAACCAGAACTATGGAGCTTCCATCGGCGGGCCCATCTGGCGCAACCACACTTTCCTTTTCCTTCTCTACGAGGAGCAGAAGTTCGTCATCGGAGAAGCCAATACCGTCACCGAGCCCTCGCCGGCCTACCAGGCGCTGGCGCTCGCGGAGCTGACTAAATACGGCGTCGCGCCCAACCAGGTCTCGCAGAACATCCTCAGCACGCTGTGGGCTCCGAGCGACATTGCCACCCTTCCCGGTACCCCGCTCAACTACTCCAGCAGCGCGCCGCAGAGCGGCTATAGCCACAACGTTGTGGGCCATCTCGACCAGAACTTCAGCGACCGCAGCCACCTTTCGGGCATTTATTACTTTGGCCAGGGCTACGCCGTGGCTCCTTCCTGTATCTTCGTCTGCTCCTACCTGCCGGAATACTTCCAGACCGTTCCCTCGCACATCCAGAACTACAGTGTGATCTGGAATTACAGCATCA
The DNA here is from genome assembly GCA_963826855.1 of uncultured Acidobacteriaceae bacterium. Classification (GTDB taxonomy): domain Bacteria; phylum Acidobacteriota; class Terriglobia; order Terriglobales; family Acidobacteriaceae; genus Acidisarcina. The sequence goes on from CAWGZE010000002.1 coordinate 76,253, forward strand.
ACCCCAACCTGACCAACCAGGTTGCCGCAGGCGTCAACTCCTTTATGCAGGACTTTGCCGATGCGGTGCACAGCCAGAATCCCCTGACCCTAGCCGGTCTTAATACCGGCGCTACTCTGTCCGGCGCTCCGCAGATCGCGATCAACGGCTTTGACTCGATCGGCGTCACGCCGACCTCGGGCCGTAAAGACATCTCCGGCCAGATTGCGGATAACCTCTCCTGGACGGTGGGCAAGCATCAGTTGCGCTTCGGTCTTGAGTATCGCCGCTCCTATATCGACCTCTACTACAACTGGGGCGGCCGGGGGGCCTTCAACTTCGGCACCGGTCCAAGCGTACTCGGGCCTTGGGCAGGCGATGCCACTGTCACCGACTCCAACGTCCTGACTCTGGCTGATTTTCTTGGCGGCTACGCGTATACGTCCAGCATTACCCTTGGCACCCAGGAACGCTACATCTACACCCACACCGGATCCGGTTTTGCGCAGGACTCCTGGCAGCTCAGCCCGAAGATGAACATCAGCCTCGGCCTGCGTTACGATTACCAGCAGCCCTTCTACACCAACCCTCCGAACCTCTCCATCTTCGACCCCAACAGTGCCACCGGTCTGGTGGTAGCCAGCGGGGGCCCAGGCACGCCAAAGTACATCTACAACAGCAACAAGCTCAACTTTTCGCCACGCGTCGGCTTTTCCTACCAGGCGCTTCCCGGCACGGTCGTCCGTGCCAACTTCGGCGTCTACTTTGACCAGCCTGCCGGTCAGGCCTACTTTGGCAATATCGGTATCCCCAACCAGGGCGCCGGCGGTGCCAACAACAATCCAGTCGGCAGCCAGCCCAACCAGTCCATTGTTCTCAATACCCCGACTGCGGCGCCCATCTGGACGTTAGACCAGGTAACGCCTATCTTCACCCCCGCCCAGGGTGAGCCCACGGGGGGCAACATTGTCTCCATCTACTCGGTCAGCCGCAACTTCAAAACCCCCTACGTCGAGCTCTTCGGTGTGAACATCGAGCAGAGCCTGGGCAAGGCGTGGATGTTGAACGTCGGCTACGTCGGCTCAGTCAGCCGCCACAACCTGGTCCTGCAGGACATCAACCAGAATGCACTGGGAGGCGACCAGAACCCTTCGACCGTTATCGGCCCGAACGGTTACCCGTTCCCGTACCAGCAATCCACCCGGCCTTACTTCAACCAGTTTCCCAACCTGGGCATCATCAACCAGATCAACTCCGCGGCTGCGTCCAGCTACAACGCGCTACAGGTTACGCTGAAGACCAATACCTGGCACGGACTTACCGGCCAGTTCGCCTACGCGTGGAGCCACAATCTGGACGACTCCAGCGTCTTTAACACCATCCCGCAGAATTCGAACAATTTGGCCGGTGACTGGGGCAACGCGAACAATGACATCCGAAACCATTTCTCCGCATATCTCAGCTACGAGATTCCTGCCCTCGCGAACGGACCCAAGGCGCTGACACATGGCTGGGAAGTCAACGGCATCCTCAAGTTCCAGAACGGCCAGCCGGTCAACGTCCTCACCGGCCAGGACAACAGCGGCACGGCCGAGGGCGAGGACCGCGCCACCATCACGGGTCCTGCCCTCAACGGCAACCGCTCGGTGCAGCAACACTCCTTTGCGCAGTACCTCAACCAGAACAGCTTTGTCGTGCCGGCGGCTGCCACCTACGGCAATCTGGGCCGCAACCAGGTCATCGGACCCGGCTTCGGAGACGTGGATTTGTCGCTGATTAAGAACACACCGATCTACAAGGAACGCGTGACCGCTCAGTTCCGCGTGGAGATGTTCAACGTGTTCAACCGCGTCAACCTGGCGCAGCCGCTTAACAACCTCGGCTACGGTTCTTCCTTCGGCGCGAGCACCTCAACCATCGGCGTCTCCTACGGCGCGCCTGGCATCGGCTCCGGCGAACCCTACAACACGCAGCTTGCCCTGAAGATTATTTTCTAGGCGTTCCGCGCAGCGATCCCTCATTCCTTAGACTTGCGTGACACAAAGATGTTTCCCAACAGAACTTCGCGGATTGCCGGCGCCAGATCGGAGGCGAGGCTTGGTAACATAGCCAGAGGCTCCTGCTCATCAATCTCTAAGCCCGGTTCCGCGCCCTTGTGATTTCGATAGCGAATGCTGTGTGAAGCGATGAGGAACTGTGATCGTGAAGTCGCCTATCTCTCACGCGCTGCAGATCGAAGTGTCACAGGTTTTATACGGTGTTTCGTTTTAGCCAGACTGCCATTCTCTGGACGGTTTGATCGAGCGAAATTGACAAAATCTGGTGTCCGATTTGGTGGACGTTCGCTTTGACATTGGTGCTATTGGGTGCAAGCCAGTGCACGGGAGAAACTCTAACTTATTGAAATTAAACGTCGGTGCAAAGCGGTGCATCGGCCTGCAATCGGGCAAGATTGAGGAAAACAGTTCCTAAGTCTGGTGCGTCTGCCAATTTCGCCACTTTCGCATGTGCGGCACATCGGGCGGGTAACGACGCCATATCCCGCCTTCTCAAGACTAACGGCAAATCGGCAATCCCGGCAATCTCCGGTCGATCAACGAATCATGGGGCCGGCTTTTCCGCAGTGTCGAACCCGTAGAAGCGCACGCAGTTCCCACCCAAAACTCCGGCCTGAGCCTCTTCGGGAAACTGGCGCAGATAGTCAATCACGATCTGCATCGTCAGGGTGTAATCCCCTGAGAGCGTGCAGACAGGCCAATCAGAACCGATCATCAGGCGGTCCGGCCCGAAAGTGGCGAAGATCCAATCGAGATAAGGGCGAAAGTCCTCTGGCCGCCATTGTTTCCACTTCGCCTCAGTTACCATACCGGAGAGTTTGCAGAAAACATTGGGAAAGTCGGCGAGCACCTTAAGGTCTTCACGCCAGGGCGAGAGCAGGCGCAGCGCGATCTTTGGTTTGGCAAGGTGGTCGAGGACGAAACGCTGCTGGGGAAATTCCTCGACGAGCCTGATCGCTGCCGGAAGATGTTTCGGATAAAGAAGCAGATCGTAGGTGAGATTGAAGTCGCACAGCTGCGAGATGCCACGGCGAAAGTCCGACCGCAGCATGAACTCGTCGTCCGGTTCATCCTGGACGACATGGCGAACCCCGGCAAGTTTCGGATCCTGTGTCAGGCTCTCCAACTGGCTCGGTAGATCCTCGGCCTGAAGGTCGACCCATCCCACGACCCCGAGAATGAATTCGTCGTGCCTCGCAAGCTCCAATAGCCAGCGCGTCTCCTCCAGGCTCTGGCGAGCCTGGACCGCGACGGAGCCGTCAAACTTGTTCACGGCCAGCAGCGGCTGCAAATCCTGCGGTAGATAGTTCCGCTTTAAGACACCCATCTCGTCCGACATCCACGTGTGCTCGATTGGGCTATAGCGCCAGAAGTGCTGGTGAGAATCGATTCGCGTCATATGAGATTGCTCACTCCCGTCTAACTTTGCGAGGATAATACAAACACAGGGTAATCGCGGGAATCGCTGCGGGGTGGAGTCTCTGGAAACGGAAGCCGCAATGAACAGTCAGGCCTACGCCAAACCGTCGGCAGAGATCTCGACGACGCGCCCCTTGTGCGTAGATCTCGATGGGACACTGGTAAAAAGCGACACACTAATCGACTCTTTGCTATTGCTTGCGCGAACGCATCCTTTGATCGCGCTTAGAGCGCCTTTCTGGATCATGCGGGGGAAAGCGGCATTCAAGGAGAGAGTGACATCGGCCGTCTCGCTCGACGTGGCTAATCTGCCCTACAATCGCCCGTTGCGAGCTTATCTTCAGGAGCAGCATGAGCAGGGAAGAAAGCTTTATCTAGCGACGGGCGCCGACGAAAGAATAGCCGTTCGAATCGCCGAACATTTAGGCATCTTCGACGGGATATTGGCCTCGGATGGCCGCACCAACCTGACTGGAGACCACAAGCTTGCGAGCCTGCGGGAGCGATTTCAGGACGGCTTCGATTACGTTGGCAATGCTCGGGCTGATGTGCCTCTGCTGGCAGGCGCAATAGAGCCGATGGTTGCTAATCCCGACTTTGCGCTGAAGTCCTGCCTCAAGCCGGCGAATATCGTAGTCGCCCGCAGCTTCGAAGATCGAAGACCTCTCACGAGGGCAATTGTGAAGGCCATCCGGCCCCACCAGTGGGCTAAGAATGTACTTCTGCTGGTGCCGCTCCTGCTGTCCCACAACCTCGGAGTTCGATTGGTGGTTCAGGTTGCTCTTGCCTTTGTGTGCTTCAGCCTGACTGCCTCTGGAACCTATCTCGTCAACGATCTACTCGATATCGAGGCCGACCGCCGGCATCCCAAGAAACGCGCTCGGCCCTTCGCAGCAGGGGATCTGCCCGCCACGGTCGGCATAGGTTTGGCAGTTACCTTCCTCGTTATGGCCCTGGCCTGCTCCTGGTTCTTGCCGATTGGCTTTCTTGAACTATTGCTGGTTTATCTCGCCACGAACCTCAGCTATTCGCTCTATCTCAAGCGTGTCGCCCTGGTGGACGTGATCTTGCTCTCCGGACTCTATGCAATCCGGCTGCTTGCCGGCGGCGCTGCAGTGCATGTGGCGATCTCGCCGTGGCTCGCCGGGTTCTCAATATTCCTCTTTCTCAGCCTGGCCATGGTGAAACGCTTCAGCGAGCTGCAAAACATACGAGCCCGCGGCCACATGCCCTCGAATGCGCGCGGATACATGCTGGTTGATCTCGAACAGCTGCGCAGTTTCGGCACCGCCAGCGCATATGCGTCGGTTGTCGTTTTTTCGCTGTATATCAGCGGACACGACGTGGCCACTCTCTACAGACACTCGGCAAGGATGTGGCTCATTACTCCCTTTATGATTCTCTGGCTGAGCCGGGTTTGGCTTCTGGCAGGCCGCGGCGAGCTTGACGAGGACCCGGTTCTTTTCGCTCTCACAGACCGCATGAGCCTGCTCATTGGGCTGTGTGTCCTGGTGATCGTGTTCTTCGCCGTATGATGTTGAAGAGACACGCGAGAATCATAGTTGCGCCTGATAGGCCGATCGAGCCGGCGAACCGGCAACGACAACACATGCATAAAAGGATTTTCACCTCTCACTATGGCAAATTCCCGGCCCAGATTTGAGTCTTGGGGGCGCTACCCAACCCTGGACTCCGACCTGATACCGCTCTACTGGACGACCGATTTTCCACCCCGAACGCTTCCGGCTACCAAGATATTGCCGGTCGGCGCTGGCCGAAGCTATGGCGACGTCTGCCTGCTCGACCACGGCACGCTCTTCCCGACGCGAGGCATGGATAAACTGCTGCACTTCGATCCTCAGACGGGAGTGCTCCGCTGCGAAACTGGCGTTACGCTGGCGGAGATACTCGACTTTGCCGTTCCACGCGGATTCTTCCTCCCAGTCACGCCGGGAACCAAATATGTGACCGTTGGCGGCGCGATTGCCAACGACATTCACGGAAAAAACCATCATGTTGCCGGAACCTTCGGCTGCCATGTCTTGCGGCTGGAGCTGGTACGCTCCGATGGCAGTCGCTTTGTTTGTAGTCCGACGCAGAACGCGGATTGGTTCGCCGCCACCGTCGGAGGTCTAGGTCTCACTGGGCTCATTTCCTGGGCGGAGGTACAACTGCGCCCGATCGTTAGCCGGAAGATTCAGTACCAAGGGATCAAATTCAACGGAATCGATGAGTTTGTCGCGTTGTCTCAGGCGAGCACGCAGGTTGAATACACGGTTGCCTGGATCGATTGTGTGGCAGGAGGTAAGAACTTCGCCCGTGGAATCTACATGCAGGGTGACCACTCGTCCGTACCCGAGCCTGCGGCGCCAACCAAGGCCCCGTGGCTCTCAGTGCCCATCGACTTTCCAGAGATCGCACTGAACCGTCTCTCGGTGGGCGTCTTAAATACGCTCTACTACAACAAGCAGTTCACCAAGAGAAAGACGGGCGTAGTCGATTACGAGCCTTTCTTCTATCCGCTGGACAGCATTTTGCATTGGAACAAGATCTATGGTCGCAGTGGCCTGTTGCAGTTTCAATGCGTGATTCCCTGGGAAGATGGGCCCCAGGAAGGGATTGTGCGCATCCTTAAGGCGATCACAGGGTCGGGGTTGGCTTCGTTCCTGGCGGTCATCAAGGTCTTCGGAGATATTCCGTCACCGGGAATGCTTTCTTTCCCTAAGCCCGGCATTACACTTGCGCTCGATTTTCCGATTCGCGAAGAGGTCAGCTTCGACCTGCTCGACCGCCTCGCCAACATAACTCTGGAACATGGTGGCAGACTCTATCCCGCTAAAGATGCGCGCATGACTGCGGCACAATATCAGGCATTCTATCCGCTGTGGAAGGAGTTCTCGGGCTACATCGACCCGCGCTTCGACTCGGCATTCTGGCAAAGGGTGACGACCGTTGTATAGGCCGCCTGTTGCGCCGCCGAAGAAGGTTCTCCTGCTGGGTGCGACCTCGGCCATGGCCATCGCCGTTGCCCGTAAGCTCGCGGCTGTAGGTGCAAGCTTCTATCTAGTGGCCCGATCAGAGGCCAAACTCGAAGCGGTCGCCTGCGACCTCGAAACGCGAGGCGCAAAGGAGGTCTTCGCCCAGGTGATGGACCTCGACGATGCGCAACAGCACCCGAAGATGCTTACCGCCGCGGCCGAGAGCCTCGGACATATCGATCTCGCACTCATTTCCCATGGCATCCTCGGAGATCAAGAGGCGGCGCAGCTTGATTACTTGGTCGCGGAGAATATACTCCAAACGAATTTTCTCTCTGCGGTTTCGCTCTCGACCTGGCTGGGGAATTATTTTGAAGCCCGAAAAGATGGCCTATTAGCGGTGATCTCTTCCGTCGCTGGCGACCGCGGGAGGAAGAGCAATTACGTCTACGGCGCGTCGAAGGGAGGTCTTAACATTTTTCTTGACGGTCTGCGCAATCGGGTCGATCGCTCCGGAGTCCACGTGCTGACGATTCGGCCGGGATTTGTTTCGACTCCGATGACCGCGCACTTGAAGCAGAACGCGCTCTTCGCCCACCCTAACCGGATTGCGGACGGCATTCTCCACGCCGTTACCTCTCGCAAAGACGTCGTTTATCTGCCCAAGATATGGCGGCCGATCATGTTCCTCATCAGGAACATTCCCGAGGCAATTTTCAAGAAGATGAATATGTAGTCGGCACAGCGGTCGAGGCCGAATGCTGGCTCAGCGTGACCCGAGAGCCCGGCGGATTTTCTGATCGGTGTTGTACTGGCTCAAGGCGTAGACCGCCCAGATAGCGGCCGGAAGCCAGCCGATCACGGTCACCTGCAAAATGAGGCACAGGATTCCGGCGCCAGGTCGTCCGATAGTGAAGAAAGTCAGCCAGGGAAGGAAGAAGGCAATGATCAGTCGCATGCGCAGCGCCTTTCTGCTTCGATCCTAATATCAAACGGTTCTTTAGTCAGGCTTTCGCGCACGAAAACGTAACCGCACATAATCGGCCGTCCAGCCACCGTCCTCGGTATAGAGCACCGGCTTTAGCCGCGAAACTGTTTCCTCGATGGCCTGCTCCCGGCGTTCTGCTGGAAGTTGATCGAGCAGGCCGCGGCGGAAGGTCTCGAGCCACCCTCGCATGCCCGATTCAGGTAGCTTCGTCGGGCGCGGAATCAGAGCGATCTCATCTACGATGAAACCCGCCGCCTCGAGGCTGACACGATATTGCGTATCGCTCGGAAAGAAATTGTTTTCCATGGTGTAGGCATCGAACTTCCATTGAAGAAACACTCCGGCGAGCGCCACGCGAATTGCGGCGATGTTCCCGTGGCCGCCCATCTCTGCGACGAATCGCCCGCCGGGCTTGACCGCCCGATACACCCCGGCCAGCATCGCCTCCTGATTGCGAACCCAGTGAAGGGCGGCGTTCGAAAAGACGGCGTCAAACTCGCTCTCGAAGGAAAGAGCTTCTGCATTCGCCACTCGCGCATCGAGCCCCAAGGGCCGCGCCGCTTCGATCATGGAGGTCGACGCATCGATGCCGACTACTCGCGCGCCGCTAGCAGCAATCTTGGCTGTAAGCACGCCGTCGCCGCAGCCGATGTCCAGAATGCGTTCCCCAGGGCGCGCCGCGAGCAATTCAAACACTCCACCGGCAAGGTCAGCGACGAACCGCCCCTGTTGCGCATACTGGGCCGCATTCCAACTCTGTGAGACAGTCACTGAATACCTTCCTTCACTGGTCAGAATAATTGGCGAGTAGGTCCCAAGTCCCGAGAATGGCTGCGGCCTCTTGGCAAGGGTCAGGAAGTGAGGATGTCGAGAAGGTGCTGCGGCTCGGCCAGAAAGGAATCGTGACCATGGCCGGAGGTCAGCTCGCGATATTCGCACCGAACCCCGGCTGCTTTGATTCCGGCAGCGAGCGCCTCTACCGCTGCGGCGGGAAAGAGCCAATCTGAAGATATCCCGACCATCGTCAGGTTCGCCTGAATACGCCTCCAGGCTTCTGCGGGTGAGGTGTAGGCCCGGGTGGGGTCGAAAAGATCCATCATTCGCGTAATCGCTAGGTAGGAGTTTGCGTCGAAGCGCGAGTTGAACTTCTCACCCTGGTGATCCAGGTAGCCTGAAACGTCAAAACGGCCGCCGGGCAGACCCTCGTCCTTGTAAGGGTCTTCGCCGCTTCGATCGGGCATTCGCCCGTGGCGCTCCTCGAAGAGTTCGCCCGACTTATAGCTCATTACGCCTAGGGCACGGGCAAGCGCGAGACCTCTGCCGGGTGACTGTTCGGCAGAATAGGCGCCGTCGTTCCAATCTGGATCGAGCATGATGGCTTGACGCTGCAGATGGTTCAGCGCCAGCCCCATCGCACCTAGCGGACACGCAGCGATCACAATCGCATGGGCTAATCGTGTAGGGAACTGGATTGCCCACTGCAGCACCTGCATGCCGCCAATCGATGCGCCGATTGCCACCTTCAGCCGCGCAATACCCAGACTATCGAGCAATAGCGCCTGGGCGCGGACAACATCCCGAATACACACCAGGGGAAAACTCGCGCCATAAGGTTCACCGGTGTCAGGATCGATGGATGACGGTCCAGTCGATCCGTAGCAGGAGCCGAGAATGTTGATGCCGAGGACAGCGTCGTTTTCCGGATCGACCAGGCCCTCGGCGGAGAAGATGGCCGGCCACCACTCCGCCACCTGCGCCGAGCCGGACAATGCATGACAGGCCAGGACGACGTTGTCCCGCGACGTATTGATCTTGCCATAGAGAGCGTAATGGAGCTGCGCACCATGCAACATCCCGCCAGCCTCGAGAGGGAATTCGACTGGCAACGCGAAATCCCCCTCAGAGGTCGGTTTTGGAGCAGGCTTAAGTGCCGCCAGTTGCGCAGCAACGGTCATTTTGCCGTCAGAGCCTCCGGCTTGAGGGATGAATGACCATTCGCGGCCTCGATGGCCTGGTCAAGATCGGCCACGATGTCGCGCAGGTCCTCGATTCCAACGGAAAGGCGAACCAGCTCAGGGCTGACCCCCGTGCTTAGCTGCTCGTCGACGCTCAATTGCTGATGCGTAGTCGAGGCGGGATGAATGACAAGCGACTTGGCGTCGCCGATATTCGCGAGCAGGGAGAAAAGTTTGAGCGAGTTGATCAGTTTCTTTCCTGCTTCATAGCCGCCTTTAATCCCGAAGGTCACTAAACCACTCTGGCCATCGGGGAGATATTTCTTCGCGCGATCGTGGTACTTGCTCGACGGCAGACCAGGATAATTGACCCACTCGACGCCAGGATGTTCTTCAAGGAACTTGGCGACGCCCAAAGCATTCTGAGAATGACGTTCCATGCGAAGATGAAGCGTTTCGATGCCTTGCAGGAACAGGAAGGAATTGAAGGGCGATAATGGGGCGCCGGTATCGCGCAGTCCCTGCACCCGCGCTTTCAGGATGAAAGCCAGAGGGCCAAACGCGTCAGTATACGAAAGGCCGTGATACGACGGATCAGGCTCGGTGAAGTCACGGAAGCGACCGGAGGCTTTCCAGTCGAACTTGCCGGCATCGATAATCACGCCACCAATCGAGGTGCCATGCCCGCCGATGTACTTGGTTGCGGACTCGACGACGATATCGGCGCCCCATTCGATCGGCCTCATCAACGCCGGCGACAGGCTGGTGTTATCGATTGTCAGTGGTAGGCCGTGTTCGTGGGCGATCAAGGCCAGTGTCTCGACTTCGGCGATATCCAGCTTTGGATTGCCAAGAGTCTCGGTGTAGATCGCCCGCGTCTTATCGTTGATCGCCGCGCGGATCCCGTCAAAATCGTCAGCGTCAACGAAGCGGACCGTGATTCCATATTTCGGCAGGGTGTAGTGAAAGAGATTATAGGTGCCACCGTAGAGCGAGGTCGTTGAGATGATCTCTTCGCCGGAATTGGCCAGATTGGTTATGGCCAGCGTCTCTGCCGCCTGGCCGCTAGCGGTCGCCAGCGCGGCCACTCCGCCCTCAAGCGCAGCAACGCGCTTCTCAAAGACGTCCGTGGTGGGGTTCATAATCCGGGTGTAGATGTTGCCGAACTCCTGCAGGCCAAAGAGCCGAGCGGCGTGATCGGCATCCTGAAAGACATACGAGGTGGTTTGATAGATCGGGACCGCCCGCGAGCCGGTCGTCGGGTCGGGTACTTGCCCGCCGTGGACCGCAACGGTCGCCAGATGGGGCTTTGCTGTAACTTCGTCCGTCATAACGCTTGCTCCTGTAGAGAAGTTCAAATACTGAAATAGAGTCAAAATCAAAAGCCCGCAGGAGAAAGATCGCTGCGGGCCCTGGAATCATGACTGGCTGTTCCTAGACTTGCCAGCAATCGTTCCCACGCGCCCGCGGCAATCGCCTACGACAACAAGCGGAGATCAGAAAGGCCCGGCCGGTGAAGTGAAATCGCATCCTGAGAAGTATTGCCGAACTACCGGAGCAACGCAAGTTCATGCTTTGTTGCAGAAGGAAAGTGGCCTTCGCACAAGCCACTGCGCGAACACGCCACGACCCGGCGATTCGACCGCCGGTCGTGATGCGTTGGGAGAAGTTGGAAGACGTCAGGCGCTATTAGTGAAACTATTTAGTGAAAATCGTCGCGTCGCCGCGATGCGCACGATCAATACCCTTGCGCGCCGCGCGGTTGGCGAGCTCATCTAGCTTGTCGACGGGTTTCCCGTCAACGTGGATGGGAATGTCCTCGTTGACACCAGCAGGAGTTCCTGCACCCTCTTGTCCAGTTCCGGTTAGGGCAACATCGTTTTCGGTCGTCATTAGGTAGCCTCTTTCTACATTCCATTAGATACCTAAATGGCCGGCCCCGGTTGTCGGGGCGGGCTAAATGGAGGCGGGGGCTCCGAATCTCTTAGCCGAGATGGACATCGGACAGAGGATTTCACAGCCAGAGCGGCAAGCGATCGACGCGAATCCGATAAACTAAGCCAAAGCCACTAGTGCATGTCGACGAAACCAGGAAGAAAGCGGATCTTCTCCCCTATTGACACTGACGGAAAATGACCCACCGATGACCCAGGCCCCCACTGGACCAGTCACCCGCCGAAGTTTCCTCAAGGCGGGCGTATTCGCAGCCGGTGGGATGGCGCTCTATGCGGGCGAGATCGAGCGGCATTGGGTCGATGTTCATCGGGTCGAGATTCGGCTTGCGAACCTGCCCGACGCCTTCCGCGGCTTTCGTATCGCCCATATGGCCGATTTCCACTACGGCGAATATTCGGAGCCAACCTTCATCCGCTCGGTGGTTCGGAGAGTGAACGCTCTTCGACCCGACATGATTGCCCTGACCGGAGATTTTGTCAGCTCCGGGCCGATGGTGAAGAGAATCTCGGTTGACTTCGCTTACCATTGCGCCGATTTGCTGATGAAGCTGGAGTGTCCCAGAAAGTTTGCGTCGATGGGTAACCACGATGTCCTGGTGAGCCGTATCGATGTATCCGATGCATTGCAGTCGCGAAACATCCCCGTCCTTTATAACGATGCGATGGCAATTGAGAAAGACGGCGCACGCATCTGGCTGGCCGGCCTTGCCGACACAATCGTCGGCACTGACGCCGACTTGAACGCCGCGATTCCACAGGGCCGCGTTCCCAGTAAGGAGCCGCTGATTCTCATGGCCCATGAACCGGATTACGCCGACAGAGTGATCGGTTCGGGCGTTGATCTTATGCTTTCCGGCCACACGCATGGCGGCCAGGTAAGGATCCCCTTCATGCCCCCGATGAACCTGCCGCCGATGGGCAGAAAGTATATCGAAGGCTATTTCTCACTCAGCGGCCTGCAGCTCTACGTTACCAGGGGCATCGGCACTGTTGGAGTTCCATTCCGCTTCCGTTGCCCACCGGAAATCACGCTCATCACTCTGGTCTAAGGGATCGAGGCGTCACGCGCAGCGTGGCAGCTCCAACTGCTTTATACTTTTAGGGTAGTCAGCCTGTGGTCGCAAGACAGGGCCAACCCGCGTGGCATCACGCCCAGCAAAGGTCGTATTCCCTTCATGATCCGTTTTTTGCAAAAAGACAACCGGCTCGTTAAGAGCATCTTTTGGATAATCATTTCCGTTGCCTGCATCACCATGGTCATCACCCTGGTTCCGGGGATATTTAACGATGCCGCTGCCGCCGCCGATACTTATGCGACAGTCCGCCCGGGTGGGTTGTTGGGTAAGTATTTTGGCAAGTCCACCGAGATTTCCACCACAGATGTCCAGCAGATCGCTGCGCAAATGCTGCAGCGCCAACGTCTTCCCGACTTCGTCCTGCCATACATGATGCAGCGCGTGGGCCAGAGCATGGTGCAGCAGGCGGTCGTTCTTCAGGAAGCCAACCGACTTGGACTGCAGGTCACGGATGAGGGACTGCGCCAGTTTTTGCACACCGGGATGTATGGGCAGGTTCTGTTTCCCAAGGGCGTCTACATCGGCGACGACCAGTATCGCAACCTGATCTCGCAACAGTTCAATATCTCGACCCAGAAGTTCGAGACGGAAGTCAAGAAAGAGATCGAAGAGAACCGCCTGAAGGCGATGGTCACCGGTGGCATTACCGTTTCCGATACCGAGGTGAAGAGCTACTACGTCGACCAGGCGACGAAGATCAAGTTCGATTACGCCGTAATCAATTCTTCCGATCTTGAAAAAGAGATCAACCCGAGCGACGCCGATCTTCAGACCTTCTTCAAGACCAACGCCGCAAAGTATGCGAAGGCAATCCCCGAGTCGCGCAAGATCAGCTATCTCGCCTTCAGCGACGGCCAGGAGCCGGGCGGTACGCCCCAGGTCAGCGATGGCGAGATTCAGCAGTATTACACCCAGCATCAAAAGGACTACCAAGTGGATGACCAGGTGAGAGTTCGTCACATCCTTATCAAGGTAGATCAGGGGGCTTCCCCCCAAGCCGATGCAGCGGCCAAGGCCAAGGCGGAAAATATCCTGAAACAGATCAAGGCCGGCGGTAACTTCGCTGAACTGGCCAAGGCAAACTCTGATGACCCTGGCAGTAAGGACCAAGGCGGTGAGCTTGGATTTCTGAAGCGCGGCGCGACCGTTCCTGAGTTCGATCAGGCTGCGTTTACGCTTCCGGTAGGTCAGACTTCAGACTTGGTGAAGACCAAGTTCGGCTATCACATCCTGCAGGTGGAAGAGAAGCAGACCGCGCACACGCGTCCGCTGGATGAGGTGAAGCCAACGATCGTCGCATTGCTGACCCGGCAGAAGGAGACGGCGCAGGGTCAGGCCTATGCTCAGCAGCTCGCCAATGAAGCTCAGAAGAACGGGTTCGCCAAGACGGGGGAAGCTCACCATCTGCAAGTTGTGACGACCGATTATCTGCAGCAAGGGGCGATCATCCCCGGACTTGCCGACGGTTCGAAGCTTCTCTCCAGTGCCTTTACCGCCAAGCCTGGCGCCGCTCCGCAGATTGCATCGACCGGGGAAGGTTTTGCGGTCTTTCAGGTCGACGATGTGAAGGCGGCGCACGCGCCTAACTTCGACGAATTTAAGCCAACCCTGTTGACCGACTACCGGCAGGAGCAATTGCCGCAGTTGCTCTCCCATAGAGCCAGCGAACTCTCTGAAAAAGCCAAGGCGGATGGCAACGATCTTGGCAAGGCAGCCAAAGAGATGGGCATTTCGGTGAAAACCAGCGATCTGGTCGGGCGAACGGGGCAGGTTCCCGATATCGGCCAGTTGGCCTCGGTAGCGCCCGGACTATTCGACTTGAACGTCGGCCAGGTGAGCAATCCGATCGACACTTCCCGCACGGGGATCGTAGCCAAAATTCTGGACAAGCAACAGCCCAGCGCCGATGATATCGCCAAGAACCTCGATCAGACTCGGGAGACGCTGCTCAACCAGCGCCGCGATGAGATGTTCGAGGTCTTCGTGACCAATCTCGTCGATCAATACCAAAAGCAGGGACGCATCCACATGAATGCGAAGGCCCAGTCCGCACTTGCTCCTGGCGGCGCCAGCTAGACCGTTTCCACAAATACTGTGTCCAAGCGGAGCAAGTGTGAAGTGCGTCTTTTCTTGACGGAAAAGACGCGCCGAGTTTATGCGGGCCGGATACGCCAATTGTGGAACGGTCTAGTCTGACCCGCGCACTTTGAGGTAAGATCGTGCGCGCATGAAAAACAACCAACGGCCAGCGCGAAGGAATCTCCTAAAGCGCAGGCCTTTTTTTCTGCCTTAGCGAAAGAGTGACTCATGCCTTTTGATCGCGCCTCTGGCGTATTGCTGCACATTACTTCGCTGCCCTCAAATGGCGGAATTGGCGATCTTGGCCAGGCCGCGTATGATTTTGCCGATTTCCTCGCAACCGGCAAACAGAAATACTGGCAGGTGCTGCCGCTCAGTCCAACCGGCTACGGCAATTCCCCTTATGCGGCTTTGTCGGCCTTCGCTGGAAATCCATTGCTGATCAGCCTGGAGCGACTTGTGGAATGGGGCTGGATTTCTGCAGATCGGCTTGAGAATCTGCCTGGCAGCTCCGGCAAAGTGCAATTCGACCAAGTCGTCGCGGCCAAGGTACCGCTTCTGCAAGAGGCGGCTCGAAACTTTCTGGACCATCGTGGCGGGAGTGACTATGGGGCCGAGCGCTGGTCGCGTTTTGAGGAGTTTTGCCGGAAGAACGCCTATTGGTTGAACGACTGGGCCTATTACAGTGTCTTGCGGTCGCGGTACAACACTGGAGCCTGGTCGGTATGGCCGAAAGAGATTGCTCGTCGCGAACCCGATGCGATGGCGAAGATCGCTAACGAGGACGGGGAAGCGCTGGCCATCGAACAGGCCATCCAGTTTGCCTTCGATGAGCAATGGCGTGTGCTGCGCGCCTATTGCCTGCAACGGGGTATTCGCTTCATTGGCGACGTGGCCATCTTCGTCAGCTACGACAGCTCCGACGTCTGGACGCATTGCGAGGATTTCCAGCTGGACGAGAATCTTGCGCCGGTCCGTGTCTCGGGTGTTCCACCCGACTATTTCAGCGCAACCGGGCAGCGTTGGGGTAATCCGCTCTACCGCTGGGACAAGCTGGAAAGCGAGGGGTTTGGCTGGTGGGTGGCTCGCATCCAACGCGCACACGAGCTTTACGACGTCATCCGGTTGGACCACTTTCGTGGCTTCGAGGCATATTGGTCTATTCCAGCGGAGGAGGAGACGGCGATCCACGGAAAGTGGATCAAAGCACCGGGAGCGGCGCTTTTTTCGCGGCTGCACCAAGTGCTGGGTGAGTTGCCCTTCATCGCCGAAGATCTCGGTGTGATTACCAAAGAGGTCGACGCGCTCCGCGAACAATTTGGAATGCCGGGAATGCGTATCCTTCAGTTCGCTTTTGGCGACCGGGCCTCGCACAATTACTTGCCCCATAGATACGTGCCCAACACCGTGGTTTACACGGGGACGCACGACAACGACACCACCCGCGGCTGGTGGGAGCATGGCGCGAACGCGCAGGAAAGGGCCGGTGTGCGGACGTACATCGATCCCGGCCCGGAGGGAGCGGTCTGGCCATTGATCCGGGCGGCCGCATCGTCGGTCGCCGACATCTGCCTCTTTCCATTGCAGGACATTCTCGAACTCGGCTCAGAAGCCCGCATGAACACGCCCTCACAGCCCGAAAACAACTGGGCTTGGCGGTACGAGCAAGGCGTGCTGAAGGCGGAATCGGCCGCCGGACTGGCCGCATTGATGGAGATGACCGACCGCGACGGATACGTCGAGCCGTCAAAGTAGGGTGAGGAATCGAGAGGGCGTCGACCGTGCGCGGCGGGCGCCTTTACGAAACCGAAGCGCAGGGCTGAAAATAAGGACATTAGACGAAAGAAGAGAGGCTTCATGTCGAACACGCTTCCCGCCGCTCCACCGCCCGCCACACCGCTTTCCGGCGAGGCAATCCGCTTGATGAACTATGTTGATGACGTATCGACGACGCTCCGCCGCGTCCTCGCACTTGCGCCGACCTTAACAGTGGACGAGCGCAAGCGCCTCAGCGATTACCTGAGAAACTCCTCACCCAACGCCGATACGGTTCTCGAGGCGCTCAGCGTCAAGCAGCCCGGGTAAACCGAGTCCGAATGAATATCAAGAATGTCGCAGTGATTGGGGCCGGCCCATTGGGCCGCAGATTGGCCATGTTCATCTCCGGCGCCGGCTTCGATACCGTCCTCGAAGACATCCTGCCGTCCAATCTGCGAAAAGCAGCGGCAGATTGGGGAAGGATCAGTTCGACGGAGCGGTCGCCTATTCAGAATTTACGCTTCGCTACGAGCGTCGAAGACGCGGTGCGCACCGCCGACCTGATCGTTGACTGTATCCCGGACGAACTCGAGTCGAAGCTGGAGATATTCAGCCTACTCGATCGCATGGCTCCCCCGTTGGCGGTCTTTGTAACCCCTACGAGAGGCTTAAGCATCGCCGACCTAGCCTCATGCACCTACCGTGATGACCGCTGCGTGGCGGTGCAGTTCGCTTCGCAGCAACTCTTAACGGGTGAGGCCGTCGTTTTGGTCTCGACCACCCGGACTTCCTCTGAAGTTCTGGATGCCGTGGCCCGATTCTGGGCGGCACTAGGGTTTCTAACCGAATTGAAGCTCGATCCCGCCGAATCCAGAGTTGCTGCCGGAACACTATTCTGAGACTTTCGCGTCTAAACGTCGGACTGGAACTTCCTTAGACTTCTGCACGTAAATACCATCTGGCGGCATGCAAAACATCGGGGATACCTTCGGGCAGGTCTTCCGCGCGATCGCGGCCAATAAGGTGCGGTCGTTTCTGACCATGTTTGGCATCGCCTGGGGCGTCGGATCGATGCTGCTTTTAATCAGCGTCGGCGAGGGATTCCGCTCCGGCCAGCATCGACAGTTAGCCAGCATCGGCAACGACGTCATCATGATGTGGGGTGGCACGATCCCTGCCGTTCCCAGCCAGCACACCGGCATGCGGCCTTACTATCTCACGGTGGACGACGAGGCCGCGATGCGGGCCTCGGGCAATTTCCGCCAGGTAATGGCGATGGTTCGGCGCAGCGATTTGAAACAACAAAGCCAATATGAAAGCGCCGGGGGTTCGGTGATCGGCACAGATCCCAATTATCCGGTCGTTCGAACGCTGCCACTGGCCGCAGGGCGCTTTCTCGACGCAGGCGACCTGCAGAATCGCAGCAGGGTTGTGGTGCTCGGCCAGAAGAGTGCGGCGTTGCTTTTTCCGGGGCGTCCCGCGCTCGGCGAGTCGGTCCTATTAAACGGAACCAGCTTTCAGGTGATCGGGGTCGCAGCCAAGACCGGACGCGGCAACGACGATGGGACCAATCAGCAAATCTATATTCCGCTGACCACAATGCTCGAGATGTTTCCGATCAAAGGCGAAAACCTTGCCCAGAACGCGCTGAGCTCGATTCAATACCAGCCACTGGTGCGCGGCGAGAGCGAGTCGGCCAAAGCCGCGGCGAGGCAGATTATAGCCAGTCGGCATGGCTTCAGCCCCGACAACCCTGACGCCTTCGAAGAGTGGGACACCATCAAGAGCGACCAGTTGGTTGGGAAGATCTTTACCGCGATGGACATCTTCCTGGGCGGCGTCGGAATCGTGACCCTGGCGCTGGGTGCCGTAGGGATCGTCAACATCATGCTGGTTTCTGTCTCGGAACGGACGCGTGAAATTGGGCTGCGCAAGGCCATCGGAGCGACGAAGCGGAGCATCCTGATGCAGTTTTTCCTGGAAGGCCTTCTGCTTACCGGGGTCAGCGGACTCATCGGAATCGGCGGCTCGGCGCTTTTCATGTGGCTGATCCAGACGGCCATCGGTGAGAACGGTGTTCCGGGTTTCGATCCGCCCCGGTTGGTGCCTTGGTCGGCAGCGCTGGCGATGGGTGCACTGTGTTTGAGCGGCATCTTCGCAGGACTCTATCCCGCCAGTAAGGCCGCCGAGCTCGAACCAGTTGAAGCCTTGCGCCGGGAATAGAAAAGAAAAAGACAGGAAATTGACGGGGAAAAGATGCTGATCGAGATTCTAAAGCAGGCCTACGAGGCGATGGTCTACAACCGACGCCGTACCATGATCACCATGGTCGGCATGGCGTGGGGTATCGCCACGGTCGTGCTTCTGCTCGCCTATGGGGCTGGATTTGGCCGGGCGATCGAGGCCATTTTCGCGCAATGGGGCACGCGGCTGATCGGCGTCTTTCCGGGCAGAACCAGCGAACAGGTTGGCGGATCGAAGGCCGGTGTTCAGGTCAGGCTCACGCAAGACGATGTCGATCGCCTGAGCAGCACTGTTCCGGGCTTGCTGAACATCACCCCGGAGCTGGATAAGGACGTTTCGGTACAAAACGAACTGCATTCTTTCACCTGGACAGTCATCGGTAATCGCCCCGTCGCCAGTGACATTATGAAGCTGGATATGGACTATGGACGGTTTTATACCGAGGAAGACGATTCACAACGGGCCCACGTCGCGGTTATCGGTTCGGAGGCCAAGACCAAGCTCTTCGGCGGCCAGTATCCTATCGGGCAGCATATTCGGATCAACGGGATAAGCTTTACTGTGATCGGTGTGTTGCAGGCGAAGATGCAGGAGGCCGACAGCGACGTCAACCGCCAGATTCGGATCCCGTTCAACACCATGGGAGATATCAAAGACCCCAAATATCTCGACGGCATATGGCTGAATTACAAGGGCGAGAACGGAACTGTTGAGAATGCGGTGCGATCAAGCCTGGCGGCGGCGCATAGTTTTCGCCCCACCGATCACAATGCGATTTATATGGCCAATCTGGAGAAGCAGTTAAGCCAATTCCACATTGTCAGCACCGCTCTCCAGGTGATGCTCCTCTTCATCGGGGCCTTAACGCTGGGCATCGCAGGTATCGGGCTGATGAACATCATGTTGGTCGCCGTACAGCAACGGACCAAAGAGATTGGCATCGAGAAGGCGTTAGGCGCTCGCAAGAGCCATATTCTGATTCAGTTCCTCGCTGAAGCGCTCGTGATCACCGGCATCGGTGGCGCAGCGGGTATCGCGTTGGCCTACGCTGTTTCGATCGGTGTGGGCCGCATCACCTTCTACAGTGCTCTGGCCTCGCATGCCAGCGACGCAGATATTCAATTGCTCATCTCGCCGGCAATCGTCATCCTGGCGACCGGAATCCTTGTTGTGGTTGGGGTGGTGAGCGGGATGGTGCCAGCGTTGAAGGCGGCGAACCTCAACCCGATAGAGGCGCTCCGCTACGAGTAGTTGAATTCACCCTTTGTCGCGGGCAGCGTCCTTTTCCGCGCGGGTGAGTACCTGAAGTGACGTCTCTCCTTGCGACCACTCAGCCAATCCTATCGAGGCGTTCACAACGACGCTCAACTTCTTGCCGGAAAGATCGATCTCATAGGTTCCGAAGACCCATGGCCGTAATCGCTGCACTTTTACCTTCGTGCTGCTGTAGCTGCCGTCAATGACCATGACAAACTCATCGCCGCCCCAGCGTCCCAACGTGTCCTGGCTCCGCGAGGTCATGCGTAGCTCGCGCGCGATCTGGCGCAGAACCTCGTCGCCTGCGAGATGTCCGTGTTGGTCGTTAGTTCGTTTAAAGTTCTTCAAGTCGATGATGACCACGCAAAAGGGCGTCTGGCTGCTAATCTTCTGGCCGAGCCGGGCCTCAACCTCACGGCGATTGTAGAGTCCGGTGAGAGGGTCGAGCGTGGCTAGTTCCTGCGCCTGTTCCAGCGCGACGCGATGTGAGGCGAGGCTGGCTTCCAGGTGGGCAACGGACTCATTTCCTTCCCGGACCATTCGGTCGACGCAAGACTTCAACTCCCCGGCGCTGCGAAGCACCGAGCTCTTAATCCGGGTGATGTCGTCGAGCTGAGCTATCGACTGCAGGTTTGAAGTCATCTCATGGAAGTGCTGGGTGTAGCGCTTATCGCGCGCCCCGATCGACTCGGCCATGCTTGCCAGCTCGCTCAGCATCTCCTTGACCTCGGCGGTCTTGCGCGTGAAGTATGCCTCGCTCTCCTCGCCCCATGAGCGCAGCGATTTGAGTGTCTTTTGCTGGCAGGATTTGAACGAGCTCGTGCTGCGTTCACGCCGCAAGGCCTCAAGGGCGATCGAAAGCTCGCGTTTCAGGACCTCGCCGGTGGGCGGGCAGCAACGCAAAGCCCCTACTGCCATGGCCTCGATCACAGACAGATATGCTGCGGCGAAGAATTCCGGCAGCGCTTCTGCATTTCGCTCGAAGTAGCGCTTCAGAGAAATCATTCGTCACGGCCCAGACTGCGAGTTTCGGGCATTGCCCGGCCGCAGCCGCCTGAACGCGAAATGGACTGTTGCGCCACGCTAACCCTGAAGTTGCCCACGCAAGCCTCTTAGGGAATATCGGGTTACCCGGGCCACGCCATTAACTTTTGCGTCGTATTCGATGCGTGAAACCGGAAAAACTTTCTTCGCATAAGCCCATTTATTAGAGAAAACTCAGATTGCTCGGGCGCGCTAGCCAGGCAAAATTCCATTTGGTCGCGTTTGCAGAGCCTGTCACAGGAGGAGTTTCTAAAAACGCCTATAGGCAGGGACGCCTCACGCTACGGTAGCTGTACTTTCTGCTCTATTCGCTCGACTCGTCGCGTTTGTAGGGAGTTTGCAGGTACTGCCGGGCCTCGTTGAGCGCCCCCTGCGTATTGTCGTTGGTCTGAACCGCCTGGCGATATTCGTTGACCGCGCGATCGCGCTGGCCGGTGACGTCGAAGATCTTGCCCAATTGAATATGGCTCCAGACTTCGGTCCATCTTGGGTCGTCGTCGCCGCGCAGGGCGTCGCGATAGGCGTTAGCAGAGGCCTGGTAGTTGCGCATGCTGAAGAGCGCCTCGCCGATGCGGTAGCTGGCGAGCGAACTGTTCGGGTTTGCAGTCAGCGCCTTTTGGTATTCGGCGATCGCGCCTGTGGTGTCACCCTGAGCGATCATCTGCTGGCCGCGCAGGATCGCGATACGCACCTGCATGTCGGGAGTGTTCTTCAGAACCCAGTTGTTGGGGTCGAGCGAAATATGGCGCGGGCGACCGAAGGTGTCAACGACATATTGAGAGTCGGTCCCGACGACGTCGATGCGTTTGATCTCGGTCTTGCCATCGGTCTCGATTCTTAGCTCGACGGGCATGCTGAAGAG
Organism: uncultured Acidobacteriaceae bacterium; assembly: GCA_963826855.1. Classification (GTDB taxonomy): domain Bacteria; phylum Acidobacteriota; class Terriglobia; order Terriglobales; family Acidobacteriaceae; genus Acidisarcina. The sequence goes on from CAWGZE010000002.1 coordinate 97,904, forward strand.
GTCGAGGTCTTGTCCGATCTCGCCGATTGTCCGAAAGCCTTTGTTGTTGCCCAACCGATAGACCGTGTACTTGTTATTGAAAGCAGGCGCGCCGGTACCGTCGATCCACTGCGCGAAGAAAGCGGTAAGCTGCTGCTGCGAAGTGGATTCCGCAACCTTGATGAAATCCGCCGTACGAATTGGCTTGTCCGCGTACTGGGTGAGAACCGCTTTCAGGATATTGTGGAAACTGTCCTCGCCTACCTCCCAGCGCAGCATGTGAAAGACCATGGCGCCCTTATCGAAGGTCATGGACTGGAATTCAGGGCTGAACGGGTCGTCGCGGCCGATGCCGGAGAGCGGAATCGTATCGTAAGCAAGGGCGCTCGCAGAGATGTCGACGATCGAGTGCTCGAGCGCGGTTTGGCCGCCCTCGTCCTCGACGTCCATCAACTCACCGTACCGGCACATTCCGTTTGTAATCCATGTGTCATTGAGCGTCGCCGGCGAGACCTGGCTACCCCACCACTGGTGCGCCACGGTGTTGGCCAGCAAGCGGCCGTTGGCCTTGGTCATTCGCAGGCCGGGAATGGCCGCAATCTCCGGTGCCCAGAAGGCGGGCAGCGTATCGTCGGGCAGCTCCACGACATTAAAGTGGACCGATTCGGAAGGACCGAAGAGCCCTGTAAAGTAGTTGAACTGTTTGGCTGCGAGATCGGCGAAGTCCGGAGCCGCTGTTTTACGGGCGTCAGTGGTCCAGATATGAACGTAAGACGCGCTGGGAGCGGGCAAAGGCGGGTTGAACTTGCCTGCGATGATAGTTCCTGGAAAGCCGGGCTTTGTCCAGCGAAACTCAAACGTCCCGCCCGACTGACCGAGGGGTGATACCGCTCCGCTGCCTACAACCCGATATCCAAGCGGCACTGTTAGATGAATGTCGGCGGTGAAGCGGTCGGTCAGGTATCCAGTCATGGGAAACCAGCGGGCCGGATACAACAGATAGCTGATCGGACTGCCGATCGAGGCAAGCTTGAGCCCCTCGACCGGGCCGTCGGCGCCAGTAAGCACGCCTCCGTACTCGAAGGTGAAGGTCGTGGTCTGGCCTTTGGCGAGAGGAGTAGGAAGGGTGAGCCGAATGGTGGCGTCAGTGCCGCGCTCCCCGGAGAGCACATTGTTGGCTGCGTCGGTTACCTTGTCGACCTTGAGCGCTCCATGGAGCTGGAAGACGGCTGTATCGATCGCCTGGAGCGGCGTGAAAGTTACCTTCGCGGTTGCTTTCAGCGTATGAGCATCGGGGTCGATCTCCGCGTCGATGTTGTAGGCGGTGATGTTGATGGTCGGCTTCTGGGCAACGGCCAGAGGTGATGTGAACGGCAATACCGCCAACACCGCGAGAAGAAATACCGCTTGACTAGTTGGGATGACGCGCATGCGGGCAAGAAGATTCTTCATTCAGCCTGACTCGAGAGCCTTGAGGTTGATTTGAGGCGTCGCCGACCACTCTTTGAGATCAAGTCTACGGTAATCTCGGCAACGCGGCTGATGGTGCTCTTGCGGCTACCGGTTTCTCCGTTGGCGCCGTCGAAGCGAAGCGCGGCTGCGACTTGGCAGAGGTCTTCTTTCATCCGTTCTCGATCGTTCTCGTTATGCATCAACCGTCGCAAGTGTAAGACGGCATTGGCAGGGGTAAAGTCACCCTGGATCAGCTCAGGGACGACCTCGCGTCCCGCAATCAGATTCACCATAGCCACAAATGGGACTTTCACGAATCGTTTAGCGACCGCGTAACTCAGGTTCGAGATGCGATAAACCACGAGAAACGGGTTGCCGATTAACGCTGCCTCGACGGTGGCTGTTCCACTTGCGACGACGCTGACGCGGGCATGAAAGAGAGCGGCGCGAGCGTCATGAACGAGAGTGACTCGCGGAGCGACGGACTTGATGATCGAGGCCATTTCTGTCTTGTAGGAAGAGCTCAGCATCGGAGCGACCGGCAGCAGGAATTCCACATCCTCTCCGAACTGGGTCGCGGCTTCGAGCAACGTCGGCAGGTTCAGGCCGATCTCTTTCTGTCGGCTGCCGGGCAGCAAGGCGACCCACGGCTTCGCCGAGTCCAGGTTCTGCGCAGCGGCCAACTCAGCTCGCGAGAAGGTCGGCGCCGGCAAGTCCGCGAGGGGATGGCCGACGAAGGTTGCCGCGATGCCGTGCCTCTTATAAAACTCAACCTCGAACGGAAAGATCACGAGCATTCTGTTCACATAACGCTTGACCTGGTGGATTCGATGTTTCTTCCACGCCCAGAGTTGGGGACTGACGAAAAAGATCACCGGAATGCGCAGCCGGTGGAGTTCGCGGGCAAGGCCCAGGTTAACGTCGGGAAAGTCGATGAGTATTGCGGCGTCGGGCAGGTGCGGCTGGGATTGCAGGCTGCGTTTGAGCTTTCGATATTCGCCATAAATGCGCGGCATGTGGCGGATAACTTCAGTGATGCCCATGACCGCGACATCCTCGGCCCGGACAATTCGCTGAAGACCAGCTGCCTCCATCCGTTCCCCGCCCAGTCCGAAAAAGCTAGCGTCGGGAGCGATCCCGCGGATCGCATGGATGAGTGATGTGCCATAGTGCTCTCCGCTTGCTTCGCCGGCGGAAAGGAAAATGGTTGGGCCAGCCATCTAATCCGTGCCCACAAGGGTTGAGGCGGATTCCACGCCGAAGTGAGGGAGTTCCTGGTCCTTGTACTGGAGTTGGTAGAGCTTGTAATAGAGGCCGCGACGCGCCAGCAGTTCCTGGTGGGTGCCCATCTCGCGCAGCTGGCCTTTGTGCATGACCAAGATTACGTCAGCCCGCTGTACGGTCGAGAGCCGGTGGGCGATGACGACCGAAGTGCGGCCGTCGACCATGCGCTCGAGAGCCGAACGGACGAGAAGCTCAGTATCTGTATCGACGCTTGATGTCGCTTCGTCGAGGATCAGGATCTTCGGGTCGTGAGCCAGGGCGCGCGCGAAGTTGATAAGTTGTTTGCGTCCGGTAGAAAGGGTCGCGCCGCGTTCGCGTACAGCCTCGCCAAAACCGCCAGGTAGTTCCTCGATGTAGTCGAGCAGGTTGACGTCATCTGCCGCCTGCCGCATCCGTTCGTCGGTAATCCATTCGGAGCCGAGCCGGATATTATCGGCAATAGTCCCGCTGAAGAGGAACGGGTCCTGAAGCACAACACCGAAGCGCTGTCGTAGCTGCTTCAGATCATGTAGGCGGACGTCGACGCCGTCGACCAGGATGCTGCCGCTTTGGATATCGTAAAAACGCATCATCAGGCTAACTATTGTCGTTTTGCCGGCGCCGGTGTGGCCAACGATCGCCGCAGTCTGACCGGGTTCGACAGTGAACGAGACATCACGCAAGATCCACTCGATAGAGGAGCCGAGCTCGGTCAACTCCCGCTGGCTAGCTGCGGCGATTCGGCTCTTTTGATCCTGATCGAGCGGCTGGTAAGTAAACCAGACGTTCCGGAATTCTATTCTCCCGATCTGGTTGGCCGGTTTAGCATCGTCCGGGTTCAGAATCTCGGTTGGCGTATCGAGCAATTGAAAGACGCGCTCGCTCGCGGCCATCGCCGCCTGCAGTATGTTGTATTTGTCGCTGAGGTCCTGGATTGGGCGGAAAAAGCGCATCGAGTACTGCATGAACGCGACCAGTACGCCCACGGTAACCGTGCCGCGCAGAACTCCATCGCCGCCGCGCCAGAGGACAAGGGCAATTGCAACGGTCGACAGGATTTCTACCGCTGGATAGTAGAGTGCATAAGCCAGAATGGCGTCCTTGAACGCGACCATATGCTGACGGTTGACGGCCTCAAAGTCGCCGTAAGCCCGTTTCTCGCGGTTAAAGAGTTGCACCACGGTCATACCGCTGATGTGTTCCTGGGTGAAGGCGTTGATGCGGGCAATGGCCGAGCGAATTCGGCGATACGAACTACGGACATGCTTGCGAAAGATCGCGGTTACCCCGCCGATCAGCGGCAGAACCGCAAAGGCGAGCAAAGCCAGCTTCCAGTTCATCTGCAGCATGATGAAGACGATTCCGGCCAGCACAAAAACATCGTCGAAGATCGCGAAGACGCCAGAGGTGAACATCTCATTCAGCGCATCGACGTCGCTGGTAAGCCGGGTGACCAGCCGGCCGACCGGGTTGCGGTCGAAGAAGGCGACGTGCATCCCTTGGATATGGCGGAATATCTGGCTGCGCAGGTCGAACATGACCTTTTGGCCCATCCACTGGATGAGGTAGGTCTGGACGAACTCAAAAAGATAGGTCAATACAAGTGCAGCAAGGTAGAGTCCGGCGAGCTGAGTGATTCCCGTGACGGGGTTCGGACTGAGTTGGCGCGCAAGCCAGTTCGGGTGCTCGGGCCTTCTGGCGGTTAAATAATTGTCGATGCCGACCTTGAAAAGGAACGGCCCGACTACATCGGAAGCAGCCTTGAGCAGGATCGCGACGAAGGAAACGCCCGTCTGCCATTTATAGGGGCGCAGGTACCTAAGCAGCCGGCCCATCAGGCGGCTGTCGTAAACCTTGCCTACTACGTCGTCGGCTGTATTGCTCATTCGGTTGGCGTGTGCATCAAGTAAAGCGGGACTTACTCTCAAGTATAGAGCGTTTGAACTGGTCTCAAAACTGACCACTGCGGACGAGGATACGGATGCGGCCCGCCATCGGAGCGGGCCGCATGCAGTCCTCGAAGGCGCTACTCATATTGATGAGACCAGTTCTCGTGGGATGATAAAGATTCGATGGAATCGTTGGGGATATACATTTCGGTGCCGTTTTGCCGCTCCAAATGCTCCTACTGCAACTTTGCGTCAGGAGTCTTTCCAGCGGAACAGCAAGGACGGTATATCGAACGCGTCCTGGCTGCGATCAGCGGGTCACGACGGTTTGCCGGCCAGATCGCCGCGACTTTGCCCGAGATGGTCGACAGCGTGTATCTCGGCGGAGGGACACCGAGCATTCTCGCACCTGAGTTGCTGCGGAGCCTCTTTGTGGCTATTCGGACTGAATTTTCTGTCTCTGACAACGCTGAGATCACCCTCGAATGCGCCCCTGGACAGCTTGACGAGGGCTTCCTCGCTGCGATGGTCGAGTGCGGAGTCAACCGCGTCAGCTTCGGTGTTCAGTCTTTCAACAACAGGGAAGCGGCGGTTACCGGGCGGTTGCATACGCGGGAGATCGCCCTGCGGGATATTGAGCGAGTTCGTCAGGGGGGAATTCGGTCGGTGAATGCAGACCTGATCGCGGGATTGCCGCACCAGACGGCGGAGTCGTGGAGGGAGTCGCTGGGCGTACTGGTGTCGTCGGGGGTCGATCATGCCAGCGTCTACATGCTGGAGGTCGATGAGGATTCTCGGCTGGGACGAGAGCTGCTCGGTGGCGGAGGACGCTACCACGCGGGAACGGTCCCGACCGACGAATTGGTTGCCGATTTCTACCTGGAGACGATCGACATGCTGGGTGCGAGCCGTTTCGCGCAATATGAGATCTCCAACTTCGCGCGTCCCGGAGCGGCATCGCTCCACAACAAGAAGTATTGGTTGCGCCAGCCTTACCTCGGATTTGGGCTGGATGCTCACTCGATGCTTCGCACGGTGGATGGCGAAGCGGTGCGATTCCAGACTGGGGATAACTTGTCGGCCTTCCTCGACGGTGATGGCTGGCAGGAGATTCATCGCGTCTCTCAACGTCAGGCGCTGGAAGAAGCGTGGTTTCTTGGGTTGCGGCTGAATGAGGGTGTGAGCGTGGCTGAGCTGGAGCGGGAGTTTGGCTTGGTCGAGGCTCATCGCTATGACGACGAGATATCGGAGCTCCGGACGCTCGGATTTCTGCAGTGTGAAGGTGATCGGGTGCGACTGACTGAGCGGGGACGGTTGGTGTCCAACGAGGTCTTTCAGCGGTTTGTGGACGAGACAGCGGAAGCTGAGCTGGTATTGGTGGATTAGCATTCGGCGGCGATGCCGCTTTGGGGAGAATCGATGGCGACGACAGTGCAGGTGAATGAGCAGGAAAGTGCCGAGCGGGAGCTGGCGTCGATCGACCTGCGCAGCGATACGGTGACCAAACCGACTCCGGCGATGTGGGCTGCGATGGCTTCGGCTGAGGTTGGCGATGATGTGTATGGCGAAGATCCGACGGTAAATCGGCTTCAGGCTCGCGCGGCGGAGATCTTCGGGCGCGAGGCAGCGATCTTCGTTCCTACAGGAACGATGGGGAACCAGATCGCGATTCGTCTGCATACGCAACATGGGCAGGAAGTGATCTGCGAGGCTCGGTCGCATGTCGTGGATTGGGAGATGGCGATGATTGCGGCTTTCTCCGGTTGCCAGGTTCGGACGGTGCATGCGGATCGCGGCATTCTGACCTGGGAGCTGATCAAGACGGCGATCTTCCCGAAGATCTACTATCGCGCGCAAGCTGGGCTGATTACGCTCGAGAATACGCATAATCGCGGTGGTGGAACTGTGACTCCGATGGAAGTATTGGAGGAGGTTTGGGCTGGCGCGAAGGATGCTGGATTGCCTGTGCATCTGGATGGCGCGAGAGTCTTCCATGCAGCGACTTATCTGGGATTGCCAGTTGCGGAGATTACGCGGGAATTCGATACGGTGATGTTCTGCCTGTCGAAGGGGCTTTGCGCTCCGGTTGGCTCGATGCTGGTTGGAAGCAGGGCAGTGATTGAGCGTGCGCGAATTTACCGCAAAGCGCTTGGCGGTGGAATGCGTCAGGCTGGCGTTTTGGCTGCTGCTGGGTTGATCGCTTTAGAGGAGATGCCGAAGCGTTTGGCCGAAGACCATGCGAATGCTCGGCTGCTGGCGGAGCGATTGGCGGAATTACCGCAGGTCGCGATCGATTTGGGTTCGGTGCAGACGAACATTGTGATTTTTGCGCTTAAGGGCGGCAGGCATGATGCGCTCGTCGCCCGGCTGCGGGCGCGCGGGTTGATCCTGGGGACGATGGGGCCGACGGGGATTCGGCTGGTGACTCACCATGACGTGAGCCGGGCGGATTGCGAGCGGGCGGCGGACATACTGGCTGAGGAGATTCGGAAGTGTTAATTCTGTTGATTTCCTTCCAAAATGGGCCGGATAACGCGTCTATAATACTTAAGTCATGCCGAAATACTCTGTCGTAGTCCCGTTTCACAATGAGGAAGAAAACGTCACTGCGCTTTATGACCAGCTGAAGGCGGTCATGGAGCAGGTGGGTGAGAGCTTTGAGCTGGTGCTGGTCGACGATGGCTCGTCTGACCGCAGTTACAAGCTGCTCGAAGAGATTGCGGCGGTCGATAGCCGCGTGCTCGTTGTGAAGCTGCGCCGGAACTTTGGCCAGACCTCGGCGCTGGCGGCGGGCTTTGACCATGCGCAGGGCGAATACATCCTGGCGATGGATGGCGACCTGCAACACGATCCGGCGGAGATTCCCAACTTCCTTGAGAAGCTCGAAGAGGGCTACGACGTTGTTTCCGGATGGCGCAAGGAGCGGATCGACAACGCAGTTATGCGGAAGTTTCCTTCGCGCTGCGCGAACTGGCTGATGGCCAAGCTTTCGGGCGTCGATATTCACGACTTCGGCACGACGTTCAAGGCGTATCGCCGCGAGGTGATCCACAACATTCCGCTGTATGGCGAGATGCACCGGTTCATTCCGGCGCTGGCGTCGTGGTATGGCGCGAGCATCTGCGAGATCCCCATCAAGAACGTGGTGCGCGAACGGGGCAAGTCGCACTATGGCATCTCGCGGACCTTCCGGGTTTTCTTCGACCTGCTGACGATCCGATTTCTGCTTAAGTACATGAGCCGTCCGCTGCACTTTTTCGGGTCGATCGGTGCGTTGAGCATGATTGCCGGTGGTGGTATCTCGATCTTCCTGATGTTTGTAAAGTTCTTCACCACGCAAGACGTGATGGACCAGCATGGCCCGCTGATCGTGACCGCGGGTATTCTGCTGCTGGCCGGCATCCAGATGCTGGCGATCGGGCTGCTGGGTGAGCTGCAGGTGAGGCATTACCATACGCCGTCGTCACGGGCTCCGTATGCGATCGACCGGCTGGTGCGTCTGCGCGCCCCGGAAGAGCCGAGCATGCTGCGGGACGAGTAATTTCCCGCCACATTTACCGGGGACCCCCTAGGAATTGCTGCCTTTATCTTTGTTTTCAGCGACTTGCGCCGCTGAATCCGGGCTAAGATCTTGATTCTATGTAGGGCCCCTTGCAAATTCTCTCGTTTGACCGAGATAGGGTTTGTTGCTGCGGTCTGGCGCGGGATTTTCTGCACGAACGAGAAAAGGCGGCTTTCGCCGCCTTTTTACTCTATCTCTATATTCAGTGTATCAAGTTGGATAGGTTCACTACGCCAGGTTTTGAAGATTTATATCTTGAATGGAGTGAGCTGGTTAGGGGAGATTGTTCAAGTTGGAGGCCTTGACAAGTCTATTTAGGGTTGAGCGACGATTTGGCGTCGGCGTCGCCGCCGTCCTGTGGCAACTTAGCTTGAAAGTGAGGAGACTTCTCACTTGCCGACTTTTGAGGAGTAATCGGTCTCGGAGAGTGACCTCGGCGATGTACCGCTCATTGAGATTCGGACGAACTCCTCCGAAGGAGGATAGGGCGCAACAAGAAACAAACCAACGAATATGTGACTAAGCTAGGTCCTCGCGAGCCCAACCGGCTCCACGGACCCAGGTGGAGGAGCCAGGCTGGTCTAGGCGCGTGACTCCATGGATTGACCAGGCGGCGGCAGACTTTAGCTTACCTATCGAGGCCAGAAAGCTACGCGACCCGGAGTCCATCGATTGAAATGCATCTAAAGGCGCGGTCTTGTCCGTACCGGAAGCTTCAATTATGCTGATCCCTCCCTATGCCCCACGGATTTGATACCTACCGAGTGTTTATCTCCGCCCCTGGCGATCTGGAGCCCGACCGCCAGGCTTGTCATGACGCCCTTGCCGAGGTGAACGAAACCACTGCCATGCCGGCAAAACTTTTGCTGGTCTCCATAGGTCTGCGGGAAAACGATCAGATTGCCGGCTATCGGAGTATCGTTTCGGACAATGTTCGCTGGAGCACATACTTCATTCAGATCTTCGAGGACGACTGGGGGCCGCGCGACCTGTTCCGCAAGCTCTTTCTGCTTGCCGCCGAATGTCGGGATGACGCCGCCGTGCCGATGCACGACGTGGTGATCTGCCTCAAGGATGCTCCTCACGAGACCGCTGCCGAGATTCTGGCCTTTCGCCGAGAGCTGGAAGAGCGCCGGGACATGCGAGTCCTCCGCTATGACGGCGTGGAGGAGCTGAGAGCGCGACTCGTCGAGGTCTGCGAAGGCTGGGCGCGTAGCCTGATCGAATCCAGGATCGAGCCCGAATCGACGGCCGTGTCAACGACGGGTTCTACTCCCGGCTCGACTGCGGCCACCGGCGCCTAGTTGTCCTTTGCATTGTCACAGCAGCGGCACTGGCCGCCATTCCATGTAGTAGTGCGTCTGGTCCTCGCACACGACGGAGAAACCCAGGCGGCGATGGAAGCGCAGAGAGCCGGGATTGAACCGGAAGATCGAGCAGCGAAGGGGCAGCCTGGCCTTCGCCGCTTCCTGTTGCACCCGCTGAATCAACACCGTTCCAATCCCCTTGCTTTGCAGTGTGGGATGGATGGCAATATCAACCAGCTGCAAATCGCCGTCGCCCGGCGCAACCCACAGCCGGCCGGCGGGCTTGCCGTCGAGCAGCACCACGTGGCAACAGGAGTTCGGGTACATTTGCGTGTACGCCGACATCTGAGCGCGAAACTGCATCCGGATGATTTGTTCTCTTTGCGCCGCGGAAATCTGCGCGAGCTCAAACTCCGGCCCGCGGACTGCTGCGTAAAGTTCGTACAGGAATATCTCGTCCTGTGGTAGCGCGGGGCGAACGGCAAGCGTGGACATGGTTCAAGAGTGCGGCGGACCGGCCTCCGAACCGGTCTAAGGCTGGAAAAGACAGCTAGCTGCGCGGCGGGAAAACACCCTGCAGAGCGATACAGAAGTTGAGCGTAAGATACGGCATCAGATTGTTGTGCGCCTGATTGCCTCCCACCGACGCCACCATATTCGCAGCCATGGTCTGATTCTGCGCGGCGCCACTGGTGTAGGCACTCGCCGGGGAGCCTCCTGTCTTTACGAGGATTGCGTTGCCCGGCTGGCCGGTCTGCCCCGCCACTCTGGCGCCGTCGATGCAGTTGATGGCATGAGAGTGAGACGGCATCTCAGTAGTTAGCAGAGTGACGGTATTCGAGCCGCCAGTTTCGCCGAGATCGTGTAGCGACAGACCGGGTCCCTGGCCGGGCTCCATCGCAGCGCTCCCCTGGAGGTTGGGAAGCGCAAAGGTAGTTCTCCCGTCTCCGCCATAGGTGGTCCCCAGCAGCGAGAAAACCGCTGTGTTTTGGGAGATCGGCAGAAGCTGGCCGTTGCAAAAAGCCCACCCAATGGGCGCGAAGTTGAACGGGAATATCCTTATTTCTGCGACAAAGGGATTGGCCATGCTGAGTCCTCCTTGAGGCTAGTTCTGGCTGGGGAAGATTCCCTGTAGTGCGATGCAGAAATTCAGGGTGAGGAAGGGCTGCATATTCTGGTGCGGCTGGCTTCCCCCAACCGTCGCCAGCACTTCCGAGTACATGGCTACGAGATTGCTCCCGGAGTTGTTGTATTCTGCCGCTCCTCCGAGCAGATTAGAGGTCGGATTGGGCGCATTTGCGGCGACGTTGGTGGCGCCCCAGGTATGGCTGTGCGCCGGGGTTTCGGAGATCGACAGGGTATGATTCTGCTCGCCGCCCATTGATCCAAGAGTTTGTCCGTTGCCCATATGGATCGGGGTGCGGCTCTGCAGATTCGGCAGGGCAAAGTTCACCCGTCCGTCGCCGCCGTAGGTGGTTCCAAGCAGCGAGAAGATGGCCTGGTTCTGATTGATGGGCAGCAACTGCCCGTTGCAGAACGCCCAACCTTTGGGTGCAAAACCGAAGCTAAAAATCTTGATCTCGGAAAGAAATGGCGTAGCCACGTGTCGTTCTCCTTGTCGCTTGGCTAACTCTGACTCGGGAATACCCCGAAGAGGGAGAGGATGAAATTCACGCACAGGTAGGGTTGGAAATTACTGTGCGGCTGGCTTCCGCCGACGGATGAAATTGCGGCGGCCATGGTGTTGGTTCCGGGCTTATTCTGATCATAGATGTCAGGTCCCGCTGCCAGGTAATTGCCTCCAGGGAGGGACGCAGTATTCGCGTTCGTTGTCGCCGAGACCGTGTGAGTGTGGGCTGGTATTTGATTCGTCGTAAGGGTCACGTTCTCTGCACCGCCATTCTGAGACAGCACGAACCCCGACCCCATATGAATCGGAAGCCGACCCCTCATGTCCGGCAGCCCGAAGGTGCTCTGGCCGTCGCCGCCATAGGTGGTGCCGATGAGGTTGAATAGGGTTTCGTATTCGGAGATGGGGAGTAACTGGCCTTCGCATAACATCCAGCCGGCCGGCGCGAAGTTTCCGCCAAACATCCGTATCTCACCGACATAGGGCTGAGACATGGCTCATTTCCTCCCAAATCCAGGATTCCGTGTCTTCGTTCGCTGTTCTTACGAATTGGCCTTTCGGCCACACGGCGGGACGACGTGTAACGCTACTACGCAGATCTGCTCGTTCGCAAGAAGAAAATCGGCTGATCCGGGGCCGCTGAAGGATCAGCGATTTACTGAGGTCCACGATTCCAATCGGGTAACCGCGGTATGAGGGCCGTTTGTGCCAAAGCTACTTTGAGCAACGCCCTTCTGTCCGCATGACGATAAGGACGGAAATAGATTGACACGCGTAATATCGGCGCGAATAATCCATCTCGCACCGAAAGTAGAGACTGCAGCCTCACATTTTTTTGCTTCACTGTTGGAACGGACGCGCAGCGATAAGTTGGATCCGGGTTGCTCCTTCGTTGGGGGGGAGGCTCACGTCTCCGGACCCGCCGCTATCCACTTTTCAGCTGCAATCTGCCGTTTGCACGACGACATGAGGTTTGCTGGCCATGTTTTCCTCTCCTTTCGCCGTTCTTCCTATCCAGTTCTCCCGCCTCAATTTCAGCCCGTTTGTTCTTGCCGTCAGCGTCTTGCTGCTGCCTCTTGGTGAGAGTTCGTCGGCGCAAATAACCGTCGGCGCATCGAATCCCATCAGCATTACCGGCTCGAACGACGGCGTGGGAGTTTCGGCAAGCTCCACGGTTACCGTTACCGCCGCCGAACTCCCCAGCGCGGAAACGGTGACGGCCATCTCCGTGAGCTTCAATAGTCTCAACACCGCCCAGCTGAATGCGCAGGCTATGGCGCTTAGAGCTCCCAATGGAACGACGCTGGACTTGCTTTCCGGTGTCTGCAACTCGAGTAGCGCCACTTTCACCCTGGCCGATACCGGCGCGACCGGCGCGGAAAACAACGACGGCATGATGCCCGGCATTGGCTTCGGCAACAATTGCCCCAGCGCACTCTCGGGCATCTACCTGCCGACCGACTACTTTGCCGGAGAGGACGTCTTTAATAATGGAGGAGGAGGCCCGGCGAGCTACGACTCTGCCGGAATCGGCAACAGTGAATGTGCCGCCATCGGCTCAGGGCTCAACTGCGGAACCTACAACTTCAGCACCGCTTTCGGCCTTCCCGCCGCCGGCAGCAGCTTGCAAGGAACGTGGACGTTGTATATCGCCACTCAGGTATCTGGATTCAACCCAACCGGATCGCTTGGATCGTGGACTCTCACGTTCACCACGGAATCTGCCACCGCGACCACGACATCCCTGGCCACAAGCAATAACGGCCAGACCTCGAATGTCTTCACTAACGGCAATGTCGGCGGCCAGACCACCGCTGGCACTCCGGTAGCGTTCACGGCCACGGTCTCACCGGATCCGGCCGGGGGCACAGTCACCTTCTACGACAGCACCTTCACGAATCCTGGACAAGGCACGATTCTCGCCTCGGCCGTCCCCGTTAACGGTTCGAGCCAGGCCCAGGCAACCGTGACTTTTCCCGCCTCGGAGGAGGGCAGCCGCAGCATTTCGGCTGTTTTCAATGGGACCTCCGGGTTCGCATCGAGCACTACGCCGCCCGGCGGGGAGGTGACAGAACTGACGGTCAACCAGCCTTACAATCCGTCCAGCACGACTTTCTGCAATGGTCCGATCAGCATCAACAACAACAACGGATTGGTCGGCGGGACTGGAGGGTTTCCCTATCCATCGCAACTGGTTCTGGGGAGCAGCTTTTCGCAATTGCAAGGCACCATCGAGAACGTCACTCTGACTCTCAACGGGCTGGCGACTGAGCAGCCGAATTTCCTGGGCTTCCTGCTGCAGGCGCCGAACGGCAAGGCATTCGAAGCCATGAGCTGGGTCGACGGGAGCGCCAGCACCATCTCGAGCCCGCTCAGCCTGTTGCTTTCGGATGACGGTTCGGGAGAACTCCAGACCAGCACCGACAACCGGGAAAGCTGCACCTCAGGTTCTCCCTGCAAGCCGGCCGACGATTACTCCCAGATAGGCCCTTTGTTCAGCGACACGTTTCCGGCTCCGGCTCCTGGCCCATCGCTGATCGGGAAACCCTATCCAACCGGTTCAGCCACGTTCACCTCGGCGTTCGGCGGCGGCTCCGCGAATGGCACCTGGCTGTTGTACGCGAACAACTGGCTGGAGGCGAACCCGCCTTATGGACAACTTGGTTCCTGGTGCCTGAACTTCACGATGCAGAGCAACGCGCATCCCACCGCGACCTCGGTCAACGGATCGCCGAATCCCGCTTCTCTCACGCCGCCATCCACGACCGGCAGTGTCACCCTTTCGGCCAATGTTTCTGTCACCGACAGCTCAGGTCTTACGGTGGACTCGGGTACGGTTACCTTCGTCGACGGCGCGACGACTCTGGGAACTGCCTCGGTTTCGAATGGGCAGGCGACGCTGACCACACCGTTGGCGGAAGGCACACACCAGATCGTCGCCAGCTACAGCGGGACCGATACGGGGACCGAGTTCGGCATCAGCACTGGGACCTTCGATCAGCGCGTCGACACCGCCACAGCGAATCCCACATCGGTTTCGGGAGCGGGGCCGTATACGTTCTGCAATACCGGCGCAATCACCGCGCCCGGTCTGGGCAATGATTCCGGGCCGGCCTCGCCGTATCCATCGAATATCTATGTGACCAACCTGCCGGGCACGGTGATTGCGGTTACGGTCACACTGAACGGGTTCACCACTAGAGACCAGGGCGATCTACTCTCGCTGCTGGTGGGCCCGGGCGGCAACAACTTTGACTTCTTCTCACTCACGGGCAGCAACGTCTCCACCGCTCCATCACCCTTCAACCTCACCTTCTCAGACTTAGCGGGAAGCGGTATCGCTGAAGGCAGTAGCGGAAATCTCTCTTCTTCCGGCACGTTTAAGCCAACGAGCTACAACACGGACATCACATTCCCGCAATGCCCGCCAAACGCACCCCTCTGCGGCATCGAAGCCGTGGGACCGCCTCTGGCTTCGAATCCGTTCACACCGACCAACAAAGCCGCCACCACCGGGACCGCTATTCTGGGCAACGCCGATGCGGCAGGAGTGTTTGGCGGCACCACTTCCAGCACCTATAACGGAAACGGGACCTGGAGCCTGTACGTGGATGACGGCGGCCCTACCGGAGGCGGTGAAACGACCAGCGTCAACGGCGGCTGGTGCGTCAGCCTCACTCAGAATCTGCCGACAGTGTCGGCGACCGCGTCGCACAGCGGCACTTTCACCCAGGGCCAGCAAGGCGCGCCATTGACGGTCAACGTCACCAATAACGGGCCCGGCCCCACTGGCGACCCAACAGCCGGAAGCAATCCGTTAACAGTCACCGATACCCTGAACTCTGCCTTTGCCTACGCAGGTTTCTCAGGCACGGGCTGGAACTGCTCGACGATCGCGCAGACAGCGACCTGCACGAACGACTCCACCGTGGCCCATGGCAGCAGTTACCCGGCGCTGACGATTGATGTGAACGTAAACCCAACCGCGAGCACCACAACGAGTATCCCTAACCAGGCCTCGGTGAGCGGCGGCGGAGTCAAGAACGCAACTTCCAATACCGACACGGTGACCATTTTGCCTGCTGCAGTGCTGGCGGTTCAGAAAAGCCATACCGGGACCTTCACGCAGGGCCAGACCGCCCAATGGAACATCGCCGTCTCCAACACGGCAACCAGCGGCATGACCTATGGCACGATCACGGTGTCGGACACGCTGCCCGCCAACTACACGCTTGCCTCGTATACCTCAACCGGGAATGCGTGGACTTGCGGCAGGACCAATGTGGTCACCTGCACCACGACGGCGGGGATATCCGGCGGGGCTGACTCGATCGTCACCATCACCGTGAACGTGCCCGGGAATTCACCGGAGTCGGTGACCAACACCGCGGCAGCATGGGGCGGCGGCGACCTCACCCACACGAGTCTAGCGACAGCGGCAACTTCAAGTGACACGGCTGCAGTAGTGCAGGCGCCGCAGATCAGCAGCATCAGCCCGAATTACGGCGCTCCGGCGGCGCCGATCATCATTACCGGAAACGGCTTTGGCGCGACCCAGGGCAACAGCGTCGTCACCGTCGGCGGAGCGCCCTCCTATGTCGCCTCGTGGTCTAACACCGCCATCGAAATCCTCGTGCCCAGCCGCGCCACCACCGGGAATATCGTCGTCACCGTCGATGGACTATCCAGTAACGGCGAGCCCTTCACCTTCTATTCCTATCCCGCCATCACTGAGGTTTCGCCCCTCAGCGGTCCGGTCGGTACGCCCGTGACCATCACCGGCAACAACTTGCTCGACGGCGGCAACAATGCCACCGTGACCTTCAACGGCACTCCCGCCGCAGTTCTTAGCGACACCAGCACCAGCATCATGGTCGACGTCCCCACCGGAGCCACCACTGGACCCATCCACGTCCGCGTCAACGGCATCCCCCTCAACGATGCAGGAACCTTCACCGTCACCAGCTCACAGCTCAACATCAGCAGGATCAGCCCCAACTACGGCGCTCCGGCGGCGCCGATCATCATTACCGGAAACGGCTTTGGCGCGACCCAGGGCAACAGCGTCGTCACCGTCGGCGGAGCGCCCTCCTATGTCGCCTCGTGGTCTAACACCGCCATCGAAATCCTCGTGCCCAGCCGCGCCACCACCGGGAATATCGTCGTCACCGTCGATGGACTATCCAGTAACGGCGAGCCCTTCACCTTCTATTCCTATCCCGCCATCACTGAGGTTTCGCCCCTCAGCGGTCCGGTCGGTACGCCCGTGACCATCACCGGCAACAACTTGCTCGACGGCGGCAACAATGCCACCGTGACCTTCAACGGCACTCCCGCCGCAGTTCTTAGCGACACCAGCACCAGCATCATGGTCGACGTCCCCACCGGAGCCACCACTGGACCCATCCACGTCCGCGTCAACGGCATCCCCCTCAACGATGCAGGAACCTTCACCGTCACCAGCTCACAGCTCAACATCAGCAGGATCAGCCCCAACTACGGCGCTCCGGCGGCGCCGATCATCATTACCGGAAACGGCTTTGGCGCGACCCAGGGCAACAGCGTCGTCACCGTCGGCGGAGCGCCCTCCTATGTCGCCTCGTGGTCTAACACCGCCATCGAAATCCTCGTGCCCAGCCGCGCCACCACCGGGAATATCGTCGTCACCGTCGATGGACTATCCAGTAACGGCGAGCCCTTCACCTTCTATTCCTATCCCGCCATCACTGAGGTTTCGCCCCTCAGCGGTCCGGTCGGTACGCCCGTGACCATCACCGGCAACAACTTGCTCGACGGCGGCAACAATGCCACCGTGACCTTCAACGGCACTCCCGCCGCAGTTCTTAGCGACACCAGCACCAGCATCATGGTCGACGTCCCCACCGGAGCCACCACTGGACCCATCCACGTCCGCGTCAACGGCATCCCGCTCAACGATGTAGGAACCTTCACCGTCACGTCGCTAACGCCCTAGGGTCTTGCCTTTTAGCTCAAACGGGCTCCGGCGTATCGCGGGGGCTTCAAGGGACAGCTTCCGAGTTGATGGCAGGTCAATAAGCTCCATTTCCAGAATCACACCGAGGAATGGACGGCTACAACGAATTCAGTGTTAAGTCTTAATCTGGCGCGCGCGTCCTGCACCATCCCCATGAACCTCCGAGCAAGTTCATGGATCCAAGTTTCCTCGCGTAATTGGAGCGCTTCCACCGGCAGCAGTTCCGCTCCGATCCCCAGGGCGCAGGCGCCCGCGAGGATAAACTTGGGCGCGGTCACCTGATCGACGCCACCGGCGGCGATCAGCGGTATTTGCGACAGCGGTACCTTGAGCGCCCGAATGTACTTGTGCCCTCCAACCGGCGCGCATGGAAAGACCTTGACGAAATCAGCCCCCGCCTTCCACGCCGTGGTGATCTCCGACGGCGTTAGCGCGCCTGGAATGACGACCACGTCATTCTTGAGCGCAAATTCCAGGACCTCGGGAACGAGGCCCGGGCCGCTCAGGAAGCATGCGCCGGAGTCGAGGCAGCGCTTTGCTGTCTCCGCATCCAGCACGGTCCCCGCACCCACAACCAGATCTGGATATCTGCCTGCCAATTGCGCGATTACCTCGACCGCAACCGGGGACGGTCATAGTGATCTCCGCAATCGGAATACCGGCGTCGTTTACCGTCTCTGCCGCGAACAGCGCCAGCTCGGCCTCAGGAACTCTTACCGCGGCAATGATGCCGATCCTCTAGATCCTTGCTCGAACTTCTTCTTCTTTCATTTTTCCCGCTTGTCTCTTCGTGAGCGTCGTCCGGTTTCATATCGTCAGGGAGGCGTTGAATTCAGTCAATACTGGATTGATTTGCGTGACGGTCTGACGTCCAGAAGCTTGGGGGTCAACAGAACATCCCGATCGCGGCTGCCCTTACCTTGATGGACATGAATGACCATGCGTTCGCTGTCGATGTCGGTGACCTTCAGGTGACACAACTCGGCTCTTCGCAGCCCGGTTGCATACAGCGTCATCAGCATGGCGCGATGCATCAGATTCCGAGCCGAATCAATCAGCCGCGCGACCTCATCCGGACTGAGCACAGTCGGCAGCTTCCTGGGGCGCTTGGGAACAGGAATCTCATCGAGCAGGTAGGGCCGCCGAAGGGTCTTGACGAAGAGAAACCGCAGAGCCGCACAACGGCTCTGGATAGTGCGCGGAACAGATGCACCTGGTACTCGCGAATATGGCTTGGACCAAGGCGCTCTGGCGAGCGGTGGATGTACTTCGAGAAATCCTCCACCGCGTGGATGTAGCAACGGACAGTGCTTGGGGAGTAGTTGCGACCCTGGAGTTCATCCAGCATCAACTGCCGAAGATGGGTCACGGTAAACCTCCTGTGACCCAAGCCTTACACCGGCCACAAAACTGCTCGGAGGCCTCCACCGCAGCGTCCGCCGCGCCAGCGACTTAGTTGTGCGCCGGGCATGTTCAACCGCTTGGAGGTGCAAATCCTCTACCCGACCTGATGGAGGTAAGAGTTAGCAATGACGCAAGGGCTACCGTCGCGAGGCGAGGTCTGAAGGAAGCGTGGAGCAAATGCGCGAGTCGATGGACAAGAACCGGATACAAGGCGTGAGCGTAGGGCGAGCGGGCAACTTACCGCGAAGCCCATATCCATCAAGTACGCGGAGCGTAGATCCGGCGACTGTGCGCAGAAGGCGATTGAACTTACCCCGGGAGATCTGCTCCGTGTCGCTTTGGCGACTGAGGCTGCCGCGAGGCATCCTGACCGCGAAGCAGAAGTCAGCAGAGGGCATATTAGGCCATGACGTCGGCAAAGCTAGTGAGGCACTCCAAAGCCGAAAGGCGGAGTCAACAGATAGGCTGAGCCGGGAACGGTGGTTGAAGGCCCGAACGAGAGGAGAGGCAAGTAGGACATGAGTATCAACAACGACATGCGGCAGAATATCCAGGGCAATCTGGACTTCTCTTTCTCGCCAACGGGTGAAGCTCGGAAGGCGGGAAGGGAAGGGTCCGAATCGTTGAGGACGAGGAGTGTGCCCGAAAGCCCAGCTAGGACAGATCGAACGATGGAGGAGATCGTTGAACGAGAGAGTCTGAAGGAAGCATTACGACGGTCAAGGCGAATAAAGGTGCTCCGGGCGTCGACGGAATGACGGTCGACCAACTCGGTGACTACCTGAAACAGCACTGGCCAGCCATCCGGGAACAACTGCTAAGCGGAACATACAGACCAAAGCCGGTGAAGCGGGTAGAGATACCGAAACCGGACGGCGGAGTGCGTAAGCTGGGCATTCCAACGTTGCAGGATCGATTCATCCAGCAGGCGGTCATGCAGGTTCTGCGACAGCGGTGGGACCCGGAGTTTTCCGATCACAGCTACGGTTTTCGACCGGGGAGATCGGCACATCAGGCGATAGCACAGGCACAGCGGTATATCGCTGCAGGCTGTAGCTGGGTGGTTGACCTCGACTTGGAGAAGTTCTTCGACCGAGTTAATCACGACAGACTGATGGCGCAGATCGCCAAGCGTGTCGATGACAACCGGCTGTTGAAACTCATCCGGGCGTTCTTGAATGCCGGGGTGATGGAAAACGGGCTGCTCAGCCCAGGCGTCGAAGGAACTCCCCACCAAGGAGGACCTCTTTCGCCACTGCTCAGCAATGTCGTGCTCGACGAACTCGACCGCGAGCTGGAGCGCCGGGGACACCGACATGTCCGTTACGCAGATGACTGCAACATCTATGTGCGCAGCGAACGTGCGGGTCATCGGGTGATGAGGAGCATTACGCGGTTCATCACTCAGCGGCTCAAGCTCAAGGTAAATGAGGCCAAGAGCGCAATAGCGCGACCGCAGGAGCGAAAGTTCCTCGGGCTTAGTTTTACGGACGCCCCAGAGATCAGACGAGCGATTGCTCCGAAGGCTCTGACGCGCTTCAAAGACAAAATCCGGGAGATCACGCGACAGGCCAAGGGCATAAGCATCGAGACGACAGTGAAGCGACTGGCCACATATATGGTGGGATGGCGCGGCTACTTCGGCTTTTGCGAAAACTCCTGAGGTGCTGATCGGCCTTGTTCGTTGGGTGCGGCTCAGGCTGCGATGCGCACTCTGGCGACAGCGGAAAACTCCACGTCGTCGTCGGGCTGCATTGCTGCAACTGGGGGTACGTCCGCAACTGGCCGCCAATACGGCCGGTAGTGGTCGCGGCCCCTGGTACCTAGCCCGCTCCAAAGCTCTCTCGGTGGGAGCTTCGAATGCATACTGCCGCTCGCTCGGCCTTCCTTCACTGTTTGGAAACTACTAGCCCAACTTCTCGAACCGCTGTGTACGGACCCGTTCGCACGGTGTGTGGCAGCGGTCGGCAGGTGACTGCCGCCCCTATGCCGATCAAACGCCGCAGCCTTCCGCGATATGCCATTTCCGAATTACCGGAGCCTGGCCGACATTCCGGTACTGATCTGCGGACGACGAGTGACTTGGCGATTCTGCGCGCGTTGAGAGCCCTATAAGAACGGGAATCGGATATTTTGCCTAACCGCGCTCTAGTTCCATCGTCCAACTGACGCGAAGGATGGAACAAGGGACGTGCAACCAACGTCTTTCTTCCAACGATTCCGGTACGCCGATTCGCGGAGCCGAAAAGGACCAGGGGAGCATATGGTACGAGAGCTGAAATTTGCGATCCGGATGCTGCTGAAGCAGCCGGGCTTTAGTCTGATTGCGGCCCTGACGCTGGCGCTGGGTATTGGCGCTACGTCTGCGGTCTTCAGTTTGATTCAGGGCGTGCTGCTCACGCCGCCACCGTACCAGAAGCCCGACCAGCTCATGCTGGTTCCCACGGCGCGCATAGACGGACAGAAGATGGACAGCCCGCGCGGGTGGGCGGCGCAGCAGTGGATGGAGTGGCAGAAGGAAGCGAAATCCTTTTCGGGAATCGCCGCCTATGACTGGACATTCAATTTCCTGGTTCGCAATGACGGAAGCCAGTCCATGCAGGGAATGCAAGTAACAAAAGACTACTTTCACGTGATGGGGCTGAAGACAGCGGCAGGGCGCGGTTTCGAGGATTCAGATTTCGGGCAAGGGCCGGTGAAGTCGATTCTCCTGGGATATGAGTTCTGGCAGCGAGCATTTGGCGGCGACAGGGAGATTATCGGGAAGACGGTGCGCATCAGTCGCTGGGATGCTCCGCCGACTGTGATCGGGATTATGGAGCCGGGAGTGCGATTCTTACCGTCCCCGGGAGCGGCGAAAGAGCCGAATTACGACGTCAACGCGACGGTGGATTTTTGGATGCCGGGGTATCCGGATCCGCAGCATTTGAAGGAGCCGCGTTGGAACGTGATCGCGCGACTGCGGGATGGAGCGACTCCGCAGCAGGGACAACAGGAACTGGCGGTGCAGACAGCAAGAGAGGCGCAGACGGAGACGACGTTTGAAGGGTTCGCGCCGCGGCTGGAGCCGGTAACCGACGAAATGAACCGGGATGGAAAACGAATTCTGCTGCCGCTGCTGGGCGCTGCGGCACTGGTACTGTTGATCGCCTGCGGTAACGCGGGAGCGCTGCTGCTGCTGCGAGGACTGCAAAGACAACAGGAATATGCAGTGCGGAGCGCGATGGGCATGGGTCGCATCGCCCTGCTAAGACAGGTTTTGATGGAGAGCTTGCTGTTGGCGTTAGGCGGCGGGGTATTAGGAGTCGCGCTCGCCGTGGGCGCCGTAAAACTGTTCAAGGTGATCGCAGGGCATGCTGTTCCGCGGCTGGATGGAGTGACGGTAGGCTGGGGAGTCCTGGGGTGGGGACTTGGCGCAGCAGTCTTCGCTGCATTCCTGGCCGGAATCATTCTTGCCATTCGAGCGTTTCGCCTGGATCCAATGGAGGTGCTGAAGAACGCCGGCCCGAAAGGAACAGCCGGAGCCGGCGAGAGGCGGTTGCTTCAAGGAGTCACCATGCTACAGACTGCGCTGACGTTGGCGCTGCTGGTCGGCGCAGGCCTGCTGATCCGCACCATGGTGAAAATCGCGCAGGTGCCGTCCGGCTACAACACGGGCCGGATCCTGACGATGAGCGTAACCGACGTGCAAGCATGGTCGAGTTGGGGCAGCTTCCACCGTCAAGCCCTGGAGCGCGTTGCGGCAATTCCCGGCGTACAGTACGCTGCGTTTGCCTGGGGGGTGCCGCTGACGGGCAACAATTGGCCAGCGACTTTGGAGATTGAGGGCCAGCCCCCGGCCGTGAAAGAGAGCGACAAGACGGCGTTGCCTCTGCGCGCGGTGACCCCTGATTATTTCAAGTTGATGGGAATGCCGCTGGTGGAAGGGCGGGAATTTCGATCAGCGGATGACGATAAGGCGCCAAGGGTGGCCGTCGTCAACCAAGCATTCGCCGACCGCTATTTTCCGAGTGGCAACGTAATTGGACGAAAATTCTGGTTGAACGGACGCGATAAACCGGGCACGGAAATTGTCGGCGAGATCGCAAATGGACGGACAGACGATTTGACCCAGGCGGCGTCGCCGGAGATCTATTGGCCGCTGTGGCAGGCTAACGCATTTTCAAAACACCTTGTAGTGCGAACAACGGCGGATCCGCGCGCAGTAGCGGTTGCAGTGGAACGCGCACTGCGCTCCGTCGATCCAACGGCGGCAATCGAAAACGTGAAGACTCTGGAACAGATCCGCGACGAATCGCTGGCATCGCGAACGTTCGCGATGAACCTGCTGACAGGATTTTCGGTAGTGGGAAGCGTGTTAACGCTGGTGGGAATTTACGGCGTGCTTTCGCTGTCAGTGGCCTCCCGGCGCCGGGAGTTGGCAATTCGCAGTGCAGTGGGCGCGCGACAAAGCGATATTCGCAAACTAATCTTCGGCGAAGGATTCAGGCTAATAGCCGGCGGCGTACTCGGCGGCATAGCGCTGGCGATTGTGCTATCACGAGTGCTGCAGTCTTTTCTGTTCGAAGTGCAGCCCAGCGATCCAGCCACGTTAATCGTTGTGGGAGCTTTGTTCATAGGGGTCGGGATCCTGGCGTGCTGGGCCCCGGCGCAGCGGGCGGGAAAGGTAGATCCGCTGGAGGCGTTACGGTACGACTGAATCGTCCGAATTCCCTCACTAAGGCGTAAATGTGCGATGCCCGAATCACGGGTAGAGGGACGGTTGACTTCACTCTGCGCCTTCAGGCCAATGCGTCATCGAGCAACGGTTTGAGCCGACCTTGAAACTTTAATCCTGTAAAACGCCCTAGGAACCTATGATCTCGGCTGGCGCGCGTTTCTCTCTGCGTCCTAAATCTCTGCTCTCGCTCGTGTCAACCCATCGCGTTCGCTCAACTCAAGGCCCGCACTCGGACCGCCCCATAGCCTTCTTTGCCTTCGATGCGTATCGGATTACGCAGGGCTCGCCCGTAGCCTTCATAACTTACCTGCATCCAGTCCTCATCCCGCAACTCAAGGCCTTCACCAAAGCTCAGCGAATGCGCACCGAAGAAATGCACGTGCAGATACCCGGGCAAGCGATGACCCTCGAATTTAAAGTGATGATGCTCCAGGTTAGCGAGACTATGCGCCATATTCTCTTCCCCCGTCTCGACCGCTTTCTGCCAAATCTGTGCGCTGCCGCGCTCGATCTTCACTTCACCAGTGACCGCGGCGAAGTCGCCGCCAATCACCAACTCCGGACCAATGCTGCATTCGCGCAGCTTTGATCCCGCAAGGTTCAGATAGTTATGCCGCTCAAACTTGTGATCGCTGAACTCGTTACCCACACAAAAACCGAGGCGGTACGGCGAGCCGTCTTTGGCGATGAGATAAATGCCGGCAATCTCAGCTTCCTCGCCACCGTCTTCTCCGTGGGCAGGAACTGTCAGCGGAGCGAATGGCCCCCGCAGGATCGAGCCATTGCCTTTGTAGAACCACTCGGGCGCCGTTCCGATCTCGCCGTCCTTCGGTCGTCCACCAGCAAGGCCGGACTCGAACATGCGCATGCTGTCGGTCTTTGGTTTCGCGGCGTCTGTTGCAGTTTGCAGGTGCATCGCCTGCCGGTCTTTCGCGCTTCCCAGGTGGGTTAAGCCTGTGCCGGACACAAGCACGCGCTCCGGCGCATCTGGGACATCGACGGGAACCAGCAAGCTCCATTCGCTCTCGCCGTTGTAAACGGCGTCATAGGAAAGCTTCTCGCCGGTCGCGAGGTAACGTGCCCGTGCGCTGAGGGAAATATCTTCGCGAACAGAAGCCAATGCCAATTCGTAGATCGATTCCAAAGGAGTGAGGCAATGAAGATACGGCTCCTCAACCAGAGCGACTCGACGCGACGAGCCATTACTAATCTGAACCAGACGAATCATGCCGTTCCTCTTTATCCAATCACTGTGAAGCGTTTCAGGGAGTCTTCGTTGACCGTGAGACCAAGACCAGGCTTGGCGTCATCCAGATCGATGTACCCGTCCACCGGCACCGGCTCTCCGTCGAAGATGTACCAGAAGAGTTCATTGCCGACTTCCACGTCCACCTTCGGAAAGAACTCGGCAATCGGCGAGTTGAGGCTCGCCATCACAACAGGATAGTTGTGCATCTGGCCGGCGTGCGGCACAACTGGCACCTGGAATGACTCCGCCAGCGCTGAGATTTTGCGCGCCTGACTAATGCCGCCCACGCGATTCGTATCGAACTGGATGTAGTCGAGCGCATTGCTCTCCAGAAGCTCGCGAAATCCAAAGATGGTGAACTCATGTTCGCCCCCGGCGATGGGAATGCGCCCGTAGCTCTTCAGTTCCTTGTAGCCTCGCGTATCGTCGGGAATGACCGGCTCTTCCAGCCAGCGCAGGTGGAATGACTCAATTAGTGGCAGTATGCGTTCGGCGTAATCGAGCGTCCAGCCCATATAGGCGTCAGCCATGATGTCGACCCCCTCGCCGACGACTTCGCGGACATTGCGTATCAGTTCCACATTTTTCTGCATGCCTTCAGCGCCGTCGATCGGCCCCCATCCAAATCGCAGCTTCATCGCCTTATAGCCCTCGTCTTTGTACTTCTGCGCCGCGGCGCGTAGCTCGAGGATCGGCATCGCGTACAGGCGGCTCGCGCACACGGGAATCTTTTCTTTTGTCCGTTCGCCGAGCGGCCGAAAGACCGCCTGTTTCGCATCTTTGCCTAACAAGTCCCAGAGCGCGATATCCACGGCGGAAATCGCCGTCATCGCCACTCCTTTGCGGCCAAATGCCATCGTGCGACGATACATCTGCTGCCAGAGATATTCCGTGTCCCAGGGATCTGATCCGATCAGCAGCGGCTTGAGATAGGTATCGATCAGCGTCTTTGTCACCACTGGCGACAGCGCTGCGTTACCTAATCCAACCAGGCCGGTGTCGGTGAATATCTCGACCAGCACCCATCCGTGGAAGGCGAAATTACCCATCGACGCCTGGCGGAAAGCGACCAGGTCCATCGGGTTGGTGCAAAAATGTGGGGGCAGCGGAAGGGTCTCGCCTTCCCACTGAACGATACGAGTGCGCACTTCGGTGATCTTCATGCGTGGCTCTCTATCTCCATCAGGTCTTCGGGTCGAAGGGGTTGAATCCTGCCACCGAAAAAGACCAGGGCGAGGAAGCCGATAAGGTGAAATGTGCCGACCATAACGAAGAGCGTTCCGTAGCCGAATCCATGGCCAAGCAGAGCGCCGGCGATCAGTCCGAAGAGCGCCCCGCCGATCGAGCCACCGAAGCCAACTAGGCCGGCCACCGTGCCGACCGCCGAGAGGGGGAACACATCCGCCGGGATCGTCATGATAATCCCGGACCATGACTGCTGCGAAAAGAACGCGATGCTGAACAGCACGAGGGCGTAGCTCACAGGCACCAGCGGCACCAGCATCACGGCCGGCATCATCGCCGCGTTGATGCCCAGCACTATTTTGCGCGAGCGATCGAGGGAGCGGCCGCTGTGCAGCAGACGACTAGACCACCATCCCCCCAGAAAACTGCCGATGCCCGAAGCCGCGTAGGGAATCCATGCATAGTAGCTGACGTGCTTGATATCGAAGCCCCGCGCGTCATAGAGATATTTCGGCAGCCAAAAGAGCAGGAAAAACCACGCTGAATCACTCATGAACTTGGCGAAGATCAGGGCCTGCACGCTACGCAGGCTGACAATCTCGCCCAATGATAGCCGTTCCGCCAGCAAACGCGCATCCAGGGTGGCTGACGAGAGAGTCGAGGTGTTGCCACGGTAAGAAACGGCCCACCAAAGCACCCATAAGAAACCAATTCCCCCCGCCACGAAGAACACCCAGCGCCATCCTAGAAATATCAGCACCGCTCCAATCAGCGGCGGAGCCAGCAGTGAACCCACGGCGGTCCCTGCGTTGATAAAGCCCATCGCGGTTGATCGCTGATGAGCCGGAACCCACTCCGCTACTACTCTTGTCGCAGCCGGGAAGGCGCCGCCTTCTCCCATTCCGAGCAAGAATCGGGTCGCCAACAGCCAAACAAAGCGGGTGGCAAATCCATGTAACGCGCAAGCCAACGACCACCAGAGCATGACCAACAGAAAGCCGCGCTGGGTGCCCAGTTTGTCGAGCAGACGTCCGCCGATCGCGTAGAGCGCGGCATAGGAAATCAGAAACGCCGTCTGCAAGTAAGAGAATTGCTGATTTGAAATTGGGATGGTGCGTTGAATGGCGGCAACGGCAATCGAGATCGTCTGCCTGTCGAAGTAGCTGATCGCGATCGCCGCCGTCACCAAGGCAACGAAGTGCCAGCGAAGTTCGAGCCCACTGCGTCTTGTCGCGCTCAAGCTGTGAAGTGGGATTTAGACGCTCCCTACCGCTTTTATCTCGCAGTTAATTCCAGCACCTGGATCGAATTGGGTGGGAGCGTGTGTGAAAACTGGAGAGCCGCGTCGTCGATGCTGCTTTCCACGGGAACTATCTTCGTCGGCTCAGATATCGAATTCGTCGCTTGAATGGTACTCGCGCTCAATGTCGTCACCTTGGCGTTCTTGTTCACGATTGAAGCGCCCGCCAGCTGAATTGAGAGCGACCGTGGCGAGTCGGTTGCATTCACGAGCTTGAGATAGAGCTTTCCGCTAGTTGAATCGCGCGTGACCGAGCAAAAGAATCGCAACGGCGCGCCGCTCACCTTGGTATTGATGATCTGATCGCCGATGTGGTTGCTGAACATGGCCTGCGCATAGTAGCTCGGCGAACCATAGCTGCTCATCGCGTCATAGCCGATCAGGTTCGATTCCCACTGCATCCCGCCTGGGCTCACATTCACGAACAAAGGCGCATAACAAGACATGATGATAATGTCGCTGTTCCGTTCCATCCCTGTCATCCACGCGGCGTCTCCGAGGGCTGCATTGAAGTTTGGCGTAGGGCTTCCCTCGCGAGTAGCCCATTCGCCTACAAAAATCTTTGGCCCGTGACGATCTGCGTTGTCGTAGTGGCCGACATCGTCATAAAACTGTGAGGCTGAATGATAGAAGTGGTCATCGATGACGTCAGGAGTGACGCCTTCCACCCGCGCCGTCGCGATCAGCTGCAGCTCCGGATATTTTGCCTTGAATGCCTTGAAATATTGAGCAAAGCGCCCATCATACGAGCCACTGGGATCGTGAGCGCGATCGTCTTCATTCCCGATCTCGACATAGGTCAACTTGAATGGCGCGGCATGACCATCTTTGGCCCGCTGCGCTCCCCACTTCGTGCTGGTACTGCCGGTCACGTACTCTACCTCGTCCAATGCCTCCGCAATATATGGCTCCAGGTCTTTGCCTGCCGGAATGAAATCGTGGCGCAGCGAATAACCGGCAAAAACACCCAGCACCGGCTCCATCTTAAGGTCTTCGCACCACTCCAGGAATTCCAGCAACCCCATGCCATCCGACGACCGATAGCCCCATGGACCCAGGTGGGTCGGGCGATCGACGAGCGGGCCCAGCGTCTGTTGCCACTGGAAGCGCTCATTGATGTAGTTGCCTTCGAGGTAGTTTCCGCCGGGAAAGCGCAGAAAGGCCGGCTTCATTGCCGCGAGACTCTCCATGAGATCGATGCGGTTGCCGTTGACGCGGTCGTGATAGGTCGGCGGGAAAAGCGAAACTAGGCTAAACCACAGTTTTCCCGGTTTGCCGGCGGTGAGTACCAGACGATTTCTCGCGGACGGCGCGTCGTCGCCCGAATGCAGAGTATACGTATACCGGTTCCAGTCAGAAGTAACGGCAGGAACAGTTGTCGTCGCAAGCACCTTCGGGGAGTCATCGTTGATGAGGCTCACTGAAATCGGACCGATGGCCGGGTCGTACGCTTTCGCATAGAACGAACCCTGATAAGTTGTGTTCGGCCGCACGGCTATGCCCCAGTAGCCTTCGTTAGCTACACCGGCGGGCGCCTGGTCAGTGGCGCTGCGAATCGTAACCTGCAAGCTCAGAGGCAACGCCGCACTGGGCCCGGTAGACATATCCATGACCATCGATGCGTCCGCATTTCCAGCCTCGTATAGGAACCAATGAAACGGCTGAAGGCGCCGATTGTCGGTGAACGCCCGGTTCCTTACCAACTCGGCATATAGGCCGCCATCGTAGGAGTAGTTGATCTCCTCCGTCATGAGCCCATAGAGCATTGGGCTCACCTTGCCCTTCACGCTTCCGACATCGATCGAGAGCGTAGGAGCCGGCTCTTGAGCTGGGGCAAAAAAGGCGCAGAGGGTCGTGGCGAGTAGTGGGATGGTCAGCAAACGGCGTGATGAATGCAAGGCGCTCATCTCCAGCGAATTCGGCTTGCTTCAATAAAAGTGGCTCTTGGGTAGCCCTTCCACACAAGGCTAGTAAACGCTTCCAAGACGCCCTCAGCAAACAGAACCAAGATACCAGCGTTGGCGAAATTTGTTGCCGGAATGGTCCGCAACCTTGCTGGGTTCTGAGTACAGGTGATTTCGTTCGAGTGCTATTCAAAAGGCGAGCTGGTCTCTGGGTACTCCAGTGGTCGGCCCGAACGAAACCTTTAGTCTTGCTTCCCCTATAGTCTGGCGTAGGTTTTTCCGTATGTGTGAAGGCGTTCTTTTTAACCGCGTTGGCAAGCGGTGCAGCGCTCTGGGGTTGGTGATGTCCCAGTCGGAACGGCATTTTTTGCGCAACGGCGCGCAGCTCCTCAACGATCGACCCGTCGCCTACCCCTTTTGCATCTCTAAATCGGATCGAAGATAGAATCATTTGCAGATGAAGGTCGCGTTTTTAGTAAACGTAGCCAGCAGAAGTGCCCGAGACGGGTGCTGCGCTCATCATTCTCATCTTGAAGATTGCGGAGATTGTGCTTGGCCAAGATAGCTCCGGCAAGGAAGATCTACGACGTTTGCGTCATCGGATCTGGCGCGGGTGGCGGCACCGCGGCTAAGGTGCTGACCGAGGGTGGCCTGAGCGTGGTGATGCTCGAAGCCGGTCCGGCGCTCAATCCCTACAAGGACTTCAAAGAGCATGTCTGGCCCTATGAGTTGGGGCATCGCGGTGCGGATGTTGGCGGCCGGGCGCGGCATGAGCTGAACTCGGAGTTTATGGCGCCCAACGGTTTCTGGGAGATTGAGGGCGAGCCGTATACGACCGCTCCGGGCACGCAGTTTCGCTGGTTCAGGTCGCGGATCGAGGGAGGGCGCACCAACCACTGGGGGCGCATCGCGCTGCGGTTTGGGCCGGCAGATTTCCGGGCGCGTTCGACGGACGGGATGGGCGACGACTGGCCGATCTCGTATGAGGAACTTGCGCCCTATTACGACAAGGTCGAGGCGTACATAGGCGTGTTCGGTACGAAGGAGAATGTGCCGAATGCGCCGGACGGCGTGTTTCTTCCTCCGCCAAAGCCGCGCTGCACCGAAACAATCGTGAAGAAGGCCTGCGACCGATTGGGCATCACCTGTATTCCTTCCCGGATGGCAATTCTAACGCAGCCGCTGAACGGGCGCGCGGCCTGCCACTATTGCGCGCAGTGCGGACGCGGATGCATCACTGCCGCCAACTTCAGCTCGAGCCAGGTGATGCTGCCTCCGGCGCGGGCGACGGGTCGATTCACGCTGATTCCGAATGCGATGGCGCGAGAGATTGTTCTGGGCAAGAATGGGACAGTCGAGGCCGTTTCCTATATTGACAAGACAAGGCGCAGCGAAAACCGCGTTTATGCCCGGGCTTTCGTTGTCGCAGCCAGCGCCTGCGAGAGTGCGCGGCTGCTGCTGAACTCGCGGTCTGCAAGTTTTCCTGATGGGATGGCGAACGGATCGGGGGCGGTCGGGCGCTATCTCACGGATTCGGTGGGCAGCAGTCTGGCGGGGTACTTTCCGCAACTCGAAAAGGTGCCCCCGCACAACCACGACGGCGTTGGGGGGATGCATCTCTACATGCCGTGGTGGAGGTTCGGGCAGAAGAACGATTTTCTGCGCGGGTACCACATCGAGTTCGGAGGCGGGCGGCATATGCCCGGCGTGGGAGGATTCGACGGCGTGTGCGCGCAGTACGAAGGATACGGCCTCTCGCTCAAGCAACAGTGCCGCAAATCCTATGGCAACGTGATCGGCTTCGCCGGGCGGGGCGAGATGATTCCCAACCAGAAGAGCTACTGCGAGATCGATCCCAATGTGGTGGACGAGTGGGGCATTCCGGTGTTGCGCTTTCACTGGGAGTGGGGCGAGAACGAGCTGAAGATGTCGAAGCATATGCAGGAGACCTTCCGCGAGATCATAGAGACCGGCGGAGGGACGGTGCTCGGCAGCCGCACCCAGGCGAGTGAAGACCATACAACCGAAGGCCAAGCGTTGACTAATAGCGCCAGGGCGAAGGCATCGGGGATTTCGGAGGGGGGAACGATCATTCACGAACTTGGGACAGTGCGGATGGGGAACGATCCCAAGACTTCGGCACTGAATAGAAATTGCCAGGCGCATGATGTGAAGAATCTGTTTGTTGCCGATGCCGCTCCTTTTGTGACGAACGCGGACAAGAACCCGACACTGACGATTATGGCGTTGTCGTGGAGGACCTCGGAATATCTGCTCGCGCAAGCGAAGAAGGGGGATATCTAGGTTCAATGGAAGCGGATCATCTCGTATCGCGGCGCAATGTTTTAAGGACGCTAAGCATAGGCGTGGCGGCCGGCTCGGTGTTGCGGGTGATTCCGCTAGAAGCCGCCGAGTATGCGCACAGGATGATCGCGGTGGAGAAGAGCGGAGCGAATGGCGCGTATACCCCGAAGTTTTTTCGTGCGGAGCAGTACAAGACGCTTCAGTTCCTATGCGAGGCGATCTTTCCCGCAGATGTGGAGTGCGGCGGGGCCGTCGAAGCGGGCGCTCCGGAGTTCATCGACCTGCTCACTAGCGAGAACCCTCAATATCAACTTAATCTTGGCGGCGGCCTGATGTGGCTCGGTGCTGAGTGCGTGGATCGCTATGGCAACGCATATCTTGAGTGCGATCCGCAACAACAGAAAGAGATGCTCGATCGCATCGCTTATCGCAAGAATGCTGTGGCAGACAAGAGCCTGAGCCAAGGGGTCGAGTTTTTTGCGTTCCTGCGCGACCTGACCGCGGACGGGTTTTTCACCAGCGAGATCGGGATCGAGTATCTTGGCTACATCGGCAACACATACTTAACGGAGTTTCCGGGTTGCCCACCTGTTCCTGGTGTATGAGTCAGAGCTTTCGACCCTCCCCATCAAATCGCCCGCGTTGCACCCATCGACCTCGTACGAGCGTTGCGCATTGAATGAGTTGTGGCTTCGTGAA
Organism: uncultured Acidobacteriaceae bacterium; assembly: GCA_963826855.1. Lineage (GTDB taxonomy): Bacteria > Acidobacteriota > Terriglobia > Terriglobales > Acidobacteriaceae > Acidisarcina. The sequence continues at coordinate 129,746 of CAWGZE010000002.1, forward strand.
GGCCTTCGGCAATGCACTTGCCTCCGGACGCCGGGGTGGCGAATCTTCACAGACTGATTGGGTTTGGGAGAATTGCCTCTTACAGCCTATTGAACACAATTTATGCGCTGGAAAGCCAATTAGTAACGAAAAACGCGGCAGTGTCCCCGAAACGGCACTTCCGAATTACGGGAGCTTGGCCGGCATATCGGGACCAATCTGCGGCCAAAAACTCTACGAAATCACGGGTGACTGTAGGCCAAGTTGTCGAAGCGCAGCGCGTGGCCGTTTGTAAAGTCGAAGATCACTTTGGAACTTGGATCGCGCCAGCCGGTCCTTAAACGAAGAAGTTCTTTTGGCTTGATCGTGTAGGAAGCTTCCCGAGTCTCAGGCGAACGAACAGTCAATGTTGCGTCGCTATCTCCGCCGTTATAGGCATCCACGCCTTCAAAGATGCGCGGCGCGTAGAAATGAAATTCTGCCTGCTTTGCTTTTGGGTCCGACAGGACAAGCGTAAAGGTCCCGAACTTTCCGAAGGGCGTGCCAATCTCCCACTCTCCGTGACCCCAATCAATCACGCCGGAAGGGTATTGGCCAAGCAAGGGTGTTCCCGCCGGAAGATGCGGATCGTCAAAAGTAATGAACGAAGGTGGTACCTGATCGCTCTTTCCCTGAATGTCCACATCTCTGGAACTGGTGTGGCGAATGGAAAGCGTCCGGGAGTTTTCGTTGAAGGTGTATCCCTCACGCTGCAAATCGTTGCGGCGAGGGATTGGTCTTCCGCCGACATTGATGGAATCGGGAACAAAGTTCAGGCGAAGTACATCCGTCGAGTCTGTGTCGAAGGTTGAGTACGTGACGCTGCCGGCGCCGTATGCGATTTTTGTTACCACGGAGAGGGAACCGAGCAGATGCGACTCATCGGCCGGGGCCCATTCGGGTACGGCCCAGAAAGCGTCCATCATCCTTCGAGGCCCATCTGCAAATTCATCGGTAAACCACCACTGGTTGCTGAAGGGAGCGTGGGCCGCGGCGGGGAGTCCCTGAAAATATGTGACCCAGTTATAGGTTCGATATGCGGCCTGTTTGTAGGCGATGTCTCCGGTCCTGGCATAGTAGAGGGCTTCGACGGCAGCAAGCCTTGAGCTATGGCTGTCACAACACTGGTTCGGGAGGTTGCAGCAGAATTCTTTTCCGTTGCCCTGTTCGGTTGTGACCATTGCGCCGTGCACCATGTATTTGGGCCACTTTGGCGTAGTCTTCACCCATTCGATCAACTGGCGGGAATGCTCGCGCCAGTCGGCGTCCTTTTCCGGATGCAGAAGGACATAGCGGGCAAATTCGAGCGGGATAACCTGGTTCATGTTGTCCATGCTGCCCTGGACGTCTTCAAAGTAGCCAACCCACACGTTGTTGTGCATCGGATATTTCATCAGCCATGCCCATGCGCCCGCGCGAACCCGTCTTATAGGAAGCAGTGTCGCCCTGATCGAGGCGAAGCAATTCGTCGAGCAGCATGATCGGCTCGACAACATTTGCGGAGTAGGGAAACATTCCTTTTCCGTTTCTTCAGACTGCCGTCGCGCGCATGACATCGATACGGCCACGGCGAATTGTTTTCATCGCCGGGCTTGAAAGTTCTTCGCGAGCGCGTCGGCGCAGCGAATCGCGGCACGCAGGTACTTCGTGTTCCCCGTCATTTCGTAAAGCCGGAGATAGGCATAGCCGTCTTCGCCGACCACATGGGGTTCCACATAATCTTCCCCATGCTGGCTCCAGCCGGTGTATCGCCGGGCACCGGGGTTTGCCGACGGATAAGGTACCTGCGGACCAGGCATAGCCTTCTGGAGTTAAGCCATTTTCGAGTTCGTAATCGACAAAGTTCTGAAGAAATTCCAGAGTGTGCGGGTCGCCTGTGTAGGGATAGAGACGCTCGATAAAGCCCTGCATCATCGCACGGAGATAGCCAGTGGAGTTGACCCAGGTTGGGTCGGGCTTTAATTCAAAGGTCGTGCGGTCAAAATCGAAGCAGCAGTAGAAATAGGGCAGCCTCTGGCGATTATATTGGTCCCACACGATCGTCCACTGCGAGAGAAAATATGCGGAGTAGGAGTATCCGGTGCTATCCGGCATCGGCCACGGCAACAGCTTTCCGTCGCTGTCTAATGCAACGGGTCGCCCCGCGATTGTTGACTCGTCTACCGTCGAGATGACCGGGAAAGGCTGTTGTCCAACAACCAATGGCACGCTTAAAGACGCTGCGATGAATAGCCTCGCCAATCCTTGAAGTCTCTTCATGCTCAGCACTCAGTTCAGCGTATGGCGCTTCGCTGCTTTTACTCGGATGGGGTGTCGTTCTTCTTGGGTTCCCGATGATTTGATTTAATAGCTGGCGCGACGTGCCAGTCCACTCTATTCAACCGAAGCGTGAAGGCACACCCGCGGAGTGGTGACAAACGCGGCAGTGTCCGACTTTCCTCCCAACTCGATTATGTGATCCCGTTACACTGGCCGACTTATCGTTACCTGACCGACGGTGTCCCGCGCCCGCTCTAAGGCGCACTCACTTAGAGTTTCTGGATGCGACTGCAAGAAAAGACTATGCGGACAGCTCGTTGGGAGGCATCTAAACACATTAGTGGCTATTAAGAAAACACTGCCTGTGATGACGGAGTGCGAGGTGAAGGTGCGTGGGCGTTGGCTCCCATGCACCCTCTACGAAGCCCTCACAGAACGCGATCAGATCATGCGCTGCAAATATTGCCATGGCCCGGTGCAAGCGCTCAAAGAATCCAGCAACGGAGCCCGAGCCCACATCGAACACCTGCAAAAACACCCCGGCTGCCGGTTTCCGGTTAGCACGTTCAGCGGAGTCGAATCGGAACATCCCCTCGCGTTGAAATAAGGCGAGCGCCATAGAGGTAGTTGCAACCGGTGACTACGCTAAGCGCGCTTATGGTCAATTTTGGACCGGAGACGATAAGCCGACTTCCATGATAAGCCTTTGTCAAGTTGGGCGAGGATTTCCTACTGCGCTGGGGAGAGCGCGTGGTTCTTACTTGAGCCTGTTCATCGCCTCGCGGTTAAGCCTCTCGGCGCGGTTCCTGCGTATAACGCAGAACCAGACATCCATTCGCTGTATCGAGTTGTTTCCAACCGTCACAGAAGATTGAGTGAGTGTTACATGCCAGTCCCGAGACATTTCGAAGGAAGCCTTGGGAGCATGAGCTCCGTCGCCCAGTCGTCAACTGCGGGACCTGGCAGGTCGCGTTGGATGAACCTGCTTGTTGTTCGTGGCGACTTCAGGCCGCTGCTTTTCTTTCTCTTGCCACTACGAACTCTCGTTCCACTGCGGTCCACCGCAAGGAGGTAGGCTACAAGCTTCCGGGCCACCGCGATCGAGGCCCGGTTTGCATGGCCCCTCTGCTTCTCCGTGTCATAGATCAGCGCCAGATCAGGGCTCAACCTTGGGCCCAGCTTGGCTGCTTCGATCAGGACCGATTGCAGGTGCTTGTTCCTCTGCTTGGAGACGGGCATGCCTTCGGTGTTTATCGAATTACGCGTGGGGAATGATTCGGGAAGTTCCATTGTTTGCACCGGGGCTGTTGATGTTGGCCCAGTGGCGCTGCTTCGGCTCCTATTCATAACGCAAGGCAACCATCGGATCCAAGTTGGCGGCTCGGCGTGCGGGCATGTAACAGGCGAGCAGGACGATAAGAACTATGGGCAGGGAAACGGCAGATAGAATGATCGGATTGTTGGCAGTCAATCCATATAAGAAGTTGGCCATAATCTTCCTCAAGAAGAGTGAGGCTACAACTCCGATGATGGCTCCGATGACAGCAAGCCTGGCGGCCTGCATCAGGACCAAAAGCAAAACATCTCGCGACTGCGCCCCCAGCGCAATACGTACACCAATCTCCCTGGTGCGTTGGGAGACGGAGTAGGCCATGACCGCGTATACTCCGATGGCGGCCAACGATAGGGCCAGTAGAGAAAACGCTCCAAGGAGCGATAGGTCAAAACGGCGCAAAGAACCAGTGTCGGTCACCATGGAATCCATGGTCTTCACTTCGTAGACGGGCACATCTCGATCGACACTGGCAACCGCCGCGCGGATCGAACGGAGCAGGTTGTCCTCGCCAATGCGGCTGCGTGCGGCGATGCCCATATTGGCCTCCAACAGAGGCCGAATGGAATCGGGAATCTGTGCGTACGGGTAGTATGCCGTCGGTTCAATATCCTGGTCCGCGCCCCAGTGCCGAACGTCGCCCGCCACACCCACAACAGTGCACCAAACGCTCCCCTTGAAGGCTGGCTTCAGGCGTTTGCCCAGCGGACTCTCTCCCGGCCAATACTTGCGAGCAAGGCTTTCGCTGACAATGGCGACGGGTAGGGCCTCGGCTGAATCGTGTTCATCGAAGGCGCGGCCTTGCAACATTGGAATCTGCAGAGTGCGAAAGTAGTCTCCGCCGACAGCGCGATAGCGACTAACAATCTCCCCGGGCACTAGAGGCGGATTCTTGCCTTCTACCAGGATCGGCATCGAAGGATCGACGCCGCTCATCGGCAAATCGCGAGCGACTTGTCGCGGATTGCACTCCGGGTATGGATCTCACCCGTTCTGCGACTTGCTGGTAAAACTCCGTAACTTCCTGCGTGGCAAGATGCGCGGGCGCAGCGATGCGGAAGGTCAGTACGTTCTCGGGGACAAACCCAAGTTCCACGCCGCGCAATGACCAGAAGCTTTCGAGAGCCAGCCCTGTAGCGGTCAGCAGAACGCAGGCCAGCGCCGTTTCGACGACTACTAACACCGAGCGATGCCGTCCAAATCCACGGCTCCCTGTGCTCTCCAGCTCCCGCAGACCCTCGTTGACATCGAGGCGCGCCGCTTCGATAGCGGGCGCAAGTCCGAACAGAATACCAACGAACGCGGAAACTAAAAGAGAAAACCCCAGTTCGCCCCGGTCAATGCCGATCTGCTCGATGCGAGGAACGCTCAGAGGATGAATCGCCAGGAATCCACGCAACGCAAGAAACGCCAACAAAACTCCGAGGGTACCGCCGACCGCCGCTAACAGTAGGCTCTCGATGAGCAGCTGCCGAACAATTCGCAACCGCGAGGCGCCGAGAGCCTTACGAACTGCCATCTCACGCCGACGAGATGCGCCTCGGGCGAGCAATAGGTTTGCCACATTCACGCAGGCGATGAGCAGCACAAAGCCTACGCAACCCATCAACATCAACAGTGCGGGTCTAAAGTCACTCGTGAAGGCGTCATCAAGAGTCTGCAGATTTATCCCAAATCCCACATCGGCTGTCCCATCTGCCCGGTGCACGCGAGCGGCGATGCCGTCCAACTCCGCACGCGCCCGTTGCAAACTCACTCCATCCGGCAGGCGGACAAGGGCTCCAAGCCAATGGACGTTCGGCGATGAAGTGACGCCGCTGTCCGAACGCAATTGCAGCGGCGTCCAGAGCAACTCCTTACTGTCGAAGTAGTCGAACCCCTCCGGCATAACGCCGACAACCGTATAAGGTGCCCCGTTCAACTGAATGGCTTTGCCAGCGATGCTGGTATCGGACTTGTAGCGGTTCTTCCACAAATCATAGCTAAGCTCGACAAAATTACCCGATCCCGGAACATCCTCCTGTTCCGAAAACAGGCCTCCCAGCACCGGCCGCACGCCGAGCAATGGCAGCATGTCGTACGATACCTGGCCGCCGCTGATTCGCTCAGGCAGACTCTCGGTGCTCCCCATGTCAAACTGCCACGAAACATGTGCGCCCATCTTCGCCAGGAGTCCGTGCTGCTGCTTCCAATCAAGAAAATCCTGGGTTGAGAAAAGATTGGTGTTCCCGCTCGCCAGACGTTGTAACACTACCAACACACGGGCCGGATCCTTCAAAGGCCAGGGCTCCAGCAATACAGAATGAATCACGCTGAACATGGCCGTGTTCACTCCAATCCCCAGCGCAAGCGTGAGCACCGCCGCAAGACTAAATCGACGGGACTTCAGGAGAGACTTGATACCGTAGCGAACATCCTGCAGCAGGTTTTCCATCGCTTCAACCTCGTACGAAGTCAGATTCCAGTTTGGCAACCCCCCATCTCTCGCCTTCAGACGACCCCGTCAGTTTCGCGAATGCCTACTGCAATGCATATAGACTCCCATCGGCTGTTCCTAGATATACAGCTTGTCCAGAGACGACGGGGGAAGAGAGGATCGTACCGACCGAGTGGAGCTTATTGATACCAACGATTGTGTCGTCATAGAAACTCGAAGAGAAGACAGATTCATAGGAGGGGCTACCGTCGGGCTTGGATAGCCTAGGAAGGTTTTGTCGAGAAGCGTCAGACTGGAAGACCCATGCCGTCTTGCGCGTGACGAGGTCGATGGCTGTCAGCTTTCCATTCTGTTCCGGGAGATAAAGCGTGTTTCCGGCTATTGCCGGAGAACCGAAGATAGGCCACTGAAACTTGATGGAGTAGAGTGCCGCACCGGTCTTCGCGTCGAGGGCATGAAAGAGTGCGGAGTCTGAGGTAGCGAAATACACCTTGCCATCCTTGACGACCGGAGAGGTAATGACCCAGGAGCCGTGGTTCGAGAAGGACCAGCGTTCCTGCCCAGTCGCGGCGTCAAGGGCATAGAGATTCGAGTCGCGGCAACCGAAATAAACGACTCCGTGGACGATCGTAGCGGAGGATTGAATGCCGACCTGGTTGTGAATCTTAGGGTCTTCACCAGTCTTGAATCGCCATACCTGTTTTCCTGTGTTCGCATCGAGAGCGTAGAAATAGCTGTCCCAGCTGCCGATGTATAGCTTTCCCGCCGCAATGGATGGAGAGGCGTGCACGACATCGCCGGTCTGAAACTTCCATTGCATGGCTCCGCTCAGAGCGTTAAGGGCGTAGACATTGCCGTCGCCGCTCCCGAAATACACCATGCCATTCCAAACAGAAGGTGAGGAAAGGTAGACGTCGAAAGGATCGGGCATTCTTTCACCCGCTGGCAGCATTCCGTGCAGGTGGGTGCCGGTGTATCGGCGTTCGCCTGGATCCCCAAACTTCCATCTGAGCTTTCCGCTCAGAGCGCCGACTGCGTAGAAATTGCCGTCGTAACTTGTGAAATACACGACGCCTGCTGCCACCGCAGGTGATGACGGAATGCGTGCGCCGGTCTTGAATTTCCAATGCAACTTACCTGTAGATTGATCGATGGCATAGAGACTCCCATCGTCGCTCCCTACGTAGACGACTCCTCCAACGATGGCGGGCGATGAGATAACTTCGCCATTCGTGCGGAAGCGCCAACGGACCTCATGGAATTCGGGTACGCCCGGACCGGCATAGATTCCTGAGTGGCCTGGATCCCCGCGGAACATGGGACTGTCCTGGCTGAAGGTGATGGCACAGACCAAGAAAGGGAGGAAGGCGGACGAAGCTAGACGTAATTGGTTCATGCTGTTTCGGTGAAAGCTTCGGTAACCGAGCTGCGGCCGATGTCAGAGTATAGAGTTGGGCGCCGGGAGGGACAAGGCGATTGGGATAAATGGAGGGTTTCTTGTGACCAAGCGTCCGGTCCCTTCGGCCCCGTAACTATTCAGATGGCGTTGACTTCCGCGGGGGTTCCTTCATCACGCTGGTACGCAACTGACCACTCGTTGTGAACCGTTCTGAAACCTCCGACTCCACGGGAAAAGCTGGTTGACCTCGGCCATCGGCTCAACGTCTACTGCGCGAGTAGGGGACCGTTTACGGTAGTGGTGGAGGCGGGACTTGGCGACTTTTCCTTTGATTGGGTGCTGGTACAAAAGAGAGTCGAGAAGTCTTTAAGGATCTACACTTACGATCGGGGAGGTTACGCGTGGAGCGACCCTGGTCCGAAGCCTCGGACCTTTGCGCAACTTAACCTTAGCTCCACGACACATTGAATCAGCTCGGCGAACACGTACCACTAATTCTTGTTGGACATTCTTTCGGCGGGGGAACTATGCCCTCACCTATCCGTCGCAGGTGGTTGGCATATCTCTGCGGAAGCGCCAGGAACGGTGACAGACGCCATTCGGTAGGTAAACGTTCTGTACCTTCACAGAGAGAGACAACCTCACCCACGGTAAGTGCTTGAGAACTCAGCTAGAAGGATTTCCAACTTGAGACGAGAGCAGTTGGTAGGTTCGTGTGCGATAGCCGCGGCTGAGCGGGACGTACTGGGCGGATCTGGGTACCCCTGGTTCGCAAAATCGGAGTTCCAGCGAGTGATCGTCGCTCGCTGAAGAGAAGAAGCTAACCTGAAGTTCCCCACTACAAAACTGGCTATTCCGCCCGCAAAGCCTCCACTGGGTTCACTGAAGCCGCGCGTCGGGCCGGGAAATAACTCGCCAGCATCGCACAAACTCCCAGGCTCCCGGCAACTGCTCCCAGCGTAGAAACGTCCCACGCCGTCACTCCAAACAGCAGGCTCCGAATTAAAGTCGCCACGCCAACCGAACAAGCCAACCCCGCCGTAATCCCGAAGAACGTCAGCCATCCCGCCTCTTTCAGAATGAGCTGATACACCGAAGCTCGCTGTGCGCCCAACGCCATGCGCACTCCGATCTCCCGCGTCCGCTGGCTCACTGAATAAGCGATGACGCCGTAAAGCCCCACCACGCCTAACACCAATGCCAGCAATGCGAATCCGCCAACCAGCGCAGCCGATGAACGATGTAGATAGGCGCTGGGTGAGCCGTTGATCTGTTCGATCATGGTAGCTTCGCCAACTGTTCCAATCCCCGGGTCAATCTTTGGAATCGTCGCGTCAATCTCGGGTAGCACCGGCGCCGGGTCCTGCGAGGTGCGGACAACGAGCGAGAAATATGAGTCCGGACTTTGGTTGAAGGGCTCGTATTCTGCGGGCCAGATCTCCTGATCCAGAGAGCTCTCCCTAACATCGTCGACCACCCCGATGATCTGCCGCAATGACTTGGGCGTCAGCTCGGTATCGCCGATCCGCTTCCCGATCGGGTCCTCGCCGGGGAAATACTTCTTCGCCAGCGCCTGGTTAACGACTATCACTGACGGCTTGGACGCATCTTCGGCATCGGTGAAGAAACGTCCGCGCAACAACCTGGCATGCAACGTCGCGAAGTAATCCGCGCTCACGTCCCGCTCATTCACTTCGTTGTGAACTCCGTTGTAGGGTCGCCCCTCAATCCGTATCCAGTCGGTGTTGCCATTGCCGCTCACGGGCAGCAGGCTCGTCACGCTAACCGACTTCACGCCGGGAATGCTTCCGATTCGCCTCACTATCTCCCGTTGCGCCGCGACTTGCTGGGCATCCTTTTCATAGCCTACTTTCGGCAGCGCCACTTGAAGCGTTGCCAGGTGGTCGGGCTGAAAATTCAGATCAACATGCAGCAGCCGATAGAGACTTTTGCTCAACAGTCCCGCGGCAACCAATAGCACCATGGCGAGGGCCAGTTCCAGCACCACGAGGTTCGCGCCGAACCGCCTCCAAAAGTTCCCGGCCGAGCCTCGGCTTCCCTCCGTTAGGCCCCTCCGCATCTCCGCCCCCATCCCCGACGAAGACAACCGCAGGATTGGCGTCAATGAGAACATGAACATCGCCAGGAGTGAGATTGCGCCCGCGAAGGCTAGCACACGAACGTTGAGCCCGAGTCCGGACAGAAAAGGCACAAACGCTAGCAAATTCGCCGGAATAAGCCGGAGCAGTAATTGCATCGCTCCGGAAGCCCACGCCAAGCCAAGCAGGCTTCCCGCTGCGACGAGCACCAACCCCTCGGTAAGAAACTGCTTTGTCAGCCGCGCCGGTGATGCACCCAAGGCTCCTCGCACCGCTATCTCTCGCTTCCTGCTCTCCGAGCGCACGAGCAACAGACTCGACACATTGACGCATGCAATCAATAGCAACAAGCCGGCGCCGCCCAACAAGGCCAATAGAATTGGCCGCACTTGCCCCACAATGGTCTCGGACAACGGGGCGACGTTCGCCCCCTGGTCCCGGTTCGAATCAGGATACTGTCTCTCCAGCTGCCTGGCGATCGCACTCATGTCCGCCAGCGCCGCTTCGACCGTAACCCCGTCCTTCAGGCGGGCGACACCATAAAGACCGTGGCAGGCTCGTCTCACGTCGCATGGGCCGTCCGCCTGAAGCGTCACCCATAGCTCTGCGTCTCCCCTCGGCGCAAACTGAAAACTGGCCGGAAGCACTCCGACCACGGTCACTGGAACACCGCTCAGGGAGACCGTCTCGCCGACTACCTCCTTCCTCCCTCCAAACCTCCGCTGCCACGTTGAGTAGCTCAGGATCACGGCCTTCGCCGCGCTTGGCCCGTCTTCGCGGGAATAAAAATCGCGACCAAGGATAGGGGTTACACCCAACGTTCGAAAGAAGCCGTCGCTCACGCGCGCCGCCGGGACTGGCTCCGTTCCGCTCGGAGTGCGCAGCAGAAAGCCTGACCCCTGATACACATCCAGTGACGCGAAGACGGTATTCATGCGCTTCCAGTCGACATAATCGGGATAGGAGAGATTGTTCCGTGGGAAGAGCGCGGTCTTCTCTGTGACATCCACCAGCCGCGTCGAGTCTGCATATGGCAAAGGCTTGATCAGCGCCGCGTCCACAAAGGCGAAGATCGCCACGCTCGCACCAATCCCCAACGCCAGCATCAATATGGCTGTAAGCGAGAATCCCGGACTCTTCCTGAGCTGGCGAAAGGCAAACCGCAAATCTTGTATGAACATGGCGACTCCTAAAAGCAGATACAACTAGAAGAATCAGTTCCCGATCTGAGACGAAAGCAGATGAGAGATTCGCGAGCGATAGCCGCGGCTGAGCGGGACCCTTTGCCCACCTTGCATCAGGACAAAGGATTCGCCCTCCTGAGAGCCGGAGCGGATCTCTTTCACATGTTGGAGGTTCACAATCGCGGAACGATGGACACGCAGGAAGTGGCGAGGATCGAGCCGGGTTTCAAAGTGCGCCATGGTCTCGCGCAAGAGGTGGTTGTCGCGCCCAGTGCAGATACGAACATAGTTTTCTTCGGCGCCAATCCAGTGGATATCGGCGACAGGAAGGAACAGGATCCTGCCTCGCGACTTAAAAACCAGACGAGTTTGAAAATTGTCTTCGGTCGACGATCGTTCAGCAGAAAGAGGAGTTGCCTGGGAGGCCCGTAGTTGTTGCCGTGCGCGGTGCAGAGCCTCCGAGAGGCGCTCACGCGTGAAGGGTTTAAGAAGGTAGTCGATCGCGTTGATTTCAAAAGCGCGCAACGCATACCGATCATAGGCGGTCGTGAAGATAATGCGCGGCAACGCGACGTCGCCCTCAGCCGATAGCGCGGAGATTACGCCAAAGCCGTCCAACTCCGGCATCTGAATATCCAGTAGAAGCAGATCAGGGCAGGTGAAGCGGACTAAATCCATCGTCTCGTAGGCGTTCGCACTCTCGCCGACGACCTGTACCTGGTCCTCCACTTCGAGCAGCTGGCGGAGCTTCTGCCTCGCCAGCACTTCATCATCCGCGATGACTATCTTGAGTCTCATAAAGAGAACCGTTCGAATGGGCGGTTAGACGTTCGCCATACTCAAGCGGAAGCAAGAGAACAGCTTGGACCTCGCCGTTTTCGAATTCCCGAAGTGAAAACTGTTGTGAAGCACCATACTGCAGTTGGAGCCGGGTCTTCGTGTTCGCGATTCCAACTCCGGTTCGATCGCTCTCCGAGTTCTCTGATTTTCCGAGACCCCGGCCAGAATTCCGAACGCAGATCCTGAGTTTCCCGTCTTGCTCTTGCGCCTCGATGCCCAGGAAGCCCTCGCCGACCGTCCTCCTTACACCATGCGCGTATGCATTCTCGACAATCGGTTGCAGGATCATCGTAGGCACCAGGGCGTCGAGCACCTCCGGAGCGACTGCCACATAGTGATGTACTACTCCCTCGAAGCGAGCTCTCTGGATCGATATATACAATTGAATGAAATCGATCTCTTCCATCAACGGAATGAGCTTTGCGTCGCCTCTGTCCAGCGTCATACGCAGCATGCTGCTCATTTGTTCCAGCATTTGATCGGCGCGTTCCACGTCCGAGCGCATCAGGCTGGAGATACTATTCATGGTGTTAAACAGGAAGTGAGGATTGAGCTGCATCCTGAGCGCCCGAAGCTGAGCATTGACAAGCTCGGACTCAAGCACGACGGCCGCATACTCCTGCTCCCGGGACCGCTCGTAGTACCCGATTCCGCGAAACAAGCCGAAGGCAACCCAAAAGATGACTACGTTGTCGATTAGTTCGGAGTTCAGGTAATAGCGAAGGCGGTGCAAATAGGTCCAGTTGTGGTGGCCGATTGGTATGTTAGGACAGCACGCGACCCAGATCGCCTCCTCCAGAACGCTCACAACGATGCTGAGTGGAACAATTCTTAGAAGGATGTACTTAAGGTCAGCCTGGACTATTCTTTCTCGGAATCTCCACCATAGTGTTTGGCAGATGATGCCCCACAAGAGAAAATATACGCCCCAAGCCAGGAGAAGAGTGCCGAGGCTAATTTGGCGGTTCCAGGAGCGTGCACTAACGTACTCCTGTAAGGCAAAGAGCGCCCCAAGAGCGAGCCATCCCACAAAGAACGCGACAGGATGCAGGAAGGGCTTTCTTATGAAGGATCGGTTGATACCGCTGCTGTTCAGTTCGTATTCGCTCCCGTCGACAACTCTAACCCTGGAACGTCATTCAAGTACACCTCGTCCAGCGGGTAATATTTTGCATCCCGGCCGCCGGGCAACTTATATAGGTCCCGGTGAGGATGCTGAACCAGCCAACCTGTGGCGTCCTCTTCAATCTTTTCTCGCTCGATGGAACTGAGCCTGCTTCTGGCGACCGCTAAGTCGTTCTTGGCCAGTTTTTCCGCTTCAGGCCCCCCCTGTTGCGCTGCAATGAGGAACCACTTGTACGCTTCGCCCGTATTCGCGGGCGCGTATCTGCCATCTCTGGAGAGAATACCCAAGGTAAGTGACGACCTCCATGAGCCGGCGATAGCGGCTTCGGTGAGCATTTGGACCGCTTCTCCTGGCTGCTGACCTAAATTTGGATGATTGACCAGCAATAGACCGAGGGAATGCTCGCTGGGAATATACCCCTGGGCAGCTGACCAACGAAAGTATCTCGCTGCCTTCTCTAGGTCCTTGGGATGGTCGTTTACGGCGGAGGAGAGGATTCCCATCGCATACTCCGCTTCTGCATTCTTCTGATTGGCACCGTCCTTGAAGAGCTTCTCAGCGGCCTGAGCGTTCTTCTCTACTCCAACGCCCAGCATGTACATGATTCCCAAATATCCCTCCGCCCGTGCGTCGTGTTGCTTCACTAACTCTTGTAGCAACTTCGTGGCGAGCGCAGGGTCCTGCCCTACGCCCGCGCCCTTGAGATATAAAATCGCAAGGTCCAATTTCGCGAGATGACTTCCAGATGCCGCCGCACGCGCAAACCAGCGCACCGCCTGGGCAGCATCTCGATCGACGCCTATCCCATTGAGATAGAAGTAGCCCAGCTCCACCTGCGCGCCAGGGTCACCCTGATCGGCGGCCTTGCGATACCAGAACGCCGATTGTTTCAAGTCGGGGGCGACGCCCCTCCCCGCAAAATAGTCCCCAGCCAACTTCAGCTCTTGCTGCAGATAGTTTTGCTCGGCCTTGACCGCACTATTGGAGCTCGAGGATGTGGACGCAGGCACATCAGTAAGCGACTTAGCCGGTCCAGATCCGGGTTGAGCAAGGGAATGAGATAAAGTAACGACGGCGAAGATTGCGGCGGAAGACAAGCAGCTCACCGGCAATTTGGTTCGAGTCATGACGGCACCCCGGTTACTCTGAACGACAACCATCTAGGCTCAGTCTCACTCCAGGGAGAACTGCACAAGTTACAGCTCATCGCGGGAATCACGCGGGGCGATGAACCCTGGTGGCGGTTTGTCCCTTATTCCTGCCCTTGGTCACAAACCAGGCATGCTTGTGAATATTCGGCGCCCACATTCACACCGTATGCGTGACTTCATGGCTGGACCTCATGGCTTCCGTTATTGGTGATCCACTGGGAGTACAGCCTAAGAGTTCCTCGGCATCGGTTTGTCTGGAGCTCCCTGGCGCCGATATGGCCATCTTGAGTCTGCTCCCGGCTTGCTCCGCTTTCGGGGTGGCTGTGCCCAGTCCCGGGCGGAGAAGTCCAAATCCGAACACATCGGGCGACAAGGTCGGTTACGCTTTTCCATTGCGTTCAACAACATCCGTGTCGGAACGGGTGGCCGTTCAAGTGCGTACAAAGGTGTCGGGAGAGCTATCTATGATCCTCCACGACCTGCGACATGCGTTCCGGCAACTGATTCGAGTACCTGGCTTCACCGTCACCGCGATCGTTACCCTTGCACTGGGCATCGGAGCCAACAGCGCCATCTTCAGCGTGGTGAATGCTGTCCTCCGCCACCCCGCGGGCGTGGACCATCCGGAGCGCGTTGCGATCCAGAGTACGAGTTACAAGCAGCTCGGCATGGACTTTCCCGGTGTCTCTGTCCCCGACTATGCGGACGCAGCGGCCCTCCACGACCAAGTGGAAGCTGCGGCAATTGTGAGCGCCACCAATTTCAATCTGCTGCACGACAGCAGGGTCGAGCATCTCTCCGGCGCGGCCGTAAGTTCGCAATGGTTCCAGGTCTTCGGCGCGCGGCCGATCCTGGGTCGCACCTTCACCGGCGAGGAAGATCAGCCCAACGCCGGCCCAGTCGCCGTGATCAGCTTTGGATTGTGGCAACGCGCCTTCGGGGGCAGCCATGACGCAATTGGCCAGACACTGATGCTGGATCAGAAGCCCTACAAGGTGATTGGCGTGATGCGCAGCGACTTCGACTGGCCTCGCCGCAGCCAGGTCTGGGTGCCTATCGCACTCGCGCCCAAAGACTCGGCTTGGCCGATCCGTTCAGGTATAGTTTTGCGGAACGGCCGGCAACCTCAATCCGCACTTTCGTCCACGAGTTCATCGCCAATTCCGCATGAGACTCATAGACCCATGGCCATTCGCGGCGTAAGCGATACCATCCGAAGTTCGGCTCCGAGGCGTACTGGACTGTATGGTTCCGCATTGCCTGATCGGCGGCCTCTGAGTTTCCGGGCCTCAGGTAGAACAATTCGTAATGCGATGCATCGGGCCTGACGCGGAAGGCAATACCGATGAAGCCCGGATACCTGACTCCCGGCGGAGTCGTGACCTTCAGCGCGATATCCGCCTCGATCACCCCATCCTGGAAATCAGCTCGCGGCAACAACGCGAGGCCGTCGTGATCATCCCCTTCCATGGTGATCCGGACGCATTTGCGTCCCAGATAAGTTGCCGATTCCGTCTTCACCTTCGACGCGATAAGGCCGCTCGTATCGCGAAGAGGAAAGGTTTGCACGCGTGTGGGCGTCTGCGCGAGCAGGCAGGTGGCCGCTATGAGTAATACCGCCCCGTAATTGATGCACCGCTTCAGCATGTCCCATCCTCTGGATAGCCATTGACTGCGGTTCGAAGTCTGCGTCGCCGAAGACAGAACGAATTGGCAACCAAGCGAATGTTACATCTGGCGCGCCCGAGTCAGACTGATTTGCCATGAATCAGCAGATTAGAGGGACGAAGGGCAAACGAAAATAAGCAATGTTCTAAGACTTCTCTTGCCACATAGACAGGCAGAATACGCAGATGCTGGCGTTATGGCGATACGCCCGAGGTCGAGCCGGTGAATCCGGTAAGCCGATGTTTCTCCCCACCCCGAGATCGTCGAGCGTAAGTGAGGACATCGAACTCAACTGAAGCCACCTACAGGTTTCAGGAGATCATTTGGGGCCTTCGCACAAATGAGTCATGCCAGTTGGTAATTTGCCCTAAGCCGATGCATCTTCGTCACGCATCGATCACCTTTCGTCACAGCTTTGGAACGTGGTAGCAACAACGCAGAAGATACCGAATTCAGGATCATTGGCCCTCTCCGGTTTTTGCTTAAGAACAACATCCGCAGTCTTTCTCGCCCATTCATCACCTTCCATCTGGCTTCCGATCTCGCGTGCTGGCCATTCGTCACAAAACGGGATGTGTTGCCTGCTTTGGATATGCCCTTGCATTGAACAAATGCAGGCAGGCCAGTGTCGGAGTCAAAAAAGCACAACACGGAAGCCGGCCGGGGAGATTCCATCGAGGTTTTTACATAGCCTCAGTTGAGAGGGCGTCACTTGCAGATACGGCGTCCCCCCGGTTTCCCTGTTTGTACACATTCTGTAGCCGGTGAACAGAGTGGAGGAGCGAATCCTCTAAGCGGCTCGAAGAGCGTTTCACGATGAGCGGCGTAGTTCACATGTTTCCAAATCTGATCGGTCTTCCGGGAGGACGAAATGAAAATCGGAGTACTCTGGGCGGTCGCTATCTTGTTCATCGGAACAGTGCAATTTGAGCGCCTTTCAAACGCGCAGGTCGAAAGCGGACAACTAGCCGGGGCACTAACGGACCCATCGGGCGCTGTGATTCCCGATGCGATCGTTACGATCACAAATCTTGGCACAAACGCCGCGCGCACTGAGATTACTTCGAGCAACGGCGATTACACGATCGCCGGTCTTGCGCCTGCGACCTATCAAGTAAGAATTCAGGCAGCTGGTTTCCAGCCTTATACCGCCAAGGTGGAAATAACCGTGGGTGGGCATGTGACGCTCGACGGAAAGCTCTCCGTGAGCAGCAACACAACCCAGGTAGAGGTCGTCGGCGAGGGCGGGTCTCAGGTCAACACGCAGACGCAGGAGTTGTCCCAGGTCGTCAACCAGGAACAGGTCTCGCAACTGCCAAGCCTATCGCGCAATCCATATGACTTTGTCGCATTGTCGGGCAACATCTCGTCTGGTGATAGTTCTTCCAGCGGCGATTCACGATCCAACAACACTTATCAGAATGGCCCGACGACAACACGCGGCGTCGGCTTCAGCATTAATGGTCAGCGCACGAGTGGGACCGAGGTCCTGCTGGATGGCGTGGAAAACATCTCCGTGTTCGCCGACAGCATCGGCGTTTATGTGCCAATCGATGCCGTGCAGGAATTCCGGGTAACAACCAGTAACTTTGAAGCGCAGTATGGACGCGCCTCGGGCGGTGTTGTGAACGTATCCACCAAGGCTGGAACTAACGCCTTCCACGGAAGCGCATGGGAGTTCAATCGCTTGGCCGCCTACACGTCGAACACTGAGACCAACGATCAAATCAATTCTGCATTTTTGACTTCGGGTGGTACGGGGGCACTTCCTGCGCCAAAGGGCCAGTTCACGCGAAATCAGTTTGGTTTTGCCGTGGGAGGCCCGGTGTTGAAGAACAAGCTATTCTTTTTTGGCAGCACGGAATGGACCCGAGTGCGCAGCGGCGCGACCCTGACCGCGGCGGTACCAACTCCCCAATTTCTGGCGTTGACTCCGGCCAATGTTCAGGACTTTTTCAACACGTATGGAGGTGGCAAGAGCTTTAACTTTAACCAGATCTACGAGTCTGGTCCGGCTGGGATCGGTTCGATCAGCGGAATCCCGGATGGCACACCGGTCTTTGGGCAGGTGGCATTCACCGCTCCTGCAAATGCCGGAGGCGGAGTTCCGCAAAACACCTACAACATTGTTGGCCGCGTCGACTACAACCTCGACGCCAACACACAGATGTTCTTCCGCTATGTGAATTACAACGAGGTAGACGAATCTGGCGGTGTCTTCGCCTCGCCCTACTCGCAATATAATGTGGGCCAAACCCAGGCAGACACGGCTTATCTATACAGCTTGACGCACATCTTCAATCCCAGCGTCGTCACCAATACAAAGCTCAACTTCAGCCGGTTGAACACCTCTCAAACGCTATGACACAAAGTTGCAGAATTCGCCGGTGCTGATCACTTCAGTGAACGCGCAAGTTCCGACCACGACAACCTTCATCCAATTGCCAGGCTTCTTCAACGAAAATCCTGCGGTCGGCGGACTTCCGTTTGGCGGGCCGCAGAACACGATTCAGTGGAACCAGGACCTGAACTGGATTCGAGGCAGGCATTCGATGCAGTTTGGTGCACAAGTCATTTACATCCAGGACAACAACGCCTACGGTGCGTATGCGCAGGCCACCGAGCAGCTGGGGAGCACCGCCGCTGGCGGCATACAGAATCTAGTAACCGGCAATCTGGTTAATTTTCAAGGAGCTGTAAATCCGAATGGCGCCCTGCCTTGCGTCGAGGATCCATACACCGGCACATTGACCCAGACCGCCGATTGCTCAATCAACCTACCGGCAACCGCGCCCTCCTTTGCTCGGAGTGACCGTTTTCACGACTGGGCCGTATATGCGCAGGACGGGTTCAAGGTGACTCCGAGGTTCACCTTTAACTACGGCCTCCGCTACGAGTATTACGGCGTGCAGCACAACAACCACACGGATCTCGATTCCAACTACTATTACGGTCCGGGGTCCGACTATTTCCAGCAAATCCGCAATGGCCAGGTATTTACCACTCCGAACAGCCCGATCCATGGACTTTGGAACCCTCAGTACGGAACGGTTTCGCCCCGCGTCGGATTTGCCTACGACTTGTCCGGGGATGGGCGCACATCCATTCGTGGAGGGTTTGGCATCAGCTACGAACGCAATTTTGGCAACGTCACCTTTAATGTGATCCAAAATCCGCCAAACTATGCGGTAGTTGTCCTTAATGGCACGGCCGATCGCCCAATACCAGTGACAAGTTCGAATTCCGGTCCGCTGGGAGGCTCCTCTGGAACCGTGCCATTGCCGCCTACCAGCCTGCGCAATGTCGATGAGAATATTCGCACCGCGCAGACGCAGTTCTACAGCCTCGCCCTGGAACGTCAGTTGGCAACAAATACCATATTGTCGCTCCAGTATGCTGGCGCACGTGGCTTGCACTTGTACGACATCAAGAACATCAACGGTCAGGGCAGCGGCAATGTCTTTGCAGGCGATCCGCTCTCTGACGGAAACGGCAACTTTGGGTTAACGCGCCTTAATAACCAATACTCGAACATCAACAATCGCGGCTCGGGCGGTGACTCATACTACCAGGCCATGAATGTCCAGTTTCAGACCACGAATCCGCATCATTCAAATCTGAGCCTGGTGGCCAACTACACTCTGGCGCATGCAACTGACGAATTAAGCACATCGTTCTCGGAGACAAACAACGCCTTCTTTCTCCTTGGCTATATGGACCCGTTTAATCCGGCATTGGACCATGGCAACGGCGATCTCGATATCCGTAATCGGCTGGTGATTGCGCCGATGTATCGAACTCCGTTCTTCGCAAATGGGCACAACGCGCTGAAACAGGCACTTTTCGGTTGGCAGATAACAGGTATTTACACCGTCCGTACCGGCACGCCGTTCCCCTATTTCGACAGCACGAACGATTCTCAGGCAGGCCAGGGCTATAACGTTCCTCGCTACACTCCCACCGCACCTATCACCAAACACACTTTCAAATCGACAAATGACGCAAACGGAGGAGGGGCCAATACTTATGTCATCGGCAATCTGCCGCCGGCTATTTCATTCGCGAATCCTGCTCTTGCGATCCCCGGCTTTCCGAATGGCATTTCCGATTGGGGTCCGTATCCGGCTGCTATGACAGCCCGCAATGCATTTCGCGGTCCCGGCGCTTGGAACCTGGATGCCGCACTCAGCAAGACGTTTCCGATCCATGAGCAGGTAAATCTCGTCTTCCGCGCAGAAGGATTCGACCTATTCAATCACCATAATCTCTACATTCAGGAAAGTCTGGACGACGTGGCCAACGTGGGAGACGGAGTTCCCGTCCCGATCACCGCCTCCAAGGGTGGGATTGGCAATAATGGTGGAGCGAATGACGAACGCCGCTTTGGGCAGTTTTCACTGGCGCTAAACTTCTAGCGCTACACGACCGGCGTCGGGCCAACAACCTGGCGCCAACTCTACAATGAGTCGTCGATTCTTAGTGTGGGTGGGCTTAGCATTCATCGCCAGGCGCCAAGGATCAAGCCCATCACAGTCAGCGCCACGGTGAGATAACCGCCATTGATGAAAACATATCTCCACGACTTGCGCTCAAACAGCGAGATGATGCCGATCCCCATAAAGCACCACCCGAACCCGGCCAGAAATCCTGCAGTTGAACCCCAAATAGCGGTTGTAGATGGACTGTCCAGAAATTTTGCCAAATTGAACGCCATCACCAGGCTAAGTACGAAGCTGATCCCAAAAATCGTGGTCTGGTTGCCGCTTGGTGGGTCTTCGCCGAAGCCGTTAACCTTCTTCCAAGGTCCGGCGAAGACCTTGTACCAGAGTCCACCGATCGCGAATGCCGAGACGGCCGCCGCTAGTACTGCCCAGTAATTCAAGTGATTCGTCATAGCGTTTTCTCCATAGCCGTCAATTCCCAGACGGTTTTGCGGTCGGACGAGTCATCTTCTCCCAATCGGTCGGCCCAGCCACATAGCGGTGATGGAGCATACCGAGAATCTCCGCGTTGCCGGCAGCGAGATACTCGTAGGCGTCGTCCCACTCCTTGCCCTGTTGCCAGCCCGTTTGCGAGAGCCGAACGAGCGTGTTGTTCCCCTTGGCTGTAAAGGTGAAGACCGCCCGGGTCCGTGCAGCGCGAACGTGCGGGAAGCGCTCCGGCGCCAGCGCACTGATGACCAGTTCCTTCTCGGGCACAAAGCTTACGATGGTGCCCCCTGCTGTGCTGCCAGGAAAGACTACCAACCAATCGCCGCCGTTCTTGAGATCGACAGACACGTCCGGAGCAAGCCAACTGCTTAACCCCTCCTTCGTGGTGAACGCCCTCCAGACCTCCGGCAGAGGTGCAGGAATAGACATCTCGATGATCAACGCCTGGGTGGAATCAGCTGGTGCGACGGGATCTCCGTTGATTGAAGCTGAGGCTTGGGCGGAAACATTCAGCCCCGCGAGAATTGCTAAGAAGAAAAGGGCTCTCACAAAGCGCTCCTAGTTAGTTGGTCATTCAAGTAAACTCGATACATTCTGAACCTGTCAAGGGGTTTGTTTAAGGAGTTTTCAATGGCTAAGGTTGTTTCCGCAGCTATCGCACGGAAGCCGATACTAGTGACGCCCAAGGGCCCGGCCACTCGCCAGCGGCTGGTGGAGTCTGCGCGCTACCTCTTCTGGGAGAGAGGGTTTGCAGGTACCTCGATGGCCGATTTGTTGGCCCACGCAAAGGTCAACTCGGGCAGCTTCTATCATTTCTTCGACAGCAAGGAGGCGCTGCTTCGCGAAGTGCTTGAGGGCTACCTGGTAGCGCTGCGCCCGATGATTGTCGACCCCGCGTATGCGGCGACTCCGAAGCCCATCGAACGCATCTTTGCTATTCTCGCAGGCTACCGCGAGCGCATTCTCATGACCGACTCGCAATATGGTTGTCCGCTTGGGCGGCTGGCGCTCGAAATTGACCCAGAGAATCGTCCAGCGCACAAACTCATCGCGGAAAACTTTCGCGGATGGATTGGCGCCGTTCGCGAGTGCCTGGAGGCAGCATCTTTGCCCGCGAACACCGACCTGGAGGCCCTCGCGACTTATGTGCTCGCTGTTATGGAAGGCGGTGTCATGCTCTCCCGGTCATACGGCTCAGTGGATCCCTTCGACCGTACTGTGAAGGCGTTACGCGAGCATTTCCATCTTCTGACGAACCGGCTCCCGTCCAGATGATTGACAGTGATAGACGTGCGTCGAGTTGATGGGAGCTCCGCGTCAAAAGAGAGTCTAGAAGAAGAACTTGCCGACTAGCTGGAAGCTGCGGGCCGGTGAAGGATCTCCGTTCGGGTCGGCGGAAACATCGACGGCCGAAATCTGACCGAACGTGTTCCTATTGTTGAACACTCCTAATGGAGGAGCGAAGTTAGCATGGTTAAAGGCGTTGAATGCCTCAACTCTCAGTTGAAGATACCGGCTCTCATTGTTCGGGACAATCTTGAAGTTCTTAGAAAGCTGTATGTTGGTGTAGTCGTAGCCGGGGCCGTGGAAGAAATTGCGCTTCACATTGCCGTAGGTTCCATACGGCTCGTCTGAGAAGGATGTCGGGTTAAAGAAAAAGTGGCCGGACTGAGTTGTGTTGCCGACCGTGAAGGTTTGGAACTTTCTCGGATTCTCATGTTGCAGGTGGAAGTTGGAGGTAACCGGCGTATCGCCACAGCCGAAGTAGCTGGAGCCATCGCACCACAGAGACTTGGTTTGTCCCTGGGAGAAGTTAATCGGATATCCGCTCTGAAGCGTTGTCACTCCTCCGATCTCCCAGCCAGCGATGGCGGTGCGCAGGATGGGATTCTCCCTGATCGAGGCAAAGACCGGAATCTCGTAAACGTAGGAACTAACGAAGCGATTCCGGGCGTCGAAGTCGGAGTCTCCATAGTTCAGATTGGTATAGCCGGGAGTGTAGATGTTGGAACGCCCTGAACCAAGTACCCCGCCTTGCCCGTTTGTGCTTTCGTAGCCTGATCCGTTGTCCAGAGAATGAGAATACGTATAAGCGACGGTAAAATATAACCCGTGGGTACGAGCCTTAATGAGGCTGACCTGCAGCGAGTTGTAATTGGAACTTCCTTCCGTAGTCTGGCGCGCGACGCTGTGATACCACGGAAGACCATTCGGCAAGCTGGGAATCGCCCCTCCGCCAGTGCCCGGAACAAGCGTCGGCACAGAAGTAAATTGCGGAAAGTAAGTGTGAATAGATCCTGCAAGGCCGCTGTTGCAGTTGTAGGCAGACGTGTTGGGGAAGCCAGGCGGCACTGCCCCCTCTAGGCAAGCCGCGTGGCCTTCGGGGGTGATTGCATCGCCGTCATACCATGTGGGAAGCCTACGGCCAACAGCGCCTACGTAGCCGATCTGCAAAATCATATTGCTCGGCAAAGAACGCTGAATGTTCAGATTGAAATTCTGGGAGTACGGAACGCTGTACTTAGGATCGAAGGTCGCCAGGCCCAGCTGAGTATAGAGTCCTTCCCAATTGATGTTGGTGTCGCCAGGCCCTGGAATCGCATAGGGAAACTTGTTTGCAATCGAACCATTGCCAGCTATATCCGCGAACGGGGCGGCAAACGACGGATAACCGCCTACGTCGCCAATTCCGGCGGAGCTAAGGAAGAACGGAGGATCCTCGAGGTTTTGCAGCGACTGTTCCTGCTGATCGCGATTGTAATAAATTCCGTAACCGGCGCGAACCGAGAAGTCATGCGAACCAGGCGTTCCAATAATTGCGGATGGACCTGAGGTTGGAGACCACGCGAAGCCAATACGCGGTCCAAAGCGATTGTAACGAGGAGTAGGCCCTCCAGCCCGGTTGCAGCCTGGATCGCCGGGGAAACCCAGTCCCGGAGGCGCGCCGGGGAACACGGTCGATTCCGTGTTGGAGTTTGACCAGCAATTGATACCGAGACCGGAGAACTGGTCATTCAGGTTTGGATATTCGACATCCCAGCCAACGCCGTAATTCAGCGTGAGATCGGGAGTCACCTTCCAGCTGTCCTGAACATAGGCGTACAGCTCCGAGGCAAGTGTGTTGATGAATCCATTGCTGGTCTGTCCGTAATTGTCTGGGATGCCAAGCTCGAAATCCAGATTCGGATCGCCTGAAGAGTACAGGCCGCCGCCTTGAGTGCCGCCCTGAAATGAAAAGGCGCCATTGTTCAAATAAGCAAAGGGATTGTCGACCCTGAACTGCTCGTAAGACGCGCCAAACTTCAGGGTGTGTGTTCCGATAATTTTCGTGAAATTGTCTGCATAACTAAGGTTGGTATCGATCCGGGGCTGGGGCCCTTCGTAACTGTTGCCGATCGCAAAACCGCCGATCGCGACATATGGGTATCCCGGAAGCGAGGTGTTCTGTGGCGAGATTCCAGCAAATCCATAGGAGCTGGGAAGTGCGGGGTTAGCGGGCACGACGTCTGCATAGTTAAAGCGATAGTAGCCTGCGCGCAGTTCATTCAGTGTGTTGGCGTTGAAGGTGTGGGTGTAAGACGCGCTGAATATTTTGAAGTGGCGCGCGCTGACCATACCAAATCCGGGAAAGTAACTTCCACCAAAGGACAGGGTGTTGAACGATGGGTCGGACTGGAAGATTATTGATCCCCAAATCGCATCGCGCGAGGTCGGCGTGTCATCGATGCGAATGATTCCCTGGTCCAAAGCAGCGTTGTCGGCTGTGTTGAATTGGTAAAATCCGCCGCCAGAATTGGGCTGAGGTATGTATTTTGATGTCGCATTGAAAGAGATCGGATTCCAAATTGACGGAGCTATATTCACGGTGCCATCCGGGAAGCATTCATTCCATGTCATCGGCGGAGCGCATGAGGTGCCTGGAATGGCGAAGGGGACCTGGTTAGCGGCCAGACCGCTTCCTGGCGCTCCAGCTACCGCGCCGTTTGTCCCGCCTGTCACGTAGTTCTGGTCGCCAGTGAAGTTCCCTGAAAAGTTGGGAGTGTTAAGCGTCCCGGCGCCCTCGGGTGACCCGGATCTGTTTCGAAGTCCCTGATACCCGAGAAAGAAGAACAGCTTGTCATGAATTACGGGTCCGCCTAATGTGGCTCCGTACAGATTCTGATGAAAATCCGGCCTCGTCACGAAGTACGGCGTGGAGTTCATGAAAGTGTCGCGATAAAACTCGAACACGTTTCCATGAAACTGGTTCGAACCAGCCTTCACAATCTGGTTGATGGTGGCGCCGGAATTTCTGGCGAATTCAGGGTTGAGCGTGCTGACTATCACGTTTTCCTCCTGAAGTGCGTCGGGGTTTACCTGAATGCCCTCGTCCTGAAGCGGGCCGTCATTGATATCCACCCCGTCCAATAGATAGGAGTTCTGCGAACTTTGATTCCCGTCGGTAGCGAAGCTCCCAAACCGATCAGATGATTCAACTACACCGGGCTCCAGCTTCTGCAGACCTGCCGGGTCGCGCCCTTCGAGCGGGACTTCTTCCAACTGCTGAGCGGTCATGACCTGCTTGATCTGGGTATCTGACGTTTCGACCTGAAGGGCCGAAGCAGACACATTCACCGTCGTGTTGCCGGAGCCTATACTCAGCTTGGCGTCAACATCGCGATTGTCATTCAAATTCAGCGTGAGGCCGCCTTCAATAACCTTCTGAAAGCCGGGAGCGGTGATCGTAACTTGATACGGTCCGCCGCCCTGCAATTGCGGCAGGATGTAATATCCCTTACTGTCTGTCATCACAGCCTTGGTGATGTTTGTGCTGATATTGACTATGGTGATCGTGGCGTTTGTCACCACAGCGCCCGTGGCATCGGTAACGGTTCCGTGAATTGCTGCGTATACGTTTTGTGCTTGCGCGATGGGCAGCCCCACGGGGCCAGCAGTTGATATGATTGCCATCGCTAAAGTCAAGATCCTAAGCTTCATGGATCCTCCTCGTGTCGTTTACCTGCCGAAAGGGTTCCGCGGAATCGCTTTAGGCCTATATCGGTATTTCCACCCGCAGGAAACACCAACTCACCTGCCATTGAGCTGACTAGCCTGAAATCAGATCCAGTACGTTCACTTTGTTTTGTGATATCTAGACGTGCCGGAAACCAGAGATCGTTCTGTGCTGCGGATGTATTTTCGAGGAAGATTCTCCTTGCGATCCCACCGAAGATATCTTGCTGGTTTCCGTCTCTTTTGTGGAGCTATGTCACTGGCCGATTACCGAATAGAGTGCACGTGGAATTCCCTTGGCGACGACGCTCAATGGTTATGTGACGATTTGCGGGTTTGATTTTTTGGAAAGTCTTTATGCTGTGATGAGTGGGCGTTGACCGATACGGCACGCGCTATCGGCGATTGGAGATTCTGCAATAGCCTCTCGAATACTGCATATTTCGCATCAACTGCGTATGGTTTCTGAAATGTGTGACAAGCGTCCGGATTTAGGGATGACCAGTGGGTCAACAATAGTGAGTAAGGCTACCATTGGCACGGATAACGGCACGAGGGACATATCTCATACCAGAAACCATACGTCTCGATCCGTTCAGCACATCTCTTGCGGAATCGTTCGGGTGCCGGTCCGGCGGAATGCGCAGTACATCGATAAGGTGGCCCAGAGCTGAAGGCGACTCCGCTGCGGACCAACTACAAGAAAGATCGGAGTAGAGTTAGATATGCTCCCAATTCCCCGGTGTGGACTCTCTCGTCCAAATGTCGGCGGAAGAAAGACCCCCGTGTCCCGCGAGATCGGTTCAATTCGGCATTCCCGTCGACGTTGAGGCCGGGCAGTATCTCGACTGGATCGAAGAAGTTGGTGATCAGCGAGACATGGAAGGACGACGTCGGCTCGTTGAGGCGGTCCACCATACGAGAGACAACTTCACAGAAACGCGTCCAAAGAACCTTGCGAACGTTGCCATACAATGGCCGCGATGCGGAATGCACAAGTGCAGGAGCGGAGGTGCGACGGGGATCGCACTTCAGACTGGCTTGAAACATCGCTCTCTCTTTGTAGTCACTGATTTGCCCCCATCAATGACATTCGACATCAAAGGCCCGTTCCGTGCGCAAATTCGAGCAAATCAAGGGTACACAGTGTGCGGAATGTGTGCCGCATCTCTAACTCGATAAAATCCATTATCGCGTTAAGAACAAGAGTCCGGGCAGGGTGGTGGCAAGCGAGCCGGTTAGTATCACCAGTGAAGGTGCGCTCACGCCGGAGAATACCACGATCTCGCCGATAAGTCCCATTGAAGCCGAATGGCTCGCCAACATTACCAATGAGAAAACGAAGCGATTCTATAAAAGCGATGTCGCCGAGTTCATCGCTTTACCGGTCTGAAGGATTCTGCAGTACTGCAGATGGTTTCACGTTCGCATGTCATCGCCTAGCGCAAGGATATGAAGACGCGCGAGACTGTCTGCCGCAACCATCCGCGCAAGCTCTCGGCGCTATCGTCGCTCTTCGATTATCTCTGTGAGCGCAACGCCGTCATCGGGAATCCGGTGGACGGCATCGAGCGCCCGGCAACCCTCGTCGCTGCGAACCGTTCTTGACGTCAAGATAGTCCATTGCTAGAATACAATCGCCTTCGTAATCCTTTATTGGGAAACGCCCTATGATCGATGTGGAAACAGCTCTCGCGACGGTGAGCCAAATTGATTTGGCTCCGATTAATAGGCTCTTACAACACGAGAATCCGGCTTTCTGGACCGATGCCACAATTCGTGAAACTGAGGCGAACTACCGATTATTGCTGGCGCTTAACCTTCTCTATCCATCGGAACATCTGGTAGTAAACAAGATTCTGGACGATTATTGGCATCAGCACATCCTTGACACCCGCAAATATGCTGAGGATTGCCAACGGATTTTCGGCGAGTTCCTTCACCATTACCCATATTTTGGTATTGAAGGGGAGGACGATAAACAGCAGAATCGGGAGGCCTTTGCCGTTACTCAGCAGCTTTGGGAAGATGCCTTCGGCATCCCTATGGTTGCTGAAACGGGCCTCAATCTGGATAAAGTTCTCGGCTCCTACGATCCGGCTCCTCCCGACGTTACGCGAAATCGCGTCTATGCGTTTCCGCAAGCCTGCAAGTGCGGGCAACACTGCAACCGAACGATCGTACCTGATATTCGGATCAATCCGGAGATCAATCCGGAGATCAATCCCCAAATTAATCCGCAGATTCGAACACCTGTTTTGCCATCAATTGCTCCCCCGGCGGGTCTGGCTTAGACCGCGTCGCTCCTAGCTCGACGGTCTGCGTGGACGAAGCGCAGAATCCTGTCCAATCCAAATGATCGTTTTTGTCGGCCCCTCCATTCCGCTGGAAATCGCGAAGCAGGCTTTGCGGAATGCTGATTACCGCCCGCCAATCAAGCGCGGCGATCTCGAGACGGTTGAGTCCGGCAAGATAGTGGGCATCATTGATGGAGTTTTCTCCCAAACCTTGGCAATCAGCCCGGGCGAAATTCGCGACGCCATCGGCCGAGGCGTTGTCGTTTACGGCGCGGCCAGCATGGGTGCGCTGCGCGCCGCCGAGATTCCCAAGATGCATGGAATCGGGAGAATCTTTGAGATGTACCGTTCCGGCGCAATCGACCGGGATGATGAGGTGGCCTTACTCTTCGACCCGTACACCTTTAAACCGCTCACCGTTCCGTTAATCAATCTTCGCTACGGAGTTGAACGCCTCGTGCGGTCTGCCACGTTGAGCAAGGATGTGGGTGACGCGCTGATCCAGGCATGTTCCGAGCTGCATTATCGGGATCGAACCTATACCGCAATCTTTGACAACTCCTCTCTATCGCGCAATCGCGACCGGGAGGAAATCGCGCAACTATTGCGCAGATTTGATCTGAAGAGGGAAGACGCTTTCTCGCTGATCGAAGAGCTTGCGCAAGTCGACAATTCGAATGGGAACGCGACTTCGGCAGCCGTTGCGCCTCCGACATGGGAAACGTCTGCCACCCGCGTCCGGACGACTGAGGATTCTGCCGCCCCGATCTTGATCTGGGAATCCGGCGACCGGGTGCAATTCGAGGACTTGATCAGATTCCTAAAGATCACCAAACTCTACCAAAGCTTTGCGCGAAATACGCTGGGGCGGTTTGCATTGGCGGGGACTGCGCTGCGGGGCGTGCCGTCAGTTGCGGGCGCAGGTGATGAAAGCCTTGCGCAGACGCTTTTGGACGCGACGCGTCTCATGTGGGGATGGGAATCTCCGGAGGAAGCTCACGTTACGATGCGCGATCTGGGGCTCGGATTGGCGGATGTGGGTAATTCGCTGGAGGCGGAGGCAGCGACTGCGCGCAGTATCGCCTCATTTGCGACGTCCGGATCGAGGGTTTATGCGAAAGCGTTTCGCAGCGAGTTGTGGCTCAACAATCTCGCGTTAAAGAGAGAGGCCATGCGATACGGCGCCCTCTGCTACTTCGCCGTTAAAGGAAAGGAGGCGGGTCCTCCAACCGAGGCGGAGATTGAGGATGCAAAGCGCACCATGTGCCGGCTGACGGCAAGGATGCAATGGCCCGGGGTTTGGCGAGAGCTCGAAGAACTCGGGGTGAGTGGCGATGAAGTAACGGATTTTCTTCGGGACCTTGCCCTGGCGCGTCGAGCTGCATTGCCTGTCGTGCAGGCTTTGGATCGGGATGTGCAAGTTCGTACGCCAAGCTCGCGAGCCGACTCATGGCGATCGCTGGGACTCCCCTTTGAAAGCGCCATGAAGACTGAGGGCTCAAACCGGTTCAATCTACCGATTTCGGACGCCCTGACCGCAACCGACCAGATCGCGAAACAGATCAACATCGTGCGGGTTGGGCAAGTCGGCGAACTCGACACGCTCAGCATGCATGTCGCGCAGGCATTTGGCCAACGAAGTGGATGGTCGGCCAGTTTCAGCAGCGGCAAGGCGGAGACGCGCGAGGGCGCGCGCATCGGAAGCATCATGGAAGAGGTCGAGATCTTCGCGCAGGACGCTTTCTTTCCTCGGGAGGCCGTAAGAGCAGCATTTGTGAATCGATCGCACTCATGCGAGATGATCGATCCGATGGAACTTGGTTTGCCCTTTGACACGCGATACTCTCCAACCCTGGAGATCGCGTGGACAGAATGGGTGGACATTGCCCGGTGCAAAAAAGTGTGGGCGCCCACCGCTGCAGCAACGGGCGAACGCGTAGACAACGACATCTACTATTCGCCGCGTTTGGGCGGAAAGATTTTTTCTTCGAGCGGATTGGGCTCCGGATTTAGTTTGGCGGAGGCCGCTCTCCACGCCGCGGCGGAATGCATAGAGAGACACGCTCTCCGGTTGGCGGAAGTTGAAATTGACAACCCCGGCGGCGTCGGGATCCGGCGATTCTGGTTTGTCGATTTGGGTTCCCTGCCGGAAGGTCCCCGACGTATAGTTGGCAAATATCAAAAAGCGGGAATGTGCGTGCGAATCCTGGATGTTACCTCCGATATCGCGGTGCCCACGTTTTACGCGCGTGTCTTTGACGATCCGTTCAGAAGCGAAGCCAGCACGTCCTCCGATGGGTTCGCGTGCCATCCCGATCCGGAAGTCGCGGTGACCATGGCACTGCTCGAAGCTGCCCAAACCAAGGCTGGCGTCATCGCGGGTGGACGGGAAGACTATTCGCTGCAAGCTCGTAGCCTTGGCCGCCATGAACGGCCGCGGACACTCGTTCCCGAATCGCAGGTTTTCTGGTTTTGCAACGACCGGCCCACGCGCGATCTTGAAAAAACGGCTGGTTTTGTTTCCCGCAATGTTCTGGAAGAACTGGAATGGTTGATCGATCGGGTACAAGACGCCGGTTATGAACGAGTCCTGATCGCCGATTTCAGTTGCCCTCAAATTCGACCGGCCTACGCGGTGCGGGTACTGATTCCAGGTATCGAGACAACAAATCCGTTATATACCGGCAACCGCGGGCGCGCGACCTTGATCCGCGATCTTCTGCCAAGGCCAATGAAATGCGGCTGATTGATTTTTGCCCTTCTCCCGCATTTGTTGTCTGGGACATTACCTATGCCTGCCCTCTGCGGTGCTGCCATTGTTACTCCGAATCCGGCCGGCGTGCGCCCAGGCAATTAAGTGCCGATCAATTGCTTCAGGTGACGGACGCCCTGACGTTGGCCAGGCCCAAAGGGATCGTCTTATCGGGCGGCGAGCCGCTGGCCGTAAAAGAGATCTTCGAGGTGGCGAGAAGGATATCGGGCGCCGGCGTCGAAGTGATTCTCTACACAAGCGGCTGGAACTTCACAACGGAAATGATCCCGGAAATCACCAGCCTGTTCTCCCGCGTCACGGTGAGCGTGGATGGTGCGACCGCCGAAGTGCATGACCGAATCAGGGGCCGGGCATGCTCGTTCGATCGCGCTCTGAGCGCACTCGGTCGATTGAATGACGCTGTTGCAGGTTTGCGTGCGGACGCCAAATTCGCGCTGCAGCTGGGAATCGACTTTGTGGTGATGCGCAGTAATTTCCATCAGCTTCCTCAGTTTTGCGCTGAGGTGCTGCCGCGTTTCCCGCAGCTCTCAGCCGTGAGCTTCGGCGCCGTGATTCCAACCGGACTTGGCTCGCGCGCGAGCTTCACAGAAAAAGAGTTACTTGATTCAAGTCAGGTGATGAGGCTGCACGGTATGCAAGAGGAGCTACAGCTTCTCACACCCGCCGGGATTGCGGTTAGCACGTCAGACAATAGGAAGTTTCAAATGCATCCCGATCTTCTGGCGCAAGGAATGGACATTCCGCCGCTGCAGGTGGAACCCGACGGAAGAGTCCGCGCCATGCCGATTTACGAGGGGACCATCGGCAGCTTGCTGGAAGAGCCGCTCACGGTGCTTTGGGAGCGGGCGATGGAACGATGGAACGATCCATTTGTCACAAATGCGCTCAGCCCGGCGCACGATTTCCAGGCGTGGGCCGAGGCAACCCGCCAGATCGATTTGCACTTTGGAACCATCGCGGACCTCGATCGCATACGACGACGGCCTCTATACAAAGGACCGGCAGAAGGCGCATGACCGGACAATGGGTCATCTCCGCATATACTCACGTTGTTTGGCGAGAAGGGCGCATCGTGATTAAATCCGATGCGTCGGGAGCCAGGCTTGCCACAGTTGACTTCGACCTGGTTCGGCTTATGCAGCAGTTTGCCCAACCGAGAACGATCGAGGAGGTATTAAACAGCCTAGGTGCCGTTGACGTGGCAGGCGCTCGAGCGCGCATCGATGATCTTATCCGCGCTGGCGTTCTATGCTCCGCATCTGGGCACGAACCCGCCGCGCAACAACACTGGGATCCGGCGGCGCTAGCCTATCATCGCGAATCGAGGAATATTCTTGTCCGCCGGAACACCGCGCCCGCGCCCGGCCGGCGCGCTAGGCCTGATGCGGCTTCGATTCCACTGGAAGAAGGTGTCCCTGCAACCGATGGTCTTCCCGCGCTATTGAGTGCACGCCGTTCGCGGCGCGCATGGTCTGCCGATCCTATGACGTTCACTGCCTTTTCTCAGTTCCTTGCACTTTGCGCGCGCGATCGAGAGACGCCGGAGGATGCGCCATTCATATCGCGCCCATATCCGTCGGGCGGCGGTATTTATTCACTGGAGATTTATCCAGTGCTCGCCGAACGGGCGGTTGAATCGATCTCCGCCGGATTGTATCGATATCTGCCGGAATTGCATTGGCTCCAGAAATTACCAGCATCAGGAGCGGCCTGTTCCTCTTATCTTCAGAGCGCCGGAGCCAGTGTGGCCGCGCCTCCTCCTCCTGTTGTGCTGCTGATCACCAGCCATTTTGCGGCGCAAGCCGCGATTTACGGCGCGTTGGCTTACAGTCTGATATTGAAGGAGGTCGGATGCCTGTTTCAAACCATGTATCTCGCCGCAGAGTATCTGCATCTCAGCGGCTGTGCCCTCGGAGGCGGGATCTCCGGCAGTCGATTCGCCCGGATTTTCGGCACAAGTGAACTTGCGGAACCGCTTGTCGGAGAGTTTTTGCTAGGGCCGCGCTGACCAGCCGTGTTACGGAATTCTTTCCAAAGGCTCTGGGAAGCGCACCTGACGGCTTACTTGAGTTGGGAACTTTTCCCCGGTTCTTGTCCGGCTGAGCGTCACGGGATCGACGTCGAAGGTGGCCTGATCATAGTGGATCGAGAGGGTTTCACCTTTCACCGAGAATGTATATATTCCGTCCACGGCGATCGGCTTGGCGGTCCCGTCCGCTGTGATCCGATCGGAATAGCCAACCTGATTTTCCTCCACCCGGAGCTCGCCGTCTTTCATCGACATTCTGACTAAGAAAACCGCGCCGGCAATCGGATCCGGTTGTGCGTTGGTGGAAGAGATAAACCGCGAAAACCCCACCAGAGCCTTACTGCTCAGACGCTCTGTAATCTCGTAACGCAAGACCCGAACCGTGTTTAGAGTGCCTTCCGCCCTCAACTCTGCGCCGGACAGATACCGTGTTCCTCTTGCAAGGGTCGTCATGTCGAAGGCGAATCCCTCACGCGACTCCTCCAAATTAGAGAAGACGGCATCTTCTTCGTAAATGCTGGTGATTCCATCGCGATCGAATTTGGTTACGATGGGCTTAGCCGAAACGGCCGCTCCGACCACGTGGCGCTTCAAGAAGTCAACAATCTGAGTTCGTTCGGAGTAGGTTCCCATGTTTTATGTTTTCCTCACACTTCCGAAAATCCTGAAGAGTACACCAGACTGACATCCGTAGGGACTCTAGCGGGAATTTGGCTCTTTGTCAATTCGTGGTGTGAGCGGGTGGTGTCCTAATTTGGGTTAGGACACTACCTGTGAGCGCGAAGGAGTAGGCGCGGTTTTTCGCCTTTTGGAAGACCGAAGCCCGCACGAGAATCCGGCCCGACCGTGACGGCGACGCTGTCTGGCAAATGCGCCGGCCGGAGAATTCGCAGCGCCGATTAGCCGTGACGTATAATCTGCTGCGCGGGTGCAATCCACCAAAAACATCCTTTTCGCTGAGAGGGAATCATGGATTTTGCGCAGGTTGGAAAGGGTTTACAAGAACTCCTGGGGCTAGAGCGGCAGGCTGTCGCTATTGCGTTTCTGGATAGGGCGCCAGCCGGCGTGCCGCGTGTGAAAGCTTCGCAACCTGCAAGCTGTTCTTATTGGAGGCTAGCCAGCGACGGGGAAGTCTTCTATACGACAACAGACGATCATCAGGGCTGCGTGATCGGGGCGTATACACATAATGTTGCGTTGTCGCCGGAGAAAAATACGGAGCTTAATTTAATGCTTGGTCAAATGATTGGCATGAAATACATTCGGCAAGAGGAGATCGCACAGATTCCACACAACAAGGAGCCGTTTCAGGTCGCGGTCTATTCTCCGCTTGCTCTGTCCCCATGTGAACCTCAAGTAGTGGTAGTTCGTGGAAGCGCGCGGCAAGTCATGGTTTTGGCCGAAGCGACTGCGAGAGCCGGAATTGTTTCTGGCGCACCCACGATCCGCCCGACGTGCGCTTTTCTTCCTGGCACTATACAAACAGGAAATGCCAACCCGAGTTTCGCTTGCATCGGGAACCGCGTCTATTCCGATATGGCGGATGACGAACTCTATTACGCTATCCCAGGGTCGCGAGTTGGCGAGGTTGTCGACCAGTTAGAAACCATCGTCTCCGCAAACCAGACGCTTGAAGGCTTTCATCAGACGCGATGCTCATGCGCTTGAGAAGCTCTCCGGTCAAAGCATAGTCAGCTTTCCCTTGAGAAATAGAAAAATTAAAAGGGAGCGATCTGCTCCTCAGTTGGCTCGGCACAGCAGTACCACGGTTCATTCATGTGGGGAATAGCTGCGCCCCGGCGATCAGCAGGCGTAGAGGTGGCCCGCCGCGTCACTCTTCCGCCAGCCAGACGTACCTTTTCCACGACTTCGCTAAAGAACTCCTCCCGGTCCAACCCTCCCGAAACCTGCTTCCCAATAATCTCCTGCAGATCGGTGTGCAAGGCGTCCATCCTGGGGTCAGGGTTCTTCCATGGGTAGCTAAGAGACTCGGGGTCAAACTTGCCGATGAGATCTTGCACTTCTTTCAGCTCCAGAAGACGGGAACCAGCCGGAATCAACAGCCGAATCGCATATTGGATCGGTGCGACATTCGGGACCAAATCCAACATATCCAGGGTAGTCAGCAAATCGCCGTATCCCTCCAAGGTGGTCCAGGGAGTGAACGTCACGAATGTGGGCGACAACACCAACCCAAGCTTCTTAAACAAATCCACGACTGTGATAAAGTCTGCGCGCGTGTGGCATTTGTCAAAGTACTGGAGTATCCGATCATCCACTGATTCGACAGCGCTTGTCACGAAGGCACAGCCAGTGCCGAGCAATAAAGGCAACTGTTCCGCTTGTTTCAGGAGATGCTCAACTTTGATGGTTACGTCATAAGTTAATTCTGGGAATTCCTGGTGGAATTCACGTATCAAGGCTATCGCGTGCGCAATGCCATTGAAGAAATCAGGGTCCCCAAATGTAATATGCTGAGCCCCGGCTTCCACCTGGCGCCGGATGTCCGCCATCACTACATTTCGCTGAACGATCCGAAACTTCCCACCGTAAACCGGAACGATTGGGCAGTGACGACAAAGATGTTTACATCCGCGGCTGGCTTCGGTGTATCCGACGGTTCGGCGGCTGTCATCGGGCATCAGAAGCTGAGCGTAATTGGACAGCAGGGGCAGATCGCTCCGATCGGGGATCAAGAATTGTTGGCGCTCCAGCGAGATCTCGCTCAGACTCTCCTTCTGATGGCCATCGCCAATTCTCTGGACCAACGCGGCAAGACCCGCTTCAAATTCCCCGCCCAATATGGTGTTGAAACCGACCCCCTGCAGATACTCTGCGTTCATCGGGGCATATAACCCATAGGCGCACAAATCGGCAGACGGATTCAACTCGCGAACAATTTCCACGACTCGAACAGCAATTCGAGTGGCTGTATGCATCGGGACATAGAAAGCTACCAACTGGGCTGACTGGACGATCGATGGATTCAGCTTCTCTCGGGATAAGTCGAGGCACGTCACGTCGGCGCCGACCTGGCGCAGCCACGCAGCCGCAGAGGCCAGCCCAAAGGGCTGTCGTCCAAGTTCATAAGTAGAAATCAACACAACTTTGGCCGGATGCCGGCTGGCCGCGGGCGCCAATTGATTGAATGGCGCAGATGGCGGATTACTCGAATTGAAAGAATCGAGTTTCACAGAATCACCGACCCGGCGGCGGAGGCCTGTTCACAAGGAAAGAAATCCATGTCTCTGTACGTGTAGGCCCAATAGTCTGGAAAGTCAATGCGAAAAAGCCGAGCTGGGGTCACTTCACGGACGGGTCGCAGATTTCGTTTGCGTGGAGACGAAGGGAGTCGAACCGGCGGTGGAGTCCTCACTTGTCAATTCCCCCCACGGTATACTCCTGACGTGGAAAGCGAGCAAATCGCGAAGGTGCTGGCGCATCGGGACACGTTGAGCTCGGTCACCTTCATCGGAATCACTGGCAGCTGCGGCAAGACTACGACGAAGGACCTGGCAACTGGTTTACTGGCGCCGACGTTAAAGGGCGTGAGCAATCCCGGCAGTGGAAACTGCGGGATAGAGCTCGCCGAGAACATCCTTAGAGTGCAACCTTGCCACGGCTTCTGCATCCAGGAACTCGGCGCATGGGGTGCAGGAACCCTGGATGAGGGCCTCGAACTTGTGAAACCGGATATTGGCGTGGTTCTGAATGTCAGGCGCGACCACTATGCCGCTTTTCGGGGACTCGAGCACACGGCGGCAGAAAAGGCAAAGGTCATCGAGTGTCTTCCACGCTCAGGCACGGCTATTCTCAACGCCGACGATCCTCTCGTCTGGCAGATGCGTGGCCGAGCGCCCGGCCGTGTTCTTGGCTTTGGCTCGAATCCAGACGCCGATTTCCGGATTAAGAACGTGCGCAGCGCATGGCCGGATAGGCTGTCGTTCGAACTTTGGTTCCGTGACGAGTTCCGCAAGGTTCAGACTCAACTAATCGGCGAACATCTCGTCGGCTCGGCCGTGGCCGCGATCGCCATCGCTCGCACAATGGGAGTGACACTCGACGAGGCTGTCGAGCGCATAGCGCAACTCCCCCCTACGGAGCGACGGATGAGTTCGGTCGTTACCGAGTCAGGTGTGACCTTTGTACGCGATGACTTCAAAGCTACCAGCGATTCCCTGGAAGAATTGTTGTACTTTATGGAATGCGCACGGGCGGTTCGCAAGATTGCCGTCATTGGACGGATCTCCGACTACCCAGGACGCTCGAGGGGCGTTTACACTTCGTTCGCGCGATCGGCAGCGAAGGTTGCGGACCTTCTGATCTTCGTCGGGGAGCGACCGGAGAGTCTCTGGGGAGGGGCTCGCCGCGGTTCCGATGGGTTTCTGAGCGAGTTGAAGGTGGGAAAGGCGATTGTGCACCTCTTCGAGAGCGTTCGCGACGCGAGCAGTTTCTTGCGGGGTGAACTCCGACACGGCGATTTTGTTGTGTTGAAAGGCTCTGGCGCATCCGACCATCTCGAGCGGATTCTTCTCGAACATCAGACTACTGTAAGGTGCTGGAGGGCCCAGTGCGGGCTTATCATGAGTTGTGATCCCTGCAATCTTTTAAGCCTCTCAGCGGAGCCGGGCGACAGTCTCCCAGAAATGCCTTGAAGCGCTCGTGGTTGGAGGCGTCGTCTGTGTCAGCGGCGGCCAATCAGCATAAAACGCTGGAAATTCGCGAGCGGCAGAATTCCCCGAAAATATACCTTCGACAGAGGAGCTTGAGTTTCAAATGCCTCTAGCGAAGAAACGCAATTCGTGTGTTCCGAACAGCCCACATGGTCGTTGCTCTGCAACGCCATTAGTCGCCCTGGTTGGACAAGACTGAACCAATCGAGGAAGTTGCTCATGTGTTCGCAGACGGTGTTGACCACGACGCTGTGAGGTTCTTGCACAACTTCGCGATAGTCGACGTCAATAGCGTCCTTGCAGGTGATCGTAAGATTTTCGACTATGCCTTCCGAGAGTATTGAGGCAACCTCACATGCCGCTGGGTCGACATCGATCACGTCGGTTCGAATGCGCCACGACGGGTAGAGGCATTGCAACAGAAGCGGCAGAATGCCGTACCATCCGCCAACGATAAGGATGCGGCTGTCTTCGAGGAGCATGGCATCGGACAAATGATCGATCAGCCACAGTTTCGACGGAATCTGATCGCGGTTTAAAGCGACAGCAAGCCGCCGATGGACGGTAACAGGTAGGCGTCGGGCGTTGTCAGTGAACAATGCCAGAGACTGAAGTAGCGCCGGACTGGCTCCTCGGTGCACTAGCTCAACGTTGGTTGCCGGCAACCCTTGCCCGTCATGCAGCCGGGTAGACAATTCATCGAGGAATGCTTGAAGCACCGATCTCTCGATAATGTCAGGGCTTGCCTGGGATAGATCGCTCGTCAAATTCACAGCGGCCGTTTCCACTGCGTCAGAGCAAGAACGGGGTTATCATGCTGGAGATGTTTTCCACGGAGGTGTGGCCGAAGATTTGGTCCTCTATCCTGCCGCCGACGAACAGTGCGGTTGTTGGCACCCGGATCACGCCGTGGCGAGAACACAATTGTGCGTTCGCGGCGCCAAACTCGACTCGCGTGACTTTCACGCGATTCTCGAAGCGTTCGCCGATCTCGCGAATCGCGGGCAAGAGTCTCTCACTGGAAACGCACCAGGAAGCCCCGAAATGCACCAGAACCGGGACCCGTGATTCCAGGACCTCCAAGTTAAAGTTGCTCTCGCCAACGTGGAGTACTGGTTCCAATCGGCGCTCGACCATCTCGGAAAGATTCTTCTCATCGGTCATTCCGCCGATGAAATCAACCACCCTTCCGTCAGAAATCATCATCGTGATCGGCAGACGAGTTACCCGCATCTGCCGGCTGATTGCCGCGCTGCGATCAGCTTCGACGGCGAAAGTGGCTATCCGGCCTTCGTACCTGGAGGCGACCCTTTCAACCAGCGGCGCCAACTCCAAGCTAGACGCGCAGGCCGCGGATCGAAATGACACCAAAACCGGGTGTCTGGATTGAAGCACTTTTTCGCTGAACTCTCTATCGCTGACAGTCGCTACCATAAGGTGACCCTCCGACCCCGACATGATAACAGACTCGCTCGAGTTGTGGTCTGGTTCTTATACTTTAATGCACATCCAGAGCACAGCTCGCAGACTGTTCTCCTCCGACCACCACCCACGACCAAAGAAAGCCGAACCGTTAAATCAGCCCGGCATCTCACCCAGGGAATTTATGTGCGTTTGAGGCTTCGCGCAGGACGGGAAGCAAATAAGCGCCACGGCTCACATTTCCTCGCCTTTCCCCGCCAGCCGGAATCGCGCGGCCGGTCACAACTTCTCCGACAAGTGCTGCCTTCCAACCATAGACGTAGACGATCGGCCGGATCTCGACCGCTGTGGAGCTGAAGGTAGCAATTCCAGTAGCCCCGAGAACCGACCGTTCCACCGGCTCCTGGAGAATTGCTGCGCAATGACCCCACTCTCGCGCGGCCGTCAGGAGATTCACTCGCGCATCCTTTCCACATATTTCATCCAGGAAAAACACCTCGGTTCCCTGGCACCCATTTGACCGCTTGAGCATACCCTTACGGGGTAGCTGGTCGGGCATTTCGCGAATCAGCCGGCTGGGCGCCGATCGAAGAATAAGCTTCTCACCGAGGTACTCTGTCGCAAGGCGTTCATCGCACGGCAGGAAGCTTTTGGAGGCGATCAATCCTACACACGGCGATCCCATTACCGGAAGGCTGGATCCCGTGAAGGCAACGATTGCCAGATCCTGGTAGGCGGATGTCATGGTCGCGGAGAAGTTCACGATTGCTGAAGGATTCGCGGCGCCCTTCCGCATCCAGGCCAAGAGCTCGTCCGGTTGTGTAACGGTGATCCCGAACGAGCGCAGGCAATCTGCCTTCACCCTGGTCTCGAAGTCATTGACTTCCAGGCCATTCGGCGACGACCAGCCCGCAAAACCAAAAAGGCCGTTCGTGTGCGGTTTGACGCCCGTCCGATCGAAGAAGGCTTGCACCGCACGTTCGAGATCACTGTGGGAAGGGAATGTGAGTGGGGACGACAGTCCTCTCGACTGAAGGTAGGCGTCACGGGTAACGGCACCTTGTGCGACTCCGCCTACGCAACCCACATTGTCTTCCAGAACGACCCACTTTCCCTCGGGGTTTCGCACCAGGTCGGGGCCGTAGACGAATCGGATCTGATCTGGTGACTGGCCTTGCCACAGATGCCTTAAGCGCTTCAGATCAATGCCTTCGGAAAGTAGAATTCCCTCGAGTTCGTCTTCGCTGAGAAGTCCGCTATTGAGAAGCTTTGCAGATCCGATAGCAATGTCTTCGAAGAGGGCCTGCAATAGGAAAGCCCGCTGCAGGACGCCGGGAACGATCGTAGACCGGTACTCGTCTTCGTTAAGGACGAGAGGCACCGGATAGATTGAACGATCGCCGACCGACTCGGGAGATCTGAGTGCCGGAACGGCCGGATTTGTCACGTCAATTCCACTTCTCGCCAGGATCGTTGCGTAGGGGGCGCGCATTGCCCCGGTTTCATCATGGAGCTCGTCGTAAGCCGTCATCACGCCTCACAAATCGTTCAGGAATGCCGGGTAGTTTTAGCAGGCCTTGATCGTCAGCCCATACAAGAGATGAACAGAATGCTATTAGCGCCTGCGAAATATAGCCTACGAAGGTTCGCGCAATACCAGGCCCATAGTGAAGGTGCAGCTATCCGGGTTGAACGTTCCCTTCGCGGTTCACGCAACGACGCCGGCATAAACCGCCTCATACTGCGGTTTGAGACGCGACCAGTCGAAAGCCTCAGCCCGCGCCATCAAACATCGTGCCCTTGCATCGCGTTCGGACGGATTTCGGACATGATGCAAGATCCTGGAGGCTGCGAGGTCGTAGCGGCCTGGATCAAAGGAGTCGGAATCGTCGCCGAGGTAATCAATGAGCGACGGCATGCGGGGACAAATGACAGGGCAGCCAGCAGACATCGATTCCAGGAGCGCATTCGATGCGGTTGCGTCCACAAACGGCAGAAAGACGGCAGCGGACCGCTGATACATCTCTACGAGGTCACACTCGGAAACCCGTGGAAGCACGTCAATATGCGCATAGTTACCTGCCAGATTGTCACGGGCGCCGGCTCCAACCGCGACCGACCGCACTCCGGCTTGCGCCAGCAGCGCCCCAACATGTTTCGCTCCATTCCAGTCACGGAGGAAGCTGCCGACTAGCAAGACCTCCTGCCGAGGCTGGCCGGTCAAAGAAGAAGCCGAACGAAATACTTTAGTCCAGACACCATGTGGGATGAAGGAGATCGTTGCATCCAAGTCCAGGTCAGCGAGCTCGCGGGCCTGCACCTCGGCCATCGCCACAATCGCATCGCTTGCTTTCAGCGCGGCGCACGCGACGCCGTCCGCTTTAAGCCGGTGAATTGGTCGATGAACTGAAGAGACAATTCTCGCCTCGGGGAATTTTTTGCGCAGAAGCCCGGGCAGCGCCTTGCCGCTGCAGTCACCATAGATCACGTGAAGAACCCGGTTCGCCGTGGTTGCGAATTCCTTCGAATCCCGGTGCCATTCCAGTCGTCCTGCCTCCAGTGCGCGCCCGCTTAGCCAACCGGCGTCGGGGAAGAGCGAGCAGACCTGGTCGTATCCGCTATTTGGCGAATGATCGTTACAGCGATCGCCTACGAATACGAGATTCATTAACTGGAACCCTCTGCGGACATCTGCAGACTGCGTGGGTCAGAAGCTCCTGCCGTTGAGGAGTCGATCAATATCCTTTGGGTTTTATCTCGACTTCTCGCTAGCGTGTTAGCTTCGATCGATGTGACGGTGAGGCTTACACCCACGCGCTCCTGAAAGGCCGTTTTGACCGCCCGGCAGAGATCCGGCGAGGCCTCAGCCTCGACAAGCAATTGGTCGTCCGGCTCTCGGCGGATAATCTGGGCTCGCCACTCCGCGGTGGCAGGCATGAACTGCGACATGATCTCGGCGACAGCGGACGGATAGACCAACACACCGCCTATCTTCAGACTATCGTCTCTGCGCCCGAGTATTCTCGAAATGCGGGTTGGAGCACTGGCGTTTCCAGCAGTCGCGCACACGAGATCGCGTGTACGGTACCGGACAAGTGGGGTTCGACCGTTCGTTCGCCGGGTGGTAATCGTCAGCTCCCCGACATCTCCGATTTTCACCGGCCGGTCTGCGGTCTCGTCAAGCACTTCGACCCAAAAATCCTGAGTATTCACCTCGAGCTCGGGTATCGTTGGATCCGGAGCAAACGCAAGCGCTGGGCCGCCAGTTTCAGTGAGCCCGTAAAGCTCGATCCACTTGAACCCTTTCGGAAGCTGCGACAGCAGTTTGCTCCGAAGCGACGGCTCAGCAGCTTCTGCACCGATGAACCCAAAGCGCAATGCGGTTCTTGAGAGGTCGAAACCGGATGCGTGCGCGGTCTCAATGAGACGCCGGAGATAAGAAGGGGTTGCGCTAATCGCCGTTCCGACGCCGTCGGAAAGTAATTGAAGGACAGTGGACGGCGCGGCAGGTCCGAGGGGAACGAGTCCTGCGCCGGACCGAATTGCGAGGAAATCGAGCGCGGGGCCGCCTACCCATAGTCCGTAGCAATGCGTGTTCAACAACACGTCGTCCCGTGTCACGCCCACGCGCCGTGCGACCATTTCGAGCCAGTTCGCAGTGCGATTCCATTCGTTTTGGTCGAAGGATATGAAGAGTCTGTCACCTGAAGTGCCCGACGTTGCCACGACCCGAGGCGCGCCATGGGCCCCCCCGGCGGACAGAGGAAACCGTCCATACTCATGCGTCATCGATTTGTCGAAGGTAGGCAGGAGGGTCAAGCTTGAGGAATTGGAACCGGCGAGATGATCGCGGTAAAAAGGAATTCTTGCGCGAACGCTTTCGACGAGTTCGGCGATCCAGGCAGTTGCTTCAAATTCAGGAGTGTCTTCGGGCCGGCTCCACAGCATTTTGGCAGGATCATGGATCGCGGCGTCGACGGCGGCAAATAGCGCATGAACATTGTTGGCGCCAAATCCCGCGGCTCCAGCGCGTTGGATAAGCTCGATGAAGAAATTGCTTCGTTTGGTGATTGGTAAAGTGAAGAGCTGGAACAGGAGGCCATCCTCTTCGTCATCAACCAATATCTCATTCCGCTGCAGCATGTCCCACTGAAGCGCACGATCGTGTAGGCGTTGATGAGAGCGCTCTAGTTGTTCTCTGGGAATGGGAAGGAAAGCAAGTCCCCTCGATCGAAGCGCTTCCGCAGCGGCAACGAGATCGTCGAATGCGAAGGCAACGTGCTGCACTCCGGCTCCCCCGTGAGCGTCCAAGAACCGTTGCGTTTGGCCGTCGCTCTCTGGACTGACCGGCTCAGTGAGCACCACCGCGAAGCCAAGCGGCGAGCGCAGAACCACGGTCCGCATGCCGCGAGAGTTATCTCCTACTTCGTCGCAGTTGTCGACACGGACAGACGCCAGCCCAAGAACCTCCCTGTAGATACGGGCGACGCGGTCCATCGTTCCGCATGGCAGGCAATAGGTGACATGGTCTATCCCTTTTACTTGCGTTGGGACGGAGGTGGCATGGGTCACCGGATGTCGTACCTGCCTTCGATCCCGGAGGGAGTGCAGGATAGAAGCATCGCCCAGGACATCGATACGCAGACACCCGCTTTCGTATGTCATCTTCAGGCCGTGAGTGTGAGACCGATGAGCAACGGAGGCCACGTCATCGCAGACCAACGCCACGTCCACAATGCTGTCGCCGTGCTCGGCCACGTAACGGGCGGTCGCGGCCGTCGCGGCCCCTTGACGAAGAATAAGGCGGGCGTCTCCGCAAATAAGAGACGCGATTTCCTGATCTTCGAGAGACTCAACCTCGGCCTCGAAGTGCTCGAAACCGAATCTGGTAGTGAATGCCGCCCTGGCATCGCCGAGATCACTGACCCACAACTCGAGATAGTCGAACCCTACAGAAGCAGGTACGGGTAGCGATTCATTCATGAAGACCATCTCCATGGAACGTGGAACAGCGACAGATCCTCGTTCGAAAGAACCGGCAACATCTGAGTCCGGCCTTGCGGGAATTCTATCTCACTCAGATTCAAGCTCAAGTAAGAACAGAGATCCTGTTTGATATCATTTTCACGTTTGGGCCTTATTCCAAAGGCACGAGCTAGCGTTCAAACCAACGCATACCCGTCAACAGATTGATCCCGCCAAGCCAGGGAGCCGCTGTGGAAGTATATTTTGCCAGTCAAGGGGAAGCCGAC
Organism: uncultured Acidobacteriaceae bacterium; assembly: GCA_963826855.1. Classification (GTDB taxonomy): domain Bacteria; phylum Acidobacteriota; class Terriglobia; order Terriglobales; family Acidobacteriaceae; genus Acidisarcina. The sequence goes on from CAWGZE010000002.1 coordinate 173,629, forward strand.
CGGGTCCTGCAGGAGTTTAGCCGATTTATTCGGCTGCCCGTCGACGCGGAGAACCTACTCGGAGAGATCAAACAGGCAGCGCGATCGGCACTCCCAAAGAGAGTCCTGTCTCTACTTTTGTCGATGATTGAGGGAGAGCACCCTGTCTCTTTGATCCGCGGTCTGGTGAACGAAGACGACCTACCACCTACACCCACCCGAGCCGAGTCGATCTCCGGGGGCGAACTGTCTTTGCTTTCCGAGGCCGTCGTGCTCGGCGTGTCGATGGTGCTCGGAGAGCCACTCGGTTACCGAGCCGAGAAAAATGGTGTTCTGGTACAAAATGTCTTCCCGGTCGAAAGCCATCGCAATTCGTCGTCGAACGAGAGTTCCTCATCCATGCTGGACCTGCACACCGAACTTGTCTTTTCCCGGCGAAATCCGAGACTTCCGTTGGATGCGGAGAGCCCGGACTTCATTCTGCTGTGGTGCCTTCGTGGCGATCCAGGAGGGGCTGCTGAGACTCTCGTCCTAATGGTCGATGACCTCTGTGCGGAGCTTCATCCCTCATGTCTGGACGTTCTATCGCAGGCGCGCTTTGAATTGAGAGCCCCCTACTCGTTCACGCGCGACGAACCCGGCGACCGGCCATGGGTCGGGCCGGTGCCGCTATTTCGCGGCGAGGGCCCGAAGCGCCTCGCGGCCTTTGACCTCGCTTGTGGAACCCGCGGGATTGACGAAGCTGCGGAGAACGCACTCAACGAATTGCGTAAGGCAGCGCAGACCTCCGAAATCATAAAACGCCTTCATCTCCAATCTGGGGATTTGCTGGTATTGGACAACAGGCGCTGCATTCACGGGAGAACGCCTTTTTCGGCGGAATTCAATGGAAAGGATCGTTGGATGCTGCGCTTGTATATCCGTCGGTCGCTCTCCGGGATGGAACCCGTCGATCCTGCATTTCCACGAATTTTCTAGGCCAGGATTGGCGCTTTCGCATTGCGACAAATGCCAGCCCAGCGTGCCAGCATTTTGAACAAGTATGTTGGTGCCCTTCCGGTGGCGTAATGAGTATGGCGGGCTGCAGGTAAATCAGGCGCGAAAAACGATTCAAGTCCACCTATCACGAATCTCTACGACCGGCGCAAAAGACCTCCAATGTCGTCCAAGAAACAGCCAAGCAAGTCTGCCAGTTGTTCGGCGAGTCTCACCGTACCAGAACTAGACCAATCGAAAACGACCGTGCTGAATACCCTGGCGTCAGCACATTCTCGTCGGAGCTACAAACACGCGATCGAAAAGTTCATTGCCTGCCAAACTCTACCAGTCAAGTCTGAACTTATCTCGTAGATGACCCGCGCTCCCTGGAAACTGACCCGCAGGAGGTTGGAAATTTCGGCCTTTCCTTTCGTAGCCGGTTACGAGCTTAGCGAGGCAACTCAGATGCAGCCTGTAAAGGTAGCTGATTCTTGTCACCAGATTCTCACCGCATTCGAACTCTCCACCAATAGGAAGAATGCTCTTAGTTATCGGGGACGTCGGCCTGAGGTTTCGGACGGTCTCGAAACAGACGGACCAGAGCTATGCATCGCGGGTACTGACAGCAAGCAGTTGGGAGAGCTGAGAACCTGCAACCCGGGCGGCAGTGACTCTCCGAAGCTGCGGACTGCGTCTGCCCGTTCGGGTAAGACGTACTTTGACAGAAGCTGGATGGTCTCTTCGGCGATCTCAAGCACCGTCAAGCGGGAGATTGCCTCCTCGCGAATTGCATCATCAATGTCCCGCGAGCGATCATCCGTGCGTCGCCCGATCAGTACAATCGCGGAACCAGTTGCCGCCGTGGGGATGTCATTGATCCGGCGACTCAGTGAAAGCAATGCTGCAATCGACATCCGAGTGCAGCGCCGGATTGAGGGCGAGAGATCGACCTTCCGATTCGGCAATGGGCGCCTGTCCGACAAGCAGCTCTCTCATCCAGTTGCGCCGGAACACGTTCGTGGATAGAAGACATCAGATCCGTCATCGCGCAGACCGTAGCCACGATTTCGCTTAGGCCGCCCAGACGCGACAGCCAAGTCTTACGACTGACTGCCTGTCAAGTTAGCGGTAGTAATCACGAGACAAATTGTTGGAGAATAGTTGCCATCATCAAATTTGATTGATAGGGGTTCCAACTGGACATCGTGAAATAAATCACAGACTCCTGATTCTGCGTTCCGGTCGCGTACGACGCGATCTGGTAAGGTCCGTATTCGGCGCCCCATTCGTTATCTCGCCATGATCCAAACATGTCATCCTGAACATGATCGCACTGTCTCACGTTCCAAGGGACGTGCATAAATTTGCCGTATCCTGCGCCGGAGCATGGATTGTTCGGATCACTCAGGCGGGTTGGATCGAAGAGCATAACCGGCTGCGAACTCCACGGACCCCAGGGCTGAGTGGCGCTACGCAGCAGAATTCCACGCGGATTTGCGCTGTTGTATGTAATGAGCCAGCGCTGTAAGAAAGGGTTCCAACGCCCGCAAAGCTCGCCGACATCGGCGGAGCAAAACAGAGGTGCGGCATCGGCTTCACTGCGGCTCCAAGAGGTTCCGGTGAAAAAGAAAAGCGGTCCCGCACTGCCGATACTATCGAGAGGCATCAGCGCCAGGCAAACCGAGCTGGCGCGGTAGCGGCCACTGCCGAACATCCAAAGAACCGGAGCGCCCACATTCAGACCAAGCTGTGGCGCCAGATTGGCATCTGCGACCCCCTTGGCAACCGAGACATTGATGAACTTCCACCGCGAGATTTCGCCGACCCAAGAGTAGTCATAGCCATCGTTATCAGAGCGGCCTAACACGCAACGACCCATTAGATCTCGCCCATCCACGTTGTAATGATCGGTCGAGAAGAAAACATACATCGTGTCATTCAAGCTGACCCCGTCCAACGGCACGCTAAAGGCGCTCTGATCGATGGCCGGAAATAGCGGCGGTTGCTTATAGAAGGTAAGGTGAAGACCGGCAGAGGCGTCGGTATCGGTGCAGAACGCGATCGTATCTAGGTTCATGGGCCAGCCGTCTCGAATGGTGTCGCCAAATAGAAAATAGACACGATTGCGATGTTCGAACGAAGAACCCAGATCGCAGCTGTGAATGCCATAGAGAGTCTGGGTACGGTTAAAAGCCAGGGGTGGTGTCCCGGTGCCATCCCAACCTTGGCGATCGTACTCGCCGGTGAGCTGCGCAATTTTACCGACCTGAGCTACGACTTGGGCGGGATAGGGTTCAAACAACAGAACCTGATCGCGCATCCAGGGGAGATTTGTGTCTTGGTTGGGGTGCCAATAAGCAGCGAGCGATTGGGTACACTCTTCCACAAGGAGCTCGAAGTTCTTGTGGTCTGCCGGTCCATAGTTGCTGCGCATCAGGCTAGCCCAGCCGTTGCACGCATCGGTGATGTCTTGTCCGCGTTGCCATGGCGAGTTGACGTCAGAATTGTCATGCCAGAAGTGGACCAATGAGTTGCCTATCGGGACCACCACCTCAAAATTTCCGTGATCGCTGGAGCCAAAGTCGCTTTGGATGAGTTCACCGGGCCCATTGACGTTAGCGGCCACCAACCCGCCGCGTTGCCACGGCGAGTTGACATCGGAGTTGTCGTGCCAAAAATGCCACAGCTCCGTCGAACCATCCGATGCAGACCGGGGCACAACGACTTCGAAATTGCCGTGGCCGCCAGATCCAAAGTTGCTCCGAATCAGGGAGCCTGGGCCAGCAACCCCGGCCGCGACCATTCCTCCGCGTTGCCACGGCGTACTGACGTCGGAGTTCTCTCGCCAGAAGTGCCATAAGTCGATCGATCCTTCCGGACTTACGATCGGGACAACCAGTTCGAAATTGGCGGGTCCGTCGCCTTTGAAGTCGCTCTGGATTATGCACGCGGGAGCTGCCACATTGGTCGTGACACGCTGAGCTCGTGCCCACGGCAAGTTCACATCGGAGTTGTCGTGCCAGAAATGCCAGAGCTCCATGGTCTGATCGGGAGCCCACAAAGGCACTACAACCTCGAAGTTTCCGTGTTGGGAATCTCCCATATCACTCTGGATGATGGATCCAGCTGCGGCCGCAATTCCCGGAGCCACGACTCCCCCGCGCCTCCATGGCGGATTGTCGATGGTGTTACCACGAAACCAGTGAACGAGCGAGTTGCCTTCCAGGATCACAGCTTCGAAGTTGCCGTGGTCCCCTCCAAAATTGCTTTGAATGAGGCTGCAGTGGATCCGTGCCATGAAGGTCTCTCCTCCTTTGCGCCTGACTCTAATTCGCTGCAAGAATAGTGCTCGGCCGGGCACAACGTTTCATCGTACTGCGCAGAAAAGGGGTCTTGATCGACTATTTGTCCGACTCCTATACTGATCCACATTTGACCGAATTGAAGTCAAACCAGAGTGGATGAGTGCATCGGCCTGACCATCGCTCTCGGGACCATCGCCAAAGTTTGGCCATGTTTGACATTCACCGAATGGTAACTTCCATTTAGGCGGCCTTTCGCCCGAAAGAACCCAATCCGCAGCCGAACGTAGCGACATCCGCAGTTGGGGCGATTGTCTCTGACCACTCACCCCTGACATCTTTAGCCTAGCAATGAAACTTCACATTCTCTCAGCGAGCGGCAGAAGCCGAGGTATGTCTTCCTTGCATGCATGCCGATTCGAAACGATTCTTAACGCTTCTTCAAATCGTGCTTGCCGGATATTCTGTAGGAGCTGCTCCCAATGAACCATTCCATACACGATCTTCAGATCGTTGTCCGCCAGGTTCACCTCGCCCGCCCAGATCCGTCGATGAAAGTGTCTAAATGAGGGAAGCTTCTCGCTCACGTTGATCGGCTTGCCCGCCGAACCCGTCAATAGGAAAACCGTGGCGGAGAGCATGTGCAAAACCTGACGCATAAGGAAGAAGCGCGCGCGTTCGTACTCGTCTGGTCGGTGGCAAAAATACCGCTCGAGATAGGTGAGTTCGTCCCTGTCGTCGGCAACCAGGAAGTTTGCAGCAACGGCCAGATCAAAGTAGCGGTCGTTCACAAACGCAATGTGCCAGCTCACGAGCCATAGGCGTTGGCCGTCGAACAGGAGGTTTTCTGGGTTCAGGTCCATGTGGCAAGACACCATGTCCGAATCGAGACGCGGGTAAGCGGCGGCGACCTGTTCGTACCGGGTGAAGGCCTCCTCGATCTCGCCCTCCGGGAGAAGACCTGCCTTGCGGAACCTCCAGATGAATCCTTTGTGCGCCGTGACGTAATTGAAGGTTTTGGGAAATGGCGGCAGCGCATGGAGGCTTTGCAGGGTACCGGGAAGAAGAATCAGCGCCTGGGCAGGCAAGAATGGCATCGCTTCAACAAAGTCGGTGATCGAGACGCCGCTTTCCGCGCTGGCATACCGGACGCGGGGTGCTAGACCTGCATCTGCGGCCACGCTCATGGATGCGAAGGTGCGGCAAGGATCCATCCTTTCATCGATACGCGTCATGATGCGTAGCAAGTATGGTTGTCCATGCACGACAATGCGAAAAACAAGGTCCGAGCTGAGACCTTTGGTCATCCTACGAATATCTTCGAACTCCGCTACATCAAATGTCTCTCGCAAGGCGCGAATTACGTCCGCAGTTTTCTTTTCTGGAATCATGAAATCCTCTCTGGAGGCTCGGAACGCAGTAAGTCCCTGATCGGCCGATGTAGACTTTCGTCAATTTTCGACGTCATGCTGCCGGGCTAGTGCGTTGCCGAACGGTCTTGAGTTAGGTTCTATTTCGGGATCAAACGCTACCAGAAGAGAGCTCTAGAAAGCAGACTGTTTTAATCCGTCGCGCTTGATATGCTGTAAGTAGTTGTTGAGTAGTTAGGCGCCTCGAAAACTCTTAAAACGAGGTCCAATCAGTCCCTAATGGACTGATTCACGGGACGTTCTCCCACACACTGCATGCGGCGAGTCTTCGTTCGATGTCGAATTGTGGGCCAACTCGGGAGTTACCTTGTGGTCAACAGCACTTTGACCCACAGCGCATGGGATCGGCACTGTGGATTTTCGCCTTCCCGCCACGCCAATGGCTGCGTTCAGTCGCCCTTGTCGCCGATGGTGCTTTTCGCTTTATGCTAAATCGCCGAGTCATTGCAGCGAGCAGTAACCGGGTGAACAGTTCCTCCGGAATTCCAGTCGGTTGGTCGGCAACTCTTCCCTGTGTTCGCGCCGGTTGAAAGGTAGGCGGTCGCAAGACCAGGCGGGGAAGGCGAACCGGAGCAAAATGGAGGCTCGTGTCTTCAGAGAATCTCCAAGTGTATGAGATGATCGAAAAACGGAAGTGACCGCGACATGCCGGTCTATGGATTCGCAGACTTTCGCCTGGATACCGAAAGGCGGCTTCTGTTAAAGCGGGACGGCGCCTCGGTTGGTCTTACGCCTAAGGGTTATGAGACGCTGGCGTACTTAGTGGGACACTCCAGCTCCATACTCGAAAAAGAGCAGATAATTCGGGCCATCTGGGCCGATACTGCTGTTGAGGAGAACAACCTAACTCAAAACATCTCGCTGCTGCGACGCGTCCTGGGGGAAGGACGGGGAGAGCACCGCTTCATTGCCACAGTGCCCGGCCGAGGGTATCAATTCGTCGCCCCGGTAAGCGTTGTAAACCGGGGAGACGCCGGTGGTGACACCCTCGAAAAGCTCTCCATCGCGGTGCTGCCGTTCACGAATAACAGCACCGATCCCGAGTACGATTATTTTGCCGACGGCCTTACGGACGAACTCATCCATGCGCTTTCGAGAACTGGGGGCGTCCGTGTTGCTGCTCGAACATCGGCCTTTTCCTTCAAGGGCAGGCAGATTCACGTTCGTGAAATCGCAACCGCTCTGGGTGTGGCGCTCGTGCTCGAAGGCGCCGTGCGCAAATCGGACAGCAGACTAAGAATCACCGCTCAGCTCGTCAATGCGGCCACTGGTTCTCCGTTATGGTCGGAGCGGTACGAACGAGAAATCGGATCGCGCGATCTCTTCGACGTGCAGGACGAGATCACTGAAGCCGTGATGAACGCGCTCCGGTTAAACTTGCCCGGCGGCCAAATCGGCAGCCGTCAGCGAGGCGCGGTAGAGAGTCCGAAGGCGCATGAACTCTATCTCAAAGGGCGATTCCATCTTTTCCAAATGACCGAGCCGGGTATTCAGACCGGAATCCGCTACTTCGAGCGAGCCATCGAGGAAGATCCCGGATATGCGCCCGCCCACGTTGGACTCGCTCACGCTTATCGTATGTTCGGGCTATCGCTCGAAAGGCCCTCCGGCGAGGTTGGCTCGAAGTCGAAAGCGGCCGCGCTCCAGGCGGTTGCCATCGACGAGACTCTGGCCGAAGCGCATGCGGTGCTGGCGTTCACGGCGTTCTGGTACGACTGGGATTGGCATGTCGCGGAACGGCATTTCAAGCGCGCTCTGGCGCTCGACCCGGACAGCGTAGACACCTGGTCGATGTGCGCACACCTTTCGTCAAACCTGTTACGGCACGGCGAAGCTCTGGGGATGGTCGCGCGCGCTCGTGAGCTCGATCCGTTGTCAGGTTTGATCCACGCAATGGAAGGGCAGTTCCTGCTGCATGCCGGCCGACCGACCGGCGCCGTAGCGCGCTTGAAAGAAGCCATCGAGTTGGACCCTCGTTCGAGGGTGGCCCATCTATTTGCATCGAGCGCGTACATCGAGTTGGATCGCATCGACGAAGCTCTGACAGAAGCACGCATCGCGCACGATCTGTGCCCCGCGAACTCTTCTGCCCGGGCGAACACCGCATACGCCTTAGTGCGGGCAGGAAGGGTGTCCGATGCCTCCGAGATCCTCGCCTCGCTGGTGGAGTACGTAGAACGCTCAGAACCTCTGTGGGAATGATGCCAGAATTTTACAAGATTTGTTGAGTAGAAAGTGGAAGCTGGGCAAACTTTAGTTTTCAAAATTGAGTAGAGCCCGCTGTTTGTTGGGGTCGCCCGATAAATCAGATCTATCACCCGATAATTGCGAAGTATTGGACGAAGCGGCTTTGAGGCGGCAGGCTAGAAGCATGTCAAAAAACTGCGCTCCCAAAGCGGGGACGCAAATTTGCATAGCGCTACCAGCCACCCATGATCCATGAATCAAGCTTGAGAGATTATCGAGAACCGCATGACAGTCACGTCCAGAAGCCCGAAGCATCGCACCGAATTCCTCTGAGGTCGCAAATATGTTCAACGAAAACAAGCCGGGGATGGTGTCAAATGGATTTATTGCTAGGCGGCTCCTGAACGTCAGGGAAGCTGCCCAATTCCTGGGACTCGAAGTTGACACTGTCTACAAGAAGTCCAGGCTGCGGGAGGTCCCCTGCGTCAAGGTCGGTCGTGCGTTGCGGTTCGATGTGAAGGCGCTAGAGCGGTACATCGAGCAACACTCGATCCAAACCATTGACTAAGGAGAAGGAAATAATGTCTGTTGTGAAGCTGTCTGAAGGTTTGTATGAGGTTCGCTGGAGGGAGGAAGGTCGGCAAAAGACCAAACGGATTCATGGGGGCTATGAGCTGGCTCGCAAGGTCCTGCGGAAAAAGCTGTCGACGCGAGACGAAAACCGGCATCTCGACGTAAAGAAAGAAATCAACTATCGAATGTCTGAACTCATCGATCGTTACTGGACGCACTACGGCAGCAGGAAGACTTCGGCTGACCGCGAGAAGTCTATCGTGGAGGGGATCCGATCCGAGCTGGGTCGGATGTTCGTGCGGGAGGTTGACGGCATAGCCGTACAACGCTGGTACGAGAACCTTACCGGAGTTCGCGGCGTGGCCGACAACACCGCTGTGCGGCACTTCAACGTCATGCACCACATGATGGAGAAGGCTTCCACAACCTGGTCGAAGGAGACCGGTCTGGACCGGAATCCCGCTGACCTCGTCGAAGTGAGACGTCCAGACGATTCTAGAGAGCGTTACATGTCGGAGGGAGAACTCCGCCGGCTGATGGAAGCGCTCGATGAGAGGATGTATCGTAAAGGCACCAAAGATTTTAACCAGACCAATCTTCGGATGAGACTTATTGTGTTGATTGCTGTATCAACCGGTATGCGTTCAGCCGAGATTCACCGGCTCCGGTGGTCCGACGTTATGTATGGCGAGGGACCTCCTGGCAGTTCGGGCAAAGCTGAAGAAGGGCAAAATGCGGTATGTCCCAATGCCGTCGGAGCTAGCTGAAGAAGTTCGACGCTACCCCGCGTTGATCGGCGAAGATCGGATGTTCCCGCCAAACCGGGGCGACAGAAGTGGACGGCAGCGACTGGAAGGGAGTTTTGATAATTTGCATCTGGTTTCATGATCTGCGTCACACCTTTGCGTCCTGGTACATGATGAACGGAGGCGATCTTTATGAACTTGCCAAGATTCTCGGGCACTCAAATCTAAAGATGACCGAGCGTTACGCGAAGTTGGGGCGCGAGCACATCACGAGGACCAGCAGCACCGCGAAAGTCATCTGGACCCTAATGAAGGGCCATACGGAGCAAGTGCGGGAAGAGGGCGACCAAAGGGACTTCGCGTGAGCGATGGTCGTGTATTGGTCGTGAGACGAAATCTTTAACACTGTGGTCGCCGCTAAGTTATTTAGGAAGTGGTGGCCAGAGACGGGATCGAACCGCCGACGCCGGCCTTTTCAGGGCCGCGCTCTACCACTGAGCTATCTGGCCTTGGGAATTCCAAGGAATTCTGCGGGGAGATCGGGCGACCTTCCGGTAGGGCGTCGATGATCCGACCGCCTTATGAAGTATAACAATCCAAACGAGACTCGCCAAACGCGCTGCCGGCGCTTGGGGAATCGGTTTCGCGTCCGCTTCATTTCAGTTCTAGAGCCGTTGGATGCTTCGGCTGATACAACCCGACCTCGCCCCCGCCGGGAAGGTGCATTTTGGTGATGGAACCCCAGCGGGCTTCCTCGATTTTGGAAAATTGAACGCCTTTCTTCGCGAGAGAGGCCATCTCAGCTTGGAGGTCGTCGCACATCAAGTAGAGCTCTTGGGTGCCGTTCTCATCGGACGGGTGGAACGCGGCCTCAGCCCGCGGTAGAGCAAAGATCAGCCAGCCATGACCGGCGTCCACGGATTTGAATCCGAGAACATCGCGGAAGAATGCTCGGTCTGCCTCGGCGTCCTTGCTGTAGAGAACTACGTGGGCGCCCCAAAACACTCTTACCTCCTATTCTGTGCTCCACGGCGTGACTGGAGTCTCGAAGACTCAATCGGGAACGACTGGGAGCGCTAACGATCAACCGGCGACGCTACCATTTCAGGCGAACGGTCTGCCGCTGGTAGCCGCTTCCATTCGGGAACTTCACGCTCAGCATCCTCATATTATTCGTTCCCGAAACCATGCTGCCTCCCTGCGCCCACCACGTCAGCGTCCGCGGCGCGATGCTCGCCCAGACGCCTTGTTTTAGGTCACCGCCATCGACGGAAACCTGCTTGTCGGTGACGCCGTTGAGGCGCAGAGGCAAATCGTAGACAGCTCCACCCTCGGCTTCCAGGTCGAGTTCGAGCGACCCGTGGGAATGCCGTTCCTCAAGCACCTTTATCTGGCTCGTCACAGCCCCGGGCAGCGGTAGCTCTGCGGGAACGCCGACTTCGACCGCATCGAGAGGCAGCCGCAGCTCGTCGGCACCGCCAGTCTGGCCGGCTGGCGATTTCGCTCGCAATCCGACACCCGCAGGAGCATTGCTTAACCGCACCATCAGCGTCGCGCCTTCACGATGAAAGGAGATATCGCCACTCCCACCGGCCACCGGGACATGGTGCAGCGTAGCGCCCTGCCACGTCGCCGGCAGATGCGGGTCTACGACAACGGCCTTATCCTCGGCATCAAAGCTGAGCCCGAAGAGCCCGCGAATTGCCGGAGTGATCACCATCGCCGACGACCACATCTGATGGCTCGTGCTGCGGCCGAAAGGAACAAAGTAGTCGCCGGAGAGGAGTTCGGTCACCGCTCCCAAGTCCTGTTGCCACGTCAGATTGAGGTTTTGCATCAGGTGCGCGTAAGCGGAGAGCGGCCTTTCCGTGCGATACTCTGCGACCGAAGTCCACCCCGTAAACAGCGGCCACACCGAGCCTTGGTGGTAGCTGATCGGGTCGTAAAGCGCCTCATGATTGCCGAGGTCGCGCAGCCCCCAGTCGGTCGAGAACTCATGCGAAGCCCAGCGCTCAAACATCGCGTCGGGCTGTTTCAGAGCGTAATGCCCGTCCCACCACGCGATCGTGGGATAAATCGTCGCCGTCTTGTCCAGGCCGCTGGCGCCGTTGTAGCTGAAGGCGTACATCTCGCCACCATATTCCTGCTCTAGCTTCGCAGCGACCGCAGCGGCCCGTGCTTCGGCGGCCTGCGCTCCCGCGGTGTCGCCCATCATCGCGCTCAACCGGCTCATGGCGCCGCTGGCCTGCTGATCGAGCGCGGCCAAATAGACCTCCTGATGCGGCATCCCTGGAGGCCAGCTCTCGACCCATCCCGTGCCTTGCGAATTGTCATAGATGCCGTCACCGTCAGAATCATGCGTCCGCTCAAACTCCCACGCCTTCTCGACCGCAGGCCAGTTCTTACGCAGATATTCGACATCGCCGCTCGCATCGACATAGTCCTCCAACGCCATGATGAATAGCGGAGTCGCGTCGGCAGCGGCGTATTCATAAGGGAAGCTCTTCCAATCGACCAGGTCTGCGGTCTGCGACCATTCGTGCGGCATCTTGCCGTCGTCGCGCTGCCGCTTCATCAGGAAGTCGAACGCCTCGCGGGTGAGACGGAAGTCACCGTAACTGTTTACTGCATAGAGCGTGTAGAGCGTGTCGCGCCCAAAATACCATCCGAAGCCAGGTCTCGCCGAATCGCCCGAGGAATAAAAGCCGGCAACCAGCCCAACCTCATTGCCATGCCGCACCTGCACCTGGTCGATCGAAATCTCCGCCCATTTCAGCGCCTCATCGAACTGCTTATCGGGACTCTCAAGCGTCAGCTTGTCGTCAAAGAAATGCGCGTAATAGTCGGCTGTCTTCTCGTAAAGCTGCTGTGCGCCGGTGGTCATCGCGGCGATCTTCTTTTCCAACGCCGCATTCGTTGCCGTCTCCGAAGTGGCGCCAACCGCCATCGTCAATGGAAAATACTTGCCGCTATCGCGCTTCGGATCAAACTCCAAAATCAATTGCAGCGGATAGACCTTCGGCTTCTCCTGGTAAGGCGCAAGAATCCCCGGATGTGTCCCCGGCATGGCGATCGCCCCGGCGAGATCCGGGAAGTCCTCATGCAGCAGGTAATAGCCGCGCGTCGCATCTCCCACCCACTCCGGCCCAGGAGGACCATAGTTCGGCGACGGCCACATTCGCCTGACCTCTGGAGTAAATGAAAACGTCAGCGTCACTGGCCGCGCCGCCTCGATCTGAAAGAGCGCGATGACGCCCGCGCCCGTCTCTGCAGCGCTGTCGCAGCGCGTTGCGAAGAGAATCTCGCGCACCGTGAAGGCGATATGCGCGTAGGTGATCGTCGTGTGGTCGGGCGCGACCTCGATCTCGGCGGCATCGGCGTTCAGGTCAATCGGCACCGGATATCCCTCAACCGCGGCAGAGATCACAAAATGACTCAGCAGCTTTACCGGAAAAATCCACGCCTCAAAACTGCCGTTCTGCTCGCCCATAAAGGAGCCGCATTCACCTGCTACGGTGAACGGTTTTCCCGCCTCAACATGCTGGCGAATCGTCAGATCGCTCGATGCCAGCGGAAACTGGGGGATCGGCTGGAGCCATTGGTTCCCGGCCGCGCTCGTCTGCGCGATTCCAGGAGCCGCATGCAGAAGCGCCATCAGCGCAAACAAGACTGCCGAATATCCGCCCCAATGCCATAAACTTGTGCCAACGCAACGCAGCTGCATTCTCAAAACCTCACGGGCAACCATGCTACTGAATAATTGTCACTTCCGGCCAACTCAAGAGACTGATCATCCCCAGCGACCCCGAGCCGCGCGAAAGGGAGTCGCAGGACCTGCGGTCGCAGCAATGGTCACGCTTACCGTAATCCTTGCCATGAGCGCGCCTCATTGTGCAATCGCCCAGGCGAAAGCGGTGGCCAGTTCCTCCAGCGAAGCCCGCGCCGCCAGGGCCCTCGACGAAGCCGCCAAATCCGGCCCAGCCGCTCTCCGCGGATTCCTCTACGCCATGCCCAAAGGCGCCGACCTCCACTACCATCTCAGCGGAGGAATCTACGCCGAGACCTTCCTTCACGACGCTGCCCAGGACGGCCTATGTATTGACACCGCCGCGCTCGCCATCGTCAAGCCCATGGCTCAGACGCGCAGCATTCCACCCCAGCCGGTTTGCGGCGAAGGCCGCGTCCGCGCCGACAGCGTGACTAAAGACCAACATCTTTACGACCAGCTCATCGATTCGTTTTCGATGCGGACCTTCGTTCCCGTCTCCGGCAAGTCCGGCCACGACCAGTTCTTCGATACCTTCGCGCGCTTCGAAATCCTCGAGGGCAACCACCTCGGCGAATGGATCGACGAAATCGCCACCCGCGCCGCCGCCCAGAACGAACAGTATCTTGAGATCATGCACACGCCGGGTCAGTTCCTGCAGGCCGCCGCGATGGCCGAAAAGCTCGGCTACAACCCCGACTTCGCCCAATACCGCAAGCAGCTTCTCGACGCCGGCCTGCGCGACTTGATTCCTGCCATTCGCGCCGATCTCGACAAGGCCGAAGCGCAGCGCCGCGATCTCGAAGGCTGCGGCAAGACTGGCGCACAGCCGGCGTGCAAGGTTGAGATTCGCTATCTCTACCAGGTGCTCCGCGCCGCGCCGCCCGATAGTGTCTTCGCCCAGATCCTGCTCGGCTTTGAGCTTGCCTCAGTCGACCCGCGTGTCGTCGGCCTCAACCTCGTCCAGCCCGAAGACGGATACGTCGCGATGACCGACTATCGCCTGCACATGCAGATGATCGACGCCCTGCACACGCTCTATCCCAGGGTGCACATCACCCTCCACGCCGGAGAAATCGCGCTCGGCCTCGTCCCGCCCGAAGGGCTCAAGTTCCACGTCCGCGACGCGATCGACGTCGGGCACGCCGAGCGTATCGGCCACGGCGTCGACGTGATGGACGAAGACCACCCTTACGAACTGCTCAAAGAGATGGCCGCTAAGCGCATCATGGTTGAGATCAACCTCACCAGCAACGACGTGATCCTCAACGTCAAGGGCGCCGCCCATCCGCTGACGATGTACCGCAAATACGGAGTCCCGGTCGCGCTCTCGACTGACGACGAAGGCGTCTCCCGCATCGACCTCGCTCACGAATACGTCCGCGCGGTGGATACCTACCACTTCACCTATCCCGAGCTAAAAAACATGGTCCGCACCGGCCTCGAACATGACTTTCTCCCCGGCCAGAGCCTATGGGTAACTCCAAAGTCAGGAGACAGCTTCACCCAGCCAGTAGCCGCCTGCGCCGGCCAACTCGGCAAAGATGAAGCAAAAGGGAAGTGTGCTGACTTCTTGAAAGGAAGCGAAAAAGCGCAGCAGCAATTTGAATTGGAGCGGCAGTTTAGGATGTTTGAAGCAAGTTTCTAGGGCAACAAATTGGTCGCCAACTATTGCCAATCGAGCTATCCTGCGATAGGAGGAATCCAACATGCCGACGCGCAACATCAACCTCACACCGGAAATGGATCGACTCGTCGACGCCAAGATCAAGAGTGGCCAATATGCCAACGCTAGCGAAGTCCTACGCGCCGGATTACGTGCCTTGGAATCGGACGAGAGGGAAGATCTCGCCAAGCTTGAGGCTCTACGCGCTGCCGTTCAGGCAGGCTTCGACAGCGGTGTCGCAAAGCCGGGCGTTCGCGAGAGGGTACTCGAACGCATTCGCAGGCGCGCCGAGGTCACCGGAAGACGTAGTTTGTGAGTGAGTACAGCCTTTCGCCGTTGGCTGAGCTCGATCTCGACGATATCGCGGAATATACAACCGACATTTGGGGGCCAAAACAGGCCGTCAAGTACATCAACGCGTTGTTTCTATGCTTCGACCGCATCACGCATGATCCCGGTCTCGGACGACGTTGTGATTCCATTCGCCCTGGACTTCGGCGCATTGAAGAAGGAAAACACGTCGTCTTCTACGCATCAGTGAAAGGCGGCGTGTTCATCAGTAGGATTCTCCACCAAAGCATGCTGTCGAGTCGGCACGAGATTTAAACGAACCGTTCGTGAGCATTTCTTGCATGCCACAACCCTCCCCACTTCCCCCAACCGCCGCCATCAGCTACCGTCATATTGGAGATTCCAACTCACCCGCATGCGGATTGTTTTCACGACCTTTGGCACGCTTGGCGACGTCAATCCGCTGATCGCGCTCGCCCTCGAAATGCGACGCCGCGGGCACGACTCCGTCCTCGCCGTACCAGAGATGTTTCGCAGCCGCATCGAGCCGCTGGGCATCGGCTTTCACCGCATCCGCCCCGACCAGGACCCCCACGACAGCCGTCTCATCGCCATGATCTATGACATCAAGAAGGGAACTGAGCGCGGCCTGCGCGAGTTCCTCTTTCCCGCTATCCGCGACAGTTATGAAGACCTGCTCGCTGCCGTCAAAGCCGATGGTGGAGCTGATCTACTCGTCAGCGGGGAACTGGCCTACGCCGGACCGATCATCGCCGAGGTCACCGGAATTCCCTGGGCTTCCTACGTGCTCGCACCCTTCTCGTTTTTCTCCGCCTACGATCCGCCGGTGCTGCCGCCATATCCCACGCTCGCCAAACTGCAGGCACTCGTGCCCGGGATGGGGCACATCATCGCCCGCTTCGCCCGCTTCGTCACCCGCGAATGGTCGGAGCCGATCTACGACCTTCGCGAAGAACTCGGGCTCCCGCCCGGCGACGATCCCATCTTCGACGCCAAGTTTTCGACCGACCTGGTGCTCGCGCTCTTCTCGTCGGTAATCGGCGAGCCTCAACCGGATTGGCCCGCCTCCACTCGAACCACCGGCTTCCTCTTCTACGACGGCGACGCCGGCAAGATGGACCTGGCGCCCGAGCTAGAAGCATTTCTGCAAGCCGGACCACCTCCTGTCGTCTTCACTCTCGGTTCTGCAGCGGTGCTCGATGCCGGAGATTTCTACGAGCAGAGCGCGCTCGCTGTGGAGCAGCTGGGAGAACGAGCTGTGTTGCTGGTCGGCGACGATCCGCGCAATCTCCCCGTGCATCGCGTTCCCGAGAGCATCTGCATTGTTGAATATGCGCCCTATTCGCGGCTCTTTCCGCAGGCATCGCTGATCGTCCACCAGGGGGGAGTCGGCACCACCGCCCAGGCGCTGCGCGCGGGCAAGCCGATGCTGGTCATGCCCTACAGCCACGACCAGCCGGACAATGCGCGCCGGGTGCGTCGGCTCGGGGTCGCTAAGGTAATCCAGCGCGACAGCTATCGCGCCGATACCGCTGCCAAGTTGATTGGCGAGATGCTCGCCGAGTCGAAATATTGCGAACGCGCGACCGTAATCGGTGCCCAGGTCCGCGCCGAAAACGGTCTGCGCGAAGCCGGAGACGCGCTCGAGGCCCTCGCCCACTGGAAGGCTTCTGAAAAGTCCCTGGCCCCTGGTCTCTAGTTCTTTCTTCTTGCTGCCTGCCATGCCATCGCATACTTCCAGCTCACATACACCGAATGGTAGAGATGGAAGAGAAACCCCTCCCTCCCATCCAGAAAACCCAGCCGCAAAAAGTAGTTGTAGATAAAAGTCGCAGCCGGATTCAGAAACGTATTCCTCACAAAGGCCGGCAGACCGCTGCTGGTCTTGCCCTTGCTCAGCACAAGCGGAATGCTCGCTCTGCTGTAACGCACCATGTGTTCGAGGTAAACGTCCAGGTTGGGGTAAGCGTAGTGCAGCATGTGCGACTTGAGCCGCCCGGTTGGCCCGTCCGATTTCGGAGTAGCATGCGGCTCTGTATCTTCCCGCAACCGCGCCGTCCCGCGACGGAAGAGCCGCAGCTTGTGGTCAGGATAGAGGCCGCCATGCCACATCCAACGCCCTATCACAAGGTTGAGTCGTGGAATCCAGTACGCGTCGAACTCAGGCTCGGGAACAACGACCTCCAGATCGGACAAATCGGGGTCGTCTTGGAGGGACAACAGCGTCTGAATCTCCTTCCGCAGATTTGGGGGCACTACCTCGTCTGCGTCCAGGTTCAGAATCCAGTCCCCCGTACACTTATCGATGGCCGAGTTGACCTGCGGCCCGTAACCCTTCCACGGCTCAACAAAGATGCGGGCGTTGAACTCCCGCGCGATATCGAGGCTTTCATCGGTTGAACCCGAATCGACCACCACAATCTCATCCACCCAGGCAACACTGGCCAGAGTCCGCCGCAGATTCGCAGCTTCATTGCAGGCGACGATGGGAACGGAGATTCTTACGGGCATCTTTGACTTGAGACGGGAAGTCCAGGCTCTCGGTGAAGGCGTCTCGTTGCATTGTAAGACTTCGACCCTCGCAGATTCTCTGTGAACCCAGTGTTCTCCGTGGTGAGTTGTGTCTTTTTGTTTCGCGCCTGAGAAGCCGAATGAAACTCTCGACCGCGCGCGATTCCCGAATTGGGAAATCAACGCATCCCTCGGTCATAGACGCCAATTGCGCCGCGAGCCCCCGCAGACTAACCTGCATCCATGATCCCCCAGAAGTTGATGGATTCTGCGGCTCGCGCCCTGCTGTGCGTGCTCGGCGCGGCCGCCTTTTCCGCCCAACTTCACGCGGAGGCAAAAGCCAAAATCCACACCGTCAGCTTCGGCGCCGTCCGCCGCATGCCCTACTCAGCAGAGGGCGACCCCGCGGGCAACAATGGCGACGAGAAAGAGCTCAAGGTCCGCGCACTGCTCGTCGACGGCAAAGTCAAAGAATGGACCACCGGAGACTCCCACGACGTGACCGACCGCAGTGTCGCTGTCCGCCGCGCGCTGCGTATCAACGACACGCTACCGAGCGAGCCCACCGACAAAGCCGAACACTGGGTCTGGCAGCGCGGCCCCTGGTTGCTCATCGACCGTAGCAATGGACACGTCACGGCACTCAAACTTCCCGACTTCGACCCCGCAGTCTCGAATGTGGCCTGGTTTCGCGACTACGCCGCCTACTGCGGTCTCTCCGCAGGAGGCAAACAGCTCTACGCCGTCGTCGCCCAGGTCGCAGGCCGGAAGCCGCTGCTGATGAGGAAGATCTCCGCCTGGGATCTAACCGACCACCCCACGCCCGCCTGCGGCCCAGCGACATGGCAACGCGAACCACTAAGGGTGACCTTCACTCCGACAAAGGCCGGCCCGCCGGTTAGCTATGAGTTAGTGGGATTGTCAGCGGTGCTGGTTGAAGATGGAGATGAGAGTGATGCGGAGAATTGAGAGGTTCAGTTAAGGCTTCGTGACAAGCGCCGCTGCCCACGAAGGCGCCCCTTGAAACCATTGAGCCTTACCATGATTGAAAACGGCGACAAGTTGATATCCGTCGTTGGTTGAGTTATCGAAGATGATCGAGACGTCGGCCCGCGCAATGGCAATCGGCAGGTTGAGAAGGCTGCGCTCATAGCGACGCCGGATGTCGATCTCAGGTACGTCGTGTCCACCCAATCTAACGCGCTTAGCGACGCGGGCAACGTTGATGCTTGGGTCCGAGGTTCCAACATAAATCAAAGCGACGTCGAAGCCACGCTCGTGCGCATCCAGCATCATCTCAAGGTATGTGTGGCCCGAAAGGGTGGTCTCCGCGGCAAAACTACGACCTTCCTCCAAATATCGTGTGGCCAGACTCAGTGCCTCGCGGCCCGCGGCTAAAGCCGAAGATGCCTTTGCATTCACTTGGATCGTGCGGGCGATGACGTCTGGATCAAGAAGCGGAAATTGCCGAAAGATGTCCAGATTCCCACCGGTCAAGCTGCTCTTGCCAGAGCCGTTTGGACCAGCAATGATGCTGAAGCTTGGTCTGTCTACCGTGTGGCGCCCGCCGGCTGCTCGTCACGCTTTGACGATCGTTCATCGCGAAGCATTTCTAGACGCTTCCGGTCTTCGGCAACCTTGGCGCGAGCACCTTCAGCGAGTTTCAGTGCGAAATGAACCCAGTCGCGTTCCATGCCTTTAGTCTACTCCGAACTCTCAGATGTTTTGCTACTCAATCAATGCGATCTTGGCCTTCTTGCCAATTCGTATCCCAAGCCGTGCTGGGAGCTGGTCAACTACAATCACGTTCATCCGTTGAACCCCACTATTGATACGCACAGCACCTTGCTTTATTAAGCGATTAGCTTCTGTCGTCGAGGGAGCTAAGCCAAGCTTCGTGACAAGCTTGTCTAGTCTGATCATATTTCGAGGAACACCGGGAAAGTTGGATTCGAGTACGGTGATGTCTACTTCGGGCTGTCGAACCGAAGCCACTTCGTTCAGGAGCAGTGTTATCTCTTCCAAATCCTCAGGGAGGTCCTTCTGCTGAAATTGCTTCGCCCAGTTATTCGCTGCGTTTGCCGCCGCCAAATCTCCATAGAACCCAGCCGTAATAGTCTCGGCAAGTTGTTTCTTCGCGGTCATCGGATGCAGCCCTCCCGACGCAACATCCGCCTGCATCCGGTCGATCTCCGATTGGCGCAGATCGGTGAGCAACGTCCAGTAGCTCCACATCAGCTCATCGGAAATCGACATGAGTTTGCCGTACATCTCCCCCGGCGCATCGTTGATGCCGATGGCGTTGCCGAGCGACTTCGACATCTTCTGTACACCGTCGAGCCCTTCCAGGATCGGAGTCATTAGTACGATCTGCGGCGGCTGTCCATAGTCCCGTTGCAGAGCGCGGCCGGTGAGCAGGTTGAACTTCTGATCGGTGCCGCCGAGTTCGACGTCGGCTTCGAGTGCGACCGAGTCGTAAGCCATGGCGAGCGGATAAAGAACTTCATGAAGGGCGATCGGCTGCTCATTCTTGAACCGGGTGTGGAACTCGTCTCGCTCCAGCATCTGCGAGACGGTAAACTTCTGCGCCAGCCGGATCATCCCCTCAAAGCCCAGCGTGCCCAGCCACTCGGAGTTGAAGCGAATCTCAGTCTTGGCGCGGTCGAGGATGCGAAAGACCTGGTCGGTATAAGTTTTGGCGTTCTCCTGGATCTCTTCCCGAGTGAGCACCTTGCGCGTGGCTGAGCGACCAGAGGGATCGCCGATGAGCGAGGTAAAGTCGCCGATCAGGAAGATCACCTGATGGCCAAGGTCCTGAAAGTGCTTGAGCTTGCGCATCACCACGGTGTGACCGAGGTGCAGGTCGGGCGCGGTCGGGTCAAAGCCGGCCTTGACGCGCAGCGGCTTGCCGGAGAGGCGCGAAGCTTCAAGGCGTTCGCGCAGGTCAGTGAGGCGGATGATCTCAGCCGCCCCTTTTTGAAGCAGATCGAGCTGTTCGTCTACGGGTGGAAATTCGCGCATGGCTGAAATTCAGTATATGGGCTTGCGGAAGGGGCACAATCTCCTCTGCAACGACCCGCGTGCGCCAAACAGCGAATTGCGCTTTAGAGCGCCCTTACGCTCTCTTGATCAGACGAGTGATCCAAACCAGAATCACCGCGCCAATAAAGGCGACAATGATCGACCCGATCACCCCGCGGCGTTGCCATATCCCCAGCATCCCGAAGAGCCCTCCGCCTAGAATCCCGCCCAAAATTCCGAGGATGATATCGACTAGAACGCCATAGCCGCCGCCTTTCATCACCTTCCCCGCAAGGAAGCCCGCGATCAGTCCAACTATGATCCACTCAATAAAACCCATCATCTCTTGCCTCTTTCTTTTGTTTAGGATCGGGTCTCGAAATTGGCCCCTATAACGCGCCACCTTGTTATATCAGGCGCTGAACGAGTGTCAACCTGCCCGCGCACGGTGGGTTGCGCCGCCAACTGCGCTGATATGCTTGGCGCAATGCCTGAGAGCCTGCCCGGTCAAGTTCAAGACAAGACCGACAAGAGTGCCCGCGAGGGCGCGACCGTAGCGCTGTTGCTGCTGACCGGGCTGAACCTCTTCAACTATCTCGATCGCTACATTCTGCCGGGAGTGCAACCCCTGGTACAGAAGGAGTTCGGCGTCAACGACGAGCGGATGGGGGCCCTCACCTACGCCTTCTTCGTCACCTATATGATCGCCGCGCCACTTACAGGCTGGCTCGGCGACCGTTTTCCACGAAAGCCACTACTGGTTGCCGGGGCCATGCTTTGGAGCCTGCTCACGCTGCTCACCGCAACCGTACACAGTTACGACTCTCTCTATTTTCGCCACGCCGTCGTTGGGATCGGCGAAGCGACCTTCGGCATCTTCGCCCCCGCACTGCTCGCCGACTTCTATCCCGAGATCGAACGCAACCGCATTCTGAGCTTCTTTTACCTCACCATTCCCGTCGGCGCCGCGCTAGGCTATCTCACCGCTGGCGTTGTCGGGTCGCATTTCGGATGGCGCGCTCCTTTCCTCGTCTCCGCATTTCCCGGCATGTTGCTCGCCCTTGCTTTCTGGGTCTTCGTCAAGGAGCCACCCAGAGGCAGCGCCGACCAGCTCGAACCCACGCTCGACCGCGCGACCGCCTCGGGCCTGCTCCGCAACGGCGCGTACTGGCCGGCGACGCTGGGCATGGCTGCCTTGGTGTTTTCGATCGGCGGGATCTCTGTCTGGATGCCGACATTCTTCGTCCGCCATGGTGGCTACTCGCTCTCCGCCGCCGGCGAACTCCTTGGTGGAATCACCGTCATCGACGGAATCGCCGGCACCTGGGCCGGAGGATGGCTCGCCCAGCGCTGGCTGCGCACCAACCATCGCGCCCTCTACTTGATCTCCGCATGGAGCGCGGTACTCGCGATTCCCGGCGCGCTGGTCGCCTTCTTCGGGCCGCCAGCATTGCTGGTGCCCGCGGTGCTGGTAGCGGAGTTCTTCCTCTTCCTCAACACTGGGCCGCTGAACGCCGCCATCGTGAACTCCGTCAGCGCCCGAATTCGCTCCACGGCCATAGCCTTGAATCTCTTCCTCATCCACGCCCTCGGCGACGCCTTCTCACCCAGGCTGATCGGATACGTCTCCGACAGGCACTCGCTGCAGTCTGGATTGGCGCTCACCCTGGTGGCAATGCTGGTCGCCGGAGCGATTCTCTTCTGGGGCGCGAGGTTCGCGCCTAATCTTGGAGAATCGTGAGCGCGAAGGCACTCAGACCCAAGACCGTTAGGGTGGATCGCTTTCGTAAGATTTCCTTGTTTCCTTGAAAAGGAGATAATAGTCGAAGAGGTGACGAGGGAATGCTAGCTAAGAGAACTGTCAAGAATCAGATCACTCTTCCAAAGACGGTGGTCACTCGGTTTGCTGAGGTAGAATACTTCGACGTCAGCACGGATGGAGAGTGCATAATTCTGCGTCCGCTTCAACGGAGCCGCGCCGACGAAGTTCGCGCTAAGCTTGCCCAACTCGAAATTAGCGAAACCGATGTAGCCGATGCAGTTGCCTGGGCGCGCAAAACCGCGTGAGCCGACGCGTAGTCTTCGATAACTCCACAGTGGTTTCGGCGCTAATCTTTCCGTGTGGCCGCCTCGCGTGGTTGCGGCGGCAATGGTGCAGTGAGGCCTGTCTGCCCTTGATCTCTCGTGACACGGCCTCGGAGCTCATGCGAGTCCTCGCCTATCCGAAATTTAAACTCTCCACAGACGAACGTCGTGAACTGTTGGCGGATTATCTTCCGCACTGCGAGGTCGTCGAGATTATAGAGAGATGTGCAACTAAATGCCGGGATGCCAGCGATCAGATGTTTCTTGATCTGGCACTAAGCGGTCGGGCCGATCTTTTAATCAGCAGCGATCAAGACTTGCTGACGATGGCTGGGCAGACGGCATTTCTGATCGAGACTCCTGAAGCCTATTGCCGGAGAGCCCTCGAACGGCTATAAGACACAGATTTGGAGAAGCGCATCGTGTGCGACTACGGTCGTCCATACATCACCCGTCCACTCCGCACGGTCGTCTGCACCTTGGCGAAATTTGTCACATCACTCGCCGGATCCGCCGAGAGAACAACAAGATCGGCCCGCTTTCCCACCGCAATCGTCCCCTTCCAGCCCGCAACCCCAAACCGCTCCGTCGGAGCCGTCGTCAACATCCGCAGAATATCCATCGCATTCAACCCCGACTGCTCCAGCGCACGAAACTCGTCCTCCGTTGTGTAGTCGGTCATATACCCAACATCGGTACCAAAGATTAGCTGGCCGCCATCGGCGTGGAACTGGCGGACCTCGGCATAGATGGGGTCGAGGTAGCGCGGGTCCTTCGTGACTGTCGTCGCGAACATCTTTAGCGTGGGGACCATCGCCATGTGCCGGTCGACGATGGTCTGCAGCAGCTTGGCGTCGACTCCCTCGGTGTCGTCGGCGGCATGGGCGAGCACATCGACTCCGCTGTTCATCGCAACGAGTACGCCTGCGAGGTTGGAGGGATGAGCGAAGGCAAGCTGGCCGTGGCGGTGAGCAACCTCAACGGCGGCGCGGGCATTGGCCTCCGGCATAGGCAGCACCTTGCCATGCGCCACCCATGACCCGGTGAAGAGCTTGAGCACATCGGCGCCCTCGGCAATGTTGCGCTCCTCATCCTTCGTGGCTTCTTCGGGCGTAGCCGGCTGGGGCATCAGTTTGAGAATGAACCACGGCGTCGTTCCCTTTAGGTAGAAGGGAATTCCGTTGGGCGGATACTGGGCCGATCCAGCGGTGTATATCTTTGGCCCCAGTAGCTCTCCAGCCTCAATGCGGCGGCGAATCGGAATAGTGTCGCGCAGGTTTGAGCCAACATCGACGACGGTGGTGAATCCCCGGCTGGTCAGCATGTCGGCAAGCTGCCCGTTGAGCTTGGCCGCAGGTTGCCAGTCCGCGCCGGCCCACTTGCCTTCGGTGAAATGAACGTGAGCGTTCCAGAAACCAGCAGTGACGACGCAATGGTCGCATGGAATGATCCGCGCGCCGGACGGCACGGGAATATCGGCGCCAACCGCGGCAATTCTGCCATCCTGAATGACGATCGTGCCGCGCTCAATCGGAGGAGCGTCAGGCGAGACGTAGATCTTCGCATTCTCGATCGCGAGCGTTCCCTTGGACACATAGTCCGGCAGATGCGGATCCCGCAGCGGGCGAAAAGCGACCACGTAAACCGCAACCGCGAACAGAAGGAGCAAGGTCCCAAGAACCAGCGTTAAGCGCCGCACAAAACGTCGCATGAAGCAACCTCATCAAGAATTGTTCTGTCGAGCAATGATACGGAGTTGCCGTCGAGATGGTTCGTAAACACCGTGCCTCCGCCGGGCGCACCGCCGGAACAATTCTTGAGGCATAATTCTCACCATGGATGCCGAGCGCGCACGAGAGTTCCTCCGCAAACTTCCTCTCGTCGAAGAGACGATGCAGTGGGGCGAGAACCTCGTCTTCTGGGTGGGCGACAAGGCCATCGGCGGCAAGATGTTCGCGGTGTTGAATCTCGATGCGGATGGGATGGCGGTGATGTCGTTCTCCGCTGGGACCGAGCGCTTTCATGAGCTGCTCGAAATTGACGGCGTCTTTCCGGCACCCTATTTGGCGCGCTTGAGCTGGGTTTCAATCCAGCACTGGAGCGCAATCCCAAGTAGGGAACTAGAGGCCCTCCTGCGCGCTGCCCATAACCTGACTTACGAGAAGCTGCCCCAGAAAACGAAAGACGTACTCGCCCTGCTGCCGGTCGAGTACCAAAAACTCCTCACCGTCAGAAGGAAACTGCTCGCCGAAAAAGCGCAACGGGAAGCAGCAGCCAAAGCCGCGGCGTCCGTGAAAAAGAAAGCCGCCAGAAAGAAATAGGCTAAACAGCCGGCTTCGCGTCGGCGGCAAATATCCCCGCGAAGTATTGACGATAAGCGAAGAAGAGGATGAACCAGAGTATCGCCGCAAGAGCGCCCGGCGGCAGCCCGGCGGGCTGAAACACAATATGCGTAATCAGGATGTTTACGATCACCGGCCCAAGTAGAGTCAGCGCCAGCGGCACGAATCTGCCAATGAGCAACAACAGCCCGCCGATCACCTGCACCACGAAGACCGGGATCATATAATGCGATTTCCCCATCACCGTGACAAAAGTCAACATGTCGCCGGGTGGTAATGGCGGCTGAGGGAGAAAAAGCAGAAAGCCATTCAGCCCAAAGACCAGAAAAAGCAGGCCAAGCAATATACGGGCAACCGGCACAGCCATCTTCATGAAGTCCTCCCAGGTTCGGTTTGTTCCTCAATATACCGCGACGCCGGGCGGCATGCGGTCAAAGTTGCACCGCCGGGCCGCCTTCAGTAGGGTTTGGATATGACGAGCCTGGGGGTAACCCTGTCGCTGGCCGGTAAGACAGCTCTCATCACCGGAGGCTCACGCGGCATCGGCGCCGAGACGGTGCGGCTCTTTCACGCCGCCGGAGCGCGCGTCGCTTTCAACTATCGCACCGCGCAGGCCGAAGCTGAAGCGCTCGCACACGAATGCGGGGGGCCAGCAAGCTGCCGCGCAATCGAGCAGGACCTGGCATCGGCAGCGCAGGGAATTCAACTGGTCGAAAAGGCCGTACAGCACTTGGGCAAGCTCGACATTCTCGTAGTCAACCACGGCATCTGGCCGCCCGAGGATGCGTCCATCGCCACCATGAGCGACGCGCAGTGGCGAAAGACGATGGACGTGAACCTCGACAGCGTCTTCGGACTCGTCAAAGCAACGGTCGCGCAGATGAAGAAGCAGGGCCGCCGCGCCGGCGAACCAGCCGGGCATATTGTCCTCATCAGTTCCACCGCCGGCCAGCGCGGCGAGGCCTTCCACGCTGACTACGCGGTGACCAAGGGCGCGCTCATCAGTCTTACCAAGAGCTTGTCTAGCGAACTGGCCCCAGACGGTATCTACGTCAACTGCGTCGCGCCGGGTTGGGTGGCGACAGATATGTCTGCCTCCGCGCTCAGTGACCCGGTGAAGAGCCAGAAAATTCTTTCCGGCATTCCGCTCGGACGTGCAGCTACAGCGATGGAGATTGCCGGCCCGATCCTGTTCCTCTGCACACCGCTTGCAGGATTCATCAGCGGCGAAATCCTCAACGTCAACGGCGGCGCGGTGCTCGTCGGCTGAACCAACAAAATCAGCGAGAGTGAGAATGAGACTGAGACGAAAGATAGATTGCCTGGTTGTTGGCCTTGTTCTGGTTCATGCATTTGCCTTCACTTGTTTCGCGCAAAACGCTGACCAGGACGCAATTGCCAAGGCGAATGAAAAGAAAGCCCGCGCCACTCTTGCCGCCATGGTTCAGGCCCTCGGCGGCGACCGCTGGCTCACCTTGAAGGACGAAACCTTCGCCGGCCGCACCTCAACCTTCTATCAGGGAAAACCCACCGGAGGCATCGGCGACTACTTCGATTACCGCCGCTTCCCCGACCAGGAGCGCGTCGACTTCGGCAAGAAGCAGGACGTCGCCGAATTCTTTCTCGGCAATCAGGGATGGGAGGTCACTTATCGCGGCAAGAAGGCGTTGCCCCAGGACCAGGTCGACGACTTTCTCCGCCGCCGTGATCACTCCGTCGAGACCGCGGTCCGCGTCTGGCTCACAAACCCGAATACGATCGTGATTTTCGATAAGCAGAGTCTCGTCGAGCGCCACCTCGCCGACGAGGTCACCCTGATCAATCCTGAGAATGACTCGATCACCATCGAGATGGATGCGCAGACCCATCTGCCTCTGCGCCGCAGCTTCAAGTGGCGCGATCCTGTGTATAAGGACCTCAATGAAGAGAAAGAGGAATACGACGACTATCACATGGTCGATGGAATCGCGACGCCCTACACGACCACCCGTTTTCACAATGACGATATGACCAACCAGCGCTATCTCTTCAAAGCGGCCTATAACAGCAATTTGCCCGACAGCATGTTCGACGTGGATGCGGCTGCGGCGAAGATCAAGAAATAGATTCGGCGAGAAGCACCGTGGTTGGAGCGCATTCAGCGCTACTTAGGTTTCGCCGCGAGAATAAGTTTGCTCTCAAGCAGATATTGATACAGCGAATCTACCGGCCCTGCGGGATGCACGTTGTCGGCACTGACCATCCCATCGGTCTCTTTCCATCTCCATCCAGTGAGCTGGTCCGCCGTTACACGCCTGCGCAGTTCCTCCGTCGTCATCGGGTACACAATGAGCCGGACATTTTGCTTGAAGAGCAGCGCTATGCCTTCCAACAATGCCCCCGCCAGCTCGTTATATCTGTCCTTAAGGATGCGCAGAAGCACCGACAGACCAATGGCGAAATGAATCCGTGATTTCGTATAGCGATTCGCGAACGCGCTCATCTTATAGAGTTCCTGCGCGCCAAACAGCAGTACTCCATAGCCGAGTTGTTGAAGCATCACCACGCGTTGCAAGATCTCTTGAGCGGAGGCGTCGCTGCCCGGGGCACCGCCGCCGGCGACCGAGAGACAGAACAGCCCAAGTCCACCTTTGGTCTCTTGCAAGTCCTCCCCGGACAACTGCGCTAAAGTGTCCTCGATCAGGTCGGCATGAAGGCCGGTTACGCTGTCGAATCTGCCCGGCGCCAACACCAGAGCTCGCTTGTAGAGGAGTTCATTCGGAGGCGCCAGTTGGTTGTCCGCCTGAAATACGACCGCCTCAGCGTACCCGCCGACAACGAGAAAGGCGTGAACTTCATCCCGGTTCCAATCAGCGAAGGCCGGCCCGCTACACTCCAGGCAGTCGATCTCCACTCTCTGCAGACTAAGGTCCTCGAAGATACTTGCGAGAAGCTCCTTGGCCGAGGCGAGCGCATGATAGGCGGCATAAATCAGGTTCACACCAAGAAGGCCTGCCGCTTCCTGTTGCTGCACGTTGCTGGGATCCATCAGGTTGATGTGCAGGATTATGTCGTTTGGCGCGTCCTCGGGCTGCCGGAGAAAACGCAATCCTATCCACCCGTGACAGTCATTCGTCCCTGCATAGTTCCGCGCCGAGATTGTGTCTACAAAAGCGAAAAACCTGGTATCGGCCCCACGAGTGGCTTGTAGTTGTGCCAGCAGCTGCTTCCACTCGCTCTCCAGCATGGCCTGAAGGCGTGGCTTGGAAACATAGCGAGTCCCGGCCCCGTAAAGCTGGTCGCTGACCTCCTTGTCATAAGCCGAAATCGTCTTCGCAACCGTGCCGGAGGCGCCACCCACACGCAGAAACCAGCGTGCCACCTCCTGTCCCGCGCCGATTTCAGCAAACGACCCAAAGATCGTCTCATCCAGATTGAGGGACAGCGCTTTCTGATGGGCATCGTACTTTTCGTTTTTGGGCATCGTCCGTCTACCATCCAGAGATAGACTCTACCACTCTGGATCGCGTCGCCGGCTCGTCCACCCAAACGGCGCCAGATGCTAAAACATACCCATGCGCCTCCACGATTACGCGCCCCGGCCCGCGCACATCAAATGGCTCCTCGATTCTGATCCGGCCATCCGCTGGCAGGTCATGAGGGACCTGACCGATGAATCACCCGGTGCGGTTGCTGCCGAGAGGTCGCGCGTCGCAACCCAAGGCTGGGGAGCCGAACTTCTCGCCCGTCAGTCTTCTTCAGGCAGCTGGCCCGGCGGCCAGTGGGACCTCGTTACTCTCTGGAGTCTCGTGGTTCTGAAGGACCTCCGTCTCGACCCGGCGAGCAAACAGGCCCGCCGAATGATCGACCGCATCGACAAAGGACTTGTGTTCAAGCCGCTCAATAACCGCCCGTTCCTTCACGGCGAAACTGAGCCTTGTATCAACGGCAGAATTCTCGGCATAGGTGCGTATTTCACGGAACCGAACGATGTATTGGCCGATCAACTCCTGAGCGAACAGCTCGAAGACGGCGGCTGGAACTGCGAAGCCCCGAAGAGCCAGCGATCTTCATTCCACACCACCATCTGCGTTCTCGAGGGTCTGCTCGAATACGAACGTGCAGGGCGCAAATCGACGGCCGTCACCAAGGCCCGAAAGAGGGCCGAAAACTATCTGCTCGAGCGCCGCATGTTCCGCTCGCTTCGAACGGGCGAAGTCATCAACAAACGCTGGCTGCGCTTTTCGTACCCGACGTTTTGGCACTACGACGTCCTACGCGGACTCGACTATCTGCGAGACGCAGGAATGAAGCCCGACAGCCGTATCGATGAGGCCATCGATGTCGTGATTCTGCGCCGCCACCAGAACGGGCGCTGGCCGCTCAACATCCTTCATCCCGAACAGATTCCACTGGAGATGGAGACCGAGATCGGCAGGGCAAGCCACTGGAACACACTGCGCGCTCTCCGAGCCCTGCGTTGGTACAACAACTCTCCGTAGTGGGACAAAAGTGGTCCGTGGAATGATTCAGTGCCACAGACAACGGCCCTAAGAAAGGGAGGCTGGATTGCTCATTAGGTACCCATATCAACTTGGTGTGAATTCAACACTCCGTTTCTTGCGCGCAAACTCTGGACAATCGAAAAGTGCCGTCGTTAAGCAACTGCGCAAAGCAATGCGGCTTCTATCTATAAGAGCGCGTTCATGACCCAGCGTTACTGAACGCGTCCGAAAGATCGGCAGGGGCGCTTGGTTTTCGCGATTTCCCTGGCTTACCGACCGGGAAGGAGAATCGCTCTAGCACCGGTTGGACGCTGCCGCCCATCATTTATCCAATATTTCCGAATCACGGGAAGGACCCCAATGACAACCGCAACAATCTCCAATAAGGAAGTAGAAGAAACGCTCCGTTCTGTTATCCAGAGCCTGATCGATGGGCAGGAGGGCTTTCAGCAGATTGGTGAAAAGCTCGAAGATCCGACACTCAGACAGTATTTCGCAGCGGAGTCCCTGAAACGTGCATCCTTCCGCGGCGATCTCGAAAGCGTGCTTCACGACCACGGAGTTCACGACATCAAGGAGAGGGGCACGGCGAGCGGCGCGATTCACCGCACCTGGGCTGACGTAAAGGCAAAGCTGGGAGGAGGCGATCATACGCTCCTTGAGACGGCGGAAGCAGGCGAGGACGCTGCGAAGAAGGCCTATAAGGACGCCCTCGAGAAGGACCTGCCCTTACCCATTAAGCAGCTTCTCGATACCCAGTACGCTCACATCCAGGATTCGCATGACTACGTCAAAGCCGAACGCGACCGCCGCAAGTAGCACCTCAGGTTCACTCACGTAGGCCCGAGCTTTTGCTCGGGCCTTTACTTTGTCAATCGCATTTCTGCTGAGAAATGCTCTCGGTGTCAGAGACGAAGGACAGTCCGTCCTTTGATCCCCGTCAACAGATCTTCGCGGCACTCCGCTTTACATTCCGTGACAATCAAACGCTGAAGAATCCCAATGTACAGTTTACTTGACAGTTTTCCAGGATGAGCTGTAGCAAGATTATCCCCTTGACTCAAATATGGCCCCGGTGGGAGGATTAGGGGCATGGAATTTATTGGAAAAGTCATATGGCCGTTTCTCAAGAGTTTTGGTGGCTATATGAGCTGCGTGATTTGGACGATTGCAGCCTACTGGACAACAACCCATTCCCCAGATAAGTCAGGGCAGATAGAACTCTTTTGGCTTTGTTCTGGACTGTCTTTGGTACTCGGATTCTGCTTTACGATCCGCGAGCAATACTCGAAAAGAAAAGATGCCGAGAATAAATTGGCAAGCGCATTGGCCAAATATGAAGATGATTCGCCTGCGATTGTTTTGTCTCTTTTGGAGCCGTCAAGTTGGGAAGAAGAGCCTGACGAACATATTTTTTTCTTCAACCTACAGCACGTTGGAGGTAGAGCGGCTACCCATGTGCAAATTGAACCACTGATTTCTAAATGGGGAACCTTACGTATAAAGTTTGAGCGTGAGTCCGTGGTCAGCGGAGGGCGGAATCATTACGTCGGGTATCAAGTCCAACTGGCTAAGAATCCCGATTATGGAATATCGAACTCGTCTAAGAATTTCCTAAGAATATTTTTTGAAGGAAGTGAAGATACCGACGAGAT
Organism: uncultured Acidobacteriaceae bacterium; assembly: GCA_963826855.1. Classification (GTDB taxonomy): domain Bacteria; phylum Acidobacteriota; class Terriglobia; order Terriglobales; family Acidobacteriaceae; genus Acidisarcina. Next base: position 204,666 of record CAWGZE010000002.1, read on the forward strand.
CTGGATATACCACCTCGATGGAACTATTTCCTTTATGGATCGAGACGAACCGAGAAAAACATTTTTTAGGTTAGATGTACGAACCGGGCCTACGCTCCAAGTCAAGTCTTCGTATGCTTCTATGCCGCCTGGGTGAGCTTCTTGTACTCCAGTACGGGCGCTTCGATGAGCTTCATCATCGTGTCGCGGAAGAGGTAAGGGTTGTTCCGGTTGTCGAAGCGCCAAACCATTTCATCGAGGTAAGCCTGTAGATGTTTCGCGCTGATCTTATGCCAAGTACCGATGATTCCCCGCTTCAGCAAAGAGAAAGCGGATTCAATGCCGTTCGTGGTGATGTCGCCGTCAACATAGACTCCCGCGTGATGATTGACGGTCTTGTGAATGTCTTTCTCGAATCCGGCCAGAGTGATCGCGCCGTTGTAGGCGTTCCACTCATCCGTCATGATGACCTCGACCTCTTCGCTGATATTTTCCTTGATGTACTTCGCCAGTGTCCCGGACTTGGCATCGGCAGCATGGAAGAAACGCAGATCGCCGCCGCGCTGCTTGATGCCGATGACAGTCTCTTTGTTGCTGAGACGGCGACGGGCAGCGTCATTGCCGCGCAGCTTTCCGCCCACATAGGTTTCATCCATCTCTACAATGCCGTCCAGCGGCTCAGGGTTCACTTCCTTCATCGCGGCCCGGATACGGTGGCAGAGATACCACGCCGTCTTATAGCTTTTCTTTCCAAGCATCCGGTAGACCTGAGAGGCGGACATTCCCTTCTTGGATTCGGTCATCAAATACGTGACGATGAACCACTTTGTGAGCGACAAGTGGGAGTCATGGAAGATGGTTCCTACGGTCACAGAAAACTGGTAGTGGCATGAGTTGCAGTCGAACACTTTGCGGAGCTTTACCGGAGTCACCTTATCGTGACCGCAGCGAACGCACTGCACGCCCTTCGGCCAGCGCAAGTGCATCAGTGCTTCGCGGCACCGTTCATCAGTTCCGAAGTCTTCAACCAGTGTCATCAAATCAACGGGAGCGGAGGTCATAGCGTCACCATGCCAAAGAAGATCAGGAAGCACCCGACAGAGATGACAAGCGAGGAGCTTGCAGCACATGTATTCCACCCCAAAGTCTTGAAAGCGGCGAAGAAACACATCGAGCACTTGGATGCGCCTAAGCCACCACCAAAAAGACCACGAAAGCGTGTCGAATGAACCATCTAGGACAGATTAGCAGGAAAGCTATTTTGAGTCAAGGGGATAATCTTGAGGAAGCTTTCCATGTCTCCCGGCGTGCTCAATCGAGTCAAAGAACTCCGCAGCGAGCGGGGCTGGACCCAGGAGCAACTCGCACAGGCCGTCGGAGTCTCGCGACAAAGTATCAATTCGATTGAGCGTGACCGCTACGTCCCAAGCCTGAGCCTTGCGCTCACCTTCTCGCAGGTCTTTAAGTGTCCCACCGATCAGATCTTTCAACTGGAGAAACGGAAATGAACCTGCCTGTCAACCTTCCCCTCGTCGGCCGGGCCGTCGACGAACGCTTCCTCAACCGGCGCCTCCGAGCTACGAGCCTGGGTGGAGTCATCGGTGGAGTGGTCGCCATCCTGCTCTTCGCCTGGCATTTTTACGTAAACCACACATGGAGCTGGGACCTCTTCATCGTCGTCGCCACTATCCTGGGCGTCAAGATGTCCGTGATGGCCTGGTACCTGTTAACCGATCAACACTAGGAGAAAAGCAATGTGTACAGAAACAACAACAAAAAGCCGCAAACTCTTCGCAATGGCCTCAGTATCCCTCGCCGTAGGTCTGCTGCTTCCAATGCTCTCCCACCCCGTCACGCCGTCCGCCCGCAACCTGTTGCACTTTGTTTGCGGACTGCTGCTCGGCATCTCGATGAGCAGCAACCTGTCGATGGCATGGAAGAACTCCCGCCAGCGGCGGCTGGGGAGCGGTCCTCGCCTCTAACCCGAGCGAGCTGTAAGAACGCAAGGTCTGAGAACACGTCTTGGCACGAAGCGGTAATCTGACTTTCAGCACCGTGTACTTCCGGTACGGTAGGTATTTTTTAAGACACAACGAACCGATCTGGACGCCGGTTCGTCTAAGCAATCAAAAACCGTGGGCGGGAAAGGAAGACTCTTTGGCCAATCTGTGGCATGACCTCAAGCACTCCCTCCGCAGCCTCTTGAAAAATCCCGGCTTCACCACCGCAGCCGTCGCAGCCCTGGCCCTTGGCATCGGAACCAATACGGCCATCTTTACCGTAGTCAACACCGTCTTGCTCAAGCCGCTCACCTATCCCGACGCAGACCGCATCGTTCAATTCCAGCTCACATCTCCCGAGGGCAAAGGAGCAGCCGCCTCTCCCACCAAGTTCAACAATTGGCGGCAGCAGACCAGCGTCTTTCAGGACGTCACTGCCTACGACTTTGGTGGTCCCGGCTTCAACCTCACTGGCGATCATCCCGAGCAGGTCCACGGCATCCACGTCAGCGAAGCCTATTTCCGCCTCTTTGGCGCGCCCGTCATGCTGGGCCGCACCTTCACCCCGCAGGAAGATTCGCCCAACGGCGGCAAAGTTGTGGTCATCAGCTACGGGCTTTGGCAGCGCAAATTCGGCGGCAATCCCAACATCGTAGGCAGCGCGCTTTCGCTCGGTAACGAGCCCTACACTATTGTTGGAGTCCTCGGCCAATCCTTCGTCTCTGACCCTGAAGCCGAAATCTGGCTGCCCTTCCAGATCGACCCCGAGAGCACCAACCAGGGCCACTTCTTTCTCGCCGCCGGACGCCTTAAGCCCGGCGTAACGCTCGCCCAGGCCAACGCTCAGCTTAACGTCGCCGCCGATCAGTTCCGCCGCCGCTACCCTGACGGCGCCATGGGGCCAAAAGAAGGCTTCGCCGTCGAGCCCCTGCGTGACAGCATCGTCAGTGACGTGCGCTCGTCGCTCTTCGTTCTCCTCGGAGCCGTCAGCCTCGTACTGCTCATCGCCTGCGCTAATGTGGCAAACCTGCTTCTCGTCCGCGCCTCTGGCCGCAAGCGTGAATTCGCCATTCGCGTCTCCATGGGAGCCACGCGGGGCCGCATCGTCCGCCAGCTTTTGACCGAAAGCATTCTGCTGGCATTCGCCGGCGGTGTCCTCGGGCTCATTCTCGGCTACCTCGGCGTACGCGGCCTGCTCGCCCTCAGTCCCGGCGACATCCCACGAATCGGCGAAAACGGAGCCTCCGTCAGCATCGACTGGCGCGTCCTCGCCTTCACCGTCGGCGTTTCCTTGCTCACCGGTATTCTGTTCGGATTGTTCCCCGCCATCGGAGCCTCGCATCCCGACCTCAACTCGACACTCAAGGAAAGCAGCAACCGCGCGGGCACCGGATTCCGCCAGAGCAAAGTCCGGTCCTTGCTCGTCATCAGCGAAGTCTCGCTCGCGATCGTCTTGCTCATCGGTGCAGCTCTGCTGATTCGCACCTTCCTCGCCTTGCGCAACGTCGACCCCGGCTTCAACCCGCACAACGTCCTCACTATGGAAATGTCGCTCACCGGCGATCGCTTCCAAAAGACCCTCGGGGTCGCCCAGCTGGTGAAAATCGGCCGCGAGCGCATCAACGCTATTCCCGGAGTCGAAGCCTCGGCCTCCACCTGTTGCCTGCCACTTGAAGGCGGCTTTGGGTTGCCGTTCGACGTCGTAGGCCGCCCACACGGCAAGGACCCCAACACGGGCGGAGCAGGCTGGATGAACACCTCACCCGGCTATTTCGACGTCTTCAAAATCCCCATCCTCCGCGGCCGTGACTTCAAAGACAGCGACGTGGCCGGAGCACCCGGCGTCGTCCTCATCAACGACTCTATGGCGAAGAAATACTGGCCAAAAGAGAATCCCGTAGGCCAGCAGATCATCATCGGCAAAGGCGTCGGGCCGCAGTTTGAAGAGCCCGCGCGCCAGATCATCGGGGTAGTCGGCGACATCCGCGACGGTGGTCTCAACCGCGACCCTCGCCCGCTTATGATCATCCCCCAGGCGCAGGTGCCCGACGGCATGACTGCTCTCAATGCCAACATCGGCCCCGTCGTCTGGCTCGTCCGCACTCACACTGAACCGCACCAATTCATGACCAGCGTGCCCGAGCAGCTCCGTCAGGCGAGCGGCGGATTTCCCGTCGCTCGCGTCCGTTCCATGGAAGAAGTGGTCATCCACTCAACCGCCCGCCAGGACTTCAACATGCTCCTGCTCTCCATCTTCGGAGCATCCGCGCTCATCCTCGCCGCCATCGGCATCTACGGCCTCATGGCTTATTCGGTGCAGCAGCGCACGCAGGAAATGGGCATCCGCATGGCGCTCGGCGCCGACCGGGGTCGCATTCGCAATCTCGTCGTGTGGCAGGGCATGCGACTCGCGATCGCCGGTGCGATTGTCGGCATCGGTGCGGCCTTTGCCGTCACACGGTTCATCGCCAGCTTCCTCTTCGGAGTCAAACCCTACGACCCCATCGTATTTGTAACCGTGCCCGTGGTATTAAGTGCGGTCGCGCTATTCGCCGTATGGCTCCCCGCTACTCGCGCCTCAAAATTAGACCCCATGGAATCCCTCCGCGTAGAGTAACGACGATTTCTCTCGCCGTGACCGTCATAGCGACGTGGCCATATATCTCTGGCACCCGTGGTGAGGGCAAGCGTCCAGATAAATTTCTCTTGACACCTCATACTATATTGGTCTATGCCTTGTATCAACATGCCTACGGCTGAGACTACTCGCGATCTCTTTCCCGGCGCACTCGAGATGATGATCCTCGAGTCACTGCGCCGCCAGCCAGCCCATGGATACGCGCTGGTGCAACACATCCAGCAGCGATCCAATAACCTCCTGCAAGTGGAAGAAGGTTCGCTCTATCCGGCGCTCCAGCGTCTGCTGAAAGCAAAGCTGGTCAAGGCCGACTGGGGTGTTTCTTCGACCAATCGCCGCGTCCGCACCTACTACATCACGGCTTCAGGGCTTCGTCACCTCGAACGGCAAATCTCCAGCTTCGAACGCATGTTTGAAGGCATCATGCTCGTGCTCGACCCCGCGAAGGTTGCGGCTAGCTAGAGGAGTCCCAATGAACTGGATACGGCGCATCTTCCGTCGCAAGCTCTATGACGATCTCTCCGAGGAGATTCGCCTGCACATCGAAGAACGCGCCGAGCAACTGATGGCTGAAGGCGTGGGCCACAAAGAAGCCGAGCAGCAAGCCCGTCGGGCGTTCGGCAATCTGACGTCGATCGAGGAGCGCAGCCGCGAGGTCTGGCAATGGCCAACCGTAGAGTCAATATTTGCGGATGTCCGGCTCTCGCTCCGGCAGCTACGCAAGTCACCCGGATTCACCGTCGCGGCCGTTCTCACACTCGCCCTGGCCATCGGCGCAAACGCGGTGGTATTCGGATTGATGGATGGCCTGATTCTGCGCCCGCTGAACGTCCCTCATTCCGAGACCCTGTACGGGACCAATTACGGGGACAATCCGATCTGGCAATCGTACCCCAACTATCTCGACCTTCGTGATCGCAACCGAAGCCTCGAAGATTTGACAGCTTTTGGCATGTCACTAGGCGTGGGTCTGGACACAGGCAAAGATCCTGCTACCGCCAATGGCTTCGCAACCACGGGAAATTATTTTGACGTGCTTGGAGTCCATCCCTGGCTTGGCCGTTTCTTCCAAGCCTCCGATGAGCACGGCGCCAACAGCGCCCCTTATATCGTGCTCACCTACGCATATTGGCAGGCTCGTTTCCAGGGCGACCGGGGTGTCGTCGGGCGAACCGTTCTGTTGAACCAGCATCCATTCACGATTCTTGGTGTGGCGCCGCCGGGCTTCCAGGGAACCCTGCTGTTTCTCTCTCCAGATTTCTTCGTGCCGATCGTCAACCAGGAGCAGTTAGGCGGGGCGAGTCTGAAAACGCGCGCGACCGAAGACGGCGTCTTCGAAGTGATGGGACATCTGAAGCCCGGAGTGACACCGGCTCAGGCTGTTGCCGATGTGAACAAAGTGAGCACCTATCTCGAAAAAGCCTATCCCAATCAGTTCGCCCACAAGAGCACCGTCCTTGCCCGGGAAGGCCTCACTTCGTTTGGCCCTGCAGTACGGGCATTCGTTGCCGGACTCATGCTGCTTGCCGCTCTGATCCTCTTGGCTGCATGCGCCAACCTCGGCAGTCTGTTTGCCGCGCGCGCGTCCGACCGTTCGCGTGAAATGGCTCTGCGACTCGCGCTTGGTTCGAGCCGAAGACGCATCGTAAGGCAGTTACTCACAGAAGCCGGACACATCTCCCTGGTGGGGGGCGCTTTCGGGTTGTTAGGTAGCTTCGCTCTCTTGCGCAAGCTCAGCACATGGCAGCCCATAGCTGGAGTTCCCCTTCACCTGCCTGTAACTCCCGACGCCAAACTCTATTGGTTCGCGTTGGGCCTGGCGCTGATAAGTGGATTACTCTTCGGCGTTGTACCTGTACGTCAAATCCTCCGGGCTAATCCCTACGAAATAGTCAAGGCCGGATCCACCGGCAGAACTGGGCGTAGCATCACCGTTCGTGACGTACTCCTTGCCCTCCAGATTGCGGTCTGCGCCGTCCTCGTCACCTCATCCATCGTGGCTGTACGCGGGTTGGCGCGATCACTGCACACCAGGTTCGGCTTTGAGCCGCAGGGAACGATGACAGCGGCTGTAAACCTGTCTACGGTTGGATACAGCATCGATAAGGTACCCGCGATGCAAAAGCGCATGATCGACGCGATGGAAACCATTTCCGGCGTGGAAGCCGTGGGGTTGGTAAACAATTATCCTCCACTGGTCTACACCGCCGCAGATAGAACGAATGTCTTCAAGGAAGATGCCAGCGACTTCAAGCCATCGAATGCCGCGGTCTCGCCATTGTCGTATGGTGTGTCGCCGGGATATTTCGAGGCGGCCGGGACAGCCTTATTGGCGGGCAGGAATCTTTCCTGGCAGGACGACAATCACAATGCGCCTGCCGTCGCAGTAGTCAATCAAGAGTTTGCGAACAAAATGTTCGGTTCCATCACCGGCGCGATTGGCAGATATTACAAATTGCAGGATGGAACTCGGGTCGAGATCGTCGGCGTGGTGGAAGACGGGAAATATGTAACTCTCACTGAGAACCAGCAGCCGGCGATGTTCCTCTCTTGCGGGCGATCGCCAACTTACCTATCCCACCTGCTCCTGAGCTCAACTCGCGACCCGCAAGATCTCGCCGCGGCGATCAGGAAAAAGCTGCACGAGCTGGAACCGGGGCTGCCAGTTGAAACCCACACATGGAGCAACCTTCTGGAGGTGGTTCTATTTCCTTCACGCATGGCCACGATGGCATTGGGCGTAATGGGCGCAATGGGCGCGATGCTCTCGATAACCGGCATCTTTGGCATGACTGCCTATACCGTGAGCAAGCGGTTGCGCGAGTTGGGAATCCGCATCGCCCTCGGCGCGCAGCGTAAGGAAGTATTGAAGGCAGCGCTGGGACGCGCTTTCAGACTGCTTGCCATCGGTTCCGCTGCAGGATTGGTTCTAGGAATTTTGGCGAGCCGTGTGCTGGCCTTCATCGTCTATCAGGCTACTCCGCGCGATCCGCTCGTGTTGGCGGGCGTTGTGCTGGCCATGTTGCTGCTGGGACTCCTGGCCATGTGGATTCCTGCACAGCGGGCGCTCTCGGTGAGTCCTGTGATTCTGCTTCACGAAGAGTGATGGCTCAACATCTGGCTCTCACTCTTCGAATCTAGGAGTGCGGTATGAATTGGTTCATGCAACTCTTCCGGCGCGGCCGGATCTACGGCGACTTAGCTGACGAGATTGAGGAACATCTCGCTGAGAAGGTGGACGCGCTGGTAGCAGGTGGCATGAGCCGGAAGGAAGCAGAGTTCAAAGCCCGGCGTGAATTTGGGAACGTTGCGCGAATTAAGGAACAGGGACGCGAAGCCTGGATGTGGCCGAAGACGGAGAGGCTTCTGGACGACATCCGGTTCGCCATTCGGCGGCTGAGGAGGTCGCCGGGATTTGCGCTCACCGCGATAACTACTCTCGCCCTCGGGATCGGCGCGAACGTGATCGTCTTCAGCGTTCTGAATGGAGTGATTTTACGGCCACTCGCGGTTCCCAACCCTGAAAACGTCTTTCAGGTTTCGCGCGGCAATAACGCGAGTGACTACCACTCTTATCCTGACTACGCGGACCTTCGCGACCGCGACAAGTCAATGAGCGGTCTCCTCGCCTATGGAGGGCTTACCGCCGGGCTCACGATCGACAAAACGACGATACCCAGCTGGGGTTATACCGCGTCCGGTAACTACTTCGACGTATTAGATGTGAAGCCGGCGCTGGGCCGGTTCTTTCACGCAAACGATGAACACGGGCTCGCCTCCGCGCCTTACATCGTGCTCAGTAACGATTTCTGGCATAGGCAGTTCGGCGAGAGCAACTCAGTGTTGGGGCAGATGGTTCGACTCAATCAGCATCCCTTCACAATCATCGGCGTGGCCCCGGAGGACTTCCGCGGCACCGATGTTTTCTTCTGGCCGGATTATTGGATTCCTATCGTCAACGCCGAGCAAGTCACAGGCTGGAGCGATCTTTGTTGCCGCGATCACATCGGCGTTCAAATCATGGGCAGGCTCAAACCGGGCGTAACGCCTCAGCAGGCAACCGAATCGCTGAATGCCGTCGCGCGTCAGATGGCGAAGGAGTACCCCAAGGACGATGGCCTTACCCTCCAGCTGCGCCAGCCTGGACCGGCGGGAAGCAAAAGCGACCCAACCCGGCTCGCGCTGGCCGGGATCATGTTGTTGGCGTTCATGGTCTTGCTCGCGGCGTGTGCAAATCTCGCCACTATCTTTGCCGCGCGGGCCGCGGACCGCAGCGCGGAGCTGGCTGTGCGTCTCGCAATCGGCGCGACTCGCTGGACCGTGCTCCGCCAATTGCTGGTGGAAGCCGTCGTCGTCTCAGTTGTCGGAGGGTTGTTTGGTTCCCTGCTGGCGAGGCTGATGCTCGGATTTCTGGTGCATTGGCAGCCTTTCGGTGGGTTTCCAACGCGCATGCCGATTCTGCCCGATTCCCGCGTGTATCTTCTGGCGTTCGCCCTCTCTCTGGCGAGTGGCATCTTCTTCGGGTTGCTGCCGGCGCGGCAGGTTTGGCGAACCGAAGTTGTGCAGGCCATCAAGAGCGGCTATGTGTTCTCGAACTCGAATCGTCGCTTCATGTTTCGAGACCTGCTGCTGGTCATTCAGATTGTCGTTTGCACCGTGCTGGTTACTGCCTCGCTGGTCGCAGTGCGCGGAATGTTCCGGGCGATGCATGTGCCTCTCGGCTTCCAACCGGAGGGCGTCACGCTGGCAGAGGCCGATCTGCGCATGGCCGGATACTCCGGCGCGCAAGCGCTCCCCATCCAAAAAAAGATGCTCGATGCGGCCGCCGCCATTCCCGGCGTAACCGCTGTCGCGGTTTCAGATTCGGCTCCGTTTGCCAGCGGAAGCGGCGACTGGTTCATCTATCGATGGGGAACGACGGAGTTTCAGCCGTCGCACATGGCATTTTCCGCAATCGACTTCCTGATTTCCCCCGGCTATCTGGGACTTTCCAAAATACCGCTGATCGCCGGGCGGGACTTCACCTGGCACGATGACCAGAAATCTCCCCAAGTGGCAATTGTGAATAAAACATTTGCCCAAAAGTTGTTTGGGACGAACTCAGCTGTTGGGCAACGCTTCGCCATGTGGGCAACCGCGAAGTATGAGGTGGTTGGCGTGGTGGATGACGGCCAATATGGCTGGCTCAGTCAGGAGCCTCAACCGGTCATGTTCCTGCCCCTCGCGCAGGGAGTAGGCGGTGAAGTGATGTCGCAGTACACGATCGTGTCGGTACGATCGCAGTTGCCGCCCGACCAGATTGCCAGTGCTCTGCAGCGGGCGCTTACTGGTGTAGAACCGCGCGTTCCATTCAAGGTGCGGACCTGGTCCGACGTCGTCGATCGCTCCCTGATTCCTGCCCGCACCGCCATTGTCGCGCTCGGAGTGCTGGGCCTTCTTGCCGCAATGCTGGCCATTACTGGAATCTTCGGCATGGCCTCCTACGCGGTTTCTAAGCGAATGAGGGAGCAAGCCATCCGAATGGCTTTGGGCGCGCAGCGATTCCATGTAATGCGATCCACACTCGCTCGGCCTGCCCTGGTTCTGCTGTGCGGGTCGGCACTCGGCATCGCAGGAGGACTTCTTACCGGTCGCATCCTGGCGCACATCGTGTCGTTCGCGACCCCCGGCGATCCGCTGGTTCTGGGCGGAGTCATGGTGACGATGACGCTTCTCGGCCTGATCGCCACCTGGATCCCGGCCCGGCGCGCGCTTACCCTCGATCCTTCACAGCTGTTACGCGATTCCTGAGGCTGGACCCCATTCCCGGCGTGCTGGGAGGAGTTCAGCCCCAAGGATCGGCGAGAGGACCACAATCAGAAAGCGATCCGCCCGTTGAATTACCATGTGCTGTTCTGAATTTAGTGAAGGGGAGGACTTCATGAAAGCAGCCTGGTATGAAAAACAGGGCCCCGCGCGAGAGGTTCTGAACGTCGGCGATATGCCCGGCCCGAAGCCGGGGCCAGGGGAACTCCGCATTCGCATCGCCGCCTCGGGAATCAACCCCGGCGACATCAGGAAGCGTCAGGACGACTTTGGCTGTGGAATGCCCTACCCTCGCGTCATTCCGCACAGCGATGGCGCGGGACAAGTGGATCAGGTTGGCGACGGTGTTTCTCCGGACTGGTTAGGGAAATCCGTGTGGTGCTACGGCGCCCAATCCTATCGCCCGTTTGGCACCGCAGCTGAATTTACCGTCGTCCCGGCGGCGCAAACAGTTCCTCTACCCGCGAGCGTGACCATGGAACAGGGCGCATGCCTCGGCATTCCTGGCATCACAGCTCATCGCGCCGTGCACGTGGCCGGGCCAGTCAGCGGACGGACGGTACTCGTGCAAGGTGCAGCAGGGGCCGTGGGGCTATGTGCCGTCCAACTCGCGCGTCACGCCGGGGCTCATGTCATTGGCACAATCCGAACACCGGCGGAGGAGCAAACCGCGAGACAGGCGGGAGCGCACGAGGTCCTGCTCAACGACGCCGAACTGCCTGCGTGCGTAAAAGCCCTTGCTTCCGAGGGGATCGACCATATTGTCGAAGTCGCATTTGCGGCGAATATCGAGCGCGATGTTGAACTCCTGAAAATGGGTGGATCCGTCGCCAGCTACGCCACGAATGCGGCGACTCCGGCCATTCCTTTCTGGCAGATGGTGTTTAAGAACATCCAGCTCTTCTTTCTAGGCAGCGATGACTTCACGCCAGAAGCGAAAGCAGCCGCAGCCCGCGACATCAACGCCGCGCTTGAGGCCGGCTGGTCGGGCTTCACGATAGCCGAGCGGATTCCACTATCGGAGATCGTTCGCGCCCACGAGCTCGCCGAGCACCCGCAGCGTCCAGGGCGAATTGTAGTCACGCTCTAAAGGGATCCAGCGGCGCCTACCGAGTCGGCCGGGCGACTACAACCCGGACCAGCCTTCCCGCTATAATTCTCTCTTGCCCACTATGCCCGCTGAGAACCCCAATCCGGAAACGAAGCAGGTGCTCGAGATCACCGATATTATGGCGATCCTGCCCCATCGTTATCCCTTCCTGCTGATCGACCGCGTGATTGAAATCAAGCGCATGAAGCGCATCGTCGCGATCAAGAATGTGACCATCAACGAGCCGTTCTTCACCGGCCACTTTCCGGGTTACCCGATCATGCCTGGCGTTCTGGTCGTCGAGGCGATGGCCCAGGCTGGAGGCCTGTTGCTGCTTCCCGAGGTTCCCGATCGCGAGAAGAAGCTGATGGTTTTCACCGGCATCGAACGCGCCAAGTTCCGCAAGCCCGTCGCACCCGGCGATCAGCTCCGGATCGAGGTCGAAGTGATGAACTGGCGGGTGAGCGCCGCGCGGCTCGAAGGCAAAGCCTTCGTCGACGGAAAACTGGCGTGCGAGGCGGTGATTCTGTGCGCTGTCGTCCCGCGAGTTCCCCCCGCCGCCAATCGCGAGCCCGAGCAAGCTCCCTCTGTTCCTCCGGCTGCAACCGAGTCACCCGTCGAGTCGGCGGTGTTGGAGGCGGTAGTCCCGGAGTGAGCATCCACCCGACAGCGATCGTTGCGTCGAGCGCGGTGGTTCCGGAGTCGTGCAGCGTTGGCCCATATTCCACAATCGGTCCTAACGTGGTCCTGGGCGAAGACTGCGAGCTGATCTCGCATGTCATCCTCGACGGACACCTGACCGTCGGCGCGCGCGGACGGATCTTCCCGTTCGCCAGCGTCGGCGTCGCGCCGCAAGACCTTAAATATAAGAACGAGCCCACCCGCGCCGAAATCGGCGAAGAGACAACCATCCGCGAATGCGTCACCATCTCCCGCGGGACGGTCGGCGGAGGCGGCACCACCAGCGTCGGAAGCCATTGCCTCATCATGGCCTACGCCCACATCGGCCACGACAGCCAGATCGGTAACCACTGCATCCTCGCCAACGCCGCAACCCTCGCCGGCCACGTGATCGTCGAGGATTTCGCCGTCGTCGGCGCGCTCTGCCCGGTGCATCAATATTGCCGGATTGGCAAATACTCCTTTATTGGAGGCGGCACAACGATCACCCAAGATGTATTGCCGTTTTCGCTGACCTCGGCCAAGCGCGAAACCCACGCCTTCGGCCTGAACAAGATCGGCCTCGAGCGCCGCGGCTTCACCCGCGAGCAGTTGAAGGCACTCCAACACGCCTACCGGCTATTCCTTGCTGCCAAGCTCAATACCTCGCAAGCGATCCAGCGGCTGAAATCCGAGGGCCTGACCAGCGAAGATGTGACCTACCTCGTCGAGTTCGTCGAGCAGTCGCAGCGTGGAGTGTTGAAATAAGAAGCCGGGACTTAGGGAGTAGGGACTTAGGGAATAGGAATCGATGAGTTTGGAGTCGCCTAAGAAGTTGGGTTTGATTGCAGGCAACGGACGGTTTCCGTTCCTTCTGCTTGAAGCAGCCCGCGCCCTCGGTGAAGAGATTGTCGTCGCGGCGCTCAAAGAAGAGACCGATCCCGAGATGGACGCTCGCGCCGCCGATCCCGGAGTTACGGTCCACTGGCTCTCGCTCGGCGAGCTCTCGCGCCTCATCGAAACCTTCCAGGCCGCCGGAGTCACCCGCGCCATCATGGCCGGCCAGGTCAAACATAAGCAGATTTTTTCCAGCATCCGCCCCGACTGGCGTCTCGCCAAGCTCCTGCTCTCCCTCCGCACCCGCAACACCAATATGCTCCTCGGAGCAGTCGCCAAAGTCCTCGCAGACGAGGGAATCGAGCTGATCTCATCCACCTCCTATCTAGAGCCGCTACTCGCGAAAGAGGGAATCCTCACCACCCGCGCCCCCAACGAGCGCGAACTGCTCGACATCGAATATGGGCGCGGCATCGCCGCCATCATCGCCAGCCACGACATCGGCCAGACGGTAGTCGTCGCTGGACAGGCCTGCGTCGCCGTCGAGGCGATGGAGGGGACCGACGCAACCATCCTGCGCGCCGGGGCGATCATGAAATCCCTCGAGGACGAAGCCTCTACGCTGGAGCGAAGCCTTACCGTAGTCAAGGTCGCCAAACCCAGGCAGGATCTCCGCTTCGACGTCCCGGTAATCGGAGTCGCCACCATCGAAGCCATGCGCCAGGCCAACGCCAGCTGTCTCTCGCTCGACGCCGGGCGAACCCTGATTTTTGATGAGGTCACCGTCCTGGCACAGGCCAACCTAGCCGGAATTGCGATTGTCGCCGCCAAAATCGCATAATGTTGTCGCCGCGGAAAGTCACGCCGTAAATGCCTTGTAACTAACGCGACCGGATTCGCGTCAGATGATCTAGCCCGCCGCACCTATCGTCAGATTGTCTAATCGCGCCAAATTGGCCTCAAACGCTCTAGGAGAAACCTCAAGATGGCAAAAGCAGGGATCATCGTCACCGCTGTACTCGTCGCCGTGGTAGGAATCGCGGCCTTCGCCATTCATAGCTACGCCGCAGACGACCCGGCGATGCCCGAGGCCGGTCAAATGGCGCCCACCTTCACCCTGCCTTCGCAGGACGGCACCCAGATCTCGCTCGATAGCTTTAAGGGTAAGTGGGTGGTGCTCTACTTCTATCCCAAGGACATGACCACCGGCTGCACCATCGAGGCGCACAACTTCCAGCGCGACCAGGAACAATACACCAAGGAGAACGCAGTAATCCTGGGCGTGAGCGTGGACTCGACCGACAGCCACAAGCAATTCTGCACCAAAGAAAACCTGACCTTCCGCCTGCTCTCCGATCCCGACAAAAAGGTCGTGAAGGCATACGGTTCGCTGGGTAACTTCGGCGTCGTCGAGATCGCCAAGCGCAACACCTTCCTCATCGATCCGACCGGCAAGATCGTCAAGGTCTGGACCGGTGTGAAGCCCGACGTCCACAGCCAGGAAGTCCTCGCCGAGCTGGCAACCGTCGAATCGAAAGGCATGTAAGAATGGCCGCATGAGCCAGGTATCCGATCAATTCTCCAAGGGCTGCGCGGAGATCCGCGCGGCCCTCACGGCTTTTCCCGCAGCCTCAGCCAACACACCCTACCGCCCCGGCGGCTGGACCCGAAAGCAAGTCCTCGGGCACATGATCGACTCCGCGGCCAACAACCATCAGCGCTTCGTCCGTGCCGCCCTCGAAGGCCGCTACTCCGGCCCCGGCTATCAGCAGGACGGCTGGGTCCAGATTCACGGCTACGCCGAGCTGCCATGGGATACGCTGCTGGAGATGTGGTCCGGTACCCACGGGATGCTCCAACGAGTCGTCGCCCGGATTCCCGAAGGGCGTTTCGCTGCGATGTGCGTGGTAGGCGACGATGCCCCCGTCACGCTGCAATTCCTGATCGAGGACTACATCGTCCATCAGCGCCATCACCTGACGCAGATTCTGACAAAAACCCAGGCTCCAGCCCCAGTTTCGGAGAAGTGAAATGGCCGATGATGCCGCAGCCTCAAAACCTCGTTGGTCGGTAGCTCCTCTCTTCATCGTCGATGACGTCGTCGCCACCGCCAATTTCTACCGCGACAAGCTCGGCTTCCACTACGACCGCTTCTGGGGAGATCCGCCCGGATTCGCCATGGTCCACCGCTTCGGAATCACCTTCATGCTCAAGCAGCTCGCGGCAGGCTCCATGCGGCCAAACTCGACCGTCGACCCCGGTGGCGACCTCTGGGACGCCTATATCTGGATAGACAACGCCGACCGCCTTCACGAAGAGTTCAAGAGCAACGGCGTCAAAATCGCACGCAACATCTGCGACCAGTTCTACGGTTGCCGCGACTTCGACATCGAGGACTGCAACGGCTACCGCTTGTGTTTCGGGCAAGACCTCAATAGCTGATAGGGAAGAGCCGTCGGCGTGCCGATGATCCTCTGAGATGAGGTGCCAAGCATGGGATCGTCCTTGTACTATCTGCCTCTGCCGCTAACGATCACGCTCCCCGGCAGAATCCGGGACAGCCACCTGCAAGCCTTTTGCTGCTCGAACGAGCCTTATCCGACAGATTTTGACGGCGATCGGAAGCTGACCGTCCGGCTACCGGAAGGCGAAGCTCCGGAAATGGACTGGGGATCGTATCTGCACCTGCTGCCGCTTCCGTTCACGATTGTCACGTCCAGACCCTTCACCGACGACGAGTTCATTCGCTTCTCGCGGGGCAGCAAGCATTTTCGGATGGAGAAGAACACCCGCAGCGAGATTATCGTCATGGATGCGATCGGCTGGAGTGGCGCCGAGCGGAGATGGGCTGTTGTTAGGCCGCTTCTCGATTGGGCTGAACAGGATGGCCGAGGCGAAGCCAACGGAGGGAATGTCGGCTGGAACCTCGCTGACGGCTCAACCCTCAGCCCCGACGCAAGCTGGACCTCTAAGGAGCGACTGGGTAAGTTCACCAAGGAAGAGCATGAAGGTTTCCTGCCAATTGCTCCCGACTTTGTCGTCGAAATTCTTGCCAAGGGCGATCCGCTCGAGGAGCGGCAGGAGAAGATGGAACAGTGGCTGGAAAACGGCGTACAGCTTGGGTGGCTGATTGATCCCTTCAAGGCTACGGTCTATATCTACCGCATCGACCATCCTCCGGAGACGCTGCAAAGGCCGGAAATGCTGGAAGGTGACGATCCGATCGCGGGCTTTCGGTTGGAGATGGAACAACTCTGGCTAAAATAATCGACCCGTTAGCTGATTGAGTTCGGGTGGCCGTGCGTTTTCTTGCCCGCCATTGATAACGGTTGGAAGATTGCGCTCGGTGTGCTGTATTCTTGCGGGGAATCTAAAGACCATTCACTCGAAGGTCGCTTCCCATGGGGCTGAAGAATTGGCTGACCAAGAATGTTGCCGGAGTTTCGGGATACGGTCAGACATTCGGCCGAGAGAACGTAACAAACGGCTTGGCACTCGGACGCACGCTTTATCTTGGGCATGGTAGTCGGGCGTCCGCGCCATGCGTGCTCGTCTTGCGGGACGAAGATCAGATGAAGGCGCAGGGCTTCAGTCTTTATTGTCCAGACCCGTCAAATATGGCTGCGGCGGAGGACGATTCGGACCTATCCAAACAGATTCGCGCCCTGGGAATTGCCTTCGCAGCCCAATGTAGTATTACCGCAGCCTCCAATTTCATGAAACGCGAGAATGCCGGAGCGTTTTTTCGATCCTTGGGAGAAGGTACACGTGCTGCCATGAACGAGCTTAGGTTGCCGGTTACCTCTGAAATGATCGACTACTACGTAAACCAGCCGCCGAGAGAGGGTGTGACCCAGGTACTAGACCTGGAGAATCCTGGGGTCAATGACGTTCTTTTCGGCTACCTGCAGGCGATCAAAGGCAATGTCAGCGCTATAGCGTTTCGGCAGTCGGGGACGATGGGCTTTGACCTGATCGCAGTTCCGTTGGTCCAAGAAACAATAATCGGAATCGGGAAAGCCGCTAAGGGCTTCGCCTGGTAAAGGGATCAAATGAAACACGTCTTGCAGGGGGTGAAATGGGATACAAGACCTTTGAGCTAGGCAACGAAGTCGTCAGGGAAGGGCATGAAGGGATATGGATCGTCGACCAAAAGCGCACGGAGGAACCGCACTGGTATGTCCGCCGTGGTGGGGAGATGGACTGGGAGTTTACTGAGAATCTGACGCTAATAGAGAAGACGGAAGAGGGTGATGGCGAATATTTCGTTATCCCTGAAAATCCAATAATGTGATGGATTCTAAATCGGGGCACTACCTTCTTCGGACTGTGGAAGATTTCCGGCCTATGAGCCTTGCTGGAGGCCGAAGGGCAGAGCGCGGAAATAGCGGCAGAGGAGGATTTAGTATGACGCACGGAACGGGGATTAGAGCCGACCAAACGATCGAAGACGGCTATAAGGAGATGAGTCGTACGCGTTGCCGACAGTGCGAAAAAGAGGGCTTAAAGGTCTGGGATTACCGGATTACCTGATCGTTCAGGACATGCTAGGGACTGATTACGAAATTGCCCAAAAGCAAGCGGAACACATCAGAGAGTATATGGAAGGTGAGCATGTGAATGCAGAGAAATTCAGCAATCATCTTCTTTCCTACGGGCCGCTTCCCGATGCTTTTCCCGAGAAAAATTCTAAGTAGCCCACCACCTCCCTCGGTAGGTATTGCATCAAGCGCAATTTTCCTGCATACTCATAAGAGTGTCTCAACCCCAAGTTGAGATCAGTCGCATACCACGGCCGGATGGTTTCAGCTTCTGAGCGGTGGGAGACGGGGAAACATGCCAACAAAAGAATCCAAGAATATAGCGAACGCGCGCGCGCAGGTGGAAAAGCGTCCTTACGCCCTGGCCGACGCGGTGCCGCTCCTCCAAAAGGTAAAGTTTGCCAAGTTTGACGAGACCGTCGATCTGACTCTGCGTCTCGGTGTAGATCCGCGCCATGCCGACCAGATGGTCCGCGGCACGGTCGTTTTGCCGCATGGCCTGGGCAAGACCAAGCGGGTTGCCGTGATCGCCTCCGGCGAGCGCATGAAGGAAGCTGAAGCCGCAGGCGCCGATTTTGTCGGCGGCGAAGAGATGGTCGAGAAGATCCAGAAAGAGAGCTGGACGGACTTCGACGCCCTCATCGCCACCCCCGACATGATGAAGTCGGTCGGTCGTCTCGGTAAGGTGCTCGGTCCGCGTGGCCTGATGCCCAACCCGAAGACCGGCACGGTGACCAACGACGTCTCCGCCGCGATCAAGGAAATCAAGGCCGGTAAGGTCGAGTTCCGCACCGACAAGACGGCGCTGGTCCACGTTCCCGTGGGCAAGCTCTCGTTCCCGGTGCAAAAGCTGATCGACAACGCGACGACCGTGATTTCAAGTGTGGTGCGCGCCAAGCCATCGGCGGCCAAGGGCAAGTACATCAAGGGCATCACCATCAGCTCCACTATGGGCCCCGGGATTTCACTCGACAGCGCGGTTGCCGACACGGCGGCCAAGGCTTAAGAACAGTTTCGGCTTCTAGCCCCTGGCTGCTAGCAAGCGAATTCAGGTTTTACCGACAAACGCTCCGCAATCGGAGACAACGGTTTTAGCTGGCCAGGAGCTAAAAGAAGGCTATTTTATGGCATTGACCAAGGTAAAGAAGGCGGAAAAGGTCGCCGAGCTGGCGAAAGAGCTGGAAGGCTCGACCAGCGCGATCGTCGGCACCTTCGCCAAGTTGACGGTGGCGCAGGATTATTCGCTGCGCGGCGTCGTTCGCGGTGCGGGCGGACGCTATCGCGTCCTCAAAAACAAGCTGGCGGCGCGCGCCTCGCAGGGAACTGGCGTCGAAGCGGCGCTCCAGGGACTCAAGGGCGTCTCGTCGGTTGCTTACACGTCGGGCGATCCGGTTGCCCTGGCCAAGGCCCTGACCGCCTGGGTCAAGGACAACGCCGAGTTCACCTTCAAGCTGGGCATCGTCGAGGGCAAGGTCATCACTGTCGAGGAAGTCGGCAAGCTGGCCACCATGCCGGGCAAGGAAGAGATCTTTGCCAAGCTGCTCTTCCTCCTTCAGTCTCCGGCGCAGCGTTTGGCCACCGTGCTCAACGCAACCGGCCGCGATCTGGCGGTAGTGCTGAACCAGGGCGTCGAGAAAGAGAAGTTCGCTGGAGCGGCTCCTGCTGCGGTGGCAGCCAAGGTCGAAGCTCCCGCGCCGGTACTCGAGGCTAAGTCTGAGCCTGTCGCCGAGGTTGAAGCGCCGGTCGCCGAAGTGGCGGCACCTGTGGTCGAAGAGGTAGTCGAAGCTCCCGCAGAAGTTTCAGCGGTAGCGGAAGCGCCCGTTGCCGAAGCAGCGGTAGAAGCCCCGGTCGCCGAAGTTGCGGCGGAGCCTGTTGCCGAGACCGTTGCGGAAGCCGCTCCGGAAGATCCGGCAAGCTAAGTTTTGGAATTAAACGGCGCAAAATGCATCGCGCCGAGGTGGTAAAGACAATTTCGCGGCGGTAAGCCTCTGAGGGGTGCTGGTCTGGGCACAACGGAAACCTCAAGGAAGAACGCGGCAACCGGCGACCGAGAGCATGAAAGTGCCTGGCCTCCGGAATGATGGGCAGAGTTTAGAAACCAAATTTTTGAGTAGTGTGGAGAAAATCATGGCGGACCTACAGCAGTTGGAAGATCAATTAGTCGGGCTTAGCCTTCTGGACGCGGCAGCCCTGGTCAAGAAGCTCGAAGAGCGGCTTGGCGTTTCGGCGGCGGCAGCGGCCCCGGTCGTGGTTGCCGGTGGCGGCGCGGGCGCGGCAGCGGCGGCTCCGGTTGAGGAGCAGACCGAGTTCACCGTTATCCTCAAGGATGCCGGCGCGAACAAGATTGGCACCATCAAGGCTGTTCGCGAAGTCACTTCGCTCGGCCTGAAGGAAGCCAAGGACCTGGTCGACGGAGCACCCAAGCCGTTGAAGGAAAACGTCAGCAAGGAAGAAGCCGAGACCATCAAGAAGAAGTTCGATGGCGTGGCGACGGTCGAAATCAAGTAGTTCTATTTCGATTTCCTCAACTTGTCAATAAGGCAAGTTGCATGCCAAACCAGAACGCGCTATTCTAATGGATGTGCGTTCTGGCTGGCATGATCGTTTTTCTGATGGGCGGAACGTCGTTTTTCAGTCCTCTCGGCGCAGTAGCGCCAGGTTTCTTACGGGTGGGCGGCCCGGTGGAAACCTTTCATCGCCAGTATCTCCTGGTGCAGACGTCAGGCGGGATTCGGACAAGCTGTTATTGACAAGTGCACAAGTCGAATGTGGCGCTCGCGGGACTTCCTGTCTCTGCGGGCTGTTTGCGTCTTTATCGACAATTCCTGTGTGCGCTTTAAGTCTGTCCTCGCGCCGGGCAATACCGTCCGGATACATCGCAGTCTAGCGTGATTTTGTCCTTCGCCGAAGGACAACCCCTCTTACGTCGAGCTTCGACCCGAGACGGATTGCCCGGTGCGACGGTAAAAGCTGCGGCAATGAGTGGTGGGTTCTTCAAGCGTGCCGTATCGCCGAGACCCGAGTAGGAAGAGAGCAGTAGGGAAGTAAGCGTGATGTCTTCACCCGATCGAGGCGGGTGGCGGCAGCCAGAGCGCCAGGCAATAACCAGGATTTCCGCTCGGCCCGGGCGGCAATTCTTTCTTCCGGTTGGTTTTCCGGAACCTCGCGTCCACGGGCCATAGGAGTGATGCATGCCGAACGAGAACCGCGCCCTTCGTAGCCGACTCGATTTTTCCAAGATTCCAACTGCCATTCAGATTCCTAACCTGATCGAAGTCCAGCGGCGTTCTTATGAGCGCTTTCTGCAAATGGATAAGCTGCCTTCCGAGCGCGAAGACAACGGCCTTCAGTCCGTCTTCACCTCGGTCTTCCCCATCACCGACTTTCGCAATATCTCACAACTCGACTTTGTGGATTTCTCCATCGGCAACTGGGAGTGCAAATGCGGTCACCTCAAGGGGCTGCATCACCTCCGCACCACCTGCGTACACTGCGGCGCGATGGTCATTACCGACCCGTTCCATCCCGGCGATGTGCTTTGCCACAAGTGCGGCACCTACAACAAAAACACCCCTGACTTCTGCAACAAGTGCGGCGACCCGGTCGGGCTGCAGCTGAAGTACGACCAATCTGAATGCGAAGAGCGCGGCATGACTTACTCCGCCCCGCTCAAGGTGACGGTGCGCCTCACCATTTACGACAAGGACGCCGAGACCGGCGCCAAGTCGATCCGCGACATCAAGGAACAGGAAGTTTTCTTCGGCGACATCCCGCTGATGACACAGAACGGCACCTTCATTGTCAATGGAACCGAGCGCGTCATCGTGTCGCAGCTCCACCGCTCGCCCGGCGTCTTCTTCGAGACCGCCAGCAACCGCACCTATTTCCTCGGCAAGATCATCCCCTACCGCGGTTCGTGGGTCGAGTTCGAATACGACCAGAAGAACACCCTCTACGTCCGCATCGATCGTAAGCGCAAGTTCCTCGGAACCATCTTCCTGCGCGCCCTCGGCCTGAAGACCGACGAAGAGATTCTCAAGACCTTCTACACCGTCGACACCATCACGGTGAAAGACGGCAAGCTGAACTGGAACCTCTCCGGCGACGCTACCAAGGCCACCCACTTGCTCGGCGCCAAGCCGGCGCATGCGGTCATGGTGGGCGGCGAAGAAGTGGCCCACTCCGGCCGCAAGATCACGCCCAGCATCCTCAAGGCGCTGCGCGCCGGCAAGGTCGCGAGCGTTGAGGTCGAAGCTTCCGAACTCGATGCCGCCGTTACCGCCGCCGACGTGGTCGACACCACCACCGGAGAAGTGATCGTCGAGGCCAACCTTGAGCTCACCTCCGAGCGGCTGCACCGCATCGTCGAAAGCGGCGTCACCTCGTTCGAGCTCTTCTTCCCCGAGCGCGACGACGTGGGCAACATCATCACCAACACCCTCCGCCGCGACTCGGTCCGCAAGCCTGAAGAGGCGCTGATCGAGATCTACCGCAAGCTGCGTCCCGGCGACCCGCCGACGCTCGATACCGCAACTGCGCTCTTCGAGGGCATGTTCTTCGATGCGCGCAAGTACGACTTCTCGCGCGTGGGCCGTCTGAAGTTCAACATCAAGCTCTACGAGAACCAGGATGCCGCCGGCCTCGACAAGCGCACCCTGACTCCCGAGGACTTCTACGCCACCATCCGCTACCTGCTCAAGCTGCGCAAGAACATCGGCGTGGTTGACGACATCGATCACCTTGGCAACCGCCGCGTCCGCGCGGTCGGCGAGCTGATGGAGAACCAGTTCCGCATCGGCCTTGTCCGCATGGAGCGCGCCATCAAGGAAAAGATGAGCGTCTACCAGGAGATGTCGACGGCGATGCCGCACGACCTCATCAACGCCAAGCCGGTCATGGCCGCAATCCGCGAGTTCTTCGGTTCCTCGCAGCTCTCGCAGTTCATGGACCAGACCAACCCGCTGTCGGAGATCACACACAAGCGCCGTCTCTCCGCCCTTGGGCCGGGCGGTCTGAGCCGCGAGCGCGCGGGCTTTGAAGTCCGCGACGTTCACCCCACGCACTACGGCCGTATCTGCCCGATCGAGACCCCTGAAGGCCCGAACATAGGCTTGATCAGCTCGCTGTCGTGCTTCGCCCGCATCAATGAGTATGGATTTATCGAGTCGCCCTACCGCCGCGTCCGCGACGGCCAGGTGCTCGACTACGTCCAGGTCACCAACGCCGGCGAGAGCGGAATGCGTGTCGGCGATCACCTCGAAAAGGGTGAGGCTGTCAAGCTCAACAAGAAGCTCAAGGCGGAAGGCAAGCGCGGCGTCGATGTCGAGGCGTTCTCGTTCTATCTCTCCGCGTGGGAAGAGGATCGCCACACCATCGCCCAGGCCAACATCGAGCTCGACGAAAACCTGAAGATCACCGAAGAGCTGGTCAACGCTCGCCGCACCGGTAACTTCGTGCTCGTCAACCGGTCGGAGGTCGATTACGTCGACGTCAGCCCGAAGCAGCTCGTCTCCGTCGCCGCATCGCTCGTGCCGTTCCTTGAGCACGACGACGCGAACCGTGCTTTGATGGGCGCCAACATGCAGCGGCAGTCGGTGCCTCTGCTGGTTGCCGAGGCTCCGCTGGTCGGGACTGGTATGGAAGGTGTGACTGCCCGCGATTCTGGGGCCGTCATCCTCGCCCGCCGCAACGGCTTTGTGGATTCGGTCGACTCCGAGCGCATTATCATCCGCGTGGAGGGCGAGCATCACCCCACGCAGTTGTCGCGCGAGGTTGGTTCTGACATCTATCAGCTGACCAAGTTCAAGCGCTCCAACCAGAACACCTGCATCAACCAGAAGCCGATCGTGCGTCACGGCGACCGGGTGGTGAAGGGTCAGGTCATTGCTGACGGACCTTGCACCGAGCAGGGCGAGCTCGCGCTCGGCCGCAACGTGCTCGTCGGTTTCATGCCCTGGCGCGGTTACAACTTCGAGGATGCGATCCTGATCTCCGAAAAGCTGGTGCGTGAGGACTACTACACCTCCGTCCACATCGAGGAGTTCGAGATCGAGGCCCGCGACACCAAGCTCGGACCGGAAGAGATCACCCGCGACATTCCCAATGTCTCTGAGAATGCGCTGAAGGACCTCGACGAGAGCGGCATCATTCGCATCGGCGCCAAGATCAAGCACAACGACATCCTGGTTGGTAAGGTGACGCCCAAGGGCGAAACTCAGCTGACTCCGGAAGAGAAGCTGCTGCGCGCGATCTTCGGCGAAAAGGCCGGCGACGTTCGCGACGCTTCGCTCACGTGCCCTCCGGGCATCGAAGGCACCGTCGTTGACGTTCGCATCTTCTCCCGCAAGGGTCAGGAAAAGGACGAGCGCGCCAAGATGATCGAGGCCGATCAGATTGCCAAGCTCGAAAAGAACCTCGCCGACGAGATTCGAATTCTCACCGACGAGCGCCTCAAGCGTCTCGAAGCGATCCTCGGCGGCAAGACCGTTCTCGCCGACCTTCACGACGAGCGCACCAACAAGCGCCTCCTCGTGAAAGACGCCGTGCTCGACCGCGACGCAATCGAACGCATCTCGACCAAGAACCTCAAGCGCATCCGCTACACCGACAAGGACCCCCGCGTCAACGAGCAGATCGATGAGATCGAGGAGATGACTTCCCGTCAGATCGACGTGCTGCGCAAGATCACCAACGAGAAGATCGCCAAGCTGCAGAAGGGCGACGAACTTGCCCCCGGCGTCATCAAGCTGGTCAAGGTCTACATCGCCATGAAGCGCAAGCTCTCGGTCGGCGACAAGATGGCCGGCCGTCACGGTAACAAGGGTGTTATTGCCCGCATCCTGCCGGAGGAGGACATGCCGTATCTGCCCGATGGCACGCCGGTTGAGATTGTTCTCAATCCGCTCGGCGTTCCTTCGCGTATGAACGTCGGTCAGATTCTCGAGACGCACCTCGGCTGGGCCGCACATAACCTCGGCGTCAAGATCGCCGAGATCGTGGAGAAGAACCGCGACGCGAACGAGATTCGCAAAGTCATCAAGGAGAAATTTGCAGGCACGGCAACGTTGCAACTGCTGCTCGACCTCGATGACGAGATGCTCATTCGCGTCACCAGGGGCATGAAGCGCGGCATCTGGTTCGGCACCGCGGTCTTCGATGGAGCCCGCGAAGAAGAGATCAAGGCCTTGCTGGCCTCGGCTGGTCTGCCGAGTTCCGGCAAGTCACTGCTCTTCGACGGCATGACCGGCGAGCAGTTCGAACAGCCGGTCACGGTTGGCTACATCTATATGTTGAAGCTCTCGCACCTGGTCGACGACAAGATCCACGCTCGCTCGATCGGACCGTACTCGCTCATCACCCAGCAGCCGCTGGGTGGCAAGGCGCAGTTCGGTGGCCAGCGCTTTGGCGAGATGGAAGTCTGGGCGCTCGAAGCCTACGGCGCGGCGTACATCCTGCAAGAGCTGCTCACTGCCAAGTCCGACGACGTCTACGGCCGTACGAAGATCTACGAGGCCATCGTCAAGGGCGAAGCAGCGATCGAACCGGGTGTGCCTGAGTCCTTCAACGTGCTTATCCGCGAACTGCAGTCACTCTGCCTCGACGTGGAGCTGATCAAGCAGATCGATGGCAAGAAGATACTCGTCCCGGTGCCAACCGCAGTTGCGGCAGCCGATTAAGAACAGCTTTGGACCGTCAGCTTCTAGCTTTTAGCTAGGAGCTGCGGCCGGGAGCATTCAAGTTATACCGGAATATTAAGTCCGGATTGTGCGGCGGTTGTAAATGCTCGCCGCAAGTTAAGAACTAGAAGTAACCGCAGCTAAGAGCTAATAGCTAGAAGCTAACAGCTAGTTGCCAGGAGGGTCACCTTGTACCGTTCCAGCCCATTCGAACTTACCAGCCCGATCACCGATTTCGACGCTATCAAGATCAGCCTGGCTTCCCCAGAGAAGATCCGTAGCTGGTCGCATGGCGAAGTTACCAAGCCTGAGACCATCAATTACCGCACCTTCAAGCCGGAGCGCGATGGACTCTTCTGCGCCCGCATATTTGGCCCGGTCACCGACTGGGAATGCCTCTGCGGCAAGTACAAGCGCATGAAGCATCGCGGAGTCATCTGCGACAAGTGCGGCGTTGAAGTCACTCTTTCGAAGGTCCGCCGCGAGCGTCTCGGCCACATCGAGCTGGCTTCTCCTTGCTCCCATGTGTGGTTCTTCAAGGGACTTCCGTCGCGTATCGGCCACTTGCTCGACATCTCGCTACGCGATCTCGAGAGCGTTCTCTACTTCGAGAGCTACGTCGTGATCGATGCTGGCGATGCGCCCGTCAAAGAGCGCGAGATTATCAAGGACGAAGTTCGCTTCCGCGAGCTCGACCAGCAGTATCGCCCTGGCGGCTTCAAGGGAATGATGGGCGCCGAAGCCATCAAGGAATTGCTCAAGCGCGTCAACGTCGACGAGCTGTCGATCGAACTGCGCGAGCGCATGAAGGTCGAGACCTCTTTGCAGAAGCGCCTGAAGTACGCCAAGCGCCTCAAGGTCACCGAGGCATTCCGCAAGTCGACCAACAAGCCGCACTGGATGATCCTCGACGTGATTCCGGTCATTCCGCCGGAGCTGCGTCCGCTGGTGCCGCTCGATGGCGGCCGCTTTGCGACCTCCGATCTCAACGATCTCTATCGCCGCGTGATCAACCGTAACAACCGCCTCAAGAAGCTCATGGACCTCCATGCGCCTGAGGTCATCGTCCGCAACGAAAAGCGCATGTTGCAGGAAGCCGTCGATGCGCTCTTTGACAACGGCCGCCGCGGTCGCGTTCTGCGCGGTGCGAACAATCGTCCGCTCAAGTCGCTCTCTGACACCCTCAAGGGCAAGCAGGGCCGCTTCCGTCAGAACCTGCTCGGCAAGCGCGTCGACTACTCCGGCCGTTCGGTCATCGTGGTTGGTCCCGAGCTGAAGCTGCACCAGTGCGGACTCCCGAAGAAGATGGCGCTTGAGCTCTTCAAGCCCTTCATCTATCACCGCCTCGAGCAGACCGGCCACTGCACCACCATCAAGCAGGCCAAGGAACTGGTCGAGATGCAGGATCCGATCGTCTGGGACATCCTCGAAGAGGTCATCAAGGACCACCCGGTGCTGCTCAACCGCGCCCCAACCCTTCACCGCCTCGGCATCCAGGCCTTTGAGCCGGTGCTCGTCGAGGGCAAGGCCATCAAGATCCACCCGCTCGTCTGCACCGCCTTCAACGCGGACTTCGACGGCGATCAGATGGCAGTCCACATTCCGTTGTCGCCTGAGGCCCAGGTCGAAGCCAGCGTGCTCATGCTCGCTTCGCACAACATCCTCTCGCCGGCATCCGGTCAGCCGATTACCGTCCCGACGCAGGATCTCGTCCTCGGTCTCTACTATCTGACCAAGGTCAAGAAGGGTGGACCCGGCGAAGGCCGTGTCTTCGCGAACACCGAAGAAGTCTTGATGGCGCTCGAAGCTAAGGCCGTCGAGACGCTCACGCCGATCCGTCTTCGCTACACGGGCGAAGTCCTCGACATGACCACCGCCTACGACGACCAGGACCTCACTCACACCGAGCCGGTCCACTACGAGAAGCAGTACATCAGCACCACGGTTGGCCGCGCGATCCTCAACGACGCGCTCCCCGAGGGCATGCCTTACGTCAACGGCTTGCTCAAGAAGAAGGGAATCGGCCAGCTCGTCAACTACTGCTACCTGAACCTCGGCCTTGAAGTTACGGTCAAGATGCTCGACCGCATCAAGGAGCTCGGCTTCACCTACGCGACCCGCAGCGGCCTCTCGGTCGGCCTCGACGACATGGTCATTCCGGAGTCGAAGTACACCGTCGTCCGCGAAGCGGAAAAGACGGTCATCGCCATCCAGCAGCAGTATCTCGACGGCGCAATCACCAACGGGGAACGCAACAACAAGGTCATTCAGATCTGGTCTGCGGTCACCGAGCGCGTTGCCGACGAGATGTTCAACAACATGAAGAACGCCGACAAAGAGGGAGCCATGAACCCGATCTACATCATGGCCGACTCCGGCGCTCGCGGTTCCAAGCAGCAGATTCGTCAGCTCTCCGGTATGCGCGGACTGATGGCTAAGCCTTCCGGCGAAATCATCGAGCAGCCCATCACGGCAAACTTCCGTGAAGGCCTCACCGTGTTGCAGTACTTTATCTCGACACACGGCGCTCGTAAGGGCCTCGCCGATACCGCGTTGAAGACCGCTGACTCTGGCTACCTCACCCGTCGTCTCGTTGACGTGGCACAGGACGTCATCGTCACCGAGCCCGATTGCGGCACCGTCGAAGGCATCTACGTCACCCCGATCGTCGAGTCCGGCGAGATCATCGAACCGTTGCGCGACCGCATCGTTGGCCGCGTCTCGCTCGAGCGTCTCAAGGACTTCGAAGGTCAGGTCATCGTCGAGGTCAACCAGGAGATCACCGAAGACATCGCATCGGCCATTCAGGCTGCCGGCATTGAAAAGGTGCGTATCCGTTCGGTGCTCACCTGCGAGTCCCGCCGTGGCGTCTGCGTCCTCTGCTACGGACGTAACCTCGCCTCAGGTCGGTTGGTGGAACTCGGCGAAGCAGTCGGCGTCATCGCCGCGCAGTCGATCGGCGAGCCGGGAACTCAGCTCACCATGCGTACCTTCCACATCGGTGGTACCGCATCGCGAGTTAACGAGCAGTCGCGCCTCGATGCCAAGAACAACGGCTTCGTCCGCTTCATCAACATGGTCACCGTCCGCGCTAAGGGCGGCGATCTGGTTGCGATGAACCGGTCGGGTTCGATCGCCGTTGTCGACGATCGTGGCCGCGAGAAGGAGCGTTATCAGGTCGTCTACGGAGCCAAGCTCAAGGTCGAGGACGGCGCCGCCGTCAAGCTCGGCCAGGCCATGGCCGAGTGGGACCCGTACACCTTCGCGATCCTCACCGAAATCGGCGGCACCATCCAGTTCAAGGACCTGCAGGAAGGCATCACCCTGAACGAAGAAGTCGATGAAGTCACTGGCCTCTCCCGTCTGGTTGTTTCAGACTCGGCGGACGAGAAGCGCCAGCCGGCCATCGTCATCAAGGGTGCCAAGGGCAACAAGCGTTACCTCATGCCGTCCCGCTCGCACCTCATGATTCAGGATGGCGACGAGGTCTCGCCTGGCGATATCCTTGCCAAGATCCCGCGCGAAACCACGCGCACCAAGGACATCACCGGCGGTCTGCCCCGCGTCGTCGAGCTCTTCGAGGCCCGCAAGCCGCGCGAAACCGCGATCATCAGCGAGATCGATGGCACGGTCAAGTTCGGCGAAGTCGCCAAGGGTCAGCGCAAGATCTATGTCACCGCCGACAACGGAGAAGAGAAGGAATACTCCGTGCCGCGCGGCGTCCACATCAACGTGCAGGAAGGCGAGCGCATGCGCGCCGGCGAGCCGCTCATGGACGGCCCGCTGAACCCGCATGACATCCTCGCTGTGCTCGGTGAAAAGGAACTTCAGGGATATCTCGTCAACGAAATCCAGGAAGTCTACCGTCTCCAGGGCGTCACCATCTCCGACAAGCACATCGAAACCATCGTTCGTCAGATGCTTCGCTGGGTGAAGATCGAAGAGGTCGGCGACACCAGCTTCCTGCTCGAGCAGCAGGTCGACAAATTCCGCTTCCGCGAGGAAAACGATCGTGTCATCGCTGACGGAGGCCGTCCTTGCGTCGGTCGTCCGCTCCTGCTCGGCATCACCAAGGCGTCGCTCTCGACCGACAGCTTCATCTCGGCCGCCAGCTTCCAGGAGACCACCCGCGTACTCACCGAAGCCTCCATCAACGGAGCCATCGACAACCTGCGCGGCCTCAAGGAAAACGTCATCGTCGGTCGTCTCATCCCTGCCGGAACCGGCATGGAATACTACCGCAACATCCAGCTCTCCCCCGAACTCGAAGAGGCAGCGGCCAAGGTCCAGCAAGAAGTCACCGCCGCCTTCGAAGAAGCCGAGAGGGAACTGGAGCTCATGCGCCAGGAAGGCGAAGCCGAAGAAATGGCCGCGGAATGACCTGCGCGGTCGGCGGGTAGCGACTTCGTCGCGAAAAACTAAAGCCGTGGAGCGAAAGCTCCACGGCTTTTTTGTTTGGCACTTCGTCGGCCTCGGGAACGTTACCTCATCCCGATTTCATTGGGATTTCTGCGCGAGTTTGATCGCCGCATCGATCAATTTTCGAGCTTACGTCGCGCGCGTGCCAAGGTGACTTGTTAACCACCCAACAACGATCACTTTTTCCTCGGCGTCCCAGAAGAAATAAATGCGAAGGCAATTGCGCGCGTCCCGATCCGAACCTCTTTTGAGGTGCAAGTCCAACATGCGGTTCAGCTGACCACCGACCGGATATGCAACAAAATATTCGTCGCCCTGCTCTCCGGCACGAGAACTGCTGATGGACGGGGCGAGTTCCAGCCCGTGTGTTTGAAGCTTGTTTTCGAAGGCTCCGTTACGCATCTTATGGGTCGACGGGGTGGCCGTGCGCAAGCTCCAGTACTCCTCCGCAAGCAGCGTAAGAGAAACGTACACGAGGTTGGGGTCCGCGAAGATCGACTGCTTTGCTCCGCGAAGTGCGCGGGGGTGGAGCAAAATCTTTCCCGACCAAAGTCGTTGCGTCCAAGCCTCAAGAGAATCGAGCGAATCGGGAAAGACAGGCTTACGATTTGGTCCAAAATCTTCGAGAGCTAAGAGAATTCGAGCAGAGTCTCTCGCGTTTTCAAAACGGAAGGCAAAAAAGCAGATAAGAACGTCAGTTGCGCCGCGCCGTGCCTGGTCGAAGAGATCCGCCTTAAGCTGGTTTAGGTCGAGCTGACGATCGCTCCGCTGCGGAATCCAAATGACCGATCGCTCATCGAGATGCGACCCGGCCTTGTCCTGAATCTCGTTCAGAATTGGCGCAAAGAAACCGGCGATGTACATAATCTTCATGTATGTGCGCCGGCATCACTTCAGGATCTCATCAATGTGGTCGAAGACTCTCCCAACTGGAAGGGCCAACTCCCTTAGATCCCCAAGGGGAAGATCTGCGATCACTAGTCCCACTAAACGTCGCAGCGCTTGCTCGCGCGAATTGCTTGGTTTATCTAAGCGCGAACTTGTGACCACTGCACGAGGAGAGGTCATAGCAGACCGAACTCCATAAGGGCGAGCGGGCATGGCCCTCTGTCCGGGGATGCCAGCCGCAGCAAGGGACGTATCAAAGGTTTCCCGCAGACGTAAGGTCCGGAAAGAGGCCCATTCTGGGCCAACGCCGTTGCTCTTAGCCACCGTTGAGAAGGTCGCATACCAGATCGGGTCCGCTAAGACCGCGCCCAGGATCTCGCGTGTTGCCTCTGGTAGCGTTTGAACAAAGTCCCGAGCAATCTGAAGATGATCCTCTGGGGTTGGTTTGGGAAGTAAGACCCAAGGCTCGGAGAGACGGGCGTTTGGCCGTTGCGATTGAAACGCGCCAGTGTCACGGTTTGCCGCAAGCACAAACGGATATGAAGGGTTCGAAAAAGCCTTCCAGTCAAAGCTCGTCCGCAAACCGGAAGCAGACGGAGATCTTGGAAGTGCTGGCCCTCCTTCGATAGGTTGCGGGTCGGCGGATGAAGCTAATCCGTAGATGTAGTCCGGGCCGGAGCGCCCCTTTTCTTCGATAGCAGGCACATGGGTCCGGATAAATTGTCGGAGGTTTCGGCTCTGGAATTCAGAGGGTGAAAAGTTGGGGCACGCGGACTTCAGCAATCCGCCCAATTGAGCTCCAAGAATGCGCTGACTTGGGGCATCGTTAATAGACTTCAGCAGAAATTCGCTGACTGACTGTAAAGTATTTTCCAAAGCATTGTCCTCGCGTCTGAGACACAAGAGTCTAGAGAGGCAGTTACACTGCCCCTCTATTGACTCCTATTTTCCCGGGAATCATCTTTCGTTATCGCGAGAACGATCTAGGAGAGCAGAGAGGATCATTGTGATCCGGTCTTCTACAGGATGGCAGCGAAACTGTATTGCCATCGCCCCCGTGACCTCCGGTTAGTCCATGCCGATTCTGGGCGGGCGTAATACAGCGCGGACACGCTCGCCTTGTGCCCATCTTTATCATCATCTTCCTTTCTAAATTCCTATGTCAACCGGAATTCTTGACCGTAATGGCATATACTGTTGTATATGCCATTACGAGGAAGGCCCCCATGCAACGCACAGCCAAAATCTTCATGAACAACCGCAGCCAAGCTGTCCGATTGCCCAAGGAGTTTCAGTTCACTACTCCTGAGGTCTTCATTCGCAAGCAGGGTGACGAAGTGATCCTCTCCGCGCGTCCAAAGGACTGGTCTGCTTACCTGGCTACCGGCCCGGTCGCTTCGGAAGGGTTCATGGAGAGCATCGACGATCTGCCGGTGCAGGAACGCGAACCCTGATGCCGGTCTACATGCTCGATACGGACATCTCGTCCTACATCATGAAGCGTTCTCATGATGGCGTCTTGAGCAGATTGCAGCAGATTCCCATCGGCGATGTCTGTATTTCTGTCATCACCAAGTGCGAGCTTCTCTACGGAGTCGAGCTCTCTCCACGACGCTCTCAAGATCAAGCAGCGCTGGATGCCTACCTTCGACATGTCCAGGTGCTGGAGTATCCCGACGACGCGGCGCTCCACTATGCCCAGATCCGTGCTTTTCTCAAATCGAGCGGAAGCATGATCGGCGCGAACGACCTGTTCATCGCCGCCCACGCACGCAGCCTCGGGCTAACCCTCGTTACGAACAACACCAGGGAGTTCGGTCGAGTGCCGGATCTTCAAATCGAGAACTGGACCGCATCGATCAGTTAACACGCCAGCAGCCGACCATTCACATCCCGCTGATATCCTACGATCGACCCAGCCGGAGCCACCCCATGACCCGACCAAAGCTAGGCGCAATCTCCCCATCCTTCATCGTCAGCGACGTCGAACAGACCGTCGCCTTCTACCGCGACAAGCTCGGTTTTGAGACAAGGTTCCTGCAGCCGGAGAAGGATCCATTTTGCGGCATCATCGGCCGCGACGGAGCGCAGATCTTCATTAAGGCCGAAAGAGACATCACGCCAGTGCCGAACCACACCCGTCATCGCCATTTGAGGTTGGACGCCTTTGTTTATGCAGCAGACCCAGATGCGCTCGCCGCCGAATTCGCAGACCACGGCGCAGGCTTCAGCGCGCCGCTCAAGGACACGAGCGAGGGTCTGCGCGGCTTCGAGATCACCGACCCCGACGGCTACGTACTCTTCTTTGGGCGGCCAAGATAGGGGGCGGCCGAAATAGCGATTCAATCTCGAGCAAATTTCTCGACTGAGATGGAGAACCGTCTTCGTCCAGACATCGTCTGGAGATCGCGCGCGCGCCGGATTAAGCGGCCTTCTTCTCCCGCTCAATTCGCTCCGACAGCAAATGCTTCGCCCTTTCCAACTCCTGCTTGCGTGAAGCCGACAAACCCTTACCGCCCCGATTGATAAGGTAAGTCAACATCCGCATCCCCGACGCCGGCCCTTTTGGAGACACTTTCTTCGAAGCCAGCGTCCGCGCAATCACCGGAGCGCTTTTGGTGAACAGGTCTTTCGGCGGATGGATCGAGTCTGTCTTGACATCCTTGACCCAGCGTTTCTTTTCTCCCGCGGCATTCGATTGTTTCGTCATCGCGCATCTCCTCAAGTGAATGAGACGTTCACAAAATGAGATGCATCCGATCGAAGATGCCGTTATCCGGTAACTCCAAGCGCACTCTCGGGCGGTTCTCGCGCCCGAGATCATAAGGCAACATTCAACGCCGTCCAGGCAGCTAGAGAATCCATATAGTCTCTCCAGTCCACGATCTTGCGGTTTTCAAGTGTGACGACCGAGATAAATCTGTTGTCATAGGAATTGCCATTCTTGAGAATCTTGCCGTGCACCTCGTATTCGAGCACCACCACACGGCCATCGCGAGAAGGATGCACAACCAGCGCGTCACCCGAGTGAAGCTTGATATTGTTGCCATATTCGGAGTAGAGCGCCATCAGGTTGGCGCGCCCTCTGACCGTCAACGGCCAACCGGGAAAGTGGTAGCGGAACTCGAAGAGCGCATCCTCGGCAATCGCATCGAAGTAGTGATCGCCGTCAACGAATTCACTTAGGCCCTTCTGGACAACCTCGAAAAAGGGATCGAGGGCCTCAAAATCTGCATACCTGGCTTGTGGCATCATGAATTCCTGGATCGTGCGAAAAAGGTACGTGGAGAAGCCGCCGCCCGGAAGAAGACCGTCCCGAATTCGCGGCGATCAAATCTCCCGACCTCATTAGTACCCTCCTAAGTGATCCGCGATAGGGCTTCCACGTCACTCCGGCAGGCGCCTCGGCGCCAGCGAATCCGCCAGTACCCAGGCGGCGCCAACAAGGGCCAGATTCAGGGCGCTCTCGGTCCAGTTGAAATGGCTCGAAGGATTGGCCAGCAGCACCCGCCCGTTCGCCAGCACGCCAAAGCCCGCGAGCATCGCGGTCAGCAGGATCGCGGCGAGCCGGGCCCGCACGCTGGTCAGGAGCGCCACGCCCGCCGCAACGAAGCATACCCCGGTCACATAACCCCAGAACTCCTGCGTAGGCGGCAGCCATTTGGGAACCAGCGGAGCAGTCAGGTTCATATAGACAAAATGCGCTCCGCCCCAAATCAGCGCACAAACCCCAAACGCCAGCCGGCACAGGCGCATAAGGCGCGCGGCGAGCGCCGCATCGATCAAATCGGTAGTGGTAGCGAAGACGATCAGCCCGCCCAAGGCGATCGCGAGCTGCAAGGCAATCTCTTCGTAGGGCCCGTACACGGCATATTCGGTGAGCAACAGGCGGCCGTTCATCAGAACGACGACAAAGAGCGCGTAGTAGACGGTGAGCGCCGCGGCCCCCCAGGCCGCAGTTCGACGCCACTCTACGGCCGCGCCCGCGACAACCATAAACACACCGACGGCATAGGCCAGAACGGTGCGGCCCGGAAAACCCGCGGGCACCGACTGCCCCGGCTCGAAGTCCCCAAACGCAAGGCAGGTTATGCCAATCGCCATCACGCCCAGCCCGTAGAGTCTCCAGCCGAAGGTCGTCGTCTTTTCCGCGGTCACGATCTTTCCACTTTCAGTTGCGAATGCACGGCCAGATCGAGAATCAGGCCTCCCGACAGTACGAAAACACTATCATCCTCCTGAGACGCCGCAAGTGCCGCATCGTTACCTGCCCAATATGGAGGAAGCCTGCAAGGCAGCGCTAGCAGGGCTTTACACGATCGCGCAGCGGGGAGAAGCGGCGTGAGCACCACGAGCGACGCGTCTTACGACGCCTTCTTCGCGGGCTTCGGCTTCGGCTCTGGCTCCTCCTTCGATTGGGGCTCTTTCACCACTTCCGGTGAAAACTCCCCGGTGACAGGGTTCTTCTTCTTTCCCAGGATTCTCAACTTGTTGGTCGCAAATGGCATAGCAGCCCTCCAGATACTTTATTAGATTCCCCCTCCAACGAGACGGATGTCCTTTCGCCGATAATCACCCGAAAGTCGGCCACATGGTAGACCATCGAACGGCCCTCGGAAGACTTCTGGAACTCCTCACACGGACTATCCGTAAAGACCGCCATGAATCAAGACCCGGCACCTGAGGCCCGGACAAATGCATCACAGATAAGTGCATCACGCTGGATACGCCTGTCGATCCCCATTGGAGCCGGACTCTTCATCGTAGCCCTTGCTCTTTCAGCGATCCTGATTCCGCAGCTTCGTCTCCTACATCTCTTGCAGGCGCTTATCTATGTAGCCATCATCGCGCTCACTCGGCGAAACAGTCCATGGGGATTCGGCGCTGGAGTCGTCGTTCCTACAGCCTGGAATTGCCTCGGCCTCTTCATCACCCATCTCATCCAGGCCGGCGCGCTAGAGCTTTGGACCCTGCTTCGCACCGGCCACGTAAGCCAGCTGGATACACTGGCGGTGCTGCTTGGCGGCGTCGCCCACTTCCTGCTCATCATCGCCTGCATGGCCGGCTTCCTTCAGCTCCAGCCCGGCAAAAAACAGTGGGCGCAGTTCTTCGCCGGAGGCTTGCTGGCAATGGCTTACTTCGCATTGATTATTGTCATCACCGCTCCACCTTCGTACGACCTAGACAACCACTCCTGCGTAACGGCGCCACTCCGAGAGATGTGTGGATACCGAGGGCAAATCCGGGCAAGCGGTCCAAACTCCATGGGGCACCTTGTGGATCAGATCACCTGAAAGGAGCGCGGATCAAGTTCGGCTACGCAGAGTAGCTAGTTGCTTACCAGGACGGTCGAGCAACCTCCGCCGCGTGTGGATGTAGTTGGACCCTTAAGTGCATTGACGATCGCCGGTGGTAGCCCCTCAGTGCCAAATCGTGCGACATAAAAGGCGAAGGGTGCGAAGCTTCCGGAGCCGATCGGAGTCTGAGCATCGTTGCTATACGGCCTGATCAGGCTGGGATCGTCCACGATGCGGCCAAAGAAGATGACCGCGTCGCGCAGGCTGCGGCCGTGGTCTTCGTAGGTGTATAAATCGATGCCCTGGCGCGAAGCAAATTGCGCGATGAGCACCAGCGCTTGGAGCGCGAAACCATCGTAGTGAATGGCGTTCTCATGGCGTGCCATCTCCTTGGGAAGAGCGCCGTTGGGGTCGATGACGCCAATCCCGTCCTTGTAAGTCCGGACGCCGAATTGAAACAGTTTGTCGTCCGAGGCAATAACACCAATGGAAGTCGCCGAGAGTCCGCGATAAAAGTGGTGATTGTTGCTCGGGTCGCCAGGCCTCTCAAACGAGATGTCTTTGAGAGCGGCGGTGTCGAGCCACGCGATCACGCGCTGTTGCACCACTGGGTCCAAGGTGGAATCGTTCATCAGAACGGACTCTGCGATGCCCGCGGCGCCGAGCGACCACGTCACTTGAAACCAAGCCTGCGGCGTGGGCTCGTCGCGGTCGTAGTCGAGCAGAGCGTGGGCCTGGGCCCAGGCATCGAGTTGGGCCAGCGCGCAGGCAGATTCCTTGTGGCTGCCGGTGGCGACGTATTGGTTCATGCCGGCGTTGATCCGGATCTCGAATTTCACGTAGGGGCGCGCGGTCTCCTCCGCGGCGGGGTTGATTGGGCCATTCCCGCCGGAGAAATAGTGAGGTGGAATCTTCATATGGCCGGTCGGCGGGGGAATGAAAGGCAACTTTTCGCACGACTTCAGGCTCTTGATGGCTTGACGCAGAAGCGGGTCGTTGGTGGACTTCAGTTTCGCTTGCCGCGCGGCAACGTCGATCAAGGAGGCACGAGGGTCATTGACATGCTGGGCCGCCGCCGGGAGGATGAAGGCGAGCGAGAGGACGAGGATTCCCAGGAACTTCATCTCGATACGAGTTCTACACCTTCGCGAGCTGAGTCCGCAAGTTCGCAGTCCATCAGTCTCAACTTCCGGATTGTCCGCCATTCAGCCGTTCTCGCCAAGCAGCGCCTTGAACGCGAAGAACTCTTCGCCTGGGATCAAGCGAATTGTTTGAACATCACTAAAGCCTGCATCAAGAAGCTGGCTGACGAGTTCACGCTTGCTGGGCAGTCTCCCGCCCGTCAATGTTGCAGCGCCCCAAAGATTGAGAACTTCCACTCCCACGCTTCCTCCCTGGCAACAGGTGATCAGCAATAGAAAGCCGTCCGGCTTGATGAACTGCCTGATGTGTTGCAGCAGCGGAACTCGGCTCTCAACCGGGAAGTAGTAGATATTGTTATAAAGCGTGACGATACTGAAACGCTCATCCGGAGCCTTCAGCCGGATGTCACCTGCATCGATTCTTACTCGCCCTTCGAGACCCCATTCTGAAATGTTCCGGCGCGCCACCTCAGCGACATTCGGCTGCAACTCCAAACCCAGGGCTGTAAGGGACGGATTTCTGTTCGCCGCGTACTTGATGTAATAACCGGAGCCACAGCCGACCTCAAGCAGGCTCACAACCCCGGAGGCGGGGAAGAATCGATCGATGGCCGCCGCTTGAAATGTTTCCATAACGCGGGATGACCTTGCGATGATCTCGCCATCCTGGTCGTCAAGGTCCCAATGCTTCCCATTGCGAAGTTTCCTGACGGTCTGTGTGATCAAGTTGGCATGCAGTCCCGCCGCTTCCTCTAGCCAGGCGATCGCCGCATCGTTCTGGGGCAGCGCCAGTCTTTTGGCCAGCCCCTTAAGTGCGTATCCCCTGTTGTCCAATCGCAGATAACCAAGCCGAACGCCCAGACTGAGCCAGGCCTCCAGAGCCTCCCGGGCCTTGCTATCTGTGCAATAGACTTCAGCGAGCTGTTCAAAGGTTTTTGGCGCATCGAGTAACAGATCGAAAAGACCGCACTCTTTCGCTGCGGCCAGGTAATTGAGCTGATAGAAGGGTTTAAGCAAGGCATTGCTGCCCGTCAACGCCAGAAGCTGATCATTCATCATGAGCTTGAGAAACGGTTTGATTGACATCGTTCCTCTCCATCACCCAGCGGGCAAGCTTTATGTGGATTGCCTGATCCTTTATATACATAGGTTCGATCCGCTGTCTTAACGGGCGAATGCTCGCTCCATTCCATCTGAGGCGAAACACGCCCTCGTTGAGCCTCTCAGAAAAATATCGGCGAACTCGCTTGACATATTCCCATATAGGAATGTAATGTTCCTCCCATGGCAAGAGCAAGCACCACTTCCGACGCTTTTAACGCGGTCGCCGAACCGCGCCGGCGTGAGATTTTGACTTACCTTGCCGGATCCGAGCATCCCGTCACGGAGATCGTCGCCGCACTCGGCCTGGAGCAACCCTCCGTCTCCAAGCATCTGCGCGTGCTGCGTGACGTAGGCCTCGTGCGGATGCGCTGCCGCGGCCGTCAAAAGCTCTACCGCACCAACGCCGCGGCCATCCGCCCTCTCCATGAGTGGGCTGCTACCTTCGAGCGCTACTGGCAACACCAGTTAAATCGCGTGAAAGAACTCGCGGAAACGACGGTCCGCCAGGACCTGCCAAGTTTGAATTCCAATCCGAACCCTAAGGAGAAACCATGATCGCCACCGAAAAGACCCTCGAAGACCTGACCCTCACCATCAACCAGGAAATCCACGTAAAGGCGCCCCTCGACGTAACCTTTGCTGCGCTGCTCGAGCAGCTCGGCCCTGGCAACGAAACCCCAGACGGCAAGTCGCTCAGCATGAAGATCGAGCCCTGGCCCGGCGGCCGGTGGTACCGCGACCTGGGCGACGGCAACGGGCATTTCTGGGCCCACGTGCAGGCCATCAAGAGGCCTACGCTGCTGGAATTCGTCGGTCCATTGATGGCCTCTTTCCCGTTCGTTTGTAACGTGCAATATCGGTTGAAAGAACATGACGGCGGAACCCTGATCACCTTCCGCCACACCGCGCTCGGCTTCATGCCCGACGAACACAAGGCAGGCATGAACCAGGGCTGGGCTTTCATGGCCGAACGAGTCCGCAAGCAGGCCGAGGCGGCATCTCAATCAACAGATCGCAAGTAAAGAGCCGCAAGTAAGGAGGGAAGCTCTATGTGCCCAGTCTGTCTAACCACCGCAGCCCTCATCGCCGTCAGTGTCACCTCAACCGGCGGACTCGCGGCCATCGCAATCAGAAAATTCGCCATGAAGAACGTCCCGGAGAACAACGCCACAGACAGGAGAAATCAAGATGTCAACGACCATGACTGAAACCCCAAAAATCCCGGCACCGAAAATAGTCTCGCAACAGGAGTGGCTTGCCGCCCGCGAAGAGCTGCTCGCCGACGAAAAACGCCTCACCCGCGAACGCGACGCCGTCGCCGCCAAGCGCCGCCGGATGCCGTGGCTCGCCGTCGAAAAGCCCTACGAATTCGAAGGCCCCAACGGCAAAGCCAGCCTGCTCGATCTCTTCGAGGGCCGCGGCCAACTCATCGTCTACCGCGCCTTCTTCGAGCCCGGAGTCTTTGGGTGGCCCGACCACGCCTGCCGCGGCTGCTCGCTGGGAGCCGACCAAATCTCCCATCTCTCCCATCTCAACGCCCGCGACACGACCCTCGTCTTTGCCTCGCGCGCGCCCCAACCCGACATCCAGCGCCTCAAGGCTCGCATGGATTGGAAGATGCCCTGGTACACCATCACGGACAGCTTCGACGTCGACCACGGCGTCGATCAATGGCACGGCCACAACATATTCATCCACGATGGAGACCGCATCTTCCGCACTTACTTCATCAACAACCGCGGCGACGAAGCCATGGGCAGCGTCTGGAGCTACCTCGACCTCACCGCCCTCGGCCGCCAGGAGAATTGGGAAGACTCGCCCCCCGGCTACCCGCAAACCGAACCCTACAAATGGTGGAATTGGCACGATAACTACGGCGCCGAGTCAACACCCAACCCGAAGTGGGTGGATATCGTTTTGGACTCCGGTGTTGCCTTCGAAAAGCGCCAAGCCGAAGCGAAAGCCAGCTAGAGGACGCGAATTTCGTTCCAGGTGAGTCGGTCCAACAGGAAATCGATGAATGCTTGAATCGTGGGAAATGCTGTGTCGAAATCGGTGCCAAGGGGGCAATGCAGGTCCCGGTGAGGCAAGCGCTCCCTGAGAATCATGAAGATCTCCATCCAGTTGAGTTCGTCCAATTTCCCGGCGAGCGACTGTTGGGGCTGAACATTGAAGTGCTTGTCGAACCCGATGCCCAGCGAGACGCGGACGGGCTGATGGAGCTCCAGCACCTCTTCAAAGATGGGTAGCACGAAGTGCTCCACGCGCCGGCTCTGCACTTG
Source organism: uncultured Acidobacteriaceae bacterium (assembly GCA_963826855.1). GTDB lineage: Bacteria > Acidobacteriota > Terriglobia > Terriglobales > Acidobacteriaceae > Acidisarcina. Next base: position 245,024 of record CAWGZE010000002.1, read on the forward strand.
CTCACTCGGGATCGTCCCTGGCGTGAGCAGATCACGTAGCCGCTCGATAAAGCGGGATCGCGGGGCGTCAGTGTCTAACAGCTTCAAGGATTGATACTCCTGAAGCTTTGGAAACGGTTCGTTGTCCAGCAGAATCGGAATGATCAGCTTCTGCTGAGAGAGCGCCGCGTCGATCTCGCGATTTACAAAGGCCGATTCCGCGGCTTCGCGAGACATCATCACAAGAAAGACCTTGCACCCCTGGATGCGCTGGAAGATGACTTGCTCCCAGGTTTCGCCGAATTCGAGTTGGTTGTCCACCCACGGGGGAATCTCCTCCTGCGCAAGATATGCAGCAAACTGCTGGACGAGCCCCTCATTCTTGTGGCTGTATGAAACAAACGCATAGGGCGTCTCGCGCGCAGCCGTTTGAAGTAGCCCGGTGCCCTTCGCAGTGCTGGGCCCGGGATCGGTCGGAGTGGCCGTTTTCCCAGGCGACGCAAAAAATTCCCTGAACAGACCCGAGAGCTTCATCTTGCACAGAAGTCTACCGCGTTTCAGTCGGAGACGACACTCTCACCCGCCGTGACTCACCTACGCCGCCACAGCCACTCCATCGAGCTTCTCCAAGACATCCTCAGGCAGCTCCAACCCCGCAGCCGAAAGATTCTCCCGCAAATGCCCCACCGAAGAAGTCCCCGGAATCAACAACATATTCGGCGAACGCTGCAACAGCCAAGCCAGAGCAACCACTATCGGAGTTGCCCCCAACGCCGCCGCCGCCTCGTCTAGCGTCGAAGACTGCAACGGTGAAAAACCGCCAAGAGGGAAGTAAGGAACATAAGCCACGCCCTCGGCATTCAGGCTGTCCACGAAAGCATCGTCCTCCCGATGCGCCACGTTGTAGTAATTCTGCACGCAAACAATCTTCGCGATCGACCGCGCCTCATCGAACTGCTTCTGCGACACAGTGCTCAGGCCGATATGCTGGATCAGCCCTTGCCGCTGCAACTCCGCCAGCACCGTGAGCGGCTCAGCGATCGACGCATCGTCCGGCGCACTCATGCCACCCACCCGCAGATTGACCACCGCCAACACGTCCAGGCCCAGATTGCGCAGGTTGTCCTCTACCGCTCGCTTCAGCCCCTCGGCGGAGATGTCCATGATCCACGAAGCATCGTTCCCGCGCCGCGCGCCCACCTTCGTCACGATCGTCAAGTCCTTCTTATAAGGATGCAGCGCCCGCTTGATGATCTGGTTGGTGACGTGCGGCCCATAGTAATCGCTGGTGTCAATATGGTTCACCCCACTCTCGACCGCCTCGCGCAGCACCGCCACCGCAGCATCGGCATCTTTCGGAGGCCCAAATACATGCGGCCCCGCAAGCTGCATCGCCCCATAACCTATCCGGTTGATCGTGATCGAAGTCCCAGAAAACGTAAATGTCCCGCCAAGTTTATTTTGTGCATTCATCACTTATTTCTCCCTATGACCATCGTAGTTTCGCCAGCCTGATGCCTGAATGCCGATCAAAAGAGGCAATGTCATCCTGAGCGCAGCGAAGGACCTGCGGTTTGCTCAAAGACGCGCCACAGGCGCACCCAAACCCCAACCCAACTAAACTAACAATTAGATGAAGAAAGCTTCAGGTTTGGAGTTCGCATTTGAGCAAAGCCGCCGCCATACGCTTCGAGCCAAGAAAGACGCCCGTCCAGGCCCGTTCGACGGCCAGCGTCCAGGCCATCATGCAGGCAACTATTCAGGTTTTGCTCAAGGAAGGCAAATCGAAGCTGACTACAACTCGCGTCGCTAAACGCGCCGGCGTTTCTGTCGGAACTCTCTATCAGTACTTCCCCAACAAGACCTCACTGCTGCGCGCGCTCTTGCAGCAGCACCTCGACAGCGTGGCGGACGCCATGGAAACCGCATGCGAAACCGCAAAGGGAGCTTCCCTCGCACGAATGGCTGAAGTGGTCATATCCGCCTTTGTGCAGGCCAAGTTTCGCAACATCGACGCCAGCGTCGCCCTCTACGTCGTAAGCGACGACGCCGAGGGCAAGCGCATCGCGCGCACCATGCACGCGCGAAACATCAAGGCAGTCACCGCCCTGCTTCAGACCGCGCCCGGGAAAACAATCACCGAGCCGGAGGTAGTCGCCGCAACCCTGGCAAGCGCGATGGCCGGAGTTAGCCGCGCCATGCTCGAGACGGGAGTGACCCGCACCACCATGGCCAGCATGGAGAAAGAACTAACCGCAATGGCCCGCGCCTACCTCGAGGCGTCACATTCAAATAAAGAAGCCGACCGCTCTCTGGGGCTCGCGCGTCAAGAAGGCGAAGCCGAAGAAATGGCCGCCGAATAGCTCACGAGACCTGGTACTCCCAGGCACCCGAAGCTCAACTGGGTTTCTTGAGATGCAGGACAAAGCGATAGATAACGCCTGGCGGATCAGGATCACTACCTGAATCCAGGCCTTGTGAAGGGGACCGCTCCGGACTAATATCCGCAGGGCGCAAAAAATGAAGCGCGGTTGCCTGAATGATCGGAGACGCAACTTCTATCGTGGAGCGAAATCATACTGACGATCGGATCGGCTCGTCCCACTATTCTTTGAGCAATCGAGAGGGTAGTGGTCTGATCGGTTACGAGAACGGAGCAGTTCTTATAAACAAAGTTCCCTGTAATCCTGATTGCACTGGGGTTCAGATATCTGACTTCTAGCGGCTTCTCGTCCCACCTGCCATAAACGATCAAAGTGTGTTCGTCCGGATGGTCCGGGGCCTTAACGAGGTCGGACTGAAGAACATGGAAAGCTCCCCTATTGATCTCCGCTAACTTGGTCCCTTCGGCGGTAAAGAGATTCGCGGATATGGTTATTCCCCTAGGGCCGCCACTAAGAGAAAGTAACTCTTCGCCACCAGCGTTGACTATCACGTGTTTATCGGTATCCTTCGGAACAGCGATAATGGAGCTGTTTCCGAGAAAGACGAAAAGAGAGTCTGTAGGCATGTTGGTGCAATTCGCGTGGGGAGGCGTGGGCTCGTTGCCGGGTATAAGTATGCCATCGTTAGGCGTTGGCTTGCTAATTTCCTTACGTAATGCTGATACCTGCTGCGAAATATAGCTAAGTTTATCCTTGCTGTATTGGCTGCTATTCAAGAGTTCGCGTATTTGGTCAGCTACCTCGCGATCGACATTTGTACACTTCAAAACTACACCGGAGTTGTTATTCCCCAAAATGTTAATCGAGCACGGTGCCGCTTGCTGGTTTACCGCGCCCTTCACCTGACTGAATCCAGGCATACTCAGCACGAACAAAACCGATAAGAAATGTGGACTTCTCATTTTATTCCCTTTTCTCCCCCCTGATTCGGAGCGCAATCTACGGAAGCTTGGTTCCCGTTACCTTCCTGGTTTATCGCGCAGGGGGCGGCCTTCTGTAAGGCGGTTCTTCGCTGATAGAAGACGTAAGCACTTCCAGTCAGAACACTGACTAGAGCCAGAACGAATACAAATTTGGCCGCGCGCTCTATTAAGTCGGAACGCCGCTGTTGGTGTGCCTTAGGAATTACCCTCAACAGGGAAGAAATCAACGAACAAGCAACAAAGAAAATAAATCCGACGAACACGAGAGGATTACTTAAGTAGGGTGCTATCTTTCCGAATTGTTCCAGATTTGGCAAGGCTGGCCCGTGAAACCATCAGATCATATTTTGTGTTCCGGCCACAGGGAAACTGAGCAGACGGCTCGGCTACAAGCGGCGGGTGGCTCACATCCGACTTCCTCTCTCTCCCTAGGTCACGGAAAGGGGTGCCCCATATCTGAGCGCGCCAGATGTGGGAGGATCAAGTCTCTCGACCTCGTTAACCAGCTCAAATCCAGGCGCAGCACTCAGTGGAAGAGTCACGGGCTGGGAAACAAGAGACTCCAAGAAGGTCATCTTCTTCCTCACCAGCCTCAGTCGTGCTATGCTCTCGGACACCTGCTCCACGGCCCGAATTTACGTCTCGAGGTCTAAGCTCCATGAAGATTGTTCGTCTTTTCTGCATGTGTTTTATCGGCTCAGGCGTCGCCTTAGCTCAAGCCCCAAGCCCTCCGCCAAACAACGCAGTTGCGCCGGCAAATCCCCCCGCCGCTGCACCGACTACCGCTCCAGTCCCAGCCACAAGCGCACCGGCGGCGTCCGCCACCTATATCCTCCACGACGGAGACGACGTTCCCTTGAAGTTCGACCAGGACCTCAGTTCCAAGACGGCTACTGAGGGCGACCCGGTTAACTTTGTCCTGGACGGCGATCTGAAGGTTGGCGACGTCGTTGTCGCGAAGTCAGGTAGCAAGGCGGTCGGCGAAGTCACTCAGGCCCATAAGGCAGGAATGATGGGCAAACCCGGCGAGCTCAGCGTGCGGATCGACTATCTGCGCGTCGGCGCGACCAAAGTGCACCTGCGTGGCTCGAAGGGGAGAGAAGGACAAAACGCCACAACCTCCACCGTTGTTCTGACAGTGTTATTCGGGCCGATCGGACTGATCAAACACGGCCACGACATCGATATCAAAGCAGGTTCGCAGCTAAAGGTCTTCGTCGCCGACGACATTCCGTTGCCCGCGGCAAGCTAGGGGCTGATATTCTTTCGTCATGCGGGACACAGCGGAGAACATCACGGTCGATTGGTCCGATTGCCCGCTGGTTGAAGTCAACCCGCGCAAGGTGAGTGGTGCGCCCATCCTCAAGGGCACTCGCGTTCAAGCCGACTCTATCGTGCAGAATTACGAAGGCGGCGAGTCGGTCAAGGACATCGCCTACAACTTCAGCATTCAAGAGAGTGCGGTGCGGGAGCTGCTGGCCTATGCCGCTACGCGGATCGCTACACGGCATTGAAGGTTCTCTTCGATCACAACGTGCCCCGGCCGCTCGGACGATTCCTGGTCGGACACGAAGTAACCATCGCTGCGGACCTGGGCTGGGCCACACTTGAAAACGGCGACCTCCTGAAAGCAGCCGAAGGCGCCGGGTTCGATCTTCGGTTGATCTGCGATCAGAACATCTCCTATCAGCAAAATCTAACTGGCCGACGTCTCGCCTTAGTCGTACTGACAACAAATTATTGGCCACGACTTAGAAACCACACTGCCCAGGTCGCGGAGTCGGTTAGAGTTGCTAAGCAAGGAAGCTTTCAGCTTGTGCGCTTGGGCGAGTGACCCAGTGTCAAGCCCCCTGCAAGGCAACGTTCGCACGTAACCGGCTCATTGCAATAGAGATAATAAATCTCCAAAACCTGGCGCAGTGAACGTACCCAGCTTGATAAAATAAAGATAGGGACAAAGGAAAAGAGCAAGGGCGGGCGGCGCAAGCCGCCTTTTTTCGTGCCCAAGAACGCGCCGACGGCTTCCAGCCGCGGAGGGAACGACTCCAAAGGGGAGACACCATGTTTCAGGAATGTCGACACATCAAGTCCAATGGCAGCAAATGCCGCGGCGCCGCCCCCGGAACGGCAAGCCTTCCGCAGACGCGCTTGGTGCACATTCCTGAGGCCTTCCTTGCATCGTATTCGTGCGTGACTTGGGCAGCGGTCCCTAGGCTGAGCGTCGATGAGCAATCACCACAGGATGAACGGGAGTCGTCCGCCCGCAGGGGAGTCGATGCCTCGACTCCCCCACCCCAACAGTTTCCTACATCTGCTGTCGCTCTCTTAGAGATACAAGGATGACGAGTTTTGTGTGAGCTTCGCGAGTTCTACAGGCCCAGTCCGCCGTCGACTCCTAGTATTTGTCCGGTGATGAAGTGGGGGCCTGTGGCGAAGAAGAGGACGGCTTCGGCGACGTCCTGGGGGGTTCCATTGCGGCGCATGGGGGTGCGTTGAGCGAAGTGTTCGTATTCGGCGGCGGTTTCCTGTCCGCTGCCGGTGGTGCTGGTGTTGCCGTTGGTGACGATCATGCCGGGGGCGACGCAGTTGACGCTGATCTCCGGTGCGAAGGCCTTGGACATGGTGGCGGTGAGCATGTGGAGGGCGGCTTTGGAGGTGCAGTAGTGGGCGTGGGTGGGCCAGGGGTGGATTCCGCCGAGGGAGCCAATGTTGATGATGCGGCCGCGGGCGGCCTTGAGATATGGCAGGGCGGCCTGTGAGGTGAGGAAGGGCGCGCGGGTGTTGGTCTCGAACATGGCGTCCCATTGCGGGACGGTGATGGCCTCGAGGGCGGCGGTCTCGAAGATTCCGGCGTTGTTGACGAGGAGGTTGATGCGGCCGAAGTCTTGGGCGACGGCGTTGACGGTGTGGCGGATGCTTTCGGGGGAGCGGAGGTCGCAGGGATAGCCTCCGGCGCGGACGCCGTGGTGGCGGAGTTCGGCCACGGTGCGCTCGGCTTCGGCCTGGGATTCGCGATAGGTGATGGCGACGTCGGCTCCGGCGGAGGCGAGGGCGAGCGCGAGAGCTTTGCCGATTCGTTTGGCCGCGCCGGTGACGAGCGCGGTCTGGTGCTGTAGTGGTCCCATTGATTGAGGGTAACTCAGGGACCTAGGTGCTAGCACTCGAGAAGGAATAGAAGGCCAGCCGCAAAGGCGGCTGGCCTTCTGTGTGAAGCGGAGCATGTCGGCTATTTGCTGGCGTGGCCGCCGAGGGCTACTTTGACTCCTGACTGGACGGTGACCGGTAGGGAGGGATAGCCGATGGGAGCGATGTGGCTTTGGTTGAACATGTTGTTGGTCTGCGTGTAGATGCTCAGCCAGGAACTGAGCTTATACGTCACTCCCAGATTGAATTTGGCGTAACCGTAATCGAGATTGCGGTTGGGCAGCAGCAGGGAATTGCCGGCGGCGAAATCGTAGCCTCCGAGAAAGGTGCTGTCGTCACTGCGGCTGGCGTAGGCGCTGGTCAGTGTAGTGGTGAAGTTCGCATGGGTGTAGGTAGCGGATAGGAACCCAGTGTTCGGCGCGCGGCGGAAAGGCCGGGCACCTACCAGCGGGGAGGTCGATCCGATGGGAATGGTTGAGAAGGACGGCGGCGCACCTCCGGGGAGTCCGGTGTTGTAGCTGGGGCTGAGCGCGTCGGAGGTAAAAGACTTCTGAACCTTGGCGTCGAGGTAGGTGTATCCAGCGCGGATGAATACGCTCGAGATGGGCTGATACTGGATTTCGGTTTCGACGCCCTGGGCGCTGAAAGACATCGAGTTGACGTAAGAGCCGCCGGTATTCTGCAGGTAGGTGATCAGCGACTGCTGTTCGGCTGGCGTTAGAGTGGGGAGCAGCTGAGGCACGGAATAGGGGTCGATGTATTCGATCTGGTCGCCGAATTCGTTGTGGAAGTAAGTAGCTTTGAAGAGCATTTTTTCATTGAGCAGGCTTTGCTCGACGCCGCCGTCATAGGTGCGGTCGCGCTCGGCTCCGATTTGGGAGATATTGTCCTGCACTATGGCTTGCGGGCCGCCCGGCTGGGTGAGCAGTACGTCGTAGAGCGAACCGAACTGCTCAGACAGCGAAGGTTCGCGGACGCCTTTGGCGTAATTGAAGTTGAGCTTGGTGCCGTGGATGACGCCTGCTCCGGGGCGTTGGAGATAATAAGCGACAGACGCGCGCGGAGTACCCTGAACTCCGTAGAGATGGTTCTTCTCGATGCCTCCGCCTAACTGGTAGAAGACGCGGTTCTTGAAGTCTCCCGAGAATTGGACAGTGTAATCGTAGTTGGGGCGCTCGGTCGATTCGCTGATGCCGTAGGTAGGATAGTTCTGCGATCCGCGTTCGCTCTCGTAGTAGAAGTTGCCGAGGGCGGAGAGGTGCGGCGTGATCTTGTACGCGCTCTGGGCGTAGAGCTGGTCGCGGTTGGAGGAGGTATCGGAGGAGTTGGGGTAAGTGCCGAAGCCGGAGTTGAGCTGGGCCTGGCCGGTGACCTGATATCCGTTGGCGCCTTTGATGAGCACGGGCAGGCCGTAATAGTTGAGCGTAGGCGAGCCGTACTGGATGGTAGTTATGGGTATTCCAGCGGCGTACCACTGATCCGCCTCCTCGCGCTTGCGGGCCAGGCCGTAGCGCACTATGTTATGCCAGTTTTCGGTGGTCTGATTGTCGATGGAGGTGGTGACGTAAAGGTCCTGGTCGGATTGCTTGCCATCGTTGGCGATCAAGTAAAAGTCGTAAGCGCCGGGGAGGCCGATGGCGGTGGTGTTATTGCGCGCCGTTGCCCTGATGTTAGTGGTTGAGGTCGGCGACCAGCCGAGGTCGAGGCCAGACGTGACGTTGTGATATTCATTCATCGCAATGTCGTTGGAGCTGTTGAGCCGGGAAAACGCTCCGTAGTAGTCGATCTTGTTGTGAGTTCCGCCGGTTTGTACCTCATTTTGGTAAGTGTAGTAATTGCCGACGTCGCCCTGGTAGAAAACCGAGGGCGTGGGCGTAGTGCCGCGCGGAGTGGTGATGCTGAAGAGGCCGGCGCCAGCATCGGAGCCGTAGAGCACACTATTGGGGCCGCGGAAGACTTCGACGGAATCGATGCCTGTGGTCGAGACTGAGCCCAAATCGAAGACGCCGCCGATGTCTTCGCCGGGCACCCCGTCGAAGAGGACTTTGTTGGCGTCAGAGTTGCCGCCGCGGACGAAGACCGAGGTTGCACTGCCGTACTGGCCGTAGCTGACGACGTCAAGGCCGGGAATCTGGCGGAGCGGATCGATCAGGGTGAAGCGGTTTTCGAGGTCGCTGGCGTGTAGCACATCGACGGAAGCGCCGGTCTGGGCTTGGGGCATGGGGATTCCGCTGGCAGTGACGACAATGTTTTGGCGGACGGTGTCGGCTTCGAGGACGACGTCCTGCTGGACGCTGTCGAGTTTGCCGGCGTAGAAGCCCTGGGTGACCACCTGGCGGAAAGATGGCGCAGCGGCGATCACGAAAAAACGGCCGCCGGTGCCGCAACTGAGGGTGAATCCGCCAACGGAGTCGGTATGGGTGTTGGTCACGACCCTGCCGTTGAGCACCAATGCCACGTTTGCGCCAACTACGGCAGAGCCGAGCGGATCGGTCACGGTGCCGTGGACGATTGCGGCAAACGAGTTTGCCGCGGAGAGCAGGGGCAAGACGAGACTGGCGAAAAGAAAGGTGCGGCGTAAGGGCCGCGACAAGACGCGCATAGGACTCCTTCGTTCCCCTCGGAACGTGGTTCGAGCAATCGCGACCGGACCGGTCTCCTGACTTACGCTGGGAGCGGTTTGCCTATGACCGTGGCGCTTTCGTCGGTGATTAAGTTGGCTTTTTCTTAAGGAAAAAGCCAGCCGATACCGTCTCTTCGCGCAACACCGAGGCAAACTGCTCTGACCGTGCCGCCTTCCCAGGCCTGCGCCCAGTGGCTGAATGGCTCGGTTGCTGCCGGCTCCGTCGAGGGAGAGTCCACTCAGGCCTGAGGGATTCGCCTGTCTACCAGACGCGCGGCACAGCGCTTACAGTTGCGGGGCAGTGGCGGACTTTCACCGCCTTCCCGAACATCCAGCTGCGTTTACGGTTAAAGACGGCCGGACGGAGCGTGAATTCAGCCGACCGGAGGATCCGGCGCAGCACTTTGCCGGAGTCTTCTTTTATAGCGGATTGAAATGGTGTGGTCAAAATGTTCGATGGCATGAATAAATGGGCTAGCGATCACTGCGGTAAGGGAGATCTGCCACGAGCTGCGATCGACGATCCGTCAGCGATTTAAGCAGCAGCTACTGCTTGGGGAAATACTTGGGTTGAGCATCCGGCGCCCAGGGGTCATAGTGCTTGGCGAAGGCGGCGCGGAACCAGATTGGCGGGTGGGAGCCGGTCCAGAATTCGACGAATGGCGAGGGATTCGGATCGACGAGCGCATTGTCTCCAAGCAGCTGGAAGGCAGCCTGCCCGGTGGCCTGCGGGTTGGCGACGATGCCGTGGACGACCTCCTGTCCGTAGACGTCGGCGGCGTGTTCCTGGGTGCGGCTGAAGCTGTTTTGAATCGGTTCGCCGAGGAAGCTGATGACGCTCAGAACGAGCACGAAGACCACCAATGCGGCCCAGTCATCCTGATTGGCGATGCCCCATTGCTTGCCGAAACGCCGCAGCAGGAACTGGAAGAGGTGAAATCCGAGGAAGAACGAGACTAGGATGAAGACAAAACTGAAGAGAATGCCGCTAACGATGTGGCCGAGGACGTAGTGGCCCATCTCATGGCCGAAGATAAAGAGGATTTCATCCGGAGTGCCTTTGGCGATCGAGGTGTCCCAGACGACAACGCGCTTTGAGGCGCCGAATCCGGTTACGTAGGCGTTCAAGGTGGTGACTTTGTCGGAGGCCTTCATCAGGAACATGCGCTCCGGGGGAATATTGATACCTTTGCCTCGGGCGACCACGCGTTCCAGTTGCTTGACCAGCTCAGGGTTGGTTTGGCTGAGCGGCTCGAACTTATTGAAGAGCGGATCGATGATGTAGGGGCTGGCAAAGATGGCAAGCAGGACAAACGCCATGGTGGGGAACCAGAGCCACAGCCACCAGCGGCGGGGGAATTTGCGGATGAGAAAGAAGAGGAGCATGACTCCGAGGCCGCCGAAGATGAAGGCGAGCGCGAAACTCTTGCCTTGGTCGCCGAACCAGCTTCCCCAATGCTGAACGCTCAGGCCGTAGGCACTGCGGACGTGTTGCCCATACATATCGAGCGGAAGGCTTAACAGTGTCGTGAGCACGAGGAAGAGGAAGAAGAAGGTGAATCCCTGGGCCCAGCGATTCTTCGAAATGTTGATCGCGAAGTTGCGCATTCGCGCGGCGATGCCGAGTTGAAGGACGAGGGCGAGAACTACGATGCCCCACAGGGTCGCTCCAAAATCGAGAGCAACGCGGATGCGATGGAGGGCCTCGGCTTTGGCGAGTTTATCTGGGGGCAACGTATAGGCGGTGTGGTCATTGTTTGCGGCGGCGATGGCGGCGGCCTCGGTGGGGGTGGTCTCGGCGTAGGTGGCAAACGGCGCCAGTGAAACCAGAGTCAGCAGCAAGAGGAGAAGGGTGCTACGTCGCATGTGGCTCCCTTATTCTGGTGATTTATCGTGGGTTACAGTTTGCCTGAACGTACGAGCTGGTGCAAGGGTTCGCGTTGCTGGTGCTTCCCTTCGGGGTCGAACGAAAGATAAGAGATCGGGCAAGTCGCAGGGATTTTTACTCGACCCGAGTGGCCGGGAACGCTTAAGATGAAGTGTGACCACCCAAAAGGACAAAACTCCACTTCGACCCTTTCGGATCGCACCGTACTTTCGCACCCGCATTTGGGGTTTCGACGATCTTTCGCCTTGGTTCGACTTCATAACCACCGGGGAACCGATTGGTGAGGTGTGGCTAACAGGGGACCAATGCCTGTCTGAAACTGGCCCGCTCTCGGGAGATTCGCTGGATGAGATCGTTCGCGACCACGGAACCGCACTGCTTGGCGAAGGCTATTTCAGCGAGACCTTTCCGCTGTTGGTTAAAGTGCTGTTTCCAAAAGAGAAGTTGAGCGTGCAAGTGCATCCCGATGACGCGATGGCGCAGAAGTATGGCGACCCGCGTGGAAAGACCGAGTGCTGGTACGCGCTTGACGCCCAGCCGGGGGCGCATGTGGCGTTGGGAATAAAGGCGGGGTCTGAGCCGGAGAAGATCCGCGCAGCGATTCTGGATTCTACGCTCGAAGATCTTGTGGAACTGGTTCCAGTGCAGAAGCAGGACATGATCTTTGTCGATGCTGGAACCGTCCATGCGATCGGGCCAGGGGTGGTTCTGCTGGAAACGCAACAGAACTCCGACCTGACCTACCGCATGTATGACTATGGGCGTCCGCGTGAGCTGCATATCGATCTGTCGATCGAAGCAATGCGGATGAAGACTCGCGCGGGGAAGGTTCCGCCGGTGACCGAGAATTGCCATACCAAGCTGATCGACGTTCCTTACTTTCGCGTTGACCGGTTTACGCTGGAAGCTTCAGGGAGCGGAGCCTTGCCGGACTGCAACACCGACGGCGGCCGCTTCAACGATCGCGCCCAGGTTCTCTTTGTCTCGGAGGGCGAAGTAACGCTCTTTGCCGACAGTAGCCCCGAGGAACCCATCCGCCTAGCACGATGCCAAACGGCTATTGTGCCTGCCCATGCCGGCCCATGGAGTATGGCCGCCGCGGGCATGGCGGAGGTCATTCGCATCCTTCCCCAACTCGGACCTCAACCCGGCAGTCCAGCCAACTGAATGACGTATCAATTAAGCTGAAATTTGCGACACGGAGCCGACGACTTGACGCAAGCGACTACCGAATTTCGCCCAATTATTCTGGCTGGAGGCAGTGGCACCCGGTTTTGGCCGCTGAGCCGTAAAGCCCGCGCCAAACAGGTGCTCGTCCTTGATGGGGATCGCAGCATGATCCAGCAGACCGTGGAGCGGCTCGGGCCACTCGCGTCTGCGGATCGGTTCTGGGTCATTACGAATGGCCTGCTCGCTGAGACGATTACCGAACAACTTGACTGGCTGCCAGCCGCGCAGATTCTGAGCGAGCCGGCGGCCCGCAACACAGCGCCTGCCGCCGGTTTGGCAGCGTACCTCATTGAAAAAGAGAATCCCGATGCTGTGCTTGGCATGTTTCCCGCCGATCATGTCATTGGCGACGAGCCTGGCTTTGTCGAGACGTTGGGCCGTGCGGTTGAATTGGCTGCGTCGGGGCCTAACATTATCGTTCTCGGGGTGACGCCTACTCGGCCTGAAACGGGATATGGATACATCGAGACAGGAGCGGCGCTCGGCGATGGTTCGATGTGGGTCGTCCGGTTTACGGAGAAGCCGGAACTGACCCGTGCCGAGGAATTTCTCAAAGCCGGCAACTACTACTGGAATAGCGGTATCTTCCTATGGAGCGCCCAAACTTTGGCGAATGCGATGCGAGAGCACTTGCCAAAGACTGCCGCCCTGCTGGAGAGGACTGCGGCTGCCTATGGAACGCCGGAGTTTGAGAGCGTCTTCGCCGAGCTTTATCCGCAATGCGAGAACGTGAGCATCGACGTCGCCGTGCTGGAGCCGCAGTCTGCCAAGGGTGAGGGATCTTCCAATATTTATTGTTTTCCCGCCGATTTCGGGTGGAACGATCTCGGCTCCTGGACGACACTCTACGACCATACTCATGCTAAGGGGACGCACTCCGACGCCGACCGGAACGTGACCCAAACGGCGGCGAGCCTAGCGGTGAATGCGACCGGCAACTATGTATACAGCCCGAAAAAGTTCGTCGCCCTGGTAGGGGTGAACGATCTGGTGGTTGTCGAAACCGAAGACGCCATTCTCGTCACAACGCGGGAGAATGCGCAGGATGTCGGCAAGGTTGTGAAGCACCTGGCGGCCAACGGAAAACCGGAGCTGACGTAGGTACCTCGATCCCCGCTTCATCGAAGCGTTCCCGATTGGTTACAGTTGCGCCGATTCTGAGAGACTTACATGGCTGCGAGTTTTGCCAACGGGCCTAACTGTTTTCTGGAGACTAAGGACACATGGGCGTTCCCACGCAGATCAAGTTTGGTACCGATGGCTGGCGGGGCATCATTGCCGACGACTTTACGTTTGAGAACGTCCGCATCGCGGCGGCGGCGATTGGCAGCTATGTGTTAGCCAAAGAAGACCCGACGAAGGGCGTCTGCGTTGGGTATGACACGCGCTTTGGCTCGCGCGATTTTGCCGTGGCTGTGGCGAAAGTGCTCTCGGCGATGGGGATTTCGGTGTTGCTGGCCGACCGTTACACGCCGACTCCGGCACTTTCGTATGCCGTGGTCAATCGCAGCGCCGCGGGCGGCGTGATGATCACGTCCAGCCATAACCCGGCGCAGTGGAACGGTGTGAAGTACAAAGCCTCGTATGGTGGATCGGGGAGCCCATCGATTATGGCGGAGATCGCTACCTATCTCGGTGACCCGCCGGAGGTTGCCGCAACAGCCGCGCAGATTGCGGTGGCCGATTTTCAGACTCCGTATATCGAGGCGATTTCCAGGTTTGCCGATCTGGACGTCATCGCGAAGTCGGGGCTGAAGTTTGCCATCGATACTATGTATGGCTCGGGGCGTGGAGTGATTTCCGGAATTTTGACGCCGCTGGGCGTAGATCATATTACGATCCGCAGCGAGGTGAATCCGCTGTTTCCTGGGATCAATCCTGAGCCGATTGAGCCACATATTCGCGCTTTGCAGGAGGCAGTGGTTGCGAACCATTGCCAGGCGGGACTCGCCACCGATGGCGACGCCGATCGGCTGGGCGCCGTTGACGAGCATGGGAATTTTGTCGATCCGCACAAGATTTTTTCGATCCTGCTGCGCTGGCTGGTCGAGAGGAAGAAGTGGCCGGGCGACGTGACCCGTGCCTTCAATACCACGAGCATGATCGACCGCATCTGCGCCAAGCATGGGCGGAAGCTTTATGAGCACGGCATCGGCTTCAAGTTCGTTGCCGACCTGATGCTGGAGCCGGACAAGGACATCCTGATTGGCGGCGAGGAGTCGGGCGGCATCGGCATCAAGAAGCATTTGCCGGAGCGCGATGGGTTGCTGAATTCGCTGCTGCTGGCCAACGTGATGGCGGAAGAGAAGCAGACGCTTGGGGAACTCGTCGCCAGCCTGCAGGCCGAGTATGGCGAGCACCAGTATGGCCGTATCGATCTGCATATCGACGACTCGATCAAGAATGCGGCAATCGCGCGCGCCAAAGCTGGCGTGGATGCGATTGCCGGCATGAAGGTGCTGCGCGTTTCCACGCTGGACGGCATCAAGTTTTTCCTCGACAACCCAGAGGCCAAAGGCAAGCCGAACGCTGCCGAAACCTGGCTGCTGCTGCGCGCCTCGGGAACCGAGCCCCTGCTGCGGGTCTACTCGGAGTCGTGTTCGAAGGAGTCGGTGGCCAAGGTGCTGCAGGCGGGGAAAGACTTTGTTATGTCGAGCGGGGCATAATTACGCTTATTCGAATGGAACTTTTTCCCCGGCCCCGGGTCTATGCAGATGACGCTTCGGGCGTTCCTGCACGTCCAATAGGTGGGCGGAGTGTCAGGTTCCGATCTTGAGAGGTAGTTATGTTGGGCGAACGAATTTCTAAAGGTATCAATTTTCAGCGCCTTGGTGTACGGATGACATTGGCAGCGGTCCTGTCGACCGGGTTCACCGTCGCTGTGACAACACCTCAGTTGTGGGCCCTGGCCGCGCAGGAGCCGGCATCTCCAAACCAGGCAGATCAGAGCCAGGGGCGTTCTGACGCCGATATTCAAAGCGATGTGGCCTATGCCTTGTCGCACTCGAAGTCCCTTCAGGGACAGCATATTACCGCGGCTACGGTCGAAGGCGATGTGACCGTCTCGGGCAATGTGCGTGATGATGCCTCGAAGGAGCTGGCTGAGACGATCATCTACAAGGTCAAGGGCGTTCGTTCGGTGACCAACAACCTGAACGTCGGGGATGCTCCGCAGGCAAACACCGCAAATGCGCAGCCACAAGATTCGAATACGACTCCAGAGCAAGACCTGAATTACGACCCGGCGCAGCAGAATATGGCGTCTGCCGGTGCGCAGGACCAGAGCCAGCAGCAGGCGCAGCCTGCTCCGTCTGATCAGCAAGGCTATAATCCTCCGCCTCCGCCTAACAATGATCCGCAGTACTCGGGTCAGCAGCAGCCTTATGCTCAGCAGCCCTATGGCCAGCAACAGCCGTACGGCCAACAGCAGGCGTACGGGCAACAGCCCTATCAACACCAGCCGTTGCCTCCGGTAACTATTCCGTCGGGGACGCTGCTTCAGGTGAGGACGAGCGAGCCGCTGGACGCGACCAGGGTGCAGCCCGGCCAGGTCTTCGCAGCGACGGTGGCTGCGGATGTCTACCAAGGTGGAGTGCTAGCGCTGCCGCGCGGCGCGGTGATCACCGGCAAGGTGCTATCGACGCAGTCGAATAAGGGTGATCTGGCCGGACACCAGGGGCTTTCGCTGGTGCTTACCAACATCAACCTGGGCGGCCAGATGTACACATTGCCGACGGACACGTGGAGCGGGCAGGGGCCGGGTAAGGGCGGATATTCCGCCGGCAATACGATTGGCACGGCTGGCCTGGGCGCGGTAATCGGGGCGATCGCCGGCGGCGGCGCTGGAGCAGCGATTGGCGCTGGTGCGGGAGCTATCGTTGGAGCAGGCGCGTCAGCCGCGACGACTGGTCCTCGGATGTATGTTCCGGCGGAAGCCGTGCTCAATTTCCATCTGCTTGCTCCGGTGACGGTGACTCCGGTGACCGCGCAGGAAGCGCAGCGGCTGGCATCGACCTCGCAGCCCCAGTTGCAACGGCGCGGACCTTATCCGTATGGACCGTATGGCGCTTATCCGCCGCCTCCGCCTCCGGGGTATTACTACTATCCCTATCGGTATCCGGTGGCTTACTACCCTTACTACTATTACGGGTATCGCTACTAACGCAGTCGGCGGAAGTTGAAGTGAAAAGCGCCCTTCTCAATAGTGAAGGGCGCTTTCGTTTGGGGCGGATATTATGCGGCCTTTCGCTACAGGCACTTGGATTTCCGTGATGTAGGATTCGTCGTCCTGGCGCACGGGCATTGAAATTTGCAGGTACAGTTCACGAATCGGGCCGGCGACGACGTAGCCGCTGCTTCCTACCCAGCGCAGCAGAGCATCGTAGGCCTCGCTGAGTCGGCTGTACGCGCCGTGATGCATGGCGCTGGCCACAGTCACAGGCGGCAGCTCGTGTACCTGGACGCGTCCCGAGGCATTGACTGGCTGTTTTAGATAGAAGCCTGCTTCGGCGTCGACGTCGTGATCGCGAAAATCAGGGTCATGCCATAACGCGACTCCGATGGTGAAGGAGCCGGAGGGAACGGCGGCCGCGACCTCGCCATAGAGTTTGCCGACAGACGGGTAGTTGGGGATGGTTTCGCGCACGGATGCGATCCACTGCGCAGGGACTACTTTAATAACGACTTCGTTGCCCATGTCCTGCTCCTTTTCAATAAGGCTCAGCCGTACGCGCAGCCGCGCCAGGCGCGACTGCTCTTCCTCCACTTTCGCCTGCTGCTCTACCTGCCTGAGCCGCAGCATTCCCCGCAACTGTTCCGCTGTGACGCCGTCGTTCAGGATGCTCCCGATCTGGTCGAGCGAGAAGCCCAGATCACGAAGCGCGAGAATGCGGTGCAGGCGCGGGAGCTGCGAGACGGCGTAGTAGCGATAACCGGTAACGGCATCGACATGCGCCGGACGGACCAAACCCTGTTCGTCGTAATAACGAAGGGTCTTGATGGTGACTTGCGAAAGGGTGGAGAAATCGCCGATTCTGAGCATGAACTGGTTGTATGGGCTCCTGTAAGGGGAGAGTCAAATGTTATTTTGCGGGATTTGCTGGGTTCGGGGAAAACCGCAGATCTCTCGACTTCGCAGCGTGTGCTCCGGTCGGCATGACAATTCTAAAGTTGTGACGACGGGGACGTTCGCTGTGAGGCAGGTTTTCTTCCGAGCATGAAGAGTACCGTTCCGAGCGCGAGCACTGATCCCATTCCTGCCAATCCCATGATGCGAAGCACGGAGACGGTGTAGCGGCCCTGGCTGGGGGTGTAGTTGCAGCAGTAGAGCAGCACGGCATCTGTCGCCGTTCCGATGTGATCGTTGCTGGCCTCGATCAGCGCGAGGCGGACGTCGCGGGGCTGGTAGTCGATGCCGTTGAGGTATTTGGACATGCGTCCGTTGGCTGTGGCGATCATGATGACGCTGGAGTGGGCGAACTGATTCATCTGACCGTCAGGGCCGGGGACGCGGACATAGTGGAATCCGGTAGCGGCGGCGAGGTCGTTGATGGAGGCTTGCGGGCCAGTGAGGAAATGAATGCTGGCGGCGGCTGGGTCGCCAGGCGAGAGGCCCATCTTGGTGAGGAATTCTCTCTTAGCCTCGGCTGCGTCGGCGGGCGTGTCGGTGGGGTCGATGCTGGCGACGACAATGTCGTATTCGTGGCCGGGATGAAAGCCGGTCTGTTTGAGCGAGGCCGCCATGCCGCGGAGCACCTGCGGGCAGAGCATCTTGCATTTGAAGTAGACAAGGGCCAGGACTACTGGTCGCTTGCCGAAGTATGCTCCGAGTGGGGTATCACCGCCTGCTTCATCGAGGAGGCGGTCGGCGAGGGGGAGGGGATGGTTGAGGTTCTGGTCGATTCCGGCGTGCTTGAGGTATTCGGGTGTGTTCTGTGCGGCTGCGCCGAGGGGTTTTTGGTCGGCGGGGTATTGCTGGGCCTGGGCGGTGAGAACGGCGAACGCGAATGTGGCCAATATCAACCTTAGTTTGCTGATTGTCTTCACTCTTTAGGATATCGCTTCTGAGAGTTCGGTGCGGTCCCACCCTTCGCGGCGACGGAGCCGCTATGAAGGTTGGGGTACGCGTGTCTGTTCGAACGCCGCTGTTTGAGAGAATGGGGTATATGAAACTTACAATTCCCGCAGGGCCTTTTCAGGCCTACTTGTTTGATTGCGACGGTACGGTTGTCGACTCGATGCCGCTTCACTACCTTGCGTGGAGCGAGATTCTGGCCGAATGGGGATGCGTCTTTGACGAAGATCTTTTCTATTCGATGGGAGGGATGCCGGTGGTCGAGATTGTGGCGACGCTGAATCGGCAACATGGGTTGAATATGCCGGTTGAAGCGGTGGCGCGCCGGAAGGAAGAGCTTTACTACTTACATCTGCCGCGGCTGCAGGCTGTTCCTGAAGTGCTCGAGCATGTCGAGGCGAGTTACGGGAAGATTCCGTTTGCCGTAGTGTCGGGAAGTACGCGGGATTCGGTGGTGAAGTCGCTGGAGATTCTGAATATTCTCGACCGCTTCGAGACGCTCGTTTGTGCTGGTGATTATTTGAAGAGCAAGCCTGATCCGGAGCCGTTTCTCATGGCCGCCGAGCGGCTAGGTGTCGCTCCTGAGCATTGTCTGGTCTTTGAGGATACGGATATGGGGATTCAGGCGGCGACGGCGGCGGGGATGGCTTCGGTGAAGGTTCCTCAGCCGAAGGAACGGTTGGCCATGGGAATGGTGAGAGGCCTTTGAAAATGGATGATAGTGGTGGACCAGTTGAGGGGTGGGGCAGAGTAAACATGCGAACTGCATTCGCGACGTTCGCACTGCTTGTAGTTTGCGCTTTTGCGTCAGGCTGTAGAAGCGTGCCAACGATTTGGAGAGCCGAATCGCGCTCCCCAGATGGAACTTGGCTTGCGACTGCTCATACGGAGCAAGACGGTGGCTTTGGGTCGGCAAGTATCATGACCAGCGTTGACCTCAAACGAGTGAATGGAACGGTCAATTCAGGGAAGCCGACCAACGTCCTGTCGTTCGATTGCCCCGGCCCAGCTGGTCGAGCCTACATCCTTGACAACAATGCGAACGCCGGTGGGACCATCGATCTCAAAATGAAATGGTTGACTCGGTCGCACTTGGAGGTGACCTATGACGGGAAGGCACAAGTCGTATTTCAGGTCGTGAAATTTGCAGATGCCCAAATCTCATTGCGGGATACTTCCAGCGAACCTGGGACAGTTTCGCAATAATCATCTTCCGGACCGTCGTGGTTTCCATTTCGTTACTGAATTGCCCAGCCTATTGCGGTAGGGGTTTAAGTGTTACCGTCTTGCCGGTTTTGGCCGACTCGCGAGCGGCGTCGAGAATCTGCATGACGATCATGTTGGTGTCGAGCGCGGTCAGGTCGCCTTTGGGTGTGAGCTGGCCGTTGACGACGGCGGCTAGATAGTCCATCGAATTGTCGTTGGGCGGTGTGATCGTTGGGGCGGATATTGGCGGAGCCGGCGCGAGGGATTCGTCGGTCTCTCCAGCGAGGCGTTGGCGATAATGGCTGGGGCCGACAGTGATCATGTATCCCGTGGCTCCGTAGATCTCGGAGTCTTTGCGCGAGAAGGGCCAGTTCCACGAGGGCATCAGCACCGCCTGCGCTTTTGGATAGCGAAGGATGATGGTTGCGTCGTCAAATACGTTATAGATCGACGGCTTATCGATCTGGCCGACGGCCGTGACTGAGATTGGCGCCTCCCCTTTCATGAACCAGGTCATGAGGTCGGCTCCGTAGCAGCCGAAGTCGTAGAGTGCCCCGTCACCGTTCTTGGTGGGGTCGTTGAGCCACTTGAGGAATTCAGGTTGGACGTGGATTTCTTGAGGCCCCTCGTGTCCGTCGTGGATGACGACCTTGCGCAGGTCGCCGAGCTTGCCTTGTTCGATAGCGTTGTAGGCTGCGAGGTTCGAGGAATACCAAGTCGTCTCGTAATTCACCAAGACCTGAATGCCGGACTTGCGTGCAGTCTCGCGGATGGCTATCGCGTCGGCGAGCGACATGGTGAGCGGCTTCTCGACCATTACGGTGAGGTGATGGCGAGCAGCGCCCTCGATCGCCTGGCGATGGCCGGCGATGCTTGTATAGACGAGCAGCGCCTGCGGTTTGGCTGCCGGGACCATGCTGTCGATGTCTTTGTAGAAGAGCGCGTGGTCGAGTTTGAATTGCTGCTCGTATTTGGCGGCGAGCGCGGCGTCGGGTTCGACGATGGCGACGAGCTGGACCTCGGGATGCTGGCTGAGTCCGCTGAGGAAGCCGCTGACATGGCCGTGTTCGAGGCCAACGACGGCGACGCGGATGGGTTCGGAAGACTGGGCTTGTGAAGCGACGCCCGACGCAAAAGCAGTGAACAGGACGGCGAGGGAAAGTTTAGTAATGCTCAAAAGAAATCTCCGGTTTACCGCCCGATTGTATTCTGCCCCGGGCAGCCGGAGGAAATTAAGGGGCGTTACCAGACCGGGTAAATATTCCGTAAAGGTTCCAATTGGCCCAGGTTGTGTCCGGCAGGAGCGTTTGAAGGCTATATGGGGCTCCAAACGATAGTAGGACCGCATTGCCGGGGATAGCATGCCCCTGCTCGTCCCCGCTCGCTCCAACATTATTGCCGTTGTAGTTTATGGACGGGATTTGAACATCAGCTTCCGTGGGAGGCCCCCAGGTCATTCCGTCTGCGGAAGTTTCTGTCATCAATGTCAGCTGATCGACTGCATTCCGGCCCATGAAATACATAGTGAACTGGCCGGAGGCAGGGTCATATTTGACGTCTGAATCCCCCCAGTGCGATGTTGTCGCGGAGCCAATTGAGTAGCTCCATGATGCCGGATCCATAGAGTCCACCATCATGACCTTGTCCACCGAGACGTCGTTGTAGAACATCCGCAGGTGGCCGTTGTAGACAACGACTGAGGGCTGGCCGGCTCCGTAATTATTGGGAAGATCCCGGAGGGGCTTGATGAGGATCTTCGGGTTGCGTGGTGTGCGCTCCCACCTGCCGTCAGTCGTGTAAGTCAGGTATGGACCATCAATTCCTGAGGACCTCGCCACCTGGATGTCTGTCAGGATATGTCCCGCCGGCGACATATAAGCAGAGCCATAGTAAAGATAGAAATATCCCTTGAAATACACGACGCTGGGGTCACAGGCAGCGAAGTCTTCTGTTGCACCCGGCGTTCCGCTGACTTGCGTCGCAATGAGCACCACTTTGGGCGTGGACCAATTGATCGCGTCTGAGGAATGGATGTAGCCAATATCGTCCCAGCCCTTCCCCGTGCCCTCCCCCGAATTTCCGGTTGAGCAGAAGAAGACGTGGTACTCGCCCTTCCATTTCACTATGGATGGGCCATAAGCGTATCCTCCGCCGGTCTTGTAGTTGCTGCAATTTCCTCGGATGGTGCAGTCGACCATCTTGATCGGAGTCGTCCGGCAAAATCCGGCGTAGGTAAGATTCGAGGGAAACGAGGAAAAGACTGGAAGAGCTGATAGATTTGGGCCTCCTCCCGCAGCAAGGTATTCGATCTCTGTAGGGAATTCACAGGCCTGTCCGTGGCCGGTGCCGTAATATTTTTTCCCGGCCTTCGTATAAAAATATCCTGCCAGTTGTGCGGGTGCGGGAGTGGCGCAGGCGCCATCGTAGGCCAGTGTCTTCGGCAACGCTGGGAAGGTTGGTAGTCCGGCGTCGACGGGACCGCCGACTGCAGGCCAGGCGCCGCCGCTTGTCAAGCTGCAAGCATGCCCGAGGCCGTTCGCATAGAAACTCTTTCCGTCGGCGATGAGAAAGGCTCCTGAGAATATCGCCGGGACAGGACTTGCACAGACACCGTCATCGACAAGGCCACTCGGCAAAGTAGTGTAAGTTGGCGCAGCGTTGTGGGAAGGACCACGAGCGGCCAACCAGGTTGCCTCATCTGGAAAACTGCACGCCTTCAGCCCGTTTGAATAATAGCCGCCTTTATCTTTGACCGAGAAATATCCCTGGAGCGACAGCTTGAGAAAGTCTGTCTGGCAGGCGCCGACGTAAGTAAGGCTTGGTGGCAGCGACGGGTAGGAAGGAAGACCCGAAGCATTGGGCGGGCCACCAAAGACGAGGTAGCTCTTCATCGACTGAAAACCGCAGGCGTGACCGTGTCCGTCGCCCCAATATCCCGTACCACTTGAGGTAAAGAAGAATCCTGCCGTCTGCGCTTTCAGAGGGGCGACTGACAATAGCCAGGTTAAGCCGAAGAAAAAGAGGAAGAGCCGGTAGCGTCGACGCTGCTCCACTATCCGCAAAATATAGCACTATTTAGCAGACAATTGCGCACTCACAGGCCGGCGAGCAGAAGCGAAGCGAACGCAAGCGATGCCGGCGAGGGCCGCGGGATTTGTTGTTCCCTGGCGATGCGAGAGTTCGCGTGGGCCCGATGTCCGTTTGGGGCGGCTGTCGTTGGCAGATGATGGGAGCGGATGTTAGCCTCAAAGTGTTCTGCATTCAACGCCAATCTTCTCTTGTTCGGAGACATCCCAGTTCATGCCTAAGACTTATAACGGTTTCCCCCTCCCGCCAGACGGTGAGGCTATTCAGTATGCCGGCGGTAAATTTCAGATTCCCGATCATCCCATCATTCCGTTCATTGAGGGCGACGGCATCGGGCGCGACATCTGGCGGGCTTCGCAGCGCGTCTTCGATGCCGCGGTAGAGAAGGCGTACGGCGGCAAGCGCGCGGTCAAGTGGTACGAGATTTTTGCCGGCGAGAAGGCCTATCGCGAATATGGCACCTGGCTGCCGGATGAGTCGGTCGACGCGGCGCGCGATCTGCGGGTGTCGATCAAGGGGCCGTTGACGACGCCGGTGGGCGGCGGCATTCGTTCGCTGAATGTGGCGCTGCGGCAGATTCTGGATTTGTATGCGTGCGTGCGGCCGGTGAAGTATTACGCAGGTGTGCCGAGCCCGGTGAAGCATCCCGAGAAGCTGGACATTGTGCTCTTCCGCGAAAATACCGAAGACGTGTACGCGGGCATTGAGTTTAAGCAAGGCACCGAAGACGCGAAGCGGATCATCGACTTTCTGAACGACGACTTGTTGAAGGTGACCAAAAAGCGCGTTCGTGCGGACTCGGGCGTCGGCATCAAGCCGATCTCGATCTTTGGCACCAAGCGGCTGGTGCGTTATGCGATCAAGTACGCGCTGGAGGTCGGGCGCAAGACGGTGACGCTGGTGCATAAGGGCAACATTCAGAAGTTCACCGAAGGCGCGTTTCGCGGGTGGGGCTACGAGGTCGCAGTGGATGAGTTTCGCGACGCGGTGGTGACCGAACGCGAGAGCTGGATCCTTGGCAACAAGGACTCGAACCCTGCGCTGACGATCGAACAGAATGCTGCGTTGATCGAGCCGGGGCTGGAGTTTGGTTCGGAGGCATTCCGCACTGAGCTTTATGCAGAAGTGAAGCATGTCCTGGATTCCATCGGCGCTTCGCATGGGGGTGGTAAGTGGAAGCAGAAGTTGCTGATCAACGACCGCATCGCCGACTCGATCTTTCAGCAGATCATTATTCGTCCGGAAGACTATAGCGTGTTGGCTGCGCCGAACCTGAATGGCGACTACATCTCGGACGCGGCGGCGGCGCAGGTTGGCGGCCTGGGCATCGCTCCGGGCGCAAACATCGGCGACGGCTATGCGGTCTTTGAAGCGACGCATGGTACCGCTCCGAAGTATGCCGATAAGGACGTCATCAATCCGGGGTCGGTGATGCTCTCGGGGGTGATGATGTTCGAGTTCATGGGTTGGAAGGAAGCTGCGAAGCTGATTGAGTCTTCGTTGGAGAAGACGATCGGGCAGAAGTTTGTGACTTATGATTTCGAGCGCCAGATGGCGGGCGCGACCAAAGCGAAGACGAGCGAGTTTGCGTCGCGGATGATTGAGAACATGTGGACTAGGGACTAGGGACTAGGGACTAGGGACTAGGTCACAAGTACATCTGTGTTAAAGGAGTGATATGCGCAAGAAGGTAACTATTGTTGGTGCGGGGAATGTTGGCGCGACTGCCGCGCATTGGATTGCTTCGAAAGAGCTGGCGGACGTTGTGTTGATCGATGTGGTGGAGGGTGTGCCGCAGGGTAAGGGACTTGATTTGCTCGAAGCGATGCCGATCGAGAAGCGGGACAGCCACATTCTTGGTTCGAACGATTATGCGGACACGGCGAACTCGGACATTGTGGTAATTACGGCGGGGATTCCGCGCAAGCCTGGCATGAGCCGTGACGATTTGCTGAATACGAACTACAAGATCATGTCGGACGTGGTCGGCAAGGTGATTGCGCATTCGCCCGAGTGCATTTTGATCATTGTTTCTAATCCGCTGGATGCGATGGCGCAGGCTGCGTACAAACAGGCTGGCTTTAATCGCGAGCGTGTGATTGGCATGGCCGGGGTGCTGGATTCGGCGCGTTTTCGGACGTTCATTGCCGAAGAGTTGAAGGTTTCGGTAGAGAATGTGACTGCGTTTGTCCTGGGCGGCCATGGAGATACGATGGTTCCATTGCCGCGTTACTCGACGGTTGCGGGGATTCCGATTACCGATCTTCTGGATGCGGCTACGATTGAACGGCTTGTACAACGCACTCGCGATGGCGGGGCCGAGATTGTGAAGTATTTGAAGACCGGCAGCGCGTACTATGCTCCTTCGGCGGCGACGGTTGAGATGGTTGAGGCGATCCTGAAAGATAAGAAGAAGATCCTGCCGTGCGCGGTTTATTTGAAGGGCGAGTACGGGATCGACGGGCTTTATGTCGGTGTGCCTTGCAAGCTGGGTTCGCGCGGACTGGAACAGATCATCGAGATCAAGCTGACTCCAGAAGAGCAGGCGGCGTTGCAGAAGAGTGCGGATGCGGTGAAGGAGCTTTGTGCGGTGATTGGGGTCTAGGGGAGTGGCGTCCAGGCCTATGCACCTTCGGCGCAATTAAGAAATCGCTCTTATGGAATCCGAGCTTGGAAGGCTGTGCGATTGCTCCGCCGGGTACCCCATCCTGCGAAGGACCGCCCTTGGAGGCGGCCCTTCTCTTCAGCTGGCCTTCGCGCGTAAGGACGGCTGATTTTATTTGAGAGCGATCACGCCGAACAATCCGGTGAGGCCATTATCGGGGCCCGCTGTGAAGAAAAGCTGGTTGGTGGCACCGTTCTTGCCGAGTCCGTCGCCAAATTCAATTCCCCAGAGCTGATTGATGTGAATTACGTCGTTACTGGTGTCCTTCAATGTGCCAACGAATTGGCCGGTTATAGCATTGAAGGAGTTGATGGTGCCGCTGTTGGTGTTGTTCGAGACCAGAAGCGTATTGCTGAACTGTCCGAAGTTATCTGGCGCGATGGCGAAACCCCAGGGCTGGTTTAGCGGCGCGCCCTTCGCGAGTTGCTTTAGCAGGCTTCCAAATTCATCAAAGATGTCGATGTAACCGCCGGAGGCGCCTGAGGAACTGGCAAAGGAGACGTAGATCAGACCGCCGAAATCCTGAATGCCAAAGGGAGCGAAGCCGGCCGGTAGGGTGGTGTCGGTAAACGAACGCACGAGCTTGAAGGCGCCATCGTAGATGTCCACCTTGTTGTTCGCATTGTCGGCGGCAAAGAGATAATTATTCGAAGGCTTGCTGGATATGGCCAGACCGGTGTAGACAGCTCCCGGAGTGGTTACGGCGACGATGGCTGTGTCGGGATTCGCCCCGGGCGCCCAGCCGCTGATGGTACCGTCCAGCGTGGCGAAGAGGAAGACTGCCGGCGATCCCTTGACCTTGAACTCCGGCAATCCGTTGAAAACGATACCGGTGGGCGTACCGGGACCGTCACCGCCGGCAGTGGGAATGAGGACGTCCAAGGGTACCTTGATTCCAGCGTTAGTATAGAGGGTGGACCAACCTGAAGTGTTGTCGCTGATCCAGAAAGGTGAACCTGGACCGTGAACGAGCCCCCAGGCATTCGCGAGCAGGGGGTCCGTGACTTTTGCATCCCCCTCCTGATTCGAAACCAAGTTTGTGACCTCATACTGCGCGCGGGCGGCGCTGGGGCCAAACAGCAGCGCCATTGCGAAAGAAGCGGTCGGAACGATAGTGCGGAATTTCATACGAGATCCCTCCTGGAGTTTAGGGCTCCAGGAGGGACTATATTTCGCTTCGCGGCGCAAAATGTCTCGGGTCTGTCATCCCCCTGTTAAAGGTTAGTCACGGCCAGTTCGGCGATGGAGAAGGAGGGAAAAGATGCCAGCCACGCACGACTGTTTAGAACTATCACTGCCGTAGAGGACGCACGAGGTAACGATCAATAGTCGGCGGGATCGACTTTCCGTGAAGAGGGTTTGTTTGAAGGCCTGTGTCGTTGGACAGGCCTTCATTCCTTTGTACTGCTTCGTTCGCTGAACTAGGCGACGCGTTCGATGAGGACGCTTTCAAGCACGACTGGCTTATTGGGTTTGTCCTGACTGTTGCGGGGAACCTTGGCGATCTTTTCGACGATCTCCTGGCCTTCGACGACTTCGCCGAAGATGGTGTGTTTCCCGGTCAGCCAGTCGGTGTTGACGAGGGTAATGAAGAACTGCGAGCCGTTGGTGTTTGGTCCGGCGTTTGCCATGGCGAGTTTGCCGGGCTTGTCGAACTTGTGCGGGGAGCCTTTGGTCTCGTCTTCAAAGCGGTAACCGGGACCGCCCATGCCGTTGCCGGCCGGGTCTCCACCCTGGATCATGAATTGCGGGATGACGCGATGGAAGATGGTGCCGTCGTAGAGCTTTGTCGCTTTCTTGGGGCCGCTGGTGGGGTGGATCCATTCTTTGGTGCCTTCGGCGAGGGCGATGAAGTTTTCAACCGTCTTTGGGGCATTCTCGGGAAACAGTTTGGTTTTGATGGTGCCTTCGCTGGTAGTGAAGACGGCGTAGGTTCCGGGGGTAAGAGACATCTGGTTTTTCTCCTGCGGGGTTACTGGTTGGGTTTGGGCGTGGTGGTTGCCGCAGGGGCGAGCGGCGGCGGAACAGGCTGGCCATCCGGCACAATTGTGACCTTGACCAACACTACGTCGGTGATTGGCTTGTCGTTGCTGTCGCGCTGGACGCGGGCGATGGACTTTTCTACCGCGATGCTCGCATCGTCGCACTGCCCAAAGATGGTGTGTTTGCCGTTGAGATATTCGACCGGAACTTCGGTGATGAAGAATTGGGAGCCGTTGGTGTCAGGGCCGGAGTTGGCCATGGCGAGTCGTCCGGGAACATCAAATTTGAGGTCGGGGTTGAACTCGTCCTTAAAGGAGTAGCCGGGATCGCCGGTGCCGGTGGCGGTGGGATCGCCGCCCTGGATCATAAATTCGGGAATCACGCGGTGAAAGACGGTCCCGTTATAGAGGGGCTTGTTGCGCACCTTCTTGTGGGTGGTTGGATCGGTCCAGACGATCGTGCCTTGGGCGAGGCCGACGAAGTTGGCGACCGTTTCGGGGGTCTCCTTCTCAAAAAGCTTGCAGGTCATGCGTCCCATGCTGGTGTCAAAGACGGCGGTGGGGCCGGTTGGCTGCAGGAGGAAGGGAGCATTGGATGCCGGCGCGTCGGGCAGCGCTTCGGCTGCCGGAGGCGCGGATTGCTGGGACGGGTTGGTGGAGGGGGTTTGCTGACCGAGAGTCACGCGAGGGCATAACGCAAGGGCAAGCGCAATCGAGAAAGTCGTTTGGAGCAGCTTCATTCTGGTGTCCTTGTAGAGGGTATCGTATGGAAGCGCTGGAATGCCAGCGGCTGGGGAGGAGCGCGCTCGGAGTTTCCTGTCCCATTTCGAAACGCTGGAAAACTGAAGTGCTATTGATCCTTCAGATTGACAGATTTGAGTGGTTGGGGGATGCGGCCATCTGCGATAATCCCGCTAGACTCAAGGGGTTAACCTATTGGGCGGCTAGGTCTGAATCCAAACTGTACGCTGTTACGTTTCCTCAATGGTCTGAGTGCGCTTCGCTAGTGCGCAAGTCATGCTGTTGAACGCTTTAGAAAACAATCCTGCGGTGCCCCGATTCCCGTCGCCTTGGCGCGTAGTCAAAGTTGCGCTTCTTCTGGGCCTCCTATCGTTCGCATCGAGAGAACTAAACCTCAATAGCTGGAACGCGGGCGGGGTTACGATCCTGTGGCCAACCAATGGCCTGTTGATGGGCATCCTGCTGTGTAATCCCAAACGGCATTGGCCGATCTATCTGGCGCTTGCCGCGATCATCGATCTCTTCATTAACCTCAGTCTCAACGATCCGTTTCATATTGCCGTGTATCTGAGCGTCTGCAATCTGGCCGAGGCGACGATTGGCGGGCTGCTGCTCTATAAAGCGATCGCCCCTAAGCCCGACCTGACGCAAAGAAGACAGCTGATTGCGTTTCTGAGTTATGGCGTGGTGCTTGCGCCCATGCTGGCCTCGTTCGCAGCGTCGTTTGCCCAGAACGGCTATTTTGCGCCGCCGACGATCTACAATTTCCAACGCTGGTTTACCGGCGACGCGCTGGGGATTGCGACCGTAACCCCGCTTTACCTCTCGTTTCAGGGGAAGGAGCGCTTTGGCGGGCGCCCGTGGCTGGAAGTCGTTGGCCTGTTCGCGCTGCTGAGTGCGGTCACGTGTGCGGTCTTCTGGCACAGCCAGTTCCCGCTGCTCTTTCTTTTACTGCCATTTCTGCTTTTGCTGGGCCTGCGTCTTCGACTGGCAGGATCAGCGCTGGGCCTGCTGCTCGTTGCGATTGCCGGTGGATCAATGGCGTCATGGAACCATGGGCCGACCAGCGCGATTCAGGCCGAGTATCTTCCGGAGCGTGATCTTGTCTTTCAGCTATTCATCGTGGTTTGCATGTTGTTGCTCTACATCGTCGAGGTGCGGCTCGCCGAGAGCGAGCGTCTAAGGGCGAGTGTAGAAGGCAGCGAGAGCCGGTTTCGTCTGTTGGCCGAAGCATCGAGCGACATCATCTTCCGCTGCGACCTGGATGGACGCCGCAGCTACGTGTCGCCGTCGGTGACAGAGGTGCTTGGCTGGAGCCAGGAAGAGATGCTGGCGGGTAGCTTCGAAGACATTGTGCACCCGAACGAGAGGGCCGCTCTGGCGACGTTGATGGAGAGCATTCGCCGGGAAAGAGTGTCGCCGCCACAAACGGAGTTCCGCTACCGTAAGAGGGACGGCTCTTATGTTTGGCTCGAGTTCAATGTAAACCTGTTCTTTGACGATGTGAGCGGCGAGCCGATTGGATACGTGAACGTCGCGCGGAACATCTCCAGGCGCAAGCTCGAGGAAGCCCATTTTCAGGAGACGCTCGCGACGGTCGAACAGCTTGCGAGCTGCGACCCGCTGACAGGCATTGCCAACCGCAGACATTTCGACCAGACTATCGAACGCGAATGGCTGCGCGCCGCGCGGGACCAGACAAGCCTCTCCGTGCTTCTGCTCGATGTGGACCAGTTCAAGGTCTATAACGACGACAACGGTCACCTGACCGGCGACCACTGTCTGCGCCAGGTTGTCGAGGCAATCCGATCTGTAGTATCTCGTCCGGCGGACTTGCTGGCCCGTTACGGAGGCGAAGAGTTTGTCGTGGTACTGCCAAATACCGACATCGCCGGCGCCCGACAAATGGCACAGTGGATTCGCGAGGCGGTCGAGAAGGCGCGGCTGCCCCATGCGGGCAATATGCCGCATGGAGTGATTACGGTGAGCGTCGGCTGTGCGACGATGGTCCCCCGCCCCGAGAGTGGGCACCTGCATTTGCTCGAAGCTGCCGACCAGGCCTTGTACCGCGCCAAGGCGAGCGGACGAAACTGCGTGCAAATGGCCGAGGTCCAACCCGGCGCAGGGCCGGTCCTTGCGATGGGATAGATTTCAGTTTCGAACCGTTGAGTCAGCGCTACTTCTTATCAAACGGCTGCTTCTGCGTGATCTTTGGACGATTTTCCGCCTGCAGCTGTTTGCTTACCTTCTCGACATCACGAAAGACACGGAGCAGATTTCCACCGAGGATCTTCTCGCAATCGGCGGCTGAGTAGCCTCGCGCGACCAGCGCGGCAGTGATCTTCGGCAAGTCTGCGGCCGAGTCGATGCCCTGGGGGAGTTGGCCCGAGACTCCGTCGAAGTCGGAGCCGAGGCCAGTGTGGTCGACGCCTGCGACCTTGGCGACGTGGTCGATCTGGTCGATGAGCGCGTTGAGCGGTGGCCGCGGGATCTTGTCGGCGTAACTCCGCTGGATTTTTTCGAGGTCGGCATAGGTGACCTCCTTGCCTTCGGCTTTGGCCTTGTCTTTGAAGTCCTGGATGGCTTTGTCGACCTCGGGCTGCTGGGCTTTGGAGGCGTCGTGATAAGCCTGACTGATAAAGCCGGAGAAGAAGTTTACCTGCACGACTCCGCCGTTGATAGCAACGGCGCGCAACATGTCGTCGGTCATATTGCGCGGCGCGTCGCAGAGCGCGCGGGCGGCTGAATGCGAGGCGATGACCGGGGCGCGGCTGATGACCAGCGTCCTGTAGAAGGTCTTGTCAGCGACGTGGGAGATGTCGACCATCATGCCGAGCCGATTCATCTCATAAACGACATCTTTGCCGAATTCGGTGAGGCCCTCCTTGGTGTGCGGCACCTTTGGGTCGTCGGGGTTTTTCGGGTCGATGACGCCGGAGGAGTCGGCCCAATCGGTTGAGTTCGACCAGGTGAGGGTCATGTAGCGCACGCCGAGGCGGTAGTAGTCGCGCAGAAGCGGCAAGCTGTCTTCGATCGAGTGGCCGCCTTCGATGCCCATCAGCGCAGCCAGCTTGTGGTTGCGGTGCGCGGCGAGGATATCGGAGGACGAGAAGGCCATTTGCATCTTGTCAGGGTGCTTCGCCGCTTGCTGGTAGACCGAGTCGATGAGCACCAGCGTGCGTTTCGCGTATTGACCTTTGTAGAGATCGGGCTCGACCCAGATGGAGAAGAACTCGGCGCCGAGACTGCCTTGTTTGGCGGCGTCGAGATCTATCTGGCCGCCGTTAAGAGGCATAGCGAGGTCGTAATTTTCATCGACGAGGCGCTGTGGCGTGTCCGCGTGGGTGTCGATGACGATGGCGTTGCTGTGGATGGCGGCTGCGCTCGGTTTAACCTTCGGTATTTGGGGCATCGTTGTATTCGTGGTATTGGTCTGGGCGGGAAGAGACACGGAGGCGGTGAGGAGCAGAAGGATTCCGAAGGGAGTTTTCATCGTTGAATCGCGAAAGCGGGTGTTAGGGGGATTGTATCGCAGGGGATTATTGGACTTGGTCGGTGAGCCCACCCTTGCGCGATCGATATGCGCAAGGGCGGGTTCCCGTGTTGATCAGGTTAACTACCAGCCGTAGACGAGATTGTAAGCGTTGACGGAGCCGATGCCAGTGGCGAGATCGTAACCGGTAGTGGTTCCGTAGGCTTTGTCGTAAGCGCTGTCTGAGGTGGAGAGCACTCCATAGTAGGTTGTTCTCCCACTCTTGGAGTAGTCGTAGCAGCTGTTGGTGCCAGTGCAATCGACGTCCATGTCTCCCTTGGTCACATCGTAGAAGATGCAGGAGCTGGCCGTGCCATTGCCACTGGTGGAGTTGCAGCTGGTGCTCCCTGTGGCGCCATATTCGGTTGCCGCCAGTGCGTAGTAGGTTGGGTTGGGGTTGCCCTGCTTGGCGCCGGTCTTCTGGTTGACCAAGGCTTGGATTGCGGCCATGATCGGCGAGGCGAAGGAGGTTCCGCCGGCGCCGGACCATGCGCTGGGGGCTCCGCTGCAGACGGTGCCGTCAGACTTATCGGTGTCGCAGAAGATGTAATAGTGGCCCCAGAGTCCGTTGGAAGCGAAGAGCGAGACGTCTGGAATGTCACGAACTCCGTCGCTGGGAATGCCCACGACTCCCGATTGCCAGGAGGGTTTGGCATAGCCTTTGCAGGTCCCGCCGACGACACCCGATGTGGAGGCTTTCCCGGTAGCGCAACCGCTGGGGCCGCCGCTGCCGGAGGCGGTGGTGAGGAAATCGTCTTTGCCGGTGGTTGAGTTGCAGAAACCGCTGCTGCCGTAGGGAGTGCTGTAGCCCTCATAGGTTGATAGCAGGACGCCGGCGCAGGAGTCGTTCCAGGGGATCTCAGGAATGTAAGACTTGGCCGAGCCATAGGTTGAGGTGTTGGTGGAGTTCCAGTAGGTGCTGTTGGTGCCGGCGTCGGTATCGCCGAAGTCGGTGCCGCCGACGGCCACATTATACGGCGTGGATGCGAAGCCGCTCACGCCGATGCCGTGGGTGGCAATCGACTCGTCGGCATCGCAGCTGGCTGCGCCCTCGTCGCCGGAGGAGACGAATACGGAGACGCCCATTGCGGCCGCATTTTCGTATGTGGTGTTGTAGGCGGCGTTAGCAGTGGCGCCGTTTTCCGCCTCGCATTCGCCGTAGCTGATGCTGACGATGGCCGGAGGGCTGCCCGCGCTGAGCAGGTTCTCAAGCGCAATCAGGCCACCGAAAGTGGTGCTGGTGTCTTTGCAGGAGGCCAACTCGATGGCGGCGCTGGGCGCAGCGGCAGAAGCCCACTCGGCATCGAGCGTGGCTTCCACTTCGTTGTCCGCGACTGTGCCGGGGTTGGTGCAGCTACCCGGATGAACCTGGGTAAACGATCCCGAGGTGTAAGTGGAGAGCCCGAAGGTGGAGCGGAAAGTGGTCCAGTTGGCGGTCGAGTAGACGTTGGTGTCTTCGATCACCACGATGGTCTGGCCCTGACCGGAATATCCGGCAGAGAAGAGCGGGTTCAAGTTGTAGATCGTTGCCAGGTCTGCGGGAACAACCGCCTGGTAGGTATCGCCGTCTGAGGTGAAGGTGTACTGGGTCTTCAGATCGCTGGATACCATGTTGCCGCCCTTGGTGTCGACGTGCCCACCCAGAAGTCCTTTGTGCATGGGACGCGGACGGAAGTCGTGGAGTGAAACGACGCCCTCGATGGCCGATGCGAGCGCAGCTGGAATCTTAGGATCGGAGGAGTTGGCGATGTGCTGGACTCCCTTGAAATCGATCGAGTGGATCTCGGTCTGGAAGGCTTCGCGTACCTGGCCGGCGGTCCCGGAGAAATCGATCATGGTTCGAGTGGGATAAACGGTGTTGACTTTGAAGCCGTGGGATTCGAGCCAGCCAGTGATCTTTTGCAGATCGGCGTCGCCAAGGCCAAAGCGCGTGCCGATCTGTTCCGCTGTCAGCCATTTGTGATAGCTGGGGGAACTGCGCTCGGTGAGCGCAGTTCAACATATTTGTCGAAAGCGGCCTGATTCTCCGGCGAGCGCTTCAATTGGAGCAGCATGTGATCGAGCGGCATGCCATCTTCGACGGCGCCGAGATCGGTGGCGGACTTCACTTCGGGACGAGTGTTTCCGGAGAGGGTGACGGTCCGGGATTCGTCGATCTTTCCGCTGATAAGTTGGCGTTGAACGGATGCTGCGCTGCCGATGGGACAAAATGCGGATGCGGTGAGTAACGCGAGGGTGGGAATTGCGTACAACCTGCGAATGTTTCCAAGCTTAGTTGTCATGTTCCTCCACGATTGATTGACCATAATCGGAACAACGGAAGAGTCGATTTTTGAGTGGTTACGCGATCTTTCCCGCCTCCCGGTTGCGATAATTCATGGGAGTCTAATATTCGTTACCGAAGTAAGCAACAAGAATCGTTGCTACCTCGATTACATCGGTTTTGTTTTGGGAAGAAAAGTGCGGGAAACAGCTGAGTTACTGCCGGCGCAGATCCCACCTCCGGCTGACTGTGTATATCGACGAAGGTGGGCCTGCAAGGTTGAGGGCGAAACTTAGTGAGTGAAGATGTCCTTGATACTCTGCACGATTACGTCGCGGCTAACATCGGAGATAGCGCGAGTTAGCGGTAACTGCTTGGGGCAGGCGTTGACGCAATTCTGGGCGTAGGCGCAGTCGGCGATGCCTCCGTCGCCCATGAGTGCGCGGAGACGGTCTTCCTTGAGGACCTTGCCGGTGGGGTTTTCGTTGAAGAGTTTCACCTGGGCGATGGTGGCTGCGCCGACGAAGCCGGTGGCCTCGTTGAACTGCGGGCAGACCTCCATGCAGATGGTGCAGGAGATGCAGTTGGAGAGCGGATAGCTTTCTTCCTGCGACTGAGGAAAGATGCGGGGGCCGGGACCGAGGTCATAGGTTCCGTCGACGGGGACCCAGGCTTTGACGCGCTTGAGATTTTCAAAGAGTACGCTACGGTCGACGGCGAGATCGCGAACGACGGGGAACTTCGAGAGCGGCTCGAGCCTGATCGGTTGTTCAAGATTATCCACGAGCGCAGAGCAGGCCATCTTCGCTTTGCCGTTGATGAGCATGGCGCAGGAGCCGCAGATCTCTTCGAGGCAGTTTGAGTCGTAGGCGATGGGCGTCGTCGTTTTGCCATCGGTGGTGACGGGGTTGGTGGCGATCTCCATCATCGAGGAGATAACGTTCATGCCGGGGCGATGGGGGATTTCGAATTTGTCCCAGTGGGTGGGTGCGTCGGGGCCGCTTTGACGTTTGATTTCGATCTTGATGGTGCGCTCGGGCATCTTCTATGACTCCTAAGTCTGTTCAAACCGCAAATTCCTCCACTCCGCTTCGCTCCGGTCGGAATGACAACCAGGAGGAGCGTTACTTTGTGGCGTCATATCTGCGTGGACGCGGCTTGATGAACTGCGTGTCGACCGCTTCCCACTCGAAGCGTGGCTCGTCCGCGTCGGGTGCGAAGTAGGCCTTGGTCGTTTTCAGGAACTTCTCGTCATTTCGTTCGGGGAAGTCCGGCTTGTAATGCGCTCCGCGCGACTCGTCACGCAGCGCGGCTCCCTGGGCGACGACGCGGCCGAGCTGCAGCATGTTGTAGAGCTGGCGGGTGAAGGCGAAGCTGGTGTTGGCCCACGAACTCTTGTCGCTCAGGTTGATGTTGCGATAGCGCTCGAGGAGTTCGTAGATCTTGACGTCGGCTTCTTTGCAGCCTTTGTTGTAGCGGATGACGGTGACGTTTTTGGTCATGGTGTCGCCGAGTTCGCGCCATAGCTTGAAGGGGTTCTCGCTGCCGTCGGATTTCATTAGGCCGGCGTTGATCTCTTCCTGGCGTTTCTTCTCGGCCGACTGGCCGCCGTCGCCCTGCGCCGCGGGGAGGGCTTTGGCGTATTCGATGGCTTTGGGGCCGGCGACGAAGCCGCCATAGATGCAGGAGAGCAGGGAGTTCGCGCCGAGGCGATTCGCGCCGTGGTAGTTGTATTCGGCTTCGCCGGCGGCGAAGACTCCGGGGAGGTTGGTCATCTGGTTGAAGTCGACCCAGAGTCCGCCCATGGTGTAGTGCATGCCGGGGAAGATCTTCATGGGGACTTCGCGAGGGTCGTCGCCGACGAATTTCTCGTAGATTTCGAGAATGCCTTCGAGCTTGCGATTGAGGGTCTCGCGATCGATGTGGGTGAGATCCAGATAGACCATCGGCTGGCCGTCGATGCCGAGGCCTAGCTCATACACGACCTTGTGGATGGCGCGCGTTGCGACGTCGCGGGGGACGAGGTTGCCGTATTTTGGATACCACTCTTCGAGGAAGTAAAAGCGCTCGGCGGCGGGAATGCTTTTCCAGTCGCGATTGTCTCCGGCTTTGCGTGGGACCCAGACGCGACCGCCTTCGCCTCTGGCGGATTCGGACATGAGGCGCAGCTTATCTTCGCCAGGGATCGAGGTTGGGTGCACCTGAATAAATTCGCCATTCGCGTAGTACGCGCCCTGCTGGTAGACGGCTGACTGCGCGGAGCCGGTGCAGACGACGGAGTTGGTGCTCTTGCCGAAGATCGCGCCAATCCCGCCAGTGGCGAGAATGATGGCGTCGGCGGGGAAGGTGCGGACCTCCATGGTGCGGAGGTTCATCGCGCAGATGCCGCGGCAGACTTTGCCGTCATCGAGCACGGCGGAGAGGAACTCCCAGCCTTCGTACTTGGTGACGCGGCCCTCGGCCTCGTGGCGGCGGACTTGCTCGTCGAGGGCATAGAGGAGCTGCTGGCCGGTCGTGGCTCCGGCGAAGGCGGTGCGGTGGAAGAGGGTTCCACCAAAACGACGAAAGTCCAGCAGGCCCTCGGGAGTGCGGTTGAAGGGCACGCCCATGCGGTCGAGCAGGTCGATGATCGCGGGGCCTTGTTCGCACATGTTCTTG
Source organism: uncultured Acidobacteriaceae bacterium (assembly GCA_963826855.1). Lineage (GTDB taxonomy): Bacteria > Acidobacteriota > Terriglobia > Terriglobales > Acidobacteriaceae > Acidisarcina. The sequence goes on from CAWGZE010000002.1 coordinate 281,462, forward strand.
ACCGGTGTTTGGTTGGCGAGGAAGTCGCCGCCGTAGATCGTGTCATCGAAGTGTGCCCAGGTGGAGTCGCCCTCGCCCTTGAGGTTTTTGGCGGCGTTGATGCCGCCCTGCGCGCAGACGGAGTGCGAGCGCTTGACCGGGACGATCGAAAAGAGGTCGACCTTGCCGCCAGCTTCGGCGATCTTGATGACAGCGGCGAGCCCGGCTAGTCCGCCTCCTACTACGATGATTTTTGGTGCTGCTGCCATGAATCAGGCCTTCCTCTTCTGTCGCAATTTCTGCTGAAACCCATGTCCCAAAGTCGGGACATGGGGCACCCGCATCTGTTCGAATCAAGCCGCTCTCATTGTGACGCGGGCGCAACGGGCGTCGAGCCGACTTCGATTTGTGCGGGAGTTAAATCCGCAGGTGCATCCTTGTAGTTGGGGCCGACGAAGGCGTAGAGGCTGGATAAGCCGATCGCGACAAGGACGACGCCGAGCGCGGTGCAGACGTAGCCGAAGTTCTTGCGCGCCTTGTCGCCGGGAGTGATGCCCCACTTGGCGGCGAAGAGCCAGACTCCGTACGAAAAATGCCAGCATGTGGCGATCATGGCGATGGCGTAGATGGCGAGCATCCAGGGGTTGGACAATTCGACCTGGACTTTATGGAAGGCTGCGCCGGGATGCTCGGGCAGGCTGACTCCGGCGAAGCGCTGACGCCAGACGTGCTGGATGATGTAGGCGAAGGCGATGATCCCGGTTACGCGCTGGATGAGGTACATCCAGTTGCCGGCCCAGGGGTAGACGTTTACGTTCTGGCGTCCGCGGAAGGTGATAAGGAGGCCGTAGAGCGCGTGATAGAGGATGGGCAGGAAGATGAAGGCCCATTCGAGGACGCGGACGAACGGAAGACCATTGAGAAACTTGACCTGCGCGGCATAGGCGGCGGGGCCTTTGAGCGCCTCGAAGTTTGAGATCAAGTGCTCGATCAGGAATGCGCCAATAGGCACGATGCCGGTAAGCGAATGCAGCTTGCGGAGCAGGAAGGAATTGCCCTGGCCGGCACGGAGGGGCTGGACTCCCCGTATGGGCGGCGCGGCAGGGGGTGCTGTGGCTGTTGCCATGTGCGATGGACTCCTGGCTATCCGGGTGGTGGCGCTGAAAGAGTGAGAATCAGCTTCAGATACGCAATTTTATTATTGGTGTCGAGCGGAAGCAGAGTCAAGGAGGCGAAGTTGTTGAGTCCAGTGGGACGAAGTGGACATGGGCTATGGGACGCACTACACGGGCAGAGCGCCCTTAATTGTCGGATGGCATGCCATAGAGATCGCCGGTAGCCTGGAGCTTCTCGAAGAGGATTTGTAAGGCGCGTCCGCGATGGCTAAGCGTCGACTTGATGGCGAGATCGATTTCGGCCATGGTTTTGTTGAGTTCAGGCAAGTAGAAGAGAGGATCGTAGCCAAAGCCTCCAGCGCCGCGCGGTTTCATTGCGATGCGGCCTTCGACTCCACCTTCGGCCGTGAGGATGACTTCTTCGTCTCGGGCGACGGCGAGGACGCAGCGATAGCGTGCGGTGCGATTCTCAATCCCAGCGAGATTCCTCAGCAATAGAAAGTTGTTGTCCTCATCAGCGTCGCCGGTTTGGGTGAATGAGGCGTCCGCGGCGTAGCGTGCGGAGCGGACTCCGGGGTCGCCGTTGACGGCATCTACTTCGAGGCCAGAGTCGTCGGCGAGGACGGCGTAGCCGGGCGCGAGGCGGCTGTAATAGAGGGCTTTTGCGCGTGCGTTGCCTTCGAAGGTCGCCTCGTTTTCGGGGGGCGGGGGAATTCGTTCGAGGCAGGGGAGGGGAGCGATCGAGAAGCCGTAGAGATCGGCGGCTGCGGCGAAGTCGCGGATTTTTCCGGGGTTGGTGGTGGCGACGTAGAAGGTGGTTGTGGACATGATTCAATGGCCGCGAAATCCGCTATTTATCAGGCGGGGGTCACCCAGATCGTTCGCAAAGCTTTTCATCAGGCCATCGGGGAGTTGACCTCTCTGGGCGCAATCCCGTAACTGATCTGCAAAGACCGTGAAGGTTCTTGCCTCAGCAACAGGCGCACCTAGGCGGTTCAGTCTGATGGCGTAGCACGTGCCGTTGGTATCCAGTGTCAGGCTGATAACCGAATACCCGAAGTGCTGCAGGACATATTCATGCACGTAGTTCCAGAAGGTGGATTCTTCAGGTGTCATCGACGGCATATGTCAGCCCCACGAAGCCAAGTGTTAAGCTGCCGATGTTCACGCAGACGCTCGGCCGATTTGTCTTCCGCCAGCCATTGCAGCAATGGAGCGTCGACCGTGCCTCGAAGGGCGCGGAACGCGTCGTAGGGATTTGGTTCTAGCTCTTGATCTTTGGACTTTTGGAACGAGGATCGTCTCACTTTGGCTGCCGACCTCTAGGCTGAATTCTAGCTTAGTCTTCGGCTTGATCTACCGAGAGATCTCGAAAGGTTCCGTCAGTGATATCGCGGAGATTCTTCCTCCTGATAATCGTCAGAATGACACGGTTTCTCTATGCGGCAGTGTTAGTCGTTACAGCATGTGACCGTTCTTCTGCAGAAACCTTGAAAGTGGGCATGCTTCGCACTTTGGCTTTGGGCCGCAGTGGGTTTTGCCTACCATGACTATGAGCGCGTGGAATTCGTTGTAGTGCTGGGCGAGGGTCTCCAGTTTGTTATCTTTCAGTGCTTCGATGGCTAGCGCCTGAATCTCGGGGTATTTTGCTTTTTCGGGCAGTAGACCATGCCGGGTAACGATACGGCGGAGGTATTCGTCGACGACCATGGCTGGGTGGCCGAGCGCGTAAAGGAGGATGGCGTCGGCTGTTTCGGGGCCGACTCCGGGGAGGGTGAGTAGCTGCTGGCGGGCTGTGTCCGGGGGGACCGCCGCGAGCACTTCGAGGGAGCCGCCGTGTTCGTGGTCGAGCCAGGCTACGAATGCCTTGAGCGCGGCCGCTTTGCGGACCATGTATCCGGATGGGCGGATGAGTTCGCGGAGGTAAACTTCGTCGAGTTTGCGGATGCCCTCGACGTTGAGGGCCTGATGTTGGGCGAGGTTTTGTATAGAGCGTTCGACGGCGCGCCAGGAAGTGTTTTGGGTGAGATAGGCGCCGATGACGACTTCGAAGGCGGATTTGGCTGGCCACCATTGCTGGGGGCCGTATTCGGCGACGAGCCGTTCGTACATTTTCCGCAATCGTCGGGCGGATTGGCTCAAGGGGCGGGGAACCGATTCGGGCTTCATTTGCCTATTCGTTTGTAGGAGGATCAGGGCGGGATTCCCGCAGCTCGAGCTTCCAGCCGAGCAGTTTGGCTTTTAGTGCTGCCGCCTCGGCGTCGGGGATCATCCCCTTATGCTGGTAGAGGATCGAGAGGCTGGTGTGGGCGAGGGGGTCGTCGGGGTCGCGGGCGATGAGTTCGTGAGCGACGGCGATGGCCTGGTCGTGGTCGCCGGCGTCCTGGAGGGCGCGGACGAGCCCGTGCATGGCCTCAAGCAGGTCGGGATCGAGTGCAAGGGCCTCGCGGAACTTCCCTGCGGCGGCAGCCGGATCGCCGCTAGCGACGAGATCGAGGGCCTGGTCGTAGAGGGCTTCGGCGAGGGTTTCGGCCATCTGGCGGGTTGAGATTTCGGCGGGCATTTCCTTGCTTCATCTTATCGCTGGGATTATGCGCTGGTCTGGAAAGCCTGCGCCGTTTTGGGTGCTGCGGCATCCAAGCCGCTAGAATTTGGTCAATCCAAGCCCGAGGAGAGAGTCGTGTCCGAACATTCCCATGAAGAACTGGCCCCTGAACAGATTGAAAAGCTGAAGCACGCGCCAACCGTCGAGGGCATTCCCGAGCTGATTTTGCGGCGCTGGAGCCCGCGTGCTTTCGCCGATCGGGAGATTCCTTCGGCAGATCTGGAGAAGTTGTTCGTGGCCGCGAGCTGGGCGGCCTCCTCATTCAACGAGCAGCCGTGGCGTTTTTTCCTGGGGCGCCGGGGTGACGCGACTCATAAGAAAATCTTCGACTCGCTGGTCGAGTTCAACCAGATGTGGGCGAAAAGCGCGCCGGTGCTGGTGCTTTCCGTTGGCAAGATGGTCTTCAGCCAAAACGACAGTCCAAACGCCTACGGATTGCACGACACGGGAGCGGCAACCGCCAACCTGGCCCTACAGGCCACGGCGTTGGGGCTGCACACTCACTCCATGGCCGGATTCAACAAAGACAAGGCGCGGGCTTCGTTTGGTGTGCTGCCAGAATATGAGATGGGTGCGGTGACCGCGATTGGGTACCTGGGAGATCCTTCGAGCCTGCCTGAGCAGTATCAAAAGGGCGAGGTCGCACCTCGGACACGGAAGCCAGTGACTGAATTTGTGTTTTCGGAGTGGGGGAAGCCTGCGACGTTCTAGAAGGGGTCAGCCGTCCCGGGTTCCAGTCTGAAGGGCCGGGATCTCAGAAGCGCAATTCTATTGATTCTGCGAGGCTTCCGACCCACTCTCTACTCCTTATCCGTGGCTTCGCAAACCCACTAGAGGGACTATTCGCCATCGCGTTCTCACACGGCGTAATCTCTGCATCCTGCTGGGCAATCTTTGCATCAGATAAGTTGACAATAAGTCACTCAAGTGCGAAGCTAGAGCAGTTCTAACGTGGTGCCGGGCACTTGGTGAGCGGATTTCCTTTTAGGAGCAGACAAAGATTATGGGAAAAGTAATTGGAATTGATTTGGGAACGACGAATTCCGTCGTGGCGGTAATGGAAGGCGGCGAGCCGAAGGTCATCCCCAACGAAGAGGGTGGCCGGACGACTCCATCGGTGGTTGCTTTCACCAAGAGCGGCGAACGGCTGGTGGGTCAGGTCGCGAAGCGCCAGGCAATCACCAATCCGGAGAATACGATTTACTCGATCAAGCGCTTCATGGGCCGCAGGTTCAATGAAGTCAATGATGAGATGAAGATGGTGCCCTACAAGGTCAAGCAGTCGGGCGACCATGTGGCCATTGTGGCCCAGGGCAAAGAGTTCACGCCGCCTGAGATCTCGGCGATGATTCTGCAAAAGCTGAAGAAGGCGGCCGAGGATTATCTTGGCAGCTCGGTGACCGAGGCGGTCATCACGGTTCCGGCGTATTTTAACGACGCGCAGCGCCAGGCGACCAAAGATGCCGGCAAGATTGCTGGCCTCGATGTGAAGCGAATTGTGAACGAGCCGACCGCGGCGGCGCTGGCCTATGGGCTGGACAAGAAGAAGGACGAGACGATCGCTGTCTACGACTTCGGCGGCGGTACGTTTGACGTATCGATCCTGGAAGTTGGCGAAGGCGTCATCGAAGTCAAGTCGACCAACGGCGATACTCACCTGGGCGGGGACAACCTCGACCAGCGGATAGTCGATTGGCTGATCGATGAGTTCAAGAAGGACGAGTCGCTCGACCTGCGCGCCAAAGGCAATGAGATGGCGCTGCAGCGGCTGCGCGATGCGGCGGAAAAGGCGAAGATCGAGCTGTCGACGGCGCAGGAGTCGGAGATCAACCTGCCGTTCATCACCGCCGACGCTACCGGGCCGAAACACTTGGTGAAGAAATTGACCCGGGCAAAGCTCGAACAGCTCGTCGAGGATATCATTCAGCGTTCGATCGAGCCGTGCAAGAAGGCGATGGCTGATGCCGGTGTTGATGCGAGCAAGATCGACGAGGTCGTCCTGGTTGGCGGACAGACGAGAATGCCGCGCATCCAGAAGCTGGTGCAGGACCTGTTCGGCAAAGAGCCTCATAAGGGTGTGAATCCGGACGAAGTGGTCGCGATTGGTGCGGCGGTCCAGGCCGGAGTACTTGCCGGAGAAGTGAAGGACCTGTTGCTGCTGGACGTGACTCCGCTAACGCTGGCGATCGAAACCTTGGGCGGAGTGGCGACGCCGATGATTCCGCGGAACACGACGATCCCGACCAAGAAAACGGAGACGTTCTCGACCGCGGCTGACAGCCAGACCGAGGTTGAAGTGCACGTACTTCAAGGCGAACGGCCGATGGCGAGCCAGAATCGGACACTGGGCAAGTTCAAGCTGGGTGGGATTCCACCGGCTGCGCGCGGAGTGCCGCAAATCGAAGTTACGTTCGATATCGACGCAAACGGCATCCTAAATGTGACGGCGAAAGATAACGCGACCGGCAAGGACCAGAAAATAACTATTACGTCATCTTCGGGTCTAAGTAAGGACGAGATCGAGCGCATGGCCAAGGAAGCCGATGCACATGCTTCCGAGGATAAAGAGAAGCGCGAAGAGATCGAAGCGCGGAACGGCCTCGACAATTTGGTCTACAACATCGAGAAGATGTTGAAGGAAAGCGGCGATAAGGTAACTGGCAGCGACAAGAGCGACGTGGAAGCGGCCTTAGCGGAAGCCAAGACGACGCTTGCGGGCAGCCCGTCGGCGGCAGAGTTGAATGCCGCGCGGGAGAAGCTGACTGGGACTTCGCACAAGCTGGCCGAGGCGATGTACAAGGCCAATGCGGCGGGAGCAACCACTCCCACCGACGGTGCGACGGGACCGACAGAGACCGCCGAAAAGAAGGATGAAGGCGTAATCGACGCCGAATACGTGGATGTCGAGGACAAGAAGTAAACTTCGACGACAAGCGTGAAATCGGCGGGAAATGTGAAGGATGCGGGGCGCTCGAAGAACTAAAACGCGCCCCGCGTCGTTTTACAAGGAAAGGAGAATTGGTAATGACCGATACTATGTGGAAATGCGAGCAGCTTAGAGCCGGCATGGTATATAACCGGGTGATGTTTAACACCCGTGCCGAGGCCGAGCAGTTCGCCGAGCAGATGGAGAAGGTTGAACCCGACTTATTCTGGAAGATCGAAGCGGTCCCGGCCAAGGCCGTTTGGAATTGACCTGCGCGCGCTTGCTCCCGCCCGGCAGGCGGGACTAGTCGCAGCGATCGGTCCGGAGCGGACCGAAACGGGTTGAGCGGCAAAGCACGCCGAGCCTCGGCGAGCAATCCCGCCCGGGATTTTAGAGTAAGTGCCGCGAACGATGTTCCGATAGATACTATAGAGATCTAAAGGTAAGATGCCGACAACACCTCAACAAAAAGATTATTACGCGACGCTTGGCGTGAAGCGGACAGCTACGCCCGATGAAATTCGGAAAGCGTTTCGCAAGCTGGCGCGCAAATATCATCCTGACGTTAATCCGAACAACAAGAAGGCCGAAGAGAAGTTCAAGGAAATCTCTGAGGCCAATGACATTCTGAGCGACGAGAAGAAGCGGAAGATTTTCGATCAGTTCGGCTTCTATTCGGACAATATCGACCCGGCGGCAGCCGAGGCTGCGGCGCGCGGTGGCTATGGGCCGGGGATGGGCGGACAGCCGCGCGGCGGAGCGCAGGAGGTTCCGTTCGACTTTGGCGGTTTCGATTTCTCCGATTACCAGACACGGCCGTCAGGGAGAGGATCGGCAGGTCAGGCCGGGTCGTCGTCCTGGGGGGGATTTCGGGACATCTTCTCCGGGATATTTTCAGGCGGGCAAAAACAGTCGCGGGGTCCGGAAGCCGGAACCGATCTGGAATACAAGGTCTCGGTGGATTTCTGGACCGCAGTTCGGGGAGGGACGACTCGCCTGCAGGTGCAGCGGCAGGAGACCTGCCCGACCTGCAAAGGCAACGCTTCGACCGGATCGACGCAAGTCTGTCCCGAGTGCGGCGGCACTGGACAGGTCACGCAGATGGGTGGCCAGATGAAGTTCACGCTCCAGTGTCCGCGCTGCGGAGGAACAGGTAAGTTGCAAAACAGCTGTCCGACCTGCGATGGCCAGGGCACGGTGACGCGGATGGAAACGATCGACTTCCGCATCAAGCCGGGCACTCGCGACGGGCAGCGTATTAGGCTGGCAGGCAAGGGCAACGCTGGGACCAATGGCGGAGCTTCGGGCGACCTCTATCTGATCATCAAGGCGGGAAGCCATCCGGTTTTTGAGCGCTCTGGGGACAACATCCTCGCTAATTTGCCAGTGACTGTGGGCGAGGCAGCGCTGGGCGCGAAGATTGAGGTCCCAACGATTGATGGACGCGCCCAGTTGAAGATTCCGCCTGGGACGCAGAGCGGGCAAAAGCTGCGGATGCGAGAACGCGGTGTGCCGTCGGCTGCCCACGAAGGTATGCGCGGCGACCAGATCGTCACCGTGGAGATCGTTGTCCCGCTGCTCAAAGACGAGCGGTCGAAAGAGATCTTGCGCGAGTTCGCGAAGCTTAACCCGGATGATCCGCGTGCGGAGATTTGGGATAAGGTTTAGATCAGTCACAGCATAAGATTGCAAGCTAGAGACGCTATAGATGCCCACCAGACGCAAATCGAAAGGCGCGTACATGATCTCGGCGGTGGCCGAGATGTATGAGATTCACCCTCAGACGCTCCGACTCTATGAGCGCGAGGGGCTGCTCAAGCCGTCGCGGACGGAGGGAAATACCCGCCTTTATACCGATGAAGATCTGGAGCGGCTGGAGTTCATTCTGAACCTGGCTCGGGACCTTGGCGTGAATATTGCCGGGATCGCGATCATTCTGCAGATGCGAGAGCGGATGGAAGAGATGAATCGGCAGATGCAGAGTTTTGTCGATTATGTGCGGACGGAGATGCTGGGGCGGATGCAGCAGGGTTTTGGTCAGGAGTCGGCCATCGTTCCCATGCCACGGACGGTTGAAGGGGCCGCATCGCAGCGGACGCCGCCGCTTCATGCCGCGCTGAAGGGACTTCCTTCAGCCAAGGGGCGAGCTGGCGCCGCGCCAACGATTCATGCGACACCTGGCGGACGCAGGAGCTGATTCGTGCCGCTCGGTGGACGGGCGCTTCGCCGCTGTCGGAGGAGGCTCTTGATGCCATGCACTCCTTGGGACTACCCTTACTACTACTAGCGTAAATTGTCCGACTGTCGTTCCTTCGCTCGGATTGCATCCTTGACTATTGCCGCCATTCCGAAGCTGTTGTTGGCCGCGGGCCTTATTGGCTTGCTGTGCTCTTCGATCTACTGCGCTTTGGTCCTGGTCGCCGCCAGCTCGTTTGCGCGACAACGGCGATTGTTCCTTGCGCGAGGGAGGGATTTCTTTCCGCGGGTTAGCCTGCTCAAACCGTTGTATGGGGATGAGCCTGAGTTGGAGTCCCGTCTTGAAGGGTTCTTTGCTCAGGACTACCCAAGCTACGAGATCCTCTTTTGTGCGCGGCACCATGGCGACGCCGGATTGCAGGTGGCACGGCGGGTGGCTCAGCGGCACCCGCATGTGCCGGTCCAGTTCCTGACCACGGGCGAGCCAGCTTACACGAATGCCAAGGTCTCCTCGCTGGAGCTGATGGGGCTGGCTGCACGGTCGGAGATTCTGGTCATCAGCGACAGTGACGTGCGGGTGGGTCCGTCGTATCTGCGCGAGGTTGCAGCGCCGTTTGCCGATCCAATCGTTGGCATGGTGACGTGCCTCTACCGCGGAGTTGCCGACGGCAAGAGCCTCTGGTCGAAGCTGGAAGCGACAGCGATGAGCGTCGAGATGGCGGCGGGAGTGCTGGTCGCGGAGTGGATCGAGGGAATGCAGTTTGCGCTGGGGCCGACGATGGCGGTGCGGCGCTCGTGCGTGGAGGAGATGGGCGGCTTCGGTACGTTGGGACGCTATTGCGCTGACGATTTCGTACTCGGCAAGCGGATTGCGGCGCATGGCCACAAGGTCATTCTTTCCCACCACGTTATCGATCACGTTGTGCTCAACGAGGGATTTTGGCAGTCGATCAAGCACCAGATTCGGTGGATGAAGAGCACGCGGTTTTCGCGCCCTAAGGGGCATCTGGGGACGGCGCTGACGTTCGGCGTGCCGTTCGGCTTAGTGGTGCTTGCAACCTCGGTTGTGTTGGGGATGCCGCAGGTGGGCTTTGCCGCGCTGGTATGGAGCGTGGTGTCGAGGATGCTGCTGGCGGCGATGGTTGGCGGCGCCGTGGTAGGCGAGGGAATCCTGCCGCGGACCGTGCTGCTTTATCCACTGCGCGACCTGATGGGTTTTGGATTCTGGGCTATGAGTTATGCGAGTAATAAGATTCTGTGGCGTGGCGAGATATTCGAACTGCTGCAGGATGGAGTGATGCGGCGCTATGTTCCCGAAGCGCTCGCCAATCCTATTGGGGAAGAGACGCTGCTTCCACCGAGAGTCTGACCAAGTCTGCCGCGTCGCATTTTGGATATTAAGGGTGAGATGAAGAAGACGAAGTTGCTGAGTCTAGTGAGTCAGTACCTTATTTTCGCGAATGGAATCAGTGGGTTGAAATGAAGCCCTTAATTTTTTGGCCTTGACAGCACTTTTTTCGCCGGACAGCCTGCTCGGGGCAGTCGGTCGACGGTCTTCAGCCTGCGCCTTGGGCGTCATTAGCGACATGAGCGCATCGCTTTCCAACGGCGAGCGGGTCCTACCGCTTCGAGTTCGATTCGTTGACGATGAGCCGGTCGACGGTCAGCTCTCCTACATGTAGCCTGGCGATGCGTCCGCGGTGCACGACAAACTTACGGATGGCGAGGGCGCCGATGGCCAGGCTCCCGATGGCGACCGCTCCTGCGGCCACGGCTCCTACAGCGGCAGCGCCGGCGGCGATTGCGATGCCTTTGGTTCCGAGCGAGAGCAGCCTTGACTGGATGGGATGATTTTCTGCGGACATGACAACCTCGCGAAACGATGAACACTGGTAAGGCGAGGATAGCTCATGGGGAGATTTCTCGGCCTCTGTGGGAGGTCCGGTGTGATTGATCGAAGCTGGGAACGACGACGTTCGTTCCGGTGGAAACTTACCTGTGTTCTTTTGGGTGAAGGAGGTCGAGATTGCCGAGTATCATTGATCGGCCGAGATTTGGGCGGGTTTCGCCTGCGAAAGTGCTCCAATGGCAAGCCGGTCGAACTCTATTTCGATGGTGGAGCGGCCGCGGCCAGTATCCCCTGAGCGTCAGCGGCGAACTGACCCTTGGGCTCGAGCTGAAGGTATTTGCGGTAAGCATCGGCGCAGCTGGACGGGAGGACCATTTTTTGTGTTTGCGAATCGACTGTGGCCTTTGAGACAAGCGCCTGAGCTTTGAAGAAATAGGGTTTGGCACGAGTGGGTTCAGCTGCAATCGCCTTTTCCGCCGCCACCAACTGCGCGTCAGCATCGCCAACCTGGTAGAAGAAGATTGCTTCACTCTCTCGATAGGCCCCCTCCTGGGCAGGATTTGACTGAGCCGCTTTATCGAAGGCAGACTGCGCCTCCGCGAACTTCGCTTCATGAATATAGATCTCTCCCAGGCTGGCGTAGGCTGTGCCGAGGACATCGGGCTGGCGCTGTTTGGTAATCCGCTCGGTATGAGTCGCCATGTCGCCTGAGACCCGTGTCGAGGTAGGGGCTAACCCATCGACTGCATCCCCGCCCGCAGTCTGTTGATAGGTATCACCAGAACGGGCGGCCTGTTGATCGGTACTGATGGCCATCTTAAAGCTATTTTCAGCCTCGGGATATTTCTTTAGACCGAGTTGCGCCAAGCCGAGCTCGACCCAGGGAACGACGAGCTCAGGCCGAGAGCTGGTGACCTGCAGCATAAGGGCTTCTGCATCGGCGTAGTGCGTGACTTTGGTGGCAGTGCGAGCAGCCACGACAGCCGCATTGACATCCGAAGTCTTTTGCGGGGAGCGGCTGGAAAGCACGGGATGCGAGGCCGCTTGGACGGAAGGCGGGACAATCGTGGCGCGGGGTTGGTCGTCGACCCGAGAGGCGGGCCGATAATTTGAATAACTGACGTCAAAGAGCGTACGTTGCGTGGTGAATTTGGCGAAAGAGTTTCCGCTAGGAACCATGGTCGTAAGCAGAATATTCCGAGTTGGGACCACATACGCTTTCCCGCCCACTTCGACTGTGTCGTAATCAATGCGTGTGTCTTCCTGCTGGATAGAGTCCGTGGGCTTCAGTTCGGCCCGGACGATCAGGCGCACGACAGTTCCGGTTTCAGGGTCAACGAAAACCTCGCCATGATATCCGGCCGTCGTCTTGAACGGTTCAAAGGTGGTTGCGGTTCCGAGATTCTCACTGGTCGGAGCTTTTCCTCCACCCAACCCGACTCCCATCGGCGTCATTCCGATATGGGTTCCGACATTCTCTGTTTTGGGAAAGCAGCAATAGCTCACCTGATAGTGCGATTGTTTGCGGTTAACTGCAAAAGAAAAGACAGCCAGCCGCTTGCCATCGACGGATTCCCATCGAAGCCAGGTCATCTTTTCCGGCCCCGCCTCACGCAGTACGGTGCTGAGGGCCGGGCCAGGGCCAACCGGCGAAATCTGGCCATTTGGACCACCGGGATCCTGATTGTTGGTTTTGGGAGGTAGTTCAACCCCGCCCTGGGTGATGATCGCCGTAGAGGTCTGGCCGAGAAAGCGCAGATATTGAGTGGTGGGATCGAGTCCAAGATCCGTATGGCCCATATGAGACCCAGCCCCATTTTGGGCTCGAACCAAATCCTCGCCATTCTGGTAACGCAAGGTGAGCTTATCCGATGTTAATTTTGGCAGCGAGGCGAACTGCTCGGCGACATAGTTCGTGACGCGACCGAGGATTGCTGATTGGGTAGCCTGATCGGGAGCCGGAGTGTCGGGCGGGTCTGAAGGAGGCGGCGGAAGTAAAGCGCTTTCAAGGGCCAACACTCGAATTTGGACAACCGTCTGCGGGCCGGGCTGGAACTGAACGAAACCGTTCATCACCGATGGGAGCAGTTGCTCGGTAAGCTCCATCTCTCTTAGTGCATTGGCGACCTGATCATCCGTCTTGCCCTGCTTATGCATGTCGGCGAGCAGGCTGTCCAACTGTTGCACGGTGGCTTTGGTTGTGGCCGCCAGAGCCAGCGCTGCCGCGAGGGACATGGTGAGAAGGATCAGAACCCGGCGCACGAGTATCTCTCTTTCGATACGGCGCAGGCTAATTTGTTGGGTGCAACGGTGTCAATGGCAATCGACCTAACGACCCAACCACTTGCTGCAAAAACCTAGATGATTTAAACGGAGTACCGTGCGACACTCAACGTGCCTTGGATGAATTCGGAACCGAACTGATTTTGGGCCTTTGAAGCAAGCGCCCAGATGGCAATAGGTTGTTATTGCTTCCAGTCCTGCGCGCCATGGTGGATACGCAGGATTTCAACCGAAATCTCGGTCACGCGAAAGATCACGATGTAGGGAAGACCGGTAACTACAAGCTCGCGAGTTCCCGGCCTATTGCCGATACGTCCGCGACTTGGAAATTGTCTGAGTTCTAAGACCGCATCGTAAAGCGTCCGGACGGTTCGCTGAGCATAACTTGGATGATTCGTATGCAGGTAGCCGGAGATGGCTTCGAGATCAGCGGCTGCCTTCGGCGTCCAACGGAGATGCATTAGCGGCGGAGCATTCTTTCCACGCGAGCGTCCATCTCCTCTTCCTCGATGAATTCTCCCCGGTCGGCCTGGTCGATCCCCTCCTGAATAAAGGCGAGGAAGTGTTCGTGCTCATCTAGAACGCGGAGGGCCGCTTCGACGACCAATTCACTCGGTGTCTTCTGAACGTGCGCGGCTAGACTGGTGAGCCGGGCTTCCTGTTCGGGAGTGATCTGGATTTCCATGATTTGAGGGTAGAGAGCGGGAGTTGGGGTGTCAAGCTATCTCCGCCGCCGACAAATGGCTAAAGGCGGCCTCTTCTTCGGGCTTAGTGACGAATTGCAAAAAGCGGCCGCCAAAGTTCGTAATCAAGGGATGTTGAATGACGTCGCCGGGAGCTCTTGCTGTTGTGAACCCTCGATTCGCCAAATCACTCATTGCCGCTTGCACTAAGTCCTGCTGTCCCCTCAATTTTGGGAGCAACTGTTCAATGAGGGAACCGTAGGTTCTGAATGGTGTTCTCGAGGTTGCTGACGTATCAATTCCTTGTTGTCTGAGTCGACTGAATCCATTGCACATGACATCCAAAATGTGAACGTGGGTTGGGGTGAAGGTTTCGATCGCACTTAGGTAAATCTGTTGAATGTCTTCGTCCGGCGCGCTTTCAGTTGCGATATTGATCAAGGCGTTTCGGAGAAAGCGACGCTTTTCGTCTTGGTTCGTTCCCGCCGCGATTAGTGTTGCCCTCACTAGAGCGGACATGAAGGCGTCATTTTTGGGCAGATCCTCGATCTTAAACTTGGGCTGTTCTTCTTGAATCTTCGCAAACGATGAGTCTACGCCTTGCCACCATCTATTTAGACTCCCTGAGAAGAATCGCTTGATGGCGAGAGGCAGCACATCCGCAACGAATTTTCCCGTGGCCGAACCCATCATTGCGGCTTCTGGAGTCGAAATGCCCGCATGAATTCCAAGGGCAGTTATAGCCGGAGTAACCACAGCGGATAGAGCAGCTTTACCTGCACTGTCTGCGATTTTTAGGACAGTCGCTGCTTTGTCGGGTTTTTTAGCGTCTGAAGACACGGTCAATTAATTACTTTGATTCTCTGGGAATATTAGCGGTCTAGAACCAATTTGGCTACCCTCTTGCACGCTCAATCGCTGTTACCACCGCTTTCGCTTTGTTTACTGACTCTTCGTATTCCTTTTCGGGGACGGAGTCGGCGACGATTCCGGCTCCGGCCTGGATGTAGCCTTTTTTGCCTTTGAGCAGCAGGGTGCGGATGGCGATGCAGCTATCTAAGTTGCCAGAGAAGTCGGCGTAGAGGATGCTGCCTCCGTAGATGCCGCGGCGGGTGGGTTCGAGCTCCTCGATGATCTCCATAGCGCGGATCTTGGGTGCTCCGGATAAGGTGCCGGCGGGGAAGCAGGCGCGGAAGGCGTCGACGGGAGTTAGTTCTTTGCGTAACTTGCCCTCGATCGTACTTACTAAGTGCATGATGTGGGAGTAGCGCTCGATGAACATGAAGTCTTTGACGCGGACGGTGGAGAATTCGCTGACGCGGCCGACGTCGTTGCGGCCGAGGTCGACGAGCATGAGGTGTTCGGCGCGCTCCTTTTCGTCGGCGAGCATCTCTTCGCCGAGGCGGATGTCTTCGGCTTCGTCGCTGGAGCGCGGGCGGCTGCCGGCAATGGGGCGGTATTCGACGGCGCGCTGTTTGACGCGGACTAGTAGCTCGGGCGAGGAGCCGACGATGTGGGTGACTTCGGGTTTACCTTTTGTGCCCGGCTTCTTCAATCCGAAACGGAGGAAATACATGTATGGCGAGGGATTGACGATGCGCAGCGAGCGGTAGATGGAGAACGGGTTGACGTCGGGCTCTACTTCGAAGCGCTGGGAAACTACTACTTGAAAGATATCTCCGGCGGCGATGTATTCCTTTGAGGTGGTGACGGCGTTCAGGAAGTGCTGCCTTTTGCTGCTGTGTTTGACGACTAACTTGCCGGTTGCCTTCGTGGTCTTTGGGCGGGGTAGTGGTTTGGCGAGTTTCTTTTCGAGGCGATCGAGGCGCGCGATGGCGTCTTCGTAGGCGGCCTTGGGTTTCATGCGTGACAGATCGGCGGTGACGATGAGCAGGATGGTCTGCTTGACGTGATCGAAGGCGAGCACTTCGTCGAAGAACATCAGGCACGCGTCGGGCATGCCGAGGTCGTCTTTGGCGAGCGAGGGCAGGCGTTCGATTTGGCGGACGACGTCGTAGGCGAAGAAGCCGACGGCTCCGGCGGTGAAGGGGGGCAGGCCGGGAATGCGGGCGGGGTTGCGGTCGCTGAGAGCGTCTTTGAGCAGGGCGAAGATATCGCCCTCGAAGACGGTCGTGCTGCCGGATTCTGTGACTTCGATCGATTTTCCCCAGGCGACGATCTTCTTATACGGTCGGACGCCGATGAAGGTGTAGCGGCCGACGCGTTCGCCACCTTCTACCGATTCGAGCATGAAGCACTCGGGTTCGCCGTCGGCGAGGCGCAGGAAGGCGGAGACCGGGGTCTCAAGATCGGCGGTCAGGCTGCGATAGACCGGGACCAGGGTGTGCGCGGCGGCGAGTCGCTCAAAGTCTTTGCGGAGAGGCAGACTGGGCGGCTGCGAATGTTGTGGAACGGCCATATTGAAGTGATGGTACATGAGCGGAAGAGCTGCGCGAGCGGGCGGATTTCATGTCAGGGATTGACTAGAAATTCACCACAGAGGGCACAGAGTACACAGAGGAGATCGCGCGCGCTTTAGAATGGGATTTTCCCAATAGAAATTCTCCTGAGGCGCTTGTTTGACCACAGAAGTGCGTTCTGAAGTCGATCTTGACGCGCCGCCGAGCCGGAGCCTGGCTCCTCCGCATCGCTTTTTCTGGATTGTGTTGCCATATGCCGTCTATATCGGCTTTACGACGAACGGCGCGGTGTCATTGCTGCTGCGCCAGGTGGGGATGTCGGTCGAGCAGGTGGCGAATGCGATCGCTCTGCTGGGGGTTCCGTCGTCGATTTATTTTCTGTGGAGTCCACTGGCCGATGTTTGGGTCTCGCGGCGTACTTGGTATTTGCTTTCAACGCTTGGCTCGGCGGCGGCGCTGGCTCTTGGTTCGTTCCTTCTCTATCGCAACGCTCAACTCGCGGTGTGGGTGTATTTCTGCGGGCTGGTCTTTTGCATGCTGATCTCGTCGGCCTACGGTGGGCTGATGGCGTCGATGATTGCTCCAGAGGGCCGCACTCGCGGCGCGGCCTGGGCACAGGCGAGTAATCTGGGCGGCGGGGCGATTGGGCCGGGGCTGATCCTGTATCTGGCGCTGCATCTGAAGCCGCCGCTATGGGTGCCGCTGGCGACGCTGATCCTGGTTGTCCCCGGTTTGATCGTGCTCTCGCTCCGCGAACCGGCGCGGCACGCGAGCGTCAGCTTTGGCGAGCATCTGCGGCGGGTTGGTCATGAACTCAAGGAGACATGCCTTACTTCGAAGAACTTCTTCGGGCTTATTTTGTTGCTGGCGCCTCCGGGTGCTGGGGCGTTGATTGGGTTGTTGCCGGCTATCTCTCCGGATTATGGGGTGGCGGGTTCTTCGGTGGTCTGGATCAATGGCGTTGGTGGCGGATCGCTGATGGCGCTGGGCTGTCTTGCGGGTGGATGGGTGCCGCGATTTGACCGCCGGGTGGCCTATGGGCTTGCGGGTGCTTTGAATGCGATTCCGGCTTTCTATATTGCTTTCGCGCCGGCGACATATCGGGTGTACATGGTTGGCACTGTCGTATACCTGTTCACCATCGGCTTTACTTCGACGCTTTCGATGGACCTGGTCCTGGACATTGTAGGCGCGGTGGGGAAGAGCGGTAGTTTACGGTACTCGATTCTTACTGCATTCTCGTATGTGCCGATTGCTTATATGACGTGGATCGAGGGGCGCGCGGCTCGCTCTTATGGGTTTCGGGCGGTGCCAATGGTGGAAGCGATCAGCGCTTTGTTTGATCTTCCGCTGATTCTTCTTTGGATATTCTGGCGACGGCGGGCTCGGGAGCGGGGATAATGCAGCTCAAGTATCCCACGGACGCTCCCCTGGGGTAAGTTGGGCCAGGTATTGCTCTGTAAACGATCGATGGTTCTCGCCGTGGCTTGGTAGCCTTAGCAAGTGATTGAGCGTCTCTCAGGTCCCCTCACAGCTCAGAGATGTGAGGGGACTCTGCCGCTACGACGAAGGAACTGAATTCTCTTCAGCGATCTCGGCGGGCACGTCTGGGCGCGCTTCTTCGCGCCGCGCTATGTCGGTTTTGTCGTTGAGCGCATGGTTTTCAGTACTTGCCTCGTGCAAAAACGTTGGACGGTGCTTGTTCGAAAAGTGCTTCTGTACATCGGATTTCTCGTTGAAACGCATGATGCCTCCTGTCGGTTATCTTCGAACTTGAAAGGCCCGTCTGAAGCACGCTGCGAACAGCTGGAGGCGAGGAAGGATATTTCTAAGTACAAGATAAGTATACGCTTTTAACTCACGATAGGTTCCGCTGCGGCTACTAGCTGGAAGTTCCTACGGACCATGCCAAGTTTGCCCCATTGATGGAGTTATTTAATCAGCCTATGCTTGATCAGAGGTTCGACATGCTTATTAGCCGCATCGGAGACTATGGAACCAACGGGTATGAGTCGGCGCACGTCTTCGGATTACGCGGAGCAAATTGCATCGGCTACATTGTTCAGCCTGACGGAGCCAAGATAGCTGCGGTATGGCATTCCAAGGACGGCACCAGGATCAACGGGCCAGCGGACGAGAACCTGGCTCGATTTGTCGGCCCGCCGAAACCAAGGAGACCCATTAGGGTCGTGAGGGCAATCATATAGATGACAAAACAAGGGATGGCGATAGCGAAAACGGGACGCCGGGGAGGCGTCCCAAGGATGGTTTATTTCGCCTAAGTGCTGATCCATTGTCGAGGTCGAGGTGGCGGGTCGTCTGAGCAATATTGCACGGGCCGGAGTAGTGTCTCAGTTCGAAGGCATCATAATGCGTCTACGTGCTTTGAATGGGGACTCTTCCCTTATGGGTCTCAATTCCAAAAGCTCCTCGACAATGTATCCGGCGGTCGTCCCATCCGAAAACGTAACCAGTATCCCGTCCTCTCCGTCCTGCGCAACCCTAACGATTCTGATCATGCTCATCATTCGCCTAAGCTATCTCAAGCGCAGAACCGAATGTAGAGCAATATTGCACGGGCCGGAGCGCCCTTGGTGGCACGCTCGGAAATTTGGTTTTCTAGGTTAGAACTGCATTTCTGGCACAACCCAAAGGCTGCGTAGGGAGGAATACCGGGGCGGGAACAAACGTTAAGCAGAGCATATAGGCTCCCCGGCCTGCATTCTGTTCAAGATTGCTCATGCCGACCGCTTTGCGCTGGTCATGTCTCAAGTCGGCGGGAAGCGCCTCACCTGCAAAGACCTCACTGGTAAGAGCGGGCCAACACCACACCAGTCGTAGGCAGGGACGGGGCAAGAGGAACCTTTCTAGGTCCTTGTCCTTGCCGGACGGTCTGTGCCGCACAGCCTTCTTCTTCGCGGCCTTCTTTGGCTTCTTCGTCAGCAGCGTCTTCGGAGCCTGAAACAAGGGCCGCCCCAGCCGTTCGTCCTTCTACGCGGGCCGCCATATTCTCGACCCACACAACTAAGCCAGGTGTCCCGGTGGAAGATACTTTGAATTTCTGTCCGGCCGCGAGAAGTAGAACTTGCTGGCCTCCCTTGATGCATAGTTTTGGCTGAATCTCTTCATCTTGCTTTCGGGCGTCTTTAGGGGATCGGGAACGGGTGCTGGTTGGAGAGGAGGAAGGGTAATCGTTGCAACCGGAGCGGAGATTAGCGAACCATAGTTATGTCCGGCAACCCTCTGATCCCCCGCAGATACGTTAGCGTTATCCGCGTTTGTCAGTGGGCCGTTATTGTCTGTGCCCGCCACATTCTTTTGATCTCCCATTGCCTTATGTTCCGATCCAAGATAGGAGTAGACGAACATTATCGCGCCAGCAATGACACAAAAACCGACGGCCCATGGATGGGGTCGTAGAAGTCCGGGCCAAGTACTCGGTATTACCTGCAAAATAGCGGCTACCATCCAGGCACCGCCGCTACAAATTGCCTTCCACTTGTCCATCTGGCTGATTTTAGACGCTGTTCTCCGTCGCCTCCATTGTCCGGCGAACGCAACACGTGTATCGTCCGTTTTATTGCGTGCAACTTATTGCAGATAGGCGGGTTGGAGCATCTTGCCCGTTCTAGAGGAATCCACTTCGGTAACGTCGAAGGCAGGTTCCTGTGGTTGCCGCCCGCTTCAGGCGAGGCCTATACTCTAAATCGTTTGGCTGATTGCCGCGTGCGGTGCTTCCGCGGCGATGTTTGAGGATTGCAGGGCTATGAAGATCGCCCCGAATTCGCTGTTCTGCCACACGGTACTCCTCGTCGGTACGAGAGGCGAGGCGACCGGAAAGAAGCGACCCACATTGGAGAAATCATGGCAACAATTACCCTCGAGCAGGAGATCAATCCCTGGGAAGCCCAGGCTGCTCGATTCGACTATGCGGCAAAAAAACTAAACCTGGACGACGGCATCTGGAAGATCCTGCGCTACCCCAACCGAGAGATCATCGTTCACATCCCCGTAATGATGGATGACGGACACATCGAAGTATTCACCGGTTTTCGCGTACAGCACTCCGTGGCCCGAGGGCCGGGCAAGGGTGGAATCCGGTTTACGCCCGACGTGACCCTGGATGAGGTCCGCGCGCTGGCGAGCTGGATGACGTGGAAGTGCGCGGTGGTGAATATTCCTTTTGGAGGGGCGAAGGGCGGCATCATCTGCAATCCGCAGCAGATGTCCAGGGGCGAGCTGGAGCGCATGACCCGGCGCTACACCTCCGACATCATCGAGTTCATCGGGCCCGAAAAAGACGTTCCCGCGCCAGACGTCAACACCAACGACCAGACGATGGCCTGGATCATGGACACGTACTCGATGCACATGCGCCAGACAGTGACCGCGGTGGTCACCGGGAAACCGCTCTCGATCGGCGGTTCGCGTGGACGCCGCGAGGCGACCGGACGCGGCATCGCCACAGTGTGCGATGAGGCGCTGCGCTATCTGGGCATTCGCCAAGAGGGCTGCCGGGCGATCGTGCAGGGATTTGGCAACGTGGGATCGAACACGGCCAAGCTCATGTATGACCGTGGTTACAAGGTCATCGGCGTCGCCGAGCAAGACGGCGGCCTTTACAACGTCAATGGCATCGATGTGTGCGCGTTGCTCGACTACAAAGAGCGCAACGGAACGGTGCTGGGATTCAAAGGCGCTGAGGCGGCCGACTCGGATGAGCTATTGCTGGACGAATGCGAGGTGCTCATTCCTGCGGCAACGGAAAATGTGATCACCAGCCGGAACGCCGACCGCATCAAGGCGCGCATCATTTGCGAGGGCGCGAACGGGCCGACGACGGCGGTGGCCGACGAAATTCTCGCTGACAAGAAGATCTTCGTGATCCCGGATATTCTGGCCAATGCCGGTGGCGTGACTGCTTCCTATTTTGAATGGGTGCAGGACCGCCAGGGTTATTTCTGGAACGAGGCGACGGTCAACGAGCGGCTGGAGGCGATCCTGCGGGAGAGCTTCGACGACGTGGTCCGCTACGCCGAGGCGCACAACGTGAACAACCGCATCGCGGCATACATGCTGGCGATCGACCGCGTCGCCTCTACCATCAAGCAGCGGGGAATCTACGCATAGGACTGTTTGAAAACTAATGTGAATTGAGTGAGGGAGCGCGGGTCGATGCGCTCCCTTTTCTCTTGGCGACGAAGTTAGACAGCGCAATTCCTCAGCGATGTGACGGAGCACGCTCAGGGAGGTCAGAGGCTGTTGTGCGCCCCAGAGTATGTATCCCCGGGCTGCGCGGCGAGGATGCGGTAGAGCGTGGAGCGGCTGATGCCAAGCAATTGTGCGGCCCGCAGCTTGTTTCCGCGCGTCCGGGCGAGGGCTCGGGTTACGTGATTGCGGATCGCCCGATCGAGGTTGAAATCGTCATCGGCGGCGTTTTCAGTGCTTCCAGGGGTCTGGTTTTGACGCGTGCTCGCGTTGAGCGGCGGCAGATCGATCGGCCGGATCCAGTGGCTTTCGGTATCGAGGGCTGCGGCGCTTATTGTCTCCTCGAGTTCGCGCACATTGCCCGGCCAGGTGTGCCGGAGTATCGGGGTGATGGTTCCGGGGCCGAGCCCGCGCACCGGTTTGCCGTAAAGGCGGGTGAAGCGCTGGATGAAGAGCTGGGCCAAAAGAGGAATGTCTTCCCGGCGCTGGGCGAGCGGTGGAAGATGAAAGCGCACCGAGCAAAGCCGCGAGGCGAGGTCTTCGCGGAAGTGGGCGACGCCATCAGGACTTCGCAGCGAGATCGAGGTAGAGAAGACGATCTGCGCAGGTAATGGCTCTTCGGTAAAGTGCTGATCGCGAAGGACACTCGCGATCGTGGGAGGAAGCCTGGCGCGGAATTGCCGGTCGTCGAACCAGTGAAGGAAGTCGGCGAGCATCTCCTGTTGATCGCGCGAAAGCTGATGGACGCGGTCTAGAAAGAGCATTCCGCCGTGGGCCTTGAGCAGAACCGCCTCAGACCAGCGTTGATATCCATCAACACCGGCCGGGGCCATGCTTTCGACGGCAAAGAACTGAGTGGCGGGGCAGGGAACAAATGGGCCCGCAGGCGCCGGGCCGGCCGCGTGCAGGGCATGGGCCGCGAGGGTGCGGCCTGTGCCTTCTTCACCCTCGATGGTCGCGAGGGTGAGATGTGGAGCCATGCGCTGCATCTGCTGGATGAGGCGGCGCATCGCCGGGCTGCGTCCAGTGAGGCCGTGAATGCTGGGATAGTGTTCCACCTCACCGGAAGAAAAAATGGTGGGCGCCTGGTGCGACGAGCCGTGATTGACGGCTGCGCTCGACCGCGGGGCGGACGCTTCGTCGAGCGACGGCAATCCTGACGAGGGCGCTGTGCTCGATGCCGAAGTCGATCCCATCGTCTCGATCCCCATCCAGAAATGTTTGTCTGGCCCCGACCCTGCTGCGGCATTGGGGACAGAGTTCCCGGCCAGTGGAGTTATCGGCAATTGCTGGAATAAGTTGACGTGAGGACCGGACGCGGCTAACTGGCTCGATTTGCGCCCACGACTCGCATTGATGGCTCTGCATATTGGCCTGCTATGCTGAGGCTGTGAAGGGACCATCGAGCGAATTGCGTTCTGTCGCAGCCACGCGAAGAGCGTCGTTGTTTTCCCTCGAGGCGGCGTTCCTTGCGGCGTCCTTCACTCTGGCCCTCCTGTTCCTCGGCTTTCGGAATATCTACGACGACGAAGTGGCGAGCTTCAATCTGATTGGCGACTCTGCCGGTAACATCATCCGCATCAGCAACTCTGAGGATGTTCATCCGCCGGGCATGTACCTGCTGTCGCATGCAGCCTATGTGCTCATTCCGTCGCCTCGCTGGATGACGGTTGTACCGCTATTGGTGTTTTACGCGGGCCTCGCAGTCTTCGTCTTTGCAGTTAGCCCGTTGTTTACGAGGAAACCCAGCCGCGTATGTTTTCTTCTTCTGGGCACACTGCATCCGCATTTGCTGATGTGGAGCAACAGCATCCGGTGGTATGGATGGTGGACGGGGATGGCGTTGCTGGTTCTGACGATTGCCTTGCAGCCACGCAAGATTGGGCTGACGAACCTTACTTATGGGCGCGCGGCTCTTCTCGGTGTGCTGCTGGCGTGCCTCTTCTACGTGAATTACATTACCCTGTTGTTTACGGCAGCGCTCTTCCTGAGTGTGCTGCTGCGCTATTCCTTCTCTATTTGGAGACAGAGCCTCGTCACGCTGGCTTGCTTCATCCTGTTGATCGCCCCACAGCTTCGCCCGTTTCTCACGGTTCATATGCCGGCCAGCGGGCATCAGCGTGGGTCGCTTATAGTGTCGGCTGCCCGTACGTTACAAAGCCTCTCGGCATCTGAGGCTTATCTTCCGTGGCACCCGCTGGCGCTGATTGCCGTGGTGATCTTTCTATGCTTCGCGATTGCGGGGCTGACCTTGGCCATGCGCTTTGCGCGAAAGTCCGGCGACTCGTTCGCAGAAGGCAGAAGACAACCGGTTATCTCTATCCTTGCGTTTGCTGCCATCTTCCTCGTCCTCGTCGTCTTCAGTGGATTAGGAGCCAAGCCGCGTAATGGGCTATTGCTTATACCTGTCCTGGCTCCCGCGGCCGCGCTGGTGTTTGGCGAGATAAAGTCACGCCTTTTGCAAAATGCATTGTTAGGCTTTTTTGCGGTCTGGATTGCTGTAGGCCTTGCGCACTTGATTGGCCGGCGGGGACTTTCCAAGGCCGGCATGAACGACCGGCCCGAACAAGTGCTGGACTTTGTGCGTGACTCGCGCGAAACCAGTTGCTCGGTCACGATGACCTATGACCCGGAAGTGACATTTACGATGGCGCGGAGCAGGCTGCCTCACTCGCTCGTTTTGGGGTATGGGCCGAACTCCATGTACCGCGGCGCCCCCGCCTTCGATCCCCGTGACTGCTCCCACATCGAACTGTATGTGGTGCGGTCCTACCTAGGGGGCTATAGGAATGGGCAAGATCTGTTGAACGAACTGGCGAGGGCGCAGCATTTCATCGGCAGTCCGGTCAAGATTGAATCATTCGGCTTCGACCCCGACGCTCAGGTCAAGCGCAAACTGTCTTCTCTCATCCCTGGGGCCGCAGGTTTGCCGGACTATCGCTACGTCGTCTCATCGGGAGAGATTTCGCCGTTGGATCTCGTTTCTATGAGGTCCCAGCTTCGGCTCTTTATCGTGGAGGATGGCGTAACCCAACCAGCGCTTCCAGGGAAAGTTCCGCAGGATTAATTTCCGAGCGCTTCGACGACAGCATCCATTCATCGACCGCATCAATCCACTTGTCTCGCTCACCGTAATCAGCAGCGACAAGTTCAGGAGATCGAGTGTCGGTTGCCTGACTTGCGGATGCGGGAGCACTCAAGGGGCTGGGTAGCACCTACAGCGTTTCTGCACTGCTATGACCTGCCTTAGTCGCTGCTATGACCGGCTTTAGTCCCCATCCCCGGACTGCGGATGCGCGAGGACTGCACGTCGGACGCGATGACGCCGTCGCGGATGTGGACGATGCGGTGGGCGAACTCGGCGATGTCGGGCTCGTGAGTCACGACGATGATCGTATTGCCTCGGCGGTGGAGCTCGTCGAAGAGCGCCATGATCTCGTCGCCGGTCTTGGAGTCGAGGTTGCCGGTGGGTTCGTCGGCGAGGATGATCGAGGGACGATTGATTAGCGCGCGAGCGATGGCGACACGCTGGCGCTGTCCGCCGGAGAGCTCGTTGGGTTTGTGGTTCATGCGCGTCTCGAGGTTCACAGCGCGGAGCGCGGCGGTGGCACGCTCGACCCGCTCCGCCGCGGGGGTGCCGTTGTAAATCAGCGGCAGCTCAACGTTGTGGAGAGCCGTAGCGCGGGCCAGCAGGTTGAAGGTCTGGAAGACGAAGCCGATCTCGCGGTTGCGGATGCGCGCGAGTTCGTCGTCGTTGAGGTCGCTCACCAGGTGGTTGTTGAGTTTATAGCTTCCGCGGCTCGGAGTGTCGAGACAGCCGATGATGTTCATGAGCGTCGACTTCCCCGAACCGGAGGGGCCCATGATGGCGACATATTCGTTATGGAGGATTTTCAGGTTGATGCCCTGGAGGGCGTTGACCTGCTGCTCCGAGCCCATATCATAGGTGCGCCAGATGTCCTCGAGGACGATGACGTCGCCTTGCGGAAGGGTGACGGGCTGGGAGGCATCCACTTCGCTGATCATCTGCACGGCCATTGGTACTCCTGAAATTAAAGCCCTGGTTCATTCTCGCAAGGAACCGCGGTGTAACAAACAGATACTCCCGCTTGCGCCAAAGTGCCTGATGAAAAGTCTACGCACTTCGCCCTGCTCCGGTTCCTTCGGTGCGGCGTCGACGACGACCGAATCGACTTTCGCCTAGGAAGAACCAGCGTCGGTATCCTTTACGACCACGGGCGTGGTGTCGATCTTAACCGGCGTTCCGTCCTTCAGACCTCGGAGCACACGATAAGTACCGGTCACGATCTGGTCGCCCGCATTCAATCCACTGGTTACTTCGATGTCCGTGGTGCCGGTAATGCCGGTGGTTACAGGAACAAAGACCGCCTTCAGTTTGCCGCCGGACTTGCGCAGCACGAAGACTCCCTGCTGCGGCTTGACGGCGGGAACCGGTCCGCTGCTGGCTGAGACCGTGGTCACATGGCCCTTGGAGTCGAGTGCCGGGGGGGTGTATAGAGTGAGCGCCTGGATGGGGATGGTGAGCACATTCGCTTTGCGAGCGGTGGTGATTTTGGCAGTCGTGGAGAGGCCCGGCCGGAGCTCGTCGCTGGTTTGATCGAGGGTGATGACGACTTTGAAGTCCTTGGCCTCTTCGGTTCCGCTGGTGGACTGGCTGGTGGCGACGCCGGTAGAGCGCAACAGTGCCTGATCGCCCACCTCGGTGACATGCCCTTTGAAGACCTTGCCGGGAAGGGCGTCGACGCTTACGTCGGCGGATTGCCCGAGCGCGACATTAACGATGTCGGTCTCATCCACCTTGACCTCGGCGGTTATCACCGACATATCGGCCAGCGTCATCAGCGTGGAGCCTTGCGCATTCTGAATGCCGACGACGACGGTCTCACCCTCGCGCACCGGTTCGTTGGTGACGATGCCGTCGAAAGGCGCGACGCTGACGGTCTTGTTCAAGGAATCTTCATTACTGCGCAGGGTGGCGACCTGGGTGCCGAGGTGGCCGCGGGCGGAATCCGTCTGGGCCTTTGCCTGTGCGAGGGCGGCAATATTTTGATTCACCGTGGCGACATCGACGTCGTAAGCCGACTTCTTTGCATCGAAATCCTGCTTGGAGACGAGTTTGTCGTTGTAAAGGGAGATATAGCGGTCGTAGTCCAGCTTTTTCTGCTCGAGGTCGGCCTGGGATTTCTCCAGGTTGGCCTTGGCGGTGTTCTCGGCTGCGATATAGGAAGTGATATCGGTCTTAGCTGCGTCGATCGCGGCCTTCTGGGCCTCGACGTTGGCCTCAGGCTGCACATTCTCGACGGTGGCCAGGATCTGGCCGGTCTTTACCCTTTCCCCCTCTTTGACATAGAGGTGGGTGATGCGGCCAAAGGCGGTCGCGCCGATATTGACAATGGTTTTAGGTTTGATCTGGCCGGTGCCGCTGACCGTCGAGGCGAGGTCCTGGCGAACAACCTGACCGGCGATCACTTTGGTATAGCCGGACTGGGCGCGCATCACGGTGAGGCCAATAAGGCCGCCCGCCACCACCAACACCGCAACTGCGATCAGAATCTTCTTTTTCACGCGTCTTTTCCCGTTCCCGATTGCTGGAATGCGTTACGCTACAGCTGGCCATCATCTGCGAGTGACGACTGTCGACTCGCTCGCGGCAACCACAGAATGGCCAAATGGCCCAAGAACCGCTACCGCCCCAATTCGCTAGATACGAAACTCAAGTCCGCAGAGTTCCGCCCCAGAAAAACCGCACATCAAAACCGAATTAGGCGGATTCGCTCGGCGTCGCCGCTCTCTTCAGGCGCACTCCGGCGGCTCTCCAAAGAAAATGTGGTTCGTCAAAATCATAACAGGCCAAGACGCAGGTTCCGTATGACACTCGTCACCCGATTTTTCGGAAAGGCCGGGGGCGAGACGCAGGGATGAGTGTTTCATCAAAGGGAACAAATTCGGCTCTGACAGCTTGAATCCGTGCTGCGGAGGACTTAAGATCAAGGATGCAGAAGAAGCAGGAGTATCAAGGCTTTATGTTCAAGTCCTCGTGGTTCCAATCCTCACCAGATTCCTCATGGCAAGGTGTCTCTTCCGCAGCAGTTGTCGCGTTGGCGCTGACTACCTTCGCTGCGCCGTGTCGGGCGCAGCAACCGGCCGCCACCCCATCCGGAGCGCAAGCAGGTAGCACACAGAGCGGTACTTCTCAGGCCAGTCAGGATCCGCAGCTTTCCGAGCGTCCCGCTGCCGGCGCCGCGACCACGCCCCAAGATTCCAATCAGGATCCTTTGAATCGGCAGCTCTCCGATAAGGAAAAGTTCAAGCAGCAAAAGGAAGTCCGCGAGGAACTTAAAGGCCCCTATAAGAAATGGGTGAATGAGGACGTTCACTGGATCATTACCGATCAGGAGCTGAAGGCGTTCAAGAGCCTCAGCAACGATGAAGAGAGAGACAACTTCATCGAGCAGTTCTGGCTGCGGCGCAACCCGAATCCGGATTCGCCGGAAAACGAATTTCGCGAGGAGCACTACCGGCGCATCGCCTACGCCAACGAGCACTTCGCCGCCGGTAAGCCGGGGTGGAAGACCGACCGCGGCCACATTTACATCTCTTTTGGCAAGCCGGACAGCATTGACTCCCATCCCAGCGGCGGCGCATATGAACGTCCAATGGATGAAGGCGGCGGCGAAACCTCGACTTTCCCGTTTGAAATCTGGCACTACCGCTATCTGGAGGGTGTCGGCGACAACATCGATCTCGAGTTCGTCGACACGTGTATGTGCGGCGACTACCACTTCACCATCAATCGCGCCGAGAAGGACGCTCTGCTGCATACGCCGGGCGCCGGGCTCACCCAGGCAGAATCGTTGGGCATGGCCAAGAAGGCCGACCGCTTCAACGGCGGGATGGAACAGCTGGGCACGGGTCCGATGTCGAGTACAAACCAGAGCAAGCAGTTCGACCGCATCGAGCTGATGGCCAAGGTCATGGCACCCCCGCCGATCAAGTTCAAAGACCTCGATCTCGAGGCTTATATGAGCCAGCACAAGCTCTTGAACGGCCCGTATTTCCCGTTCGATGTGCGTACCGATTTCGTCAAAGTGACCGACGACACCGTGCTGGTGCCGATCACGCTCCAGATCAAGAACCGCGACATTACCTTCCAAGCCAAGGATGGAGTCTCGAAGGGCGTCGTCAACATCCAGGGCCGCGTCACGACCATCACTGGACGGATCGTGCAGAGCTTTGAAGACACAGTCGAGGTGGAAGAGCCGAGCGAATTGATGGACAAGGTGCTCGACAACTCCAAGGTCTATTGGAAGGCGTTGCCGCTGCGTCCGGGCCGGTACCGGGTGGACATCGGGATCAAGGACGTCAACAATCCCGATCACGTGGGTATCTGGGGCCAGGGCATCCTCGTTCCCAAGTTCGATGACGACAAGCTTTCCGCTTCGTCGTTGATTCTGGCGGACAAGATGGAACGGGTGCCCTCCAAGCAGATCGGCACCGGCAACTTCATCATCGGCAACACTTATATTCGGCCCCGCGTGATGCAGACCGAGGCGACCCCAGCATCGTTCAAACGCGATCAGAAGCTGAATTTCTGGATGCAGGTCTACAACCTCGGAATCGACGAGAAGAGCCGGCAGAACGACGCGACGATCCAGTACCAGATCATCGACGCCGCGAGTAACCAGGCGGTGGTGACCACTTCTGAAGACAGCAAGACGCTGGGCGCGAACCAGGACCAGGTGACGCTGGAGAAATCGATGCCGCTGGCCAGCCTGCAGCCGGGAAAATATATGGTCAAGATCTCAGTGAATGACAGCGTATCCAAACAAACCATTGCGCAGACCGCTCCGTTTACTGTTGAATAGTGGAATCCGGAAAGCAGCCGTCAGAGCTGTCCATCCTAGTACGTTTTGGCGACAGGGGACTTGGGCCAGGGAACAAACCACGGACAAGTGTGACTGGAAGATTCTCTAAAGTCGGGACTGCTGTTGCGCTGCTGTTAGCGGTTGGCGCAATCTGCGCCAACGCCCCTGAACTGAACGCCCTCGACGAGCCGACCTCGATCGCCGGCACCGTGCGGGACGGACGAGGTGTGCCGCAGGCCGGCGCTATGGTCGAGTTGCTACGCCCTGACACCTCGGTGGTGGTCAGCGTCTTCACCGACGAGTACGGACGCTTCCTGCTGGCCCATCTGATTCCGGGCACCTACAGCATCAAAGCCACCGGCACCCTCTTCCTTCCGACACTTCGAGAAAACCTTCAAGTTCTGGCCCATCGGCGCACCTCAATCAATCTGACCCTCTCTACGGTGATGGAGGCCTTCCAGTGGCTGCCGGCCAAACGACGCAGCGTGGATGAGCCCGACGACGAGTGGGCATGGACTTTGCGTTCGGCCGCCAACCGGCCGCTTCTTCGGATGTTGGAGGATGGTCCGCTGGTCGTGGTCTCCGACATGGACACGGCCCCGGTACTCAAGGCGCGCGTGATCCTGCGCGGTGGCGCGAACGAGTTCGGTGAAGGCGGACTCCATAACGCATTTGAAATCGAACGCTCCAAACAGGATGACCGACGCCTAATCCTGCGTGCCGATATTGGTTCGAGCGACATGGCCTCAGTGGCCTCGGCGGAGACGCTGGTTGGCTACGAGCGCCAACTCACCATGGGCAACACAATTCGCACGGTAGCCGCGATGCAGGACTTGCCCGGCATCGAGCAGACCTCGAATCAGCAGGGCATCCAGTCGATGGTGCTGCGCAGCGCTCAGACGATTGAGCTCACCCCGTTTCTTGACGCCGAACTCGGCAACGAATTCGAAGCCGTCCGCGGCAACACTGCGGAGTTCGCGAATCATCCCTTCGGAACAGTGAGTTGGCGTGGTGGAGACACTGCGGTTTCGTATCACCTGGCTACAGCCCGCAACGCCCAGGTTGCCAACGAACTCGATCAGGCCACGTCGGCGATGCCAACCGTCTCCGAAGTCAACGGCCAGTTGCGCCTGGAGCGGGGCCTGCACCAGAAGATTCAGGTTGAACACACGGGCGAGCGCACCCGCTACGAGTTCGCGATCTACCGCGACCGCATTGCCAATACGGTGGTGAACGGCGGCGGCGATCTATCCGCTGCCGATCTCAACAGCGGTTACGTCGTCTACGACCCGATCACCGAGTTGCTGAATGTTACGGGCGCAAGCTACACGACCAAGGGAGTGGTTGGCGATCTAAAGACGCGAGTTCATGGTGAGACCTGGCTTACGCTTGGCTTTGCCGATGGCGATGCCCTGACTATGCCGGCATTTGCGGTGCCGGCGAGTCTTGAGGGTGGCCTTACCACACTAAAGCCGAGACACACGCAGATGTATTCCGTCGCCATGAGCGGCCACATCAGTCAGACAGGCACGCATTGGCAGGCCTCGTACCGCTGGCAACCAGAGGACACCGTGACCGCGGTCGCCCCGTACGATGTCGCCTCTCCAGACGCCTACCTGAGCATTATTTTGCGCCAGCCCCTGCACTGCTGGCACCTGCTGCCGAACGGCGTCGAGGCGCTTGTCGATGTTAGGAACCTGCTCGCCGAGGGCTATCGCCCCTTTATCACCACGGATGGCAGCACGCTCTATTTCGCACAGGCCGAGAGGTCGGTCCGCGGCGGAGTTTCGTTCACTTTCTAGCCGCAGCCACGTTGGCTTTCATTCGATTCGCCGCCTCAGTCTTTCATACTGAAATACATCGCTGAAGTCGGCAGGTACTCTTCGGTTTTCCGCAACCGCGGTCCCAATGCCATCGTCATTCGATGGTATGATTTGAAGGTGGGAAAGTTCCGCGCCCTTCGCCGGAAGCTAGGCTTCAACACCCACTCACAGGTCGCCCGCCAAGATGCGGATCCCCGACTGGACGCGTAGCTCAACTGGCAGAGCATTCGACTCTTAATCGACAGGTTGAAGGTTCGATTCCTTCCGCGTCCACCAATCTAACCCCTCAATCATCAATCAGATATCGATCAAACAGTATGATCAAGACTAAACGGCGGTTGCGTCAGTGTGCCCAAAAGTGTGCCCAATTTTTGAAACCGCTGGCGTTTTTTTTGCGCTCCTTTCTCTCCCGGTTACGCTCATTGATGGCATCGCGAAGCGGATCTAGCTCTTGATGTTGATAAGGCTCCATCGATTTCAGGTCCACATGTCCCATTGAGTTGGCAACCGCAAAGGTGTTCCGGGTCTTGGCCATGGTGTAGGTTCCGTAGGTGTGTCGGGCGAGATAAGGAACGATTTTTTCGTCCAAGCCGGCCCGATTGCGGATCGCCTGGAAACCCTTGGCGATGGTCGTTAGGTGACCGGAGGCCGATCGAGTGGAGGGAAAAACCCAACCTTCAGTTCTTGTCCCACACCAGGCACGAAGCATTTCCTCCATCCGATCGCTCATCGCGACGAAGCGACGCGCCTTTCTGGTTTTACCGCGCGGAATCCAGATGCGATGTTGGCCCCAATCGATATCTTCAATTCTCATAGGGAAAACTTCATTTGGACGGGTCCCGCTGTCTTGCATGATGACCATGATGACCCACGCCTGTTCACGCAGCCTCCGAGTACGGGGATGGTTTGTGGGCGCGGCGTACGCTTGCTCGATCTGCTCCTCGGTAGTATCGCCCTATGTCGGGAACCCGACATAGGGTTCGTTCCAGCGAGCGCGGTTACCTTTGAGTTC
The DNA here is from genome assembly GCA_963826855.1 of uncultured Acidobacteriaceae bacterium. GTDB lineage: Bacteria > Acidobacteriota > Terriglobia > Terriglobales > Acidobacteriaceae > Acidisarcina. The sequence goes on from CAWGZE010000002.1 coordinate 313,447, forward strand.
CCAAATGCTCTTTCGCGCCATCTTCATTAAGCCTGAGTTGAAGGGATGATTAGCTCGACACTATCCTGATGCAGCAATGAGGCACGCCGATTAGCTTTACAGAGGCAGCGCGTCTAGTTTAAGAATCAGCAGCGTCATGTCGTCGTGTTGCGGAGCGCCGGCCGTGAACTTGTCCGCCTCGGCGAAGACCGTCTGCAGCACCTGTCCCGCAGACCCCTTCCGAGCCGACGCGGCGGCGGCCATCATCCGCTCTTCGCCCCACTCTTCGTCGTCGTGGGTCATGGCTTCGCTGATTCCGTCGGTGTAAGTAACCAGTAAGTCGCCAGGCTCCAGTTGGAGGCTCTGTTCGGTGTAGGGAGCGAATGGAAGCAGGCCCACCACCGGTCCGTCGGCTTCGAGGCGCAGGATCTCCGCTCCGCCGCCAGGCTTCTGCCGCAGCACCAGCGGGGCATTGTGGCCGGCGTTGACGCAGTCGAGCACACGAGTCGCGGGATTCAGCGCTCCGAAGAAGAAGGTCGCATAGCGATTATCCGCCGAAGCCTCGTAGACAAGTCGATTGACCTTGTCCATGAGCTTGGCGAAGTCGCGGGGATTGTCGAGAGTGACCCCGCGCAGCGACGCACGCAGGCTGGCCATCAAAAGGGCTGCCGAGATTCCTTTACCGGAGACGTCGCCGATCGCGAGTCCCAGTCTGCCGTCCTGAAGCGGAAAGACATCGTAATAATCGCCGCCGACACCTTGGGCGGGGCGGCAGTGGCCGGCGACGCTGGCGCCGGGAAGCGTGGGCATCTCCTGGGGAAAGAGGCGCTCCTGTACCTCGCGCGCGATCTCGATCTCGCGATTCACGCGCTCGCGTTGCGCAGCTTCATGGGCGAGGGAGTGGGCCAGTTCGCTGACTTCGAGGGCCATGCCGGTCTGGGTCGCGAGCACCTGAAGCAGGTGCAGGTCGGACTTGGAGTACGCCGCCTCCGACTGTTTTGGGCCAAGCGCCATCACTCCCATGAGCCGGTTCCTTCCGGGCAATGGGAGCAGCAGCTCCGTTCCGAGGTCGTCGAGGGTCTGGCGTTCTAACTCGTCGGCCATCAGATACCAGGCGTCCGGATCTTCGCGGAAGAGTTCCGCGGGCGCATTGGTGTTGCCCAGATTCCGAATGGTCGAGGAGTTCGCCGCCAGCATGATGCTATTCGGGTTACCTGGAAAATGGCCGACAGCCTGCGCAAGGCTGAATTTTGGACCGACCCGCAGCAGCATTCCTATCTGGGTGACGTGCAGCGTTTCAGCGACGCATTTCGCGACGGTCTGGAGCAGTGGGCCGCTCTCGGTAAACTTTCGCACTTCGTCGGACAGTTCGTTCAGCACCTGTTCAGTGTCGTAGGCCTCGCGAAAGAACTTCTTGTCGAGCCAGCTCTGCCACCGCTTGCTGAAGCCAAGGCGGATGAGAAAAATGAGGACGATGAAGACAATCGCCTGCCAGAGCTGTTCGCGGGGGATCTGCTTCTGAGTCAGCAGAGGAATCAGGAATCGATAGGTGACGACCGCCGCGAGGACCAACTGTATGACCAGCAGAGTAGCCTTGGCCAGCGCGTACTTGGTCCCCTGGCGGACGAGGATGCTGACGTCCATCGCCCGTTGGACAAGGACGACATAAGCGAGCGCCAGTGGAGCGAGCAGGAAGAGCGCCGCTCCCGTATATGCCAGCCAGGCGTGGCCAGGGGCCGTGAACGAAAAGCCGAGATCTGGCAACAGGACAAAGGCGATCAGCAGTGCACCAAGTCCGGTGCCGGTTCCGACGAGCAGAATACGAAGCCTGCGGCGCGCGTCTTCAGTCGAGGCCGACAAAAGTTTGTCGGTCATGAAGACCAGATAGAAGATGACACAAGCCAGGGCGATGGAGTTGTCCACGCGATCGACCTGGGTCATCAGCTTCGTAAACCACGGGGAACTTCCGCCGAAGTAATATTGCCCCACCCGCTGTTTCATCTCGAGGATTCCGCAGGCGAAGGCAGGCACGAGCACCACCCACTTTAGCCACGGCAGCTTGATGTCGATTCGTGAGCGCTCGGGGAAGTAAACGGCAAAGGGAACCAGGGCAAAGATTCCGAAATTCTGCAGAAGGTAATAGTAGGCAGCGCGGAAAAACAGCCATCCGCCACTTGCCCAGCCCGTTCCCAAGGCAAAGACGACCTCGGGAAAGAGAAGCAAAACGAGCAGCAGCCAGGCATTTGGCTCATCTGGCTTGGCGAAGACAACCCAGTAGCCGATCAGCATACAAAGGAATGGCATGAGGCCGAAGAGCAGGAAGCTCCTCCACACCTGGCCCAACCCGATCGGTAGTCCGGGCAGAGGCTGTTGGGTGGCAAGAGTGATCTGGACGGAGCCACTCGATCCATCTGGCCGTTGGAAACCGACGGTCATTTGCTCACCCGGTGCTGCGGGATTCACAATCTCGGCCCACTGTGCTTGACCGGTGAACGTTGCGCCGTTGAGCGACTCGATAGTCGAACTTTTGACGAGACCAGCGCGTTCGGCCTCCGCCTCCAGACTGGTGACATGGCGGGTGTCGAAGTTCATCTGGAAGGGATCTCGAGCGTGCCGATCCAAATGCAACCCCAACTCGAATCGGTCGCGAGTGTCCGCAACCCAATAGAGAATGCCGGCCAGGGCAACCAGCGCGAGCAGGATTCGCAGGAGCGTCGAGTAGCGGGAACTTCTCATAGATGGGTCGTTCTCATACTAACCCGATACGGCAGTCGCGGCGCCCCGGTTCGCCAGCACGGGCGTCAGGGATAGAATCTGTTCTTGATTGCTGGAGGGCGCTGAGAATCGCATGAAAAAGTTCTGTCTTCTCCTTTGTTGTCTATCGATGTTGCCGGTTACCGCGACGGCGCAGAAATCCGCCCGTTCCTCTGTCTCTCGTCCCCTGATTTTGGGAATTTCTCATATCGCCGTGTATGCGACCGATCCCATCAAGACCGCCGATTTCTATGAGCGGATCGTGGGGTGTGAGAAGATGGCAGATTTCGAGGACCATCCGGGAGTCCGCTACGCGGTCAACACCAATCAGTATGTCGAGGTGATGCCTCTGCCTGCGACGGCGGGCGTCGACCGGCTGGATCACATTGCTTTTCGCACGACAAACGTGGAAGCGATGCGGCGGTATTTGCAGGAGCATAATGTGCCGGCGCCAAATCAGATCAGCATCAGCCAGGGGCCGGAAAGGGTCAAGTGGATCGAGGTCAAGGATTTCGAGGGGAATCACGTCCAGTTTGTGGAGGAATCGAAGACCTCCGCATTGCCGCCAATGGCGCCCGACACGAAGCTGGTTGGGCATCACATCATCCATATCGGAATGGCGATCCGCGATCGCTCCGAGGCCGATCAGTTTTACCGCGACGTTCTCGGTTTCAAACTGTACTGGCACGGGGGCATGGATCCGGCCAAGACAGATTGGGTGGCGATGCAGGTGCCCGACGGCACGGATTGGCTCGAATACATGCTGACCAGCGGTGTCTCGGGCTCCGGCATTCCTTATCACATCAGCCAAAATGCCCTGGGTGTGCTGAACCACCTTTCAATCGGCGTGCCGAATATGGCGACTGCCGTCAATACGCTGAAGAGCGAGAACCGCGTCGGGCCGCGCGGGAGCGGGCCACAAATTGGAAAAGACGGCAAGTGGCAGTTCAACGACTTCGATCCGGATGGGACGAGGCTGGAGTATATGGAGTTCACGCCAGTCCAGGAGCCGTGTTGCTCGCCGTTTACCGGGCCGCATCCTTCCGTTGCGGGAAAGTAATGAAAGGTGACTCCA
>CAWGZE010000003.1:0-63237 GCA_963826855.1 uncultured Acidobacteriaceae bacterium
CTTCTCGGTTTCAGAACTGATGCTATGGCAGCAGTGGTACATTGAACAGAGCCATTTTCGCTAATCTTATTGGACCATTTCAGATGCCAAAAGCCATTAGCTCGTTCGATCTCACTCTCAAAAGCCGGTCGCGCGATCAAACCCTGACGAATTGGTTGTACGGCGAACTGCGCTCTGCCATTCTTGACGGCCGGCTCGCGCCAGGCGCCAGACTGCCAGCGTCGAGAGATTTCGCCAGCCAGTATGAACTCTCCCGGGGCACAGTCGTCAGCGTTATTGAGCGCTTGCAAGCCGAGGGGTATGTCAGCTCCCGTGTCGGATTCGGTACCTGGGTCAATCGCGTGGAGGCGCCTCGTCCCGCCCGCCAGGCAACTACGATGCCGGCATACATTCGTCGCGTCATTTCAACGTATAAACGTCCGCAACCCTGGATTGACGGGGCTTTTGTTGAGGGGAGCCGCCCATTTCGGATCGGGGTTCCGGCCATCAACGAATTCCCATCCGAAGTTTGGGGACGTATTGCCGCAGACCGAGCGCGTAATTTCAGGTCATGGCTAAAGAAAGAGGCTGATCGACGTGGGTATCGGCCATTGCGCGATGCAATCGCCGAGTATTTGCGCACGTCACGCGGGGTGCGATGCACTGCGGAACAAGTCGTCATCGTTTCCTCAATACAACAGGCGCTCGACCTGTTGGCGCGGCTGCTCTTGAAAAAAGGCGATCCGATATGGATGGAGGATCCTGGGTATTTCGGATCGAGAATCGCGTTTGACAATGCCGGAGCCAGGCTGATTGCTGTGCCAGTAGATGAGGAAGGGCTGTCTGTTTCCGCTGGAATGAAGATCTGTCCGGATGCGAAGGGAACCTACGTCACGCCGGCTCACCAATTCCCGCTGGGGGTAACGATGTCGCTGGAGCGACGGATGGCCCTGCTTAGCTGGGCCTCACGCGCCGGCGCTTTTGTTATCGAAGACGACTATGACAGCGAATACAGGTTTGAGGGACCGCCTTTGCCTTCCCTGCAAAGCTTCGATAATCACTCAAGCGTTATCTTCATCGGATCCTTCAGCAAGACGCTGTTCCCAGCCTTACGCGTAGGCTACGTGGTACTACCTGCGCCGTTAATAGATTTCTTCCTGGGTTTTCGCTACCGAACCGATTTCCGGAATTCATCCTTTGACCAGGCGGTGCTCTGCGACTTCATCGTAGATGGGCATTTGGCGCGCCATCTGCGGAGAATGCGGAATGTATATGCGGAGCGCCTCGCAACGCTCATGGAAGGAGCCAGGCAACATCTAGATGGGTTGCTTGAGATCTCTAACGTCAGGGCAGGTCTCTACACCACCGGATACCTCAAGAATGGAATGCCTTCACGACAGGCGGAAAAGCTGGCGGAGGCCCAGGGTGTTGAGGTTCTCGCCGTCGATCGATGCACGCTGAAACGTCCTGATCCGCAAGCGTTGCTTCTCGGCTTTGGCGGATTCGACGAGCTTGCTATCCGGCATGGACTTATTCGACTCGCAAAGGCATTGAGCTAGCCAGACCTCGGGACATGAGATCAATTCTCTCAACGAATGCAAAATCGCCAATGCGCGTTTCGAGCAGTGTCTTATCTGGAAACGAGCATTGCCCTGATGTCGCCATTCCAGTACTGCGGAGATCGTCTCAAAATCGCGATCGCGCTACTGCCACACTTCGGCGTTGTCGGTCGTAAGCCCAAGCGCCTCTCGATGAGTGGCGGCGATTTATCGTTCCTCCAGGACGACTTCCCGGGACCACAGAATTACCAGGACTCAAGAGAATCGCGAACTTCAGTCTATCGTTCGCTATTGATGTAGATCTGCGCTGCTGTGAGGTGAAAATTCGAAGACGAAAGAATTGGGCGGTCAGCAAAGATTCATCTTGATCAGCGTGCCAACCAGTCGGTATAGTACAATCCATACCAACTGGTTGGTATTAAATGGCGATAACCGACGCAAGGCACGAATCGAAAACCAAATTCCTGCAGGCTGCGATCCGGGTGATCCGCGTCAAGGGATATACGGCCACGCGGGTCGAGGACGTCTGCGAGGCTGCTGGCCTGACTAAAGGAAGCTTCTTCCACCACTTTGACAGCAAAGACGAACTGGCGCTGGCCGCGGCCGACTATTGGATTGAGGGCACGGAGGCGCAGTTTGTCTCCGCCTCCTACCACCAGCTGGCCGACCCGCTGGAACGGTTGCTGGCCTATGTGGACTTTCGTAAGGCGTTGCTGACGGGAGAGTTGCCCGACTTCACCTGCCTGGCGGGGACGATGGTGCAGGAGGTCTACGCCACGAACGCGGCGATCCGCGAGGCATGTAACCGGAGCATCAGCGGGCACGCGGCAACACTGCTGGCCGACATTGAAGAGGCCATGCGGCAGCGCCGCATGCGCCCTGAATGGACCGCCGAAAGTCTCGCTCTCTACACCCAAGCCACCCTCCAGGGCGCGTTCATCCTGGCCAAGGCCCGGGGCGGCGCTGCAATTGCGGCGCAGTGTATCGATCATCTGCGGCGATACATCGAGCTGCTGTTCCAACCATCGCCGCATTCCGCGCCGCCCGGGCCATCGGGAATTCCGGCAACAGTCCGAAAACAGCGTGGAAGGGCGAAATGATACGGGTTGCCGCCTCAATAGCGTGGTCCCAGAGGCCACTAACCCAATATCTGGAAAAGGAGGATGGTGATGACAAGGACCGGAGTATCACGGCGAAAGGCTCTCGAATCGGGAGCGTGCGCACTGGCTGGTGCGGCAGGGCTCTTGCTAACGACACGGGCGCACGCGGGTACGGGGCGCAGCGCGACATACCAAGAAATTGTCCGGGAGTGGTATAAGACGTGGGAGAAAAAGGACCAGCCTCAATTTGAGGCCCTCATGGCCGACAACTTTACGTTCACGAGCGCGGCCGGCGACGACCACATCAGTAAGAGCGCTTTCAAAACGCAATGCTGGGATACACAGGTTAACTTTATCGATCGATTTGATCTGGAGCAGGTGTTCGGAAGTGGCAACGAGGCGTTTGTGAAGTATCTTTGCCACACAAAAAACGGTAAGTCATTCCGGAATGTAGAGTATTTCCAGTTCAGAGACGGGAAAGTGGAGACCATTGAGTGCTACTTCGGGGGGAAATCCACGTTTCCCTCGGCAGTAAGCAATGGGACCTAGCACTCGAAGAACATCGGTTTGTACTGCGATGCATTCCGTACCAACCGGTTGGTATGGATTTAAAAAGTTTAAGACGACAACGAACTGCACCAACCGCAGCGAAGGATGCTCCAGCCTCCGCTGCTGGGTGGGTTCAGCATAACAAGGCGAATACCAGCGGAGTTAAAGAAGTGCCGAGAGACTTGTCAGGAATTGCACCCGTCATCCCTATCGACCGTCTTGATACGCTTCCCCTGCACCGTCAGATCTGCGAAGGCTTCCGTGCCGCAATTCTGCATGGCAATTTGCAGCCCGGACAACAAGTACCTTCCAGCAGGGACCTGGCCGAAGATCTCGAAGTATCCCGTTTTCCGGTCCTCGACGCCTATGCACAATTGCGTTCCGAAGGTTACTTCGAAAGTCGAGTCGGATCTGGGACCTTCGTTTCGGCATCATTGCCGGGCCAACTCCCGCACGCAACAAAATCACCGTCAACCACGGGAGGATCTCGCTGTCTTTCCCAGCGTTCCTCGTTATTACCGCGATGCGAAACTCTTCCATGGCGACATGGCTGGGGACCCTTCGGAATGCACCCGGCGCTCGATCACTTCCCTTTCGGAGCGTGGTCGAAGCTGCTCGCTGAACACGCTGGAAGACCACGTTTACGGGCCATTTATCACAACGACGCGATGGGGCTTGATCGCCTCCGAGACGCAATCTGCTCCTACCTCCGCACCGCGAGGGCTGTCGAATGCGACCCGTCGCAAATCATGATCGTATTGGGATCACAACAGGCTCTCGAAATCACGGCGAGGGTGCTGCTGGATCCTGGCGACCCGGTGTGGATCGAGGAGCCGGGTTACCCGCTTGCACAGTCGGTTCTGCTCGAGGCAGGCTGCCGAATTGTCCCGGTCCCGGTAGACGACGAAGGCATCAATGTGTCTGCGGGGGTTAATCTGTTGCCGAAAGCGCGTGCCGCGTTTGTTACCCCGTCGCACCAATATCCCCTCGGCGTTACCATGAGCGCTTCTCGCCGGCTGCGTCTGCTGGATTGGGCTCGGGACAATGGAGCATGGATTGTAGAGGACGACTATGACAGCGCGTACCGTTACGACACTGCATCGGCTCCCTCCATTCAGGGGATCGATTCGGACGCTCGCGTGATTCACATTGGGACATTCAGCAGGGTTATCTTTCCATCCGTAGGACTGAGTTACATAGTTATCCCACCCGACCTTATTGAAAGATTTAAAGCAGTACGATTCTCGTTAGGTGTCTTCCCCTCCGGCTTATTCCAGGAAGTGCTCACAGATTTCATCTGTGACGGCCTCTTTGCCCGGCATATTCGCCGCATGCGGGCGCTCTATAAGGAACGCCGGACCGCTCTGGTGGAGAGCCTGCAGAACACTTGCAGCGATATGCTGGAGATTCATGGCTCGGGAGTCGGAATGCACCTGACAGTGACCCTCCCATCAGGATTTGACGACGCAGAAATCGCGAGTCAGGCAGCAAAGTTCGGCTTATGCCTATGGCCACTGTCCCCCTGTTATAGGAATAAGCCGCGCCATGGCTTCGTGCTTGGGTTTGCAGCTACTCCGGTAAACCAGATGGCGGATGCGGTGCACCAGCTATGGAGGCTTCTGAAGAAACAGCCCGGTCAATCCTAGGGCACGCTAACGGTCCTCCACTCCCTCGTTCAGAACTGGGTGCATCTGGAAAGCGCTCGCTTAATATGGCCACAGCCCGCGAGCGGAACGATTCAATTCAGCCACGCTCAGTTGTCGATGCTGCTCGAAGGCATCGGCTAGAGAAGGCCCGATCGCATCTGGCAGCCGCCCATGGCGGTGAGAAGCAGATTGAATACTCGATCAATACAGAAGCGTGGCATACTCTGCCTGGGACGATGCGTGCGCAGGGCGCTGGGAGCGACGCCTGCGACCCTTCGCTGCCTTATGCTTGCGGAGTCGGCGAAGCCAGCCCTCTTCGGACTGACGGCTGCTGGCGTTGTTGCGGCTCTATTCTCGACCCGTTCTTTGTCCACGTTGCTCCTTGGCGTAAACTCGGTTCGATCCGCTCACGTATATCGGCGTCGCGTTTCTCTTGACGCTGGCGCCTTGACGGCTGGGTTCTTCATGCGCGGCGCGCCACGCGCGTCGATCCCATACGATCACTGCATTACGAATTGCTTGAATCTGATTCGGCGCCCACCAGTAGAACTCCACGAAAAATTACACTCACACTCTTTGGGATATTCAGCTTCTTAGCTGTTCATTGTGGGGTTCGAGACCAGGCCGCGATTGGCAGTAGCGTTCACTGGAGGCTCTCCACCATGATTAGGAGATGTGCGCAACCCTTGGGCAACGAAGATTGTCCGTCCGTGGGCCGCTCCCTCCGCCACTGGTTTGGGCTAGAGCCCTTTTTCCCCCGCCGCTGCCCCTTGACAAGACCCAGATTCCTTAATTAGCCTTCGCGAGTTCCCAGTACCCCGCTCCCATCTCCTCAATCCAGGAGATGAAACGCCGCTACCCGCACCATCACTATCCATCAACCAACTTTTTGAGCTTCCGAGGAGCCCTGAAATGTCTACTTCCCGCTTCTGCAGAAATGTATGCGTTAGTTTGCCTCTTATCATGAGTGCTCTTGTCTCAACTATCTATGGACAAACACCCCGAGTCTACAAGCCAGCAACCCACTCCGTGATTACCCTGGACGATCCGATGGTCCCGGAAGTCGCCAGCACCATTGCTGGCCATCCTTCCTCAAAGTTGTCTGAAAACTTCCGCCAGTTCGGATCGGCGCGCGTGGGCGAATCCAACGAAATCCAGACGCTAACGTTGCGTTTTGCCGCCACCGATAAGCTGACCCGCATTACCTCAACCAAAGACTTCCAGATAGAGCCGGGCGGTTGCGTTGAGGGCGATGTGTATGAGGCAAAGAGCACATGCACCATGGTGGTGCGGTTTACCCCGCAGGGGCCGGGTCACCGATTTGGCAAGCTGACCGTCGCAGACACCGCTAGCGCGGCGCCGCTGAGCATCGGGTTGCTCGGCGACGGCTCTGGGCCAGTGGTGAGTTTTACACCGGCGCAGATCACCACGGTGCCCGGCACACTCCCGTCCGGGGTCGGCTTGCTCAGCGGTGCTCTGGGCCTGGCAGTGGACGGCGGCGATACGCTCTATATCGCCGACACCGGGAACAACGCTGTTCGCTATGTGGATTCGAGCGGCGCGATACAGTCTCTTTCGAGCGTGTTCGGCATCGCCGCGCCGGTTGGAATTACGACGGACACTGCCGGGTCTGTATATTTCACACACCGCTCCACCGACAGCTCCCCCGACTATCTTCAAGTGCTCAGTTATGGAGGAGAGGCGACTATTTATGACGCCGGAACCAGTTCCTGTGCGTACGGGACGAGCTGCGACCTCGGCGGCCAACCGTTCGATTCTCCCGGAGGGATGGCGACCGACCCATACGGAAATGTATTCCTGAACGATGAAAATGGCGCTCTAAGGATCGTGCCTGTGCCCGACGACATCTTCGAGAACGGGATACCGCTCTATCTGCAATATAACTTTCCTTTCACGGGGAGCCTGCCGATAGCGGTCGATGCCGAAGACAACATCTACTCCTACTATGGTTCCTCAGGCACCTGCGCAATATTCGCGCAGTCCTATGAAAACGCCGTGACCATCGGCACTATAAGCACAAAAGTAGCAGGCGGACGGACGTGCGGTTTCAGTGGAGACGGCGGTAAGGCGGGTAATGCCGAGATCGGCGCATCGGTGGGGCAGATGACCTTCGACATCGCCGGTAATCTCTACTTCACCGACGCCGCCAACAACCGGGTTCGAAGGATTGACAGCGCTACCGGGATCATTCACACCATCGCCGGCAACGGGACGGTAGGGTTTGCGGGTGATGGTGGACCGGCCACGTCTGCGCACCTGAACGCGCCGACCGGAGTCGCGGTGGACTCGGAAGGGCAGGTTTACATCATCAGCGGTTCGTCTACGACCACGCCCAATCAGATGATCCGAAAGCTTGGGACGAACGGCGACCTCGTTTTTTCCGGACAATTGAAGGGGACATCGAGCGCTGCCATGCGGGTGACGATCGCGAATACTGGGAATTCGGAACTCGAGATCGACAACACTGTGATCACCGGCACGAACAAGGGCGACTTTTCCATCGATCCGAATACGACCAACTGTCTGCTAACAACAGGCAGCTCCCTGAATGCGGGACAGAGCTGCCAGGTCGGCATCATCTTCAAACCTTCAGCGAGCGGCACCCGGACCGCAAGCCTTACCTTGCTGGACAATACAGCCAACAACAGCAACACGGTGCTGTTGTCCGGCACGGGAACGCTGCCCGCTCCGACATTCAAGATTACCGCGCCTGCATCGGGGGCGAGCTTTACCTATGGATCGACGGTGAAGTTCAGCGTAAGCGTGACTTCGGCGAGCGGAACAGCGCCCTCGGGAACTGTGAAATTCAGTGTGGACGGGACGGCATTCGGCAGTGCGGTCGCAGTCGCCTCCGGGGCGGCCTCAATTAACCTGACCGGTTTGTCCGTGAAGACCCATACCATCTCGGCAGCATATAGCGGCGACGCCAATTATGCCGCGGCTTCCGCCAGTGAGTCGATCACTGTGGCAAAAGCAACGCCAACATTCAAGATCACAACGCCCGCGGCGGGTGCAAGCTTCACCTCAGGAACCACTGTGAAGTTCACCGTCAGCGTGACTTCAGCGAGCGGAACAGCACCAACCGGCACGGTCAAATTCAGCGTGGACGGAACGGCATTCGGCAGCCCGGTCACAGTTGCGTCCGGTGCGGCCTCCATCAACCTGACCGGCCTGTCCGTCAAAACCCACACCATCTCGGCGGCGTATAGCGGAGACGGCAATTATGTGGCGGCCTCGGCAAGCGAGTCGATCACTGTGACTGCGGCGGCGGCCAAGAGTACCGTCCAGCTCTCTTCCAAGGCGAATCCAGCTGTATCAAGTACGCCAATCAGCTTCCTCGCCATTGTTGAGACAAAGACCCACAGGGAACCTCGGGGCACAGTCACGTTGCTTGAAGGCAAGACGATGCTGGCGAAAGCTTCGCTGAGGAATGGGATTGCGGATTTCACGGTCAAAGAGCTGTCTGCGGGTACGCACATGGTGATTGCTGAGTACAGCGGAGACTCCGACCACGCGCCGGCACACTCACTTCTCTTAAGGCAGGTCGTCAAGTAAGTCTTGCTCGGGAGTGCACTGAAACTCTTAGCCGGACCGAGATGGCGGCGCACCCATGGGCGCTAGGATGCGCCGTTGTCCGTCGGCTCTGTACTGCAACGCAGTCGCGATCCGGTTCAGCGCCTTCAGAGGTTTGGATCAGGAGGCAATGTTCTGGTATTCCTCACATATCCTCCCATATAATCGCGCCACCTGTGGCCGGAGGTCGACAATGTTTGTCCGCGTTGTTGCGCCCAAGGAAGCGTCGTTCGGAAAGGCCGCGAGGGCTCGACGCATAAGACCTTCCGAAGACTCAGTTGCAGACCAGGAGCGCGATGCAGCTGTCGCGCCCCCCAGGTTTTCCTGGAGCCTCCGCAACTTCTTGTTGTCGTCCCCGGCCGACCACGGCCAACCGAATTCCGGCGGGGCCGCCAAACCAGGCGGTACGCGACACCTGGAACTTCTGCCCTTGCTGATGCAGGCGAAGGTCGAAGTCGGCGCGGTGGACGATCCACTCGAGCGCGAAGCTGACCGCGCCGCCGCCCAGGTGACGCGCATGCCCGTCTCTGTGCCGGCGTCCGATTCTGAAGATACCTCGGACGGCTCCCCGAAAGCTCACCTCGCAAACCCCTCCGCGTCAGGCCACGTTGGGTCGCTGCAGCGCAAGTGCGCCTGCGGCGGCACATGCGACGATTGCAAAGCCGCACGAGTTGATGGCGAACATGGAAAGTTACAGCGTAAGGTCCTGTCTGTCAGCTCGTCTGAGTTAAGTACGGCGGCGCCTGCGATCGTGCATGAAGTCTTAAGCGAGCCCGGAGACCCGCTCGATGCAGCTACGCGCGCGTTCTTCGAGCCGAGGTTTGAACGGGACTTCAGTCAGGTGCGGGTGCATTCCGATGCGAGAGCGTCGGCGTCGGCGAGAGCGGTCAACGCGCGTGCGTATACGGTCGGGAACCACATCGTATTCCGGAGTGGTGAATTCAATCGAAGCGGAACCCGAGGGCAGGCCCTGATTGCCCACGAACTGGCCCATGTAGTCCAACAGGAGGCCAGCTCATCGGCGGCTTTCGCAAAGCGTGGCGCAGGGATGCCGCCACAATCAAATGTGCTGCGTCGCCAACCGGCAGATAAGCCGGATGAACCTCTCGATGTCGCCCTGGCGCGGCAGGACTTGCTTGACAAGATCGCCGAAACCGCCGGCAAGATTCGCGAACAGCTAGACGCTGCCCGGGTCGACACCGCAGAACGCGAGGCGAAGGTTGCACCGTTTTTCGTTCAGGAAGATCCGCAGGTCCAGCGTCTGGAGCAGCAGATCGCCTCCGGCCGCACCCAGGTGCCTGCGCGCCTCGCAAAGCTGCGCGAAAGCCTGAGGACAGTGGGAAGAGAAGCGCTCAGGGAATCGGACGACCTGGACCAAATCCGCGCGAAGATCGCGGGCGTCGCACTGTTGAACAGCTTCATACCATCCCTTTTGCGCGACACCTCGGAATACGAAGCGCTACTGAAAAAACAAAAGACGGGCGAGAGAGATTACGCCGAGACCATCGCTTTTTTTGAGGGGATTCGCAAACAAATCGAACTCACGAAACGATTTCTGCCGGAGCGTGCGGCCTATCTGAAACAGAGATCGCAATTTCTGGAAACGCAGGGTCGATCGGCAGCCAGGACGGCGAAGGTTGGACCAGACACGAAGGTGAGCATCGATCAGTTGGCGTTGCTGCGCACAATCATCGAAGCGAGTCCGACGCTACGCCCGTACCTGACCGAGGAACGGGCCAAGGCTAGTCAGCCCACGGACCTCCGCAATGCGCAGAAATTCGTAATCCATTCGAGCGACTCCGACTTGCAGGATGAGGCACAGAGATGCCACCAGGGGGAGGCGGAGCCAGGAACGAAAATCGGTGGTTTCTATTGCCGTCAGACGGACACCATTCATTTGCCACCGGACGCGAAGTTCGGCCATGCGCTGCACGAATCTGTTCACAAATATTCAAAACTCGTGCTGAAAGGTGTGTGCAGCCAATTTCTCAACGAAGGAGTGACGCAATACTTCGCCGACATCGTTCTGGCGGATCAGGGTCTCCCGAAATTTACGGGGCACGCATATCAGAAGCAACTCGCGTGCGCGGCACGATTCATCGACAGGTTCCACCTCGACCAGGTGGCCTCGGTTTATTTTCTCGGTGTCGCAGGACTTGGTACAGGGAGCCGGCACCCGTTCCTTCAGAGCCGGCAGTGCGGTGCGTTCTGCGCACCCGAGCAAGGGTCCGCGAGAGATTGACATCCTCAGACCACAGCGAGTGATTCGCATGTCCCGAGCCTCAGCGGATCGATGGTCCGAGGCGGTCCAAGTACCTGAAATGCCGACTACCTGGCCAAGTGGAAAGTCAGTGAACCCTGCGGCCTTTGCCGGTAGTAATCTGCAGCCCCTCAATCGATTCTTTCGGAATCCGGCCAACAATCCAATATCGCATCGCGAGACACAGACTTGGATGAGGTGGGACAACTATTTTCGAAACCTAGCGGGGGCGGGTGATAGCGACAATCAACGCGAAATACCCGAGCACCACCACGCCACCGGCAATGAACTTCCACCATTTTTTGGCGTCTGTCGTCTGGTGGAAGAGCGCTGTGAGGCAAGCAAGAATGAGAATGAAATGGCCGACTCCGCCGATGGGCACCATCATAGTTTCGAGGTGCTGGACCTGACCTGTATGTAGAAAGGACCAGAACATGACCGCACCCGCCTGCATGAGGTGAGGCCCGAAGAACTCCAGACAGTTCCAGGCGACCGCGATCGTGAAGCCCGCACCAAGTGCAAAGACACTGTTGCGTCGCGCGAGGATCACGACGGCAACGTACATGAATGCCTGGAGGAAGTGAAGAAGCCGAAGCTCGGGAACGGCCACCGCCGATACTGCCAATGCGACAACGAAGAGTCCGGCTCCAATCGGAATCCATTAACGCGTCGCCGAGGATTGATTCACCGAGCCATCGTTCATTTTCGTCAGTACGGCCAGGCGGCCTGATCGGTTCCACAATTGGAACAGCGTCGCTCCTTGAAACTCTGTTGGGGCCAAGTGACTAGTTGCTGTATGTCCAGCTGTGGACGTCTCCTTCAATCGCTGGACACACGTTCTGTCGACACGCTCGCTAGGTAGAAGATAAATATAGCGTGTGGTTTGGAGATACACGTGCAAATTTTCATGTTGTTTGAGCTGCAAATCAATCGGAGGCTAGCGAGATGATCAACAGGAATGCAGGAAGAGCGATCGTCAAAAGACTGCCGGATTTCTGCGGAGTTAGTACTCTGTTTTTGGCAATTTGCGCGGGATCTTGGACCTCTGCGGTGGCGCAGCAGCCTCCCGCTGCACCTGTCCAAAAGAGCGTTGAAGGTCAGGCGCTTCCAGCTCCGGGGACGTACAAGATAGATCCGCGTCACAGTTTTGCCTATTTCAGCGCCTGGCACCATCTGGTGGGACGTGTGCGCGGCCGTTTCGACCAAGTCTCAGGGACCATCACCGTATCGCCGGATCCAGCCGCTTGTAGCGTAGACGTCACGATCGATGTTGCTACGATCAGCACACAGGTCAGCCAACGTGATGACGATCTTCGCAGTGACGCGTATTTTGATGTGAAGAAGTTTTCGACAATGACCTATCAAGGGCGAGGCATTCACCGTGTCTCGGCAGATCTCTGGAGGATGGACGGCTCGCTGACCATGCATGGCGTTACCAAAGTCGTACCGCTCACCTTCAAATATAACGGTGTCTTCGCCGATGGAAAGCCGAACCAGCCGGCGAGGGTCGCGTTCCATGGAACTGCAGCCACGAAGCGCGCTGCATTCGGCATGGGGGCACGAGACAATGCGGCAGAGGTCGCTGACTCAACGGCACCCGATGTCGATATCGAGATTGACGTTGAAGCAGACGCAAACCCTACTACGCCCTAACAGGAGCTCGCCCACAATTTTCTTTGTTGCTAATCGCAGGTGCAACTCATCGAGAGACGATCAGTCCCGACAAGTCGGCAAGTGTGAAGTGATCGCTCCACATTCAACATGCGTCGCCACACGAAAGCGATGTCGACGCTAATTCGTCGCTCAACCCTCAAGAAAACCTGTCAAGGGCCACAACTTAAATAATCTCCCCAAAACAACTCATTCGATGCATGATATAAATCTTCAGAACCTGGCGCAGTGAACGTAGTCAACCTGATATTCTGAATATAGAGATCAAATGAAAAGGCGGCGAAAGCTGCCTTTTCCCATTTAGGCCGAAATTCCAGCTACTGAAGCGCGGCAACAAAGCCTATCTCGCTCAAACGGGAGAATTTGCAAGACGCCCTACACAGAATCAAGATTTTAGCCCGGATTCAGCAGAGCGCGTGATCACGGCGTACCGTAAGTCCTTTGCTGCCTCATTTCTGCAAAGAAGTCGTTTAGAATGCTCGGTTTAGAGGTTGACTAGACAACCCAGGCTGCTGAAAGCAAACGACTTGCATACAGAGACAGGGGCTAGGGGTACCCTCCCAGCCGACCAGTTTCCCTATAGGCACCATGTTTCGCCATCCTGTAGACTTTCCTTCAGTGGAGGAAGTCCATCATGCGCGCCGTCGCCACCGCTGAAAACCCGCTAACTCACCTCGAAGATTGGGATGATTACATTGCCAGCCGCTACCAGGAAGGCAAGGACCTCTCGGAATTCCGCAACTACGACCCAGTGGCCAATCCCGGCGTCGCCGAGTTTTACAAGCTCAACCACGCGAACCAGACGCTGGACTTCGTCCTCACCAAGAAGAAGGAATATCTCGGCCTGAACATCGGCAAGAAGACGGTCTGGGAAGCCGCCGAGTATCTCAACACACTCGTCGACGACAGCGACCCCGACACCGACCTCAGCCAGGTCGAGCACTTGCTCCAGACCTCCGAGGCGATGCGCCGCGACGGCAAGCCGAGCTGGATGGTTCTCACTGGATTCATCCACGATCTCGGCAAGGTTCTGTGTCTCTACGGCGAGCCGCAATGGGCAGTCGTCGGCGACACTTTCCCCGTCGGCTGCGCATGGTCCGACCAAATCGTCTTCCCCGAATACTTCGCCGCCAACCCCGACGCCAAGGTCCCCGAATACCAGACCAAATTCGGAATCTATTCGGAGCACACCGGACTCGACAACGTCCATCTCTCCTGGGGACACGACGAATATATCTACCACGTCGTCAAGAACTACCTGCCCGAGCCCGCGCTCTACATGCTCCGCTACCACTCCTTCTATCCAGCGCACAAACACGGAGCCTACCGCCACCTGATGTCAAAGCACGACGAAGAAATGTTCGCCGCCGTGAACGAATTCAATCCCTACGATCTCTATTCGAAGGGCAGCGCCAAGCCGAACTTGAAAGAGCTCAAGCCCTATTACGACGACCTCTTTGCCGAGTTTCTGCCCGAAAAGCTGGCCTGGTAAGTCGGCGCCGTAGCGTGCCGGATAGCACGTCGAACCGCACATCGCGTATGCTTCAAGATGAAGATGCGTCGCGCTCTTTCCATCACGATCGCCTTACTCTTCAGCTTCTCGCTGGCCGCGCCGCTCTTTACCGTTGACGCCGCAAGCAGCCTCCCGCAGTGCTGCCGCCGCAACGGCACCCATCATTGCGCGGCTGGAATGATCGCTGATTCCGGTACGCGAACGATTTCGACCATCGCACCGCGATGCCCGAACTGGCCAAAATCCACACCCGCTCCGTGGCCCAATGACTTGGCGTCTTCACAGACGCAAGGCGTCAGCGTTCCGCTCTACTCTCATCCCAAATCCGCACCGCAAACCGAAGCCCGCTACCGCGTAGCTTTCTCCCGCAGCCGCCAGAAACGCGGCCCTCCCACGTACCTCCTCTAGCTTCCTCAATTTTCCGATCACTTAAAGACATGTTCCTCGGAGCTCGCCCGTTCGCTCGATTGCGTCATGTCCGCGACGCGGAGGTCAGTATCGCTATGCGCAAGCTCATGTGCCTGTTTTCCCTCTTGTTCCTGTTCTCGCTGAAACCTGCTCATGCCACAATCTTCGGTTCCATTCGCGGCATCGTACATGATCCGCAACATCGGCCGATTCAGGGCGCTCAGCTTACGCTGAAAGCCCAGAATTCGGACTGGACCCAATCTCAGAACTCAAATGACAACGGAGAATTTGTATTCACTTCCGTACCCATCGGCAATTACACGGTCACGGTTGGGTCGAAGAACTTTCAGCAAGTGAGCCAAGATGTCATTGTCCAGTCCGACACCAGCCCGGTGCTCCATTTCCAGTTGACTATCGCAGGCGTGAAAGAAGATATCGTCGTTCCGGAAACGGCGGGGGCGACGACAACGGACAGTGTTACGCCGACGACCATGATAAGCCGCACAGACATTCAGCAGACTCCGGGAGCCGATCGCACCAACGGCATGGAGATGATCACGGATTATGTTCCAGCCACCTACATGACGCACGATATGCTGCATATGATGGGTGGCCATCAGGTCGAGTGGCTGGTTGACGGCGTACCTATTCCCAACACCAACATCGCCAACAACCTGGGACCGCAGATCGACCCGAGAGATATCGACTATCTCGAGGTCTATAGCGGCAGCTACGACGCCGATTATGGAGACCGCACCTACGGGATCTTCAACGTCGCGCCGCGCACTGGTTTCGAACGCGATAGAGAATGCGACCTCATTCTCACCGCTGGCAATTATTACCAGACCGACGACCAGATCAGCTGCGGAGGGCACACGCAGCGCTCTGCCTACTATGCAAGCCTGAACGGGAATCGCAGTAACTACGGACTTCAGACCCCCATCGCCGAGGTGGTTAACGATGCCGAGAACGGCTTCGGGGGGTTTGCCTCATTCATCTTCAATCCCGACGCCAAGAACCAATATCGGATAGTCGGTTCGCTTCGTCGGGATTATTACCAGATCCCCATCGACCCCGACCCCAACTCAATCGGAAACCAGGTATATCCGTCGTATGGCCTGCATGACGCCGAAATCGAGCCCGATGGCTACGCCACATTCTCCTGGGTCCACACCTTCAACCCCGATACGCTGCTGACGGTTTCTCCCTTTTATCACTACAACGGGGCCGACTACCAGGGGGGCGCGAACGATTATCCCGTCATCTCAACCGTTACGCAGAATGCCAACTACGTCGGAATGCAGTCGGCGCTGAACTATAACTTCTGGAAGAACGACCTTCAAGCCGGCGTTTACGGATTTTTTCAGCACCAATACAACTACTTCAATAACCATTTTACCGACGGCACGCCAAATGTCCCCTCCTCTTCAATAGGCGTGAACGGAGGTGTGGCCGCTGAGTTCATCAACGACAAGTTCAAAGTGACCCCGTGGTTTACCTTGATCACGGGGCTTCGCTTAACTCAGTTCAACGCGAACATCTCAGAGACCGCAACGGATCCGCGTTTTGGCGGTGCGTTGAGGATCCCACGCCTGAACTGGGTCTTCAGCGGTTTCTACGGGTACTACTACCAACCTCCACCGCTCGTTACTGCCACCGGGCCTCTGCTCGACCTGGCGAGCGGCCAGAGCTTGACCTTTTCTCCGCTCCATGGCGAGCGGGACATCCAATGGCAGTACGGGGTCACGATTCCCTACCGCAACTGGACCCTAAACGTGAATAACTATGAGACCAGGGCGGAGAACTGGCTGGACCACAACAATATCGGCGAATCGAATATCTTCTGGCCGATCACCTGGTCTTACGCGCTCATTCAAGGGTGGTCTCTTACATTGCGTTCTCCCGACGTCTTCCACCACGGGCAGTTTCACCTTGCCTATGCGAACCAGATCGCGCAGGCGACCTCGCCGATCACTGGAGGCCTGATCTGCCCAGTCCCGGTCACCTCGGCATGCCCGCTCGATATTCCGCCCGAATTGGCGCCGGTGGACCATGATCAAAGAAACACCTTGAACGTAGGCTTCAACGGCATTCTCCCGTGGAAAGCCTATGCTTCCACCAATGTCTACTACGGCTCCGGATTCACCAACGGGCTGTATGGCACGCCTCAGGCGCAGTATCCGGGTCCATACCTGCCCAGCCATACTACCTTTGACATCTCTGCAGGCAAGACCTTCGCCGAGAAGTACACATTTTCCATCAACGCGATAAACGTGGCAAATGTCCGTGTGCAACTCGACAACAGTTTGACCTTCGGCGGATTCCACTGGAATGAACCACGACAGATCTACGGGGAGTTTCGCTATCGCTTCAATTACTAGGCGAGCCGGACATCCGGCGGATCTTATCCGCGGCAGTTATGGCGAGGTTCGAAATCTCTTAAGTTCCAACTCCAGGAGTGACCGGCAGCAGAACCTCAGCCACGCAACCGGGGGCATCCTCCCGGTTGCGCAGTGAGATTGAGCCACCGTGGGCCTCAGCAATCTGACGCACCAGCGCGAGCCCCACGCCCGACCCGTTCTTCTTTGTTGTGTAGAACGGGACAAAGAGGTTAGCCGTGTTGCTCAGGCCAAGACCAGTGTCTTCGACCAGGATCGCAACCGAGTGCGGCAATTCATAGCCCCTGAGAGTGACCGGAGCATAGGCGTTAACCTGTCGGACCCTTGCGTCAGACTCTTCGCGAGCGCTGATTACAGCCTCGACCGCATTCTTCACCAGATTGATTAACATCTGCTCAAACTGGTCAGGGTCGACGGTGACATCGATTTCCGGAACATCGCCGAGAGCAACGGTCATGCGGGTTTCAAGCGCGACCACCCTTTCGAGCAGCAGCCGCAGCGGGACATGCCGCATGACTGGCGGCGGCAATTGTGCCAATTGACGATACGCCTGCACAAAGCGATTCAGCGATTCGGCTCTGCCCTCAATGATCGTAAGACCGCGCGCGAAATCACCGGCGCCGTTGGCAGACCCAGCCTCAGCTGGCAGGCGAGCGAGCAGACTGCCCGCAATCGACTTGATAGGCGCGAGAGAATTATTGATTTCATGGCCGAGCACGCGGATGAGCCGCTGCCAAGCCGTGCGCTCTTCTTCGCGCAGTGCGCTGCTAACGTCAGAGAGCAGCACCAGCACCTGCGGCACGCCGCGCTGGCGAAAGCCGCTTCGCCGCACCATCCAGCGGCCCGGTTTTCGCACCGGAGTTTCCGTCTGCCCATCGAGCGTGATCAGTCCCTCGTCCGGAGCATCAATCACATGGCTGAGGTCTAATGCCTCGGCGCGGCGTCCGGCGTCGCGTCCCGCATCCAGCAGCAGTACTCGCTCCGCCGCCGGATTCAGCATTCGCAAGCGGCGGCCCTGGTCAAAGGCCAGAACCGGGGCATCCATCGAGTCGATCACCCGGCGCAGCAACGCCATCGCTTCGAGTTCGCCCAGACGCTGCGACTGCAGCATGTCGGCCAGCCCATTGATCTCAGTCGACAATTCGCCCAGCGCATCGCTGCGGTTGGCTCCTCGCGCCCGGAATGAGTAGTCCTGCTCGCGCAGTGCCGCGACGACGTTTGCCAACGTTTGCAGCGGCCGTACCACCTCTTCGAGAAGCATGGACGACAGCAGCAGCAGGCCCAGAAGAGCAAGGCCCACAACCGTCAACTGAACTGTAAGCGAAGCGCGCCAAACCAGCACGACGCACAAGATGATGGTTGGCAGGCAAAAGATCAGGCAGTACAGCCAAACCCGGGCCTCAAACGAGAACTGCCGTCTTGCGCGTTTCCTGGGATCCGTAGCTGTGTATCTGGACGGCCTCTCAAAGGCCATACTTTTCCATCCGCCTGTAGAGTGCGCCGCGACTGAGGCCCAGCGCCTCCGCCGCCTGGCTCACGTTGCCGTTGCAACGAGCCAGCGCCTTGCGAATGAGGATACTCTCAACCGCCTCAAGGCTCATCTCCTCAAGGCTCGAGGTGGAGATGCGCGGTGTGGTCAAGCCGAGGTCAGAAAGGGTAATACGACCACTCGAGGCCATCAGTACGGCTCGCTCGATAGTGTGGTCCAGTTCACGCACGTTGCCCGGCCACGGATAGCCGAGCATCGCCTGCAGCGCCGCCGGCTCAGGCCCCTGTATCTGCTTGCGATAGCGGGCCGCGTAGCGGTTCAAAAAGTGCGCCGCCAGTGCGGGAATGTCTTCGCGCCGCTCACGTAATGGCGGAATACGGATCTCTACAGTATTGAGCCGGAACAACAGATCGGAGCGAAAACGCCCGGCCTCCGCTTCGGCATGAACATCGGCGTTGGTCGCCGAGAGCACCCGCACATTCACGCGCCGGGTCTTGGACGAACCAACCCGTTCCATCTCGCCGGTCTCGAGCACGCGCAGAAGCTTGGCCTGCTGCCGCAGCGGCACGTTCGCAATCTCATCGAGAAACAGAGTACCGCCATCGGCAAGTTCAAAGCGGCCGATACGATCGGTGCGCGCGTCGGTGAAGGCCCCCTTGACATGGCCGAATAGCTCGCTCTCAAAGGTCCCTTCGGGAAGCGCACCGGTGTTCACGGCAACCAGCGAACGATTGGCCCGCGCCGAGAGTCCGTGCAACGTCTGGGCGACGACTTCTTTCCCAGTTCCGTGCTCACCGGTGATCATCACGTTGGCGTCGGAAGGGCCAATACGCGCGATCGTCTGCAGAACCGGCTGCATCGCAGGCGCGGTCGCGATCATCTCCGGCAGGCCCTGAGCCCGCAGCAGGCGATTCTCCGCTTCCAGCCGTTCCGCTCGCCGCATCGCGTGATGCAGGTTAATCTGATTTGCAAGAATCGAGAGCAGCCGCGCGTTCTCCCAAGGCTTTTGAATAAAGTCGCGAGCGCCGCGGCGCATCGCTTCCACGGCCACTTCCACATTGGCCCAGGCGGTCATCACGATTACTGGCAATTGCGCATCCAGAGCCGCAATCTTGGCCAACAAGTCGAGGCCTTCCCGTCCTGAGGTGGTGTCTCGGGTGTAGTTCAGGTCGATTAACAGCGCGTCGTAGGAACTGCTGAGCAGCGCATCGAGCACCATCTGCGGCGAACGCGCCCGCTCCACGCGATATCCTTCGGGCCGCACCAGCATCTCGATCGCATCGAGAATATGCGGCTGATCGTCAGCCACCAGCAGGCATGGAGCTTGCGGAACGCTCGATGTGCTCGGTTCCGCGAGGTCGATCTGTTCGGTACGGACCATGAAACTCCACCCCACATTACTGCGAACGCTCGCGGCCCAACAGCCTGTCTACGGCATCTCGTGAGTCACGACGCCAGATTTGGCGTCGTCAATCGAAACTCCCGTACGATCGAGCGTCGAACCGGTGGCCTGGTCAATATAAACCTTGGCCTTTTCGTAAGCCGTCTGGGAAACAACCAGCGCGGACTCGGCGACAGCCAGGGCTCCTTCGGCGGTGAGCGTATCGTAAGCGGACATAGCCCCGAGCTCCTGCTCTTTCTTTGCAATGTCGAAAGTCTTTTGCGCAAGGTCCCGGGCCTTCTGCGATGCGGTGACTCGGGCCTGCGCCTGTTGCAGCGAATATTGGGAATTACGAACATCGAGCAGAATGTTCTTCTTCTGCTGCTCATAGGACAACTCTCTCTGGCGGAAGTCGAGCGCGGCGCGAAACTGGTCGGCCTTGGCGACGCGGTTACGCAGAGTGATAATGAGTGAGAAGCCAACCTGGTATTCGGGCGAAGAATAATTGAAGGTATTCTCCAACGCTCCCCAAAAATCTTTAGGAAGAGTGCTGGCGCACTCCGCTCCCAGCGCGCAAGCAGGATTGAGCTCTCCGGCGTAGCCGACACCGATATACTGCCCATAGAGAGAAAGCTGGGGCAGCAGCTCGTTCTTGATGGTGCGCAGGTTGTTTTGCGCAATCTGCATCGCGATCTGGTCTTCCGAGACGTCGGGGCGGTTTTTTTCCGCTTCGGTGATGAGCTGCTCGATCGGCTCAGTCTCATTCGGGTCCGCAGATCCCTTGAGATCGAGCGGCACCACGGGCATATTGGCCAACGCAGGATCGCTGATTGTCTTGGTAAGCGCATTCTTGATAAGCAGCTCGTTCAGCCTGAGTGTCGCCTTGGAAACGGTAAGGTCGCCCTCAGCAGAGGCGACCGCAGCCTGGTCCTTCAGCACCTGCATCGCGGCGACATTCTGATACTGAAGCTGCTTCTGGTCATCGGAAAGAGTCTCGTTGGCGTAGGCCAGCGAACGCTCTTTAATCTGGGAGTCCTGGTAAGCGTTCACCAGGTCCCAATAGATATTTTCCACCTGCGAAATGGTGGCGATCGTTTGTGCCTTAAAAGCGAGATCGGTGAGCCGGAGATTTTGCTTGGCAATGTGGATGAAGCGTTCATTCGTCGCCAGCCCAAAGCCCTGCAGCAGCGGTTGGGCGATGGTGAAATTGAAATTCGCCGTGAGTTGAGGGTTGAGGATGTTGTAAATACTGTTCGTGGTCGAGCGAAAACCGTAGTCCGTCACCGTGAAATTGGTGCCCAGCGGATATGCCTGCGAGTAGCTGGATAAAAGTTCAATCGTATTTTGCTTTAAAACTGGTACCCCGTACTGGACCGGGTTGATCTGGACAAGCGCGGTGTGGTCGACAAGACCTCGCACAGTGACCTGTGGATCGAACGAGTTGATGGGAGCGCCGTTGCCGAGAGTTGAGGTAACGATACCACCGGCGCCTGCGGCCGTCGCCCCGCTGCTCGAACCACCGCCTCCACCCCCGACGCCAGAAGAGCTGAACCCTCCTTGCGTTCCCTGCGTGATGTTGGTATTCACGCCATTCGCTTGGCCGCCGGCCTTGGTACGCGCCAGGTCGGCCTGGGCGATGGGCAGGTTATAGCGAAAATAGGCAATGTCGAGGTTATTCTCAAGCGCAAGGGCGACAGCGTCGCGCAGCGAGAGATACAGTTTGCCGTCGCGCTCAAGGCCTTCGAGCCTCGGCGAATTTGTCAGATCGACAGGCGGCACCGTGCTCGGCCGGTAGGGATCCAAAGGATTGCGCGAGTGCGGCAATTCCACATGAAACGGCGCGAGCTGGCCGACCGGCGTAGGGGGGCCATCCAGAGACTTGGCCTGCTGCGCGATGCTCGGCGCCGATGTTGCCGATTGCGGAGCGGATGCGGCTGGGGCTTCGGGAGTCGATTGTTGGGGGGCGGGCTGTTGTGGCGCCTGCGATTGCGGAGTCGCTGCTTGTGCCCAACTCGGCGAGCTAAGCGCGAAACATAGCGTCGCGGCAATCACTCTTTCAGGAAGAGAAGGTTGCTTGCGCACGCTCACGATGCACTCACCTCCGGCACAACACCCAGGTTCGGATTCGCGGTGTCCTTCACCATCCATCCGTCACGCACCTCAATCACTCGCGAACCATAGGCGGCGTTCACATCGGAATGCGTCACTTGGACAATGGTCGTGCCCTCACTGTTTAGCTCCCGGAACAGCTCCATGATCTCCTTGGCCTGCGACGAATGCAGATTGCCGGTTGGTTCGTCGGCGAGTAGCAGCGCGGGCTTATGAATGACCGCGCGCGCAATACCGACCAGTTGCTGCTGGCCGCCAGAAAGCTGCGACGGATAGAGGTCCTTCTTGCCCACGATGTTGAATTTGTCCAGAGTGTCCGCGACCAGCGCCTCGCGCTCTTTGCGCGAGATGTTCTTATACGACAGCGGCAGGTCGATATTCTCCTGCACGGTCAGATCGTCGAGCAGGTGATAGCTTTGGAAGACCATGCCGATGTTCTGTTTCGCCAACGCCGCGCGCTGTTTGCGGCCCATCGCATGCACAGCCTCTTCACGAAACCAGTACTCGCCCAGCCACTGGTCGTCGAGCAACGCGAGCGCGTTCAGGAGCGACGACTTCCCTGCCCCCGAGGGTCCCATGATGGTCAGGAACTCGCCTTCGGCGATGTCGAGCTGAATGCGCCGCAGCACCCACGTCTGCCCTGCTCCTGTTTTGTAACTCCGTTCTAAATTTCTTAACTGAATCATTCTGCTTCCTGTCTTTCAATTCCCTGATATCTGCAATTCATCTCTTCGGCCTTCTCTTACTCGTAACGAAGCGTCGTGCTCGGATTCACCGTCGAGGCTCGGCGCGAAGGCAGCACCGCCGCCAGCAACGCCGCAGTTACGACCACGATTGCTGCTCCGAACATCACACCCGGATCATGTGCGCTGACGCCAAACAGTTGGCTTTTGACCAGGTGAGACAACATCAACGCTGTCGGCACGGAGACCGCGAAGCTTATCAGCAACAACTTCTGCACCCCGGCCAGCACCAGCTTTACGACTCCCATACGCGTCGACCCAAGCGCCATGCGGATTCCGATCTCTCTCGTCCGCTGCGCGATAGCAAAAGCCAGCATCCCGTAAAGCCCGATCGCCGCCAGCATCGCCGCCAGCGCGCCGAAACTCATGGCCAGTAGCGACAGCGTCCGCTCCGAGTTCAGGTCCTCGCTGATCTGAGCATCCATCGTCTTCAGCAAGTCGGGCACCAGCTTAGAGTCAAGCCTCTGCATCGTCTGCCGAATCTCCGAGATCACCGCTTCTGGCGGCTGCTGAGTCCGCACATAGAACGCTACGCCGCGTTTCGGCGGCTCCTGCAGGTACGAATAGAAGGCAGTTCGTTTGGCGTCCTCGCGAACTCCGCTGTGCTTGGCATCCTTGACGACGCCAACGATAGTGAGCCATTGCAATTTCACGTCTTTTGGCGGATTCCCTCCGCCGTCATGGAACTGATGACCAATCGCATTGGCTGCGCTGCCAAACCAATGCTTGGCAAAAGTCTCATTTACCACCGCGACCGGAGCGGCATCCGGGCCATCCTGCGCGCCGATTCCCCGCCCTACGATCAGCGGCATGCCCAGCGTCGAGAAATAGCCCGGGCTCACCACTTCCTTCTCGATGTCCATGTCCTCTTCTTCTTTGGCCGTGTAACCGGCGACCGTGATGTTGAGACCCGTACCGCTGTCCATCAACTCGGGATCGGTCGTCGCCGCTGCGCTGGTCACGCCGGGAATCTGGGTCAGCGAATCCAGCACACGCTTATAGAGCCCCGGTATCTGCGGCAAGTCATATCCGGCGAGTGACGGCTCGAGAGTGAATACGATGAGGTGGTTGGTCACGAATCCGACGTTGGTGTTCTTCAGGTTATAGAGGGTGCGCGCGAAGAGCCCGGCCCCAAACAGCAGGACCAGGCTCAGACCAATCTGGACGCAGGCAAAGATGCTCCGCAGCCGGGTCGACCCGCCGGCCGCAGTGGTCGTCTGCTGCTTCAACGCCGGAGTCAGATTCGGCTGCCAGAACTGAGCCACCGGGGCTAGGCTGAAGAGCAGGCTCACCACGAATGCAAGCCCGAAGTTGAAGGCCAGGATTCTGGGATCGGGATGATTGGAAAATGGCAGAGCGTCGTTGCTAGATCCGACGATACCGCGTTGCAAGACCGCGGAGACCGTCGGAGCCAGCGCGATACCCAGAGCACCACCCATTAAGCCGAGCATCAAACCTTCGGTGAGCAGTTGCCGCGCAACTCGGGCCCGCTCAGCGCCGAGAGCATAGCGGATCGACATCTCCCGGATGCGGCCCGCCGCCCGCACCAGCAATAGGCTCGCGACGTTCGCGCAGGCCATCAGCACGACTAACCCAACCATTCCCATCAACACCAGCAATGGCGTGCGGACATCGTTCCGCAACGGCGAGAATCCTTTCGCTCCATCCAGTAGCGTCAAGTGGCTATTAGTCAGAAACCCGGTGCGAAAGCGGTCCGAGCGATGGCTCATTTGGCTCAACTCGTCCGCCCGCAAAGCATGCCATAACGGATCGACGCCCGATTGAGCCTGCGTCAGGGTCAGCCCCGGCTTCAGCCGTCCGACAATGTTCAACCATCTCGATCGCCGATCCAGCAGATCGTCTTCATCTGGCGTCATCGTCTTCTTCATCGTGATCGGAACGTAAATGTCGGGCACGTAACCCATCTGCACGCTCTGAAATGATGGCGGTGCGATGCCGACCATAGTAAAGGGATGACCGTTTATCAATATCGACTGGCCAATGACCTGACGGTCAGAGCCGAAGCGACGCTGCCAATATCCATAGCTAAGCGCGACGATCGGATTCGCCTCCGGTTGCATATCGTCAGACTGCACAAAGAGCCGTCCTGCAGATGCATGAACGCCCAGCATGTCGAAATAATTCCCACTTACCAGCTCCGCCTTCGCGAGTCCGGGAGAGTTGTTCCAGAGCACGCCGGCGTCTGCGCGAGTCGTTGCGATCAAACCGTCGAAGACTGCATTCTTGTCGCGCAAGTCGCGATACATGGGATAGGAAAAATAATCCCCTTGATCGCCGCCATAGTCGTGCAAATGTCCCGAATCGCGACCGCTGAATCGAAGTAGCACCAACTTCGCGGGATCCTTCACCGGCAGGCTGCGCAACAGCGCCTGATCGAGCAGGGTAAAGATCGCGGTATTCGCACCGATGCCCAGCGCCAGCGTGATCACAGCAGTCGCGGTAAAGCCGAGATTATTCCGAAATTGCCGCAACGCGTATCGAATATCTTCGATCAGCCTATTCATCAGCTTGCTCCAAACCTATCTACTCGCTGCGCAGGGCGGTCATTGGTTCAATGGCAGACGCGCGGCGCGCCGGAAACCAGGCCGCGATCATGCCTGCTGCGATTACTCCTAGAACCAGCCCAGCAATAATCGGCGTGTCGCTTGCCGCTTTGATCTCAACCACTGAAGAGATCAGCTTCTGCGCGGCCAGAGTGCCAAGTAGCCCGGCCCCAACTCCCGCGGCCATCATCCATCCCACTCTTTTGTAGATCAGCTCAAGGACCTTGGCTCGCGAAGCACCAAGCGCCATGCGCACGCCAATGTCCCGCGTCGAGAGCTCAACCTCATGTGCGATCAATCCGTAGATGCCCACGGCGGCTAGCAGTAAAGCCAATGCGGCGAAGCTGCCAAAGAGCCAGTTCTCTAGCCTTTCGAGAATCAGCACGTCAGCAATGACCTCCCGCATCGTCTCCGGCTCGATAAAAGGTACGGATGGGTCAACTTCATGAAAGGCGCGTCTAAGGCTGGGGATCAGCGCATCCTCCGGTAGAGTGCTGCGCACCACGAGATGCATGTTGGCCAGCAGGTTGCGGGCATCCGCTTCAGGTATCTCCGAAACTGGGTAATCGATCTCGGCCATGGGCGGCTGATAAATGTCTTGCCGCACCGAACTCACCACACCCACAATCGTTTGAGGCGTGTCTTGCTTGATTTGCTTCCCGATCGGATCTTCGCCATTCGGGAAAAACTTCTTGACGAAGGCCTCATTGACTACAGCGACCTGTTGCGACTTCGGCGTGTCGATCTTCGAATCGATCATCCTGCCCCGCACGAGCTGAATGCCCATTGTTTTAAAGTAACCGGGATCGACGAAGCGATCCTCCGCCAGCCGCTCCTGATTCGGCGGCGCTGGTGGCTGCCCCACAATTGTGATGTCGCTGTTCCAGCCCGAGCTCTCGATGGGAAGGAGCTGGATCACGCCAGCCGACCGCACTCCGGGTATCGCGCGGACCTTTTCCAGTAGCGGATCATAGAAGGCGGTACGCGGATCGCGATCCTTATAGGTACCTTGTGGCAGGTTTACTTCCATTGCCAGAATACCGCGGGTTTCGAAGCCCAGATCGGTATTACTTAATCCGAACAGCAGTCGAAACAACAGACCAGCGGTGACCATCAGCACCATCGCTAGAGCAACCTGAACCACGATGAATGAGGCCCGCAACCGATGCTGCCTTCGCCCGGTGCCGGCGCTTCCCCCGGCTTTCAGCGATAGGCTCGGAGCAATGCGGGACAGGCGGAGCGCGGGAATTGCGCCCGCGATGAAACTAGTAACAACGGCGATTACAATTGTGGCCAGCAGCACGGGCAGGTTCAAATGGACGTCTGCGCCCCGCGACAGCGCCGAGATCAGCAACATGCGAATCGCCTGCAGCAGCCCAACCGCAAGTAGTCCGCCAAGAGCTGCGCCTCCGGCCGCCAGCACGAGAGACTCCGTCAACATCTGGCGCACAAGTCTCGCATGCGACGCGCCTATCGCCGAACGCAATGCCACTTCTCGCTCCCGCTTCACGCCTCGCGCCAGCAACAGTCCGGCCAGGTTCACGCAAGCGATCGCAAGCACCGCCAGCACGGCAAAAAGCAGCACCCGCAAAGGCCCGCCGGTCTTTCCGATCGTGGCTTCGGCAATCGGGCGCAGCCTCATGCGGCGGCCTTTGCTCTCGTCCGGAAAGGCCCGCCCAACATTTGCGAGGACGCTGTCCATGTCCGCTTTGGCCTGCGCCGCCGAGACGCCCGCCTTCAACCGTCCGATCGTTGGCAACCAGTGATCCCCCCTGGTTGTCCGCAACAGATCGATCATGTGCAGCGGCGTGTAGATTGCGGCGCGCTGAGAGATTGGAAAGCGAAATCCAGCTGGCATCACGCCGATGACGGTGTAGGGCGAGCCATCGAGCTTGACAACTCGGCCAATCACATCCTTGGCGCCGCCGAAATTTTGCTGCCAGACCTCATAACTCAACACGACGACATTGTTCTTACCGGGCTGATCTTCTCCGGGACTGAAGGTGCGCCCGAGAATCGGGTTCACCCCAAATACCTCAAAGAGATTGTCCGATCCCATGGTCAAATGCAAGGAGACAGGCCCTGATGGTCCTTCGAGATTGATCCTCTGGAAAAAATTGACCGCGGCAAACGCCGTGAAAGAGTGGCTTTGCTTTCGCCAATCAAGGTATTCAGGGTAAGACGCGGGCTGCTGATACCCCTGTGGCGAGTAAGTTCGCGGAACGACGATCGTCTCCGGATGGTCATACGGCAGCGGCTGGATCATCACGGCATAGATCACACTGAAGACCGCCGCGGTGACGCCCGTGCCCAGAGCCAGCGTAAGTACCGCCGTCAAGGTAAAGCCCGGGCTTTTGCGCAGCTGTCGCAGCGCATACTTCAAATCCTGAAACATCTTCGTCTCCGCGTTAGGTCGGTTGGCTGAATCGCCGGAAACCTATCTCGATTCCATCATCTCCAGTTCGCCCTCGGCGACCACCTTGCCGTCAAAGAGATGGACGTTACGCTCGGCGTGGCGCGCAAAGCGCGGATCGTGAGTCACCATGCAGATCGTGGCGCCCTCGCTGTGCAGGTTTTGCAACAGCTCCATGACAGCTTCGCCGTTGCGCGAATCGAGGTTTCCAGTCGGTTCGTCGGCGAGCAGGATGGACGGCGAACCGGCCAGTGCGCGCGCGACAGCCACACGCTGCTGCTGACCGCCAGAAAGCTGCGAGGGATAATGCTTGATGCGGTGCGCCATCGCCACGCGCTCGAGCGATTCCTGCACGCGGCGCTTGCGCTCCGCCTGAGTCATGCCGGAACGGTAGGTTAGTGGCAACTCGACGTTCTCATAGACCGTCAGGTCGCCGATCAGATTGAAGCTCTGAAAGATAAACCCGATCTCCTGGTTGCGAATGCGCGAACGCTGAGCGAAGTTCAGGCTCTCGACCGCGTGTCCGTTGAGCTCATACTTCCCGCCCGTCGGGGTGTCGAGCAGACCAATGATCGAGAGCAACGTCGATTTGCCGCAGCCCGACGGGCCTGACATAGCGACATATTCGCCCTTGTTGATAGTAAGATGAATCCCCGAGAGCGCATGGGTCTCGATCTCGTCCGTATAAAAGACCTTGGTCAGCTCTTCAATTTGTATCAGCGGCTGTGACATTTACTTTATCTCCTTGAAATCGTTTATTCGAGCCGAATGCGGTTGAAGTTGTCCCAGCGCGACATGTCGGAGAGGATCACCGTGTCGCCCTCATGTAGTCCATCGAGCACCTGGATTTCGTTCACCGAAGCCTGTCCCACCTTCACCGGAACACGCACCGCGCCTTTGCCGTCCGGATCGACCTTGAATAGGCTGATAGTGCTGTTCGGATTGCCAAAGGCCGGTCGCCCGACATAGAGAACGTCCTTCATCCGTTGAAGATCGATGGTGCCGTCTACGCTTAACTGCGGGACCGCCCCCGGAGGCAACAGCCCGTCAAGTGTTACGTCAACTGCGCGGGTTCCGTTCAATACTGTGGGATCAATTCTGCTCACGTGGCCGGGAACGATGCCGTTATGGGTGTCGACCTCCGCCGGCTGGTCGAGCTGAATATCGTGCGCCTGGGTCTCGGCAATGTTCAGCGTGGCTTTCAGCTTATCCAGCTGGACAACCTCAGCCACTGAGGTCCCGGTAGTCACGTGCTGGCCCACCGCGATCGGGGTGGTAAGCGTGGCCAGCACGCCCGAGATGCCGGCCCTGACCTGAAGCGCCTGTTCCTGCTTCTCGTAGAGATCTAACAACGCCTTGGCCTGATCGATCTTGGTCCGCTGCGATGCCAGCTGGACCTCGATTGCCGAAGTGTTCACGTCGATCTGTTCCTGGCTGATCTTCTGTTGAATGGTCAGCTGGTCAGCGGTGTTTTTGGACGCGTTGTAGGTCAGTCCAGAGATCACGCCCAGATCGTAAAGCTGCTTGTCGGTCTTTGCCTGCAGCTCGTCCTGGGTGTAGGCAGAGTTCACCGCCGCCGCAGCGGCCTTCTTATCCATCAAAGTGCTCTGCAGCGTCGCCTGAAGGCTCTTATAGTCGGACTGTGCCGCCTTCAGCTGCAGCTGTGCGTCGAGCAGCTTCTGTTGCAGCTCGGGATCGACCAGGTCCATCAGAATCGTGTCCGGAGTGACCTTGGTGCCCGGCAACACGCGGATCCGAACGACGGTGGCATCGGTCTGCGCGGGAATGAGCTGAATGCTTTCTTCGCGCGGAACTAGTGTGCCCAGGCCGCGCACCTGGACGATCATGGGACCGCGCTTCACTGTGTCCGTCCAGACGGTACCGCGTTCGACTGCCGGCGCAGCGGGTTTGAGACGGGAGACAGCAAAAGCGACCCCTGCCAGTACGATCACAGCAACGACGCCGACAACTATCTGCCGCCGGGTCTTCTTACGTTTAATGTCAGGCCTGGAGATATCCATCATCGAAACGTA
Source organism: uncultured Acidobacteriaceae bacterium (assembly GCA_963826855.1). Taxonomy (GTDB): domain Bacteria; phylum Acidobacteriota; class Terriglobia; order Terriglobales; family Acidobacteriaceae; genus Acidisarcina. The sequence continues at coordinate 29,411 of CAWGZE010000003.1, forward strand.
TTGCACGTCTTCGGCCAGAGCGCATCCTGTGCAAGATATTGAGGAATAAGCTCGAAAGGCGCGGTCGCCCATTGCCTGGTTTTGCGCTGATGGCCGTTTGCAGAATCAGGTGTCCGCAAACGGACATTCGCCAAGTCGACCCAGGCAGCGGGACGGGCCCGCCGCTCTCGCTATGGAAAAGACGAGAGGCATCCGAAGTAGACTTCGGACGCCTCCGTTGTGCCTAAAGGCACTCGGTTCCTACTGTGCAGTCAACTCCGCCGCTACCCGCTCGGTGACGAATGCCTCGATTTGATCGCCGATCTGGATGTCGTTGAAGTTGTTGAGGCCAATGCCGCACTCCATGCCGCTCGTAACTTCCCTGGCATCGTCCTTGAAGCGCTTCAGCGAACTCAACTTGCCCTTGAAGATCTGTTCGCCTCCGCGGGTAAGCCTGATGTCGGCATCGCGGCGCAGGACGCCATCGAGCACGCGGGCGCCGGCGATCGTGCCCACCTTGGGAATGCGGAAGATGTTGAGCACTTCCGCCTTGCCGAGGTAGTTCTCCTTGAAGACCGGGTCGAGCAGCCCAAGCATCGCCTTGCGGATCTCATCCTGCAACTCATAGATGATCGAGTGCAGGCGAATCTCCACCCCTTCTTGCTCGGCGAGATCAGCGCCCTTGCGCTCGGGACGAACATTGAAGCCGATGATGATCGCGTTCGAGGCCGAAGCCAATAGGATGTCGCTCTCGGTAATCGCGCCCACGCCGGTGTGAATAATCTTGATCCGCACCTTTTCGGTCGACATCTTCTGCAGCGAGTCGGCCAGCACTTCAACCGAACCCGCGACGTCACCTTTGAGGATGAGCGGCAGCTCTTTCACGCCAGCCTGCTTGATCTGCTCGGCAAGCCCTTCCAGCGAAACTCTGGAAGACTTCGCCAGCGTCAGTTCACGCTCGCGCATCTTCCGGAACTGCGAAACCGCCTTGGCCTTGTCTCGGTCGGCGACCACCAGGAAGCTGTCGCCAGCGTCGGGCATGCTCTCGAGTCCGAGAATTTCAACCGGAGTCGAGGGCCCGGCAACGGTAATCGAGCGCCCACGATCGTCGAACATTGCGCGGATTTTGCCGAAGGTGTTGCCCATGATGAAGCTGTCGCTGTTACGCAACGTTCCATTCTGGACGAGCACGGTTGCGACCGCACCACGGCCACGATCCAGCTTGCCTTCGAGCACGGTACCAACCGCCGAGCGGTCGGGCGTCGCCTTGAGGTTTTGGATATCCGCGACGAGGCAGATCATCTCCAGCAACAGATCGAGGTTTTGGCGCTTCTTGGCCGAGACCTCTACGAAGACGGTATTGCCGCCCCACTCTTCAGGAGACAATCCGCGATCGCTCAATTGCTGCTTGACGCGCTCGGGCTGCGCATCGGGCTTGTCGATCTTGTTGACCGCAACAATAATAGGCACTCCCGCAGCCTTGGCGTGATCAACGGCCTCTAAGGTCTGCGGCATGACGCCGTCATCTGCAGCCACGACAATGACGACGATGTCGGTAACCTTGGCGCCCCGAGCACGCATGCGAGTAAACGCTTCGTGGCCAGGAGTATCCAGGAAGACGATCTCGCGACCCGAGGCCGGAGAGCCCTCCTTGGTGAACTTCACCTTGTAAGCGCCGATGTGCTGTGTGATGCCACCCGCTTCGCCCGCGGCAACGTCGGTTTCACGAATCGCGTCGAGCAACGAGGTCTTACCGTGATCGACATGGCCCATCACCGTGACCACCGGGGGACGCGCGACTTCAAGCTCATCCGGATTCGGCTGCTGCAGCAGGTTCTCGATGGCTTCGTTGGCCATCTGGTCTTCGAAGCTGATGACTTGGGTGTCGGCACCGAACTGCCGCGCAACGTCCTTCACGAGCTCTGCATCGAGCGATTGGTTGACGGTGACGAAGACGCCTCGCATCAGTAGCGTCGCGATCAGGTCTTTGCCGCGCACATCAAGTTTTTCGGCAAGGTCCTTGACGCTGATACCCTCGGTCACCGTAATCGTGCGGGTGATCGGCAAAGGCTCGCGAGACATCTGCATACCGCCAAAACGCGGTGGCGGCTGGAAGCCCTTCATCGGGCCTTCTTTGCTTTTTTCGTAACGACGATTGCCGCCACGGCCACGCGGTGGGCCGCTCGGCCGCTGCGGGCGCGGAGCCTCACCCGGAGGCGGAACTAAGCCACCCGCGCCGCCAGGGCCAGGACGCGGGCCACCAAAGCCGGGGCGAGCCGGGAAACCTGGTCTTCCCCCGCCCATCGGCGGACGAGCACCCGGAGGCCCGCCAGTTGGCGAGCTGCGCGTCGGGTGCATAGGACGACGCGCCGGGGCACCTGCCGCGCCGGCATTGTAAGGCTGACCACCCTGCGGACGCTGGCCGAATCCAGGCGATCCGCCTGGACGGTTACGCTGGAAGATCGGCTGGCCGCGCTGAATCACGCCGGGACCGGTTGGTGCTCCACCAGCCTGCGGACCCGCAGAGGCCGCCGGGGGAGTATTTACATTCGCAGCAGGCGGAGGTGCGGAATAAACCGGACGAGGGCCGGTCTGCGGCATGATAACGCGACGCGGCGCGGCAACTACCGACCGTGCCGCTTCGCTTGCAGCCGGAATGCCGCCACGTGGAGCGTCGGCACTGGCGGCGGGTACTTCGGCAGCCGGCGTGGCGACCTGTTCCGGCTTTACGGACGGCACTAGAGGAGCCGCAGGCGTACTTGCTGCTGGCGCTTCCTGAGCCGCCGGCTTTACGAACACCGGCGCTGCCGTTGCCGCAGCGGCGGCAGTGCGGGTTTCAGCCGATGATGGAGGGCCTGCGGTCTGGACGGGCGGCCGTGCGATCACCGGCCCCGTGGGTGGTTTTGCTGCGATTGCTGGAACCGATGGCGGAGACGCAACCACAATACGCGGTTCCTGCCGCGGTTGCGGCACAATTTTGCGGGGCGCTGCCGAGGCTGCAGCCTCGACAGTTGGCGCGGGCTTCTGCGCGACGGGCTGCGTCGGCGCAGGCTTCGCCGCCGCGGGCGGCGGAACTGGTGCGGCGGCGGGAGCGGCCGGACGAGGACTCGCGGCAGCCGCCGCAGCCTCTTCCTTGCGGCGCAACAGCTCGCGAGCTGCGTCGCCGGGCTTCGAAACCTGCGACCAGTCTATTTTTGGCTTTTGCCCATTACCGATCGAGCGATTTTGCGACTCACCGCTACCGCGGCTGCCACGCTGCAAATAGGCGCGTACACGCTCGGCCTCATCGCTCTCGAGCGAACTTGAATGGGTCTTCTTTTCGGTTACGCCAACTGCCGTCAGAGCGTCCAGGATCTCCCGGCTCTTGACTTCCAGCTCGCGCGCCAGATCATTGATTCGAACTTTACTCATCCGCCCCTTTTCGCGCAGTCCCAGTGTGGCCTAGATGTTCATGTGAAACCCTCGCCAATGGGTATAAACGCTGTTTCTATTATCCTCTGAAAGTTGAAAATCCGCGCTCTCGCGCTTCATCAATCCGCGGCGCATCACGCGCCGCCCTCGTCCGCTTCCCCGTTCGCTTCTTCGTCTGATTCCTTCTCCAGCCCGGCGTCGTCCCCGGCTACCCTGCCTTCGTCCTTGATCTCTTCCACGTTGCCTTCGAGGACGGCATCCTCATCAATCGGCTCTCCGTGAATCAATCCGTGCGGCTTGCCCTCGACCAGACGTTCGCTCACATCCCGAACACCCGGATCGAGTGACTCTGCGCCTTCCGCTTCCAACTCCGGCCCGACCTCGGTGATCTCGGCCAAACGTTCCTCGGCGAGCTCGTCGAAAATCTGCCCCGAGCCGTCCCGGCTTACACTGTCTTCGCCTTCCTGAGTCAAGTCCTGGGTGAGAGCGTCGATCTCCTCATCCAGACTGGCTTCCTCACTCAGCCGCTTCTGATCTTCTTCCGCAGTCGGCGTCGTGCCCGCCTGCTCTTCACCCGGCTCATACTCGCCGAAGTAGTGCCGTACGGCCACGCTGATCTTCTCCAGGGTCTTTTCGCCGATGCCCGGAATCTCTTCCAGCTGTTCGGGAGTCATGTCCGCCAGCGCTTCGACCGTCGTAATTCCAGCAGCTACCAGCTTTTGGATGATCGCTTCGCCCAATTCGCTTACTTGTTCGATTGCGGTCGTCGGGCCTCCGGTCATGCCGGTCATCTGCTGCTCGACTTCCTGGCGCTTTTCTTCCTCGCTCTTGATGTCGATCTTCCAGCCCAGCAGCTTCGCAGCGAGCCGGACATTCTGGCCCTTCTTGCCGATCGCCAGCGACAACTGGGTATCGTCGACGATGACCTCCAACTGCTTTTCGCCCAAATCGGCGATGCTCACCCGGCTGACCTTCGCTGGCTGCAAGGCCTTCTCCGCGAAAGTCGTGATCTCTTCGCTGAACTCGATAATGTCGATCTTCTCGCCGCGCAACTCGCGAATGATCGACTGCACGCGCATGCCCTTCATGCCGACGCAGGCGCCGACAGGATCTACGTCCTTGTCGCGCGACATGACCGCGATCTTGGTGCGCTCGCCCGCCTCGCGTGCGGTGGCGCGAATCACCACTGTCCCGTCGTAAATCTCCGGCACTTCGCTCTGGAAGAGGTTTTGCACCAGCTCCGGAACCGCCCGAGAAACGATCACCTGCGGTCCCTTCGCAGCGCGATCGACGCGCAGCAAGACTACGCGCACGCGTTCGCCCACCGAAAACTGCTCCAGCCGCGACTGCTCCCGGCGCGGCATGCGCGCCTCCGCTTTGCCCAGGTCGAAGATCACATCCTGCAGCTCGATCCGCTTGACCGTCGCAGTGATCACCTCGCCCATGCGATGGTTGTATTCATTGAAGATCGTGTCGCGCTCAGCCTCGCGCACCTTCTGGAAGATGACCTGCTTGGCCATCTGCGCGGCGATGCGCCCCAGCACGTCGGTCGGCTTGTAGTAGCGAATTTCTCCACCCACCTCGACATCCGGCGATAGAGCGTGCGCCTCGGAGAGCGTGATCTGGTTGACCGGGTCTTCCAGCTGCGCCGTCACCTCGACGCCATCCTCGCCGACGACCGTGTTCGGGACGACCGTCTTATAGACGTAAGCGCGAATCTCGCCCGTCTCCTTGTCCAGCTCGGCGCGCATGTTCTCCTGCGTCTTGTAATACTTCCGCGTCGCCAGCGCGATCGCATCCTCAACCGCCGCGACGACGATCTCCGGATCAATGCCCTTTTCCCGGCTCAACGCTTCAATGCTCTGGTAAAGCAAACTCGCCATAGTTCTTCTCTCTCACTTCGACTAACTGGTGTGCGCGTCTCAACTGCCCGAGGCACGACTCAGACTTCCGCCACTAATTGCGCCTTCTCGATATTCGCCAACTCCAGCTCGACCGTCTGCGCCGCGATTTTCTTGTTCTTGCCCTTCTGCCGCACCGCCGACAGATCGAGCACAATCGTCGTCTCGCGGACCTCGGTTAGCCGGCCGTGCCAGTGCCGGTTTCCCTCAACCGGCTGAAAAGTCTGCGCCTTCACCAGGCTGCCGCGAAATCGCTCATAATCCGCCCGGTGAAAGAGCTTTCGCTCCAGCCCGGGAGAGGAAACCTCCAGGGTGTACTCGGCACCTGGCACCAGGTCTTCCACGTCCACCAGAGTTCCGAAATCGACGCTGAACTGTTCGCAATCCTGGTGGGTCACCCACGCCAGTTGATCCATCGTGATCTGGCCTTTGGCGACGGCGACGCGAATCACCCCCTCTTCCGCCGCACTCTCAGCACCCGCGACCCTTGCGGCCTCTGCCAATCGCGCCCGCTCCGTGGCGTTCCTCTCGACAAAAATCCTCAGCGCACGCTGCTTGGCGGCGGGAATGAACTCAACCTCCACCACTTCCAGCCCATGAGAGGCGGCAACCCGTTGCGCCGCTGCGCGAATTTTGTCCAGATCGACCGCCATACGCCAGCAAAACCTTCAAAATCCCGAGGAAGGTCTTCGCCCTTTCCTCGCGTTGCCGCTAGGAGAATCTTGCGATTAACCCTTCGGCATCGCGCTGCCATCACAAATCTTTGCACCAAAGAAAAAGTGGGCTTGCGCCCACTCATCGCTCCACGCCGCCGGTAGATCCACGGTACGGTTAGGGACAACTTTGTCTGCTATTACAGGATACGACTCTTTTGGAAGGAATTCAAACCGTTGGCACTGGACACTATTCAGTTTGCCCCGCGAAGATCTTGATCGGGGCCTTCAACTTTCTGCGAGACTGCAGGAAGCGACTTTGGAGCGCATAGCTCGGAATCAACGTCCTATGATGTGCAGGGCGACTTTGCCAAACAGAGTGTCGACATGCTTCCACGCACTTGCCGATCTATCGCCTTCGCGCTGACTCGTCTCTCAATCGGATTTCTCCTAGTATTTGCGGCCGCCCTCGCCTTCGCCCAGGACGTCGCCGTCACACGCCTGCCGATCGACACCGATATGACCGTTCGGCTCACCAATCTCACCTCGCACGTGAACTATGATCGCTCCGGCAACTCCTACTTCATCGTTCCCGTTGGGCGGTATTCGGTGCAGCTGCTGCGCAATGGCGAAGTGGCCTACCAGGAGGTCGAGTATATCGACAGCCAAGCGCCGGCCACCCGCACCGTGAACCCAAACCGCATGGAGATCGTGATCGGCCTGCCCGGTGGCAGTCCGCAGTTCGATCCGAGCGTCTGCGGGGCGCTCGAGGCTGCAGCGCGACTCGCCATCCGAACCTATGGATTGCCAGACGCAGATCTCCAGCGGCGTCTGAACACCGCCGAGATCAACTCCAACAGCGGCAGCTGCTCAACACCCACTGAGATCGACGACGTAGGGCAGACGGTCGCCGGTTCGTATGGCGTCACACAGCTGGGTCTGGTCGCCCTATCGGTCGAGTTCACGCCGCTCGCACCGCAACACAGGCCGCGAAACCAGGGCAACTCCCCCATCTACCGCGATCCGTCGACGCAACGGCTCGCGACCCCTCAGCAATCAAGATCAAATCTCACGCCGTCGCTCATCACCGATCTTCAGAATGGAATGTCGGACGTGGCCTTCGATACCGACGGCAAACCGCTGCTCGTCTGTGCCGCGCTCGACGCGAATACTCCCGTTTTTTGTGATTCAAACGGGTTTGCGGTGGCCACCCCCGCTATTGCACATCTGCGCGGCCTCTACCGATTCAGCGCTAAGACCACTCCAGTCGATCACTGGGGCACGGAGCTCGACCACTGGACGGCTTTCGTCGGCCAGAACGAGTTCGACGAAACCCAGGACCGTCTCGCTGCTGCAGTCGCGAACCTTAAGCGCAGTCTTGAGCAGCGAATCGCCGAGGTACAGAGCGGCGCAGTCGCGGCAGACGGTGTGCAGACCCAGACTGGAACCGGACACAGCTATCCGACACCTGACCTGGTTACCCTCATCAAAACAACCCAAACAGAGTTTGATCAGGCGCTTCACGATGCCACGCTGCAACCTTTACGGCAGCATTTCCCCGCGGCGATCTCGCACCTGACCGATCCGACCGCGCCCGTTACTCCAGAGCTGGAGGCGCAAAGGGTTTTCCGTGAACTGAGAAATGCCGTGTCGGTTCTGGATTCCGTCTCCGACAACCTCGCAATCGATCTGGTTTTTAGATCGTCGCCCGTCGAGACTGAAGGCGCACATCTGAACTTCGTCTCTTGCCAGCATTGCATCCCGATCGTGAGCCAGGGTGGCCAACATCGCTTCTACCGCGGCAAGTACTATATCCAGGCAACACTCGACGGATACGTAGCTTACGAAGGCTGGCTGGACCTCGTCGAGGATCCCCGCCATATCCTTGAATGCGATTTGGTGAGAGTCCGCCGCGCGCTGCATGGGCATGCGTCCTCCTGTTCGCTGCGGGCGCAGTAGTTCCTCCGCGGCGGCTTGCAAGCGGGATAGGTCTCAACACCGCCGTTTGCCCTACCCACCCGACCCAACTACAATACATAAAAGCAGCCTGCCAGCCTGAACCCACCTGCGCTGCCTCGCCGGCTTTTTCATAAAAACCATGATTGAAATGCCGGTTCGTGAAGCTCTTACCTTTGACGACGTCCTTTTAGTTCCCGCATTCAGCGAAGTAGTCCCTGCCCAGGTGAGCACCCAGACCCGGCTCACCCGCAGGATCACCTTGAATACACCGCTGCTCTCAGCCGCGATGGATACCGTGACCGAGTCGCGCATGGCCATCGCCATGGCCCAGCAGGGCGGTCTGGGCATTGTCCATCGCAACTTGGCGATCGAGCAGCAGGCCGGAGAGATCGACAAAGTCAAGCGGTCGGAGAGCGGCATGATCGTCGACCCAGTGACCATCGCGCCGGAGCAACTGATTGCCGACGCGCTCGAGGTGATGCGGCGCTACAAAATCTCCGGCGTGCCGGTCACCAAGGGCAAGAAGCTTGTCGGCATTCTCACCAACCGTGACCTCCGCTTTGAGACGCGGACCGATATCCCGGTCGGCGACGTCATGACCAAAGAGAACCTCATCACCGTCCCGGTCGGCACCACTCTCGAAGAAGCCGAGCTGATCCTGCACAAGCATCGTGTGGAAAAGCTCCTCGTCGTCAATGGCGACTATGAGCTGAAGGGCCTGATCACCGTTAAGGACATCCAAAAGAAGCTCAAATATCCCAACGCTTCCAAGGACGAGCAGGGCCGGCTTCGCGTTGGCGCCGCCCTCGGGGCGACTGGAGACTATCTCGAGCGAGCCGCCGCTCTGGTTGCCGAAAACGTCGACGTGCTCTCCATCGACTCCGCACATGGACATTCGTCGCGCGTCTTGCAGGCAGTCCGCGATGTGAAGAAGGCCTTTCCCCACATCGACCTGCTCGCCGGCAACATCGCAACGTATGAAGGCGCTCTCGCCCTGATCGACGCTGGCGCCGACGCAGTCAAGGTCGGCATCGGCCCCGGCTCCATTTGCACCACGCGCATGGTCACCGGAGTAGGAGTTCCACAGATCACTGCCGTTTCCGACGCCTATCGCGCCGCCAGGGAACGGGATATTCCCATCATCGCTGACGGCGGCATCAAATATTCCGGCGACATCACCAAGGCCATCGCTGCCGGGGCCAGCTCCATCATGATCGGTTCCCTTTTCGCCGGCGTCGACGAAAGCCCGGGCGAGACCATCCTCTATCAGGGACGCTCCTTCAAAGCGTATCGCGGCATGGGTTCGCTCTCGGCGATGTCGCAGGGCTCAGGCGAACGCTATTTTCAGAGTTCCAAAGATCTCGACGAGGCCGAATTGAATCGCAGCGAGGGCGTCGTCAACGTCAGCCGCGGCAACGGCGGTAACCGTCTCGCCAAGTACGTTCCGGAAGGCATCGAAGGCCGAGTGCCCCATCGCGGACCACTCGAGTCAATGGTCTTTCAACTCGTCGGCGGCTTACGCTCCGGCATGGGCTACCTCGGCTGCGGCAGCATACCGGCCCTGCAGGAGCATGCAAACTTCATCCGCATCTCGAATGCGGGCCTGCGCGAAAGCCATGTTCACGACGTCATCATCACCCGCGAAGCGCCGAACTATCACGTAGAGTAGCTCGGGGTAACGAGCCATGACCGACAAGCCCGACGCCGCTTCGATACGACTCTTCAAATCCAAGCGGGATTGGGCAATGTGGCTCAACAAGAGCCATCGAACCAACACCGGCTTATGGCTTCGCATCGCGAAAAAGTCCTCTGACCTGCCTTCGGTCTCCTATCAAGAGGCGCTTGAAGTGGCACTCTGCTACGGATGGATCGACGGCCAGAAGAAGCCCGAGAGTGATGAGACCTGGCTGCAACGATTTTTGCCGCGATCGACTAAAAGCCTGTGGTCGAAGATCAACCGCGAAAAGGCCCTCGCACTCATTGCCAGTGGAGAAATGAAACCGCCAGGCCTCGCGGCGATCGAGAACGCAAAGAAGAATGGGCAATGGGAAGCGGCCTACGATTCGCCCAGCAAAGCGACGATCGACAGCGACTTTCAGGCTGCACTGGACGCGCACCCGAAGGCCAAAGCGTTCTTCGAGACCATCGATCGCACCAACCGCTACGCAGTTCTCTGGCGGATTCAAACTGCAAAGAACCCGGAGACCCGAGCCCGCAAGATCGAGCAGTACATCGCCATGCTGGAGCGAGGCGAGAAGATCCATCCGTGATTGTCGGCGGACAGAGATCCGAGAGCGACTCAGTTGGCTCCGCTGCAATAGCATCCTTGAGCTCCAAGACCATGCCCTGCTTCGTCCCGCATCTCTCATCGCGGGCCTAGCGAAAGCCCCATTCACGACCCTCGAGGCTCCGGATTATCATGTCGGGAGAGTTAGGGTGTCCTATGGTTGAGTGTGGTCCATTTGAGTCCGGGCTGACATCGGGGAGGTTCATTCTGTGAACGACTGGGCCATGCTGACCGCCTCCGGCATGATGTCCAGTGGAGTATTCATTGCGGCTTGGCTTTATCAGTGGTCGCCAAGGCGACGTCATACCGCCGCACCAGCTGGAATGGACCCGCTCGGTAAGACGCTCCTTGATTGCCTGTCCAACCAGAAAGTGGCGCCCTTAGTCTCTGCTCTCCTATGGTTCTTAGTTTGCGTTCTCGTCGACATCGCATTCCCCCTGCTACCGGAACGTGCCGCCGGCTGGAGCGTCATCAAGGGTCCTCTGCAGGCGATTCTGGCGTTGGACTACGTTGTCTTGGTTCCAATCCTGGTTTGGTGCTACATCTCCATAGCCTGCGGCCTGAAAGAGGCACCTGTCCTTACCGCCGATCTGGGCCGAGCAAGGCTCGACCAGCGGGTTTCTGGTCGGTTCGTCTGGTGGGGAGCGATCCTTATCGCAGGCCTCATCTTTCAATATTTCACCATTCGAATTCAAACCAGCTCCTGCAGCTCGACGCCTCCCTGGCTGTGGGTACATAAGATACCGACATCATGCGGGACCGTCCTTCATCTCAATTGGCAAGGGGCGGCCCATGCAGCCCTGAGGGGGTTAGATGCCATGTTGGGCTTGGGCCTGGCAGGGACAGTAATTGCCGCTGCAATGGATCGGAAGAGGATTGGTGGCGACACGATCATGGAATCTCATGGCACTTGGGATGTCCAGGGCGGCTCTCTCGAATGCAAAGCATCCGTACGAAGACTCGGATCGCATTTCGCTCTCGCAGGTTTTCTCGCAATCACGATTGCGACATTGCACCTGCTCACAATCGAGATTCACAGACACATGATGAATCCCGCCGAGCTCAAGTCGGACAAAGTATTGTTTGCGCAATTCTTCGAGTCCACCTGGGCGATATGGGGCCTCATGGCCCTGGTTTGGGCAGGAATCGCGGTTCTAACCATGTCGGGTATCTATCAACGAGCCCGAGCGGAATTGGAGCGGGGCGAAGCCGAGGCGGTCAAGAGACGGAGGGCAGAGCTGCCCAGGGAGTTACAGAAGGACGTCGAGCAAGGGCGGCTGAGGCCTTCTCATAGCGGGCCGCGATCTCAGATCGCGATTGACCAATACTGGAACGATCATCAACGCATCCGGAATTATTATAGCGAGAGAAGCTGGCCCTATCCCCTTCCCACCTGGCTGGCGTTTCGGTTCCTGAAGAAAACCATCGTAAGCGGGTTCATTCTAAGCGTGGTTGCGAATCTCGTCACAAGTCTTGTCTTCTTGACCGGTTCCCAATTCCTGATTGCAGGCGTTGTGTTGGCAGCCATTCGCGTGCTGTTTCCTCATATTCCTTATCCTCCCTGCGATCCATCTTTGTGCAATAAATGAATCGGTCGGGCAATCGGCGCTCTGGTTTTGTCGCGAACCGGGGCCAAGCGGCAGTCAGTCTGTGCCTCGTGTCCGCAGGAACTCTTACGTTAACTCAATTCACAGTGACCACGATGAGAGAAGCATCATCGTCGAACTTGCCGTTGCAGAACCTGGAAACCGAATCGAGTATCGCGGTCCGAATACCATGCACACCGGAACTGCGGTTCTGCCTCACCACCTCGATCAAGCGCTGATAGCCGAACTCTTCTTCATCCTCATTCGCCGCCTCAAGCACTCCGTCAGTCATCAGCACCAGGCAATCGCCGGACTGCAACTGCACCTCGCTGTTCTGAAAAGTCCAGTGCGAAAACAGTCCCAGTACTCCGCTGTAGCTCGCCGGCATCAGGATCGAACCATCGGCATGCACCAGCAAAGGCAGGCAATGGCCGGCATTTTCGTACTGTAACCGCCGTTGTTGCGTATCGATGACCCCGTAAAATAACGTCACAAATTTGCCCGGAGCGACCGTGTCGCACAGCACGCTGTTCAGCTTCGCGCACAGCACCGCGGGCGATTCGGCCTCGGGCGCAAAAGCCTTGACCGAAGCCTGAAGATTTGCCATCAGCAGTGCCGCGGTGATCCCTTTGCCCGATACATCGGCGATGCACAACCCAAGTCTTCCCGCGCCGAGCTGCAGGACATCGAAATAGTCTCCGCTCACCGACTTGGCCGGCTGCCACGCGCAAGCGATCTGGAATCCCGCAATCTGTGGAGTCTCGCGGGGCATAAGATGGCGCTGAATCTCGTGCGCATGGGCAAGCTCAGCCTCGTGCGACTGCTCTTTAACGTGACCGAGTTGTACTTGCCCCTGCAATTCCCGTTGCCGCTCCGCCATCTTGTCTTTCTGCTCCTCGAAACGAAACGCGATGACGCCGAAGATAAATGTGACGAGTGTCCCAATGGGAGCATCTGAGGCAACGCGTTGGAGAAAGTTTGAAAATCCGCCAACAATAACGAGGCAGATCACCGCCTCGGCAAATATGCTTCCCGAAACGCCAACCAGCGCAAGCACTATAAGAAAAACAATCCATTTCCACGGCGCGCGCTTGTGGGCAAAGAGAAACTGCGCCCGGAAGACAACAAATGACACCCAGTTGCCGACGCAAAAGGTAAACAAAAGATTGAGCGGCAGCGAAGTACTTGTTCTTACGATACGGAGGAAGATCCACACAGCCAAGGCGACCAGGATCAGGATGCCTTGCAGCTGCAGAACTCCAGTGCCGAGATATTCAGATCCCCAGTCGAGCCAGGCGGCCGTGGTCTTGCCCTCCGAAACTCCACCGGATTCTATGTTGCGTTTGCCGTCCATCGGTCATGGACTACTCTAGTTCAATCCTCAACATTTATCTGAAAGAAAAAACGCACCCACGAAGGGGTGCGTTCCATTGCTCTGAGTCGTGCGTTGAGCGTAAATCTAAGCGGCGCCCTCGGCCGGAGGCTGCTGCTCTTCCATGGCCTTCTGCGCCTCTTCACGCCGCTTGGCGCGGGCTTCGGCGCGCTGTTGACGCTTTTCGTCCAACACTTGCTCGGCGCCCAGCAGTTCGATGAAGGCTTTTTCGGCTCCATCGCCCTTTTGGAAACCGGTGCGGACAATGCGCAGATAGCCGCCATTGCGGTCACCGTAGCGCGGCGCCACCGTCTCAAAGAGGCGGGTGACAGCCTCGCGGGTCATGAGGTAAGACAAGGCGCGGCGACGGCTATGAAGGTCGCCCTTCTTGCCCAGCGTGATGAGCCGCTCCACATGCGGGCGCGCGGCTTTTGCCTTGGTGATCGTGGTATGGACGCGGTCTTCCATCACGATGGAGGTCACCAGGTTGCGCAGCAGAGCGCGGCGATGGCTGGTGTTGCGTCCGAGTTTGTATCCTGCATTGCGGTGGCGCATGGCAATCTCTCTATTCTTGCAAAGTCTTGAAGTTGTCAGTGATCAGTCTTCAGTCCTCAGTGAACATTTCTGGCTCTCGCCGCAACGCCCATGAGGACTGAGAACTGAAGACTGCTCTTAGAAGTTCTCCGGCTCCGATTGCAGCGCAAGATCGACGTCGTCTTCAAGACCGTCGGTATCGTCGTCATCGTCGTCGTCAAAGCGGCTATAGCTTGCAGCCAGTGTGGTCGCCGGCAGTACGCTGGTCGGCCCCGGAACCGCATTGCCGTGCTCGTCGATCTTCATGCCCAGCGACAGACCCATCTGTGCCAGGATTTCCTTGATCTCGTTGAGCGACTTGCGGCCAAAGTTCTTGGTCTTCAGCATCTCGGCTTCGGTCTTTTGCACCAGTTCACCGATGGTCTGAATGTTGGCGTTCTTCAGGCAGTTATAGCTGCGGACGGAGAGCTCCAGCTCCTCGACCGAGCGGTTCAGGTTCTCGTTGCGCAGCAGCATCTGGCCCGTCTCGGAGTGGCCACTGTCTTCAACCTCTTCCTCGAAGTTGATGAAGATGCTCATGTGGTCCTTCAGCAGCTTCGCCGAAAGGCCAATAGCATCGGCGGGCAGCACCGAACCATTGGTCCAGACCTCGAGCGTCAGTTTGTCGTAGTCGGTGATCTGACCGAGACGGGCCGCGTCGACGGTGTAGTTGACCTTGCGCACCGGCGAGTGGACCGAGTCGACCGGAATAAAGCCCAGGCCCAGGTCGGAGTCAAAATTCTTATCTGCGGAGATGTAGCCACGGCCGCGCTTGAGGCGCATTTCCATGTCCAGCTTGCCGCCTTCGCTCACAGTCGCAATGTAAACGTCCTTATCCAGGATCTCGACATCGCCATCCGCCTCGATCATGCCCGAAGTGACTACGCCGGGAGTCTCTGCGCGCAGGTATAGCGCCTTCGGACCCTCGCCGCTTAGCTTAAACGGAATCTGCTTCAGGTTCAGGATAATGTCGGTCGCGTCTTCCACCACTCCGGCGATCGACTGGAACTCGTGCAACACGCCTTCGATCTTGACGGCGGTAACGGCGGCACCCTCGATTGAGGACAACAGCGTGCGACGCAGCGCATTGCCAATGGTCGTGCCGAAGCCGCGCTCAAACGGCTGGGCGCTGAACTTCCCATACTTCTCGGTGAGTGTGTCGGTATCGACGGCTAGACGTTTCGGCTTTTGGAACCCTCTCCACAACATAAGCGTTTCTCCTGCGCAGCGAACGCCGCGATGCATTTTGCAACGGCTGCGCCTGTTATCTCCAGGTTGATTTGGACAACATTCACGGCTGACGGGAGTTAGAAGTTTCCTTCTAACTCCCGCTACTTCAACTTACTTGCTGTAAAGTTCGACAATCAGCTGCTCGTTAACCGGCAGATTGACATCCTCGCGCTTGGGCAATGCAATGATCTTGCCGGAAAGTGCGGCGCCATCGATCTGCAGCCATGCCGGAGTGTTCTGGTGGCTGGCAAAGTCGCGGGCCACTTCGACCAGCGTCAGATTCTTGCTGCCCTCGCGAACGCGGATCTCATCGCCCACATTCACCTGGTACGAAGGAATGTTCACCTTGCGGCCATTCACTTCCACGTGGCCGTGGCGAACAAGCTGCCTCGCCTGGCGGCGCGAACCGGCATAACCCATGCGGAAGGCGACATTATCCAGACGACGCTCCAGCTGCTGCAGAAGCAGCTCGCCGGTGACGCCGGGGGTACGCGATGCCTTCTCGTAGTAGGCGCGGAACTGGCCCTCGAGGGCGAAGTAGATGCGTTTCGCCTTCTGCTTCTCGCGCAGCTGCAGGCCGTAGCCAACGATCTTGGCCTTGCGGTCGCGGCCGTGCTGGCCGGGAGCGAAGTTACGCTTCTCGATCGGGCACTTGTCGGTAAAGCACTTGGGCCCTTTCAGAAAAAGCTTCATGCCTTCGCGGCGGCAAAGGCGGCAGACTGGTCCGGTATAACGTGCCAACTTAGTTCTCCTAATTCAGAGGTCGACCGGTTTACGGATGTCACGATCTTTCGACCAACAATCCTTCGTCCCGGTCCATGTTCGTTTCGTGCGGTGCGGAACTACTTGCCGCATCCACACGTCAAATTCAACCGCTTTGGCCGCTGCAACAACTCATCGCCGCAGTTCGTGCATTGCGCATTCAACTTGCCAGCGCACTCGGCACAAAACGTACATTCATAGCTACAAATAAAAGCGTCATCAGCCATGCCGAGAGGCGACCCGCAACGTTCACAGCGGGTCCGCATTTCGAGCGGCATCAGACACGTCTCCGCTTCGGCGGACGGCAGCCGTTATGCGGAATCGGCGTGACGTCGCGAATCGACCGAACATCCAGTCCAGCGGCGGCCAACGCGCGCACCGCGGATTCGCGGCCCGAGCCTGGTCCGGCAACCCGAACATCCACCGAACGCAGACCATGATCGCGGGCCATATTGGCGGCGTTCACCGCAGCCTGTTGCGCCGCAAACGGAGTACCTTTACGCGACCCGCGGAATCCGAGGGAGCCCGAACTCTTCCACGACAGCGTATTGCCCTGGCCATCGGTGATGGTCACGATAGTGTTGTTGAACGTCGCCTGAATGTAGACCAAACCGTATGGCACATTCTTGCGCTCGCGCTTTTTGAATTTCTTGTTCTTGCCGGCCTTCCCGGCTCCGCCCTGTGCTGGCTTTGCCATGGCTATTTACCCGTCACTTTCTTCTTGCCGGCGATAGTGCCCTTGCGCGGTCCCTTGCGGGTGCGGGCATTCGTGTGCGAGCGTTGGCCGCGGACCGGCAGATTGCGCCGGTGGCGAAGTCCGCGGTAGGACTGAATGTCGATGAGCCGCTTAATGTTCATCGAGACGTCTTTGCGCAGATCGCCTTCGACCTGGCCTTCTTCCTCGATCACCTGGCGGATCCGGTTAACCTCGTCCTCGCCCAAATCCTGAATCTTCTTGAACGGATCAACGTTCGCGGCAGCCAGGATGCGGAGCGCCCGAGGATTACCAATCCCGAAAATGTAAGTGAGTCCGATCCGGGCCTGTTTGTTGCGCGGCAGATCGACTCCAGCAATACGAGCCATACTTGTCCTTTAATGAAGCACCCCGGCGCCTATCGCCATCCGGAGCAGTTATGCCCCTCCGACTTCGGAGGAAGCAGATTCGCAAATCGTAGTTCACGCTAAATAGGAACTTCGGGGTTCCACGCAAGCCTTACATCGGCTAACTAGCCCCTGCCAAACCTCCGGCCGATTCACATCAAAACCAAACAACCTGCGTCAGAATTAGCCCTGGCGTTGCTTATGTTTGGCATTCTCACAAATCACCCGAACCACACCACGGCGGTGGATGACCTTGCACTTGTCACAAATCTTCTTAACCGACGCACGAACCTTCATTACTACTCCTGACCTGACAACCCAAAACTACTTGTACCGGTAAACAATTCGCCCGCGATTCAAATCGTACGGGCTCAACTCGATGGCCACCCGGTCGCCCGGAAGGATGCGGATGAAATTCTTCCGCATACGTCCGGAAACATGCGCCAATACCTGGTGCTTGTTCTCCAGTTCCACCTTGAACATCGCATTCGGCAGCGTCTCGACGACCACTGCCATTACTTCAATCGCATCTTCCTTCGACAAACCGTATCCCGATTCCGCCCGCGCTCGTTCGGCGAGCTCGATTCCCGAACCCTACTGCGTCAATACCGTTGCACCCTCTTGAGTCACGGCCACCGTGTGCTCAAAATGGGCGCTTAAACTGCCATCTTCGGTCACCGCCGTCCAGCCATCTTTCAGGACCTGGACACCCGGACCGCCAACATTCACCATCGGCTCGATCGCCAGCACCATGCCCGGGCGAAGTTTTGTGCCCTGACCGCGTCGACCGTAGTTCGGTACCTGTGGGTCCTCGTGCATGTGCGTGCCGATACCGTGCCCCACAAAATCCCTCACTACGCTAAATCCGTCGGCCTCGACTACTTCCTGAACCGCCGCTCCAATGTCGCCCAGCGTCGCGCCCGGCTTGACCACTGCAATCGCACTTTCCAGCGATGCCTTGGTTACATCCAGCAGGCGCTTCGCTTCAGGAGATAGCCCATTGCCGACAGCAACGGTAATTGCCGAGTCCCCGTAGTAGCCGTTTACCACCACACCACAATCGATGGAAACAATGTCCCCATCGCGTAGCACCCTGTTCTTCGACGGGATGCCATGGACCACTTCTTCATTCAGCGAGGTGCAGAGCACACAGGGATATCCGCGGTACCCCTTGAATGCGGCCACCGCACCCAACTCCTTCATCTTCGCTGCCGCGGCGTTTTCAAGGTCCAGAGTAGTCGCACCGGCTTTGACCAGGCCGCGCACCGTCTCCAGCACCTCTCTCACTACCCCGCCGCTGTGCCGCATCTTCTCGATCTCTTGCGGCGTCCTGATCATGATCGCCATGCCGTGCTTAACCCCTTGTCCTCAGTCGCTTGACTGCGGCCAGGATCCCGTCAGTCACGGCATCTACCGGCTGGTCGCCATCCATCTCCTCGAGCCGGCCCATGGCGCGATAATGCGCAACTACCGGTTCGGTTTGCGCCTCGTATACCCGCAGGCGGTCCGCAAAAACCTCTTCCGTATCGTCTGAGCGCCGCTGAAGCGGCGTACCGTCCAGATCGCACAGCTCGTCAACTTTCGGCGGCTGCAGATAGACGTTGTAAATACTTCCGCAGGTTGGACAATTGCGTCGGCCCGTAACTCGACGCACTAAAAGAGTATAGTCCACCTTCAGCTGAATCGCAATGACCGGAAGCCCCGGACCGAAACCGCCAACATGGGCATCCAACCATTCCGCTTGCGCCAGCGTCCGCGGAAATCCATCGAGAATGAAACCCCGCGCGCAATCGGGCTCGCCCAACCGCATCGCCACCATCTGGTTCACCAGCTCGTCAGGGACCAGTTCCCCTCTGCCCATGATCTCTTTTGCCTTGATGCCAAGGTCGGTGCGGGCAGCGACATTGCCGCGAAGCAGGTCTCCGGTCGAAACCTGAGGAACTCCCCAGGTGCTCATGATCGCTTTGGCCTGAGTGCCTTTGCCGGAGCCGGGAGGCCCAACGAGAAGGATTGGCCCAAGAGCGAATTTCATCTCAGACGCGGCAGCTGAAACCGGGCCGGAAAGCTGGGTCGACACTTACCACGCCCGCCTTCCGCGGATACGTCCACTGCGCGGCGAAAAGCCCTCATAGTGCCGCATAATCAGCTGCGACTCCACCTGGTTCGCCGTATCCATCGCCACGCCCACGACGATCAACAACGAGGTGCCGCCGAAGTAGAAGTTCAAGTTCAACCCATGCGTGACCCAGGTCGGCAGCTTCTCAAAGACCGGCCCGATCAGCCAGAGGTCGTTCAAATGGATACCGCTGATGAGGAACTGCGGAATCATCGTCACGACGACCAGATAGATTGCGCCTACCAGGGTGATGCGGGTCAGCACATCGTTGATAAAGTCCGAGGTGCGCTTGCCGGGCCGAATGCCCGGAATAAAGCCGCCGTACTTGCGCATATTGTCGGCAATGTCATCGGGACGAAAGACGATGGAAATATAGAAGTAGGCGAAGAAGACGATGGCGACAGCCTGAATCAGCTCGTACCACGGCTCGCCCGGCCGCAACCCTTCGAAAAGCCGCTCAAGAAAGCCGCTATTCCGCACGACCGCAAGGTTGGCAAACAGCAACGGCGCCGAAAGCACCGACGAAGCGAAGATCACCGGCATCACACCGCCGGAGTTGACCTTCAGCGGCAGATGCGTCGACTGCCCGCCCATCATGCGCCGGCCAACGATCCGTTTCGCATATTGCACCGGAATGCGGCGCTCACTGCGCTCGACAAAGACGATGAAGGCAACGATCAAAAACATCGCTGCAACAAGCAGGATCAAGGCCGGGACCGTGAATGGGCCAAAGGCCTGGGTCCGTGCCTTCTCAATGAGATCGGCGATGCCACGAGGCAGTCCCACGACGATACCCGCGAAGATCAGCAAGCTCATACCGTTGCCGATGCCGCGATCAGTGATCTGTTCACCCAGCCACATAATGAAGGCGGTGCCGGTAGTCAGCGTCAACACCGTCATCAGAATGAATCCGGGGCCCGGATCCACCACGAAAGGTGTGCCGCCTGAACCGCGATTCAAGGCGACCGCAATCGCGAGCGACTGGAAGATTGCTAGAGCAACGGTCGTATAACGGGTCCACTGGGTAATCTTGCGCCGGCCGAGCTCGCCTTCCTTTTGCAGCCGCGCCAATGGCTCATAGACCACAGTCAGCAATTGGAAGATGATCGACGCCGTAATGTACGGCATGATGCCCAGCGCAAAAACAGTCAAGCGGCGAAGATTGCCGCCGCTGAACATATCGACCAGGCCCAGCGCACTGCCGCCCTGCTGGTTAAAGAACTGCGCCAGCACAGCCGGGTTCACACCCGGCGTTGAAATAAAGCTTCCCAGCCGGTAGACCGCCAAGATGCCAAGGGTGAAGAGCACCCGCTTGCGCAGGTCGGGAATACGGAAGATATTCGCGAATTTCTCAAACATAAATATCGGCACTTCCAGCTAATGAGGCCTACAACAATGTGGGTGCCCCGCGTTCCGCTCCCGGCACGCAGGAAATAACTATCCGCCGATCAAAACAGCCTTGCCGCCGGCCTTTTCAATCTTCTCCTGCGCGGCCTTGGAAAACTTGTGCGCATGCACGATCACCGCGGTGGTGAGCTCGCCAGTCGCCAGCACCTTAATCAGCTCGTTCCGCTTCTTGAGCAGGCCGTGCTTGACCAGTGCATCGACGGTCAGCTCGGCAACGCCCAGTTCGGCGATCCGGTCCAGGTTAACCACAGTGTATTCGGTGCGGAAGATGTTGGTAAAACCGCGCTTCGGCAGACGGCGGTGCAGCGGCATCTGGCCGCCCTCAAAACCGCGCATCATGCGCGAACCGGAACGCGAACGCTGTCCCTTATGTCCACGTGCGGAGGTCTTGCCCATGCCCGAGCCCATACCGCGGCCCACGCGCTTCTTGTTGCTGTTCGCCTTCTTCGGCGCTCTCAGATTCGACAGATTTGTCGGCATTTTCTTCCTCGCTCAACGCCGGCTGGCTTTTCATCCAACCGACTCGCTTTGATTCAGCAGAACCTCTGCTGTTGTACTTCTGCGGCCGAAGGCCCCGTGTGCCTGGACGGCTAGTCCTACTCGACGATCCGCACCAGGTGCGGAATCTTCTTCACCATACCCCGAACTGAAGGAGTATCTTCCCGCTCGACAATCTGGTTCAACCGGGTAAAGCCAAGGCCCTTGACGACCGTCTTGTGTTTCACCGGCGTGCAGATCTTTGAGCGGAAATATTGGATCTTGATCATTGCCTTTGTCTCTGCCATGACTACAGCTCCTCAACCGTCTTGCCGCGCATCGCGGCCACATCGGCCTTGTTGCGCAACTGGACCAGCGCGTCAAACGTCGCCTTAATCACATTGTGCGGGTTAGCGCTGCCCAGGCTCTTGGTCAGCACATTCTGCACTCCAACCGAAGTCATCACCGCGCGCACCGCGCCGCCGGCGATCACACCCGTACCATCCGGAGCCGGCTTCAGCAGCACCTGGCCCGAACCGTACCGGCCCAGCACCTGGTGCGGAATCGTCGACTCGGTCAGGTTTACGCGATGAAGGTTCTTCTTCGCCGACTCGATCCCTTTGCGGATCGCCTGCGGCACTTCCTTCGCCTTGCCTGAACCGTAGCCAACCACCCCGGCCGACGGATCGCCAATCACCACCAGCGCCGCGAACGACATGTTCTTGCCGCCCTTTACCACCTTGGTCACACGATTGATCGCCACGACCTGGTCCTTCAGGTTGTACTGCCCGGCATCCAATTTCTTCTTAAGCATTGCCATTCGCTTCCGATTCCTTCTGCCCGGCAAACGCCGCGCACAATCCTTTTAGAACTCTAAGCCCGACTCGCGCGCCGCATCGGCCAGCGCCTTGATTCGTCCGTGATACAAATAGCCGCCACGATCGAAGACCACCTTCTTGATGCCCTTTTCCTGCGCGCGCTCTGCCACCAGCTTGCCGACTTCCTTGGCCGCCGCGACGTTGCCGCCGGTCTTTATCTTGGCCTGCACCGTCGAGGCCGAAACCAGGGTCACACCCTGCGAGTCGTCGATCACCTGAACATAGATATGGTTCAGCGAACGGTACACATTCAGCCGCGGACGCTCAGCCGTCCCCTGCATCTTGGCGCGGATGCGGTCATGCACGCGCTGCCGTATCGCATTTCGTTTTCTCTGCGGAATCATTCTCGTCTTCCTTCCTAAAAGCGGAGCCGCCCTACGGCCCCGTTCGGTAACTCACTCTATGACATGGTGCGATTACTTCGCGCCGGTCTTGCCAACCTTCTTCTTCAGCTTCTCGTCCGCATAACGAACGCCCTTGTTCTTGTACGGATCCGGCTTGCGCAACGAACGCATGTCAGCGGCCACCTGGCCGACCTTCTGCCGATCGATACCGCTGATCGTGATACGAGTCTGCTTCGGGTCAATCACCGCAGTAATGCCCGTCGGCAAAACAAACTCGATCGGATGCGAATAGCCAAGCGTGAACACCACTGTGTTCTTGCCCTTCAACTCGACGCGATAGCCGATACCGACGATATCCAGGTCCTTTGACCAGCCCTTGGTGACGCCTTCGATTGCATTCGAGACAAGCGCTCGAGTCAGGCCATGAATCGCCGCCTGCGAATCGTTCTCGCGCGACGCGAGCACAAACCCGTCTTTCGTCTCCAGCTTGATTCCCGAGGGAATCGGCTGCTCGACCTTGCCCTTCGGACCTTCAACTACGATCAAGTTGCCCTGCACGGTGTACTTCACACCGCTCGGCAGCGGAATCGGTTTCTTTCCTATACGCGACATACTTTCAATCCTTCATGGCTTGCGAGTCCCGATGGGCTTTCCAACTCAGCCCATCGTTCCACTGCAGCCCGCGGCCTTTAGCCACGTAATTCCCAAACATGCTCGGCTTCGGCGCCCGAAGGGCACAGTTGCCTGGACGGCCAGTCCGTCCGGGGTCCCCGGCAAGCAGGCTTTGCTTGCTGGGGTGGTTACCAGACTTCACAGAGGATCTCGCCGCCGACGCGCTCACGACGCGCCTGCCGTCCGGTCATCACACCGCGCGGAGTGGTCATGATGCTGATGCCCAAACCGCCCTGCACACGCTTGATCTCGTCGCGGCCAACATAGACGCGGCAGCCCGGACGCGAAACGCGCGCCAGGTCGCGGATCGCCGCTTCGTTGTTCGTGCCGTACTTCAGGTAGACGCGCAAAATCGCGCGCCCATCCTCCTCGGCGGCCTTGTAGTTCGCGATGTAGCCCTCTTCCTTCAGGATGCGGGCTATCTCGGTCTTCAGCTTCGAGGCTGGCACGTCGAGCTTCTGGTGACGCGCACGAATCGAGTTGCGAATGCGGGTCAGAAAATCTGCTACTGGATCGGTCAAACTCATCGTCTCTCCTTCATTCCCCGTTCGCTCCGCTCTCTGCGGAGAACCTGCGGGAATGTCTTTGGCGCCGCACACTTACTAACTACAGGCGCCTCTGCTAACTGCTCACCACCTACGTTTCAATCGACTACCAGGACGACTTGGTCACGCCTGGAATATCGCCGCGCAGCGCCAACTGCCGGAAGCACAGACGGCAAACGCCGAACTTGCGGATATACGCGCGCGGACGGCCGCAAAGCTTGCAGCGGTTATGCTGACGCGACGAAAACTTGGGTTTGCGGGCGTCCTTCACCCTCTTGGCTGTAGTTGACATGCTTCCTCTTCTTAATCTCTGGCGTCTCCGCCAATCTTCTCTTGCCACACTCCCCCTTTTCAGGGAGAGATCAGTTAAGCCGCAGTCCTAAACGGCATGCCAAACTGCCGCAACAGAGCGCGCGCCGAGTTATCGTCCAGAGCGGTCGTCACAATCGTGATGTTCATGCCCTTCAGCTTGTCCACCTTGGAGTAGTCAATCTCGGCAAAAATCAGCTGATCCCGCACCCCAATCGTGTAGTTTCCGCGGCCGTCAAAACTCTTGGTCGAGACGCCCTTGAAGTCACGAACACGGGGCAGAGCTACCGAGATCAGGCGATCGAGAAACTCGTACATCTTGTCGCCGCGCAGCGTCACCATCGAGCCAATCGGCATGCCCTCGCGCAGCTTGAACGCGGCGATCGACTTCTTCGCCCGGGTGGTCACCGGCTTCTGTCCGGCGATCAGCGCCAGGTCATTGGCCAGCGGATCGAGCATCTTCGCGTTCTGGGTCGCTTCACCGAGACCCATGTTGACGACAATCTTTTCGAGGCGCGGCACAGCCATCGGATTTTCGAGGCCCAGCTCTTTCTGGAGGGCCGGCTTTAGTTCCTTCAGGTACTTCTCTTTCAATCTCGCTGCCATCTCGTCTCTTCCATTTCTCACGGTCTCGGAGTGGGCTTTTGCTTCCCGTTTACCGTTGCGTGAAATCCCTATCTGATTCGCAATCCCTAGTCGCTCGTCCCTGGATTATTTCTTCTTGCTCTTAGACTCAATCGTCTGGTCGCACTTCTTGCAGACGCGGACCTTCTTGTCGCCCTCAAACTTATGGCCCACGCGCGTTGGCCCGCAGTTCGGACAGATCAACATCACGTTCGAGACATGGATCGCCGCTTCCTGCTCGGCGATTCCGCCCTTGATGTTCCGCTGAGGATTTGGCCGGACATTCTTCTTGACCATACGCACATGCTCAACCAGGACGCGGTTCGCATCGGGCATCACACGAAGCACGCGCCCCTGCTTGCCACGGTCGCTGCCCGCAATCACCTGGACCTTATCGTTGCGCTGAATATTCAAACTTGGCATAGCTCTTCCTCGTTGACTAGTCCCTAATCCCTAGTCCCTATTCCCTAACTAGATAACTTCCGGCGCCAGAGAAACAATCTTCAAAAACTTCTTCTCGCGCAGCTCACGAGCCACCGGACCGAAGACGCGCGTGCCAACCGGCTCGCCCGCTTCATTGATCAGCACCGCCGCATTTTCATCGAAGCGGATATACGTCCCGTCCCGGCGGCGATACTCTTTGTGCGTCCGCACAATCACGGCCTTGACGACTTTACCCTTCTTGACCTGGCCGTCCGGGGAAGCTTCCTTCACCGCGGCGGTCACCACATCGCCCAGGCCGGCAATCTTGCCGGTCGATCCGCCCAACGGAAGAATGACCTGCAGCTTGCGCGCGCCGGAGTTATCGGCCACCGCCAGCATGGTTCTCATCTGTACTGCCATCTTTGTCTCCCTTTGCCGGCCGATCCCGTCGCCAGCCTAACCGCAGAAACCCAACTTCCGGAACTACGCCAGCTTCGCTGCCGCGGCAGCTTCTTCCACCTGGGCCAGCGCCGAACGGCGAACGATCTCTTCCAGCTGCCAGCGCTTCAACTTGCTCAGGGGCCGGGTCTCGCGAATCCGCACCATGTCGCCCACGCGCGCGGAATTCTGCTCGTCATGGGCATAAAACTTCTTGTTGGTCTTCATCACCCGCTTGTACTTCGGATGGGCCTTGCGCATCTCGATCTCGACAACGATCGTCTTCTGCATCTTGGTCGAAACAACCTGGCCAACCTTTTCGTTGCGGCGCGCCTGCTTCTCCTCCGCCGCCGGAACCGTCGTGGCTTCGCTTGCCTTGGTATCTGTCATGATTTAGCGAGCCTCCTTCTTGGATTTCTTGGTCTTGGCCGGTGGCAGAGTCGGCTCGGTCTTGTGAACTGCGCCATGCAAGCCCAGCTCGCGTTCGCGCGCAACCGTCTTCACCCGGGCGATGTCCTTGCGCAGCTCGCGCAGCTTCTTCACCCCCTCGTTTTGCCCCAGCTTCATCTGAAAGCGAAGCCGGAACAGCTGCTCGGCGGCCTGACGCTCCTGCTCGACCAACTCCCCATCGCTCAGATTGCGGATCTTTTCGGTTTCCATCTCGTGTCTCTCTCGTCTTCTGCTAGTCCCTAGTCCCTAGTCCCTAGTTACTAGTCCCTGATCACTTACTTCGCCGCAATCACAACCTTCGCGTCATGACGCTGCACAAACTTGGTCTTCAACGGCAGTTTGTGCGACGCGAGCCGCATCGCTTCCTGCGCCATCTCCGACGAAACGCCTTCCATCTCGAAGAGCAGCTTGCCCGGACGGCAGACCGCGACCCAATGATCCGGCGCACCCTTGCCCTTGCCCATACGGGTTTCGGCCGGCTTCTTGGTCACCGGCTTGTCCGGAAACACTCGCAGCCAGATCTTGCCGCCACGCTTGATGAAACGCGTCATCGCGATACGGCTGGCTTCGATCTGACGGTCGGTGATGTATCCGCACTCCATGACCTTCAGCCCGAAGTCGCCAAACGACAGCTCCGAACCGCGCCACGCCTTACCCGTCATCCGTCCGCGCTGCTGCTTGCGGAACTTAACCTTCTTTGGCATCAACATTTGTTTAGTCCCTGGTCCCTAATCTCTGGACCTTGCTCTTAAAATACCGACGTCCCAATTTCCTTCGGCTGGCGCTTCTTCTGCTCGTAGATATCTCCACGGTAGATCCAGGTTTTCACGCCGATAATTCCATAAGTCGTGTGCGCCTCGGAGAAACCGTAATCGATGTCCGCGCGTAGCGTGTGCAGCGGCAGACGTCCCTGCAGATACCACTCCGAACGCGCGATCTCATTCCCGTTCAAACGGCCCGAAACCCGGACCTTGATTCCCTTGCAGCCAAAGCGCAGCGCCGAATCGACCGACTTGCGCATCGCCCGGCGGAAGCCAACCCGCTTCTCCAGCTGCAACGCGATGTTCTCGGAGACCAGCTGGGCATCGAGCTCGGGCTTGTTCACTTCGAGAATGTCGATGAACACGTCGCGATTGGTCCGCTTCTGCAGCTCGAGCTTCAGCTTGTCGATCTCCGCGCCCTTGCGGCCGATGACGATGCCCGGACGCGCGGTGCGAATGATTAACCGAAGCTTGTTGCCCGGGCGTTCAATCTCGACCGAGCTCACGCCCGCCGCCTTGAGCTTTTCCTTGAGCTCCTTCTTCAGGTTCACGTCTTCGACCAGCAGCTTGTCGTAATCGCGCTCCACAAACCAGCGCGACTTCCACGGCTTGTTCACTCCCAGCCGAAATCCGTAAGGGTGGACTTTCTGTCCCATAGTTTCCTCTTAGCCTTTGTCCTACTTAAACCTGGTACTACGTGATCCTTGTACTACTACCTTCTCGAACCAGTTACTTGGCCGAGGTAGCCTTCTTGTTCCAGTTCTTGCCCTTGGTCGCGCCTTTAGCTGCAGCCTTCTTGGCAACCACCTTTTTCGCCGGCTTCCTGACCACTCGCTTCTTCGCTGGGGCAGCACCGGGTTCGCCAACCGTCTCGACCAGACTAGCGGTCTTGCGCTCTGCAACCGAGATCACGATATGCGACAAGCGCCGCTGATACCGGTATGCGCGCCCCATCGGAGCAGGTCGGATCCGCTTCATCCGCGGGCCGTCGTTCGCCACCGCGGTCTTCACGTAGAGGTTGTCGACATCCAAGTCGAGCCCCTGCTCTTCGCTCAGATAGTTTGCATTCTGCAACGCCGAACGCAGCACCTTCTCCACCAGCGGGGCAACGCCCTTCTTAGTGAACATGATCGTATTGATCGCGTCTTCCACCCGACGGCCCTTGATCAGCTCCAGCACCAGCCGCGCCTTCTGCGGCGAGACTCGCTGAAACCTTGCTTCGGCCCGAAACTCTCTCGTATCCAATTGCATCGCTTACCTTCTCATTCCGCGCTCTGGTTTCGCGGCCCAAAATCAACCATCGCCAATCAGTTACCGCGGCTTGGCTGCCGACTCCGAAGCCTTCGCCGAGTGCCCCTTGAACGTGCGCGTCGCCGAAAACTCGCCCAGCTTGTGACCCACCATGTTTTCGGTCACATACACGGGGATAAACTTCTTGCCGTTATGCACCGCAATCGTGTGACCCACGAAATCAGGATGGATCGTCGAACGCCGCGACCAGGTCTTGACCACTTTCTTGTCATTCGCCTTGTTCAACGCCTCGATCTTCACCGTAAGGTGGGTGTCGATAAACGGACCCTTCTTTGTCGAACGTGCCATACCTTCAAGCTCCCGCCAGTCACCTGGCTTTTAGTCCCTAGTCCCTAAGTCCCTAGTCTCTAGAACTACTTCTTCGCCCGGCTCACGATGAACGCGTCCGTCCGCTTGTTATTGCGAGTCTTGTATCCGCGTGTCGGCTGGCCCCATGGAGTTACCGGGTGCCGTCCGCCCGAGGTCTTGCCCTCACCACCGCCATGCGGGTGGTCGACAGGGTTCATCGAGACACCGCGGTTCGATGGGCGAATGCCCTTCCACCGGTTGCGTCCCGCCTTGCCGATCGAGACATTCTCGTGGTCGGTATTACCGACCTGGCCGATTGTCGCCATGCACTCAACCAGCACCTTGCGGGTCTCGCCCGAGGGCAACTTCAACAGCGCATAGTCGCCTTCCTTGGCAACCAACTGCGCCGAAGACCCAGCCGAACGCACCATCTGTGCGCCCTTGCCCGGCCGTAACTCGACGTTGTGTACCGTGGTACCGGCGGGGATATTCTTGAGCGGCAACGCATTGCCGATCAGGATAT
The DNA here is from genome assembly GCA_963826855.1 of uncultured Acidobacteriaceae bacterium. GTDB lineage: Bacteria > Acidobacteriota > Terriglobia > Terriglobales > Acidobacteriaceae > Acidisarcina. The sequence goes on from CAWGZE010000003.1 coordinate 57,791, forward strand.
CTGCCTCGGGTCCGCTGGTGATCACCTGACCGATCTTAAGTCCAACCGGCTGCAGGATGTAGCGCTTCTCACCATCGGCATAGCGAATCAGAGCGATGCGTGACGAGCGGTTAGGATCGTATTCAATCGTTGCGACCTTGCCCGGAACCCCGAACTTGTCGCGCTTGAAGTCGATCAGCCGCAGCTTCTGCTTATGGCCGCCGCCATGATGACGGACAGCGATCCGGCCCGTGTTCGAGCGGCCGCCGGTGCGCTGCTTCACTGCCAGCAACGGCTTGTACGGCTTGTCGGTCGTCAGGTCGTCGTTGACCAGGGTCGTCGCAAAGCGCAGTGTCGGAGTTGTCGGTCGATATGTCTTAATCGGCATTTTCTTTATTCCTGCCTAACGAATCTCTCGGGAAACCAGGCTATCTTTACTTCCTAGTCCCTAGTCTCTGTTCCCTAGTCCCTAAAGACTATCCACATACTCCGGCATCTTCTCGCCGGCCTTCAGGCGTACATACGCCTTTTTCCAGTCCGGACGAAAGCCGGTAAATTTACCCCGGCGCCGTTCCTTGCCCACATAGTTCGCCGTGCGCACGGTCGATACCTTGACCTTAAAGAGCGCTTCCACCGCCTGCTTCACCGCGGTCTTGGTCGCGTCCGTCGCGACTTCAAAAACCAGCGTGCCTTCGGTCTCTTTTACGCCGAGACCCTTTTCGGTGATCAACGGCCGGCGAATGGTCGTATAAGTCGTCGTCATTTAGGCCACCTCCGCCTGAGCTTGTGAAGCAGCCAGCCGGCGCTTCGAAACCGTCTTCTTCAGCGACTCCTGCAGCTTCTCGATCGCCGAACGCGAAAAGATCGCGCGTTCATAGCGAAGCAGATCGTAGGGATGTACTTCCGTCGTCAGCACCAGTTCGACATTCTTCAGGTTGCGCGAACCCAGATACAGCTTCTCGCTCAGCGCCTGTCCACTCTCAACCAGCAGCGTCGTCCGCTTCGCTTCTAGCTTGTCCAGCGCCTCGCGGTAGAGCTTCGACTTCGGCTCCTTCAGCTCCAGGCTCTCGACGACCGTCAACTTGCCATCGGCCAGCTTCGCCGCCAGCGCCGCACGCAACGCACCCAGCACCTTCTTGCGCGGGAACGCATAATCATACGAACGCGGCTGCGGTCCGTGCACCGTTCCGCCATGCCGCCAGAGAGGCGACCGGATCGAACCAACACGCGCCCGCCCCGTTCCCTTCTGCTTCCACAGCTTCTTGCCCGCGCCCGAAACCAGCTTCTTGTTCTTGGTCGCGGCCGTTCCCTGGCGCAGCGCGGCGCGATAGTGCTTGACCGCCTCCCAGAGCAATGCCTCGTTCGCCTGGCTCGGACCAAAAACTTCCTCGGCCAGCTCGATCGAGCCAACCTTCTTTCCGCCGAGATCCACTACATCTACGTTTGCCATCGTTTTCTCTTTCAGCCGGATGCGAAGCAAACTCGCATCTTGCTCAAATCTCAATTCGTCGAAGCCATGCGCGAAGCGCAGGTGCCTGGACGGCCAGTCCTATTTCTTCTTGGCCGGAGCCTTGCCAGCCGACGCCTTCTTCGAAGCCTTCAGCGGATCGACCGTGCCCGACCCACCGAATCCACGACGCTCGCGCGGCGGGGACTTCGACTTCGAGATCAGCACATAACCATCACGAGGACCGGGTACCGCGCCCTCAACCATCAACAAGTTCTCGTCCAGATCAACGCCACGAATTCTCAGGTTGCGAACCGTGACCTTCTCCGCACCCATGTGACCCGGCATTCTCTGCCCAGGAAATACCCGCGACGGGAAAGACGAAGCGCCGATCGAACCCTGCACCTGGAACATGTGTCCGTGCGACTTAGGACCACCGCCAAAACCATGGCGGCGAATGACGCCCGCAAAACCGCGTCCCTTGCTGGTACCGCTCACGTCGACATACTTGTCATCGGCAAAGATATCGACCAGGACCTTGTCGCCGGCCTTCAGCTTGCCATTGGTCTCGCCCTCTTCGCCGGAAGCCGTCGCAACTTCAACCGGAACTTCCTTCACCAGCTTCACCGGAGGCACGTTGTTCTTCGCGAAATGGCCAGCCTGCGCCTTGTTCACCTTCGAGCCCTTCACGAACTCGATCAGGCCAATTTGCGCTGAGTCATATCCATCCTTCGCCAGCGTCTTCAACTGTGTAATCACGCAAGGACCGGCCTGCAGGACGGTGATGGGATGGACCTCCCCACGCTCGTCAAACACCTGCGTCATGCCGATCTTCTTACCCAGAATCCCTGTAACTGCCATTCGTTCCTCTCCTCATCATGCCCGGTCAAATCCGCCGGTCACTGTAGGCTCAACTTGTCTTTTCGGCCGGAGGCCGCAATTGCCTGGACGGCCAGTCCTACTTCTCGAAAGCCTTGATCTCGACGTCCACGCCAGCCGGAAGATCCAGCTTCATCAGCGCATCCACTGTCTGCTGGGTCGGCTCGAGAATGTCGATCAGCCGCTTGTGCGTGCGGATCTCAAACTCTTCGCGCGACTTCTTGTCCACGTGCGGCGACCGCAGCACGTTGTAACGGTTGCGCACCGTCGGCAACGGAATCGGCCCCGCAACCTGCGCTCCGGTCCGCTTGGCAGTGTCGACAATCTCGCCCGTCGAGGTATCGAGAACGCGATAGTCGTAAGCCTTCAGCCGGATTCTTATTCTCTGTCCTACCATGTCGTCCCTCTTATCGAGTTAGCGGCACTTAGTAAGTGCCGCTAACTCACTAAATCCGACCCACTTACTTAATAATGTCCGTAATCGTCCCGGCGCCCACGGTCCTGCCGCCTTCACGAATCGCAAACCGAAGACCCTTCTCCATCGCCACCGGAGTATGCAAAGTGATCTCAAGCGACACATTGTCTCCCGGCATCACCATCTCCGTACCCTCAGGCAGCTTCGCCGTTCCGGTCACGTCCGTGGTGCGGAAGTAGAACTGCGGACGGTATCCGTTAAAGAACGGAGTATGACGACCACCTTCTTCCTTCGACAACACGTAGATCTCGCCCTTGAACTGGGTGTGCGGCTTGATCGAGCCCGGCTTGGCCAAAACCATCCCGCGCTCCACGTCTTCCTTCGCAATGCCGCGAAGCAGAAGTCCAGCATTGTCGCCCGCCAGACCTTCGTCCAGCTGCTTCTTGAACATCTCAACGCCGGTCACAACCGTCTTCCGAGTGTCGCGGAAGCCCACAATCTCGGCCTCTTCGCCCACCTTGATCTTGCCCCGCTCGATACGCCCGGTCACAACCGTGCCACGGCCTGAGATCGAGAAGATGTCTTCGATCGGCATCAGGAACGGCTGATCGATCGCGCGCGCCGGCAGCGGAACATACTTGTCGACCGCCTCCATCAGCTCGTCGATCTTCGCTTCCCACTCCGCCTCGCCGTTCAACCCGCCCAGCGCAGAGCCGCGAATCACCGGAACATCGTCGCCCGGAAACTCATACTTCGACAACAGCTCGCGAACTTCCATCTCCACCAGGTCGATCAACTCCGGATCGTCCACCGCATCGCACTTGTTCAGAAACACAACCAAGCTAGGGACGCCAACCTGGCGAGCCAATAGAACGTGCTCCTTAGTCTGCGGCATCGGACCATCAGTCGCCGCAACCACCAGAATGCCGCCATCCATCTGCGCCGCGCCGGTGATCATGTTCTTGATGTAGTCGGCGTGGCCCGGGCAATCGACGTGCGCATAGTGCCGGTTCTTGGTCTCATACTCGACGTGCGCGGTCGCGATCGTAATGCCGCGCTCCCGCTCTTCCGGAGCGTTATCGATCGTGTCAAAGCTGCGGAACTTGATGTTCGGGTTGTGCTTCGACAATACCTTCGTGATCGCCGCCGTCAGCGTCGTCTTGCCATGATCAATATGTCCAATCGTCCCCACGTTCACATGCGGCTTCGACCGGTCAAACTTCTCCTTCGCCATACCGTCCCCTTTGGTCCCTTGCTATCTCTAGTTACTTCGTTTGTCGTCGCCGGACCGACTTGCTCCAGGCCCGATCTAATACTGGACTTACAAACTCTCAAACTTCAAACCGAAGCTACTTGCCCTGCGCCCGCCCAATAATCTCATCCGAGATCATTCGCGGAGCCTCTTCGTAATGAGCAAATTGCATGCTGTAGGAGGCGCGTCCCTGGGTCGACGAACGAATGTCGTTCACATACCCAAACATCTCTTTCAGAGGAACCATCGCCTTGATCACCTGCGAACCACCCGCATGCTCCATGCCTTCGATGCGGCCGCGCCGCGAGTTAATGTCGCCAATGATCGTGCCCATATGCTCTTCAGGTACGGTCACTTCAACAGCCATCATCGGCTCGAGCAATACCGGACTCGCCTTGCGCGCAGCTTCCTTGAAAGCCATTGAACCGGCAATCTTGAAGGCCATTTCGTTCGAGTCGACATCGTGATAGCTGCCGTCGTACAAGAAAGCCTTGAAGTCGACCAGCTCATAGCCGGCCAGAATCCCGCCATGCAACGCCTCGCGAATACCCTGCTCGGTCGGCTTGATGTATTCCTTCGGAACCACGCCGCCACGGATCTCGTTGATGAACTCGAACCCCTTGCCCTGCTCGTTCGGCTCCAGACGAATCTTCACGTGTCCGTAGTTACCCGAACCGCCCGTCTGACGAATGTACTTGCCTTCGGCTTCGGCGACCTTGCGGATCGTCTCGCGGAATGCAACCCGCGGCTCGCCCACATTCGCTTCAACCTTGTGCTCGCGCTTCATGCGGTCGACCAAAATCTCAAGGTGCAACTCGCCCATCCCGCTGATGATCGTCTGCCCGGACTCTTCATCGGTCCGCACCTTGAACGTAGGATCTTCATCAGCCAGCCTGGCCAGCGCCATGCCCATCTTTTCCTGGTCAGCCTTGGTCTTCGGCTCGATTGCCACCGAGATGACCGTATCCGGGAACTTGATCGCCGACAGCGCAACCGGATCGCTCGGCGAGCAAAGCGTATCGCCCGTCTTCAATTCCTTCAAACCAACACAGGCGCAGATATCGCCGGCATAAATCTCGGTGATGTCTTCACGCTTGTTGGCATGCATCTTCACCAGACGCCCGATGCGCTCGGTCTTGCCGGTACGCGGATTCAACACCGTGTCGCCCGTCTTCAAATGGCCCGAATAGATGCGAATGAAGCCTAGCTTCCCAAAAGGATCATTGATCGTCTTGAAGCCCAGGCAAGAGAACGGCGCATCGTCCTTGGCTTCACGGATGACCTGCTTCTCCGGATCATCAGGGTCAATACCCACCACCGCCGGAACATCCAACGGGCTCGGCAGATAATCGACCACCGCATCGAGCAGAGTCTGCACGCCCTTGTTCTTGAATGCCGTCCCGCAGAGAACTGGGAAGACCTTCATCGCAATCGTCGCGCCACGCAGAGCCTTCTTCAGCTCGGCAGCAGTCGGA
>CAWGZE010000004.1:0-62553 GCA_963826855.1 uncultured Acidobacteriaceae bacterium
GGTCTTGCCGACTCCGCCTTTGCCCGAGCCAATGGCGACGATGTTGGCGACTCCAGGAAGGTTTTGGGGGGCGGGTGGTGCGCCGTGCGCGTGTGCTGCCATGATGTTGCTCCTGTTGTTAGTATGCCAGTTTGTTGAGAGGGGAGGTTCGGGCGGGAGAATGGAATTCGAGATTCATGATCGCCCTCGCGTGACCGTGCAGCGCACTCGATAATGCTGCTTGCCAGTCAAGCCAAGATCGGGCCTTAATGGGCACCCTGCCAGGGCTTCGAAAGACTCGGAGTGGCATTCCATCGTAATAAACGGAAGCGGCTCAATCGAAAGTTTGAGGCGCAGGACATTTTCGTGCGATATGCTCTCTGAGCTTGGTTGAACGGCGAGATCGCCGGATTCGCATCTCCGCCACAGCCTGTGAGAATTGAAACCAGTTTCTGCAGGACTTTCCGAGGTTCTTGTGATTGTTTGTCTTTCAAGGCGGTGGGAGAGTCGATATTGAACCTGTCGGTGCGGCTTCGTCCCGTCGCGTTTATCTTCCTTCTGCTAGCTGCCTGGCAGCTTGCTGTCACCCGCCATCCCGGCAGCCTTCTGCCAGGGCCATGGAGTGTGGCTAGTGGCCTCGGCGAACTACTCCAGCACGGGCTGTTGCTGAAGTATGTTGTTGCCTCGCTCTTCCGCGTCACGTGGGGATTTCTGCTCGCCGCCGTCACTGCAATCCCGCTTGGCCTGGGCATCGGCTGGTATCGCCGTGCGGAGATGGCCATCAACCCACTGGCCCAGATCCTGCGCCCGATCTCTCCGCTGGCCTGGATTCCGCTCGCCATCCTCTGGTTCGGCGTCGGCGATCTGGCCGCGATCTTTCTGATTTTTGTGGGCTGCTTCTTTCCGTTGCTGCTCACCGCCGTTAGCGCGGTGCATAACGTGCCGGGCGTCTATCTGGATGTAGGCCGCAATTTCGGCCTGGGCACGCGGGACTTTGTCTTTCGCGTTCTTTATCCCGCCGTCGTTCCGCAGCTCATCACCGGAGCGCGGATCACGCTCGGTATTGCGTGGCTGGTCGTCGTTGCCGCCGAGATGATCTCGGTAAACTCAGGCTTGGGATTCCTGATCGTCGACGCCCGCAACGCAGGGAATCGGTACGACCTTGTCGTCGCTGGGATGGTCGTTATCGGAATCATCGGACTCTTGTTGGACCAGGGAATGCGCTCGCTCGAGCAAATCAGATCGTTCCGCTGGGGATATTCGGAGGATTAGCTTGGTCGAAGTGGAGGTCCGGACGGCACCGCCAAAATTAACGCTGGATCACGTGGGCAAGATCTTTGAGCGCGATGGAAACAGCGTTTCCGTACTCGAAGATCTGAGTCTCGATGTCGCCGATGGCGAGTTTGTCTGTTTCGTCGGCCCTTCGGGATGCGGCAAGTCCACGCTATTGAATCTAATGGGTGGCTTTCTTGCACCCACGAGTGGCGCGATCACGATCGACGGTGAAGCAGTTCACGGGCCCGACCCGCGCCGCATTCTTGTTTTTCAGGAGCGAGGGGTCTTTCCCTGGCTTACCGTGGAAGGCAACATCGGCTTCGGTCTTGGAAAGCTCTCCCGCGCCGAGCGTCGCGATCGCATCGCCCATTATGTGCAACTGGCTCGCCTCGAGGGTTTCGAGCGAAGCTATCCCTCCGACCTGTCAGGCGGTATGAAGCAGCGGCTACAGGTGGCGCGCGCGCTGGCCGTCAATCCTGACATACTGTATCTCGACGAACCCTTCGGCGCCCTCGACTCAGTGACTCGGCTCATCATGCGCCAGGAGTTGCTCCGCATCTGGCAAGCAGAGCGGCGCACCATTCTCTTCGTGACCCACGACATCGACGAAGCCGTCCAGCTTGCCGACCGTGTGGTGGTCTTAAGTTCGCGGCCGGCCAAAATACAGGAGGTCGTCACCATCGACATCTCGCATCCGCGAAACATCAGCGCGCCACGCTACCTGGAGCTGCGGGACGAGCTGCTGAACCGCATCGGATTGGCGTACTCCGTATGAAGCCGCTCGCCAAACCCGCCGCGTGGGAGAGATTCTTCTGGCCGGTCCTTGCCGCCGGCCTGATGCTCGCCCTATGGCGATACTCCGTTGCCTGGACGGGCACTAAGGTTTTTCCCTCCCCGGCGAGCGTGGCTCACGGCCTCGGCGAGTTGCTGCGTCAGCACGTTCTTTGGAATGACATTGCCGACTCGCTTCGACGCGTGGCACTTGGCTTTGGCGCCGCCGTTGCGACCGGAATTCCTATTGGCCTTGCTCTGGGCTGGTATCCTGTGCTCAACCAGGTGGTCAACCCGGTAGTGCAAATCCTTCGCCCCATCAGCCCTATCGCCTGGATACCGGTGTCGATTCTCTTATTCGGCGTGGGCGATCGGGCCGCCGTATTTCTCATTTTCCTCGCTGCAGTTTTTCCCATCGTGGTCAGTTGCGTGGGCAGCGTCTCCAGCGTGCCTTCAATCTACCGCCGCGCTGGCCGCAACTTCGGTTTGTCATCGATCCAGGTTCTCGCAAAGGTTGTTTTTCCCGCAGCGCTTCCGCAAATCCTCATCGGTTTGCGAATCGCTCTGGGCGTCGCGTGGCTGGTTGTCGTCGCGGCGGAGATGATCGCGGTCGATTCCGGACTCGGCTACCTGGTCATCGACTCCCGAAACTCCGGCAAGCGCTATGATCTCGTCGTTGCCGCGATGCTTGTGATCGGAATTATCGGGCTCGCGCTCGATATCGCCTTCCGGCGCCTGGAAACGATTCGCTCACTGCGATGGGGGTTCCGCTATGGGTCTTAAGAGCAAAGTTGTTGTCTTCGCGCTCGGCTGGCTGGTTCTGATCTCCGGCCTTCATGCCTGGCTCAACGTGAACTGGGACGCGGTGCTTAACGACTACCGCCCTGCCGCGCGGAGAAAGATTACCGTCGCCTATCTGCCGGTGACATGCCAGCTCACCTGCCCGGTGACCGACTATATATCGAAATATTCTCTTTCCGGCGAGATCTTTCTGCCCCGCCTGTTTCAGGGCTTTCCTGAGATGAAGGAAGCGCTGATTTCCAATCGCGTGCAGGCCGCCTTTATCGTTGCGCCTCTCGCGCTTGCGCTTCGAGACCAGGGGGTGCCGATCAAGATCGTCTACCTCGGCCACCGCTATGGGAGCGCGGTTGTCGTTCGCAAGGATGGCCCTATCAAGACCTTCGCGGACATGCGCGGCCGCACTATCGCCATCCCAAGCCGTTTCTCCGACGAGCGATTGTTGGTCTATCGCGCGATGAAAGTCTGGGGCATCAAACCGAACGAGATCAAGATGGTCGAAATGGCCCCGCCGGATGTAAACAGCGCCCTCGCGGCCCATGCGATCGACGCCTTCGTTATGGGCGAACCGTTTCCCTCGCAAGCGGAGATGGGCGGCTATGGCCGCGTGCTGTTCCAGGCAAGAGAATACTGGCCCGATTACATGTCTTGCATCCTTGTGGTGCGCCAGGACCTTATCGATACCAGGCCCGACGTCGTCCAGGTGTTGGTCGATGGCATCGCCCGCTCTGGTCTCTGGCTCGATAAGAGTAAGCCGCACCGCGAAGACGCCGCCGATTTTGTTGGACGCTTCTACTACAACCAGAAACCAGCATTGCTCCGCTGGGCGCTTACCAATCCGATGGAGCGCGTGACCTACAGCCCACTCGCTCCGCGCAAGGCCGACTTCGACATGGTGCGCGACCTAATGATCGAGACCGGCGTGCTCCATCACAAGCTCAACTTCGAGGACTACACCGACACCCGCTTTTCCGAAAAATCCAGCGCCGAGACCCCCTGGAGATACGAGCCCGGCTCGGCCACGGCCCAATAACCGTCTCTGAACGCGACGATAGCAACCTAGTAGAATTTGATCGTCGGGAAACTGAGCGTGTTCGTGTAAGGCGATGTGGGATTTTGAAGAGTAGAAACAGGTTGCGGCTTATCTCAAGAACAGCGAGTTTGCGGTTTGCCTTGGGCGCGGGTGCAATATTTGCGGTTGCGATCGGCGTGTTCGCGGCGCCTGCAATCTCGCAAACTCAGCCTGGCGCCGCACTCACTATCGAAGGCAAGGTGTGTGATGCAAACGGCAAGCCGGTCGCCAACGCCGATGTGCGCCTGGAGGAAGCGGGCAAACCGGCTCTGCTGACATTGTCCGATGCGATTGGGGCTTTTTCTTTTTCGACCGTGAGTAAGGGCAAGTTCACACTCAGCGCAGAAAAGTCCGGGCTGCACAGCCTGCGTCGCGCTGTGCCAACTGCTTATGCCGATGTCCCCGAGCACATTGAACTTGTACTGGACCAGAAAGGAACCGTCTCTGCGGGTGCCGTTATGTCCTCCGCCTCGCCGATGGAGTTTGCCGATCAACCGAACTTCACCGTCGCCGGTGTGACGGATTGGACCGCGGTTGGCGGGCATGGCTCCGATGCGAGCCTGCGCACCAGTGAGGCGCTTGCGCGGGAGACTCTGACACTCAAGTCACCAGGCGCCAGCTCCGCGGTGCCCATCCCGAACGGGGACAAAGCCGATCTTGAACAGCAGCGAGATCGAGTGAAAGGATTGCTCGCCCAAAAGGAGACCGCAGACCTGCATCGGCAGTTGGGTGAGGTTGACGAAAAGCTGGGCGATCCTCTGGGCGCCGTGCACGAATATGAGCAGGCAGTCCGCCTCGACCCGAGTGAACAAAACTACTTCGATTGGGGTTCAGAGCTGCTGTTGCATCGGGCGGTCTGGCAGGCGGCGGAGATCTTTGCCAACGGGGCGAAGGCGCATCCGAAGTCTGCTCGCATGCTTGCGGCCCTCGGGACGGCCCTCTTTGCCAGCGCGCGCTATGAAGAGGCCGCGCAGCGGCTCTGCGAGGCATCAGACCTGGCACCGGCCGATCCTGAGCCGTACCTCTTTATGGGAAAGATCGAGATGGCTGCTCCGACGCCGCTCCCATGCATCGAAGAAAAACTTGCGCGCTTTGCTCAGCAGCAACCCGGCCGCGCGCTCGCCAACTACTTCTACGCGATGGCCATCTGGAAGCGTCAGCCGCTGCCGCCCAACCCGCAAGAGATGCAGCAGGTGGAGGCATTGCTGGAGAAAGCGGTGAAGATCGATGAGAAATGCGCTGATGCCTACCTTCAGCTCGGGTCGCTCTATTTTTCGCGCCGGGTCTATAACAAGGCAATTGGATACTATGAGCAGGCGATTGCAGCGGACCCGCAGTTGGGTGAGGCCCACTACCGACTTGGCGTGGCGTATGATCGGCTCGGCGAGGCGGACAAGGCCAAACAGGAATTCCAATTACACGACCAGATCGAAAAGGCACAGGCGGAAGCCATCGAACGTGAGCGCCGCAAGGTCAAGCAGTTTCTCGTAGTATTGCAAGGTCAGCCAGCCTCGCCGTCGGCCCATTGACGCCAGCGACGAGGCACGAGCAATCTGACGACTGAATGAAAGTGACCGCGGACTAAGGAGGCTCTTCTTGATCAAGGTATTAGCCGTAATGCTTCTTTCCGCCGTGGTTGCGCAGGCCGATGATTTGCCGACCAAGAAATATATTGATCTCGCATCTATCAAGACGATGGTCGCGGCGTCCGAGGCGAAGGCCAAAGAGCTGAATGTCTCCGTAACCATCTGCGTCGTCGATGAAAGCGGAAACCTGCTCTTCCTGGAAAAGGGCGAGACTGCTTCGATCAACACCATCGAGTTCGCTCAGAAGAAAGCGCGAGATGCGGCGTTCTACGGCAGCCCATCGAAGGACGCTGCCGACACGATCAAGAAAGGCAACGTTGAAGCGCTGGCCTTTCCGCAGTTCTTTCCGAACCAGGGGGGCCTGCCGATCAAAGTCGATGGCCAGGTTCTTGGAGGCATCTCGGCTAGCGGCGCCAAGTCTGAGATTGACGAGCAGATCGCACAAGCCGGTCTCGATGCGCTGCTGAAGAAGTGAGGAACGGAACTATTTCGCCGGCTTCGGCTTGAAGGAATTCACAACCCCTCCGCCCTCGCGGATGGTGAGAATCTGGTTGACCTTCACTTGCTTGAAGACCTCAAGCTTCTGCGTGGTTGGCCACTTGACTTCAATCACATCGATGGTCGTTGCGCTGCCGACTCCAAAATGCAGGCGCAGATCGCTCTGCGACATCACACTGTCGCCGCTGTGCACCTCATCCATCTGCGTTTGCTTGCCTGTGGTGACGCGCACACGGGTGCCAATTGCAGTCCGGTTGCACTTTGTGCCCACCAGCTTCAGCTTGATCCAGTTCTGTTTATTGCCGCCGTCATTGCGAAGCAGGGACGGCAGGTCGTTCATATTCAGAACCAGCGCGTCGATATCTCCGTCGTTGTCGTAGTCGCCGAAAGCGGCGCCACGGCTTGAGAACTTTTCGGTGATTCCCGGCCCCATCTCGGCGGATACATCCTTGAAATGTCCGTTGCCGAGATTCCTGTAGACCAGTCGCGGGTTTTTGAAGGTCTGGCCGAAGTTGTAGTTATCGATTTCCGGGTAGACGTGGCCGTTGATCTGGATGATGTCACGCCAGCCGTCGTTATCGTAATCGACGAATCCGCAACCCCATGCGACATAGCGAGTGTTGACGCCAACCCCAGCCGCAAACGTTACGTCGCTAAAGGTGCCATCTCCGTTGTTGTGGTACAGGTTGCAGGTGTCGTCGGCGAAGTTGGTCTTGAAGATGTCAAACCAGCCATCGCAATCGTAGTCGGCAACTGCTACTCCCATGCCTGCCTGCTCGTGTCCGTTGTCGCTGTAGGCGCAGCCGGCCATTACTCCGATATCGGTAAATGTGCCGTCGTGATTGTTCTTGAACAAGATGCTCGGTTCCGAGTCGACGGCGACGTAGATATCGGGCCATCCATCGTTATCAAAGTCGTAAGAGACGGAGGTGATCGAATATCGCGGCCCCGGCTTGAGTATGCCCGCTTTTTCCGAGACGTCGGTGAAAGTGCCGTCCCCATTGTTGTGATAAAGAATATTCGTGTCGCCGGGCAGCCCCCGCGGACCGCACATTGTTGGCACTCCCTTCCACTGGCAGAAGGCAGTGTCGTTGGGCGGAGGGATCTTAGCTGGGTCGAGCTTGATGTAGTTACAGACGAAGAGATCGAGGCGCCCATCGCGGTCGTAGTCCAGAAAGGTACAGCCTGCGCCCCAGCGGTATTGCTCCTGATAGAGACCGGCTTTGCGAGTTACATCCGCGAAGGTGCCATCGCCATTGTTATGAAACAGGATGTTATGACCCCAAAAGCAACAGAATAAGTCGTCCCATCCGTCATTGTTATAATCGCCCACGCAGACGCCGGTCTGCCAGCCGGTGACTCCTAACCCCGACTTCTCGGTTACGTTGGTGAAAGTGCCGTCACGATTGTTTTTGTAAAGCAGGGAGGTTGGCGCCTTGCAGGTTGGCCAAGTGGCGTCGAGCCGATTGCCATTGGTGAGATAGATGTCCAGCCATCCGTCCTGGTCGTAATCAAAAAAGGCCAGACCGCTTCCCTTGGCTTCAATAATCGAACGCTTGTGATCGACGCCGCCCCACACGTTGGGAATGGTCAAGCCTGCCTGCTGCGCCACGTCTACATACTGCACCGGAGACGTGGTCGGCGTCGCCACGGCGGCTTGCAGGAGTGCGGAATCGCCCCACTTCCACAGCGGAGTAGCAAGCGCCTCTGCAAGATTGCCGCCAAGCAGGAAGAGGGAAGAGCCGAGGAATCGGCGACGGGGAAAATTCATAGCTTGCTCTGATTATAGAGAGTGAGGTAGCACTGAGAACCGGACGACAAAAGCGGTGCAAGGCAAGTGGAGACGCGAATCACTTGGTCGTCACTTTCGGGAATGGATGCGGAACGATTCCCACGCCCTCTTTGATTGCGACGATCTTGTCGACCGGCAGATTGGTCAGCTTATCCACGTGCCCGCTGGGCCAATCGATCTCGAGCGAATTGATCTTTGTCCGTTTGCCAAGGCCAAAGATGATTCGCGGATCGCTTGCCGACATGTAGCTTGCGCCGCCTTGCGCCTGCTGCATGTGTTCGAAGCCTTCGGAGTTCAGCTTCAGCACTGCGCCGATGCCGTCGTGATTCGACTTTGTGCCGATCAGTAATATCTCCAGCCAGTGGTTGGCGTTGCCGCCATCGTTGCGCATGAGCTCCGGAACGTCGCCTCTGACGTTCACTGCGAAGTCGATGTCGCCGTCGTTGTCGAAGTCCGCGGCGGCGAGTCCGCGACCGGCGATGGGTCTTACGAAATCTGGCCCGAGCGAATCAGAAGATTTCTCGAAGTGACCGTGGCCAAGGTTCCGAAACATGAGCAACGGCTCTTTGTAAGAGACCTCGCTATGGTAGAGGGCCACGTTATCGAGCATCGCGCCATTCAATTGCAGGATGTCGGGCCACCCGTCGTTATCGTAGTCGACGAACTTTGCCGCGATCCCACTTAAGAGTCTTGCCTTGGCGCCAATTCCGGAGCTGTATGTTACATCGGTGAAGGTTCCATCGCCGTTGTTATGGTAGAGGCGATTGAGTTCAAAGTCGAGATGGGTGATGTAGACATCCAGCCAGCCGTCGCCGTCGACATCGGCGGCATCGATTCCCATTCCAGCTTCATAGCCGCCATCTTCGCTCGCGGCCAGCCCGGAGATCAGCGAGACGTCTTTGAATGTGCCGTCGTGATTGTTAATGAAGAGAAAGTTTGGCCAGGTGTCGTTGGCGATGGCGATGTCCGGCCATCCGTCATTATTGAAATCGGCGAGCACTACCCCCATGCCCTTCGATTCGGGAAGGCCGACGCCCGACTTATCGCTGACGTCGGTGAACGTACCATCCCGGTTATTGTGGTAAAGCTTTGTCTTTTGGCCGCGGTAGTTATTGGGGTTACAGTAGGAGCGATAGCCCGGACCACGCTCGCCGCACCAGAGATTATTCTTTGGCGACCAGTCTATGTAGTTGGTAACTACGAGATCGAGCCAGCCATCTTTGTCGTAGTCGAACCATCCTGCGCTGGTTGACCAACCGCCTTCGTCGGCTACTCCGGCCTTGGCAGTAACATCGGTGAAGGTGCCATCGTGATTGTTGCGGTAGAGGATTGCGCGGCCGTAGCCGGTGACATATAAGTCGGGCCAGCCGTCGTTGTCGAAGTCTCCGACGGCGACCCCTTGTCCATAGTGACCTTCGCCGTCCACGCCCGCTTTTGCTGTCACGTCAGTGAATGTTCCGTCGCCGTTGTTGTGATAGAGCGCCGAGCGCAACGGCGATGGTGGTTTGTAGATATCGGTCGCGGCCGATTGAACGAAGTACAGGTCCATCAACCCATCCTGGTCATAGTCGATCCATGCGACTCCAGTCCCCATGGTTTCCAGATAGTACTTCTCGTCGGTCTGGGTGGAATCCTGGACGAAGGTGATGCCGGCGGCCTTGCGGATATCTGTGAAGCGAACTGGAATCGATGTTTCCGGTGGCTTCGCGGCTGCCTGCCCAAACGCTTCGCATGACAGACCCAGCGCTGCGAGGCCAAGCAGCAGCGGGACTGCAATTTTCAAAGTCAATCTGGAGATGGATCGTTCTCTGGACATCTCCCACGGTCGGTTCGACGGCAACATCCTCAGAGCGTCCGATCTGCCAGCGAGAGCGCCAGTTGCAGCAATTGCTCGCGATTGGCCATGGTCATCGGCTGGTCTCCAGTAGGAGCAGCGGCTGGAGCCTGGCTGAGAACCTGCTCAATCTTGTTCACGTCAAGCCCGCCCGCGGCGCTGCTGTTCTTAAAGCGGTCGAGCACTTCTTTGGCTTTATCAATCTGCCCCGTCTCAAAGTAAAAGACGCCGAGTGTCGAATAACTGCCGGGCCAATCGGGAAGCATATCCATGGCGCGTTCGAGTTCGTCGGCGGCCTTGGCCGTATTGCCCTCGAGGACGGAAGCAAGCCCGAGTCCCCAGAGTATCTTTCCCGAGCCAGGCACGCGTGCCTGACCTTTGAGCAGGGTCTCCTTGGCCCCGGCAACATTATTTTGGCGGAACTGCAGCAGCGCCAGCGCTAGATAGTCCTGATCGTTATCGGGATTGCGGCCGATCGCGTCGCGATAGATTTCTTCGGCGCGAGCTGTGTCTCCGAGATGTGCATAAATATCGCCCAGCAGCGCAAGATAGGCATCGTCCGCACGGGCTTTTTCTGAGATCTGGTTGGCCGCCTCGAGCGCCTGTGCATAAGCACGCTTGCGGAAGTAGGCATCCGCGAGGTCAAACTTCACCTCGTCGGAATCGGGATTGGCTTCGAGCGCCGACTGAAAGTGCCGGATTGCTTCGTCATAGAGGTGATAGCGCGCGAGTAGCACACCGACCCCGGCGAGGGTGCGAAAATCCCCCGTGCTGAGCTTGTCGAGCTCTGCGATGGCGCCTCGAGCCTCATCGACTTTGCCGACCTTCAGGTAGGCCTCAGCAAGCAGATAAAGGTCTTCCGGCTGGTCGGGATGTTTCTTGATCTCGTCATTCAACTGGGCGATATCCAGTTCGTTGCGTGCACCGGGCGCGAGCTTCGAACGAGTATCCAGATAGTCAAAGAGATGTTCGTAGGGGTATGCTCCGGCGGGAGCATTCTTCGAGAGCGTTTGGAAGACCGTCAGGTCGCGGTCGGCCGCGGCGGTTTCGTGCATGCTGCGCTCCACCATCGCCAGTTTGTAATATCCGGTCGCCGGGTTCTTGCTCACGCGAACGAATCGGCGCAGTAGTTCGACCGCCTCTGGCAGCCTCTTTTGCAGGACGCGCAGGTTGGCCAGCTCCAACAACGCGTCAGAGTAATCGGGATTGAACTTGAGCACTTCCTGAAAGAGCGTGTCAGCGGTTGCCGTATCGCCCTGGCGCTCCGCGATGAAGCCCAGGTTGAAAAGGCAGGAGCTGTTGTGCGGATCAAGTTTGAGCCCACGCTCGAAGTATTGCTTGGCTTCGTCGAAGCGGCCCAGGTTGCGGTATGAGAGGCCGAGAAATGCGTAGGAGCGAGCCGATGGTTCGACTTCAACCAGCCTTTGAAATATCTCGAGGGCTTTGTCTACCTTGCCCGACATGTAATAGCTCTCGCCGAGGGCGGCGAGCAGGTCTGCGCGCCGAGGCGCGAGTTTCAGGCCCGATTCCAGCAGCGGTATTGCGTCCTCAAAGTAGTTTTGAGAGATGCTGACCTGGGCCATGAGGTAGATGATGTCCGTATTGTCGGGCGCAATTTTGTGGGCGCGGACCAGCAGGTCCAGCGCGTCCAAAGGCCGCGAATCGTCGGCACATACCTGTGCGAGTTGATAGAGGGTCTCAGGTGAATCAGGCTTCAGTTTGAGCGCCCGGCTCAACGCCAGGTCTGCCTTGGCGTAGTCGCCGCCGCGCAGATAGGCCTGCCCGAGGTTATAGAGAATCTCGAAAGTGCCAGGCTGCAGAGCGTCGGCTTTTTCCAGCTCCAGCTGAGCCGCTTTGTACTGTTTCTCAGACGCGAGCATTGAGCCGAGCGAGAAATGCAGCTGAAGATCGTCTTTGTTCTGCGCCGACAGCTCTGACGCCGACTGTAGTGCTTCGGCGGTGGCTTTGGTTTGGAGGTAAGCCTGAACTAAATTGAATTGCGTCGCGAGCGTCGGCGGCCGAACCCGTTGAAAGTGCGGAATGGCCTCTGCCGCGGCGCCTTTGGCCATCAGCAGCACACCCAGGTTGTAGTTCGCGTCGCGATTTGCAGGATCAAGCCGCAACGCGGTGCGGAATTCCTTTTCCGCCGAGTCGAAGTTCTTCTCCGTGACATAGGCGTTGCCGAGGTTGACGTGAGTTCTGGTGGAGTTCGGAGCAACCTTCAAAGCCTGCTGGAAGGCCGCCAGAGCGCCGGGGTAGTCTTGCTGGCTGCTCGCGATAATTCCAAGGAGGTTATAGGCCTCTACGCTCGATGGATGCTGCACCAGCTCTTGCTGGACCTTGGCCTTGGCCTCGTCCATGTGGCCCTGCTGCATCAGTGCCTCGGCCTGCTGCAGCGTGGCCGAGGCCGCCGAGGAGCTTTGTGACGAAAACGCCGGTTTTGCCGATTTCTGGGCCACGGCCTGCCCGGACATCCCAAGAAGCACAGCAGCCGTGAGGAAAAGGGAGCCCCTGCCCGACCATGCCTTGCGATGGCCGATATTCGGCTGTAAAGACGCGCGTCCGGCCATAACTCCGGCACTGCTTCGAGTGCCCATCAAAGGCCTCATTCTAGCATCTCCAGAGCATGCTTCGCTGCCGCGTTTTGCGGCTGCAGCTGCAGCAACTGCTGCAAAACTTCGATCGCCTTCTGCTTGTCGTTCTGCATGGCGTAGAGTCGCGCGAGGTTCACATAGGACTGATCGAAACCCGGGACCAAGCGCATACAGGTCTTGAACTGCTCCTCGGCCTGCGCATAATCCTTATTGCGAACCAGGAGGACACCGAGGTTGTTCATCGCTTCGGCATAGTCCGGGCGCAGTTCAATCGCTCGACGCAAATAGTCGGCTGCACGATCCATCTGGCCTTGCTGGGCGTAAAACATACCCAGGCTGTAATTCACCTCGGGGTCGTCGGGCTGCAGTGCGAGCGCCTTCGTCAGACACTCCCGCGCTTTATCCATCGTGCCTTGCCGGCGATAGACGTTTCCCAGGTTGAGCAAGGCGATCGCGTAATCCGGACGCAGCTGCAACGATTGCTGAAAATCGTGAATCGCATCGGAAGCGCGGCCCTGCTGGGCGTCCATCATGCCGAGGTTGTTCCACGCTTCAGGATAGTTCGGCTTCAGCTTCAACGTCTGGTTCAGATATTGCCGTGCCTGTTCGAAATTGTTCCTCCTCAGGCTCAGCGTTCCGAGGTTGTAGTACGCCTCTGCATCGTCGGGCTTGGCGGCGACTACCTCCTGAAAGGACTCTTCGGCCTGCTCCAGATAGCCGTGCTGGAACATGGCTACGCCATAGGTGAAGTCATTTCTCTCGAAGCCGCCCTGATACAGGGATCCGCCGAAGGGAAGCGCTCTCCGCAGACGATCAGCGGCGGTGGCCGGCATGGTCTTCACGTCGTCGAGCACGCGCTGCGGGTCCAGCGCACCCTGGTAGACCTTGACGATCATTCCCTCGCGATTCAGCAGGAACGAGGTGGGGATGCCCAGGTCGCGGCGACGATCGAAGAGATAGCGGTAGATGATGTTGTAAATGCCGGCGACCTCTTCCGTCGCCAGGAGCACTGGAAATGAAAGTGACTCTTGCTGCGCAAGAGAGCGAGCTGCTGCAACCTGAGCCGGCTGGTCAACGTTGATTGCTACGACCTTGTGACCAGCCGCAGAGAACGCTGCCTTGCTTCGATTCAACCTCTGCAGCTGCTCTTTGCAAAGCGGCGCAGTCGTTGTCCAAAAAATCAGGAGCGCAAAGTTTCCCTTAAGTTCATTGGCGCTGTGCAGAGTGCCGGAAAGATCGGGCAGAGAGGAGTTGGGCGCTTTCAACGGATCGATCAGCCAGGTTTCGATTTGCGTGGGCGTTGCGTCCGTTGCGGGCGCGGGGCCGGCCTTTGCGAATGCTGCGGGCCGCGGAGCGAAGGCTTTGGCGATAAACGCCGCCGAACCTTCCTCGACTTCGATTCGATGATCGGCTGGTAGCGCATCGAGGTGTTGGGTTAATCCATTCGGCCAGTGAATTGTGGCCCGGATCGCGCCTTCCGGCTTGCCAAGCCCGAAGAAGACTTCCTTTGAGTGTTGCGCGAGGAATCCCGAACCAGCCTGGAGATACTTTGTCTGTCGAAGTCCCCCTGCCTCGATGGTAATCGCTGCGCCGATCGCATCACGATTGCTCTGGCGGCCGCGCAGGCGGAAGGCGATCGACTGGCCCAGGTCGGGCATCGCGTTACTCAGGATGCGAAGCTGCGGGGCGTTTCGGTTTTTTAGGACCACCTCCAGCCGTCCGTCATGATCGAGATCGGCCAGAGCGAACGATCGGCTGTCTTCAGGGAAATCCAGGCCGATGGCACCTGAAACTTCAGCGAAGCTTCCGTCGCGCATGTTGGCAAACATCACATTTCGCTCATACCCGCTCCATGTGGAGTCGGAGCGGATCAGCTCGTTGAGTGCCTGCCAGCCGCGTTCGTAGCTAGGCGATGACGTCGCATCTATTGGAGACTTTCCAACCACCTGTCTCCAGAAGAAGCTCGCGAGGTTACTTCTTTCCGGCGCTGAGATATATCCGTTTGCCACGTAGAGATCAGAGTAGCCGTCGTGGTCGAAGTCCCAGGCGTCTGAGCACCATGCCCACCTTCCCATCTCTGCTCCGGCCTGGGCCGCGACGTTCTGAAACTTTCCGTCTCCCTGATTGCGGTAGAGTGAATTTCCTCGCGCGTGGTGGCGATAAAACGCGCGTATGTCGGCCGGCACTTTCTCCTGGAAGTTCTTTTGTTGGGAGACACGTTGGCCAGCCGCCGACCACATATTCGAAACATAAACATCCTGGCGCCCGTCGTTGTTCAGGTCGGCCCAGCAGGCGCTCATTCCCGCACCCGGATCCTCCACGCCAGCCTCGCTGGAAACTGCTGTGAAGGTGCCATCGCCGTTGTTCCGGTATAGATTGCTTCGGCCGAAATCGTTGGCGACGTAAAGGTCTGGAAGCCCAGTGGATTTGTAGTCGCCCCAGGCGCAGGCGAAGCTATACCGGTTGTTTTCCGCATTCAACCCGGCTGCGTCGGTCTTGTCGACGAAGGTCGCATTGCCTTCGTTGTGCAACAGGAAATTTGGGGGGCCATTTCTGGCGTCGAAATACGGCACCGGATAGTGATACTGATCGAGTCCGAGGTAATAGCTATAAAGGCAGAGGTAGATGTCGAGCCGCCCGTCACGATCGTAGTCGGCTACAGCAGCGTGGGTGAAGGTCCCCTGCGGCTGTTGCTTGAACTGAAATGCGTCCCGCTTGCGTACAAACGTCCCGTCACCCTGGTTGAGGAAGAGAAGCGGCCCACTGCCGCAGACGACGAGCAGGTCCTGCCGTCCCTTGTTCTCAAAGTCGGCGAAGAGCGCGCATGCCGTACCGTCAAGGACTCCGACGCCCGCCTTCTCGGTGACGTCTTCAAAGGTTCCGTCCCCGCGATTGCGGTAGAGCCGATTTGGTAGTCCGGCCGGTTGACAGACGTACAGGTCGTCAAAGCCGTCTCCGTCATAATCGCCCGCGGCGACTCCGTTGTTGCCATAAACATCGATACCGCAGGCGCCATCGAGCACCGTTCTCCAGTAGTCGACGCCGTGCATTAGCTGGTCCTGATAGGAAGCTGCTCCTTCCATCGCCTGCTGGGTCACATCGACGAATGCTGGTTGGGTTGCGATGGCGAGAGTCTCTTCGCGAGCTTCCCAGGCCGCTGCACTCCAGACTTCAGCTTCGCTGCGCGACCACTCAGTGTGCCAGGTACCGACGCGTTCCTCGCGCTCGCTCTGACTTCGCGTGCCGACAATGTCATACTGGATCTCGGCGCGGACTTTCAGCGGCGCCTGCCCGAGCACCTCAATGGCCGTGATTTCAAATTCAGCTGTCTCAATCTCTGAAAGCGGGCCCAGCCAGCTTTGGACTTCATTGAGAAAGCGCTCCCGGGCTGAGGCGGTTGCCGGCCCAAACTTCCTTCTAAGGACCTTAAGGGATGGCCCTGAACGCACCGTCGTCTCGCTGCCGGGGACCAGGCTCGATGCCATGATCGAGGCATCGAGGATCTTCGCTAGTGGGATCATGTCGCTCGGGGACTTCTTGAGCTCGAGTCCCCAGGTTTCCAGCAGAGATTCGATCTCGAAGGCGTATTTCTCAGTGATGAACTCGTCGAGGCCAGGCGAGACCAGGCGCAAAACGTCGGCCAATGGAGATTGCGCCGGATAGTGTGGCAACAGGCGAACATCGGAAAGGCCGAATTCCGGTGCCGCTTCAGCCGGCCCCAGGAAAAGAAAGGATCCATGGAGCGGCGCCGCTCGAAAAAGCAGCGGCGCCAGAGCCATATTCTTAAGCAGAGCGCGGCGGGAAAGAAACTGATTTTCGGTTTTGGGAGGCGACATCCGCGAAGGTTCCGTGTGCTCGGCTGGGTGACTGAATGCTAGCATCGCTCCGCGGCCCGGCCCAAATCGGCTGAGGATGCCCGTCATGGGCCTGGCGAGGTCCGCATTGACCCCGATGGATCATCTTCCAGCCGACAGTGGACAAGAATATCCAACTTTTGATTGACAAAGGCTATCTGGCCATTTTATCGTTCACATCGCACTAAAGTAATCGTTTACTTAGCTGGCCTTCGCGGAGTTTTCAAGTCCAGGATCGACGGTCTTGCGAAGATGCTTCAACCCGGAATTGATCTATACAACTTTCGGTCTACAACTTTTGGTTGACAACGGTTATGGCGGTGTTCTATATCTTCCTTCCGATAGTGATGTAACCGTTTACTAATTGCAGACAAGCGTGGCCAATCTCATGCCAACGCTACCAACCAGGGCGAAAGAAAGCCGTGGCGTAAGAAAATTGGAGGCTTTTAAAATGGGCGGTGATCGCAAAGTAGGTCTTCTGTTTAGGTCGGTCGGCTATTTCACTCTGGCGTTTCTCTGCATGCTGCTGATTCCCGCGCAGCGCCTAGTCGCCCAGGTGGACGAAGGCTCAATTGTTGGGACAATCGCCGACCCCAGCGGCGCGGTGGTTCCTAACGCCAAGGTGACCCTCCTCAACACGGACCAGGGCATCTCGTTGGAGACGACTTCGAGCGGCGGCGGCCAATATAGCTTCTCCCCGGTCAGAATCGGTAACTACACCGTGACCGTGACCGCTCCAGGTTTCGCGACAACCACTCAGCAGCATTTGACCGTGGCCGTCGGCCAGGTGTTGCAGGTCAATGTGCAGCTGAAGGCTGGCTCGGCCACCGAAACCGTCGAAGTGACCTCCGCACCGCCGCAGCTGCAGACCGATGACTCGTCGGTCGGACAAGTGGTCAACGAAAAGGCCGTGAACAGCCTGCCCCTCAACGGACGCAACTTTACCTTTCTCGCCCAACTAGGGGCGGGCGTGAACACGCCGCAAGCCGATACCCGCGGTAACGCTGCTTCGGGCGCCTTTTCCGCCAACGGCCTGCGCCCGGCGCAAAACAACTATCTTTTGGACGGCATCGACAACAATTCCGACACCGTCGACTTCCTGAACGGAACGAACTACATCGTTCTCCCCCCGGTCGACGCAGTCCAGGAGTTCAAAGTCCAGACGGCGGACTTCAGCGCTGAACTCGGCCGTTCCGCTGGCGCGGTCCTCAATGCCACCATCAAATCGGGGACCAACCAAATCCATGGCGCTGCCTGGGAGTTTTTGCGCAACAGTGTGCTCGACGCCGCGGACTGGTTTGAGGATAACGCCGGGCTCAAGAAAGGGGCGTATATTCAGAACCAATTCGGCGGCGCCATTGGCGGCCCGGTCATCAAAAACAAGATTTTCTTCTTCGGCGATTATGAGGGTCTGCGGCGCGTGCAGGGCACGGTTTCGACCGGCGCCGTGCCGACCGCTTTGCAGCGCAGCAGCGGTTATACGAATCTCTCCGAACTCATCACCGGGAACTCATCGAGCGCCGCGAAGAAGGACATCCTGGGACGCGTGATACCGGTGGGCACGGTCCTGGATCCCGCCACCACGCGTTCGGTCACGGCGGGGACGCCCGATCCAGTAACCGGACTCGTTCCCACGGCCAGCGGCTACGTTCGCGAGCCGTTCGGCATTGGCACATGCACTGCGGCCGGAGCTTCCGCCCCCACGATCGCCGCGTGTCCCGGCCTCAACCAACTTCCCGCCGGCCGGCTGGATCCGACCTCCATTGGCTTGCTGAATGTCTTTCCGGCGCCCAATACAGGCAATGGCGCGATCACCTCGAACTTTGCGAGCAGCCCGAATCTGTTCCAGCACAGCAACCAGTTTGACGTACGCCTCGACTGGGATCCGAACGAAAAGAACCAGATATTCTTCCGCGACAGTTGGGTGGATAACCCGCAGTATATCCCGGGCATCTTTGGCGGCGTCGCCGATGGCGGCGGCTTCCAGCAGGGCGATCAGACTGCGAAATCCGACCAGGTGGTCCTGGCATACACCCACGTCTTCAACCCGAGCATGGTCAACGTGGCCCGCGTAGGATGGAACCACCTTCACACCACCCGAGCCGGCACGGAAAGCAATAATCTCACCGACATTCCAGGAAGCTACGGAATTCCAGATATTCCACAGACGACTGAAAACGGCGGCCTTCCCGCCTTCGGATTTGGCGGACTGGCTACCTTGGGCAGCAACTCCTTCCTGCCCTCGGACGAAATAAGCCAGACCCTCCAGGTCACCGACGACTTTACCAAGATTTACGGGGCGCACAGCTTCAAGATGGGCATTGAATTCCAGCACATCAAGTTCTCTACGCTCCAGCCAGCGTGGTCGCGCGGGCAGTGGGACTATAACGGCAGCTTCACGGACATACCGGGTAACAACAGCAGCACGAACGGCATCGCGCAATTCCTGCTCCCGCCGCAAGCGGCGACGGTCCCCAATGGAGTCGATTTTTCGGGGGGTTCCGATCAGGTTTACGCCTCGAACATCAACAAGACCTACGACGAGAAGACTTACTTCGCGAGTTACTTCCAGGACGACTGGAAGCTCAATCCCCGGTTGACCCTCAACCTCGGCCTGCGCTGGGACTATTTCGGGCCGCTCAACGAAACCAATGGCGGCCAGGCCAACTTTGTCCCAAATGCCGTCGGACCTTTCACCGGTCCAACATACTTGATCCCGGCCAGCGGGAAGGACAGCAGGGAACTGTCCACAAGCTTCACAACTTTGTTGGCGAAGGACGGAATTGCGCTGGACCTCACCAACAATTACGGACAGGGACTGCAGCGGGCTCAAAAAACCAATTTTGCGCCCCGCGTCGGCTTCGCCTATCAAGTCACTCCGAAGCTCGTGGTTCGAGGTGGAGTTGGCTTGTTCTACAATTCATTCGAAAACGAGGGATATGGGCCCAATATCGGCGAGAATTATCCCTTTGTTTTCAACTTCAAGTACTCTCCTGTGGCGCCCCCGAACAGCCCCCCGGGGTTCGCGAATGTGGCCCCGACAAGTTACAACACCGCCTATGCCGGGTGTCCAACGGCCGGCGCGGGCGGGACCGCGACCGCCGATTCCGGTTTCTCCTGCATCGCGCTGACTCCTACCGCGGTGAACGCAGCCGGTCTGGGGCTTCAAGGTCGTCAGTTCAATTGGGTAACTCCGCGGACGTTGAGCGCCAACCTCACTTTCCAGTATGCTATAACGCGAACTTTGTCTGCACAGGTGGCCTATGTGTTAACGGATGGAATGAATCTCGAGTCCTTCATCGGCGCTAATAACGTCACCGGGATTTTGCCGCAAGGTTCAAGTACCACCATCTCGCCCGCTCTGGGTGGAATCGCATTCCCGGATTTCGCTGGGGGGGCGAGCTACGCATCAACCATAGGAGCCAGCGTTTACAACGGACTGCAAACCAAGTTGGAACAGCAATTCTCCAACGGGCTGAATTTTGTGCTCACCTACACCTGGGCGAAGGGCCTTTCCGACGCCGGCGACCTGCTCAATGGCGGCAGCGTGAATGGCTACCGCGCGCCGGAGGTGCCGGGGTTTGGTCCCCGCTTCGACTGGGGTCTGGCCGATTTCAATATCAAAAACGTAGTCCATTTCAGTGGCAGTTATAACCTTCCGTTCGGCACCGGCCAGCACTTCGCCGGCAATGCGAACAAGGTCGAGAATTACCTGATAGGCGGCTGGAGCGGCAACTGGATCATGACGTTCCAGGGAGGTCAACCGATCAGTCTCGGTTGTCCAACCGGAACTACCGCCGGAACAAACTGCACCGACGTCGAGGTTGCCGGGCAGCCCGAGAGGCTCGGCAAGAAGGACGTGCAAACCAGCTCGGGAATACGGCCGTACTGGTTCAATAACCCGGCGGCCTTTCAGCAACCTTGCCAACTCGGGACGAACGGTCTTGAGAACACACCATCCGGATGCATCCCTTACACTGGTCGCCAGATATTGGGCGGCTATCCGACCTCAACCACCGGACCGGGGGTCAATAAGATTGACTTCTCGGCGTTCAAAGCCATCCCGATCAACGAACGGTTCTCGATGCAGTTCCGGGCTGAGTTCTTTAACATCTTCAACCATCCAACCTTCAACGCTCCAGGATTCGGTGGCAACGGAGTTGTCGCGATTGCCAACTCAACCAACTTCACCAATTCCAACTTCGGCCAGATTGGATCGACTCGCTTCGCTCCGTTCGATCCGAGGCAGATTCAATTTGCTCTAAAGCTGTATTTCTAGAATCGGTCTGCTGAGCTAAGATGAAAACACCCCGGAATGGCCATTCCGGGGTGTTTCTCTTTCCGCGTAG
Source organism: uncultured Acidobacteriaceae bacterium (assembly GCA_963826855.1). Taxonomy (GTDB): domain Bacteria; phylum Acidobacteriota; class Terriglobia; order Terriglobales; family Acidobacteriaceae; genus Acidisarcina. The sequence goes on from CAWGZE010000004.1 coordinate 20,403, forward strand.
AGCTTTCCTTACGCGTTGACAACCAAGGGGTGGAGTGAGCATGAGACCGCGGTTTTGGCAGGCGATTCTTTGTTCTCTCCTGATTTTTCCCGGGTTTGTCGCCGCGCAGGATAACCCAAACCAGAAGCTGGATCGGGAGTTTCAATCGGCGGTGGCGCAGTACAACGCAGGACGTTTCGCCGAGGCGGCCGCTCAACTCGAAGAGCTCCTGCCCTACGCGCCGAAGAGCTTCGAGCTCCAGGAGCTCCTGGGGCTCTCCTATGCCGCGCAGTCGCAGGACGCGAAAGCTCTGGAACATCTCGAGATGGCGGTCCGCTTGAAACCGGATTCGGCGGCTGCCAGGACTAATTTCGCGGCGAGCCTCATTCGCTCAGGGAAACGAGAACTTGCCGAGGAGCAATTGCGAAAGGCGCTTGCGCTGGAACCTCGGGATTTCGAGGCCAACCATGACCTGGGCGAGTCTTATATTCAGTCTGGAAAGATCGCGGATGCACGGCCCTTTCTCGAAAAAGCGCAACAAATCGATCCCTCTTCCTACAACAATGGCTACGATCTGGCCCAGGCGGATTTCCTCACCGGACGGCTTACCGAGGCGAAACAGCTGACCGAAGCCATGATTCAGCAGAAGAACACCGCGGAATTGCATAACCTGCTGGCGCAGATCGAAGAGAAGAATGGAGAATTTGTCGCGGCGGTAAACGAGTATGAGATCGCCGCCCATATGGAACCGAGCGAGGAGAATCTCTTCGATTGGGGCAGTGAGCTTCTTCTGCACCGGACCTACGAGCCGGCAATCGAGATCTTCCAGCAGGGCAGCCAGCGCTATCCAAATTCGCCGCGTTTGCTCATTGGCCTGGGCATGTCACTCTACTCGCGCGGCAAATACGATGATGCCGTCAAGGCGCTGGTCGAAGCGGCCGATCTCGATCCAAGCGACGCCCGCTGTTACCTGTTTCTCTCAAAAGCCTACGACGCGTCGCCCACGCAGGCGGAAGACGTGATTCAACGCTTTCGCCGCTATGCAGAGCTTCAGCCCGGGAACGCGCTCGCCCAGTTCTACTACGCCATGAGTTTGTGGAAAGGAAAGCGCGCCGAAGCGGCTACCGTCGATCTCCAGGCCATCGAGTCTCTCCTTCAGAAGTCGATCGCACTCGACGAATCGCTGCCCGAGGCGCATCTCCAGCTCGGCAACCTCTACGCCGACCAGCATGAATGGGAGCAATCGGTCCCGCAATACCTTCGCGCCCTTCAGCTCGATGCCAATCTTCCCGATGCTCACTACCGCCTTGGGCAGGATTACGTTCACATTGGCAAGAAAGACCAGGCGCAGGCCGAGTTTGATATCTACCAGAAGCAACGCGCCGAGCATCTCGCGGAAGTCGATAAGGAAAGGGCGGAGGTCCAGCAGTTTGTTTATAACGCCAAAGCCGCGCCGGCCACCAAGCCCTGACCGCGCCATTGCGGCGGCACCAGATAGCGGCGCGCGAGCCAGTACGCGACGGGAAGCGAGATAATAATGGTTGCGGTTCCAAAGTGTAAGTGCAATGAAGGCTAGCTACTCATTCAGCCAGACGCTCGCGGCAGGATCATTCTATGCTGCTGCAGGCGATCCGCGCGAAATCGCGCGCCGTCTCGGTCACAGCCGCCGGGACTTCCTACGTGGTGCGGCCGGTCTGGCGCTGGGCAGCGCAATCCTGGGTGGTAGTCCCTTTGTCTACGGAGCCGCCGCGGCGAAAAAGCGCAAAGTGATCGTGATTACCTTCGGTGGTGGTGCGCGGGATCAGGAGACCTTTGCGCCCGAGGGCCAGGAGAACATCCCGCACATGATGAAGGAGCTGCTCCCGCAGGCCAGCTTCTTCACTCAGGTGATGAACCAGGGCATCCTCGGCCACTACGTCGCGACCGCCAGCCTCGCCACTGGCGTCTACGAGACGCTGAACAACTTCTCGGCCGTTCCGCCGGACCATCCAACCGTCTTTGAATACTTTCGCAAGGACCTGAACCGCCCTCCCACCGATGCGTGGGTGGTCGCGCCGAGCAACGGATTTAATCGCATCGGCGAAAGCGATTCCCGCTCCTATGGAGCAGGCCTCGGAGCGACCGTGGTTCTGCCGAAGCATCTACTGAGCGCCGCAAACTCCGGCGGGGCAAGTTCGGGGACAATTGGCGACTTCGATCATCTGCTCCACGATAACTACGAGACTCCGCTCTACACGCCCCAACTCGTCGGCGGCGAATTCGAGCTGCAGCAGCTCGAGATGATTCTCAAGCTATCGGTCGACGATTTCATGGCCCACGCCCGCACCGTCTCGAGCCCCGACGAGCTCTCGGTGTACATCGTCAAGCGGCTCATGCAGCAGGAGGCGCCCAGCTTGCTCTGGGTAACGATGCATGACATCGACATCGCCCACGCCGGTGCGTATTCGCTCTATGTAGATGCCATCCGCCGCACCGACCGCCTCTGCGCCGAGCTATGGCAGGCGGCGCAGAGTGAGCCGGACTACGCCGGCAACACGACGATGTTTATTCTTCCCGACTTTGGCCGCGATGCCGATCAGGACGCCGGCGGCAACGGCTTCCAGCATCACCGCACCGGCGACGCCGCTTCACGGACTACCTGGATGCTCGCCCTCGGCGCCGGCGTCCGCCGGGGAGTGGTCTACGACCGCCCCATGCAATCGATCGACCTGGTGCCGAGCATCGGCTCGATGATGGGGTTTACGCCCTCACTTTGCCAGGGTAAACCGATACAGGAATTGCTATAGAGAGCCACAGTTATGCTGCCTAGCGATCTCAAAGCCGAATCCTTCGCTGGCTACCCGCCAGAGGCAAAAAAGCTGGCAACAGCCCATCTCGCCGCGCTGCAGCAGCTTCCGCTTAGCTTTGCTCCCAGCCTGCTTCGTGAGGTCATCGAATACGACTACAAGTTTCCCGCCGAACGCGCCTCGATCGATCGCGAACTCGACAACCTCAGCGGACTTTCGCCGCAGCAGATGAAGGATTCGTTCCAGGCATTCGCCCGGTTCCAGCTTTCGGCCAAGCTGGAAGAGCTGAACTGGGTCGACCAGCCCGCCGTTTTCGTCGAACAGCTTGCCGCATATTTGTGGAGCACTCACCAGCTCGATGCCTTTCGCGCGGCTGCGACCGCGTATGGCGACCGTCTGCAGGCTTCGGCGCCGCCCTTGGAGCTCCCAGTGCGCCGACTCGGTATTGCCGTTATCGGCCAGGGCGTCACGACGGCAGATGCCCCACTCTTCCGCAACCTGCGACCGCATGGCACCTACTTTAGCCAGATCAAGCCTGACGATGGGCTCAATCTCCTGCTCGCCGCCGCCGCGGAACGCGCCAAAGCTCATCCCGCTCCCTACGGTCACTGGTACGTTGAGGGAGGCCAGGCTGCCGAACACAGCCCCGCGCTCACCTGCGTCTCGTATCAAGGGTTAGATCCGTTGCGCACGGCTATGCTCAAGACGATTCAGAAGGACATCAACCAGCCCGGTATGGGACCTGAAGAACTCCGCACTCGGCTGGCCCGTCTCACACCCGCAGATGTCGGCGTCGCCGGCACCGGCGACCCGGTGCTCGACCGGTTTCAGGTGAAGCTGTTCAGCGAAGGCTCGGGCACCCAGATTTTCTCGACCACTTTCGCCCAGTGGACGGCACGCGAGGTCCTGCGCCGCGCCCAGGCCTATACTCTGGTTGTGCGCTTTGCCCCGCGGCAGCGGCAGCGGCCGATGAACGAGCTGCTCTCCAACACCCACACCAAGCCCGAACTCGATCCGATCGGCTCGCTGGTCGACGCCGACATGGGATCGTATTATCACTGGATCAACCAGCAGCGCCTGCCGGGTTCGGAACACTCTTCGTTCCTGGTCTGGTTCGAGACCCAAAACGAGGCGCTCGCCGTATCCCCAACTCTCCCTCGAGGCGCCGAGTCTAGCTCCGCACTTAATCTCGCTCAGTTACTCTCCCTTGCCACCAGCTAATACAGGGAGCTCGAGACGATGGTCGCTTTTTTCGCAGCAAGACAAGGTCGTCACAGGCTCATGCTTTAAGGCAAGAGAGTTTTGCTGGGAGGCATCCAAGATTGCTTATTGGCCATCAAAACTCTCCAGCCCAGGGTGTCCCAGATTCAACCGGACTTCAAGAATAAAGACCGCGGCTTGAGAGGCCGCGAGGTTACAGCCGGACGACGCCGACTTCGAGGCCTGCAATGCAACCCACTGAAAGCGTTCGCTCGAGGTTCTTCGTTCTCGTCACTGTTCTGATCCTTGGTACCTGGCATCCGGCTGCCTGCCAGACGGATCGCGCGGGATTGAATGGCACTGTCACTGACTCCTCCGGACGCGTTTTGCCACAGACGCATGTCATTGCAGTGCATAATGCCACGGGACTGCGCCGAGAAACCATGTCCTCCTCCAGTGGAACTTACGACATTCCCGAGCTGCCGGTAGGGGCCTACAACATCACGTTCGACCATCCCGGCTTCAAGACTCTGACGTTCACCGATGTGGAGCAGGTGATTGGGAGGACGCGCACCCTGGATGCGACCTTGCGGGTATCGGTCGGCGAGGAGACCGTGAAAGTCTCGGCCAGTTCGGAGCTGATCGACACCAACACCGTCGCCATAACCGGCTTGATAGAGAGAACGCAGGCTGACGAACTGCCGCTGAATGGCCGCAACTGGGCGTCGCTGACGGCATTCATCCCCGGCGCCATCGACACCGGTGGCAGCAACCAGCGGTCGGTCCGGTTCGCCGGACGGGGCCTCGACGACAGCAACTTCACCTATGACGGCGTTGACGCGACCAGCATCATAAATCAAACACAGCGCGCCTGGGCGCGGCTCTCCATTCCGCTGGGCGGGATCGCAGAATTCCGCGTGAATACGCTACTGTCATCCGCCGAGGTAGGCGCGACGGGCGGCGCTCAACTGGCGGTTACTTCGCCTTCGGGTACAAACAGCTTCTACGGACAGCTTTTTGAGTTCTTGCGCAATAACGTTTTGGACGCGCCAGAGCCCACCTGGGCCTCCAACGGCGTAAGGCAGCAGCCGCTTCGTTTGAATCAGTTCGGCGGATCGCTGGGCGGACCCATTGTTCGCGACAAGACCTTCTTCTTCCTCGCTTCCGAAGCCTACCGGCAAGTCTGGGGCTATCCGGTGAGCGGCGACGTGCCGAGCGCGGCTTTCAAGGCAACAGTCCCGGCCTCATCTCCGACCTATCCGCTCGTCAACGCCTACCCTGGAGCAGGTCCAAAAAACATTCTGACGCCCTACACGCCAGAAACCGGCGGCCCGAACTACGCGGACTATGACCTGCTGACCTGCTCCTGCACTCAGGTGGTTAACGAGGGCGCCGCGATGGTGCGGATCGACCAGAACTTTACGGCCAAGACTACCGGATTTCTGCGCTTCAATTACGATCGGTCGGTCGATACGCAGCCGGTCTCGACTAGCGCGACGAACCTGGAGCAGAGGGTCGCGAACCCGGTCAGCGGCGTGATCAGTTTGCTACACGTCTTCACTACCAACTTGGTGGATCAGGCCGAGTTTGGATACAACCGCTCCACCGACAACACCTACTACTTGAGTTCGACCGGCTCCATCTATCAGATTGCGATTTCCGCAGGTCCTGGCCCGGGATTCGGCAACCTGAACTACGATTACAACACCGTCTACGTTGGCAACACATTCTCGTATATCGACAACCTGACCTGGGTGGTTGGCCGGCAAACCATCAAGGCCGGAGTCGAGGTTCGCCACATCCAGTTGAACCAGCACTATGGGGAGCACGGAACGGTTACGTTTGCCACGCTGCAGAGTCTGGGAGCAAACAAGGTGGCCAAAGCAAGTCTGACCGGTGCTCTCCCGGTCAACGACTTGCGCAAGAACTGGATCGTCGGCTACGTCCAGGACGAGTGGAAGCTGCGTCCCAATTTCACTCTGAACCTTGGCGCGCGGTACACCGTCTTCCAGATCTTCGACGAGGCGCACGGGAAGGCTAACCCCTTCGATTTCGCCACCTGCGGGCCGCAGGGCTTCTGCGGCGTCGGCGCCAGCTTCGGCTTTCAGAACTACGGCGACTTCGATCCCCGCGTTGGCCTGATCTGGTCGCCCGGGGGGAGCGGAAAGACGGTGGTTCGCGCCGGATTTGGAATCTACCATGAAGATGGCCAACTGGACGATCAGAACCTGCCCGCCAAGAACGAAGTGCCCTCTTACTCGGTGAGGAATGTGACCTATCCACCGGATCCGTATTTTACTTCCTCAACCATCTCTCCCAATGCCGAACAACGCAACCGCCTGGACTCATATGTTGAACAGTGGGCCCTCTCCGTGCAGCAACAGCTGCCTGCGAACTTCGTGAGCACATTCTCCTACCTGGGAAGCCACGGCGTGCACCTGCTGGAAACCAGCGTGGTGAACCTGTACCTCCCTCCGACCTACACGGTTCTGCAGTATCCTGACTTTGCTCCCACCATCGGCTGGCGCGGCTCGGTCGGGGCGAGCTCCTACAATGGCTTTGTCGTGTCACTGCGCCGGCCGTTCACCAACGGACTGTTGGTGGCGGCAAATTTCGCGTATACGCACGAGATCGACAACGGCTCTAACGGCAGCGGGGACGGGGACAACTTAAATCCGCAGAACGCACTCTGCCAAGCCTGTGAGTGGGCCAGCGGCGCATGGGATGCCACTCATGTGTTCAATGCCAACGCGGTCTATGATCTCCCCTTCGGCCGGGGCAAGCAGATGCTGAACCAGGGCGGCGTTGCCGGCGCCATTGCGGGCAACTGGCAACTGACAACGGTGGCGGTGGCACGCACGGGCTTCCCGGTCAATGTGCTTTTACCGAGCAGCTATACCGCGCCGGATGGGAACAACTCCGGTACGCAGCGCCCCAGCCTGGTTCCGGGCGTCCATCTCACTCCGCCGGGAGGTAGAAATAGAGGGCTTTGGATTAACCCCGCGGCATTTACTCTCCCCGCGGCTGGAGAATTCGGCGCCGCACCGCGTGACCTTTATCGCGGGCCGGGGACGTGGCAGATCGATATCGGCGCCGCCAAGGCGATTCAATTTGGAGAACGCTTCCAACTGGAATTTCGCTCAGAGTTCTTCAACATCTTTAATCACCCGCAGTTAGGTCAGCCGCAGGCTACGTGTGACCTTTCAGTTTTGAATCCTACCGGCTGCCCAGCCGGCTTCGGCAGCATCATCAACACGATCAACTTGAATACAGCCATCGTAAATCCCATCACGCCGGTGGGGTCGGGAACGCCGCGTGAGATCCAGCTTGCGCTACGTCTGCAGTTCTAAGCAGCGAGAATGTCGGCGCACTTGTGATTTGGATAGCGCCTCCTCCATAAAGAGACAAATGCTTCTTGGCCTGATGTTGGCTGTGCTTAACGCTCCTCCAGGAACCTGTTCGCAAACATGCAGAAGATTTCTTTCTAGGACTTCGAATCGTCTTTCTCAATCACCGCACGCGGGTTCTGCGCGTACTCAGACCATGAGCCGTCATAGAGGCTGACTTGTTGCGCGCCCACCATCTCAAGGCCGAGAGCGATAACGGCCGCCGTCACGCCTGAGCCGCAGGTAGTCGTGATCGGCTGCTCTATCTTCACGCCCTTTGCGGCAAAGATTTCGCGCAGCTGCTCAGTGGATTTCAGCCGTCCATCTACGACGAGCTCGGTGAAGGGAACACTAACCGCACCGGGCATGTGGCCGCTGCTCAGCCCGGGACGAGGCTCCGGCGCTGCACCGGAGAAGCGGCCAGCTGAGCGCGCATCGAGAATCTGGCCGTGTTGCGCGATCAGTTGCCGAACCTGATCGAAGTCCCTCACTACATCGCCATTGAACTTTGCCTGAAAGCTTGCTGGCGCCACTTGGACTGCTCCGGATTCCGTGGGCTGGCCAGCCTCGATCCAGGCGGGCAAGCCGCCATCGAGAAGGAAGACATTCTTCGCGCCAAAGGTCCGCAGCATCCACCACGCACGAGGGGCAGAAAAAACGCTCCCCTGCTCGTAAACCACAATGTCCATCTGGTCGCCGACGCCGAGTTCCGACATGCTCCGCGAGAAATCCTCCGGCTTGGGCAACATGTGAGGTAGCGGCGTCGAATGATCGGAGAGCTTCTCAATATCGAAGAAAATCGCACCTGGAATACGTTGCACGACGTAGCGCGCATGAGTATCGATCGGCGGAGTGACGCCCACCGGCGGGAGTGTCGCATCGAGAATTTTTGTCTTCGGGTTGCCAAGGCGGCTGGCCAGCCATGCGGGCGAAACAATGGGGTTCATGGCAACAAGTGTAGAAGAAGCGCGGGGTCTACATCAGCTTGCGCAGGAACTCCTCCATCAGATTTCCCGCAATCGCAGCGCGATATCGCGCCGTGCTGCGGATATCGTCGATCGGCAGTATCTCTTTGGCCAGCGCGGCGCGTGCCGCCTCAATCGTCTTTGTCGAAACCTCCTTGCCTAGTAGAACTTGTTCGACTGCCTTACAACGCATCGGCGTCTCGCGCAGGCTTGCCGCGCCGATACGAATGTCGTCGAGCACTCCATCCGCCACCAGCGCCAGTGCGGCGATCGCCACCTTGGAGATGGCTTGGGCGTTGCGCGTTCCTACCTTGCGCGCGTGTTGCACATAATCATCGAAGCGCTGCGGCAGACGAATCGCGTAGACCAACTCGTCATTTGCCAATGCAGTTTTTTTGTAGGAGAGATGAAAGCCGTCGTAAGCCACTCTGCGGATGCCGCGTACCGAGATGAGTTCGAGTTCGGCGCCATAAGCCAGGAGCGCCGGTGGCGAGTCGGCTGCCGGCGAGCCGTTCACGATATTGCCGCCGAGGGTGCCGCGATTTTGGTTGGCGATGGAGCCCGTCCAACTCGCGGCCTGCGCCAGCAGCGGGAAGTCGCTCGCGATAATTGGATGCTTGCGAATATCGGTGAACGTCGATCCTGCGCCGATGGTGAGCGTGTCGGCGCTCGCGCTGATAAAGCGCAGTTCCTTTAGCCCCCACAGACTCACCAGCCTTTTCGCCTGCAGGCGGCCTGCTCCGAAGGCCACCATCGACTCGGTACCGCCGGCGATGGGCAGGAACTCTCCCGGCGATTCCGCCAAGAGTGAGAGCACCGCATCGAGCGAACCGGGCGCCACTAAGTCGAACTGTTCCGCATCGGAGCGCACTAGCCTCTTACTCCAAGCGCGTCCGCCTGCAGCTGTGCGGTCGCCTGCACCGCCTCAAATATCCGCATGTATCCGGTGCAGCGGCAAAGATTGCCGGCGAGCCCTTCGCGAATCTGCTCCATCGTCGGCTGGGGATGCTTGCGTAAGAGATGTTCGGTCGCAAGGATCATGCCTGGAGTGCAGATGCCGCACTGCGCACCGCCGTATTTCAGAAAACACTGCTGGATCGGATGCGGCCGATCGCCCTGCGCCATTCCTTCGATCGTGCAGATCGTCGCGCCTTGCGCCTGTAGGATCGGCACCAGGCAGCTGTTCACCAGGTCGCCATTCATCAGCACCGAGCATGAGCCGCACTCGCCTTCGCCGCAGCCCTCCTTCGTTCCCGTGAGGTGGAGGTCTTCGCGAAGCACGTCGAGCAGCCGTTTCATGGGCGGTACCTGAATCGATTCCGATTCACCATTGACGGTAAGAGAGATTTCAGTAAGGGCCATAGTTAAACGGCAACCTCGCTGACGGCGTGATCGACGGCGGGAGTCGCAGCCTCGATACCATGAAGGCCGCCACTCATCCGCTCAAAGATGTCTTCAGGCAGCAGAGGGATCTCGCAAAACGCAACTCCAGTTGCATCTTCAATCGCGTTGAGAATCGCCGGAGCGGGGCCGTCCATCGGCAACTCGCCGATCCCTTTCGCGCCGAAGGCACCATGATGACAAGGGATCTCTTCAAACAGCACATGAATCGGCGGAAGGTCCGCGCTGGTGGGCATGATGTAGTTGGTCATCTGGTTGTTGGCCATATGCCCGTTCTGCCAGAAGCATTTTTCATAGAGCGCGTAGCCGATTCCCTGGGCCACGCCGCCCTCGATTTGTCCTTTGGCAAGGACAGGATGCAGCACCTTGCCGACCTCCTGCAGCGCCCAGAAGTTCGTACACTCCGCAAACCAGGTTGTTGTATCGATCGCGACCTCGGCCACGTAGATGGCCCAGGCATATGCGGGATATGCTTCGCCTCGGAAGCGTGCATCGTCCCAATAGATGTCTCCCGGTTGCTGGTATCGCGCCTCGGATTCGAGCTTGCCGTGTTTTGAACGATACTCATCGCACGCGCGCCGAAAATCCTCGGGAGCGTAGCCTTCGGCGAGCAGACCCGCATCAACGAGCTTCCCTGCCAGGTACTCGCTTGCGCGCTCAATCAGCTTGCCGACGATCATCGCGGTGCGCGAGGCGACTGTAGGGCCACTATTTGGGACATACTTCGTATCGGGCTGCGCCATCAGCACGTCTTCGTACGGAATGCGCAGCGTCTGCGCTGCGACCTGGCTGAGGATGGTATTCGTGCCCTGGCCAAACTCCGTCGACGAGACGCGAATGACCACTTTGCTCGCGTCATTAACTTCGAGCTGCACCAAAGAATTCAAACGCCTCTCGCCCGATCCCGTGAATCCAGATCCGTGCATAAAAGCGGCGAAGCCAATGCCGCGCTTGATCGTCGAGGTTTCATTCTCGACGCGATAACGCTCGCGCCGCGCGTGATAATCGCTGACTTCGAGCGCGCGAGTGAGCATCTGCTGCATATCGACTTCGTCTTTCACAACCTGGCCGGTGGCCGTCTCTTCGCCTTGCTTGATGAAGTTGCGGCGACGCAGCTCTTCCGGACTTAGGCCAACCACCTTCGCGATCTTGTCGATGTGCCGCTCGAGTGCGAAGAGGCTTTGCGGCGCGCCAAATCCGCGGAAGGCGCCGTGTGGCGGGATATTCGTTGCGACAGCCTTGGCACGCACTCGCAGATTTGGCCAGCGATATGGCCCGCATGCATGAATCGCGGCGCGCGAGAGCACCACCGGTGAGAGCGTGACATACGCGCCGCCATCGATTGCAAGATCGATCTCGCAACCAAGCAGAATGCCGTCGCGCGAAACTGCGGTGCGATGCCGTGTCCGGCTGGGATGCCGCTTTGTGGTTCCGGCCATGTCTTCGCTGCGGTCGTAACAGATCTTTACCGGATGCCCGACCTTCATCGCCAGGAGCGCGGCGTGCGAGCCAATGACGGAAGGAAAATCCTCTTTGCCGCCGAATGCGCCTCCGGTTTCAGTCTGGATCACCCGGCATTTGTCCTCGGGCAGATTGAAGACCAGCATCAGCGCGTGGTGCAGATAATATGGGCACTGCATCGATCCGCGAACGGTCACGCCCTCTTCGGCGGAATACTCGCCGATCACGCCATTGTTCTCGATGTAAAGCTGTTCCTGAGCGCCGGTGCGATATTCGCCCTCGACAATGAAGTCGGCGTTTGCCCAGACCGAATCGGGATCGCCCTTCTCCATCAGGTAGCTCTTGAAGGTGTTTGGAGCTTCGCCCTGGTCCCAGATCACCGGGGCCATCTTCTCCGACTCTTCAATGGTGAAGACAGCGGGCCATGGCTCGTACTCAATCTTCACTGCAGCCACGGCGGCGGGCAGCGCTGCGCGATCCGGATGGGCGAGGAGCAGGATTGGCTCGTCGGGATGATTGACGAATCCGTTGGCCAGACAGGGCTGATCTTTGGTCAGGTGGATGATGCAGTTCTCGCCTGGAATATCCTTGGCCGTGACGATCACGAACTCGTTCCAATTGATGCCGGGAGGAAAGTCGATCGAGAGGATGCGCCCGCGCGCGATCGAGCTTCGCACCGTCGCTCCGCACCACATGCCGGGCAGGCTGATGTCGTCCACATAGAGCGCGCGGCCCAGCACCTTGGCCATGCCCTCTTTGCGCTCCACCGAAGCGCCTACGATATTGTTCGTCTCTGCCATCGGCCCCGGGCGAAACAAATTTCCTAGCTTGTCGTTACAGAATAGAGTCAAACTTGCCGGGAACCGAGGGAATTTTGCCCCGCAGGAATTTCGCCGCGCCTCAGCGAGTCCAGAATCCCTCATGAACTCTGGCGGCCTCATCTTCAAGCAAAGGTCCGACAACGATGATCTTTCTCTGCCCTCTTGCAAAGACCTCGCGGCAAGGCAGATCCAGCGTGGGATTCTCCGCATCGCTTCCGGTCAGAGCCAGCAGACCGCGCTCCGGCAGTCCATAGACAACGCGGCCGATTCCAGTCCAGTAAATCGCTCCGGCGCACATGGCGCAGGGTTCGGTGCTGGTATAGAGCGTGCATCTTGCCAGATCGGCCGCAGTCAGTTTCTTTGCTGCCTCGGAGCACGCCAGCATCTCGGCATGTTGAGTGGGGTCACCCTGCGGCGGCACCGCGTTGTTTCGCGACGCGACCACGCGCTCTCCATATTCATTCACGATGAGTGCGCCGAACGGATGTCGGCCATTCTGCCGCGCCTCGATCGCCAACTTGAGCGCTGCTCGCAGGAAAGTGAGGTCTTTTTCGTCGACGGTTGCAGACGGCATCCGAACTCCTCCGCCTTTGAAAAAAGTAGATCGGCAAAAGCTACCTAGCGCGGGGCGCGAAGTAGCCTTTGCTCACCCGCACCGTATACCGGCGCTGATTGCAGAAGAGATAGATAGGACGAAACGAACCGTCCATCTTGAAATCGGCCGGTCGATAAGCCAGCGCGTACTGGCTGCGCAGCTCGTCGCCGACCTGGCGAAATCCATTCGAAATATCTTCCAGCCGCTCTGGGGTGAAGGTAATCCCACCGGTGGCATCAGAGATTTTCTTCAGCACATCGTCGCCTTTTTCTCGCGTCGGACTAGTGTTGGTATCGATCGCGTAGACGATCGTCTCCGCGCGCTGGCACATCTTGATAGCTTCGTCGAGATACACACGGCTTTGATTGTCGTTGCCGTCGGAAACCAGCACAAGCGCCTTGCGCGTGGGCTCCTGGCCGCGGGCGCTGCCGAGCAGCTTATCGCGGCACGCCGTGTAGATTGCGTCGTAGAGCGCCGTCCCTCCACCGGGACGCAGAGCGTTGACCCCGGTTTCCAGCTTGTCTAGGTCGTTGGTCCAGTCCTGCTTGAGGTCGGGAGCCACGTCGAAGCCCATGACGAAAGCTCGGTCGCTTTGCGGGTGCACATTGTTCAGGAGGAATTCAATCGCAGCCTGCTGCTCAAACTCGAAGCGCCGCCGAATCGAGGTGCTCGTATCGATCAACAGTCCTACGCGGAGCGGCAGGTTGGTCTGCTGCTGGAAACTAAATACCTGCGCGGGCGCCTTCTGGTCGTCGAGCAGCGCGAAGTCGCTCAGCTTCAGGTCCTTGATGAACTGGCCCTTGCTGTCGGTCACGGTGAAGATCAGATAGACCTCGTTGACCGAGACGGGAATCGTGAACTCGCCGGACTTCTGGCCGTCGGTCTGTGCCTCGGGATTGGCAGGCGCCTGGCTTGTACCGGCGGCCGGGGTGGTGGCCTGGGTAGAGGCAGCTGGCGCTTGCGTAGTGGAGGCAGGAGAAGCCGGCGCCGGAGTCTGGGCCAGGCCTACGGCTGCGCTGAGCAGGACGAACAAAAGAGCGCAGACAAACTTCCGTTGGTACTTCATCATGTGTGGTGTCAGTTTACAGCGGGAGAGATATTTCTGGCTCTTTGCGGGACTTCCTATGTCGATCTGCATGCAGTGCGGGGTCTTCGATGGTCGGGACGACTGGATTCGAACCAGCGACCTCACCCACCCCAAGGGTGCGCTCTACCAGGCTGAGCCACGTCCCGACGGTACGATTACAGTGTACACGCTGATTTCGCTTTCGCATTTCCCACCCTGAGCGTAGGGAGATACGGGAGGTCGCAGGGGAGCGACCTCCCGATCAGCGATGTGCTACTCGAACCTGCCGTCGACAACCGCGCCGGCGGGTGGCGGGGCAATGATGCGCGGCGCGATGGGAATAATCTGCAGACCGGTGGGCTGCAGACTGGTGGCCCTATTGTCGGAGGTAGTGTAGACGCCGACGACATCCAATTGGTTGGGGCTACTGGCGGGGGGAACGACAATCACCAGGAAGCCCTCAATAAATGCGGGGGCTGCCGGCGCAGCTGAGCCTAAAAGTCCGCGGATGACATCGCAGCCAACATACTCCGCATAATCGTTCGGCAGCGAGTCCTGTTTGAAGGCGGAGGGTGGAACCAAGGTGGACCCCTCCGCTTTCCCCAGCACCGCCTTCTTCAGGAAGGAGATCGGTGCGTCGCTGGTGAAAAGATTCGGATTGTGAATGTTGATCGAGGTCGTGTATTCAGCATTCCCCACCAAATCGTGAGTGAGTGGGGCGCCAGTGGGAATCCCGCACAGGAATTTGGCGGCATATTCGCTATAAGTCGTTGTGCTTTGCGCGGAGGCGGTGATTGCGGCGAGCATTGCGCCTGCGGCGAGCGAAGCCGTTCGCAATACTGAGATTGAGATATGCGTTTTTTCAAACATCTTGAACTCCCTTTCGTCCCTGCCGGGCAAGGGCCTGGATTACTGGCCCACCATGTTGGCACCGATCAACGGCCTTGTCACCCACGAAATAAAGATTTTTTTGGAGTATTCCGCAGGGCGGGAGGGGAAGCCAAAATGAGGATTTTTTCATTTGTGTGGCTCTATTCCGGACGAGCGATTGCTCCCAATACTTCGGGGTGAACGATGCATATCCATCACAACCCGATGACGTCAGGCACTGCCGGCATTCATTCCGCCGGCGCGGCGGAGAAGGCCGCGGCAGCCCAGCGAGCCGCGGAAACCCGCCGTCAACTCCTGAAAAGTGCCGCTCAGATTGAGGGCACGCTCGACGCAGGAGAGCTCTCTATGGTAGGCAAGTGGTCTGAAGAACACTCGGGCGAGCGTGAAAGGCGTCCGCATAATCAGCAACAGAATAGTCAGCCGGATGACGAAGACTCAGGGGCGAAGCCAATTTCGGTCTGGGCGTGAGCCGGAGCGGTCACACGTTCTCTTAAGCGCGTCTCAGTGGCCCGACGGCGGAACATACTCCTTCGGCAGCGCCGCCCCTTCGCCGAAGAAATACTGATTCATCTGCTCCACCAGAAACTCCTGCGACTCGCGCGTCCACGGCTGCAGCCGGTATTCGTTCAGCAGCATCTTCTGATGCTCGACCCACTCACCCCACGCCCTCTTCGAGACGTTGTTGTAAATCTTGTGACCAAAATCGCTGTCAAAAGGCGGCTCGTCGAGGCCTTCCAGTTCCTGTTTGTACTTCGAGCAGTGGACCATGTGTGCCATGTGTGGGGAATCTCTCCTGTCGTGACTATTGTAGCGGGAGATGAAGCTGGGGGCTCCCGCCGCCAACTTCAGAACATCATTTCAGCGTGACTACCCACACGTTACGGTTGCCGAGGCAGTGGCGGCAGCGGTCAGGGCCCATCCTGCCCGAGCCTTTGCATTCATAGCAGGTGACGACGAGGCGCATATACTGGCTCTCCTCGGGTGGGAGTTCCGTGAGTTCGCGATAGACTTTCGCGTGGTGGTTCGCGATTAGCCAGCGCATGAGATTACGTTCGATGGATGCCCGGTCGGTAACGTCAAGATTATGACAACGCTCTCGCCACCAGCCGGGGAGGCAGGCATAGCACACCGATTCAGTGCCCCCCGCAAAGAGATTTGCGGGATTGGTGGTGAGGAAAAACCTCCCGCAACAGCAGCACGGCTTCGCGCCCAACAGTCCGAGGGCTTCCTTCAGATTGGCCACGTCGTGCTGGAGCCGGGCCAAGACGTCTCCAGGATCGTTCGGGGGCTCGTTGGTCATGGCGAATTGTAGCGCCAAGTCTGGTGCTCTTTCCTCCAGCGCGGGGCCGCGCACTCGCGAGGTATAAACTAAATCAACAGGACTTAGTTTAACGCGGGGAGCGCCGATGCGAACAATCAACATTCATGAAGCGAAGACACAACTGTCGAAGCTGGTCGAGGAAGCGGCCAAGGGTGAGCCGTTCGTGATTGCTAAGGCAGGAAAGCCGATGGTGAAAGTGATGGCGCTCGACGCTCCTGAACCGCGGAAGATCCAGCGCTTCGGTTTTATGAAGGGCGAGATCTCGATCCCGGAGGACTTTGACCGAATTTTCGACGCGGAGATCGAGGAACTCTTCGGTCTTAACGAGAACGCCGAGTGAAATTGCTGCTGGATACCCATCTGCTTCTATGGGCGGCCGACGACCCGAATCTTTTGCCTTCTTTAGCTCGTGATCTCATGGCTGATACGGGGAACGAGCTGATTTTCAGCACGGTTAGCCTGTGGGAGATTGCTATCAAATCGGGCCTAAAACGCCACAATATCCGTGCGGACCCACGAATATTGCGGCGCAGAATGTTGGACAATGCCTATCTCGAATTGCCGCTGTTCAGTACCCACGCCGTAGCGATCGATACGCTGCCGCCGATCCACCAGGACCCCTTCGACCGGATTCTGATCGCGCAGGCGATGGTTGAGGGAATTACACTGCTGACGGTCGATCCGGTAGTGGCCCGGTATCCGGGGCCAGTGAAAAAGGTATAGAGCCAATCAATGGATGCCTTTGATTCCGCTCATCCCTTCCATTGATTCAGGAACGCCGTAATCGCCTCGGGGCTGGTGTGCTCGAATTCTTTATCTCGTTCCGAGTACAGGAGCTTGCCGTTCGAGTCGAGAACGGCCAGTGCCGGCACACCCTTGGCGACCGGCACATGGTACCGGCTGGCGATGTCCATATTGTGGTCCATGTGGCCAATGTCCACGCGGACCACGACGTAGTGCTTTGCGAGCAGCTCGGCATTCGGCGACTGCCGGTAGTAGTAGTCCAACAGCTGGCAGTCCGCACACCAGTTGCCTCCAAACTCGAGCAGGATTCGCTTGTGGGCCGGACGGGCCCCCTTCACCGCAGCGGCGATGTCCGCGGCGGGATCGGCAGTCTCGGAGTAAAGATCGCGGTTGACGTGAAATTCAGACTGAGCGATGGCTGCTGGCGATGGGAGAATCGAAAAGCTGAGCAGCAGCAGCGACAAAGCGGCGCGCAGCGGAAGGTTGCGTAACTCTAGCGTCATAAGAAGAACCCCTACTCCACCGTCACCGACTTCGCCAGATTCCGCGGCTGGTCGACATCGCATCCGCGACGAACCGCGATATGGTAGGCCAGCAGTTGCAGCGGAACCACATCCAGTACCGCCAAGAGCAGCTCGGGGGCGGGCGGAACATACAAAACATGGTCGACCAGCTGCCCAATCTGCTCGTCACCCTCAATTGCCACAGCGATCACTTTCCCTGAGCGTGCCGTCACTTCCTGGATGTTGGACAGCGTCTTTTCGTAACGCAGCTTCGACCCCCGATTGGCGTCGTCCTTGGTTGCCAGCACCACCACCGGCAGCGTCTCGTCGATCAGCGCATTCGGCCCGTGCTTCATCTCTCCCGCGGGGTAGCCTTCGGCGTGGATGTAGGAGATTTCTTTGAGCTTCAGCGCGCCCTCAAGCGCAATCGGATAGTGGATACCACGCCCGAGGTAGAGAAAATTTCGCGCCGTCGAATACACCTTGGCAAGCTGTTCGCAGGCGGGATCGGCGCTGTGCAGCGTTTCACGAATCTTGTTAGGAAGCTTGGCCAGCTCCTCGACCAGCGCGATGCTCTCTTCATCGGTTACCGTGCCGCGGGTCTGTGCCAGGTACAGCGCGAAGAGAAACAGCGCGGTGAGCTGCGAGCTGAAGGCTTTGGTCGAAGCAACGCCGATCTCCGGCCCGGCGTGGGTGTAAATCGTGCCATGCGCCTCACGTGCGACCATTGCGCCGACGACGTTGCAGATCGCGACCGTCTTCGATCCCTTGGCGATCATCTCGCGCTGCGCTGCGAGAGTGTCTGCCGTCTCGCCGGACTGGGTGATCAGCATTCCGATCGCCTTAGGGTCGACGATCGGGTCGCGGTAGCGAAACTCGCTCGCATAATCGACTTCGACTGGAACCCGCGCCAGCCGCTCGATCATGTATTTGCCGGCTAGGGCGGCATGCCAGCTGGTGCCGCAGGCAGCGATGTCGATCCGCGTTGCTGCGCGGAGGTCCTCGGCGCCGATCTTCATCTCGCTCAGGAATACCTTCCCTGTGTCGAGCGAAATCCGTCCCAGAGTCGTATCCCTGATCGCGCGCGGCTGCTCGAGGATCTCTTTGAGCATGAAGTGCTTGTAGCCGCCCTTTTCCGCCTGGATCGGATCCCACTGAATCCGCTGAATCTTCAGCGGCAACGGGTTGGCGTCGATATCGGTGAGGTGAACGCCCTCACGGGTGAGGACCGCGACCTCCCCATCGCCGAGGAAATGCAGATTCCGGGTGTGGTGCAGGATTCCGGGAACGTCCGAGGCGACAAAATACTCGCCCTCGCCGATGCCAATGACCGCTGGCGGGCCGTTCCTGGCGGCGACGATCTTGTCCGGCTCGTCGGCCGAGATCACGCTGATGGCATAAGCTCCGGTGAGCCGCCGTGCCGCTCGCCGCACGGCTTCCTCCAGGGGCATCGTCTTGCCCGATTCAGCCGCCGACTTGATCTCCTGCTCGATCAGGTGCGCGATGATCTCGGTGTCGGTTTCGGTGACAAAAAGATGACCCTCGGCCTGGAGTTCGCGTTTGAGCTCCAGATAGTTCTCGACAATTCCGTTGTGGACGACAACGATCCGCCCGGTGCAGTCACGGTGCGGATGAGCATTCTCTTCGGTCGGACGGCCATGCGTCGCCCAGCGGGTGTGCCCAACCCCCCAGCTGCCGCCGACGGCCCCGCCGCAGCTGCGTTCCGCGGGAAAGATGGGGTGCTCCCGAATCACTTCTTCCAGGTTGCGCAGCTTGCCGGGGGCCCGTCGCAGCTCCAGAGCTTGCCCGGCGCAACCGACCGCAATCCCCGCCGAGTCGTAACCGCGATACTCCAGGCGGCGCAAACCTTCGATGATGACGGGAACAACTTCTTTAGGCCCTACATAGCCAACGATTCCACACATAATTCAGCTCTCGGCGGGCAGGTTTTCCGGCCCTAATCTTCCAGCCTGAAGCTGAATTCTTCGATCACCGGGTTGGTCAGCACTTCGCGGGCGATCCGCTCGACCTCGGCATACGCGGTCGCGGCATCGAGCGAATTGTCGAGGTTGAGGACGAAATATTTCCCCTGCCGCACATCGTCGACTCCCTGATATTGCATCTTTTTCAGAGCAGACTGGATGGTCTGTCCCTGGGGGTCGAGGACCGTGCGCTTCAGCGTAACGTAGACATAAGCCTTCATTCTGCTTGATTATAAACGTGTAGTCCGCGCCACTTCTTCCCGCACCGCGCGGATGCCGTCTTCTGACTTCACGGCATTCTTTATCTTCGAACTCTTAAACTTTCCAAGGGAGCATATGGTCAACTATCTTGAACTGCCCATCGGTGAGAAAGCCCCCGAAGTGATTAATGCGGTCATCGAAATCCCCCTCGAGGGGATCAACAAGTACGAATATGACAAGAAGCTCCACGTCTTCCGCCTCGACCGGAACCTCTACTCGCCGGTTCACTATCCGGGCGACTATGGCTTCATTCCCTCGACTCTGGGCGACGACGGCGATCCGTTGGACGTGCTGGTTCTGGTCGATGCGGCCAGCTTCTGCGGCTGCGTGATGGAGGTCCGGCCGATTGGCATACTCGAGATGCTCGACCAGGGCGTTCTCGACGAAAAAGTGCTGGCCGTCGGCAAGGGCAACCCGCGCTACAAAGACGTCTGGAATTACTCCGAGATTTATCCCCACATGCTCAGGGAGATCACCCACTTCTTCGCGATTTACAAAGACCTGGAAGGTAAACGCGTCGAAATTCAGGGCTGGCAGGACGCTTCGTTCGCTCGCAACAAGGTGCTCGATGCCGCGAAACGCTTTGAGGACAACAAGAAGGGATTGCTCGAAGCGCAGCCGGCACTGGTCAAGTAGCGCCCGTCAGCAGAGTTGCGTAATGGACGAGAAACCCGCCCGGCGAGTCGTGGCGGGTTTTCTGTCTCATCTTTCGCCGCTGGGCGGCGCGAATTCCTAACAATAAATCTTCTTCATGATCGCCATAGAAAATGGTGATGCCGGAACCGAGTCTCCTCTTCGGCGATACCATTGCGATTAACCCAGAGTTAACCGATCAGAGAATGGCATGACCCTCACTCGGGGCCCGTCCATACCCGTTTCCGTCGATCGACGACGCGTCTCAAGTTCTTGCTGAAGGAGAGTCCAGATGGCCACCAATCCTGCCCCTGAGATGAAGAAGAGTCTTGGCGTTACCGGCCTGACCATGAACGCGATGGCCCTGATCGCTCCCGGCGCTTTTCTCTGGCTCACCTTCTACGGCCAGGCATCTACCGGCGCAACTGCACCCTCGATGTGGATTGGCATCGTGGTGGCCCTTCTTCTCTGCCTCGCCACCGCTATCTGTTACGCAGAGATGGCAAAGCTTTATCCCGGCACGGGTAGTTCCTACTATTTCGCCGAGCAGTCGTTCCTGAACCACCACGGGGCCTGGCGCTACGCCCGGCTGTCGAAGTTCATCGTCGGTTGGGGCTCTCATCTCTATTACTGGATCTACCCCGGAGTGATGGTGGGCACCATGGGAATCGTCTGCGGCTACCTGGTGGGCACGTTGCGGCCGGACATCATGAGCGCCTCCAATCCCGGCCCTGTCTTCATGATGCTGATTGCGGCGGTCTTTTCGTTCCTTATCGCGTACATCGCCCACCGTGGCATCTCCGGTGCGACCTCGGTCAACGTAGTCATCAACTTCATTCAGATCACGGCGTTGATCGTGTTTTCCGTGATGGCGCTCGGTTATCGCATCAACCATCCGCCGGGGACCGTTGCCTGGCAGTTCGATTCGACCAAAGGCGAGGCCTATAGCTACGAATTTCGCACCGTTCCAGTGACTGCAGGCGGCGTGACGACCGACACCATCGTCCGGGACGCCTCCGGCGCGCCGCTGCCAAAGCTGGACGACACCGGCAAGGTGGTCCCGTACCACATCAGTTATCCCACCACCGATGACAAGGGCAACTTCCTCACCCACCCCAACGCCGTGTCGGTGGTGAGCATCCACAACGTTGCCTGGGCGTTTATTCAGGCGACCGTCGCGATCTTGATTCTGGTGGGTTTCGAGTCGGTGACCGCCATGGGTGGCGAGGCCAGGAACCCCAAGCGGGACGTCCCCATCGCTGTCATCACCTCGTTATTGGTGCAAGGGGCTTTTTGCTATCTCATTGAGTATTTCTGCGCCAACTATTTTCTGAACAGCGGCTACACCATGCAAAGCGCCACTGGCTCGGCTGCGCCCATCGGCGACATGATGATTGTGGTCGGCGATGCGCTCTTCGGCCAGGGCAATGGCCGTACGTTCATGCTCTTCGAGGCCGCCACCGTCATCCTCGCGCTGATCGGGACCACGCTCTCCTGCATGAATACGGGCGCGCGTGTCACCTACGCGATGGGCAAGGACAACGAACTCGCCGGCCATCTTGGCCGGCTGCACAGCAAAAACCTCACTCCGCATCGCGCTATCTGGACGCTCGCCACCATCTCAGCGATAGTCGGCTGTGTCACGGTCGCGGTTGTATTTGGAGACACCAGTGCCCCCACCGACGCGACGATCCAGGCGCTGCCTCACGGCCTCTTTTCGAGCGTCGGCTACTTCAACCACGACACTCTCGCCGCGCTACCGAACACCTTCCTGATGGTCACCCTCGCTTCAAATTTCGGCACCTTTGTCCTCTATATGTTGAGCTGCATCACCTGCATGGTGGCGTTTCATCGCCATCCGAGGTTCAATCCAGTCCTGCACCTCTTTATCCCGCTCTTTGGACTCCTAGCCAACCTCGCCTGCATGGCCTTTTATCTGATTGGTCCGTTTATGGGTTACGGCGCTAAGAAGGAACCGCTGCTCGCCCTCGGCATTGCCGCTGTGTGGGGCATCTATGGAGGCATCTACTTCCTGTTGTCGAGCAAGAAATCAGGCCGCACGACTCTCATTCAGGAGCGCGTGACGAACACGAGCGTCTGAACGCCTCGTGAGCCTTTTGCCTAAAATCAACTGATGCTGGATCTCGAATTTGCCGAGCTTTCCGACCCTGGCCCAACTCGCGATAACAACGAGGATTTCTGTGGCCATTTCGTCCCGGCGACCCCCGAGGCAGCACAGTCCCGGGGTTGGTGCTTCGCCCTCGCCGATGGAGTCGGCGGCCAGGCGGGAGGCGAGGTCGCATCGCGTCTTGCGATTGAGACCTTGTTGTCCCGTCTTCCGTCGGTTTCTTCGACTGAGTCCTTGAGCGTCGCATTGCCGCGCCTCATTCAGGCCGCCAACCAGCGTGTCTTCGAGGCCGCCGCCGATGTTGTGGAGCAGGGTCGTCGCGCCGGATCTATTGCCACGACGATCGTCGCCTGCGCCATCCGCTATGATCGAGCGACGGTTGCGCATGTGGGGGATTCGCGGTGCTATCTGATCCGTCGCGGCGAGGTCAGCCAACTCACGCGCGACCACACTGTTGCCAGCGAGCAGCGACGTCTTGGAATCCTGACTTCGCGCCAGGCCGCCTCCGCCAATACTAGTAATCTGCTGAGCCGCTCGCTTGGCTCTGAGATGTTCGTCAATGTCGATACCAGCGATCATTTGCTCACCGCTGGCGACGTGCTGTTGCTTTGCACCGACGGCCTCTACCGGTCGGTTGCCCCTAATGACATGGCCGCTGCCGCGAACCCAAAGCATGAACTTGAGGCAGCCGCAGCCAAGCTCGTTTCCCTTGCGAACGCCCGGGACGGTGGTGATAATGTCAGTGTTCAAATCATTCGAATCAAATCCGTGGAAAGCGTGGGAATGTACCGCGGAAGACTATATAAGCTGCCGAAAGCGCGGTACGAATGAACGAACTCCACGCCGGCGACCAGCTCGATCATTACCGCCTTGACGAACTTGTTGCGCGCAGCGGCATGGCTTCGATCTTCAAAGCGACTGACCTCAGGGACGGCCGGACCGTCGCCATCAAAGTCCCGCATCCTGAAATGGAGGCCGACGCGCTCTTTTTCGACCGCTTCAAACGTGAAGCCGATATAGGCCAGACGCTCGACCACCCCGGCGTGATGAAGGTGATCAAGCCAGGACCCGGCGACGAACCCAGTCAGGTCTACATGGTCATGGAGTGGGTCGATGGCCGCCTGTTGCGAAACATCCTCTGGGAAGAAACCAGGCTGCCGGCCGACCGCGCCGTGAATATCACCGGAGAAATTCTCCAGGCCCTCGACTATATCCACCAACGCGGTGTCGTCCACCGCGACCTCAAGCCTGAGAACATCATGGTGGGGCCAAACGACAGCATCAAGCTTATCGACTTTGGTCTCGCCGGCCAGGAAGGCTCTCGCCGGCTCACGTTCGCCAAGCTGACCCAGGTCATGGGCACGCCCAACTACATCTCGCCCGAGCAGGTAAAGGGCAAGCGTGGCGATGCTCGCAGCGACATCTATGCCGCTGGCGTGATGCTCTACGAGATGCTCACCGGCAGATGCCCTTTCGACGGGCCAAACCCCTTCGCAATCATGAACGAGCGGTTGCTCAACAACCCCGTGCCGCCGCGCGAACTGAACCCGGAAATCTCACCCGAGCTGCAGGAGATCATCTATCGCGCGATGGAGCGAGAGCCGCAGAACCGCTATCCGACCGCGCGCGAGTTCGCCCACGACCTGGCTCATCCCGAGGAAGTGGGAATCGCCGATCGCGCCGAGCTTACCAACTGGAGAGAGCGCCGCGAACCATGGCAGAAAAAGGCCATGCTGTATGTCGGTCTCGCGCTCATTCCCATCATCATCTTCACCCTGCTGATCTGGGTTGCCAAAAAATAGAAGTAAGAGAATCGTGGCACCTCGATCGATTCGTCCTCTGCAAAGGCTTTTGTCATCGCGATCGAAACGCAGCGGAGTGGAGAGCTCTGCGGTTTCAGGGATTCCCGCGTGTACACTTCCCGCCATAGAGACAAGCGATGGCCACAGCCCAGAAAAGCGAACGGTTGCCCGAACTCCAACTAGCTGGATTCCTTGCGAAATTCACTCCAGAGATTGCCTCTCAGGCAGAAGAGATCCTCATCCGTATGCGAGCCCGTCTTCCCCAGGCGCTCGAGCTCGTCTACGACAACTACAACGCACTCGCCATCGGCTTCGGCCCAACCGAGCGCTCTTCTGAGGCGATCATCTCGGTCGCTGTCTTTCCTCGATGGGTTAGTTTGTTTTTCCTGCAGGCCAGAGGGCTGCCCGATCCGACCAACATCCTCAAAGGCGAGGGCAACGTCGTACGACATATCGTGCTGCCCGAACCTTCGGCGCTCGACGAGCCCGCGATTCAGGCGCTGATCGGGGAGGCACTAAGCCGCGCCAAGGTGCCACTCAACTCGAACACAACCCATCGTGTCATCATCAAGTCGATCTCCGCCAAGCAGAGGCCTCGCCGGCCACTGGAGAGTTCCGCGAAACCCACAAGTAAGTCTCGTGCGCAGAAACCCTAAGCCTGCACATCTTCTTGATAAAGTCCCAACACGTTCCCGGCAGGGTCGCGGAAGGTGGCTATCCAGCAATTTCCCCCGGGGGTATCCGGATGCGGGGATTTGATTATCTCGCCGCCGTGAGCGGTCACCAGCGCCACCGTATCGCGGATGCTGTCAACCCAGATATAGGGAAGTAATCCAGCCTCGCTCGCGGCCTCACGCCCAGTAACCCACGCGCCGCTGATGTTGCCGGCGGCATCGTCGAACCTGGGTCGAGCGCTGTCCCGGTCCCGAATCTTCCAGTCGAAGACGCTCTCATAAAATCGCGCGGACGCCGGCGGATCCGCAGCCGGAATCTCCATGTAACAGAACCGCGGGCGTGGCGAGATGTCCAGCGAGGGAATTGGCTCCGCCACAGTAGCTCCCCACTCCTCGGGATTGGCATTCTGTGCGTGTTGCGAAAAGAGCCAGTGGTGGCCAGCCAGATCTTCAACGCCATACTGCCGTTCGCCATAGATGGTCTCGTGCAACTCTTCGACGATCCGCGCACCCTCAGCTTTGGTCTTAGCGAAATGGCCATCTACATCGGCGACAAAGACTGTCAGGCTCTGCGTGCCATATCCGAGTTGGTTCGGAGTCGCGCTGCCTGCAGGCGCTCTCTTCAGCATGATCCACGCATCGCCGAGGTGCACCTGAGCGCCGCTTAGAGGGTCGCCATAACGGTAGTGTTCGCGGAAGCCGAAGGTTCGGGTCAGCCATTTAATCGCCTCAGCAACGTCCGGGTACTGAACGTGTGGCAAGATCGTGTTCGTCGGCACGGAACGGTTTTCAATCCTCATCGCACATGCCTCCTCAAGGCGCTTTGCTTTTTGTCCGGACAGCTCTAATGAGCCAGTGGGCGTCCAATCTCCCAGTGATGGCCATAAGGATCGACGACCCGCCCGATCCGCCAGCCGTGGCCTTCACTCACCGGATAGATCTCAGTAGCTCCCGCCGTCCGCGCTTGCGCAAACGCGGTATCCGGATCAGGAACTGTCAAAATCATCCGCACTGAAGTCCCGTTCAGCGTCTCCGGACTGAAGTTGCCATGCTCAGGAGACTCGTCGCCGACCCAGAACTCGGATCCTTGGACTGACAGCCGCGCGATCACGCCGCCTCCGGCATCTACCCGGTAGACCTCCGTGGCGCCAAACGCCGATTTGTAGAACTCGACCGCCTCGCCGCTCCGGCGAACCGACAGCCACGGCGCGATCGTTTTCTCAACCTTCGTCAAATCCTGCGCCATCGGCTCCTCATTACCGGGGAATGCCGTGAGTTGCAACGTGGGTCACGACATGCGCGGCCAATAGGACAGCCGAAGCCAATACTCCGATTGCGATCGGCCGTCTCTTCCGCCAGAGTTTGATCGCGATGACCGCGAAGATGATCTCCGGTACGCCAACGATGGTTAGCTGCGCCGGAAAAGGCATTCGCGCCGGATCGGAAATCAAATGCAAGATCACCAGCAAAAGAACGAATCCGCCCACTGCCAACAAGAAGCCAGTGCCCACGCCCGTCATCACGCCTAGCACTCGTTTTTGATTGTCGTTCACTTTTTCCTCCTTGATCCCAAGCTTGTTTCCAAACGAAGCCAGCAGCTCGCGGCTAGAGTGCCTGAAGATTGCCGTTGTGCTACCCAGCGCCCAAAACAGTGCTGCCCAGTCGCTCTCGACGAAGTCCAACTCGCGCAGCATCGCGCTGGCCCACTCGCGGCTCTCGGCGGAGGAGAAGCGCAGCGCAGCCCGCAATAATCCGGTTGCGATTTTGCGCGGCGTGGACATTTATGCTTCGCTCCAGGCTGCTGCCCCAGCTTGTCTGGTGACTGGCGCAACTTGGTGTTCTCGTGCAAAGCGCAGGCCGTCCGGCGTCAGCCGGTACAGGTGCCGCGGGGGCCTGCCAGCCTCCGAGGTTTCCCACCCTGTCTCCAGCAGTTTCCGCTCCGCTAGCCGCATAAGGATTGGATACAAAGTCCCGGACTTCAGGCCGGTGTTTCGGCTGATGTCGTAGCCGTACTTCCAACCCGTCGGATTCTGCAGAAAAGCGTCCAGCACCTGGAGTGTTTGTGCAGAAAGTCGCGTTCTCATGCGAGAAATCTACATATGTAGATCTGTTCTGTCAACTCAGTTCGCAATTAGGAGAGCGATTTCAAGAATTCGCCAGGGAGCCGACACTATCCGGCCAGGAAATCATCGCCATGAGTAATGAACTCCGGATATGCTCCCGCGCCCAGCTCGTGGATATCCAGCCCTTGGCGTTCGGCCTCGGGCCGGACTCGCATCGGGCGCACTCGATCAATGGTCCAGTTGAGGGCGTAGCTCATTGGCAGGACAAAACCCAGCAGCGTAGCAATCCCTGCCAGCTGCGCAATCCATTGGCCCGGAGTGTCGGAAACGAAGATCGCCACCGCTGCCGCGCCCCAGATTCCGCAGACAAAGTGCATCGAGATCGCGCCGCCCGGGTCGTCCACACGCAGGCGAACCTCGAGAAACTCGACCGAGTAAGTCACCAGGGCCCCGGCGATGAATCCAGTGATGGCTGCCGTGACGGGCGTCAGCGAAGCGCATCCTGCGCTGCTTGCCACCAGGCCTCCTACCATGCCGTTCATGCATAGCGAAGCGTCCGGCTTGCCAAAGCGCAGCTTTGTGAGAAAGACGGCAGCCAGGGTCGCAAACGCCGAGCTTACCAGCGTATTCAGCCCGACCAGCACCAAGGTTCCTGCTGCGACGCCGCCAAAGAGCAGGGCGCCGGCCGAATTCAGACCCAGCCAACCTACCATTGCCAGCAGGCAGCCCAGCCCTACCATCACAATGTCGTGCCCGGGAATCGCCGCTGGCGCGCCCTCTGCGCTGTATTTCGCTCTTCGTGGTCCGAGAATCCAAGCCACGCACAGCGCCGTCGCTCCGCCGACTCCAGAGATGACCGTTGAACCGCCATCGTCGATGAAGCCATTGCCGAGCGAGAAGTTCGCGCCGAGCTGCGCAAGCCATCCGCCGCCCCACACCCAATGCGCAAAGAGCGGGTAGGTCCAGCCCGCGAACAGCGCGGTCGAGATGGCGCTGGCGCTCATCTTCCAGCGGCCCCCGCAGGCGCCTAACGGAATCACCGCCGCCACGCCTACGCAAAGGATCTGGAAGAGCACGATCAGCGAATGCGGCGATCCATCGAAGGCGATGCCGCGAAGAAAGAAGCGGCCAGCGGCGATCCAGCTCCACTCCTTCCAGCCCGCCTCAAACCAGTAGTGGGCCAGGCCCGGCGCGCCCTGAAAGGCAAATCCACAAACAAAATAGGCGGCAACAGCGACCGCAGCGACGCACAGCGAGCTGAGCACCTGGTGCGCCGCGTTTCGTGATCGCCCGAGGCCGGCATTCATCAGCGTGAGCCCCGCAATCGCAAACGGGACGAGCAAAATGCAGCCCAGGCAAAGGATGTCGCTGCCACTCCAGGGCGAACCCGAAACCGACGCGCTCAACGGATTCAATACCTGCGCTCCTGTCGAGAGAGGAATGAAGGCAGGGAAGCGGCTTGCGCGCGAGCCAGCAACCCTAATCCAAGCAACTCGACCGCTAGCCCAGCCACCACAAATGCCTCAAGAAAGCCCGGCCTGAGCATGGCGATCGCCGCCACCACCAGAAACCATCCCGCTACAAGAAGGAACAAGCTGAAAACCTTCATCGTTGTGTTTGAATTCAAACACAAGCTATCCTCGTTCGCACTATCTAGCTATCGCGAAGAGAGTCCATAAATTATCTCTATCGTGAACATCAGAACTATCTATAAGGCTTGCCTCTCGGTAACGAGGGGATAAGCTACTCTTTGGCACTTACGCCGTCGCGGAGAAGCCATTTACCTCCACCACCATTAGGAGCAGCATGTCGACCGAACTTCGCAATTTCCTTGCCCTCACCTACGAAGAACTCGAAGAGAAAAACCTGGCGGTGAAAGAGCAACGCAAGAACCGCGTTTCCGCTCACCAGCTACAGGAAGAACGCATCAAGTACCTCACCGATGAGAAGCGCATCAAGGCGGTCACTGTGCTATTCAGCGACCTCGAGGGCCGCCTGCACATGCTCGACTACGACAAGAAGTTCCTGATCAAGAGCTTCGATAACTTGACCTTCGACGGCTCGTCGATCCGTGGTTTTACCGCGCAAAAAGAGAGCGACCTTCGCCTCGGCATCGACTGGAGCGCTTTTTACTGGGTCCCGGCGGACATCCTCGGTTCCGGCAAGATTTTTGTTTTCGGCCAGGTGATCGACAAGCAGGGCGGCCCTTATGCCGGCGATCTCCGCAGCGTGCTGAAGGCTTACGCGGACAAGCTCTATGAAGAGAAAGGCTACACGCTCAATGCCGCCAACGAGATCGAGGGCTTCCTCTTCGCGGGCAAGGACGCCGAGCGTCACTTCCCGGAGCACGGACGCTTCGATTATGTGAACACCGGCGGTTACTACCACTCGCTGCCCGGCGACCCACTGCGCACCTTCATCGACACCGCCGCCGAAGTGCAGCGTGCTCTTGGTTTCGAGAACGAGAAGGACCACCCCGAGGTCGCGCCCTCGCAGTTCGAGATCAATTACAGCTACGGCGAGGTCGTCGCCGCCGCCGACCAGATTCAGCTCTACAAGCTCCTATGCCGCCAGATCGCGACGGGCCTGGGCATGACGGCATCATTTCTGCCGAAGCCGGTGGTCGGCGTTAACGGCAGCGGCATGCACACCAACATGTCGATTACCAAGAAGGGCAAGAACCTCTTCTGGGACGAAAAGGGCCTGGAGCAATTGAGCAAGTTTGGGTGGGATTTCATCGATCGAATCCTCACCCGAGGCAACGATCTCTGCTTGCCCATGAACTCCAGCGTCAACGCGTATCGCCGGCTCGACCCTCACTTTGAGGCACCCAACCAGATCAAGGCCTCGGCGACCGATCGCGGCTCAATGGTCCGCGTTCCCATCGGCAACTCCAAGAGCATGAGAGTCGAGGTTCGCGCCGTAGCGCCCGATGCGAACCCGTACCTCGTTCTCTATTCCTTGTTCAAGACCGGGATCGATGGCGAGATCTCAAAGATCGCCAATCTGCGTCAGGCGAGCCGTTACCTGCCTGACAACATCTACACCGCGATCGAGGACTTCCGCGACTCCAAGTGGATCTCGACGATCCTGGGAGAAGACGTGAAGGGACGCTTTGCCGACTTGAAACAAGCCGCCGCTGACCGCTGCCCGCGGCTGCTCGGCACCTTCGTCAAGACGCCCGAAGTCCAGTATCACCACGAAATCTACAACCAGTACCTCTGGAACTGGTTCTAGTCCGCCACAACCGAAGCGACCTCATCCTTCACACAGCATCGTCGTGCGAAGGCTGGGATCGCTGAAAGAAACCGACATCCGCGGGGCTTCCCACTGTTAGTCAGAACTTCCCGCGACTGCCAACAGCCAGCTCACCAGAGTTTTTTCGGCCCAATGGCGCTCCGAGCCGCGCTCCGGCGAGAGGAACGCGCAGTGCCCGCCATACTGCGTCTCTATGAACGTGACGTTTCGATTCGCCAGCAAGGTCTCGCGCGTTGAGGGCAGCATGCGAATAAACGGATCGTCGACCGCATGAATGATCAGCGTCGGCACCGCTAATCGGTCAGCCCATCGCGAACTTGCCACCGTCGCGTAATAGTCATCCGCATCGGCAAAGCCGCCGTATCGCGCGACGACGTTCTGATCGAAATCCCGCATCGACTTGATTTTGTCCAGGCCGTCGGCCAAATAGATTTGAGGGAACAGTCCGACCTTCTTGCGAAACCGCCGCAGCATTCCGCGCAGAAACTTCCATTCATAAACGCGGTTGGCCGGCTCGTGCAGCGCCTTCGACGAGGGAGCGAGGTCCATGAGTGGAGAAACGCCGACCACCGCGCGCAATTCTGCTGGCGCAGCCAGGCTAGCCTCGCCAGCGTATTTTAAGACGAGATTCCCGCCCATTGAAAACCCAACCAGCGCGATGGTGCTCAATCCATGCTCTTGGACAAGTCCAGCGACCACCGCGGCCACATCTTCTGAGCGCCCCGAATGGTAAATTCCTGGCGAAAGCTCGTCCGTCCCGCCGCAACTGCGCATATTCATCCGCACGACGTTGCATCCTGCCATCCAGGCTCGCGACGACGTGCCCAGAATGTACTGCGATCGCGATGAGCCCTCCAGTCCATGCACGAGCATCACGGTCAGCCGCTCACGCCGCACCGCGGGCGGTTGCCAATCGCAATCGCAACGCACCAGCGTCGACCGCCGTCCCTCCGAGGCTGGTTCAACCTCGACGAACCACGGTTCCTCCGGCGGCAACGTGTGCTCGCGGGGAATGTAGTTGCCCACAATGGTCATCAGATGACCATTGCTGAGGAAGCGTCCCGGCTGAAACTCGCCGAGCTCTACCGCCCCGAGCTCTTTCACCTTGACCGTCTTCGTCTCTACCAGGTCAGGAAGTTTCATGCTTCCCTTAACCGTCGCAGCGCTTCGACTGCGTTCAGCGCGCCTTCCGGCGTCTCTTCATGCTTGAAATACACGAATACATCACCCTCTTTTGCATGTTCCCGCATCTGCGCCACGATGCTTTCCAACTCCGCCGGTGAATATTCGCTCTTGCGCAGCCGATAGCAGCGAAAGGGCGCCGTCGCCACATCCGGAGACTCCAGCTCGTCGCTCTCCGCCACACACAGCGCCGCCTGATGGCGCTTCAGGGTCACATAGCTCTCATCGGCAAACCAGGAGGCATGGCGAAACTCAAACGCCAGCCTGATTCCGGGGCGCGCTGCATGAGCGAGAAAACCATCCAGCAGCGCAGTATCGGCCTTAAGATTTGGAGGCAGTTGGAAGAGGATTACCCCCAACCGTCCGGCCCGCTGAACCGGATTCAGCGAGGCATAGAAGCGATCGACCAGCTCCTCGCAATTCTTCAATCGGGCAAAGTGCGTAATGCGCTGCGAAGCCTTGAAAGAAAAGGCAAAGTCTTCACTCGTCGCCGCCAGCCAACCGAGCAGCATCGTTTCTGAGGGGAACTGCCGGAAGGTAAAGTTCACCTCCACCGAGTTCAACTGCGTCGCATAATACTCTAGGAACTTCTTCGCCGGCAGCTTCGCGGGATAGAAATCGGGCTTCCAGCTCGGATACGCCCACCCCGATGTGCCGATATGAATTCCCATCAACGGCAGTCTACCGTGAGCATCAAGAAAGTTCTAGAAACCGCGCGCTTAGGAAGATTGCAAGGATTCAGGGAAGGAAAAAGGGCCGCATCAGCGACCCTTCATTTTTCATAACCTGGGGCGGCTAGTGGGGGTCGAACCCACGACATCCGGATCCACAGACCGGCGTTCTGCCACTGAACTATAACCGCCATATGACTCCTGAGTATACCATCCGAAGCACCGCCAGATCACGCCTCAGGCGCGCTCCGAGCATCTCAGATCCATCTGCCAGACTGCACTTAAGGTAGTCTCACAAGAAGCAGATACGACCGCCAATGCCCTCACCGAAACAACCCGAAGTTCTCCCTCCCGGCGCCACATTTCCATCGTCGCGGCTGGGCTCGGGCGGACGCTTCTTCAGCAATGAAAACCTGGACATTCTCGCCCATGTGCTCGACGACTGCTTCCGTATTCCCGGCACCCAGATTCACTTCGGTCTCGATGGCATCGTCGGCCTCGTCCCCGCGATCGGAGACGTGCTCGCCGGCCTCGCCTCGTGCATCCTGATCTTCGCTGCCTGGGTGCGCGGCGTCCCCTACGTCACCCTCGCCCGCATGGCGGCGAATCTGGCGATTGACGTGGTCGTCGGCGCCATTCCGTTCCTCGGCGACGCTTTCGATATTGCGTGGAAAGCCAACCGCCGCAACTACAAGCTGCTCATTCGGCACATCGAGCAACCCCGCCGCCATACCTGGAAAGACTGGCTGTTTCTGGCGGTCCTGTGCGCAGTCCTGATGGCTATCTTCGTCGTGCCTCTGCTGGTGCTTGTATGGATGCTCGATTGGCTTTTGCATCATCTCTGAGCGGCTCGATTGCGCCTCGGATCGCCTCGAAACACCTCTTCGCTGCGATACAATCGAACTATCGGGGCGTAGCGCAGCCTGGTAGCGCATCTGCTTTGGGAGCAGAGGGCCGGGGGTTCGAATCCCTCCGCCCCGACCATCTAACCTCTTCCCTTTCAATAAGTTTGACCGAGCCACAGGGTTGGGATACGAACTGGGATACGAATTTGCCGTGGGAGAGCCCCATGCAAGTGAATATCACCAAGCGTATCGACACCCCGGAAGGCAGACGCTTCTGCCCCGTCATCCTCGGCGCGGGAGGCCGGATCAAACCTGACTGGATTCTGGTCAATGACCGTCAGGAAAAGCACCCGGAGGGTGCCTACTACCTCGACTGGACCGAAGACGGAGTCCGTAGGCGCATGTCCGCCGGCACCGACGCAACCGCTGCGTACACCTGCCGAAACAGGAAGCAATCGGAGTTGGAGGCGATTGCCCAAGGGCTGGAGGTAACCAATCCCATCGAGGATGATTCCCGCCTTCGCCTTCGAGCTGCAGCCGAGGATTTCCTCGAAGACATTCAACTCTCCCGGCAGAGAAAGACTTGGCTGGGGTACTGCCTCTCACTGAAGTACTTCAAAGATTGCTGCGCCAAAACCTACGTCGAAGACATCGAGCGAAAGGATCTCCTTCGCTTCGCCGTCTTTCTACGCGACGAGAAGGAGCTCTCACCCCGCAGTGTTCATAACAGATTCGCCGAGGTGCTCACCTTCCTCGAAGCTCAGGGAGTGCCGAAGCTTATCGGCAAGAACGATCATCCCCGCTTTGTCGACCAGGAAGTTCAGATATATGAAGACGACCAGCTATCAAAGCTCCACGGGATCTGCTCACTCTATCACGGCACGCTGTACGATTTTTTTCTCATGAGTGGCTTTCGCGAACAGGAGACGATGCACCTCTTATGGGATAACATTCGCTTCAACGCAAACATCGTCGAGATGCGCTGGAAGCCTCTGTTCCAATGGACGCCGAAGGCCTACAAGGAACGCGAAGTTCCGGTCCCCACCATCTTGCTGGACAAACTGGACGACTACCGGTGTGCGCTGCCGGCCAAGCGGGCCGCAGCCAAGGCTTTGGTCTTCAGCACGGCCAGCGGAAAACGGGACAAGCATATGCTTCGAGCCTTAAAACGCAATGCCAAGAAGTCTGGACAAAATCCGGATGACTTTTGGCTCCACAAATTCCGCGCGACCTTTGCAACCACTCACCTTCAGGCAGGCGTCGATCTTCGAACGGTGATGACGTGGATGGGACAGACCAATCTCGAAAGCATCATCCGGTACCTGAAACCGGCGAGAAACTCGACCCTCATCGACAAGGTCAACTCGAATTTTGCCAGCCACGAGAGGCCCAGGCTCCGGCTTGTCAGCGATGTGGCCTGAGTCCGTAAGCGTTCCGTGACAAGACAATTGGGAATTTTGACCGAATTCCAATTTTGCGAGATGGTCTCCCAATCCCGCTTCTTCCGGGACTCCGGAGATACCGATGATCCTCGCTGAAATCATTGAAAGCAAGAAAGAAGCTCTTCGCGTGGCAGAGGTCGCTCAAATCCTGGACCTGTCGATCAAACAGATCTACAGGATGGCCGCAAAAGGACAAATTCCCTCTCTCAAGATTTCCAATTCAATTCGATTCGATCCTCATGATGTTGCAGTGTGGTTGAGAAATCAATCCAGTACAAAACTCATTTCGGCAATTTCGCTACCGAGCCGTTCTTACCTGAGGCGAGGTAATGACCGACAACTCAACCATGCACGGCGCATTTGACCGAATATTGCCCTCGCTCCATCCTTCCGGGATCGAGGAGGCAGAATGGCGATCTCAATCAAAGCGCG
The DNA here is from genome assembly GCA_963826855.1 of uncultured Acidobacteriaceae bacterium. Lineage (GTDB taxonomy): Bacteria > Acidobacteriota > Terriglobia > Terriglobales > Acidobacteriaceae > Acidisarcina. Next base: position 54,895 of record CAWGZE010000004.1, read on the forward strand.
TGGAGTGGCAGATGTTTGATTCCCTGCAAAACCTCTCCAGCAAACTCGCCGCTACGGGCTACTTCATCGACCCCGTAATGACCCAAGTTGTATTTCTGGCCGCGCAGCTCCAGAAGCCTTTGCTACTCGAAGGGCCGGCAGGCTCTGGTAAGACGCAGTTGGCCCTCTCGGTTGCTGCGGCTGCGAGTACACACGTCGAACGGCTGCAGTGCTATCGCGGTGTGACGGAAGACAAAGCGATCGGCCGCTTCGATGAGGGGCTGCAGCGGCTCTACATGGAGTTCTCGAAAGGCCAGCACGAGAACTGGCAGACCGTACAAGCAAACCTCAAGGGACGCGACTTCTTTCGGCCTGGTCCTCTGATGCGTGCGCTCGAATGCGACCGGCCATGCGTGCTGCTTATTGATGAGTTGGACAAGGTGGACGATGGTTTTGAGGCGATGCTGTTAGAAATCCTGTCCGCCTGGCAGCTGTCGATTCCTGAGTTTGGCACCGTGACTGCGAAGAGCATCCCCTTTGTCGTGCTCACCAGCAATGAAGAGCGCCGGCTAGGCGACCCAATCCGTCGGCGCAGCCTCTATGTGCGCGTCGAGCACCCGACCCCGGAACGAGAAGCGGAGATTATCGCCAGCCGCACGCCGAAGGCCGATGAGAAGTTTCACCGGGAGATGGCGGGGATCGCACTCTCGTTTCGCAACTATTCCCTCGAAAAGCCGCCGTCGGTTTCGGAGATGATCGACTTTGCCAACGCCCTCCAGTTGCTCGGAACTGATCACGTAACCGCTGAGCATCGCGATGTTCTGCTGCCTTTCTTGGCTAAAACCGAAAAAGACCGCAGGCACCTCCTGCTCCGCGAAGGGTTCAAGAGCCTGCTCGACGATGGCGCGCGGTTCGCGCAGAGTCTCGCGCCTCACGGAGGACCGGCGTCATGAGGCGATGGATACTCCTGGCTTTGATCGCATATCCATGGTTCTGCTTTGGACAGGCCGATCCTGCTCCCGCGGCCGGCTTCGTCCGCCAATATGCGGCGCACTATCGCGTGCCACCTGAGTTGATCGGCGCGGTGATCGACGTTGAATCACGATGGAATCCGCGCGCACTTTCAAACAAAGGCGCGATGGGGCTGATGCAACTTATGCCGGCGACCGCGAAACGGTTCGGTGCCTTCGACCCTTTCAATGTCGAACAGAACATCGCGGCAGGCACTCGCTATGTCACAGCGCTGATGTGGGAGTTCCATGGGGATCTGCGACTTGTTGCCGCAGCCTATTATGCGGGCGACCGTGGCATCGCGCGGGAGCAACTGAATTACCGCAACCCGGATGTTGTGGCCTATATGCAGACCGTCCGAAGACAGTACATGCTTCGCAAGTACCCGGCCGCTAGCCCGTCAAGGAGGTCAACCCAATGAAATTTCGCTGGCTCATTCCGCTCGCGATCCTGGTCCCGCTGCGCCTCAGCGCCACCGATGCTCCGGTTGGAGCGCGGGTCGCCACCGTGGCGATCAACCCGAAAGAAATCACGGTCCTGCATCTGCGGCCGGACTTTGAGTCGACGATTCGGATGCCGGAGGAGGTGACATCCGTCATTCTCGGCAGTCCGGGCGAGTTCAAGGCCGAGCACAACGAGGGCGAACCGGAGTACGTCTACGTCAAGCCCATCACCAAAGAGGCCGCTCAGTCGAATCTGTTAATTGCGACGAAATCGGGCCAGCACGTGACGCTGGAGTTGGTTAGCGATGGCGCTGGTGGTACGAACCAATCCCAGCCCGTCGACTTCCTGATCGAATACCGATCCGCACGAAGCTTTCTGATCTCCTCGAATTCCGAAACTCCGACGATGCCAACCGCGCCAGGCAAAATCCCAGCGCACGAGATCATAAACGTGGATGCCGGCTCGAAATCAAAGCCACTTTCCAGTCTCGACGAGGAGTTCAGGCAACAGCAGAAAGTGAATACTCCCAAATGGACGAAGTGGGAGGACAAGCAGATCGAAACGTCGATCGGCGACATGCGCCAATGGAGCAACGAGACGGTGATCGCATACTCCGTCCTGAACAATTCGGGCCAGCCCTTGGAGATCGTTCCGCCGCAGATCCAGATCACAGGACGCGAGGCCACCAAAAAGAAGAAGAAAGAGGGCAAAGGCATCATCTCGGACCAGTTGGAGATCCGCGACTACAGGCTCAGTGCAACCCGACTTGAGCCGGGAGAGCGAGCCGACGGAGTAGTTGTCTTCGACCGGCCCAATTTCAAGGAGTCGACGGAAAAGCTCTTTCTCCAGATAGCCCAGGCGGACCAGGTGGATCGTCCCATCCTGATTCGTCTGCCGTTCACACCACCCATCTCCGGCGACGGTAAATAGAGAGGAGCACAGAGGCCATGAGCGTCAATGACAGCAGCAGGAACGGAAGCACGCCCAGCACAGTCGAGGATTCCTCTCAGCCGATATCCTCGCAAGAGCCAACCCAAGCGCGTGAATCGACCAGTTCTGAACGGAAAACCTGAACCTTCCGCTCCCTTTGCAACACGAGCTGACATAAAGGGAGTGGAAGGAATCAGCAAGGGCAAACTCGTCCTCCTCGGCGGCGGACTGGCCGTTGCAGTTCTGTTATTTGTTTTCACGGCGGTTGTCGGAAAATCACCGAAGAATCCAGCGTCCGCAAAACAATCTTCTCAGCAGGCGAAACAAGAGATGACCAAGCCACCCAAGGGCAGCGTGACGCCTCTGATGGACACCGTGCGCACTCCGGCGCAAGACAACAGCAGCGGGCAGTTGGGGCCAGGTGATATCCGACGGACCCGATCCCAGAACGACCAAGCTCGTCTCAAACCAGAAGCGGCGAAGGCTGCCACTGTCGCGTCGCTCGGAAGCGTTCCCTCTTTCGCGGATACTCAGCAGAAATGGGAAGATCCAGCGCCATACGGCGGAACGCCTGCCCCAGCAGCCTCGCAGACGGAGCAGAACAGCCTGAAGGAGCCCTCTATCATCTTTGTGCGAAGCCTGGCGCAGAACCAGGCCAGTTCAGCGCCGAAGGTCAATCCTGAAGACGATGGCGCGGCAAGGCTGGAACTGACGCCGGGGACCCGCATTCAAGCCAAGCTTGAGACGCAGATATCGAGCGCTGTCGAAACGCCCGTAGTAGCCGTGGTCGAGTACACATACGCAATCGGCGAAAGGATCATAGTTCCGGCCGGCGCGCGCGTGTATGGCCAACTCCAGCAGGCCGATCGGAGCGGACTCGTCAGCGTGAAGTTCGACGAGATAGAGCTGCTCGACGGCGCGCGGGAGAAGATCGATGCGATAGGCACCGGGCTCGACCTGGGGCCGATCAAAGGGAACGTTTACGGGAAGAACACAGGCAAGAACTTTCTGGTGCGTGCCGCTTCGGGGATTGGTTCGGTTCTTGCCGAGGTAGCGGGCAACAATTCGAGCGCCGCATTTTCCGAGGACGATATGCTTCGGGAGCGGCTGGCCGAGAACATCGGCACAGCGGGCGATTCCGAGATCATGAGCCTCAATGCGAACAGTCGCGTGGTCGTATCCGTTCCCGCCGACACAAAGATCTACGTCGTCTTCACCAAGCACGAGCAACGCCCAGCCGAACTTCATAAGGTAGCCGCCACGGCGCAGTAGATCGCCCCAGTCCACGTTCACTCCCATCTTCGCCCTGGCCTGTGTGCCAGGGCTTTCTGTGTGCCGTGAACGAATTCATCTTGCAGACCCCTCGCGAGAGAATCAGGATGGCTAGGTTTTGCACCGGCCCGCTTCAGAAACGTCTTGTTCGCTTTCTTTCTGCGCCTGCCGAGACGCTCTCGCTCCGCGTTATCCTCTTGCTTCGGGACCAAAGCCGCTCCTAGTTGCACAGGCTGAGCTTGGGTAAAGATCGGCCCATAGAGCCCCAATGTGCGATTGAGACAAACTCGCTCCGGATTGCTCAATTTGGAATTGAGTATGAGTCGTGCCGGATGCCCCAGAGTGCGGTTGAGCAAACCTAACTCCCGTTGACCCTATACACGATTGAGTCAGAACCGGTCCACGTGACCCACTGTGGGACTGAGGCACCTTAATCCCAATTGCTCAATTTCAGAAATGAGCAAAGATCCGCTCCGATGCCTCAGTATGCGCTTGAGGCAAAATGGCGAGAAAGGATAAGACACTCAGCCCTCGCGTCGACCAAATATGTGTCGAATCATTCCGGTGCTGAGCAACCCAAGCGAAGTAGCACCTAGGAAGGGATCAAACGGAGCTTCCCGCAGCGCCTGCAGATATACGTATGCTCCCAGTTCCAACGGAGGCGAGGGTAGATCTCGCGATTATAGCGGGCGATCCTACGAAAACTCAAGAGCATCCCTCCAAGACAAACCATGCCTAGAAGCAGCAGAATTGCAACGGCATCGGCCAGTGTTGCCGCAGATTTTGGATGTTCAATAATCCTGCCGAAACCTGCAAAGCTCCAGAAAATCGTAAAGCATACTGGCACTCCCCAAAGCGAGAGCGGTCGCCCGTATCCACGAGGGTTAGGCGGTGCAGCGGCTTGAGCAGAGTAGGATTGGCTCGTACCCGAACTAAACGTTCCGGAATAGGCGCGTGTTCCCTGTTGGTAGAGGACGGGAGCAGCTACGATGTTCTCGGTCCCGCAGTGGTCGCATCGATACGGGTTCAGCTGCGATACGGTTGCCATACCGTTGTCCCTGACCTGGCGACAGCTTGCGACACCGGCCCCTCCGATTGAGATTTTAGCCCGATTTATTCAAATTGAGCCACACCGCCGGCAAGACTGAGGCGGGGCGCGCTCCGTTGCAACCGCCAAACCCATACAGAAGATTGAAGATACAGCGGTTTCCCCATCCGGGCCTCTATCAGGGTGATTTGACCGAGTACTGATTTCGACCCATTCTCTTTTTCGACACGGATGCCCCGAGCAGCCGAGTCCAGGAGAGAAAACATATGAGAACCGCATTAGCCTTCTGGCGGCGCTCCCAAGGGTCCGCCTCCAGAACGGGATCGACAATCACCATTTACCGTCCAGACGAGAACCAGTGGATTAGCGCAGTCCTGACGATCGCGTTGTCACTGATCGTCTTATCAACACTAATCGCGCCTCTTGCGGCGAGTGCACAGAACCTGGGGACCGCTCCACAGTTCGGCCAGGCCGTGCAAGGTCAGCAAGCGACCACGGTCGAAGGCACTGTCCTGAACATCGTGAACTGGTCCTGCAACGTGATCGCTCCCGTGATCGCGGTTGCTTGCCTGGGTATTGCCGGGTGGCACTTCAAGAGCGGCCGCGGCTATCTGGGCTGGGGCGTCACCGGCGTTTCCCTGATGGTGATCTCGGGTCTTGGACGCATGGCCGAGGGCTTCATCACGCAAGCGCAGGGTATCCAGTAACGAGGTCAAACAGCGATGCCGGTGCCGCAATTCCTCCTCGACCTTCTTCAGTTGCTGCTCGATCTGGCGGTGCCGGCCGCATTCTGCACGCTCGCCGCCGCCGGAGTGAGCCTTCGCCATGAAGGAGGGACCAACTTCCATGTCAACGGGAGGACTGGGAAGTGGGTGTTGTGGACCGTCGTTTTACTGACGCTTCCACAACTTCTGTCGTGGATTGCGGCACAGGGCATCACGATCCCGTCCGGCAGCGGGACGGTAGGAACAAGCTGGCTTGCCAGTATGGAGACAGTCTTCAAGAACTTCGTCAACCAGATCGTTGTCGCAAAACTGGTGCCTGTGATCGCAGCCTTTTTCGTCCTGAAGGCAACGCTCGATGGCGCGGCGGGCGAGAATCCGCTTGGCTCGATCGTCGCGGCGCTCTTCCTGATGTCTTTGTCGGCCACGATGCAGTTGATGCAGGGCTGGAACTCGGGAGGACAGTACGCAGTGACCGACATGCTGACCTCGCTTTGGAACTACATCGCCGGACAGATCATGCCGGCTGCGGCGGGACTGGCGTGTGTCGGAGCAGTCATCAACTTTGTCCGGCATAGACCCTGGACCAGGCTGGTCTTCGCCGCGATCTCTTTTCTGAGCGTGAGCGGTCTTCTCGCGCTCTTCCAGGCGATGGCGGCCTGAGGGTGAACGCATATGAGCCTCGATGGAGCACTCACGAATCTCGCATCATGGGCCGGCAACACCATGATGCCAACCATGGCGGGCCTGTTTTTCGCCGGGGCCGTGTATCGCTACAGCAAAGGCGGTCCATTCGAGCAGCTTCTCTATGGAGGCTTCGCCTCGCTAATGTGCTCGGGGATGCTCCGGGCGCTTGAGGGGTTCGCGCAGAACGCAGGGCCAACGAGCGCGAATGGGTTCTGGATGGCAACCATGAGTCTCGTGAACTGGACCGCCAACGTGATCCTCCCCATGTTCGCGTTGACGCAGCTTGTGGCGATGGCGCTCCACATGGGCGGAGTCGTTTCAGAGATTTATCCGGGGTCGGCCTGGATCAGGAAGTTCGTCGCGGCGATCGCGGCGCTGTCGGTTTCAGGCATTATGCGCCTGGCCGAATCGATGGTGACGCAAGCCCACGGAGTCGGAGGGTAGCAATGAGTCTCGATCTAACGCCGGTTCATCGCAACCTCCATACCAAGGTGACCTTTCTTGGCCTGGAATTTGAGGACTTGATTCTGGTGCTCGCGCTCGCCGCGCTGATGAATCTTCTCGCGCACTTCGTGAGCGGAAACGCGCATGTCTTCGGGATGCCGCTCAACGTCTTCATGGAGTTCGTTGTGCCGGCGCTGGCCGTGCCGTTCCTCATCCTGTTCAAGTACGGCAGGCCGCGCGGCTATCTCACCGACCTGGTCCGCTCGTTCTTCGCTCCGAAGGCATGGTGCGCGCTTGAGCGAGATTCGGAACTGACGCAGGCTTATGTGATCGAGCAGGAGGACTAGTCATATGCAGGCCTCGATCAATATGAAGGCGGATGGCTCTGTCGCTCTCGATCTCGACATCGAAGCGGCTCGGACGATATTTGCGAGCGTCATTTTCGCAGCTCGATTCCATGAGCGCATCGCTCCCCTGGTCGAGATCGCGAAAGAGGGTTTGCTACTCGGTAACGGAAAGTCAGCGCGGAGACCTCAGCTATGCCGATAACGCATGCGGAACACGAACGGAAGTTGAAGGCGCCCGCGGTTTGCGAGTTGCTTCCTCTCAGGGACCTGCCCTTCGGCGACAACATCATGGTCCGCACCAGCGGCGCATTTGTCGCGGGCTATGAGCTCAGAGGCGTCCTCGCATACTTTGCCACCGACAGCGACCGCAACCAGACCAAATCGATGCTCGAAGCGCTCTTCCGAAGCGTGCCCGACGTCAGTATGCGCATTCAGTTTCGCTACGAGATATCCGAGCATCTCGGCGACCTGCTCGAAAGCTACATCCACGAACAGCGCACCGGGCAGTCGGAGGTGATGGCGCTCGATACCCACCGTCTGAGGATGTGGCGACAGAAGGAGCGCAGCGGCGTTTTCTTCGAGAACCGGCTTCATGTGTACCTGATCTGGGATCCGCGCACGCATGCTCGGCTCTATCACTCCGCTCAACAGAACCGCAGCATCGGCGGATTCACCGTGAGCCAGAAGAAGGCCATCCAGCGGACACGCAAGGACATGAGACCTATCTTGCGGAGTTTGAATCGATCCTTCGGGGCATCGAGGGGTCGATGGAGGC
>CAWGZE010000005.1:0-43215 GCA_963826855.1 uncultured Acidobacteriaceae bacterium
GACCTGAGCTCGGGCGTCCACAAAAACTCGATGGACAACTGGCGTGACCTCTCGCAGTTGTTCTGGACTGCGAGCAGCCAGCAAGAGACGCAGCGAAAACTCGCCATGTCCCTTTTTGTCGAGAGCGTGAATGACCTCGCTCAAGTCGTCGACGTTCTTGTTCGCCGCCTTTGCGCCCGCTCCGGCGTCGAGAGCAGCGGTGTCACGTCCGCTCATCACTCGCTGCAAGACACCTACTTTGAAGAACGAGATGAACTTTTCCTGGGAGTCGACCTCGCTGCGAGCGGCGGAAGCAGATTTCACGCGCCAGGTAGTGCAGAGCACGCTGTCGCAATCGAGCGTGAGCAGATTGGAGAAGAGACAAGGCCGTGAGGCCTCGGGCGTAGTCTTCAACGAGAACATCTGAACGTGGCGCTTGCCGATCTGAAGATGGTCGCTGTGCCAGGCGATCGGGTTCTTCACGATCTGTCGGTCTACGCCAGTGTCGCTACGAAGTTGGTCAAGGCCAGCCCATTCCTCCAAATTGAAGAGGTAGCTGAAGAACTGGAAAGCGTCTTCTTTCGAGAGCTGCTTGAGTCCGATGGAACTCCCGAGGTGGCCCTCCAGCAGCGCGGCTGTCTTCTGCAAGAAAAAGAGCAACCGTGAGGTTTCGATCGTGTTCTCTCTAGCATTTCGGCCCAGGGACTTCACCTGTGACAGCTCGATCGTCAGGCACCAGTGGAGATCGATCCGGCGAAAGCCTGCCTTTGATTTTAGAAACGTGATCCGGTCGTTTGCGAACGTCTCCGTTACCTCGTTCGCGTAATGGCTCTGCCGGGGAAGAACGAAGCCGGACATCACGCGCGTGTACTGGTAGAGACACGAGCCTTCGGGCAAGCCTCGGAGCGAACCTTCGATCGAGCGAACGCGTGATTCCAACTCCAGATCGGTCAGGCCTTCTTCATCGAGGCCGCTCAGCGAAAAGAGGCATCCATAACCGCCGCCCTTCAAAGCAAAGATGTTCGGGCCGACAAAGCGAGAGATCGGGACAATACTGCACGCCGCTCCCGCCTTCGCAAACCACGGAATGCCTTTGAGTTCATCAGTCTTTGCGCGGATCATAGTAGCTCTTCTGGTTGAGGCTTAGGCCCCAGAGTTGAAACATCTTTGGGTGTTTCCGGACAATCAGCCATGCGCTGACCGCGAGCATTGGAAAAGCGAGTACAGCCACGATTCGGAACCCAACGAGGAAAACCGTTACGCAGACGAACGCGATCGCCATCCACGCTGAGAGGTCGAGCCCGAGCTTGGCTCTCGGCCTGTTCAATGCCTGATTGATCGGTAACGGCTCTCCCCGCCTGGTCGTGTGCATGGCAGACCTACATGTTCTGGCCGGTGAGGGAGCCAATCCAGCCAGCGCCCCAACCGAGAACGCCAGCCCCGAACAGTGCGCCGAAAAGACCCGGAATGGCGTCCTGGAAGCGACCGCTCAACATTCGAATGCCGGCGAAAATCAGGCCGCCAAAGCAGATCACGGCGCCAGCATATATGGCAAAAGTCTTGAAGGTTGTCATAAGCGTCGTTGCCCCGGTAAAGTCCATCGTTCCCTGGGCGTGGGCGGCGGTGGCGAACGCCAGCGCGAATAGGGTGGGAGCCAACACCCGCAAAGTGCGAGTGAATGACTGCCTTGAGAGGATTGAAGCCTTGCCGAAAGCGAGGCGGATTCGGCGGCTTAGGTTTTGGCGTTTATCGGTCAATTGGCACCTCCAGCGACGGTCGTTTCAGTCGCGATATGCCAGACCATAAGGTCTTAGTGAATGCGCGTCCAATGCGTTTCAGGAAGTACGTGATGCATTCCGTGGATCACGCTGCTTCCGTTTGGCACTTCCCGCTGTCTGTGATGAATCCATTGCCTTTGCCACCGACTTCATCAAGCAGGAAGATACCCCCAGTTTTCGTATTACCCGCGAGACGATAGCCGCGCGTTCCTTGAAGACTTCGTCATTAAATCGTATTGTTCGAACGCCATAAACGTAAGCGTCCTCCGAGTCCCTCTTGACGCGTTCGGGTATGCTGTGAGTTTCGGCATTGATGCCTGGTCAGATTGTCAGATTAGCTGGTGGAGGTTTTGCTGCGACGGCGTGCGGGTGCGAGGAGGCGATTGACCTTGTCGCTGGAAAATTCTTTGGGATTGAACCCCTCGCCGATCCAGTCGCCGACCTCTTCGTGGCGGGGATGGCTCGGATCGGCGAGGGCATCGAGCAGGTCGTAGTAGCCGGGGATGCCGCCGCAGTCCTCCGGCGGGCATGCGAGCTGACCATCTATGCAAATGGGATAGATGGTGTTCGGCTCCGGGTCTTGCCGTTTCTCCAACAGAACGCTGTGCTCCCAGCTATCACCGAGGTCGTATGTATAGATCATCTTGGCGCCGTCTTTCTGAAGCACGGCAGACAGAGGCACGGAGCGCTCGCTTTCCACCCGTGAGTTCCTCATGAATGGGTCCGCGGGTTCCGGGCGACCGAAGCGCCGCTGACCGGCACGGAACTCATGCATGTGTTCGTCGTCCCATCCCATCGAAATTTGCAGCACTTTGTGCAGCTTCGCCAGGGTCAGAGCTGCGGGAACCAGTATGCGGCGCCAGATGGGCGGCTTGGTGCCGAGCAGAGTGACCTTGAGTTGATAAATATCCTGTGTGATCTTGCTGCTCCTCAACGAAGGACCGGTCCGTGGGGTCCCGGGCTTGGTTCGATGTTACGATACGGTGCTCTTCGGCGGTCGAGTGGTCATAGCACGGCATCTATGCGGCGAGAGAGAGCGTGTCATCAGGTGTCCGCTTGTGTTTTTAGCGGACACCTGATGAGTGTGTCTTAGGCAGCTTGGGAAGTTTGGGTCTGGAGTGAAGGGGCCAGATTCCAGGGGAGAAGATCCCGGATGCGGCTGACGGGGTAATCGGCGATCCGTGCCAGCACGGTGCGGAGATAGAGCTCCGGATCAAGGCCGTTGAGCTTGGCTGAGCCGATCAGCGAGTACATGGCGGCGGCACGTTCCCCGCCGCAGTCAGATCCCGCGAACAGAAAGTTCTTCCGTCCGAGAGCAACGGCGCGCAGCGCGCGTTCGGCCGCGCTGTTGTCGATCTCGAGCATGCCGTCGTCGATGTAGCGGGTGAGTGCGCGCCCCCGGGAGAGAGCGTAGCGAATCGCGCCCGCGGTCTCGCTCTTCGAGGAGAGACTGCGCTGTGCCTTCTCCATCCACGTTCGCAGTTGCTCAAGCAGCGGCTTTGCGCGAGTCTGCCTGATACTCAACCGAAGATCGGCTGGCCTGCCGCGTATCTCGTCCTCGATCGCATAGAGAGCTCCGATCCTGGCCAGCGCTTCTGTCGTAGTTGGCGATGCGTGCACAACATGGATCTCGTGGAACTTGCGTCGCGCATGTGCCCAGCACGCCGCTTCGTAGATGCGTTCGCCATAAAGGTGATGAAAGCCGGCGTAGGCGTCTGCCTGCAGGGCACCCCTGAACGTCTGCAGATGCCGGCGCGGATGTTCGCCCTTGCGATCGGCCGAGTATGCGAACCAGACCGCGGGTGCGCTCGGATCGCCGGCAGGTCTGTCATCGCGCACGTAGGTCCAGAGACGGCCCGTCTTCGTCTTGCCGTTGCCGGGAGCGAGAACGGGCATCGGCGTATCGTCGGCGTGCAGCTTGCCGCCGGCCAGGACATGCTTCTGAATCGCGTCCACAAGTGGACCAAGCAGATCGCTTGCGCCTCCCACCCAGCCCGCCAAAGTGGAGCGCGATATCTCAACTCCCTGGCGGGCGTAGATCTCCGACTGCCGGTACAACGGCAAATGGTCGCTGAACTTCGAGACGATCACATGTGCAAGCAGGCCTGGGCCCGCAAGTCCGCGCTCGATCGGGCGAGACGGAGCTGGTGCCTCGACGACGCGATCGCAACCGGTGCAGGAGAACTTCGGCCGCACGTGGCGGATGACCTTGAAGCTGTCGGGGATGTACTCCAGTTGTTCAGAGACATCCTCTCCGAACTGGCGTAGATGCCCCCCGCAACCGGGACAGCAATCGCGGTGCGGAGCATGGGTGATCACTTCCCGCGAAAGGTGCTCGGGCAGCGGCTTGCGTTGCGGTCTCGTCTTCGGTTCCTGAGCGGACGACAAGCGCTCGGCCGCGGCTTCGAGCTCGGCATGCGCGGTCTCTTCCTCTTCCAGTTCAAGCTCCAGCTGTTCGAGCTTGACGACGATCTTTTCGCTCCTGGCGCCGAAGAGGACGTGCCGCAGCTTGTCGACCATCAGCTTCAGGTGTTCGATCCGCTCGCTGCGCGAGCGCAACTCATCGGCCTGTTCGGAGAGTGTCTTTCGGTGGGACTCGAGTTCGGCTTCGAGGCGGCGACGTTCTTCATCGCGATCTGCAATGAGAGACTCAAGCTTCTCCTGTTGCGCATGGAAGAGAGCCAACAACGCATCGCGATCCAGCAGATTTAAATCAGGAAAAGGAGCGCGATCCATGGACGAAGTATGCCATCGATCACGCAGGAAATCATCCACAAAACCCGCATGAATACAGGGGAATCAGCGTTGTCATCAGACTGCGACCTGCGGCTCCCATGTTCTCTCGACCCGCCGCCAGTCGATACCCTCCAGCAGCATCGAAAGCTGTGCGCGACTCAGTTGCACGGTGCCGCTCTCGGCCTTCGGCCAGATGAAGCGGCCGCGTTCCAGCCGCTTGGCAAACAGGCACAAACCGTCGCCATCCCACCACAGCAGTTTTACGATATCGCCTCTGCGCCCGCGAAATACGAACACATGTCCGGAGAAGGGCTGTTGCTGCAATACGGTCTGCACCTGGCCGCTGAGGCCATCGAAGCCACGGCGCATATCCGTCACGCCGGCCGCAATCCAGATCTTCGTTCCAGTGGGAAGTTGGATCACTTGCGCAAACTCTCGAGTACGGCGCGAACCAGACAATCATCGGCGCCACTCTCCACGCTGATCAACGCTCGTCCAGGAAGCTCGATATGGATCGCGCCTGCACTTGACTCTGAAGTCTCACGCAGTGGCTCCACGACTTCGCTCGCCCGCTCGCTCGGAGTCGATACCGTCACAGGCAGCAACGCAGAATAGGACTCGATCAACTCGCCGCGTTCCAAAGCCCGCCGCCACTTGAAGACCTGGTTCGCGTTCAAGCCGTATGCCCGAGCCACTTCGGCAACGCTCGCGCCTGGCTCCATCGTCAACTGCACGATCTGGCGCTTCTCCGCTACCGATCGCCACCTGCGTACCCGACGCCCTGAACCTACATCCCCTGAATGAACCATGAGGCGATGTTCATCCCGGACATACTCTCCCCACCAGAGGGTATCTCTGGACGCTTACCCATAAACCCGAAGCAACCACGCATCTCGCGCGGCACCGTAGCCCTTCTGGGCCGTCATGCGCCGACCCGTCCAATTCGATCACGAGCTTATGCGCCTTGAAATAGAAATCCGACTGAATGAAGCGGTCCCCGTTTTGGAATATTGCTTCGCTCTCGTAGAGTACCCGCATGCTATAGAGCATCTCCGAGAACTGGATTTCTGCCCCCTTTCGGTTCCGCAGCACCCATTGGTGAAGTACAGGCGAATGAAAGAAGAATATCGTGCGGAATTCATAAAGAACTTGTCACCGTGTTTTCCACGCTACCATTGGATGACATTTCGAGGCGCTTTCTTGGCAGATCCACTAGAACTCGCTCATATTGTGCCGGCAGTCTCGACGGCCGTAATGTCCATTCCTTTTACATCGATAGTGAAGCGAATGCTCGGACCAGCGGCGGATGAATTAGCCGAAATGTGGCGCGATCAGATTCGCATGTATCGATATGCACGCCAACTTAAATGCGTGGAAAAAGCAGAACAGATGGCCATCGCGGCTGGCTTTACACCCTCACCTGTGCCCCCAAAGATATTATTTCCCCTGCTCGAAGGAGCTTCAATGGAAGAGGATGAAAGCCTTCACGATATGTGGGCAGCGTTGCTGGCAAATGCCTCATCTCCAAAGGGAAAATATGTCCGCCCAGGTTTCATTCGACTTCTACAGGACATGGCACCCGATGAGGCTGCACTCCTGCAGATAATTTTGGAGGCCAGCAAGAAAGCCCAGATTTTGAAGGACGAATTTACCGCCACGAGATTCGCAAATCTGCCAGACTTGGAGACTGCCAAATCCAGAATGTCTGCCCAGCTAGGGGCTCTGTTCCGCGAGATTACTCCCGCCTTTCCGTCACTTCCCGATGAGGATCAGTCCAATAAAACATTGCGCTTTCAGGCCTGCCTCCAGTCCCTCGAAAGCGCGAGACTGGTCTTCGATAACAGTCCGTCAGGTAGTGAATACTGGGATTTAACTGGTCGGGGCGAGATGTTCCTTAAGGCTTGCACACCGCCGTAGGAATAACGGCTTCGTGCAATTTCGTACACGAGGAGTCCCGGCAACGCTGGCATTCTCCGGGAGTAATTTTCGAAAGAAGCAATACAGTTGAGCATCAGATTATGGCCCTGCTCAAGTTATGGCCCTGCTCAAGTTATGGCCCTGCTCAAGTTACGGCCCTGCTCAAGCGACCATGAATTTGGCCTGTGCGGCAGCACCGGTTGATTGAATTTTTTGCTGACCACAGGCCGCGGGCAGCGCCAATGCGTCGTGCGGCACGGCATAGTGACCCATGGCCGCGACCACTGGGCGCACTTTCCAGCAAAGGCTGAAAATTAAAATCCGAAGGTTGAACGAGTGCTCAGCGAAAGCGCCGTCACTTGCCTGAGGGATTGAGTCGCAGTACTCCAGCCGCTCGACAGCTGGATCATCGCCTTCAGTTGCGCATCGCGTGCCACGGCGGCATTGGCGGCCGGAGTAGGCGCCGGAGTATATTGAACGCCATCTGACGCTAGCGCATTAGGGTTTGACACATTCACTTCGTCGAAGATGCAATTAGGCGATAGGGGAGAATTCTTCGATTTGTCAGAGTCAGCAGTTATCGGAATATTTGAAGAGCCCCAGCTTTCAGACACAATATCTGCGGCCAATATTGAAGCAATATCTCCTATCTTCCCGCCAAAAACCACGACATACGCTTGAACATCGAAGGCCCCCACTGGGACGATGATTTGCTTGCGAATACGCCCCCCCTCCCCAGCCCTCCCCCCAGGGTTGCGCGGACCGAAATCCTCCAATTCTAGTTTGTACTGCTGAGTAGAACGCACGGCCAAAACCCTTTTGCCCAGCATGCCATCGAAATTGTTGATGCTGTCGTCGATGGTTTGCTGAAGCGATAACTTTTGCATCTTCAGGCCGCCAGGAACAGTATCGTACAGAGTTCGAAACTGTTCTTTGAAGAGATCACGCGTCTTCTGGATCTCGTCTTGCCTTTCTGGGATCTCTGACAACCACTGGATTATGCAGGTAAAGGCATGGAGACCATAAGGCAGCGCTTCGGGGTAAGGGAGTCTTGCGGGGCCAGTGGTTATCGCATCCATAATGAGTTGGCGGCCTTCGGAAACGGCGTTTAGGATTCTTAGTCTGTCGTCATCATTCGGCTTGTCACGATAGGTCTGAACGATGACACGCGTTTCATCGACCAAATTAATCAATTGGTTAATTAATTGCTGCTTGAGAGCATCGGCAAAGAATATTTTGATGTCGGCGACTAGTTTCGCGACGTTTGCGCTCAGCGTATTCAAGTCAGTGATGATCTGGCTTGTATTTCCGATGATTATCCCGAGATCGGCGCGCACCTCGGCACGGAAGCTTTCCTCCTCATCATCGTCCCCCGACGAACCGGTAAACAGCGACAAGACACCACTGGCTGCCTGTAACGCAGGGGCGACGATCGGGCCCACGGGGCCAAGGTGGCCGTCTGCGTAGTTCTTGACGTCTTTCACTAGCTTCTTGGCGTAGTCCAGGAGTAATCCTTGCAGTTCGGCTTCCGCATCGGTCAAGGTCGTGGCGGTTTGGCCAATAGACGTGATTTGAGCGACGATATCTTTCAAAGCCGCGACAGCGAGGCGGGCCGTCATTTCAGCAACCCAAATTGGGTTGGCGATATTCAGCGTCCTGACTGCATCCTCGACGTTGATATCCTTGATCGCGCTCCAGAGATTCTTCGGTAGCAGCCGATCGAGAATAGATATTCCGTCATATCGGGCCAACTCAAGATTTACGACTTGAATGAGGTCGTCTGCGATACAAGGCTGGAACCGAAAAGTCTTGTCATCCCCCCAGTATGGGCGAAGCTGGTCCTCGTAGAAGGGATGCGATGCGACGAATACATCCAATTGTCCGCATACGATGGCCATCAAGAGCGTCTGGTTGATCTCTGTCTTGGGGTCGGTCGGCAACGCTAGAATCGAGATATAGAGCTCAGTCTGGCCGACAAGGTCGCTTGCGGCCGAAAAATCTCTTGTGCAAACGCGGAAAAACATAAGATTTTCCGGCGCCAGGAGGTCACCGTTCTGGCAAGTGAAGGGGGGGACTCTTTGACTGGTGGTGTTTGCATACAGCACCTTGGCGATGTCAAAGAGTTGTGCCCGCCAGCAACCTGCGAGATACCCGATGAGTTGATCGCGCGAGCAGTTCTTTGGGTTATTCCAGGGAACTTGAGCCGGATGGCGGACCATCAGTCCGTCGGGCAGCAAATATTTCGGCAGGTTGCCTTGGTCCTTCGAACTATTGCAAAACGCAAGCACACCGGTTCGATGTGCACTGTCGCCTCCATCGAGCAGCCTGTCTGGACTATCCGGTTGCCATTGCATACACAGTCCATCGGAGTCTCGCCTGATGCAGGAAACATCGGGGACGAAATCGTGGATTAGCGACGGGTTGGGACAGGGGCGCTGAGAGAGAGTGAGGATGTCCACCAAGCTCTCAATGACGGTCTGAACGTCCATTTCTATTCCTCCGACCGAGTGTCTATCACGGCGTGACCGACATCGTGCAATGCCCAGCAGTTTGGCGGTTAAGGCAAGTGGGTAAAAGAATGCCATTTTCCCCCACGCGAACGCAAACGACGAACGTAATCCTCAGCCGACTCTCCGGTGCAATGGCCAAGGCTGCTGCCGCTGCACGCTGGTGCAAGCACGCTTCTAGGTATCAGAGTACCTCGCGGCTTGGACGCTACCCTCAAATAAGGGTTTGGCAACAATTGTGGTATTCAGATACCACACGCGGAATTTGGATTGCCAGACCGGCTCCCATCGCCTGACAATTGCCGATATGCCGCATTGGGTGCTAATCGCCGGAAGGATTCTCGCGGGGGCTCTGTCCGGCGTAGCTTTTTACATTGCTCTGTTCCTCTACGAGTCACAGGAAGATGTTTGGCAGGACAAGCTCGATATGATGTGGAGCCGAATCGACGACAGATCTAATGCTATAAACAGTACAACGACTGCCCTATTCAACAAGATCGGATCTCTTTTAGACAGCAGTTTTAATCGGCTCTTCGGTGACACGCTGATCTCTAGCCGCGCCGCCATGATCACGATAGATTTATCCTACTTAGCAGCAATGTTGTATGCGATATTCACTGCGCAATGGAACAACATTTCGTTGCCGATTCCCCCAGGCGGGTCACGTTATGGCGTTCCAATTGTAGTTCTGGCGTTGACTATTTCTGTGTTGTTGCCCGTCCTGTATCCCAGTAAATGGTGGAATCTACACCTCTGTTATTTCTGCGCGACGTGGTGCATTGTTAGCTGGGTTTACCTGCTGGTTTTTGACCCGGCATATCGATTTCTTGGCCCAGCAACCATCCCATCCTTCTTGAGCCTGACCTTTGCAGTCGGATTGACGTGCTTATCTATTGCTCTGATCAGATTTCTATTCCGCGACCTGTCGGGAGCGGTGACTTCAGCCCGTATTCTCGTGACGATGGTGGTATTGGGGACGGTTTCAGTTTTGCTATTCGTTGGTCCGACTTTCCTGCAAGGCGCTTTTCGGAACTTTCCATCGGAACTTGGCGGCATCACAATCTCATGGATGTTTGGCATGATGATCGCGCTCAATATGCCTGCAGCGTTCTTTAGCTTGCTCCCTGCGCTCCTCTTGCTGTTTCTCATGTTTCACCGGCTCGTATGGCCAATAGCTGGCAAGGCGATCTATCCATTGTGCCGGTTCACAATAATCAAGAGCACGAAGACGTTATTGTCTATCGGTGCCTTACTCGCGCTTGTCGCGATCGATCCTGCCAAATTGGACCTAAAAGAAATCCTTAAGATGATTTTCTAAGGCATCGCATCGCGATCTGAGGACGACGCATCAGGTGCTGACCGGCCCTTGTCAAACTTTTCAATTTGCCATACCGCCACCCGTCCCAGACAATGCCGGTATGCCACATTGGATTAGTCTGGGAGACTACATCGCCGGAAGAGTAATTGCCGGCCTGTTGGGATTTCTCTGCTTGTACATGGCGTTTTTCCTATTTGAGGACGAAGAAGGCAAGTGGCAAAACAAACTTGATGGGTTCTGGGTATCGGTTGATGATCGAGCAAAAGTTGTGGATCGAACATCGACAGCCCTCTTTAATCAAATAGGACGCAAACTGATATCCGCCTGCGACCTTATCTTTGGCGAACGCCGAGTGTCTGTTCGTGCGGTTGCAACATCCGTAAACTTATCCCTCGCTGGCGTTCTCATAATCGCAATGTTTGGTTTTGCAGAAACCAAGGATTTTCTGGGAGACGTCATAGACCCTATAGCTATAGCATTCTTTGTTGTGCCGATTCTTGCTCTCTTGGGCCTCATCGCGCTGACAATTCATTTTCGGAAATGGTGGGCGCTGGTGATCGCGTCGATTCCTATAGGGGTACTTCTGCTTGCCATCGTCACTGACGTTCAGTGGGGAGATAACGATAAAGCTTCCCTCACCGCCATAGTCGTATTTTTTTCGGTTCTCACGGACTGCATAGTGATCGCATTGGTTCGCCGGCTATTTGCCAAGATGTCCACGACGGTCACGTTCAAAGGCATTGTCTTCCGCCTTTCAGTTCTGATTACTATGTCAATAGCGGTTATCGCCATTCCCGCAATAGTCGCGCTACACGACGCCCTGACTCTGAACCTTGGTATGCTGACCTCTCTCGGCGTAATCCTAGCAATGTTCAATATCACGACCTCTGTCTTTTGTTTGATTCCTCTCTTTATGCTTTTATTCGTGTTAGCCCATAAGCTGGTTTGGCCCAGCCTGAGCAGGGTAATTTATCCTCTCTGCCGCTACAAAATAGTGACGAATAAAAAGGCACTGAAGACAGTCGGCGTTCTTTGTATTACTTACGCCTTTAACCTGTCCCCGGTCGGGTGGAAGGATATTTTGCACCTGCTATAGAGGAATCGCTCCGCGATCTGAGCACACGCCGATATCTGCCTTCGGCATGCGGCGTTCGTGGCTGCGCCACATTTGTTTTGACAGGGGGAGTGATTTAGTTTTTGGGCTTCGATAAAAACGGATCGGCCACGAGCGCGTTGCGAAGTTCATCGCTGCCTTCTCCTCGCATTTCTGGAAAGGAGTGACGCTCACCTGGGTCGAGGCGAATGGGGAGGATTCTGTTCTGATATCGCGTAACGGCGAAGCAGTTGGACTCGTGACGACCGATGCCTCAGAACGTGGCATCAATCAGATCATGTGGGTCATGAGATCGAGTAAGCTCGCTGCGATCTCTAGCTAGAATTGCCCTGCCTGCTTGACCATTTCCACGAGAATCTTCCTTGTATCTTGAGGACTAGAAACTTCCCGAGGAAAATTGATTCGTGCACCCTTCATCCCATCGTCGGTCTTCAATCGAAGATTAAAGCCCATCCGGTCAACTGCGACCATCGTCGCTGCCGTCGCTTCGATTTGCGCCTGCGACCGGGCCAGGAGAATCATCGAATCGACATGATCCGAATTCATGTGAGCCAGAATTCCAGGCAAGGCACCCGCAAGCGGGTCAGGCGCAGCCGCTTCGTATTCCGCGGCTTGGACCCAGCCCATCACCCCGAAACCGCCGACATAATAAATGCCGATCGGTTGAAGCCGGAAAAAGCTGAAATCGGAGAAATCAGCCCAATAACGACTGTTTTCATGCCGGGCAAGGTAGATTTCTCGAACGGATGCAGCCTCGGTTTCGCCGACCGGTTCAGCACGACCAACGATCGTCGCCCGTGAGGCCCCGAGGGGATCTCCATCGCCTACTGCTTGCCCAATGAAGAGGCTGCACCGCGGATCGGCCTTAAGGTTTTGAGTGTGCATGGCCATATTACTCATGAGAAATATCGGCCTACCAGCAGGATCGAGAGCGAAAGGCATCAACGACCCGAAAGGAAATCCGGGATGCATCCGAGAGGACGTCGATAAAGTGGCAACCAAGGTGAGAGAAGCAAGTGTCCGCACGCGTTCGGCGTGACCTGGTTCCGGCAGTTGCGGGAGAGCGGGCCCGGTCGAAGCATGTCGGCGTGGCGCAGAGACTTCGTTCACTGACATTCAAAGTGTCTCAATATTCATCCTAAGGCCCTCGGCAATCGGGCTATTGATGCATCTTTACGGGTCCCGCGTACGATACGCGTACGATAGATCTGTCACTCTGTCCTTTTATTCCCTTTATTCCTTTTATTGAATCAGCAACTTATAGAAAACAGAGGATGTGGAAAAGTTCGACTCCCGCCGCCTCCACCATAACTGATTTATTATCAAATTCTTACATACGCTTCATAGTGTCACGCTTATTAGTTTTATGGTAAATATCCTAATTTAATGATAGGTAGCAGATAGTGAAGAATTATCCCTACGCCCTCCGCGTGGCGCGTGTGTGTCGACCTAGTTGCCAAGGAGTCACGTATCCGAGTAGTTGGTCATTCGTCTCAACGATTTATCGCCAACCGATAGCTGGGGGGACCGTAGTCAGAATGGCCTTCAGAACATGCGCATTGTAGGCAACACCGAGTTGATTTGGAACTGTCAGTATTAGCGTATCGGCCCCGGCGATCGCCTCGTCCTTCCTAGCTGCTCAATGAGGACATCCGGTCCTTTAGCGTAGCCACAACCGAAGACCGCCTGTCTGTCTCCGTCGATGAATCCGATCTTGTCCTGTTCCTGACCTCCTCGTCCGAAATAGGCGGCGTCTGCGTTGTCGCTCGATAGAAACACGACCTGTCGCTGCCCCTGAATGCTTGGAATCGTTCCAAGCTGTTCGGCTGGCAGATGGTTGAGGCCCTTGACGATTTGCGCTCCACTAAACGCCTTGGCCACAGCCTCGGATGATAGTCCCTCCTCCTAAAGCGCTCCTTCGGAGCAAGGTCAAGGACATTCATGGCGTCGACGATAATCTTCCCATTCCAATTCTTGAACATGTTCGCGACAATCCCAGGAGCTGCAAAGGGGATAGCGAGGAAGATAATCTCAGCCCCCAACGGGCAAGACCACCGGCGCCATCGTGTGGCGCATTAGGCCGGACGTGATTCCGAACTGGACGCGGCCGCCGATGATCGCGCACAGCCAGGTCGAATATGCGCCCGATTTCTCCAACGTGGCAGTACTCGAGCTCGACCCGAAGTACAACGGCCCGAAGACGGCCAAGGACCCTGGCCTTTATGTCATCGAGTACGCAGACCAGCGTACTGCGCCTTTCCCCATCTCGGCGGGCGCTTACGCCAACATCTGGCAAGACAGCCTCGACCATCACCTCGCGGTGCAGATGGACCACGTCTCCGTTCGCGAAGCTTACCGAATCTGGCACGGCGCGTCGCACCTGGATGATGGCCGCCTGGCGCCTGCGGTTAGAGAGCAATTCGACGGCTGGAATCAGGCTACGGCAACGGACGGGAAATACAAAGGCGGCGATCATATCCCGGGGATGAACGTGGGCGGCTGGTACGATGCCGCCGACTTCGATCTCGAGGAACCTGCGCAGCTGAGCGTGATTCAGAGTCTGGCTCTGGCGTATCGCGAATTCAATCTCAAGTACGACGAACTCACGGTGGATGAAATCGCGCGTGAGGTTTTCGACTTCGAACACTGTACCTGAAATGCTGGCCCCCGAATTCGATCAAATGCTCATACGAAGCGTTCCTCAAGAGGTTGCTGACATTTTGAAGCGACGCGAAAATCACATTGGAGATAGACTCATCCGATGAGATCTATGAGACAAACCGGATTCATCACAATAAGCTTTATCTCGGTTGGCGCTGCTGTGCTACTAACGGCCGGCATCGCGAGCTTGCGGGCGCAGGGACCGGGCGGTGGCCAAGCTGCTCAGGCTCTATTCGCCGCCCTCGATACCGACAAGGATGGAACGCTGACACGGGCCGAGCTCGAGTCCGGCTTCAACGCCTGGTTTGCAGCCTGGGACACGAATCATAGCGGGATCCTGACCCAGCCGCAGATTTTGGCTGGAATCAGTACGTTGCTGCCGCCGCCGCCCGCGGTCAAACCAGGACAGGCCAATACCTTCAACCCGGCTGGTAATTCGACGCCGATCCCTGTTTCTCAAGCTGCTGTGGATGCCATGATGGCAGCCTTGCCGACGACTCCCGGCGCCACGCCGATGCACCCGCGAAGGGTGCTGGTGATGGCGCATACGGGCGCGGGCGGCTTTGTGCATGCCTCTATCCCCCTGGCTGCGAAGGCCGTCGAAGCACTGGGGAACCAGGGCGGATTATGGACTACCGCGGTCAGCTACGACGCGGCGGATATCAATACCGATAACCTCAAGCAATACGACGCCATCTTCCTGGACAGCACGACTGCGTGTTTTCTTGACGACCCAGACCCCGCCGTGACCGCCGCGCGGCGAGCGGCATTCCTGAGTTTCGTGAGAGGTGGAAAAGGAGTTGCCGCTATACACGCAGCGACAGACTCGTATCACACCGATTGCCTGGCGAGCGAGGCGAATGCGGCGAAGGGCGGCCCGGGGTTGAATCTAGGGGCGTTGATTTTGGCTTCCCGGCTTGTCACGGCAGCCGATAAGGATAATGACGGCACCGTCAGCCAGCAGGAGTGGGCGGCCCTTGCCGACGCCTGGTTCCAAAAGTTGGATACAGGGAATACGGGAAAGGTCTCCCGCGCCGATTTCGTGGAGCATTTCAATTCGTTGTTGCCGCCGCTGGAGATGCGTCGTTTAGGCCTGGAGTCGAAGCCTGTGCTGCAATGGCCGGAGTTCAACACCCTGATTGGCGGCTACTTCAAATTTCATTGGCCCGATCCGCAACTGATTACTGTCAAGATCGATGATCCGAACAGCCCTTTGACGGCTATGTTCCATGGCAAGGAGTTCGAGATCCATGACGAGACATATACGTTCGTGCAGGAATCCTTTTCGCGCAAAAACGTGCACGTGCTGACAAGTATCGACTACGACAAGATGAGCGCTGAGGACAAGGCAAAGGAAGCGAATCCGCGAACCGATGCCGATTATGCCATGAGCTATATTCGCCGCGAGGGCAGCGGGCGGGTGTTCTACGAAGGGCACGGCCACAGCGATCGTGTGTATGCCATGACGCCGATGCTGGAGCATATTCGAGCCGGGATTCAATACGCAATTGGCGACCTGAAAGCAGACGACAGCCCCTCAGTGAAATAGGCAGTCCGCTGGAACTAAACCAGGGAAAAACCGGACTACACCTAATCGGAGCTTGGCGAGGTATGCCGGAAGAAATAAGTCGAACGTGGAATTCCGTGCGTGCCCTCACGCAAATTCCCTTCTTTTATAAGGTCGGCAATCAGCCAGTTATAAAGAGCTTTTGAACTACTGACGGGGACGAATCACTTTGTTCGATTGGTGGTAAATCGGCAAGGCACTCACTGACATTAGAAGAGCAACCACATGGACGAAAGTCGGCAAGGCGGGAGCGCCGGCGCTGGTTGTTTTCGGGGGACTGACAATCGCCGCTTGAATCTGGTCCGGCGTGCGGCGAGTTCCTACACCGTTCAATGACGGGCCGATCTCGCCGCCATCGGCTCCGATGCGATGGCATGAGAGACAGCTGTTGTTGGCAATGATGGTCTTTACGGAATCGCCATTCGGCGCTGCGGAACCACTTGGGGCCGAGGCGGGCTTTGCAGGCTGTGCCATTGGAGCCGAAACAGCCATTCCCAATGGCGTGAGGCGGAAGAGACCACACGGGTTCGCGTCCTCGATCATCGATAATGCTCGGCGGTCTGCGCGCCTCCCTTGCCGTCGAAGGATCGGGCGCCACATCGACGTCGCCGACGTCGTTATGCAATCATGGCTGTCTGCTTTTCGGCGGCTCCGGCTTCTGACAAATTCTTCTCGTCCAACGTCATCGCTACGGGCCTGTCATGTGTCATGGGCGAGCTCGTCGATATCAGTTTCTCAATTTCCTTGAGATCAAGTCGGACATCGACCGGGGCAATTAGCGTTGTGCCGCGAGATTCAAAACTCTAAGATGACGATATACTGCCGGTTCCGTCTGGAGTCCCCGCACAATGCAACTTCATCTCATCGCCTTTTGGCTCCTTGCAATCTCCATTACTGCAAGCACCCACACGCAGCAACCGTCGTCGTCGACCTCCTCGGAACTGAAACCTGACCTGAACTGGCGAATGATTGGGCCATTTCGCGGTGGCCGCACGCGTGCGGCTACTGGGATCATCGGCCAGCCAAACGTCTTCTATGTTGGTCAGGGCGACGGCGGTGTTTGGAAGAGCGACGATTACGGGCGCACCTGGAAGCCGATCTTCGATGGGCAGCCTTCGCAGTCGATAGGCGCCATCGCCGTGGCTGATTCGGCCAGCAATATCGTCTATGTGGCCAGCGGCGAAGGCCTCCGCCGCCCCGATCTCTCGGTCGGCGATGGCATCTATAAGTCAACTGACGCGGGCAAGACGTGGCAGCATCTTGGTCTCCGCGATGGGCAGCAGATTCCGGCGCTGGCGGTTGATCCGCAAGATCCGGACAAGGTCTTTGCAGCTGTGCTTGGCCATCCCTATGGGCCGAACGAAGAGCGCGGTATCTTCCGTTCCACTGACGGCGGCATGACGTGGAAGAAGGTGCTCTACATCGATCCGAACACCGGCGGCTCCGACGTGAAGATCGACCCCACCAACCCCAGTGTCGTTTACGCCGGGATGTGGGAGTCACGTCTCGGGCCGTGGGAGGACGGCAACAGCTACGAGGGCACGCATGGCGGCCTGTTCAAGTCTACCGATGGCGGCGAAACCTGGCACAAGCTGACGAAAGGGCTGCCCGACAACTTGATGCAGATTGATGTGGCGATTGCGGCGAGCGATCCGAGTCGCCTTTACGCAACGCTCTCGACAACGAAGGAGGGCGGCTACGCGTCTGGGGTTGGCTTGGGAGTCTACCGCTCCGACAACGCGGGTGACAGCTGGTACAAGGCCACCGACGATCCACGGCCGGCGATGAAGATTGGCGGCGGTGATCTGCCGGTGCCGGCTGTCGATCCGAAAGATCCCAACACTGTCTATAGCGCGAGCATCGTCACGATGCGCTCGAGCGACGGCGGCAAGACGTGGATGAGCCTGCGCGGCGCGCCCGGCGGAGACGACTACCAGAACCTCTGGATCAATCCCGACAACCCAAACATCATCCTGCTGGTGAGTGACCAGGGGGCGTTGGTGAGCGTGAATAAGGGCGCGAGCTGGAGCTCGTGGTATAACCAGCCGACCGCGCAGCTCTATCACGTCGCCGTGACCAATACTTTTCCCTACCAGGTCTGCGCTGGGCAACAGGAGAGCGGCTCCGTCTGCATATCGAGCCGAGGCAACGACGGCGAGATCACCTTTCGCGAATGGCATCCCGCCGGCATCATCGAGTATGGGTATGCCGCGCCCGATCCGCTTCATCCGGAGATCGTCTACGGCGCGGGGCGCAGCGAGGTCTCGAAGTACAACATGATCACCGGGCAGGTGCAAAACGTCACGCCGATCCCGGTGCGGAGCCCTGCGTATCGCTCAGACCGGACCGAGCCGATTCTCTTCTCGCCGGTCGATCCACACCTGATGTTCTATGCGGCGAACGTTCTCTTTGAGACGCGAGACTACGGCGAGAGCTGGACAAAGATCAGCCCCGATCTTACTCGCGAACACTCCGGGCAACCCGAGTCGTTGTCGACGCTTCCCGCAAAGGATGTTGAACGGCGTCGTGGCGCGATCTACTCGGTTGCAGCGTCTTTTCAAAACACCGATACACTGTGGGCCGGAACAGACGATGGTTTTGTATGGGTCACCCGCGACCACGGCAAGAACTGGAAGAACATCACTCCGCCACAGCTCACAGCCTGGAGCAAGATTACGCAGATCAGCGCTTCGAAGTTTGACGACAACACAGCTTACGTCTCGGTCAGCCGGTTTCGCATCAACGATCTTCGTCCTTATATCTATCGCACGCGGGACGGCGGAGCGAGCTGGGAGGCGATCTCTGCTGGGCTGCCTAACAACTCGCCAGTTAATGTCGTCCGTGAAGACCCGGTTCGCAAGAGCTTGTTGTTTGCGGGAACGGAGACGGCCGTGTGGATGTCGCTCGATGCGGGCGACCACTGGCAGTCGTTGCAATATAATCTTCCGCATACCTCAATGCGCGACTTATGGATCAAGGATGATGATCTGATCGTTGCGACACACGGGCGATCGTTCTGGATTCTTGATGACATCTCAGCGTTGCGCCAGCTCGACAGTGTGAAGAGCGATGCATATCTCTTCAAACCGGGAGACGCTTATCGAGTGAGGCGGAGCACTTATACCGATACGCCACTTCCGATCGACGAGCCTGCCGGGGAGAATCCGCCTGACGGCGCCGCGATTGATTATTACCTGCCGGAGTCGACCTCCGGCGCGGTCACTCTCGAGATTCTGGATGCGAACGGCAAGCTGGTGCGCAAATATGCGAGCACTGATACGCCTTATGCCACCGAAGCGCAGCTGGCGAAGCAGCTGATTCCGCTTTACTGGATTAAGATGCCGCAGACGCTGGCCGCCGGCGCGGGGATGCACCGGTGGATTTGGGACCTTCGCTACACGACCCCGACCGCGACTAATTATGATTACCCAATCTCGGCGGTTCCGCATCGAACGCCGCGCGTGCCGCAGGGGCCGCTGGCGCTTCCCGGAACCTATCAAGTTCGTCTGACTGCCGACGGCAAGGTGCTCACCCAGACAGTCACCGTCAAGATGGACCCTCGTGTTCAAGCGACACCCGACGATCTTGAAAAGCTTTTTGCTCTCGAAAGCAAACTGGCTGCATCGGTGACCAGCAGCGCCGAGGCCGACCTTGAGGCACACTCCATTCGCGAACAGGTTGACAAGCTGTCGAAGAGTACAGAACCGCCGGTTCCCGCAGCGGTTAAAGAACAACTCGAAAAGCTGGACAAGCAAATTCGTTTGTTGCTCGGCGGCTCGCCGAAATCGGGTACCACAGAAGCGACGCCCGGTCTCGACGATGTGGCTGGAGAAACGGCTTTACTCTATGGGCAGGTTGGCCAGGCAGATGCCCCGCCCACCAGCCCGCAAGAGCAGGCATCCGCGCACGCGATGAGCGAGTTGGAAGAAGTCCTTCCGGCGTGGGGAAAGATCAAGAGCACATCGATCCCGGAGATGAATCGCCAGCTTCAGGCGGCCCATCTGCCCGGGTTGGACGCTGACGAGAAGCCCGATTCCATGCCGGAAAGCGGCGATGAGGATTGAGGACCAGCCTGCTTTCGTACGCGCACCAACTTTGACCGCAGAAATGAACCCTCGACAGACGGAGCGTTATATGCGACGCCCATGCAGTCGATTGGCGCCACTCTTTTCTCGAACTTTGATTTGCCTGCTGGCCGCGTTGCCGGCAATGTCCCAATCCGTCCCGCCGCAAATGTACAGTGATATGGAATGGCGCCTGATTGGACCGTTTCGCGCCGGCCGCGTGGTTGCGGTCAGTGGAGTTCCTGGCGATGGCACGACCTTCTACTTTGGTTCCGTCGATGGCGGAGTCTGGAAGACCACGAACGCGGGCACCACATGGAAGCCAATCTTCGATAAGGAGCCGGTGGCCTCGATTGGGGCGCTGGCTGTCGCTCCTTCTAATCCGAAAGTGATTTATGTCGGGACTGGAGAGAGCGATATACGTTCCGATCTCGCCTCCGGAAATGGGGTTTACAAGTCCGCCGATGGCGGCGATACGTGGCAAAACGTCGGGCTCAAAGACACTCGCCAGATCAGCAAGATAGTCATCGACACGAACAATCCCGATATTGTTTATGTCGGCGCGCTGGGTCACGCCTATGGGCCAAACGAGGAGCGCGGGGTCTACAAATCCACCGACGGTGGCGTGACATGGAAGCGGGTTCTCGACAAGGGGCCGGAAATTGGAGTCGCCGATCTGGCGATCGCGGTCGCCAAGCCGGGTCTCCTCTTCGCGCCGTTGTGGAATGCGCATCGTCCGCCGTGGAGCACCTATGCACCGTTGCTCGGCTCGGGCAGCGGTCTCTATCGCTCGCAGGATGGAGGCGAGACCTGGCAGCAGTGCTCGGGCCACGGACTGCCGGAAGGCACATGGGGTCGCTCCGGCGTGGCAGTCAGCTCTGACGGACGGCGCGTCTACGCGGTTATCGAGGCGAAGAAGTCGGGCCTCTATGTCTCTGACGATGGAGGCGACAACTGGAGACTCGCTAACTCCGATCCGCGGCTGACTAGCCGAGCCTGGTATTTCAGCCGCATCACCGTCGATCCCAGCGACCCCGATGTGATCTACGTTCCTAATGTGGCGCTGATGGGCTCGGACGATGGCGGTAAGACGGTACATGTGGTTCGCGGAGCACCCGGTGGTGACGATTACCACGAGCTGTGGGTCGATCCGAAGGACTCTTCGCGGCTGATTCTTGGGGTCGATCAAGGGACGACGATCAGTCTCGATCGCGGCAAGACGTGGGCGACCTGGTACAACCAGCCGACGGCGCAGATGTATCACGTTACCACTGACGATGAGTTCCCTTATGTCGTGTATGGCGCTCAGCAGGACAGTGGTGGCGCGGCGGTGTATAGCCGCACCAATCATGGGCAGATCACGCCGCGGGACTGGTTCCCGGCGAGCGGGAGCGAGAGCGGCTATATGGCCATCGATCCTAAAGACCCGAATATCCTTTATGCGAGCGGAAGCTATGGGGAGGTTGCGCGTTGGGACCGGCGGCGTTCGCTCTCGCAGGACGTTTCGCCATGGCCGATGCCGGTCTTTGGCACCGAGATCGACCACAGAAAATACCGCGACCCGTGGACGCCGCCGCTTGTTTTCTCTCCCGTCGACAAGACATCGCTCTATCTCGGAACGCAGTACCTGATGAAGACCACGGACGGCGGCCTGCACTGGGCGCAGATCAGCCCGGACCTCACGGGTTCCACTGTGAAGAAGGCCGATGCGACGGCCGCACAGACGGGTAGTGGGGCGGCTGCGTCGGGGCGCAACTCGATCGGCGACGTTGGCGGTGCGGACCACCCGACGCCTGAGAACGCCATCGAGCGCGGCTATGGAACGTTGGAGACGGTGGCTCCCTCCTACCTTGACAAGGACGTTCTGTGGACGGGAAGCGATACGGGGGGCATCTCGTTAACGCGGGATGGCGGCAAGAGCTGGACGAATGTCACCCCCGCCGGGGTCAAGTTGTGGAGCCGCATCTCGCTGATCGATCCATCGCACTTCGATCCTGCCGTTGCCTATGCGGCCGTGGAGCGGCACCGCATGGACGACCAGACGCCGTATATCTATCGCACGCGAGACTATGGCAAGAGCTGGGAGAGCATGACTACAGGTCTGACGACGCCGAACTTTGTGAGGGCGATTCGCGAAGACCCGAAGCAGAAGGGGCTGCTCTACGCTGGCACCGAGTTTGGCGTTTATGTTTCGTTCGATGACGGGGGCCATTGGCAGCCGTTGCAGCTGAACCTTCCCGTGAGCTCGGTCCGCGATTTGGTCATTCACGGCGACGACCTTGTCGTAGCCACGCATGGCCGCTCTTTCTGGATACTCGATGACATTACTCCGCTGCGCCAGGCGGCCGAACGTGCGCAGAGCGCCGCGGCTTTCTTGTATAAACCGGAGACGACGGTTCGCGTTGACAGCGATGCGTTCCCCGGCACGCCGCTGCCGCCTGAGGAGCCGACGGCCGAAAACCCGCCGGATGGAGCGATTCTGGATTATTATCTGCCGGCGCAAGCGCGCGAAGTCGAGCTTCGCATCTTTGACGGAGAGCACAAGCTGGTGCGCCATGTCTCGTCGGAGAGGGCCTCGGAAACGAAACATCCGTCTCTTCCAATCGCGGAGCGCTGGTTTCCAGAACCGCAACGACTCGAGACTTCAGCGGGCATGCACCGATTTATCTGGAATCTTGCCTGGGGTACCTCAGGCGTTACTGAAAGTGACCAGCCGGACGACGGCGAGGGAGATATCCCGCACGGGCCGCGTGTGCCTCCACGTAAATACACGCTCGAACTCGAGATCGATGGGAAGAAGGTGGCTCCCGAAACGCTGGTGGTCGTCAAGGACCCGCGTTCTCCAGCCAGCCAAGCTGAGATTGAGGATCAATTCAAGATCAGCTACAAAATATTCGCCGACTCGCTGCAGGCGAGGCGCGCGCTGGCGGAGATCGGCTCGGTTCAGAAACAACTTGGCAAATCGATTGCCAAAGAGGCAGAGACGAATCCCGAGCTAAAGAAGCAAGTCTCTGATCTGACCACAGCGATCGATGCGCTGCTTTCGGGGCAATCGAAGTCTGCGGAAAAAGCGATGGGCCTCGAGGAGGCAAATACTGCTCTCACCGCAGCCCTGCATGTTTCGGAAAGTTCGGATCGCTCGATACCGTCACAGGCCCTCGAGGTTTATGGACAAGCCCACACTGACTCAGCTGCACGCTTGCAAGAGTGGTCGGCGCTCAAGCAGGGTCCACTTGCCAATTTGAATGAAAAACTGAAGGCTCAAGGCCTCACGCCGATTGCGATTGCTGAAATTGAGCGCGAGGTTTACTACCTCATGACTCGCTGAGGCAAGCTCGGTGATGGCGTCAGTTAGATATGGCAGATAGAGGCCTACCAGCTGGTCTCTATCAAACCCGGGGGGGGCTAGTTCAACTCGCGCGGATCAAGAAACACGCCGTAATGATTCACCTCTTCATTGGTCACACTTCCACGTGTGTCTCCCCACGCCAGAGCCACAACACCCGTTGTGGGGTCAATTGCGATGGTTGTGAGTATAACCACAGATGCCGATTGATCCGTAGATACGTTGATAGGATTGCTCCAGGTCAATCCCCTATCATCGCTCCAGATCAGGTAGGGTCTGGTTACATCGCTATAAATACCAGGTCTGTTCGTATAAACAATGTAGATTCTTCCCGGATGCTGACTGGACTTATCAATCGCAATCATGGGAGCTCCCGTTGTCAGAAACGAGTTATGCGGCCTTGGCGGCAGCCCCCACCCGCTGCCGATGGCCGTCAAGGCAAACTCTCGTTTGGGTGAAAACTTATCGTCCGCAAGGCCATTTTCAAGAACATTAATCCAGCCTCGATTGTTGTTTTGAATCTGTTCAAGGTATGTTCCCCTTACGTTGGTTTGTCTAAGGGAGATAACAACAGCGCCCTTTGGGTCGACATCGATCGAAGGAAACCCTGCTTCCCTGCTCGACGGAAGCGTGTATCGCTTGACCGATGCGAGGTCGATGTTTGAGATACCCAGCCCCTTGACGCGAACACCCTTGACTATCTGGCCAGGTTCATTTGGGGTAAAGTTGTTGAAGTCCAGGCCGACGCTGGTCCACACGGTATCGTAATCCAAGTTCGTAGCATCCGGTCCAATGGCCAAGTAGTCGTAATCGAGACCTTGCCAGAAGCGCCGGGCATTGACCGGAGAGTCCGGCACGTCCGCGCCGCAAGGATACACATTCATTGCATTAATGGGAGTAAATGTCTCTCCTTTATCCGCGCTATAAATCATTTGTTGATGGTCGGGCGGATTAGCTACCGAGAGATAGGCGAGCCAAAGGCCTCCAAACCGGTCAAAGCCAATGTGAAAGTCTACGCCTCCAGTTGGAATAGTAGGATCCAAGGGCGGAGGACCGTTGGATGTGGAGCCTGCAGGATAGCAATTCTTAGGGAAATTGGGAGGAGCAGGGCATTTCGTCAGGTCGGGGTTCGTGCAAGCCAATCCTATTCGTTTCTTGGTCCACGTTTCGCCTCCATCGGCTGAACGCGAAAGCACGAAGCCAACCCGACTGGGCTTCCGCTCCTGAATAACAACGACGACATTCTTTTCATTCGTTGGATCAATTGCGACCGACCCTTCTGCATAGGTGTAGTCCTGGTAGAGTTTATCTCCGTTCGGGTCGCGGCTTAAGTTAATGACTTTTTCAATAGTATGGCTCTTGCCGAAGTCTTCCACCTTAATTTTGGCAAGAGCATAGTTCTTGAACCCTTTCGTTTGAGGAACGTGAAGGGCGGCGGAATTATCGGCCCATATCGAATAATAGGTGCCGCTTAAGAACCCCCGTTGAGGGTCATCATAATCGCCAAAATCAAAGTGAATGGACAGGTGCTTGTCGCAGTTTTTAGGCGGCTCGCTACCATTGGACTCGGGATCATCAGCCTCACAAACGTATCGTCCCGGCTTCCATTTTGCAGCGTTCGAGGGACCCGGAGATATCTTGAAGTTGTTTAGGGTAACCTTGACGGTTGGTTCGATCATATAGGTCACAGTCGTGGGTAGGGTTTCAAATTCTCCCACTTCGAGTGGATAGTTACCCAGAGCTGCAAATTGTAGCCGCCCCTGATTGTCTATAAAACCTCGATAGCGCAAACCTGGGGTGGTTTTGCTTTCGACCTCAAATCGAATGGGAAGCCCACCCGTGGGACGGAAGTCGCAGGGATGGCATTATCGACGGTGTCAACGAAGCCGCCTAAAGGGTATTCGGGAGGCAGGCAGGGACTACCGGTTGGGGGTGGCGGGTTTTGGTCGCCGGGAGGCAGGCATGGGTACGAGGTGCCTGACGGTTTATCCCCTTTGGGGGGCTTGGGATACAGGGTTGGAAACTCTCCCTGTTTAACTGTTGGTGGCGCCGTAAAATTGCGACTATCTTCGCTGGAAATGAATGTCTGTTTAATTGTGGGAATCTCAATTGTCACACGATCGTCAACACATTTGATCGTTAACGTCACGTCGAATCTCTTGCCCACGGGTTGAACCGAGATATCCATCTTCTGGAGAGTAACTGCCAACGGGTGGGATTTGCCATCTGTGTGACAGTCCCAGGCTCGCGCAGAGGTGGCTATTGCAACCAAGAGTAACGATACTAAGGCTTTATTAACTATCTTCATCGGACATCCCCTTACATACCTAACTTTATTTCTCGCGGAGACACGAGCGAGATACCGTTGCCTGTGAGTCCGAATGATCGTTTGTAAGTAGTCATAAGGTGATTCGAAGTCGAGTCGAGTATACAGTAATATCCTTATTAGGGAAACGTAAAAGCGGGACGGCATAGTCCGTAGTCTCGGAGCCTTGACCAATCAAACGGCCGCTAAGGCCGAGCCAACTAGGGCGTGTTCACACTAATGACATCTACCTCGGGCAGAGTAGTTATGGATGGAGCTGACGCGACAGCAGTACGAAAAGATCAAGGACAGTTTGCCTGTGCAGCGCGGGAATGTGCGTCTGAGCAATCTGGAGGTGCTCAACGCCATCCTGTATGTGGCCGAGCAGGGCTGCAAATGGCGTGGCCTTCCGGGCCGGTTCGGCAACTGGCACACCATTTATGTGCGGATGAATCGCTGGGCCAAGAACGGCGTTCTCGACCGGGTCTTCGAGAAGCTGCAACTGGAGCAAATTGTGCGCATCAAGATCGAGGCCTTGGCGCTCGATTCGACTTCGGTGAAGGTGCACCCGGACGGCACCGGGGCGTTAAAAAAAACGGACCGCAGGCGATCGGCAAGTCGCGGGGGGGATGGAACACCAAGATTCATATGGTTGCCGCGAATACTCGAACGGCCATAACTTTCGCCCTTTCGCCGGGCAACGCGCACGACGCGCCGGAGGGACGGGCGCTGCTCGCGGAACTGGGGCCGATGCCGGAAAAGCTCTGCCTGTTGATGGATCGCGCCTACGAAGGCGACGAAACCCGCCAACTCGTGCTCGACCTGGGCATGGTTCCGGTGGTGCCCGAAGTCCAACCGGATCGAGCCGTGGGAATACGATCGCGCCTTGTACAAGAAACGCAACGAGATCGAGCGGCTCTTCCGCAGACTGAAAGGCTTTCGCCGCATCTTCTCGCGATTCGAGAAACTCGACGTCATCTTCGTCGCCTTTCTCTACTTCGCACTTATTATCGAAGCACTGAGATTAGTGTGAACACGCCCTAATTTTTGAGTCCTGTTGCTTCTCTTTAGACCCAACGAAAGGCGAACCGCATGCGAATAGGGATACTCGTCGTTCTGGCTCTTTGCTCTCAAACCCGTCTGCTTCAGGCCCAAAGCACCCGCGGATCGTTACGCGGGTCGATTCAGGACTCGGCCAAAGCGCGCGTGGCCGGGGCGGCGATCGCGCTCGACTTAACCGGTGGCGCGCAAACCCGTCACGCGACCGCCGACGCTGAAGGCGAGTTTCGCCTCGAGGACCTCACGCCGGGTTCATGGAAGGTGAGCGTCGAGGCACGTGGATTCGCGACCGCATCCGCTGATGTCTCAGTGGCAGTGAGCACGGTGCGTAGCATCACCGTGACGCTCCAACCCTCGCAGGTAAGCCAGACCGTTAAGGTCAGCTCGCAGGGTTCCTCGATTACCACGCAACCGATCGATCTTGTCAGCAATGTGCACCAGGCCGTGGTCACGACGCAGGACCTGGAAGGCATGCCGCTCCCCGCCAGGAGCTTCGCCAATATCGCCTATCTTGCGCCAGGTACCGAGCCGGTCGAGCCCTCAGACCCTACCAAGGCGCGCATTACCGCAGTCTCAACCGGAGGCAGCTCGGGCCTGAACAACGAACTTTCGGTGGACGGCGGCGACGACTCTGATGACTGGATTGGCGGCTTTCTACAGAACTTTTCGCCCGACTCGATCCAGGAGTTCGCCATTCGCACTTCGCAGGAGGATGCCGACACCGGAGGCACGACCGCTGGCTCCATCGTGATCACCACCCGGCGCGGATCCAACGACTGGCACGGCCAGGGTGCCTTCTATGAGCGTGCAGCTGTGCTCAATGCCCGCTATCCGATCGAGAACCCCACGCCCAACCCAAAACAGCCGTTCTCGCGGCAGAATTATGTCGGGACGGTCGGCGGTCCAATCGTTATGAACAAGGTTTGGTTCTTTACCGCCTTTGAAAATGTCGACGAACACGCCAGCATCGCCTACAGCCCGGCCAGCGTGACGCAGTTCGACGCGTTGGCTACGCTCGCAGCCGAGGGGCTCATTCCTGGGGTCACCTCCATTGCCGTGCCGGAGAATGTCCCCATTCCGTTCCTCGATTATTTTGGATTGGCGCGCTTCGACTGGTCGCAATCGCAGAAATCTCAGTGGTTTTTCCGCGCCTCCAACGACTCCTACACGACGCACAACAACCTGGTGCAGCAGGGCACGCTGCCTTCGACCGGACTCCTGACCCACAACAACTATTTCAGTCTTGTGATCGGCAATCAGTTCACCTTCACGCCGACCCTTCTAGGCAACCTGGTACTGAACGCTAGCGGGCTGCATCTCACCCAGTCGCGCAACTCCGACCTGGGCTTTGCCCTCGCCTTTCCTTTTAGTTCGACAGCGTTGACAGTCTCCGGCTTTGAAACCTACGGCGACAATCAGTTTGCTACGCCGATCACCTACTTTCCTTCTTTGCGCAATCAGCAGAAATACCAAATCCGCTACGACATGACCAATGCGCGCGGCGCCCACACGATCAAGTTCGGAGTTAACTTCATCCACGAGCCAGTCCTGGGTGGGGCATTTCCCGACAATACGGAGATGCTCTATCAACTTCCGCAGAACCCGACCTCCTATCTTGGCAATCCAACGCAGTTTACAACCGACCTGACCAACAATGTCTCGACTTCCAACCTGGGCGGCGGTTTCTCGCAAAACGTTCAGCGTCTCGCATTCTATGGACAAGATGCGTGGCACGCCTCACCTCATATGACCTTCAACTACGGCCTCCGCTATTCGACGACCTATGGTCTGTTAATTGGAGCAGGCCGCAACCAGGCCTTGAATCCGGGGTACATCACGCTCGCCGCGCTCGGCATTCCCCTGGTCTCCAGCCCGCCGGGCGACGACCGCAAGCAGTTTGCGCCGCGGCTCGGATTCGCCTGGTCTCCGGGAGATAGCGGCAGCACCGTAGTGCGCGGCGGATTTGGAATCTATTTCAACGACCTCGCACAGAACGGATGGGCGACCGCGTTGCAGGCAGTAAGCGCACCTCCGGGGACTTGCGTTGACCCGGTTCAGAATCCAGGCGGCCCAGAAAACGCAGGCTGCGTTCCCGGCGATGCAGCTGGTGGCACAGCTAACATCATTAACTCCGGATACCGGACGCCCTATGCAATCCACATCTCCGGCGGCGTACAGCATGCCTTCAACTCCAAATGGTCGTTGAGTGCCGACTACATCCACGAGCAGGGCAACCACGCATATCGCGCCTATAGCTATACCGGAGGCACGAATCTCTTCACGCCACAGTTGGCCCCTACAGATCCCGATCAAGCTCTCTATGTGCCCGATGTCAATGTCTTTCACTCCGACAATCGCTCGAGCTACAACGGACTGTTGCTTCACCTGCAGGGCAACGCAACGCGTCGCCTGAATCTGATCGCAAATTATACCTTTTCCAAGGCGCAAACCTGGGGTTGCGTTCTCGGTGAGCTCTTCGACTATGTGAATGGCGTTTGCGATCCTCTGAATGCCTTTGGCCCCGGCGACTACGGGCCATCCGGCGAAGATGTTCGTCAGCGATTTGTCCTCGCCTTGACCTGGCAAGCTCCAGCTGGTTTTCAGGTCAGCGGACTCTCTCAAGCCGAGAGTGCCCGTCCCTTCACGATTACCACTGCGGACAACAGCGGACGCATCGCGGTCAACGGCGTGCCCACTTCACTCGACGAGTTTCGGGCCACTCCCTATATTCAGACCGATCTGCGCGTCAGTCGGCCATTCAGGTTGGGAGAGCGTTGGACGATCATGCCGTTTGTCGAATTCTTCAATCTCTTCAACCGCAACAACCCTGGCGCGAACTATGTGACCAACGTCGCGTCACTTCCTGTGCCCTCTGCGGAAGCGCAGGCAGGCAATATCACCAGCATCTGTACAAATGCAGATTGCAGTGCGATCGAGCCGGTTACCAGCCTGAAGCAACTCGGTGTTCCCGCCGGAGCGCTCGGAGACTTCTTTGGCCCCGGGACTACAGTCGGCATCCCGTTCGCTGCGCAGTTGGGAGTGCGGGTCAGCTTCTAGAGTCACATCTCCGGGCGCTGTGTCCTTCGAACTCCTCAGATTCACCACTCAGAATTTCCTAGCCGAAGAACCGATTTCTTTGTCTAATGCGCTGAATGGAAAAGAGCGGCCACGCAATTCACGAGCCGGGACTATCCAAAGCCCCGAAGCTCGCCCAGCGCCAGCGACGCGCCACCCACACGAGCTTCCAATCTGTCCGAATAGCCGGGCGGTCTCAACCGGTGGATGCAACACCATCTGATTTAGATCATTTCTTAGAGGTGGTGTTTATGAGACAAGAGAGACGGTATGGGCTTTCTGCGGAGCAGAAGGCTGACATCTGGCGACGTTGGAAGACGGGCGAGTCGTTACATGAGATTGGTCGCGCCTTCGGCAAGGACCATGGCTCGATTCAGTTTTTGTTATCGCAGCACGGGGGATCGCTCCGGCGGTCCGTCGCCGTTCGCCGCGAACGCTTACGCTGGCCGAACGGGAAGACATATCCCGAGGCATT
This sequence comes from uncultured Acidobacteriaceae bacterium, assembly GCA_963826855.1. Lineage (GTDB taxonomy): Bacteria > Acidobacteriota > Terriglobia > Terriglobales > Acidobacteriaceae > Acidisarcina. The sequence continues at coordinate 29,902 of CAWGZE010000005.1, forward strand.
GCCTCCGGTTCGTCGATACGGGAGATTGCGAGAGGTTTGCAGCGGGCCGCGTCGACGGTGAGCCGGGAGGTAGTCCGCCACGGCAGCCGTTCGCTCTACCGGGCTAACGAAGCCGATCAGCAGGCCTGGAAGTTGGCTCAGCGGCCTAAGAGATGCCTTCTTGCTACCCATGGAAAACTGCGAACGATCGTTGCCAGTAAACTGATCCTGGACTGGTCACCGGAACAGATCTCGGGATGGTTGAAGAGACGATATCCCAACAACGAGAGCATGCGCGTGTCTCACGAGACCATTTACCGCAGCTTATTCGTCCAGGCACGAGGCGTGCTGAAGAAGGAACTGGTTCAGCACCTGCGGTCCAAGAGGCTTATCCGCCGCTCCGTGCACGCGCGGGCTGGTGGAAAGTCCCAAGGCCAGATCGTGGATGCCATCTCCATCCGGGAGAGGCCTGCCGAGATTGAGGACCGCGCCATTCCCGGTCATTGGGAGGGCGATCTACTCGCCGGCACCGGCAACAGTCACATCGCAACCCTGGTGGAGCGACATTCGCGTTTCACCATTCTGGTTAGAGTACCTGGCAAAGATACGGCAACGGTCGTTGCCGCGCTGAGCCGGCAGGTACGTAAACTCCCCGCGTCCTTGCGGCGCTCGTTGACCTGGGACCGAGGACTGGAGATGGCCAAACACAAAAGCTTCACCGTCGCCACGACGGTGAACGTTTACTTCTGCGATCCACAGAGCCCTTGACAGCGAGGCACCAATGAAAACACGAACGGGCTTCTGACAGTACTTCCCCAGAAAAACCGACTTATCCGGCTACTCTCAAGCGGACCTCGACAAGGTAGCCCTGCGACTCAATCAACGCTCTCGCAAAACTTTGGGCTTTGAAACTCCGGCGAGTAAACTCCAAGCCAGTGTTGCATCGACCGGTTGAGCCGGCACGGGTTATCGGCAAGAGCGCTAGAGCGTGGCTCTCGTGAGCATCCTCATACCGGACTCGCTTTTTCGTCCCGCACCAGCCCGGAACCCGTCAAGCCACGCTTCGCTCTACGGGCGTTGATGGAACCCGGACCTGCGCAGAGAGCTTTCTGACATTCCGGCATGAGGGAACGGACTACCGAAGTCGCGTCGGCTTGAAAGATCTCATCATTCAAGCTTGATGGGAGGCGGAACACCTCTTCGCTCGTCGAGCCGGAAAATGACTTTCAGCCGACTGCGGGCTGAAAGCCGCTGCTCGTTTCTTGCGGTTATTTCCAGCTTACTCAAAGGTCCAATTGAGAATCTGCTGGGTTGAGGTCAAGCCACCGGTGGCGCCGGTGAAGCCGACGTAGGCCATGTTGCCGCCCACGGTTCCCGGAATGTTGATCGTGAAGGGGTGCGACCAGGTTGCCTGGGTGACCAGGTCAGTGATGGTGAGGGTGAGAGTGGCTCCGTCGTAGGTGAGGTTGGCGTCCATCTTGTCGCCGCTGTGGAGATTGATGCCGCTGCCGGTCAGGTCGATGGAAGTCGGCCCAATCGGACCTGCTCCATCGACAAAAATGCCGGTCGAGTTGTTCGAGGGGTCCCCGTGATTCTGGAAGAGGTCGAATTTGATCGCTACGCTCTGGCCGATGCCCGCATATCCCAGCGATCCACCGTCCGTGCCGAGCGCGCCGGGGCCGACATTCTGAATCGCGAACGTGAAGCCGTCGGCGGCTGGATTGGTGAGCTGGAAGGTGAAGTCGGTGGTAAATGCCTGAACATTGACCGGCGACGGATAGAAAGCGCTGCTGGCCTCATGCAATCCGCCGTTGGTCAATTCAAGAGCCGTCCCGGCAAGCGAGGTGCTGCCGTTGAACTGCAGCTCTCCCTGAGCCTGGCCAAACCCCTGGCTGAAGTCGATGGTGGTCGGCACCTGCCCAAAGCCGTAAATCTGGGTTGTGGTGAGCACGTTTCCACTGCCGTCGGTGATCTCAACGGAGCCATTCCGTGTGCCCGTGGCCAGAGGTGCGAAGGTCACATTTACTGTGCAGGTTGCGCCTGCTGAAAACGCTCCTGTGCAGGTGCTGCCGCTGGCCAGGGTGAAGTCGAGGTTCGGCGCGCCCAGGGTTAGCGCCTTCGGCGTTCCCAGCGTCCCGCTTGCCGTCACGGTGAAGTTCAATGTCAGGGTTTCGCTGCACGGCGCCGGAGTCGTCTGCCCAGCGGGGCAGATATTGACGGTCCCGAAGCTAACCGAAATCGTCTGCAATTCCACTACATTGTTCCCGCTGTAGTTGACGACAAGCACGTTCCCGTAGTTGTCCACGGCATCGCCGTAATTGCCATCCAAACCGCTGAACGGCAGGGTCACCTGCGACCCGTAGCCGGTCCCCGATTTCGGCAATTCCACCACGCGGCGATTGCCCCAGTCGGAGACGAAGACGTCCCCTGCGCCGTCCAGGGCAACCCCCCAAGGGTAAGACAATCCGCTGAACGGCAGGGTCACCTGCGTTCCGTAGCCGGTTCCTGTCCACGGCAATTCCAACACGGCGTCACTGTCATCGTCGACGAGGAACACATTTTTGTCGCTGTCTACGGAAATTGCTCGGAGGGAATACTGGCCAAACTGGCTGGTGAACGGCAGGGCCACCTGCGCTCCGTAGCCTGTCCCTGTTTTAGGCAATTCCGCCGCGACGCCATTGCCATAGTCAGAGAGGAACAAATCCCTGCGCTGTCCACGGCAAGTCCGGCGGGCTGATTCAAACCGCTAAACGACAGGGTTATCTGCGGACCGTAGCCCGTCGGCGTCCACGGAAACTCCACCACACTGTAATTGTTTGGAGTATCGTCGGCGATGAACAAGTCCCCGGCGTTGTCCAGGGTGATTCCGGTGGGGCCAGCCACAGCGACCGGGAGGGTCATCTGCGGTCCATAGCCGGTCGCCGTCCTCGGCAATTCCACCACGCGGTTATTGACATTGTCGGAGACGAACACATCCCCGGCGCTGTCTAAGGCAACTTCGACAGGCATATTCAAGCCGCTGAACGGCAGGGTGGTCTGCGCGCCGGCGAAGGTCACGCTCTGCGCGGTAAGAGCCGGCGACGCACAGAACAGCACGGAACTCAACAGCGTGATCCATGGTGAGAGGAGGAGGGATCGGCGGGAAGCCGGGGAGGGCAGCGAAGGCAAGTACTTCATGGGTTACGCCCTTGTCAACTACATGGACGCAATTCTGGGCCTCTTTTTATAGCCGCGTCAATCGACATCGCAAAAGACGCGAGAATTTCGCGTAGGGAACTTAAGAGAAATCGGGGAAGGTGAAGAAGATCGCCGGGTATCACCAGTTCGATGCAATCAATCGCGCCATTGAGACGACAATTGCCGCCTCCGATACGAAAGGGGACCGCCGGGCGGGGGTTGTCTGGCGTCGAATGGAACCCGGGAATCGCGCGGCTGGGGCGATCCGTGTGGTGAGCGTGATCGAGGGAGGGCGGATCATCAACAAGCACACCACGACCGAGCAGGTCGTCGGCGACATGGTGATCGGAGTGGGCGTTGGTATTTGAGATGACGACGCATGATCCGCGAACGGGCATCCGAACAACGGCAATTTCGCCACTACATCGTGCCGACATGCGCCGAATTGCCGGAGATCGACGTGACGTTCCTCGATATTCCTGATCCGCTGATGGGCGAGTATGGGATGCGAGGGATTGGCGAGGTGGTCTGGGCGGCATTGCTCCCGCGGTAACTGGGGCGGTCTATCATGCTACCGGGGTGCGCGTTCATGAGCTGCCGATTCGGATTGAAGATCTGCTCACGTCGAAGGGTGATGGTTTAGGAAAGCGTCATCTCGGCGAGGATCGCGCGCACGGCCTCGGCTGGGTCGGTGGCTTGGGTGATTGGGCGTCCTACGACCAGATAGTTGGCTCCGGCGGCGAGGGCTGCCGCGGGCGTGGCGATTCGTTTCTGGTCTCCGATGGCTGCGCCGGCTGGGCGAATGCCTGGGGTGACCAAGACGGCTCCATGGATCGCAGATCTCAAAGTGGCGGCCTCCTCGGGACTGCAGACAAAGCCGTCAATTCCATTCGCGAAAGCCATCCTCGCCAACAGAAGCACCTCTTCGGTGGGACCGCGCAAGGTGCCGATGGCCGCCAACTGGGCCTGGTCCATGCTGGTGAGCACGGTCACTGCGAGCAGTCTCGGCGGATCGGGGAGGCGCGAGGCGGCCTCGGCAGTGGCCTTGAGCATGGCTGGGCCGCCGCTGGCGTGAACCGTGAGCATCTCCGCGCCAAGCGGGCCAACCGTGCGCACCGCAGCGGCGACAGTGTTGGGGATGTCGTGGAATTTCAGATCGAGAAAGACGGAGTGGCCGCGATCGCGCAGCGTTTCCACGATCGATCCGCCGGCCGCGAGAAAGAGCTCGAGGCCGACTTTGAACCAGCGGCACGCCCCATCCAGACGGTCGACGAAGTCAAGAGCTTGTCGGCCGGAGGGGAAGTCGAGGGCGACAATCAGTTTGTCCCGCGCCTCCTCGGGTGGAAGAGGCGCGGCTAGTCGCGGCGACGCAGCGTGTTGCTGATCGAGCATCTCGACTCTATTGTAGCGGCAGAAGACTGACAGGATATAAGTCAGGCGAGGAATGGCGCGCAATGTGCCAGACCAACAAACACTTCTCCAGAGTTACTGGTCAGCCTCTTGTGGCAAGCTCAACTCTGCCATGGCCGGTAATAGCTCCAGACGTACCTTAGCGATCCCGTGCATACCGAGAAAGTTGGCGGCGGCAAACGAGAGATCGACGATGCGGTCCGCGGCGACTGGTCCACGGTCATTGACGCGAAGAACGACGCTCTTGCGGTTACGCAGGTTAGTGACACGCACGAGCGACCCGAGCGGAAGGCTCTTGTGGGCGCAGGTCATGTCGTACATGTTGAAGTTCTCGCCGCTTGCTGTCGGACGGCCCTGGAAGTCCTGTCCGTACCACGACGCTTTGCCGAACTGATACCAGTGATGGACACGTTTTGCCGGCGCCGGAGTTGCTGGTGCACTAGCTACAGCCGGTTTAACGGCCGGGGTATTTGTAGCCGCATCCGGCTGAGTGGAATTGGTGCTGGTGATCCCGACGGTCAGGACGACCGCGAAACCAGCCCATGTAGATGCGCGAAAGATCGAAGATTTTTGAGTTGCGATAGCGGTCATAGTCCTCCTTCAAGAATTGTATGGAGGCTGCAAACGATAAGTCAAAGCGCTGCTAGCGGTTACAGGGTGTTTGTCCTTGCCAAGCTGGACCGCATTATGGTATGCGAACTAGTTGCCAAGGGGCAAGTCAAGCGTGACGGTTGCCCGGGACTGTCGTCCCCGGTCGACTAAGATTGAGGTCGGAGAGGCGCGGTAGAGGATGAGCCTTCTGGACGACGCACAAGTCGAGGAACTTGTCCCGCAGGCAGCCGCAAAGCCTGTGCACGCAGGTGCCAAAAGACCCCCTATCTTGTTGACAATAGCGGGGTTTGACCCGTCCTCGGGGGCTGGGGTCAGTGCCGATCTGAAGGTTTTTTCCGCCCACGCTGCGTACGGGATGGCCAGCATCACCGCTCTGACGGTACAGTCGACCCGCGGGGTCAGGGTGGTTGAACCGGTAACGGCCGCGACCGTCGCGGCCACCCTCGAGATGCTCGCTGAGGACGTGAGTTTTGCCGGAATCAAGCTCGGAATGCTCGCAAATGGCGAAATCGCCGAAGTTGTAAATAATTTTCTGGAATCCCAAAAAGGGGTCCTGGTGGTGCTGGACCCTATCTTAAGGTCGAGTTCGGGGCGGAGTTTGCTGGATTCGCAGGGAATTCGAGTGCTTCGCGAACGGCTGTTGCGGAGGGTAGATTGGATGACTCCGAACCTGGATGAACTTGCGGAATTGACCGGTATGCCGGTTACGCACGCGGGCGCGGTTCCCACTGCAGCAGCGGAGTTGCAACGACTGGCGCGGCATACCGGCAACGACCGCCTGAATATTGTGGTGACCGGCGGCCATCTCGATAAACCGGAAGATTACCTGCTTACCTCTGATGGCGACTCGCTCTGGATTAGCGGGCGGCGGATCGAAACCAATGCGACGCACGGGACGGGTTGCGCCTTTTCGAGCGCTTTATTATGCAGGCTGGTGGCTGGAGATTTACCCGTGGCCGCGGTTAAACGCGCCAAGGACTATGTGACCGCGGCGATGCAGGCGGCATATCCAATTGGCGGCGGCAAGGGGCCGATGAATCATCTCTTCCGGCTTGAAGCGGAAGGCCGTTGAGCGGCGCTATAGAAGCCCATCGTTCAAAATCATAGCTCAAAAGCCCATGATGTTGTAGCCGCAGTCGACGTAATGCACTTCTCCGGTAACGGCGCTGCTCAGGTCTGAGGCGAGGTATAGTGCTGCGCCTCCGACCTCTGACTGGTCGACGTTTCGGGCCAAGGGCGCGCGGTCGGCGTGGGCCTTGAGCATCTCGCCGAGTTGACCGATTCCGCGAGCGGCCAGGGTCTTGATCGGGCCGGCAGAGATGGCGTTAACGCGAATGTTCTTGCTGCCGAGGTCTGAGGCGAGGTAGCGCACGGTGGCTTCGAGCGCGGCCTTGGCAACGCCCATCACGTTGTAGCGCGGGACGACCTTCTGGGCTCCGTAGTAAGTGAGGGTGATAATGCTGCCTCCATCGGTCATGAGCGGAGCGGCCCCTCGGGCAAGCGCGATCAATGAATAGACACTGACATCGAGGGCGATCCGGAAACTCTCGCGGGAGGTCTCGGTAAAGGGGTTCTGCAGCGCATCGGCGGGAGCAAAGCCGATGCTGTGCACTAGCACATGGAGTTTGCCATAGCGCTCTTTCAGTTCGCCGAAGACACGCTCGATATCCGCATCGGTGGAGACGTCGCATTGGAACAGCTGGGCCCCGTTCAGTTCGGAGACCAGATCTTCGGCATCGGCCCGCAGTCGTTCGTTCTGGTAGCTGACGGCAAGGTTGACTCCAGCGGCGTGAAGCTTCTGGGCGATAGCCCAGGCTATGCTTCGCTTATTGGCCAGGCCGAAGACGACAGCGGTGCGGCCCTCTAGATTAAGCATGTCTTACTCCTTAGAACCGGGCTGGAAGGCCCTTGTTTCATATCAACAGATACCTGCGCTCTGAGCCAATGGCGCTGAGGGAGACACGCCGGTTCGCTTCACGAAGCTGGATGTCTGGAATTGCTGCCTCAGCTGCTTGGGAGCGATGCACAAACGAACAGCATATCAGCCCCCGAGGTCGACGAGTTTGACTTCACCAATCGGCTGGCCGAGGAAGCGCGTGCCGAGCTGGCGAAATTTTGTTACCGAGTCGGTGGCGAAGAAGCTGGTCGGCAGTGGGACATTGCGGGGTTGAGCATTCTCCCCTGCCGGGAATGTAGCGACTTGCCGCTCGACTTCGTGGGCCGTTGCTGCGGCGGAGTCAATGACCCGGGGAGGGCCACCGGGCCAGAGTTTGCGGACTGTTGCTTCGATGACTTCGCGGATCAAAGGATAGTGGGTGCAGCCGAGGAGGATCGCGTCGGGTATAAGGCCGGCTGCGGCGGCCTGTTGATGGAGTTCGGAGAGGTAAATGGCAACCACCTCGGCGGTGACCGGATGGTCGATCCAGCCTTCTTCGACGAGCGGAACGAGAAGTGGACAGGCCTTTTCGAGGCTGCGCAGGCCGAGCAGTTGGCAGGCTGCTGCGTAGGCGTGGCTCTGCACTGTGGCCGACGTTGCGATGACCAAGGTGTCGCGGGTAGCGGTTTCAGCGGCGGCTGCTGCGGCGCCGGGCCCGATGACTCCGACGACCGGAATGCTGTGTGGCTCGGCAGTCTGGCGGATCTCTTCGAGGGCGAGGGCACTGGCGGTGTTGCAGGCGATCACCAGGAATTCGCAGCCCTGGTCGATGAGGAATTGTGAGCTGGAGACGGCGTAGCGGGCGATAGTCGTCTGCGATTTCGAGCCGTAGGGCAGGCGGGCAGTGTCGCCGAGGTATAGATATTCGGCTTTGGCGATGCGTGAGAGCAGGGCGCGCAGGACGGTGAGTCCGCCGACGCCGGAGTCGAAGACGCCGATTTTCATAATTAGCTATTCGCTTTCATTATTGTCGATGGACCTCGTTCTCTCCGGCGAGGTAGGTGCGGGTGAGGTCCGCGTGGCCGGCGAGGGTCTCGCGGGGCTGGCCGTCGACGAGAAAGCGCACCTGCTCGACGGCAGGGAAGTTTTCGTGGAGGGTCGCGATGATCGAGAGGAGGGTGAGTGTTTCGGGCTCGATGCCAGAGGGGTGGTTCTCGGCGAGGGCGCTGGTGAGATTAACGATCGCGGTCTGCGCCTCGGGATTTGAAGGCGAAGGGTTGGCCTTGCCATTGCCCGCGGCGGGCATGAAAAATACCTCCTCGACCCCCGGGCCAGCCGCCAGTGGGTGCTTCGAGCCAGTAGTGGCGTAATCCGCCAAGAGCTGATGCAGAATCACGCGGGCACGAGCGCCGGTCTCTTTGGGCAGGGCGAGTTCGCGGGTGACCGGAGCGACGGTATCGTCAACGTCATTGGCTTCGAGGAGCCTGACAGTTTCGGAGGGCACAGCGTTTTGGGTTGCTGAGAATTGTGTCGCTGCGACGTTCTCCTGGATCCCGGCTATCCGGTCGGCGGCGCGTTCCCGCAGGCGGATCAGGACCACGGCCATCGCTACCGAGGCGATGAGCAATATCCAAAAAAGAATGGGCTGATAGCGGGGAATCATGGCTGTTGCTTCCAGTCTGTGCGCCACGCCATGATTGCCGAAGCCAGTGCGTCGATAATTCTCTGCTGGTATTTAGTGTCGGAGATGGACAAGGCCTGGTTGGCCGCGGAGTTTGCGAGGGGGGCGATCTCGACGGCGACGGCAGGGCAGGCCAGGTTGTCGAGCGGTGCGACGGAGGCGACGCCGAGGGTAGTGGGAAGGCCGGCCTGGCCGAGGGCGGAGTTGATTTCAGAGGAGAGGCGAAGGCTGCGCGTGACCCACGCGGCCTGTGCGGTTTGCCATGGGACGAGGCTCGGCGCAGTCGGACTCGCCGAGGCCGTTGGGGTGACCGGAGCGAGTGATGAGGTGAAGAGGTGCACTCCGGCGCCGGTCGCTGTGGCGTGAAGAATCAGGCAGGCCGAGGCGAGTGCGTGGTTCGCGATCCCTGCTCTTTGGCTGGCCGGCAGGTCGGCGTCGGATTCGCGAGTCATCACCACGGCGATGCCCTGGGCGGCGAGCGCCGCGCGAAGGTGCGATGCGAGCGCGAGAGTGATGTCCTTTTCTGCGATATTGCTGGCGATGCGTGCGCCGGTGTTGGTGCTTCCGTGAGCAGCGTCAATGACGACTGAAAACGCTGGTTGCACGGTGAGGTGGTTTGCCGGAGGAGCGGGCAGTGGGGGCAAATCGGTTTTGCTGGGTGCGACTGGGGGAGATGGGACCGGAGGCTGTTGGGGCCGGGCCTCGATCGAGCCAAGAAACAAAAGAAACAAAATGAGAGAAGTCGCGACACCCCGAGAGGAGCAAGACCTTCCGTCCCGAACCTCAATCGAAGGCATAGATGGCGAGGCCGCTCAGGAGCTTGGGATAGAAGTCGGTGGACTTCTGAGGCATCACATCCCCGGCAAAGGCGATCTCGCGGAGCTGATCGAGCGAGACCGGATTCACGAGGAAAGCAATGTCAGCGCGGCCTTCGGTGACCTGCTCGATCGCTTCGCCGGTATCGCGGACGTAGCGAAGGTTGCGCTCCAGGCGAACCGCCTCGGGCGTTATGCCAAGGAGCTCATCGAGCACCAGCGCGTGAAGCCGGACGATATCGAGTTGGCGCTGGCGCGGCGACAGGGATTGCAGCGCTTCGTTGGTAGCTTCGTGCTTAAGCTTCAAGAGAAAGCGACCGGTTCGGGTGACGGCGACGAAGGCCGTTCGGTGGGCGCCTTCAGCAGAAAGCCGCTGCTGCGTCTCGGCAACTTCAAGGCTTCCGAGCCTCTCGATCTCAAAATGAGCGGCTGCGCCTTCAAGGAAGTTGTTTTGGGAGAAGTCCTTCAAGCCGAAGACGACGCGGTGGGTCGGCAGAATGAGCAGACCTTCGGACTCCATGTTGACGAAGGTCATCATGACGGCTGCCTCAGGATAAGGAGGCTGCGGTAGCACATAGGAATTGCGCTCACTACTGGCCGGGACCTTGGGTGCGATCTCGTGAGAGTAGGACAACGCGGTCTCGTAGCGATGGTGGCCGTCGGCGATGATGAGCTTCTTGTCCTCCATCGCTGCGGAAAGAATGTTGATGGTGCCCGGATCGCTGATTCTCGAAACACGATGGAAGGCACCGTATTCGTCGGTCAACTCGAAGTCGTCACTGGATTGAGCGCCGAAGAGAAGCCGTTCGGCCGTCTGTGCCGGGTCGGAGTACAGCATGAATATCTGTCCGAAGTGGGCGCGGGTGGCGCGGAGCAGGTTGAGCCGGTCAGACATCGGTTTCGCGAGCGTCTGCTCGTGGCGAAAGACTACGCGCTGGTTATAGTCGTAGAGTTCGCCGAGCGCGATGAAGCCGTGGCGCTCCACGGTTAATTGATTGGAACCGGGGATGGTGAAACGCTGCGAGTAGGCGAAAATGCACGGCTCTTTCTCGCGTGAGAGCACGCCCTGAGCGCGCCAGTCGGCAAAGTCGCGGGCCGCACGGGTATAAATGTCCGAGCTGCCTTTGCCGTCCGCGCTGGGAGCGCCGTCGAAGAGTTCCGGCAGGCCGAGAATGATGCGTACCAGGTTGTAAGGGCTGCGCTGGTAATATGCCTGCTGCATGGACGGTGTGATTTTGTCCCAAGGCTGGGTGACGACATCTTCAAGGCGGACCCGCGATGGATTGTAGCGTAGTGCTCGGAAGGGGTAGATGCGGGCCATGCTGCTGCAGAACTCCAGTTTGCCGAGAGACGGGCGGTTTGTCGTGGCTTCTCTGTCGGGATTGTAAATCAAGGAGAATCCGTCGATTGAGCATGTCAGGGCGGTATCGACGTAGCTACTGCGTCCCTGCCATTGGCGCATCAATTCGCTTTTGGTACTGCAAATTCAAATCGGTAGGCGTGCCGGTTGATCACGAGAAAGTCCTCGATGCAGCGTGCTAGCATCTACTCAACGGAGGCTAGCGTCATGGCGCTCCATCGCGGCTCCGCCGCCCGGCCACTGCGTGAATCGAGGATGGGAGGAGTCCGCTCTGTTGTGCGTCTGTACCGGATGCGGAGCAGGGAAGGTTTCGCGCTTGGTCTGCTTTGTCTGCTGGCGCTCTCAGTTTCCTCACCATGCAGAGCTCAGGACGACCCTTTGAACAAGGTGCACGTGCCGCCACCTGCGGCGCCAGCGCCGGACACAGCTCCAAATGCATCTGCCGCGAAGCCGGCCACGGTAGAGGGGCCCGGCGCTCTCTCTGCGCGACCAGGGGAACGGATTCGCGTCGATGTAGACCTGGTTCTGGTTCCGCTGACCGTGACCGATCCGCTGAACCGGCTCGTGACCGGACTCGATAAAGACAACTTCTTTTTGTTTGAAAACAACTCTGCGCAGACAATTAAGACATTCTCGAGTGAAGACGCGCCCGTCTCGATCGGCGTGATCATGGACCTCAGCGGGAGCATGACGAATAAGGTGATCCGTTCGCGGGAATCGATCGTCCAGTTCATGAAGACGGCAAATCCGCAGGATGAATTTTTCGTCATCGGATTTAACGACCGGCCGGAATTGATCGAGGACTTTACCAGCTCCGTGGACGATATCGAGGCCAGGCTGGAGATGGTCAAAGCCGGTCACCGTACGGCGCTGCTCGATGCGATTTATTTTGGCCTTGAAAAGATGAAACAGGCGAAGTATCCGCGCAAGGCGCTGCTAGTCGTTTCTGACGGGGGTGACAATCGGAGCCGGTACACCGAGAGCGAGGTGCGCGCGGCGGTCCGCGAGTCCGATGTCCAGATCTATTCGATCGGGATCTTCGACCCGTATGCGGCAACGACCGAGGAGCGCCTGGGCCCGCTACTGCTCAATGACGTGAGCGAGGAGACCGGCGGCCGGCTCTTTCGAGTGGACGACATCTCCGATATGGCCGACATCGCGACCAAGATCAGTGCTGAGCTGCGCAACGAATATGTGCTGGGTTACAAACCACTGGACGAGAAGCGGGACGGGAAGTGGCGTAAATTGAAAGTAAAGCTCGCTGCCCCGCCGGGGCTGCCGCCACTGACCGTCCATGCCCGCACCGGATACTATGCGCCTTTGCAGTAAGCCATTCCGCCTAATCATGATCGCTGCGGCTCTGGCTCTCTGTGTCGGATTGAGTGTCGCACCGCGATCTGTAGCTCAATCGAAGGCCCCCGATCCACAAAAGCCTCTTACCGTGGACTGCGACCCAGTGGTTTCTCCCGACCCAGCCGATAACCTGCCCGGGCCGGAGATTCAGCCCCCCTCGGTGAGTTCCAGTTCCGGCGAGTCCGACAAGCTAACGAAGGGTGACCATGGATATACGCTGCGGCGCGATGTCGAGGAGGTCGTGCTCAATATTACCGTGCTCGACGACCATAACAAGTTGGTAATGAACCTCACCAAACCCGACTTCAGTGTTGCCGAAGACGGCGTTCCGCAGACGATCGTCTCCTTCCAGCATGAGGACATCCCGGTGTCGATGGGCATCCTGGTCGACAACTCGGGCTCGATGCGCGACAAACGCCAGGCCGTGAACTCGGCGGCGCTCGACCTGGTCAAAGCGTCCAATAAAGACGATGAGGCGTTCATCGTGAACTTCTCCGATGAGGCGTATATCGATCAGGACTTCACCTCGGACATTGGCAAACTTCGTGAGGGGCTCTCGCATATCGACTCTAAAGGCGGCACGGCGTTGTATGACGCGGTGGTCGCGTCGGCCGATCAGCTGGCGAAGGGGGCCAAGCGGCCGAAGCAGGTCTTGCTGGTGATTACGGACGGAGAAGACAACGCCTCGGTGATGTCGCTCGAGCAGACGATTCAGCGAATCCAGGCGCTACAGGGGCCAGTGGTATATTCGATTGGATTGTTATTCAAAGGCGATGACAGCGGCCGCGAAGCCCGACGCGCGAAACGGGCCCTGCAGATGCTGTCCAGCGAAACCGGTGGTGTCGCCTTTTTCCCTAAGGGTCTTGATGAAGTCGATGAGATTGCGGCCGAAGTGGCGCGCGATATCCGCAGCCAATACACGATCGGGTACCACTCCACCAAACCGGCCAGCCTGGGGGGATACCGGGTGGTTAAAGTCGAGGCCCACGCGCAAGGTTACGGCAAGTTGATCGTACGCACGCGCACTGGTTATTATCCACGCGTCAAGTCA
>CAWGZE010000006.1:0-91207 GCA_963826855.1 uncultured Acidobacteriaceae bacterium
ATCGCAGTGTGTGACCTGCGCGCCGGGCGCGAATCTCTCCCGACATCATCGTGACGGTTTCGCTAAACTGATCAATTTTCGAGCTGGGCTAACGGGGACGTGCACAGCTGTTGAAGCCCACCACGGTTGCTCGTCAGTTGGCTCCGAGTTTTCGGTCTCCAACAGCCCGTCAACGACCTGTTCTTCCAGCCTCCTCAAGTCGCTCGCGAAATCTCCCGCCTTGGCATATCGCTCGATGGGGTTTTTGGCTAAAGCACGATCGAGTATTTCCTCGAACCTGAGTCCATGCGGAAACTGCGAATCGAGACGCGGAAATGGCTCATGCACAATATTCCGGAGCAACTGACTTATTGATGGTGCCCTGAAGGGTAGCTTGCCGGTCAGCAGTTGGTACAGCGTGACACCGGTTGACCAGATATCGACTCTCGCATCGTAGATAAGGGACGCGGCGACAACTTCCGGAGCCATGTAATCCGGGGTTCCGACGAAAGCGAGCTGCCCAGGTAGAGGTTCACGTAAGCGAACGGCGAGTCCGAAATCCAGAACCTTAAGACGTCCCCATCTTGAAGCACAAAGGTGTTTGCAGGTTTTATGTCGCGATGCATGACCCCTTGTCGATGTGCATAATCGAGAGCATCGCAAATTTGCCGAATGATCCTGACCTTTGCCGATAAAGGCACTGCGCCATGAATCGGGATCACCTTGTCGAGGGATCGGCCTCGTAGGTATTCCGCGACAATGTAGAGAAGTCCTCCCTGCTGTCCATAGTCAAACGTTTTGACAATATTCGGGTGGTTGAGATCCATTGCCAGGCGTGCTTCCCGCACAAATTGCATGCGGACGTTAGTGAAGTCCAGTGCAGCGGTGTTCTGAAGAGCCTTGTCGATGTGGAGCGTCGCCTGAATCACGGACCGTGAACCGATCATCTTGATGGCAAAAGGGTGGCCCGCCTGGTCAGCTACTCTGAAGACGACTCCCATCCCGCCGCCGCCTAAGGGGCGGATGACCGTGTAGTTCCCTATCTGCACACCTTCGCCTTTGCGCTACGGACTGAACTTTTTCCGTTCATAGCCTAGCGCGGCGGCGAGGCTCACGCCACCATTTGTTGTTTAAGGAAAGTCGGGTGGCGGGTGGCCCAGGTCTGAATTTCTAATCAATCCGGGTGGGCGGTGGCCCACCTTCGCAATCACTGCAATCGAGGGTGCCACATCCTCCGCGATCTTTGCGGAAGGATGGCAGAATCAAATCCCTCGTCCTCGCTCTAACCCTCCACACTCGCCGGGTCCGAAAATCCGAATCAATCACAAAAACCTGCGCATCCTTACTCCATCGCCGCCGTACCCGGAGAAGCGCCAATGCTGAAAGTCCACATCCTAAGCCGCCGCCGCGCCGACATGACCCATGAACAATACGTCCAGCACTGGACCAACGTCCACGGGCCGCTCTTCGCCAGCCAGCCGGACGTCAAGCGTTATGTCCGCCGCTACATCCAGTGCCATGTCACCGGCGACAAGCCCGAGGGACCGACGCTCGGGGAGACCGACGGCATCGTCGAGCTCTGGTTCGACGACATCGAGGGATTCAAGGCCTTCGGCAATTCCAGGTCATATCTCGAAGTCATCCGGCCGGACGAAGAGAGGTTCACCGACCCCACGCGATGCGAATATTTCTTCTCAACCGAGCGCCCCATCATCGACTAGGAAAAACCTTGTAGGTAGTCCCGCGCCTCTCTGGTTACTTTGGTCTTAGGCTCGCCAAGATAGTTAACACAGGTAAGAGAGAGTACCTACAATCGGAGATGCCCTACTCCTCCTGCGGCGAGACCGCCAGGTAGGCTTAGATCGCTCACCCACCCCCGGCGTTGAGTGAACCCTGAGGGCAATAGGCCCCTCGATAGTGAGAGGGGCTTTGCTGCGTTCCTGAAACAACCAAACACTTCGGTAACGGAGATTTCTCCACAAAATCACCAAGCGCCGTGACTTCCACGTACGGTCATTGTGGGCGCACACGGCCGGGGGGCTAGGGACACGTAAGTCCTGTGTGTGCGTTCCCACCCGGCCCCTATAACGGATTCGTGCATATGAAACATAATTGCAATTGCGCCATCGCGATCCAAGCCAAAAGACCGGTAGCATTCTGCCGACCCTTCTCCTTTGCGCACGATTCCCACTCTGGGTCTCCATCCACAGTCCTCGCATTCCCCACGAAGCGGTTGCCTCACCTCACACTTGAGAGCGGACACCCGCCAAACCACCGCCCGCGGCAGGTTTCATCAGGATGTTGACGACCCGCAGAACGTGTCTTCCCGTGGTGCTTAGCGGCATTGGCAATCGAGGACCGGCCTTGGCGAAATCCTGAGAGGTCATCAACGGCCGAAGAGAGACCTTTGCATTGAACGCAAACCCGGGCTCGGCGATCGCCACAAGCTGCGATTCGTCTTCCAGGTCAACCGCGGCGGAACCGACCGTCGGCCGTCATCGTCAAAAAGAAATAGACCGTCTCCGGTTTGAGATCGGCCAAAATTCGCCCGATAGTACTGGCGGCAGTTCCAGTCTTGACGGCGGCATTGCCGCCTTCCACGAGGCGAGAATTCAAACAACGTTCGCATACCGAATTCCCTCCATGTTTAAGGCGGCAACACTTCTATAGCGGCCTTTGCAACGGTATCAAACCAAGTCTCCTCTGGCGCGTGGCCCAGCCTTCGCACCCCCACGGATCGCGCCCTCTTTTCCGCGCATCACGCATCCCATCGACGAGCAATGAACAAATCACCCCATCGCCGCAAATTCCTAAAAACGGCCACCATCGCCGCAGCAGGCTCCATCATCCCCACCCCACCCCTCTCGGCCGCCTCCACAACGACGATGCCCTGCTCAACGATCTCGCCCACCGCTGCTTCCAATCTCTCGGACGCAAACGACCCCGAGACGGAACTGCCGGGACCTCATCCACAGCGATGCGGCCGACAACGCAAAAGGAGACGAAGCCCGCGGCAGCGCCGGGGGTATCGGGCTTCTGCCTCACCGCCTCTGCATCGGTGCGGAGCCAGAAGGATCACCCGCGACCGGGCCGAAGATCGCACCCGCCCGCGCTTGGGCAGCTGCATACCGGACTCGTACCCGACGACACGACTGGTTCTACCACTTCCTCGACATCCTCCCCGGGCAACGTTCGAAAGACATCGAGATGTCAACCAGCGACTCCGTCTGGCTCCTCGCCGGCGCGCTCACCTGCCGCGCCTCTTTCGCGAAGACCACGAGATCGCCGATCTCGCGACCCTTCTCTATAGCCGTTACGACTTTCGATGACAACGGAGACGGCAAACTCCTCTCCCACGGCTGGAACCGGAAAGCTTCGTCAAGTATCGCTCGACAAATACTGCCGGCTCGCCGCCATGTATCTCCTCGGCATTGGCTCGCCCACCGCCCCACTCCCTCCTGATGCTGGCGTGCCTGGGAACGTAACCCCAACTCCTCCGGCAACTCCCACTACAGCGTGAACCTCACTGCTATGGACCTATCGATATCCCTCGCATGGTTCGACTTTCGCTCCCGCCGCGAGAGCCGCGACACCAAAGTTGACTCGTTCGACTTCCAGGTAGCGACCCGTGCCCGTCGCCGAATGGTGTTACACCGATCTGGCCGAGGAGTGCCCCCCCTATACCCAGGACATATGGGGATCACCAGCTCTTCCAGCCCGACCGGCTGGGAGGACCACCCTACGCTCCAGGGTCGATGGCACGGTCGTTCCCTGCGTGCCGGAGGATCACTACGCTCACTCCAGACGTCTGCACCCCTGCCATCCACGCGATGAAGGATCGGTCCGGAGCCAAAAGCTGGGGAAAGTACGTATCGCCGACACCTTCAACCCCGCCACCGGCTGGATCTCACCCAACACCTTAGGCTCGACGTAGGCATGACCCTGCTCAGCATCGAAAACCTGCACAACGGCACCGCTCGGCACTCGTTCATGGCCGATCCCAACCTCAACTCGCCGTGAAGCTCGCAGACATCGAAAGGTTTGACCGAACTTGTCAATACCCCAAACGAAATATGTCCGCTATCTCATTGGTTCCAAGATCAAAGAAAAAAGGGCGCCCCCGACCGGATGCTGCCAGCACGGTGGTTCGGATCGTAGCGCCGCGCACACTCCCGCACCACGTCGATGGCTCACATAGACTTCATCGCCCCCGCCCACATCGGCGATCTGCTCATTTTGAAATCGGGGATGAATCGCGCCTTCAACACCTCGATCGAAGTCGGGGTCAAAGTCTTCGTCGAGAACACCATCGTCTGAACCCACCGCCACGTCGCCTCGGCCTACTCGCCTTCGTCGCCGTCGATTCTCAGGAACGCAGCGTCCCCGTCTCCAAGCTCGAACACGAACGCCCATGGCGGCCATAGCCGCCCGCAACCATCAAACCTCGCACTAAAAGGGCCTGAGTGAAAAAGGGCCGTCATTCTGAGCAAACTATTCCGAACCCCTGTTACAGCAGCGATATCGAGCGATTAGTGGCAGCGCCGAGCGATCCTGGATGAGGCCAGAATCGCCTCGCGATCGCCACCATTCGTAGGCGATGCACGCAGGTGCAACGGCTCAGCGCCTTCCGTTCCGAGACGACCGCCGGACGAACCCCACACCGTCCATCAGCCCACCTTCCACAGCTTCTCCCAATTCCAAATCCCCGACATCACCTCCATCGGCAACGGAAACCCCAGCTGATGCGCAAGCATGTACACCTGCCCGCGATGATGTGCCTCGTGAGCCACCATATAGCAAAGCATCTCCACGCCTACTGGCCAAGGCTTCGCCCAGCCGTCTCTGCGAAACTCCTCAATGCGGCCCTCGCCACCAAGCGCCTCGGCAAGCATCTCCTCGCAGCGGGCCGCGCTCTCCGCCAACGCCGCGCTCGCCTGTTCCGGAGTGCAATGCGCGCGATTCAGCTGCGCCGGAACCTTCAGGTGCGGGGCCGTCAGCCTCAACCACTTACACCGAACGTTATGCACATGCGTAAAGATCGCCGCAATCGTGCGAACATTCCCCGGCGGCTTGGCCTTCCACACGGCAGGATCAAGATGCTCGATCAGCATCTGATTCATCCGTTCGCTCGTGGCAAAAGTCCGCACCGCAGACCCGCCGAGTTGTGCGCGAACCCTCTCTTGACGCGTAGCCATCGCTCCCGGCTCCTGATCCGTTCTAACGACCTATAGTAAGTCCGGGCCATTGGTTTGAGTGGCAGAGCGTCGCTGGGGCACAGTTGCCGCCAAACAACGCGCCCAATTAGCATCGTCACCGAGGCCTTCGCATGAGTCTGTCATGGCGAGCGTGGATTGTTCTCTTGGGTTGTCTCACTTCCGCCCTCGCGCAACAGCCCGCCACCCAGCCAACTCCAACCCAGGCCCAGCCTAGCGCCAACGAACCCACACTCCAGCCACGCCCAGCGCCAGCTTCAAACAGTGCAGTTGGCCAGGTTCAACTCGATATTGTGGTCGACGTCAAACCGGGCGCGCCCGTCTCTGGCCTCGAGCAGAAGGACTTCACCATCCTCAACGATAAGAAGCCGCAAACCATCCTATCCTTTCAAGCTGTCGACGGCTGGGCATCAGGAGCGGCCCAACAGCTCCAACTCATCCTGCTCCTCGACCTCGTCAACGCCCCGTTCGAACAGGCCGCAGTCACCCAGCAGCAGATCGTCAAATACCTCCAGCAGAACGGCGGCCACCTCCCCTACCCCACCTCGATCGCAGTCTTCTCCAAAGACGGCCTGCGATTGCAGCCCACGCCTTCGACCGACGGTAACCACCTGGCCGCCCAGCTCAACGCGACCATTCGCGTCGTCAGCCCGGCGCCCGTCAGACTCGGTCAGGTCGAGCGCTTCCAGTCCTCTCTCGCCACTCTGTTAGACATCGCCGAGAACGAAGCCAAGTCGCCCGCCCGCAAGATTCTCATCTGGACCGGCCCGGGCTGGCCTATGCTGGCCGGCTCGAAATACACCGCGTCATCGCAGGATCGCCAGCGCGACTTCGACGCTATCGTCGCCGTGTCAACCCAGCTTCGCGAAGCGCATATCGCCCTCTACAGCATCTCGTCCACGAGTCCAGCGCAACTTGCCACTCCAGGAGTGCCCCCTGGCGGGATACCTTACGGCATGCCCTCGGCAGAAGCGCCGCAGCAAACGCGAAT
Organism: uncultured Acidobacteriaceae bacterium; assembly: GCA_963826855.1. Taxonomy (GTDB): domain Bacteria; phylum Acidobacteriota; class Terriglobia; order Terriglobales; family Acidobacteriaceae; genus Acidisarcina. The sequence goes on from CAWGZE010000006.1 coordinate 6,184, forward strand.
AACGCCTAACATGACCGCTCCAGTCGAAGGAACCAGCTACAAGGAGTACCTAAAAGGCGTGAAATCCTCCAAACAAGCCGACGCCGGATACCTGGCCCTTCAAGTGCTCGCCGTGCAGAGCGGCGGGCGCGTCCTCGACCCCAACAACGACCTCGCCGGCCAGATCGCGAGCTGCGTCGCTGACCTCAGCCCCTTCTATCGCATCTCGTTCACTCCACCTCACGCTGACCACCCCGATGATTACCACGACGTAAAGGTTGAAATTGCCAGACCCGGACTCACCGCCTACACCAGTACCGGCTTCTACAATCAACCCCAAAACTCCCAGCCATAGCTAAATCAAGATTTCGACACCTATCCATATCCAGAGATTGACTTATCTCGCCAAGAGAGACAAACCCAAGCATTCCAAAAAGAAACCTATCGAAGAAGCCTGAATGGTCCGCCGACCAGTCAGGGAGTGTTCGCCGGTCTACGCCGCCAGTCGAACCGCCGACTTAGATTGGCCTTCCAAATCCAGTCATCGGTAACCGTAGTCACTCCGATCCCAACTCCAACATTGAGATTCCACTCCGGAGCGACCTTCACATCGAGCGTCGGGAAGAACTGCTGTTGCTGGTGATGAAACCGGCAATGTCCTCCACGCTTCCATAATTGCCATAGTATTCAGCCCCGGCTGAGACGTGCTGATTAAACGCATAGCTGAACTTCACACTCGGAGCAAAACCCGCGCCCTGAGCGGAGTTCTGCCCATGCAGCGACCAGTCGAACGCCGGGTTCACTGCGAGGTAAAACCGCCCAACCCGCTTATCGAAGATCGGCCGCAGCCGGATCGTCCACGTGTTCACCGAAAATGGTGGACGCTGATAGCCAACATCCACGGCCAGACCCACGCCCACCGGCCAGTTCCAGCGATCCGGCGCCTCCACCTGCACGCGAAGATCATCGCCAACCCACTGATATCCGTGCCCGCTGCTCGCGCTCGTGAGAACGTAGAAACCCGCCTCCGACCACTCATTGAGTCCCTGCCTGATCTCCAGCGTTTCATGCAGAGCGTCGTCGGTCGGATACAGCTGGGTCGCCGGATACACAGTCTGCGACAAGTCCTTGGTGCCATCCGCCGTGATATTGCTCAGCAACTCAACCAATGTCGTCTTCGGCGCAACAGTCTCCGAGCGGTACACCTGAATATCGAAGTTATCCTGCGCCCTCACCCACTCCGGACTTCCAACCGCCAGCAGCATCACCGCTGGCAGCACCCATCGCAACGCACAGTCCGCGCGTCCCAGCCGTCGAACATCCCTACGCCCCATCCGACTCGTCACGGTAGCTCCGCGAAGCAAAACAAAAGCCTAGCACCCTCCCTCCTCCACGGAAATGGGTGCCCCATTCAAACGGGGTCCCCGGCGACGGGTCTTCGTCGCTGGGGTGTTGAAGCCATCGGTTGGCTTGAGTGGGAGGAACAGAAGTCGGGGTGCCCCATTCAAGCCTTCTTTTGGCTTGAGTGGGACAACAATGATGGCGCACGAACGGTCCGACCATCCTCAAACCCCACCCACGATAGACTTGAAAAGGCTCAAAGCATCGAGGAGAAGCCAATGTATTCATCAGCTCAACAGCACTACCAAAGCCGCCTCAACGAAATCGAATCCGCCGGCCTCTACAAGCGCGAACGCGTCATCGCCGGTCCCCAGCGGGCGCACATGCACCTCGCCGAAGACGGCGCACACGTGCTCAACCTCTGCGCCAACAATTATCTCGGACTCGCCGACCACCCCGCCGTCATCGCCGCCGCCACGCAAGCCCTGCAGGAATGGGGTTACGGCCTCGCCAGCGTCCGCTTTATCTGCGGAACCCAGGCCATCCACACCCAGCTCGAGCAGCGCATCAGCAGCTTCCTCGGCACCGAAGAAACCATCCTCTACAGCTCCTGCTTCGACGCCAACGGAGGCCTCTTCGAGACCATCCTCGACGCCGAAGACGCCATCATCTCCGACGAACTCAACCACGCCAGCATCATCGACGGCGTCCGCCTCTCGAAAGCCGCGCGCTTCCGCTACCGCAACGGCGATATGGACGACCTCGAGACCCAGCTCAAAGCCGCCGCCAGCTCCCGCTATCGCCTCATCGCCACCGACGGCGTCTTCTCGATGGATGGCTACTTCGCCAAGCTCGACCAGATCTGCGACCTCGCCGACAAATACAACGCCATGGTCATGGTCGACGACTCCCACGCCGTCGGCTTCATCGGCGCCAACGGCCGCGGAACCCCCGAGCAATGCAAAGTCGAGGGCCGCATCGACATCATCACCGGCACCCTCGGCAAAGCCCTCGGCGGCGCCAGCGGAGGCTACACCTCCGGCCGCAAAGAGATCATCCAGCTCCTCCGGCAGCGCTCCCGCCCTTATCTCTTTTCGAACTCGCTCGCCCCGCCAATCGTCGCCGCCTCGCTCGCGATCCTCGATCTCCTCACCACCTCCAACGACCTCCGCGAAACGCTGCGCGCCAACACCGCCTACTTCCGCGAACAGATGACCGAAATCGGCTTCGACATCCTCCCCGGCTCCCACCCCATCGTCCCCGTCATGTTCGGCGACGCCCGAAAAGCCGCGCTCATGGCCGAAGACCTCCTCACCAAAGGCATCTACGTCATCCCGTTCTCATACCCCGTCGTGCCCCATGGCAAAGCCCGAATCCGCACCCAGATCTCAGCCGCCCACACCCACCACGACCTCGAATTCGCCGTAGCCCAATTCGCCGAAGCCAAATCACAGCTAGCCCTATGACCCCACAGATCCTCGCCAATGCACAAATGTGTCATCCTGAGCGAAGCGAAGGATCTGCAGTACCAGCGATGTCAGATATGAAAGAACAGATGTCGGGGTGCCCCATTCAAGCCCTCTTTTGGCTTGAGTGGGATCGCGACGGTTGATGATCGAACATTCGTTCCCATCGCAACCCCAGAGCTGACAACTAATAACTGACAACCAATAACGAAGGAGTAACAATGAAAGCCCTGGTCAAGTCGCGCGCCGAAAAAGGTCTCTGGCTCGAGGACGTCCCCGAACCCGAAACCGGCATCAACGACGTCAAGATCCGCGTCCTCAAGACCGGCATCTGCGGCACCGACCTCCACATCTACGACTGGGACGCCTGGGCGCAAAAGACCATCCCCGTCCCCCTCGTCATCGGCCACGAATTCGTCGGCGAGATCGCCGAGGTCGGCTCCAACGTCAACGACTTCAAGCCCGGAGACCTCGTCTCCGGCGAGGGCCACGTCGTCTGCGGACGCTGCCGCAACTGCCTCGCCGGCCGCCGCCATCTCTGCGCCTTCACCAGCGGAGTCGGCGTCAACCACGCCGGAGCCTTCGCCGAATACATCGTCCTTCCCATGACCAACGTCTGGCGTCACGCCCCCGACGTCCCCACCGACGTCGCCGCCATCTTCGACCCCCTCGGCAACGCCGTCCACACCGCGCTCGCCTTCCCCGTCCTCGGCGAAGACGTCCTCATCACCGGAGCAGGCCCCATCGGCATCATGGCCGCCGCCGTCGCCCGCCACGCCGGAGCCCGCTACGTCGTCATCACCGACCCCAACCCCGAGCGCCGCGCCCTCGCCCACAAAGCCGCCAACATCACCCTCGCCGTCGACACCCGCGAGATCTCGCTCAAACAAGTGCAGGAACAACTCGGCATGAACGAAGGCTTCGACGTCGGCCTCGAAATGTCCGGCAACGCCCACGCCTTCCGCGAGATGATCGCCAACATGAGCCACGGCGGCAAGATCGCCATGCTCGGCATCCCCTCGCCAACCGAGATGTCGATCGATTGGCACCACGTCATCTTCAACCAACTAACCCTCCGCGGAGTCTACGGCCGCGAAATGTACGAGACCTGGTACAAGATGACCGTAATGCTCCAGTCCGGACTCAAGATAGACCAGGTGATCACCCACCGCTATAACTGGCGCGACTACGAACAAGGCTTCCAGGCCATGCGAACCGGAAGCTCCGGCAAAGTCATCCTCGACTGGAGCGATGTGGGTTAAATCACGTATTCCGGGTTAAATAACGTTGTCATCCTGAGCGCAGCGAAGGATCTGCTGTTTCAGCGATGACGGCCAGAGCGGCGAGCGGTCGCGATTACATAAATGTTGTCATCCTGAGCGGAGCGCGCAGCACGCAGTCGAAGGACCTGCGGTTTCAGCGATCTCCTCGCATGTTGCAGTTTTAGCTTTGGCCTGCCGTCCTGCTCATTCATCGCGTGCGAGCCCATCCAGAGGCACTCCGGCTTAGCTATATAGGTAATAACGTAAGAGATCAAAGTTACTGACCTTTATTGACGCATGAAGCAATTCATGAACCCGCAATCCAAAGCACCTGAGCAATGCCTTTAGGGCTTGACTCTATTTTTGTGGACAAACCGCCGCCTAACGCGTGTAATCCCCCTACCCTAGGTAAGCTTCAAAAACCTCAACACAACGATCGTCGAGACCTATGGGAGCCAATTGCGCTTCAGCTCAATGACGGTAAAGTGCGAACAGGAATACCGCTGTCAGACCTCAGGGGCCAAGAAGAGATTCACTCATGCCGAATAACAGAGAAGTGATCGATGCGAACCTGAGTATCCTGCAAGACTACGGCGTCATCCAGCAGAATCGTCACAACGAAATCATGGCCGCTTTGGACGACCTGGGGAATACACCTCTATCCCATCAATATGCGGAGTCCCTGAGTGTAGGCCTGCCCTATGTAACGCAGAGCGTAGTCGACTTGGTTTATGCAACTAAGAGCGGCGATCCGTTTGCCGTAAGTATCGCCTCTGTGGGGATCTTCCAGGGTATCGTGACCATGGCGAGCCCGATGCTCGGCCCAGTAGGGCCGCTCACATCAGCGCTGTCCGGCATGGTGATAGCGATCCTCGGCGCATTCCTCCCGACACCGCCGACGCTGCAAGATGAGATCACAGCGGTCCTTAACAAATTCCAGGCTGAGGAGAAAACGTTCGATCTCGGTAGCGCCGAGGATGAAATTTGGATGTTCATCGACACGGTTGAAACAGCGGCCAAAAGCGGGCAGAGTGTCCCATGGGAACCCCTCAACCTTCGGAACGGTGTGGAAGCTCAGGCGATCGATGGCGCATGGCAATGGCTTTCAAAGCTGGAAAAGCAATCGTTGCCATATTGGGGCGAGATGTTGAGCGTGACCTGCAGGGTGTTCACTTATTTGTTACGCGCTGTGGCGGTGGGTCTCGCCTACCCTTCAAAAATAGGAGCTATCTACGAATGGACAGACGAGAAGCAGGTCATTCAAAAGGTCACACCAGGTGAGCTGATGACTGTTCACCTTGGATCCCGATGCCGGAAGTTCCTGGAGAAGGCGCGACAGATTTACCCCGTGGTCCAGAACCGGGGGCGGGCCTTTCAGCTCTCGATGAAGAATGGTCCGATATGGGTCGGCGACCAGATCCAGAAAGGCGAGAATACACCGCTGTTGGGGAGCGCCGATGGGTTGTCTGTCGCGGTCTCGCAGATAACGATGTGGTCACAATATCCGGAATACCACCTTTTGCGGCTCCACCAAGGCGGTCGCCTCTCGCATCTGAAATTAAGTGCGCCGTACACTCAGGTAATAATTGACCCCTCTCCGGGGGTGGTCCATGGGCTTCTCACAAAAGTAGTTGCTCTATTGGATCATCCGGAATTGACTGGTCTATCCGACGTTTGGGGCGTGGTCGGCGGCGATCAGCGGCTCGATACCAATCCGAAGGTAAAGAGCACCGGTTCTGAAAAGAACCGAGACCGCGTCTACTTTTACACGGCAAGGGGCAAACGCTTTATAGATGGGTATGTTAGAGACGAGGCTGGCAGTATAACGAAGATTTACGGGAGAGAAGTCCGCGGTCCCGAGCTAAAGTGGGTTCGCGTTGTGCAGAGCCCACAAGCAGTGAAAGGTGATCCGGATGACAAGGTTGAATTACCAGCTAAGTCGTCCTCCTCTGGCCGGAAATCACCCCGCTGGCGTCCGGGCATCCTGCAAGGCGTTGACTATCTCGTTTACGGAGGGTGTCAGTCAGGGGATGTTTATGTGGACTTTCGACGCTCACCGCGTGGGAAAGACCCTGTCGTGAAGGAAGGCTTCGTTCGTGGCCCATGGGAAGGAAATTGGTACTACGGACTCGCGGTCAATCGGAACTACGTGTGGGTCCACGCGCCCGCGGGCTTCGCGTGCGCTACGCATGCCTCGGTGATACGCTGCCTGGAAGGCAAGCTTGACAAGCCCGCATGGGCGTACCACCAGATGGATGCCACCCTCTCTAAGGGGAAAGAAGATCCTAAAGGGAAAATCCTGGATTTTTACCCCTGTGACGATGGTAGCTTCCTCGCTTCCCTTACGGAGGGCGACCCGCTCGCGACAAATGGTGAGCCTCTGTATACGGCGGCCTATCACGTTAATCTCAAAACGCACTACATAGCTGTCCACTGGATCAGGGATCGCGCTAAAGTAATTCAAAGAATTGGGAACGGGGCCAAAGCATACCGGTCCTGCAAGGTACCCCTTTTTTGCTGGCCGCAGCTCGACGCCTTGATGAAGTATGTTGAACAAACGTACCCGCGCAAAAGTGCCGGGACTGCGACTGAGACAGCAATAGAGCGTTAAATCTAAACAAATACACATAAACGGAGGAATAATGCCACCGAAGAAACTGCCAAATACGCCAGGGAAACCGGCCCCGCCGTCGTCGGCTGGGTCGAAGCTGCTGCCAAAGCTGCCAAAGTCTCCAGGGCTGAAGCCGCCCGCACAGGGGGGAGGGGGAACGAAGCCGCTGCCAACTAAGCCGATTAAAGGACCGAAGCCGTAGAAGTAAACAGGCTGGCTGGTCTACATCTCCAAGATGCTCGCACGGAATCGGGTGCGGCTGGCTGGCCCATATCAGATCTTTAACTTCTCCCGTCCTCCACCTAAACGGGCCGGGTGGCCCAGGTCTGGTTTCCCGAACCAAAGCGGGTGCCCCACATCCCTGTTCTTGGGATGTGGGATCGGGGAATTCTCAAAGCTAGCGGACGCTGCAGGGACAGAAAACACATGTCCTCAACCCCAGGGACACCCGCATCTGTACCAGGGTTTGAGATGCGAGCTCTCCAGCCTTCTCGCCCCCTCACATCAGCGATCGATTATCATCAAGCCGTCCAAGGCAATTTCCCGCATGAAGGCAAATCTCCTCTGCACAATACTGCTCGGCTTGGGGCTTCTTTCCTCTCCGGCAGTCGCACAATCCGGCCCTCCTGCCTTCCCGCTCGCCGGCGACTGGGATGGAGACATAACACGCGACGGCGTCGTCTACCATCTCGTCCTTCACATGAACTCGACACCCGAAGGAAAGATGACCGCGCTTCTCGACCTCGTCGACCAGAAGATCTCGGGCATACCCGCGATCGGCGGCTCGTTCGACGGCACTCATCTGACCCTTCGGTTCTTTTACTGGAAGCCTAACAACGCTGGAGATTATGAAGAGAAGGTCTCGTCTTACGACGCGACGGTCAATGCATCGAGTTCGGAGATGACCGGCGTTTGGTCGCAGGAAGGCTCGTTCCCGCTGAACTTGAAGCGCCTGACCTGGCAGGTGAAGACCCCCAAACCGGCCCCGCCTACCATCTTCGACGGCGACTGGACGGGCACGGAGTACGAGGCGAAGAACATCCAGATCCACTTCATCTTCCACATGCATAACACCGAAGACGGCCTGATGGTCACCCTCGATTGTCCGGAAGAGAAATTCAAAGGCGCTCTGGGAAGTAAGGTCACTTACGACCAGAATTCGCGCCAGATCTCAATCACCATTGGTCAGGCTGTCTACGATGGGAAAATGAGCGCGGACGGCACAGCTCTCGAAACCTCAATGACCGAGCCCGGATTTCATTTCCTCATCCATTTCGATCGCTTGCCTTTCAAGAAAACGGAACCGAATTGAGATGATTCTGGGAGCCGACTGTCGGCTGGGTGGCCCATTCACCGGGGTCCCCGGCGACAGGTCTTCGTCGCTGGGGTGGTTGAAGCCTTCTGTTGGCTTGAGTGGGAGAGCAATAATGTGCGGCCAACCCACCGGCGGCTCTGATACCAAACGAAACCATACCTTCGTTTAGCGACACCATATGCAAACGAGACCAGGCATTTTTTGAAATTCACAGGTCCGTTTCTTGCTCAAGTTCTTCTTCCCGGAAAACGTGTATCACGGTCTCGTCGTCAAACTTCACTTCCGTTGATCCATCTGGCGAACTATCAGAGATAGCGACCCCATTTCTCAACTGATACGACGGGTCGATATTCGCTAGTTGTTTCACTCGCACCCGGTCCCCACGTTTCATAAACCCTTCCAGAAACCTGATCACGTTCAGCCCACGTCCGATTCTATGCCGAAGGAACTCGGCCGATTCCTCATGGATGCCTTCTCAAAGGCCGCTCTTTCCACTTCTCACCAAACTCAAATCCCCGGTCGCCAACCCTGCGCCCTGAGCCCTGTGCCCTGAAACGTGTCAAGTCCCCTCCAAGCCCAATTTCACTCCTAACCTCCACCACATCATCGAGATAAAATCTCAAAAAACCTGGCGCAGTGAAACCATCCAGCTTGATATACTAAGAATAGTGATGAAATAAGAAAAGGCGGCCAAAGCCACCTTTTCTCATTCCGCAAAAAACCCGCCTTTAGAACGCCGCCGCGACACTCTAAGCCATTCAAAACAGGCATCTTGCAGAACACCCCGCGTAGAATCAAGATTTTACCCCGGATTCAGCGACCCAAGTCGCTGAAAACAAGGAATTAGCCAGGAAATCCTAGGGGGAGGGGGTGGCTGCCCGCACCGCTCGCTCCGCATCGAAACCGCCCGCCCAGTCATCGAATGACTTCAAGCAAGCGAAAAGGCGGCGGCAATGAGCACAGTCCTCGTCACCGGAGGCTCCGGCTTCATCGGAGTCCACGCGATTTTGCAGCTTTTGGCCGCCGGCCATCAGGTGCGTACCACCGTCCGCAACCTCAAGCGCGAGCCCGATGTCCGCACGATGCTCAAAGTCGGCGGAATGGACGCAAGCGATAAACTCACCTTCTTCGCCGCCGATCTCGAAAAGGACGCTGGCTGGAAAGAAGCCGTCGCCGGATGCGACTACGTCCACCACGTAGCATCGCCCATTCCGCCCAACGCGCCCAAACACGAAGACGAGCTCATCATCCCCGCTCGCGAGGGCGCTCTCCGCGTTCTCCGCGCCTCACGCGACGCTGGAGTCAAGCGCGTCGTCATGACCTCCTCCTTCGCAGCCATCGGCTACGGCCACCAGCCCCAGACCGCACCCTTCGACGAGACCACCTGGTCCGACCTCACCGGAACGCGCGAAGTCGCCGCCTATCCAAAGTCCAAGACCCTCGCTGAACGCGCCGCCTGGGACTTCATCGCCAAAGAAGGCGGCAGCCTCGAGCTCTCCGTCGTCAATCCGGTCGCCGTCTTCGGCCCCGTTCTCGGTCCCGACTACTCGCCCTCCATCCTCATCGTGCAGCGCCTGATGGACGGCGCCCTGCCCGGCTGCCCTCGGATCAGTTTTGGCCTCGTCGATGTCCGCGACGTCGTCGACCTGCATCTCCGCGCCATGACCCATCCCGCCGCCAAAGGCGAACGCTTCCTCGCCGTCGCTGGCGCGAACATGTCCATGCTCGACATTGCCCACGTCTTGAAAGCCCGCATGGGCCCGGCGGCCAAACGAGTCCCCACTCGCCGGCTCCCAGACTGGCTGCTGCGCCTCGCCGCGCTACGCGACCCGGCCGTAAAGCTCATCCTGCCCGAGCTCGGAGTCGTCAAGAGCGCCACGCATGAAAAGGCCACTCGCGTCCTCGGCTGGGTTCCGCGCTCAAACGAAGAGTCCATCGTTGCAAGCGCCGAAAGCCTCGTCCGCCTCGGATTGCTAAAGAAGTCTTCGGGCAAGGCTGCCTAAGCCGCATCTACGGCCTATGTCGTCCCGCCGATCAACTCAACCGGAGCCAAGCGGCTCGGCAACAACTCGCCGCTTACAGCATGCTTTAGCTGCCGCGGAAGCCAGATGCTGAACACCGTGCCGACACCCAGCCGTGAGCGGACCCTCACCGTTCCATGGTGCTTATCGAGGATTGACTTCACCAGCCACAACCCAAGCCCGGTACCGGCGAGTCCCTTGGTGGTAAAGAACATTTTGAAGAGCTGGGCGCGATGTTCCTGATCCATCCCTTTCCCAGTGTCGGCGACCGTAATGGCATAACCCTGCTTGCCATGCTGGGTCCTCGCCTGCACGTGGGCAAATATCTCCCCGTCCTTGTCGATCGCATCGCCGGCATTTTGAAGCAGGTTGATGATCACCTGCTTTAGTTCCCCTGGAAACGCCTCGACGCGCTGGTCGCCGCGAAATCGGCACGACACCCGAATCCCGCGGTCGCCGAAGCGGCGTTTCAGTAGCTGAAAACGCTCTGCACTAGCTCGTCCAGCGATACCTCAACCGGCTTTACGCTCTCTCGATAAAACATTAAAGTATTGCTGGCTATTTTTGCCGCCCGAAAGAGCTCCGCTTCCGCAGTCTTCAGCAGCGAGAGCGATTCGGCAGGTATCGCCGGATCGTTTCTGAGGATGTACAGCACATTTCCTACCGCTTCCAGAGGATTGTTGATCTCATGCGAAATGCTCGCCGAGAGCCGGCCGACGACCGCCAGTTTTTCCGAGGCGACCAATGCCGAGACGGCCATCTCCTTCTCGCGTTCACTCGTCGAGAGCATATTCAGAAAGCGGTGAACATGCTCCGCAATGGCGGGCGCTGCCCGGCCGAAAAAAATCGCCGTCGGCACTGAAACGATTGCCGCAACGACCTTCATAAGCGCAGAAAGCCGGTACACCGGCAGCCAAACGGTCACCGTCTCCATCGCGTGGGTCACTCCACACGCGAGGATGAAGGCTCCAAAAGACACTATGACCCAAAGGTAGGAGCTCAGCTCATTCCTGCCGCGAAGCCTGTTGGCCATCCACCAGAGCGAGCCGAAGATCGAAGCATAGGAGGCAAAGATCAGTGAATCGGTGACCACATTGGTCCACACCAGCCACGGCTGGGCAAGATAGCAGTATCGATGCGGCAAGTAGCGAGTGGACAACAGGAACGGCAGCAATCTCGTCCCCACTACCGCACACGCCAGGCCGGCGACCACTCCGACCCCCGCCTTTTGAATTGCAGACAACTTCATGACGACTCCCTGGATTCGATCCCTCGATCCTCGATCCTCGATCCGCGATTGGAAGATTGGAGGGACCACGCCTTCACGGCCATCGCTATAGCCCCGGCTAACCCGATTCGGGCGGATGTAAGGAAGATACCGCATCGCGCTATCGACCTTCCAAATTCGGAAATGCCAACCTGCCGGCTCCGCTAAAATGAAGCAAGATGTTCACCCTCATCCGCCCGCTCTTCCCGTATCTGCGCCGCTACCGGCGCGATTTCTTCTGGGGCGGACTCTCGATCGTCCTCAGCAACGCCATCGCGGTGCTCTTCCCGCTCGTCGTCGCCATGGTCATCGACGGCCTGAACACGGGCGTCACCAAACGCAAGGTCCTGATCTATTCTGGGATGCTGCTCGGCGTCACGGTGGGCAAGGGCATCTTCCTCTTCCTTTCCCGCCTCATCCTCATCGGCATCTCGCGCGATATCGAATTCGACCTGCGTAACGACCTCTTCACCCATCTCGAAAAGCAGCCCGCGTCCTACTACCACCGCAACCGCACCGGCGACATCATGGCGCGGATGACCAACGACCTCAACGCCGTCCGCATGCTGCTCGGCCCAGCGATCATGTACAGCGCCAACACCATTCTCTTTTCGGTCGGCGCGCTCTTCTTCTTATTGCGAATTAGCCCGTTCCTCACGCTCGTCGCGCTCGTCCCGCTGCCCATCGCCAGCATCCTCGTTCAGGCGCTCGGACGCAAGATTCACGACCGCTTCGAACGCATCCAGGCAATGTTCTCTGATATCTCGGCGCACGCGCAGGAAAACTTCTCCGGAGCACGCCTCATCCGCGCCTTCGCTCAGGAAGAAGCTCAGATCGCCTCCTTCGATAAGGCCAATCGCGAATACATTCGCCGCGGGCTGCGATTAGTGCAGTTAATGGGCATGCTCTGGCCGACACTCGAATTCGTCCTCGGCCTCGCGTTGGCGATCACCCTGTTGGTCGGCGGTCACGAAGTCCTCGCCCACCGCATCACCGTCGGCAACTTCGTGGCCTTCAACACTTACATGATGATGATGACCTGGCCCATCATCGCCGTCGGCTGGGTGGTCAACCTCTTTCAGCGCGGAACCGCCTCGATCATCCGTATCAACGAGCTGCTCACGGAAGAACCCACCATCGACGACCGCGACGCCGACCCCGGAGTTCCAACCGATCTCAAGTTGCGCGGAGAGATCGAGTTCCGCAACCTAACCTTCGCCTACCCCAACGATTCATCCACCCGGCCTGTCGATGTCCTGCACCACATCTCGCTAAAAATTCCCGCCGGAGGCAGCCTCGCCATCGTCGGCCCCACCGGCTCGGGCAAGTCAACCGTCGTCAGCCTGATTCCCCGCCTCTACGACGCACCGCAAGGCAGCGTCCTTCTCGATGGTTGCCCGCTGCGCGACTATAAGCTCGAAACCCTCCGCCGCAACATCGGCTTCGTCCCGCAAGAGACATTCCTCTTCAGCGAAACCCTGCGCGAAAACATCTCCTTCGGCGTTCCCAAGGCGACCGACGAAGAAGTCTTCCGCGCCGCCGAAGGCGCTCACATCCGCGCCGAGTTCGATGAGTTTCCCAAGGGATTTCAGACTATGGTCGGCGAGCGCGGAGTCACTCTCTCCGGCGGACAAAAGCAGCGCTCCGCCATCGCTCGCGCCGTGCTCCGCGATCCCAGCGTGCTCATTCTCGACGACGCTCTGGCCAGCGTCGATACCTACACCGAAGAGCAAATCCTCAACGAACTCCGCCGCATCATGCGCGGCCGCACCACGATCTTCATCTCCCACCGCATTTCGACCGTCCGCCACGCCGACAGCATCGCGGTCCTCGTCAAAGGCCGCATCGTCGAATACGGAAGCCACGAGCAACTCCTCGCCCGCGACGGCTATTACGCCAGCCTCTACCAGAAGCAACTCCTAGAAGAAGAATTGGCGGTCGTCGGATAGGAATAGCAAGAATCGGAGATTGTCATCCCGACCGGACCTGAGCGAAGTCGAAGCGGAGTGGAGGGATCTGCGGCTGCAGCGATCCAAGCCATCGCGACCTGTAAACCTACGTACCCAGCCTAATCCCGAGTCCGAGTTCTGGTTCCTAGCCCTAAGTCCCATAGTCCCTACGCTCACGCCATCCACTGGCAAGACTCCGGCACAGCCCCATCGCCGCCTTCGTAATGTTCCGGGCTGGGTCTGCTCTGCGGCAACGCGGCGGCGCTGATCCTCTCCTCGACCGTCCTCAGATTCCTCGGAATCATCTTCTGCGCGGCGGGATCAAGAGCAAGCTGCTGCCAAGCCTCGCGAACGTTGCGGATGTTGGCGATCGCGTGCAGCAGCTTCTCCTTGGACTTCTCCTGCGAACCCTGCAGCGCCAGCGCGAACATCGCCGTATAAAAATCGCTAAGCGCCTTCGCCGGCGTCCCGCCCACATCCATCCGCAGCCGCGCCTGCAAGTGGATCAGAATGTCGAAGACACGTTTCACCGCCCGCCGCCGCACACGCTCATCGCCCGTCTCGATTCCATCGACAGCGCGATAGAGAAAACGCACCATTCCGTCATAGAGCGCGATGATCAACTCAATCCCGTTCAGCCCCGCCAATGCTTGTTGCTGATAATTCATCGCCCCTGTTTCCCGCTAAGACCGTCTTTTCGTGGACTCTACGATGGATTCTCGTTGTAGCCGGTGATCGAGGAGTAGAGTTCATTGATCTCGTCAAGCTGCGACGGAATCTCCTCCAGCCCGTAGTTGGCCTCGTTCAACTCGGTCGTCAGGTTGGTCTGCTCGGTGCTGATCTGTGCGTTCTCATTGGTGATGTTGGTGTTCAGGCTGGTTTCCTCCTGGCTGTCCTGCTGCAGCGCCAGGTAGATGGCCCCGTCAGGAGCGCTGTTACCTAGATTGTTCATCACATTGGTGAGATTGCCGCCGAAAGACGTGTAGGTGCCGGAGGGCTGCAGAAAGTTCACCACATCCTGATAGTTGCTGTTGAGAATGCTGTCCAGCGTGTCGGTATCGAGCGTCAGCGTGCCGTCGTTGTTCACCGAAATGCCTAGTTGTGTGATCGACGTGACGGCGTTCGACTGCGAAGTGCCAAAGGCCACCTGGGTCCCGGTCGTAGAGTCGGTCAATCCGCTCGAATCGACGGTGATCGCCCCGCTCGACCCGCTCGTCGAGTTGATCAGGCTTAACGTGCCGCTGGCGCCGGAGGTGATCACGCTCGCGGTGACGCCGAGATTGGCATTGTTGATCGCGGTCGCCAGGCCGGCCAGTGTGGCCGGCGTACCTCCCGCGCCGACGCTAACCGAAGCCGCTGCGCTTCCGCCCACCGAGATGTTGACGCTGCCCGAGAGCGTGTCGCCCGAGGCGATTGTCGTGGTCGTCCCCACCGCTTGCGCGGGCTGGGTAAAAGTCAGCGCCGACTGTAGCTGTTGCTGCAACAGCGCTACGGTTGGGCTGCCGTAAAGAGGCTCCGGATTCCCCGAAGAATCATTCCCCTCCTGCGCATTCAGGTCGCCGATGACCTTGTTGTAGTCGCTGACGAAGCTGCTCACCGCCGATTCAACATCCGAGTTGTCGTTGGTGATCTCCACCTGCACCGAGGTCGTCGGCGCCGCCGACAGCAGCTGGAAGGTCACTCCCTGGATCGCGCTGGTGACGGTATTCGATCCACTGGTCACCGGGATGTTGTCCACCGTCAACTGGGCGTCTACGCCCGTCTGGCCGACGTTGTCGAGGTTGACGGTCGCGTTGCCGTTGCTGGTGTCGGTCAGCGCGCCGGAGATGGTGAAGTTCCCGGCCGAGCCGCTGGTGTTGCTCACGATGGTAAGCTCCGCGCCCGACGAGCCATTCACCACACTGGCCGTCACCCCGGCGTCTGCCGAGTTGATCGTGGTCACCAGGTCGGTCAACGACTCCCCACCGGCGCTGGCCGAGATGGTTTGCGTCGTCCCGCCCACCGTCACCGTAAAGCTGCCGGTCAGCAGATCGCTCTCCGCCGCCACCGCGTCGCTGTAATAGGAGGCCGTCGTGGCCAGCTGGCTCACCACCACCGTGTGGCTGCCGGCTACTGCCGTGGTTCCCGCCGAGGTCAGCGACAGTACGTCGGTGTCCGAGCTCGACCCTTCCTTCTCCGCCAGCACTCCCTGGAAATCGGTCAGCGATTGCGCCCCCGTGTTCAGCGTGGAGAGATCGGCCCCGATCGAGGTCAGGGCTGCATCCTGACTCTTCAGCGAGGTGAGCTGGTTATTCCACGGCGTCTCAACCGCCTGCAGCGTCGAGACAATCGAGGCCACCGTTGTGCTCACGTCAAATCCCTGCCCACTAGTGGGCGAACCGAAACTAAGTCCAACCGATCCCATGCCTCGCCTCCCGCCAAAGCTTCCTCTGGAACTCCATCGTCAAGCTGGTCTGAACGCGTTAGTTTCCTTGCAGTCGCCGGCCCGGAAAATGGCGAAGATGATTAGAAATCTCTCTTCGAAACGGGCCCGGCAAAAAAAATGAGGCGCGCCAGTTTCGACGCGCCCCGAAGTCCTAACCGCTTCCAACAATCGGAACTATTGAAGCAGCTTGAGCACTTCCTGCTGCACCGAGTTTGCCTGCGCCAGCGCCGAGATACCGGTTTGGCTCAGGATTTCGAACTTGGACAGGTTCGAGCTGGCCGCGCCGTAATCGGTCGCCTGGATGGAGTTCTCCGCCGAAGTGACGTTCTCCTGCTGCGTGCTCTCGACATTGGCCGCGGCGCCCAGAGTGTTGATCTGTGAGCCGAGATAGCCGTGCTCTGCAGCCACGTCCTGCACCGCAGTGTAGACATCGGTCAGCGCCGTTTGCGCCGCCGTCTGCGAGGTGAGCACATCCGTCGAGAGGTCCGCGCTGTCGGCCGAGACCGGCGTATAAACCAGAGTCGAGGTGGCAGTGCCTCCGCCCGAGGTATACACCAGGCCAGCCGAGCCGGTGCTGTCGCCTACCGTCGCGCCTGCCAGTGCATTCAGGCTGATGGAGTCGGTCGAGCCACCACCCGCCGTGCCGTCGCCCGTATAGATGACGATCGGGGCCGCGTTACCGAAGACCTGCTGGCCGTTGTACGTCGTCGAGCTTCCGATGTTGTCGATCTCATCGACGATCGACTGAAACTCGGAGTCGGCCGCCGTGTCCTGATCGGTATTCAGCGTGCCGTTCGAGGCCTCGGTGGCCAGGGTTACGGCGCGGTTGAGAAGGTTCGTGACCTGCGACAGGGCGCCGTCGGCGACTTGCAGAAAGCCGACACCCTCGCTCGCGTTGGTTGAGGACTGGGTGAGTGCCGCGGAGTTGGCCAGGAGTCCGTCGGCCAGGGAAAGACCTGCCGCGTCGTCGGCGCCGGAGTTGATGCGCGAACCCGAAGAAAGCTGTTGCAGAGTCGTCTGCAGGCTGGCTTGCGTCGAGTTGAGGTTGTTTTCCGCATAGATCGCGGCGATGTTGTTCAGGACACCCAAAGACATGATGTTGCTCCTTAGTGCATGAGATGAATGAGGCTGATTCCCTTGCTTCGGGTGCCTGACCGGATACGTTCGTCTCGCTCCGGGTCACCTTGCGGAAGGAACCGCGGTTACACAACCCCTTCATCGGCGACCCCCTTGTGCACTTTAGGAATCTGGGTCTGGGCTGCGGCGCGGCATTGACTCTCGATCTTCCTCATTCCGTTTCGGGAAGTCCGCTACGCTCGCGAAAGACTTTTGGCAAGTTACTCCCAGGCTGTAACTTCTTCATCGCTTACCCTGCTCCCGCCGATACAACAGTAAGAACCCATCGGAGACGGCGCCATGATTGAACTCACCCGGCTCAACGGCAATCCGCTTTACGTCAACTGCGATCTGATCAAATGGGCCGAGGCTGCTCCCGATACCCTGCTCACGCTCATCAACGGCGAAAAAATCGTGGTGCGCGAGTCTTGCCAGCAGCTGGTCGAGCGCGTCCAGAATCACCGTCTGCGCCTGCTCCGGGAGCTCATTCCTTTGGTCCCGGAACCGCAGAACTTTCTACGCGCCGTCGCCGCTGCAAGCGTCCACGATCCATGGAGCCGCACCAACCCGGAGAACTCGCACCCGGGCTGCGCCAGCCATCTGCGCGACACCAATAACGAAACCGGCTAGCCTGCACATCTCCATTCACTCCGACACGCGACACATCCGCCATCGGCGCTAACGCTCGGGCAACCGAAAAATCAGGACTAACAGACACATAGACACTCATGGATAAGAGCAGCATCATCGGAGTCCTCCTCGCGATCGCCGCCATCGTTACAGGACTATTGCTCGAGGGCGGCAGCCTTCGCCAGATCCTCCAGCCGACCGCCGCAATGATCGTCTTCGGCGGCACCTTGGGCGCAGTCATGCTGCAATTCCCCCTGCCCATATTGCTCCGCGCCTTCAAACGGGTAACGCGGATCTTTCTCCGCCAAAAGAAAGACGGCGACCAGGCGCTCAAGCAGATCATCGAGTTCGCCAATAAGGCTCGCCGCAGCGGTATCGTCTCCCTCGATCAGGACCTCAACCGCATCCACGACCCGTTCCTCAAACAGGCCATCATGCTAGCCGTCGACGGCACCGAACCCTCCGAGCTACGCAAGATCATGGAGATCGAGATCGAGAAGCGCGCCGAAGACGAAGAGCGCGTCCCCGCCATCTTCGAGTCCGCCGGAGGCTTCTCCCCCACCATCGGCATCATTGGCGCGGTCCTCGGCCTTATCCAGGTCATGCAGCATCTGGACAAGATCGAGGAGGTCGGCCGCGGCATCGCCGTCGCCTTCGTCGCCACCATCTACGGCGTCGGCGCCGCCAACCTCGTCTTGCTGCCCTCCGCCGGCAAGCTCAAACTTCACATTCAGGAAGAGCGCGTCCACAAGGAGATGATGCTCGAAGGCGTCATCTCCATCCTCGAGGGCATGAACCCGCGCATGATCGAAATCAAACTGCAAAGCTTCCTCGCCGAGGACAAGAAACGCAAAGCCGTCGCGCGCCCCTAAGCCCCTTGAACGGGCACAACTTCAGTCGTGCAATAAGCGGCAAGGAGCCAAAAGCGGCTTCAGCCGCGGAGGGAACAGATTCTCTAGGAGAAAACCATGAAACCCACAAAACACAAAGCCCACCCCAGCCACGAACGCTGGCTCGTCTCCTACGCCGACTTCATCACCTTAATGTTCGCCTTCTTCGTCGTCATGTACGCGACCTCCAAAGCCGACGTGAAGAAACAGATCCAGATGGCCAACTCGATCGACGCCGCATTTCGCACCCTCGGCCTCTTTCAGCAAAACCCCACCAAAAACGGAGCCGCCGGACTTGCCCACAACCAGGAAAGCCCCACCGCTCCTATGAATGTCATCATGGGCGACGAACTCATGGCGCCACCGGCAGTGAAAGTTGATTTGGAAAAACTCCAGGAGCGGCTCTCCGGCATGCTCTCCAACCAGATCGCCGAGCACATCGTCTCGATGAAGATCGGCCGCGACGGCCTCGTCATCTCCCTACGCGAAGCCGGCTTCTACGACAGCGGCTCAGCCGATGTGCATCCCAGCTCGCTGCCTATTCTGCACAAGATCGCGACCGCCCTCACCACCACGCCCTACGACATCCGCATCGAAGGTCACACCGACAACGTCCCCATCCACACCGAACAATTCGACTCCAACTGGGAACTCTCCACCACCCGCGCCACCCGCCTCACCCACATCTTCGTCGCCGACAACTTCGGGCCATACCGCATGTCCGCCTCCGGCTACGCCGAATTCCACCCCGTCGCCTCGAACAACACCACCGAAGGCCGCAGCCAAAACCGCCGCATCGACATCATCGTCCTACCCCGAACCAGCCCCCACCCCGAACTCCAAATCCCCCAACCCGAGAACAACCCCACAAAAGCCAAACGATAACGCTGGAAGCGGGAGCAGCATCCCTTAGCGGCCTCTACAAAGCCGGCCACCCAAACAAATGTCATCCCGAGGCGCAGCCGAAGGACCTGCGGTTCCAGCGGTGCTGGGGTGCCCCATTCAAGCCATCCGTTGGCTTGAGTGGGATCACAAAAGCAAGATTTGTCATCCTTCGACTGAGCCGCGAAGCGGCTCAGTCGAAGGATCCGCATTTTCTACCTTCCTAGAAGGGGCACAGCTTCTGCTGTGCCATTAACCCAGGAGAAAGCGGCTTCAGCTGCGGAGGGACACGATAATTCCGGACTTTAGCTACCCATCCACAAACCTCACCTAGAAACTGACGACCAGTTACCCCGAAAATCAACCCACATCCAAACAACATCCAAATTCAGTCAATCGTCCAGGTGGAAGCGTGGCGCTTTAATCCTACGAAAGCAAGAATCAGAGGTCTTTAGGCTGGGCTCTTCTATCCATCGCAATTCATCGCTCCCAAACAGATTTGTATGCTGAGCAAAGACGAAGGAAACCGGCGGTTCCCCTTGATCGGCCTCGGTATTTCTGAGCCAGTTGAAATGTTAGTGTTCGACCAAATCTGAGCCTTTCTATGAGGAGGATTTGGAATGAGGAAGAAGCGATTCACTGTGGAGCAGATGATTGGCGTGTTGAAGCAGGCGCAGGTAGGAGTTCCCGTGGCGGAGGTGATCCGGAAGGCAGGGATCAGTGAACAGACGTTCTACCGATGGAAGTCGAAGTACGCCGGTCTCGAGGTGGACGAAGTTCGCAAGATGGCTCAGTTGCAGGAGGAGAATCTGAGGCGGAAGCAGCTTGTCGCGGAGCTGACGCTGGACAAGACGATGTTGCAGGATGTGCTGGGGAAAAAATGGTGAAGCCTTCGCGGCGTGGACCGGTGGTGGAGCGGTTGGTTGACCGCACGGCGCGCCCCTGCGCTATGGTTCCCAATCGCACGACCAGGCGATGCGCCGCATAAAGGGCAATGCGCAATAGCGCAGAACAGCAATGACTCCCAGCTTTTCTGCGGTGCCAGTGAATTGCAGCCGTCAATCGACGAGAGTGACGCCAAGACGTATTGCCAGATTGATGATCGCCGCCGACGCAATGCCTTCGACTAGCGCTGGCGTGGATGGACCATGGATGGCCAGGTGCGATGAGCTTACACGGGTTCCGAAGAGCAGGATTGAATTCGCCTGATCGTCTTGACGCGAGGTCCACCGCAACCCCTGGGCGTCCGCGAATTCGGCGTAGAGGGCTTCCGCCCACTTCCGCGTCTGCGGATAATGGGCTTTCGTGGTATCGATCAACTGCACCCGCTTAACGCCCAGTTTGCGGAGCGCGATGGTGCTTAGGTCGACCAATAGCAGGTCGCTCTTGAGGACCAGCCGACTGTGCACCTTGCCGATCATCTTGCTCAAGGAAAGCGGTTTGAATCCCGCTTGGAACGGAACGTCGTGAAAGATAGTCTCCATGAGCGCGCAGTCCTCGGTGGTCCCGGCATAGAGGGTGGGAATGATTCCAGATGAGGTGTCGTAGATTGGACTAAACCGCGCATTCCCGCGAGGACTTGGATTAAAGCTGTTCGCCTGGTAGCCGGCATCGTGAATGCGGTGCAGCTGCCGACCACTTCCCCAAGAGATGAGCGTTGCGTTAAGAGGCCCTGCCGGCGGCGGAAGACTAGCCCCCGATTTAGCCATGCCGGATCCCCGCAACCTCGTCCCTGGCTGCATCAATTACCAAGTCGGGCTCGCTTTCGAGCAGATCCTGGGGGCGCCGGTCGTCGAGGAAGCTGTTCAGACCAGCAAACCAGAAGGCGATTCCCCAGCCGGTCTTCGTTTCGCCGAAGATGCGAAGCACCTCTGCGAGCGATTTGAAGGGACGGTAGTTCTCCTCCGCATCAAGCGCGTACATTGGGAAATAGTCATTTCCTTTGTGCTGGATCGCGAAAATGGCTCCGTCCTTCTTCCACTTGTTCGGTTGCGCACTCGGGTTCTTAGCACTGTAGCCAGCCAATGACGCGATCTCGGACGCTGGCAGGAAATCGCCGCTCTCCAAGATAGTTGACTTTGCGTCGACCATCATGCGCGCTTGAGCGAGGGCCGTGTCGGAGATGGCGATATCGGGAAGCAACGCGCCGACGATCTGCTCGACGGTCTCCCGCTGCCGAAGGCGGATCATCTGCGGAAGAAACGCCGTCACCTTGCGAAATACACCTTCGAGGATGGCCGACTGTGCGTCATCGGCAAAAGCAATCGCCAGCGCGCGAGGAGCGGAACCCTGGTGAAGCAGTCGGCCCACCTCTTTGCCGGTGCCCACAAGAATCTTCGGACTGACTGACTGCGCCCGTTTTGTCGGAGCCATAAGGCCTCACCCTTTCCAATCATGATTTATATTATCATGACCATTACATCTCCTTCATCATCACGTAGCCCGCGTATCTTTCCCGCTCTGGCTACGCTTCCATCGGGCCGGATCGACGGCTAAGCCACTCATCCGGCCACTCTCGGCGTTGAAAAAGGCCCCGTGATTTCGCAACCGCGTGAGCGTTATGTCGGCTGCCGTACCGACACGTTTCATGATTAGCGCTCATGATTTCCTGAGTAGCTGAACCATCCGACCGTTCAATCCGACGTTCAGCGTTTACAGCATCCCATGAGTAAAGGGCCGTCCGGAGACGGCCCTGTTTTTGGGTGGATAATTACTTTTTTGCGAAAATCTAATTCACTTATGCCCCAATGGTGGTGACTGGCCTAGCCCATTATTGTTATAGAGGCCGGCATAGAGTCGCTTAGTCACCTGGTAGCAGTCGCACGCCGCCGCTTCCAGGCTTTCGCGATTCTTGATCCTGACGTGACCGCGGCGATATTCGATCAGGCCGCTCTCTTGCAACACGCCTGCCACCATGGTGACAGTAGTACGCTGCGCTCCCAGCATCTCTGCCAGAAACTCCTGAGTGAGATTCAGGACGTCGGAATCCATTCTGTCATGCACCATCAGCAGCCATCGCGCAAGTCGTTCTTCGGCTCCGTGCAGCCGGTTGCAACCCGCAATCTGGCTGATGCACAAGGTTTGCTGTTGAACAAATTCCAGGATTCTGTCGCGAATCTCTTCCGAGGTCCGAAAAGCTTCACGCAGATCCGACAGCGGAATTCTTAGGGCAGCTCCCGTCAACTGCATGAAACAGCGGGTTTGTACCGCGGCCGTCCCCAGGAGATGCAGGCTGCCGACAAGCCCTTCCCTTCCGATGACGACCACCTCGGCTGTGCCGCCCTCGACCATCGTCGTCACTACTGAGGCGATGCCGGACCTCATGAAATAGGCAAACTTTGGCGTACGCTCGGCTTCATAGAGGGTCGAACGGAGGGGGAGCTCAATGGCCGTCGAGTGAGCGAAAAGAAGATCGCGACTGGCTGCAGTGAGGGAAGATAAAAGGAAGTTCTCGGGTGGAGATGGCATGATCTTTCCTTTGCTTCAGTTCGCAAAGGACACCCGTCACTCATCTACCGACGGCGGCAATTCACGTCTCTGATCAGATTGCGCGTCCCGAACTACACGCAATCTCACTATAGGCTTAACAAAAAATAAAAGTTTGTCGGGGAGCCGACAAACTCCTTCCCACATGGTCTGAAATACTGCCGACCATGAAAGCCAATTCCCTCTGGATTTGACGATGGATTCGCCTCCTTCCATTCTCATCTATGGCCGTGATCACGACCTGCTCGAGGCGCGTCGGCTAGTATTGCAAGAACCGGCTTTCAGGTATGGACGGTGACCAATCTGGCCGACGCCGAGAAGATCACGGTCATCCAGCCCACCGGCCTGCTCATTCTGTGTCACTCCCTTTCTGTAGAGGAATGTGCGAAAGCTCTGTCCATGGCCCATTCACGTCAACCCGAGATGAGAAATCTCGTACTGACAGCTGCCACACCTGTCTGCAAGTTGGGGCAAAACGATGAACTGATGAGTTCCTTTGATGGTCCCAAGGCGCTCATCGCAACCGCCAATCGGCTGGTGAGATCCAATTCTGCACGGCGCACACTCGGCCCGTCCGCCTTGCGGCCTAAACTCAACAGGAGTGATCGCCCTCGGCTATGTTGAATTTGCCGCCACGAGGGCGGTTTCTTCCGTCGGCTTTGCGACCGACAGGTCTTGCAATTCGGCTGATGATTCCCTGGAAGGCTGAACGGATGCGACCCTTTAGCATCTATGGCATACCGCATGGGCCGTCCGGAGACGGCCCAGATTTTTGCCCGGTAGATAGCTAAATAAGGCAAGCTACGTCGGCTGGACGACATAAAAGCGCGGACTTGCATCACAATGGTATCGCTGGTCCGCGGAGGAGCACCTCCAGAATAAAACGCCACGATGGCGTTCTCTCCAGAAGCTCCCTCTGGAGTGCCGTATGGATACCGACATCGTTTCAGAGTTGCAAGCGAAGTTGGCGATCGCAACCGAACGTCTGCAGAAATCCGAGGAACGCGCTACCGCCGGCCAACTGGCTCTCGAGGTAATGCACGAGATCCGGAACCCACTGGAAGCTCTCGGCCACCTCGCTTATCTGGCGCTGGAGGAGGCTGAAGATCCCGCAAGAGTACGAGATTACCTCCACCGCGCCGAAGAACAAATCGCCACTTTGAATCAGATTGCCCGCCAGACCCTTGGCTTTGCCAGAACCTCTCATGTCCCACAACCGAGCGATCTGGTCAACGTCGCCGAGGCCGCCCTCCGCATCCACCAGCGGACTATCGAGGTAAAGCGAGTACGCCTGGTAAAGGAATTGCCGGAGAAACTTGTCGCCGAGGTTTACCCAGGCGAGCTATTGCAGGTCGTCTCCAACGTGATCGTGAATGCGCTTGACGCGCTGCCGCCTACCGGCACTCTTCGCCTGCGGCTCAGGAGACGGCACGGGGAAATTCAGTTTGTTATCGCCGACAACGGACATGGAATACCGAAAGAGCAGACCTCCGAGATCTTTCAACCGTTCTTCACGACCAAGGAGAATCGTGGTACCGGGCTCGGTCTGGCCGTCTCCAAGAACATCGTCCACCGTCACAGGGGCAGGATCAGCGTGCGCAGCAGCGTCCGCCCCGGCAAGAGCGGCACTATTTTCAGGATTTCGATTCCAGCCTAAAACCCCTCACCGCCATAATATCTAGTCGGCCACCCGGCGAATCTCCGCCGGCTTCCCCGCGAGCGCTCCAAAGGGAGTTTGCCGGGAACGTCTCCGGGGCTTGGCCTTCGGCATCTCCGACTGGCGCGGTACTAACCGATAGAGGATCAGGTTGTTCCGGTCTTCATCGTCGTAGGCGGGGAAATTGGCAACTTGCTCCAGATTGAACTGAGTGTGCAGGTCCTCCAGCGTACCCGGATCGAGCTCGTTCCATGCCGCATACCAGCCCGGCTGGTAGCGGCGAATACGGGCCGGAAGATCCAGGGTGCCGAAATCGTCGCAGATCGCAGGAAGGCCCGTGATCAGGGAAATATTGCTTCCGCTGATCGAGAGCAGCATACGGTTACGACTCGGATGATCGTCGATGTAGCGAGTCAGATTTCGCGCCGCTTCCACGAATGTATATTGCGGATGAAACGCAAACCAGACCGTCTCCCGGGTATTCAACATGATGCTGTAGGCGAGCGCGACAGATGCAACCGCCGCTGTGGCGATAGGCAAGACTCCGCGCCGACGAAGGAGGGCCTCGAAGCCGAGCGCCACCATGATGGCCAAAGGAAATGCCACCACCTGGTAATAGCGCGGCTGCATATTGTTGTGATACCCAATGAAGAAGATGTAGCTCCCGGCGGCGATGCAGGATGCGGCAAAGAGAGGGTTACGCCAGAGCTCTCGCAGCCACGCCACCGAGAGCAACACAATAGCAAACGCCAGCAGCGCCAGCATGCGATCGATCCAGAATGCTCCGTGGAGCGCATACCAGAAAGCCATCAGCCATCCAAAGCTGGAGGTTGGCTGCGTATAGACGTTGACGGTGAAGAGATAACTGAAATCCTGAAGAAAATGCGGGCGAACGACCAAACCGTAATATGCGAGCCAAGGTAGCCCGGCCGCAAGCGCGACGACTCCGCAAGCGCCCAGAGCTTGGCGGGCCTGCCCGCGCCGCGCGAACCACACCAGGTAAAAGACCGATGGCAAGACAGGAAGAGCGCCGTCGTCTTGGTCAGTACCATACCGCAGAGCAGGAGGCCGATGGTTATCAGGGTGGCAAGCCGCATCCAGCTGGCTCTGGCCGGAGGCCGCAGAGCGAGCAACCACGCCAGCAGAAGCAGGAACACCACCGGCGGCTCCAGAATTGCCAGCCGGCTAAAGCAAAACAGAAACGCATTGCTGGCCACCAGCACTATCGCCAGCAAAGCGACCCAACGTCGGGCCTGGCTGCGAACCAGCGCATACGTCAACACGAGGTTGCCGGCGAAGATCGCAACCGCCAGCAGGCGCGCCGCCGGCAGGCTCACTCCGGTGAAATGGAAGAGCACCCATTCCAGAAATGGCCAGACGGGGAGAGCCACGGCCGGATTGAAATCCCCGGGAACATACCAATTGCCGCGGACGAAATAGGCGACGGCGGCGCTACCGTACCATCCTTCATCGGTGTACTTCGCGTAGTCCATCCACGGCGAGAAATTGGGGAAATCGGCGCCAGGATGTAGGAAATGCGCGCCCAGCAGGGCGGCGACAAAGGCAACGGCTGCTGCCAGCCCCGTTACACCGATCCATTTCCTCAGCTTCATCGTTGAATGCACGCCTCCCTCGACCTGTAGATCAGGCAGAAATATGTCTATTAAGAGAAACCCGGATTTCCGGTTGGAGGTGCTTCTACGTCTGATTTATTCGTATGCCAGCGCGTCGATCGGATCCTTGCTGGCGGCCTTAAAGGCCGGATAGATTGCGCCTAGAATACCACCGGCGAGCGCAATTGCCGCACCCTTAAACCACCAATCCGTCGTCGCGAAAAACGGCAAGGTTGGAAAGCGGTATGACATCCAGGCATGAATCAGCTGCGTCAGAACCATACCCAGAGCGATTCCACAGACTGTGATCAGAGTCGATTCTCGCAGCACCACGTTCATGATGTAGCCCTTTGAGGCGCCAAGCGACTTGAGAATTCCGATCTCTCGGGTACGTTCCATGACCGCGGTATACATCGATTGGAAGATCACCAGAAATCCGATGATCACCGCGATACCGATGACGACGTTCAAGGCGATCGTAAAGGCCGGCAGGTGCTCGGGCGTCAGCATCGAGAGCTGCTCGGCCATCGTCTTCACTTGGTAGTCGGAGAGCCCCGGAGTCGCGAGTATCTCTTTCTTGATCAATCCCTGGTTCGCTGGCTTGTCGCTCCTCAGATAGAAGAGGGAAGCATTTTCCGAGGTGCTGACCAGCGCGCCCAAGGTGCGGATCGGCAGAAACTTCCGGCCGCCTTTACCGTGTTCGACGATGCCGCAGATACGGAACTCATGGTTCAGGATCGTGATCATGTCGCCGATATGATGCCCCTTGTCGGAGCGGGCGAAGTAGTCGTCGACAATCACATCGTTTGGTCCCTGAAAGGGCGTTCCGGCAACGAAAACGAATGGCCGCAGAGCATTAAAGCTCGCATAATCGATGCCCCAGATCGTCTCGACTGAGCCGGTCGCGGTCAGGTTCACGATCACCGGCGCCGCAACTTCCACGTGCGGCAGCTTTTGCAGCACCTGGGCGATCTTCGCCGGAACCGGCGCGCCACTGATTCCAGAGAGAAAGGTCGAGTTCGGCGGCTGGACGATCATGTCCGCCCCGATGCCCGTGGCGAGGTCGCGGGCGCCGTTGACTTGGCCCAGCATGATTGCCACAATACACAGGATCATGACCACCTCGATCGCAATCGCGCAGACGCTGATAAAGGTCCGCAGCGGGCGGTGAATCAAATTCCCTATAACGAGCTTGTTCATGCTGAATTCACTTCCCGTTGCCTGTTTTTCGTAACAGGAGTCCAGTTTCAAGTGTAACAAGCAGGTGTGTCGAACTCCTAGCTGGCGTCCGCGCGTTCGTGCACGCCGGGGAGGAGGGTTAAAAAGGGAGCTCAGGTTCGATCGCGTCCCGCTTCGGAACGAAATATTCCCACTTTGCTGTAAATCATTGAAAAATACGCGAATTCCGCATTTTCTTTTTGACGTTACCCTAGCGGAAGTCGTAAGGTATGCACAAAATAGGGTGCTAAAATATAAGACTTGGCACACCGAATTCGTTGGAAAAGACAGGCAGGTAAATAACACTTTCAATCTGCGATTTGGTTCGACAAGGTGTTAGGGTATGGGGCAATTCGGCGAAGAATTGCGCAGAGAGCGGGAAACCCGCGGTATCGCGCTTGAAGCCATCACAGACTCGACCAAGATCAGCAGTCGCCACCTCAATGCGCTCGAACAGGAGCAGTTCGACCGGCTGCCCGGCGGGGTATTCAATCGCGGTATTGTGCGCGGTTACGCCCGCGTCGTGGGCCTGGACGAAGAAACCTGGGTCGATCGCTTCATGTCCGCCTACCACGCGAGCGGCATGGTCATTCAGGATGACGCTGACTGGACCAAGTTCGCCGAAAATGTAGTGAAGCAGCGGGTCGCCGAGACCGACCGCCAGACCGTGCGACTACGCTGGGCGGGCGTCTTTCTGCTGCTCGTGCTGATCGCTGGGCTGGGCTGGTTTGTGTATCACTTCGTCCGCAATAAAGTGACGGATCATGGCAACCGGAGCCAGTCGCCTCAGCCTGGCGCGATTTACGTGGGTCGCGCCGTATTGCCGGTCTATGGTGCACAGGCAGCTGAATCTTCCCTGAGAGTGACATCTCCCGCCGTGTCCTGATCCTGCGGGTCAAACATCCCGCTTTCAGCACGTTGCGTGGCCTTCGATTCGGGGCGCGGCCAGGCTTCTCCGTTGAACCTCGCATCTTCCCCCTTCCCTGCAAAATACTCTCGTCCGGCGGCCTTCTTTTGCCGTTGAACTCGGCGGTCGGGTAAACTCAAAGGATCAAGTTGCGGCCGTATTCGGCGTCTTGTGTGCAGCTTTGCCATGCCCCACCCACCTGTAGGAGGTTTGCTTGTCCCAACGCGACAGATTTCTATTTACCTCGGAGTCGGTAACCGAAGGCCATCCCGACAAGATCGCCGATCAGATCTCCGACGCTATTCTCGACGCCTGCCTGGAACAAGACGAGTACAGCCGCGTGGCCTGTGAAACCCTCACCGCGACCGGTTTTGTGGTCATCGCCGGCGAAATCACCACCAAGGCCTATGTCGATTTCCAGTCGCTGGTCCGCGGCGTGGTTGCTGCAATCGGCTATGACAACGCTCTCTATGGGTTCGATTCGAACACTTGCGCGGTCATCTCCTCGATCAACAAGCAGTCGGGTGACATTGCCATGGGCGTAGACACCGGAGGCGCCGGGGACCAGGGCATGATGTTCGGCTATGCTTCCAACGAGACAGCGGAGTTGATGCCGACTCCGATCTCGCTGGCCCACAAGCTTACCGCCAGGTTGAGCGAGGTCCGCAAGAGCGGCCAATTCAGCTACCTCCGTCCTGACGGCAAGAGTCAGGTCACGGTTGAGTACGACGCGAACCATAAGCCTGTCCGTGTCGATGCGGTGGTCATCTCAACCCAGCATGCCGAGCATGTCGGCAACGAGCAGCTTCGCGGTGACATCCTAAAGCACGTCATTCAGGCGGTCATTCCGGCCAACCTGCTGGACGAGAACACCAAATATCACATCAATCCGACTGGGCGGTTCGTCATCGGCGGACCGATGGGCGATTCCGGGCTGACTGGACGCAAGATCATCGTGGACACTTACGGTGGAATGGGCCGTCATGGCGGAGGCGCGTTCTCGGGCAAGGACCCGACAAAGGTGGATCGTTCGGCGGCTTACATGGCTCGCTACATTGCCAAGAATATCGTGGCTGCTGGTTTGGCTGACCGCTGCGAAGTCCAACTCGCTTACGCGATCGGCGTGGCTGAGCCGGTGAGCGTGCTGGTTGATACCTTTGGCACTGGAACCATCGAATCGGCCAAGTTGCAGGCGCTGGTTCGGGCCAACTTCAAGCTGACTCCGAAGGGGATCATCGAGAGCCTGAACCTTCGCCGTCCGATCTATAAGAAGACGGCTGCTTACGGCCACTTCGGCCGCAGCGATAAGGACTTCACGTGGAGAAGCTACCGATAAAGCTGCTGCGCTCAAGGCTGGAGCGGTTGCGGAGACGGCGAAGGCTTAGCCAGGGATTAGGGGAATAGCGACTAGGAAGCGACTTTGCATCACAAAAGGGCCCTGGCACGGCCCCGCAGGGTCTCTAATAATCATGATGCCGCTGGTATTACTTATCGCTGCGTGGCGCGCCCCTCGCTCTCGCGGCACGCGAGAGTATTTGTGCTTGTCGTTCCTGCTCGTGCTGCCGGTCGTTCCGCTAATCGAGGGAAAGACTAAAGTCGCCGGCCTCGAAGGCGGCACTCTCCAGCGGCTTTTTGCTTTGGCGACCTTGGTGCCTGTCGGCGTGGTGGGCTTCTTTTTCCTTCGGCGCGGACGGCGGCGATTGGCTCAGTCCCCAAGCCGCAAGCTCTCGTAATCACGCTCTAGTTCCGCACAAATCGCCTCAACCGCCAGCTCATGGTCAGCCCGCTGCGCCAGCCCAGACACAGTGACCGACCCAATCACACCCGCCTGCACCACCCGCAACGGAAAGCACCCACCATGGCTGGCATAGTCGCTCACCGCAAGCCCATAGCGGTCGAAGAGGTTCGACTTCTTCTCTTCCATCTCTAGCCCAAGCGCATACGAACTGCGAAGGAACCTCGCCGTCACATTGCTCTTCCGCCGCACCCAGTCCACATTGTCGGGAGTCGTCCCCGCAAGCGCGGTATAGAAGAGCGGCTGGCCAATCCGCCGCACATCGATCACGATCTTGAACTCGCGCTCGAGCGCCATCGATCGCAGCCGGGAGCCCAGCCTCCACGCTGTCTCTTCATCGAAGCTCGCAAACTGAAGCTCCTGTTCCTGCAGCACAATGCGCGCGAGATCTTCCGATGTCGACATAGGTATAGGACAATGCTCAAATCAATGTAGCATCCGACCGCCGATCTGGATTCATGCCAAACCACGAAGCTTCCAACTTGACCGATCAACCGCCGCAGGATCTGGCCGGCATCACCGTCGCATCGCTCTTCGCGACCGCGGCAGCCACCGCGCCAACTCCAGGCGGCGGTTCGATCACCGCAGTCTGCGGCTATCTCGGAGTTTCGCTGCTGTTGAAGTCGATTCGAGTCTCCGCTCGCAAACAGCCTGATGCAATCTACCCTCCGCTCGAAGATAAGCTGCTCAAGCTCGCATCGCAGCTGCTCACAGCAGCGCAGGCCGACTCCGACGCATTCGCCCAGTACATCCGCGCGATGCAATTGCCCAGAGCCACCGCCGCCGAGCAGACCACGCGTCACCAGGCCATGCACGACGCCAGTGTGGCCGCCACCGAGTCTGCGCTCGAAATCCTCGATCTCGGCAACGCCGTCATCGACTGCGCGCATCAGTTGCAAGATCGCGTGATCGCCGCCATTCGCGCGGACGCGAGGGCCTGCGTCGAGCTGATTTCGGCAATGAATGTCACCGCCCGTGAAAATGCGCTATCCAATCTGACCGGCATGGATTCTACAGACGCTCTACGCCACCGGTTGAACCAGGCCTTCGACCAATACCAGAAGCTGATCACCGCTTGCCAAAGCTCGCAATAAAGGCAACCAAACCCAAGGCAACCTGTTACGCCGGCCAACCTTGAGAAATGTCGAAGAGATCTCCATGCTATCGATGCCTCAGGATGCGGCGCAGCTGATGGCCATCTCCGAACGCTACGGAATCGCATTTGCGAATTAGCCTCGCGAGACGCGAGGTTGTCTAGGCGCCAACCACCGGCAGTTTCGCCGCCTCCCAGGCAGCGAGCCCGCCGGCAAGCTCCACCAGGTCGGTGATGCCGTGTTCGTTGAGGATGCCCACCGCGATCGACGACCGGTAGCCGCCCGCGCAATGCACTGCAATCCTGCGCCCGTGCGGCAACCGTCCAACGCTCTCTTTCAGGTGGGCAAGTGGCAGGTTTAAGCTGTCACCAATATGCTTTTCCCCCCATTCCCGGGGTGAACGAATATCCACCACCAGCGGCGGATTCGCTGAATCCAGTTCTTCTTCCAACATCGGCGCGCTGACTCGTTCCGTTCTGCGCACCAGGTCCGGCCGACCGGCGAGTGCTCCCATCCCGTCCTTCAGGTATCCGTTGACGCGGTCGAAGCCGATCCTTCCCAGGCGCATCGCGGCCTCTTGTTCGCGCCCCGGCTCGGCGATGATCACGATCGGACGCGCCGCGTCGAGCATCGTGCCCGCCCACGTTGCGTACTGACCGCCCAGGCCGATATTGAGACTGCTAATGAGATGCCCCTTGGCATATTCCGCCGCATCACGAACATCGAGCACCTGGGCGCCCTCGTCGCCCATCTCCAACACTTGCTCAAGATCGAGCGGATGCAGCCCCTGCTCCAGCGTCTTATCCAACGTCGGCCGCTCCCGCGTGTTCAGCACCGCGTCATAAGTAAAGTAAGCCGGAACATCCGGCTGATCGGCCGTTACCAGTCGGGTGAACTCCTCTTTACTCAGCGGTTGCAGCGCGTAATTGAAGCGGCGCTGCTCACCCAGAGTCGAGACTGTGTCTGACGACAGATGCTTGCCGCAAAGCGAGCCCGCGCCGTGCGCCGGATAGATCAGGGTTTCATCCGGCAATGGCAGCAGCTTGTTGTGCAACGAATCGTAGAGATGGCTGCTCAATTCCTCTGCCGTCCAGCCAAGCGAAGCGCGCAGGTCCGGGCGGCCCACATCGCCGATGAAAAGCGTATCTCCGGTTAGAACCGCATACGGCTTGGTCGAGTCCTTCTGTAGATCGAAGACAAGAATCGAGATCGACTCGATCGTATGCCCCGGCGTCTCCAATACCTGCAAACGCAGTCCCGGAAAATCGAGCACATCGCCGTCATGCATCGGGACGAATTTGTAGTCGGCCTTGGCCTTTGCCCCGAGCCGGATCTCCGCGCCGCAGCGATCGCGCAGCTCCAGGTGCCCGGCAAGGAAGTCAGCGTGGAAGTGGGTTAGGAAGACATAGCGAATCGACGCACCTATCCGCTCGGCGTCGCGCAAATACTGCTCGATATCCCGCTGCGGATCTACAACGATCGCAGTCTTACTGGCCTCGTCGGCGATCAAATAAGAAGCATGGGCCAGGCAGCCAAGGTAGTACTGTTTCAGGAACATACTGCCAATCTTAGAACAACATAGCGCACAAGCGCTTAGGCCTAACCCGAACTACCACGCCTTGGCCCGCTCCGTCGATCCGACATTGGCATATACGCAATTCCGCTGCGGCTTCCACGTCGTACCGTCAACGTAGGTCACCTGCGACAGCTCTATCCGATCGAAGCCGATCGCGTTTGCCGCCAACTTGAGAGCCTGGGTCGCCTGCACGTCCTTGCCGAGCAACCCCTTTCGCGACAGATCCAGCTGAACGGAATGAGTGACCGAATCAAGCTGATAAGGGCTGCCCTTCACCTTGATCCAGCCCGTCAGCACCACCGACTCAATGTCCTTGCCGCTGAAATTGCGATAGTCGAGGCGTAGCGTCGGCGCGCTCTCAGCACGAGAATGGGCAGTCAGCATCAACTCGGCAGGCCGATCGAACGATGCATTCACAATCTGCACCGGACACCCCGCCTGCGAACCAATCCTGTTCTCCAGATCGGCTGCGTCCGCCGCTTGAACCAGCGGGCGCTGCATCTGACCTATCGTCACCGGAACCTGGATCTCGTGGGTACGGCCATCGACTCCCTCAATCATCACAGTCGCCGGCTGGCGGGAATTCGCCGCGGCGCCACTCGCTGCTTTCGGCGCTTCCTGGTTTACCTGACCCGAAGCCGACAACGCCGCCGAAGTTACCAGAACCAGAACAAGCCGCTTCATAAGTCACCTCAAGAGATCGATGGCCTACCAACGCCCGATGCCAAGAGGATAGTCCCGCTTCGGAACTCAAATCAAGATCATCTCGCCTCAATCCGATAAGCTCACGCAGTAATCGCCACTAACCCAACTGCTATCCTCGACTTATGCTCAACCCAGCGGCATCGGCGGACTCGGCCCTACTCCTCACCGAGGAGTTCCTCGTCTTTGCCACCGTCGTTGGGTCGATCGCAACCCTGCCGACCTTTATCGAATTCATCACCGAGGTCCGCAAGCGCCGCGAGCGCATCTACCTCTCGCTCGAGGACGTCCCTGTGAGCAGCCTCAACCCCCGCCTCGCCGGACTCGACGCCCTCATCATCAGCATCGCCGACCTCATCGACCGCGCTCGAAACCCTGCCGAATACAAAGATTTGAAGATCGGCAACGAAGTCCTCGTCATCGGCCCCGTTCAAAGCGGCAAGAAAAGCCTCGCTGAACGCATCGCCCAAATGGCCGGCATGGAACGCCTCGTCACCGTCTACAACCCCCGCGACTCCGACGCGCTAGCCAAGGCAAAAAGCATCGTCCGCGGATACAAATCGCGAAAGGTGATGCTGCTGCTTCCGCGCATCGACCTCGCCTATAAAGAAAGCGACCCCGATGTCCTGACCGAACTCGACGCCCTCATCGAGACCACCTCCGAGCGCCACAACGTCCTGGTCGTAGCCACCACGGTGACCTTCGAGACCAACAGCGACCTCGACAACCTCTTCGGCATCAAGCTCACCCTCCCCGGCGCTGAAGTGACTCACGGAGGAAGCCGCGAGATCCCTGACGATGCGCGCGAGATGCTCGCCGAGGTTGCTGTCTTCTACCTGAAAGAAGCCCAGCGCCAGGGCTTTCGCCTCCAGGACATGACGGAAGAGCAGTTCCGCGCCCGGGTGCTCGAGTCCGCCATCAACCCCGCCGAGATCGAAGACATCGTCGTCCTCTGCCAGACGACCGCGCTCTACCGCCGCCGCACCGGAGCAGCCCCCGATCTCATCTTCACCAGAGAAATCCTCGAAACCGCCATCTCCCGCGTCGCCGCCGAGTAACGCGCTCCCAATCGAACGTCATTCTGACGACCGCAGGAAGGAAGAATCCCCGGCGAACCTTCGGCCTCAATTGCTCCTTCAAATATCGCCGCAAAGAGAAAGCGCATGACCCCATAAGAGTCATGCGCGATATTAATCAAGTCAGCCCGCAAACTACACGTGAATCGAGCTCGAGTGACCCGCTGCGCCCGCTACCATCGGCTTCACCCTAAACTTCTCCATCGAAATCTTGAGCGTCCGCTCAATCTTCTTCAGGTCGCCGCGTTCATCCGGCTGGGCAAAGGTGTGAGCGACGCCCTTCTTGTCGGCCCGTCCAGTCCGGCCAACGCGATGCACGAAGTCTTCCGCCATCTTGGGCATGTCATAGTTCACGACATGTGCAATGTGGTCGACGTCCAGACCGCGCGCAGCCACGTCAGTCGCGACGAGAATCCGGTGCCCGCCTTTGGAAAAGCTCTTCAACGCCGCGCTGCGCTGCGCCTGAGTGCGGTCGCCATGAATGCTGGTCGCGCCGTGGCCCGAGCGGCTCAGCCGCTGAGCAACCCGCTCTGCGCCATGCTTGGTGCGAACGAAAACCAGGAAGCTGCCCTCTTCGGATTTCAGCAAGTGCTCAAGCAGTTCCTGCTTCTTGTCCGAGGTCACTTCGAAAGTCTGCAGGCGAACATTCTCCGCCGGCTTCAGTACCGAACCAATCTCGATCCGAACCGGGTTCTTCAGGTAGTCGCGAACGACCTCCTTGATCGCCGCATCCAGCGTCGCCGAATAGCAAAGCGTCTGCCGATCTGCCGGAATCTCCGAGGCAATCCGCTTGATCGCCGGCTTGAAGCCCATATCCAGCATGCGGTCAACTTCGTCGAGCACCAGGATCTGCACTTCGTTCAGCTTGACCATGCGCCGCTTGATGTAATCCTCAAGCCGCCCCGGAGTCGCCACAATCAAACGCGCGCCACGGCGAATCGCCTGGATCTGCGGCCCTTCGGCGAGCCCGCCAACCACCAGCGCCACGCTATGCGAGGTGCCCTGGGTCAACGTGCGAAATGTCTGCTCCACCTGCATCGCCAGCTCGCGTGTCGGCAGCAGAATCAGCGCCGTCGCGTTCTTCGATTGCGTCGCCTGCAGCTTTTCGATAATCGGAATCAGGAAGCTCAGCGTCTTGCCGGTTCCCGTCTGCGCCGTCGCCAGCACGTCCCGGCCCTCAAGCGCAGGAGGAATCGCCCCATCCTGTACTGGAGTGGGCGTGATGAAATTACAAGCCGCCAGACGCTTCTTCAGCGAGGCGGAAATCTGAAAGTCATTAAATTGAGTCAAAGTTTTCCTTTAAAGAAATCAGCATTGCGCTGATCCTTTTAATGGTCCGTCGGTTCCTGAGTCTTGCTTTGGAAGCAGACAGAGACCGGTCCGGGACGCGAGTTACTGCCTCGCGACGGCTTCATCCGTCCGTGACAGAAAATTGTTTCTTTCGCAGGGAGTGCCGGGAATCAGTAAGCCGGGGGCTGAAGAAAATGTCCCTGGCTCGGCTCTGCCGCACGATGCCTTTTGCGGGGAAGCGATCAAGCAATAACAAGAATGATCACGGGCTTCCACACACCGCCGCGCACATCATATTTGCGGGCGATTACGCTGAGGGGCTTGGAGACACTGTGGAAGGCGATCCAGCTTTCCAGGGCAAGAACGGCTCACAACCAAACAACTGAGCGCAAGATAAGAATACCACGAATGTACGTCGAGCTGGATCGAAGACCACCTCTCGGGTAATAACGTCTTGCGCGTGGACTCAATTAGTCCTACTATGTAACTGTCATTGGCCATGCTGGTGACAAACAAAGACTTAAGGAATTGTTGGTGCAAGCTGCATCGACAAGGAGAAAAACATGCGTTATGACCGCCCCAACGACCCCAATGCGGGTCGCCTAGTAGACTCTCTACGCCATCTGGGCTACGGCAACTACGAAGCCCTTGCTGACCTCGTCGACAACTCAATCGATGCAGACGCACAAATCATCAGCGTCTCCGTTCAGTCCAAAAACAACCAACCGCAGATATCAATCGCCGACAATGGCAAAGGCATGTCTGAAGCCGTTCTCGACCAGGCTATGCGCTTAGGCTCAATAACTCAGCGAGACCTGAATTCCGACCTAGGAAAGTTCGGAATGGGCCTAGTAACGGCCAGCCTATCGATCGCCAAGCGTTGCCACGTCATTACCCGGGGAGAAGACGGTTGCCTGTCAAGCGCCTGGGACGTAGATGACATCATCGCTCAGAACGCCTTTCTGAAACACCTCGCCCGCGCAACTCCTGAAGAGGAGGAAATCCTCAACTCGGCGATCGGCCAAGAAAGTACCGGGACACTCGTAACGCTAACCAACTGTGACAATTTATCCAACCGAAATACGTCTTCGTTTTCCTCGACTTTGAGAACCCACGTTGGGCGGATCCACAGGTATTTTATCGACGCGGGAAAGAAAATCTCCGTCGGCGACGAAGAAGTGCCTGCTCTTGATCCTCTGCAACTCGGCGACCCGGAGACAGAGTTGGTGATGGACGACGTAATTCCAGTCAGCGTATCCGAAGATGGAGAGAAGAAGACCGAAAATGTTCGAGTGCGAATTGTTCTCGTTCCGGAAGCCCCAGTTACGGATACCGACTTTGGGAAGTCCCTTAAGAACCAAGGCTTCTACGTGATGAGAAACCAGCGAGAAGTCATGAATGCGAATTCGTTAGATTTCTTCACGAAGCACAACGATTTTAATCGCATGAGAGGCGAGGTTTTCTTCCCCGGAACGTTGGATAGGCTCGTTGGCATAGAGTTCACAAAGCGTCAGGTGAACTTTGAACAGAGCCTCAGAGACCAACTGGGCAATGTGTTGATCCCCGTGTGCCGCACAATTAAGAGGCGCGAGGCGACCAAAAAAAGGGTCCAGTCTAGTGAAGCTCAGCTCAAACTACACGCCCAGTCAATGAAAGTGATTGCCGAAAAGGACAAGCTGCTGATCAAGCCGAAGGCCGAAGTGGAGAAAAGAGCCGCTCGATCCCAAGAACGGATTGACAGACCGGAAAATCCTGTCGAGCCGCTTAAGGAAAGAAAAAACTTCAGCCGAAGCCAGCTCATCGAGTCTCGTCTGAATTGTGTTATTCGCGAAGAGAGACTTGGTCCCAACGGACAGATATATGAATGCGACATGGAAGGCCGGAAGCTGGTAATTCGATACAACGTGGAACACCCCTTCTACCAGCGCTTTGTGACGGACAACATGAATGAAGCCCGCGCGGTAACGGCAACCGATTTTCTGATTTACAGCATGGCCTCGGCCGAGCTACGCCTTCAGGATACCGGAGAAATTGATGTCGTAAATAACTTCAAAGCCGTCCTATCGTCCAATCTCCGAACGCTACTCAACTAGCTGACAACCTCTGGTAGCTCCGATACTGGCATCATCGGCACTGTTCACGGGCAGTGCCGATGAACTTTCAGGATTTCGAATGTTAGTCAACTTCAGCAATAACTCATTCCGTAAGTGGTCACCTTGACCGGATCGCTCTTGAAATTGCACCTGTTTAATGTGTACACTTTAATGTACACAACAGGAGGCCTCATGCCGGCAATCAAAGTTGGAGTCCGAGAATTCCGCGAGCAGATCGCCCGTTTCCTGGAATCTGAAACACCAGTGGCCGTAACCCGCCGCGGCGAAACGATGGGCGTTTATGTCCCAACACCCCGAAAGGCTACCCGATCGGCAGACCTTGCCGAACTCCGCGCCGCGGCGGACCGGCTTGCAGAGGCCTTGGGCGACGCGGACGAGGAAGAAGTCGTAACCGAGTTCAAGAAGATGCGCCGCCGGAGCGGAGCCGCGAACTCTCCGAAATGATCGTCTTGGACGCCAACATCCTCATTCGCGCCGTGCTCGGACGACGTGTCCGGCAGCTTCTTGAGACCTATGCAGATCGTGGTCTTCGGTTCTATGCGCCAGACATGGCGTACGCTGATGCAATGAAATATCTCCCACCCTTATTGAGAACAAAGCGAATGCCGGATACCGACGTTCCTGCCGCGATCCAATATCTCCAGTCCCTCGTCGAACCGGTCAACCATGATTTCTATGGGCTTTTTAAAGAGGAGGCCGAGCAGCGTCTGCGCGGCAGAGACGAGGAGGATTGGCCGGTGCTGGCGACTGCCTTAGCGCTTTCTTGCCCCATATGGACCGAGGACACGGACTTCTTTGGCACCGGCATCGCGGTATGGACTTCCGACCGCATCGAGATTTTTCTGCAAGCAGAAGTGAGATCTCTTCAGGCCAATCAAAGCGAGAATCCCGGATCATGACTCCAAGCGCCAGGCGAGAACAACGCCGCTGCACCTGGGCAGGCTCCGACCCACTCATGCAGCAATACCACGACCACGAATGGGGCCTCCCCGAGTCCAACTCCCGCACCCTGTGGGAACTCCTCATGCTCGAAGGCTTCCAGGCCGGACTCTCCTGGATTACCGTCCTCCGCAAGCGCGAAGCCTTCCGCGCCGCCTTCCACCAATTTGATCCCGCCAAGGTCGCCCGCTTCGAAGAAGCCGACATCGAACGCCTCATGCGAAACCCCGGAATCATCCGAGCCCGCGCCAAGATCGAAGCCACCATTCAAGGCGCACGCGTCTTCCTCGACATGCAGCAAGCCGGAACCAACTTCGCCGCCTTCGCCTGGGATCTCGTCGGAGGCAAGTCAATCCAGAACACCGGCCCGGTCCCCGCCACCACCCCGCTCTCCGAAACCATCTCAAAGGAACTCAAGCAGCGAGGCTTCAAGTTCGTCGGCCCCACCATCGTCTACGCCTGGATGCAGGCGTCAGGAATGGTCAACGATCACGCACCAGATTGCTTCCGCCGCGAACCCTGCGCGCGAAAGAAAATGGGAAAATTCTTATGAGCGCCTACTTCATCTTCACCCGCGAAAAAACCCTCGACCAGGCCGAAATGGATACCTACAACCAGGAGGTTCGCGCCACCACCGTCGGCCACGACCTCAAAATCCTGGCCGCCTACGGCCCGCACGAAGAACTCGAAGGGCCGCCCAACGAGGGCACGATTATCCTCGAGTTTCCCACCACGGAAGCCGCCAAAGCCTGGTACGACAGCCCTGCGTATCGAGAAGTGCGCGTCCACCGCTTCAAGGGTGCCATCTACCGCGCAACGCTGGTTCAGGGCGTATAGCCACGGCGCCCGCTGGAATCCCAATTATTTCTCGGCGTATCATCGCACCGTAACACAGCCGTCTTTAGATAAGAGTTTGAGTCCACGCTCCGGCTCATCAACGAGGCATCTATGAATACCCAAACCGCCGAACCCACCGTGGCCATCGAAGACGACCGCACCGGCAACCGCGTCGATACCCTCAAACGCGCCATCCTCGACAACCTCTATTACATTGTCGCCAAGACCCCAGAGAACGCCACCGAGCGCGACTACTTCACCGCTGTTGCCTACACCGTGCGCGACCGCATTCTCGCCGGTTGGATCAAGACCCTCGAGAGCTATACGCGACACGACGTGCGCGTGGTCTGCTATCTCTCCGCCGAGTTCCTCATGGGACCCTACCTCGCGAACAATCTGCTCAACCTCGACCTCGAGGAGCCAGTCCGTCAGGCATGCGGCGAGCTCGGTCTCGACCTCGACAAAATCGGCGAGCAGGAAAGCGAACCCGGCCTCGGCAACGGCGGCCTCGGCCGTCTCGCAGCCTGCTATCTCGACTCCATGGCCACGCTCGGCGTCCCATCGATCGGCTACGGCATCCGCTACGAGTTCGGCATCTTCCAGCAGACGATCCGTGATGGATGGCAGGT
The DNA here is from genome assembly GCA_963826855.1 of uncultured Acidobacteriaceae bacterium. Taxonomy (GTDB): domain Bacteria; phylum Acidobacteriota; class Terriglobia; order Terriglobales; family Acidobacteriaceae; genus Acidisarcina. Next base: position 46,271 of record CAWGZE010000006.1, read on the forward strand.
CGAGCTCACCGACTATTGGCTCCGCAACGGCAATCCCTGGGAGATTCGCCGCCCGCAGGCCTCGGTCGACGTCCACTTCGGCGGTCAGACCGAGACCTCGGTCGATGCCAGCGGAGCGTATCGCGTCCGCTGGGTGCCGCACACGACCGTCAAGGGCATCCCTTATGACACCCCGCTTCCCGGCTATCGCTGCGGCCTAGTGAACGACCTGCGTCTATGGCGCTCCGAGGCGCCTGAATCCTTTTACTTCGAGCGCTTCAACAGCGGCGACTACTCAGGCGCCGTCGCGGGCAAAGTCTTCGCCGAGAACATCTCTAAGGTGCTCTATCCCAACGACGAAGAAATCCAGGGCAAGGAGCTTCGCCTGCAACAGCAGTATTTCTTCACTTCATGCGCCTTGCAGGACATGATTCGCCTCCATCTCCGCGCGGGGCGCACTCTGCATAATTTCCACGAGAAGTGGGCCGTCCAGCTCAACGACACCCATCCGTCGATCGGGGTCGCCGAGCTCATGCGCCTGCTCGTCGACGAGCACGGCCTAGGTTGGGACGAGGCCTGGCACATCACCACCAACACCTTCAGCTACACCAATCACACCCTGCTGCCCGAGGCCCTCGAGCGCTGGCCGCTGCCCTTGTTCAGTGGGCTGCTGCCACGCCACATCGAGATCATCTACGAGATCAACCGCCGCTTCCTCGATGAAGTCCGACACCGCTTCCCCGGCGATGACGCCCGCCTGCAACGCATGTCGATCATCGACGAGCACGACCAGAAATACGTCCGCATGGCCAACCTCGCCACCATTGGTGGTCACGCCGTCAACGGCGTTGCCGAGTTGCACAGCCAGCTCGTTAAGACGGATCTGCTGCGCGACTTCTATGAGATGTGGCCCGAAAAGTTCCTCAACATCACCAACGGCGTCACCCCGCGCCGCTGGCTCGGCGTCGCCAATCGCGAGCAATCGGCCCTGATGACCAGCAAGATCGGCGACGGATGGCTGCGCAACCTCGACCAGCTTCACGAACTCGAACAATTCGCCGACGATCCGCAGTTCCGCTCCGACTGGGCAAAGGTCCAGCGCGACGTCAAAGTTCGCCTCGCCGACTACATCCACAGCCAGACTGGCGTCTCTATCGACCCATCGTCGATGATCGACACCATCGCGAAGCGCATTCACGAGTACAAGCGGCAGCATCTGAAAGTGCTGCACATCGTCAGCCTCTATTACCGCATCAAAAACAACCCCAACCTCGACGTCACGCCGCGAACATTCCTCTTCGGCGGCAAGGCCGCGCCGGGATATCACATGGCCAAGCTCATCATCAAGCTGGTCAACTCCGTCGCCGAGGTCGTCAACTGCGATCCCGCGGTTCGCGACCGGCTCAAAGTCGTCTTCCTGCCCAACTACAGCGTTTCGTTTGGACAGAAGGTCTATCCTGCCGCCGACCTCAGCGAACAGATCTCGACCGCCGGCAAGGAAGCCTCCGGCACCGGCAACATGAAGTTCTCCATGAACGGCGCGCTCACCATCGGCACCCTCGACGGAGCCAACATCGAGATCCGCGACGCCGTCGGCCACGAAAACTTCTTCCTCTTCGGCCTCACCGCCGATCAGGTGCAGCAAACCAAAGCCTCGGGATACAACCCGCGCCACATCTACGAGTCGAACGCCGGCCTCCGCGAAGTCATCGACGGCCTCGCCTCCGGACACTTCTCCCGCGGAGACCACGAGCTCTTTCGCCCGCTCATCGACTCACTATTGAACTCCGACCCATATCTGCTCTTCGCTGACTATCAGTCCTACATCGAATGCCAGGATAAAGTCGACCAAGCCTACGCCGACCACGACCACTGGACAAAGATGGCCATCCTCAACGCGGCGCGCATGGGAAAATTCTCCTCCGACCGCGCAATCGACGAATACTGCTCGAAGATCTGGAAGGTGACGGAATTAGGCAGATTGGGAGATTAGCGGGTCGTCTCATGCGACCAGCGCCAGAAAATCCGGGCGATCGGCAATCGTGCGATAGCGATAGAAGTTCGCGATCTTCCCATCCTTCAAATAGAAGACACCCGGCATCTGGTCCGCATCTTCCTTGATCAGCCCGATGCCATAGCTGCGAATCGCTCCATTTACCCACGCCTTCACCACCGCCGGCCGAAAGAAGTGGCTGAAAGGATTCGTCCGCCCCAGCCCAAAGACTGGATTTTGATACAAGGTCGCGTCGGGATTGCTCACCCGCTCAACATCCGAAAGGTTGTAGTAGTCGAAGTAAGGCTTGGCCCGTTCCGGTGTTCCGAGATGCACAAAGACCGGACGAACACCCTTCGCATCCAGCTTCCCGCGAACCTGCGAGACCCGGTCCAGCGTCTCGCGGCAAAACGAGCAGCCGAAATGGCGCAGAAACAACAGCAGCACCGGCGACTCCGCGGTTAGCTCCAGCAGCGTCCTCCCTGACTCGGTACAGTAAGCGCTCAGGGCGTCGGCAAGCGCACTCTTGCCGATCGATTCGGTCGGATTGTCCAGGGTCTCAGGCATCATCGACCATTACTGGTGGCTGCCCGATTGTAGCGCCATTTTCAGCGGTGCGGACAGCGAAAGCAGTAGACCGACGCAGACGAATCAGGCAAGAAACTTCGCCCGCTCGGCGACCGACGGCAGCGGACAGCTCTGATACCGCCCCGCAATCCGGTAGCGAATCTGAGCCACCAGCGTATACACCCAGTCTCGCAGGAACCTCGGCACCGCGCCGAGAAGCCGTCCTACCAACTCCCAGCCACCGCCCAACAGACGAAGCACTTGCACCGTCACATCTGAGCGGCACAGCAGCTGTTCTCCCGGCCGATCATAGCCGAGGACGAGATACACGGTGTTGGCAGCGATCATCGTCTGCCGGTCGACTCCGTGACGCGCAAGTACTGCTTCGGCGATCGCCGACTGGAGCGGAGCAAAGCGGAAGCGATCGTACCGGTCACGCTTGATGACCCAGCGGACGCTCGAGTTACAGAATCCGCAAAGCCCGTCATAGAGCATGAGAGCAGTTGAAATCCGGCTGCCGGTTTCCGAAGTATCGGTCATCCTCAGCCTCCCCCATCATTCTAAGCGGCCAGAATGAACTTCATCGACGCCGAGTTCATGCAATACCGTAGGCCGGTCGGGCGAGGCCCGTCAGGAAAGACATGCCCCAGATGTGCATTGCACAGCTTGCACTTGACCTCCGTGCGGTCCATGCCCAGCGAGCTGTCGTTGGCTTCGACCAGATTCTCCTTTGCGATTGGAGCCCAGAAGCTCGGCCATCCCGTTCCCGAATCGAACTTGGTCGACGAACTGAACAGCGCAAGGTTGCAGCAGATGCAGCGGAAAATCCCCTTCCGATGCTCGTTCCAGGTGGCCCCGGTGTACGCCATCTCGGTGTCCGCACGCCGCGTAATGTCAAAGGAGTTCCGCCCCAGCTGCTCCTTCCACTCGGCATCGGTCTTCACCACCTGGGGAATCGTCTCTTTGCCCAGGTTCTTGCCGTCGTCGCTGAAGTCAACGACTGTGACCATCTTAGGCGTCTGGCTCATTGCACCGCCCGCCTCAACTACTGGCTCTTTGCGTAACGAGAAAAATGCCAACCCCGCGGCAGCCGTCGCCCCACCCGCGAGGAAGACCCGGCGCGTCACCCTCCGCGATTCTCTGTCGCGAGCTAATTCTGAATCAAACATCGCGCACCTCAAAACACAATTTCACCCTGCACTTATCGGACTCAACCCGCCCGCAAAAGTTACAGAATCCAGCGATCGCAATTGACAGGATCGAACCCGAAATCGCAGCACAGTTCCCTGACTAATCCCCGTCCTTCGCCTCGGCCGGAATCGGCGGGTTCACCGCCAGCGGCTTGGTGATGTCATCCAGATAATCCTGCGTTCCCGCAACCCGCTCCAGCGCCGGAAACCGCTCGCCGTCATGGTAATCGATCTCCGCTGCAGACAAGAACGTATCCGACTGCACAATCAGATGGATCGGCTCCGTCTTTCCTTTAGCATCTTTAATCGCGGCCTTCAGCAGGTCTCCCGAATACACCTGCCCATTCACGCCAATGATCTTCTGTCCCGGATGCAGCCTCGCCTTGTCCGCCGGCCCATTCCAGAGCACATCTCCGATGACTCCGTCCGCACTCACGCGCAGCCCGATCGAGTACCAGGCATTCACTCCGCCGCCATACCTGCCCGCATTCGCTGACATTGTCTTCGAGCCTGCGCTCGGCTGGTCCTTATAAATCACCTTATAGCCGCCCCGCTCGATGCCGGCAAAATCGGCGTGCGGATTGATCTTGTCGATCCGGTCATGCAGAAAGCTGCCCCAGTCATAAGGCATCACCTCGTTCAGGTCGGCCACCAGCTCGTCGAAGGTGTACGGCACAATCAGCGGCCCGGTGTTCCCGCCTTTGCCCAAAAAAATATGCTCGAAATCGTTCAGCGATTTCTGATTCTTGGTCGTCTTCCGAATCAGCGTATCGGCATCAAGCCAGAGTAGTTCGCCCTCGTCATAGTAATCCTGGTCGCGCCGCCAGTTGTTCCACGCCTCATTCGGAGCACGCAGAATACTGGCTGCCACCGCCGTGTCCTCCGTTGGCCGCCATTGCCGCCCCGGCGTGTAGTCGAGGTTGGCTGCCGATAGCGCCAGCAGATCGCGGTATTCGGCTTGCGATTTCAATCCCGAACGCGCTGCCAGCACATTGCCCAGATACTGCGTCATGCCCTCGTAGACCCACAGCATCGCTCCCTGCTGCGGGGTCGCAAAATCCGGCTGGTACAGGCCCACCGGACGCCGGTACTTCCCATTCCACGAGTGCGTGAACTCATGCGAGAGCAGGTCGGCTTCAGCCAGTTGATGGCCAGGATCGCTAAACTCCTTCTCTCCCACGCCGTTGTCTGAAGACTGGCCATGCTCCAGGCCCTCCCCGCCCGCGACATCCGAGAGTGTCAACAGGAAGTGATAGACGTTGTAGTGGTGCGACGCGTAAATCTTATCCGCCTCGCGCACCAGGTTCGCGACCTCGGCCAAGAATGTCGGCCGCAGGTTCGAGTCCCCCGGCTGGTCGGAGACGACATCAAGATAATGCTTCGGCGAAATCTCCGGCGCCAGCGGAAATTCGTGGAAGTACTGCCCCGCAATCACGGGAGAGTCCTCCAGCTGTTCAACATCGGTCACAGCAAAACGCGTCACCGCCCCAGCCGCAGGAACCGGGTACGCGCCTCCACCCTCCGGCGTCAAAGCCGTTCCAATCCCCCACCCCGCCGGCACCTTCAGCGAAGGCTGGATCGGAATCTCCTTCACCGGAATATTCGCCGGATAAAGCAGAAGCTTCTCCCACTCAAGTACCGCCATCTTCTGCGTCACGCGCGCCGTTACGATGCAGTCGAGATGCGCATGAAGCGTCGTCACTCCTGCCGGAATCGTCAGGTGGAACTCGTAAAGATCGACATCGTCGCGCCGCCAGGTCAACGGCTGGCCGTTCGCGGTAAACACTACCCCGGTAATGTCCTCTGCCGGACCCTGCGGCATGTGAGTGCCGGGAATCCATTTCGGCGTCGTCACCGTCAGTGGCCCGGCGGTCACCGGCAGATCGACGTCCGCGTGATACAGCTTGCGCGGCGCGTCTGAAAGATCGGCAGTAATTTGAATTGGCGTTTGTTGGGCCTGGCACAGTCTGGTTCCGGCGAGCAGGCCACTCAGGATAGCAAGAGCGTACAAATGGCGGCACTTCAAGGGCATTGGCAAATTTCCTTCTTTCCAAATAACGCTACACTATCGAAAAGGTCACGTTTGCTCCTCACGGCGGTCCTCCCCAATGGTCTTTGTACTCGACAATTACGACTCCTTCACCTACAACCTGGTGCAATATATGGGTGAACTCGGCGCCGAGATGGTCATCCGCCGCAACGATGAGCTCTCCGTCGACGAGGTCGAAGCCCTCGCGCCCGACCGTCTCGTGCTATCGCCCGGCCCCTGCACTCCGCAGGACGCCGGAATTCTCATCCCGCTCATTCAGCGCTTCGCCGGCAAGCGGCCCATCCTCGGAGTCTGCCTCGGCCACCAGGCCATCGGCGCAGCCTTTGGAGGCGACGTCGTCCGCGCCCCCCAGCTCATGCACGGCAAGACCAGCAGCGTCTCGCACGACGGCAAGACCGTCTTCTCCGGAATCGCCAGCCCCATGACCTGCACTCGCTACCATTCCTTGATCGTCTCCGAAGACACGCTGCCCGCCGAACTCGAAATCTCCGCCCGCACCCACAACGCCGATGGAACGACCACCATCATGGGCCTCCGCCACAAGAAGTTCCCCATCGAAGGTGTGCAGTTCCACCCCGAAAGCGTGCTCACCAGCGACGGCAAAAAGCTCGTTCAGAATTTTTTGGAGCTCTAACGAGTGCGCCGTCTCCAGCTAATCTTGTCATCCCGACCGGAGCGCAGCGGAGTGGAGGGACCTGCAGTTCTCTTCGTTGCATTGCTCTTCCTATTCCCTAGTCCCTATTCCCCAGTCCCTGCCGCGACTGCGCAGCAGACGCAGCCACAGCAACCCATCGCCTACGTCCCCACCGAAGGAGTCACCCTCTCCGGGTCCCTCGAAGTCAGCAACGGCAAGGCGGTCATCGGCAACAACGGCTCCATCACCGCCGGAGACAAGACCGCCACCGTCACCTTGGCGCGAGGCGGCACGCTCCAGCTCTGCTCGACGACCACCGTCCATCTCTCCCGCGACCGCTCGATTGCCGACGCTCAGTCCAGCGCGCTGATGATCTCGCTTGACCGTGGCGCACTTGAAGCCAGCTACGCCACCGGCAAATACTCTGACGTGCTCATGACTCCGGATTTCCGCATTCTCATCTCCGGCCCCGGGCAGACCGACCTGAAGATCCGCGTGAGTCCCAAAGGCGATACCTGCCTCGACAACCACGGCACAGACGCGCCTTACATCACCGTCACCAGCCTTCTCGAGGGCGGACTCTACCGCGTCCAGCCCAACCAGCGCGTCCTGTTTGAACACGGCAGCCTCAACGACGTCGTCGACAACGAAACCGAACCCTGTGGCTGTCCACCTGCCGTTCTCGAGGCCGCGAAACCTGTCGGCGGCCCATCTTCCACACCAGCCGACACCGCCTTCCCCCTCGCCCAAAGCGAAGGCCTCGCCGCTCCGCCGCCACCCCCAACAACCCCAGCCGTTCCCGCCGGACAACCACACGCCCAGGTCACCGTCCCTCTGGTCTACAAGAGCGACGCCCCGCCACCCACGCCACCGGCAAATATGACCCCCGAGGCGCCGCCGACAACCACGGCTGCCGCGCCAGTCACAAAGCCGCCAGCAAAGAAACAAGGCGGATTCTTCCACGGCATAGGCCACTTCTTCGCCAAGCTCTTCGGCGGCGGATAAGAACTCTCTGTACTCTGATCGGAATGGAAAATTTCCGCCTCCGCGTCTTTCGCGCCGTCGCTCGGCATCTGAACTTCCGCCAGGCAGCCGAAGAACTCCTGCTTACGCAACCCGCCGTCACTCAGCAGATCAAGGCCCTCGAATCCGAACTCTCCGTTGCCCTCTTTGACCGCAGCGGAGGCCGGGTCGCGCTCACCGTTGCCGGCGAAGCCCTGCTTCCCTATGCCGGTAAACTCGCCGCTCTCGCCGAAGAAGCAAGCCAGGCCGTCGCCGCAACCGCCGGAGACTCTGCCGGCCGCCTCGCCATCGCCGCCTCCCAGACCATCGGCCAATATCTCCTGCCTCGCCTCATCGCCGGATTCCTGAAAGACCATCCCCGCGTCGAGATAACAGTCACCGGAGGCAACACCCAGGCCGTGCTTGAGGCTCTTGTCGAACACCGCGTCCAACTCGCGCTCATCGAGGGACCTGCAATGCGCCGGGACGTCAAGGTCGAGCCATTCATGGAAGACCACATGGTCTGCGTCGTTCCTCCCGGCCACGAATGGGCCGACGAAGAGGTCGATCTCGCCGACCTGCGCCACGCAATTCTCGTCACGCGCGAACTGGGTTCAGGTTCAAGAAGGATTGTCGAGCAGGCGCTCGAAGAGGCAGGACTGCCCATTAAGGAATTGCATCTGGGGATGACCTTTGACTCAACTGAAGGCCTGCTAAGCGCCATCGAAGCCGGACTCGGCATCGCTTTCGTCTCCCGCTGGGCCGTCCGCAATCAGCTCGGCCTCGGAACTCTTCGCCTGGCACGAGTGAGAGGCCTGAAGCTCGGCAGAATGTTTTCGATCGCCACCCTCACCGGCCCAGAAGCCACCGGAACCGCCGGTATCTTTCGCCGTTTTGTCATGGAGCGCGCCGAGGCCCTCGCTCCGCGCACTTCAGCTAGAGGAAAACAATCGATCAAATCGAAATAAAGCCGCGATAGATAAAGAACAGCGAAGCACAAGCCACCACAATCCAAAGCGCCACACCCTGAAGAAACGGCCTGATCCCAACCTGTCGCACAGTCCGCGGAGACAGGCTCGTCCCAATCAGGAACAGCGTCGCCGTAAGCCCGATTTTGCCTAAATGGCTCAGCGTCCCATAAGTCGCGGCAAAACGCGGAAGATAGGTGTTAATGGCCGCCGCCACACAGAAAAACAGAATGAACCACGGCACCTTTACCTTGACTCCAGCTCCGCCGCCGCGTGTCTTGCCCGTCAGCCGCGCCATGAAAGCCGCCGTCAGCAACGACACCGGGACAATCCACAAAGCGCGAGCCAACTTCACCGTCGTCCCAATCGCCAGCGCCTCGTTGCCATACTTCGCCGCCGCACCGACCACTGAACTCGTGTCATGGATAGCGAGCGCCGCCCATAATCCAAACTGACTTTGACTCAAATGCAGCGCATATCCGATCGCTGGAAAGATCAGCAGCGCAACCGAGTTCAGCAGAAACACCGTCCCCATCGAGACGCTAATCTCTTCCTCGCTCGCATCGGTAATTGGCGCGACCGCAGCGATCGCGCTGCCGCCGCAGATCGCCGTACCGGCGGTAATCAGAAACGAAGCCTTGCCGCCAACGCTGAACAGTCTGCCGAGCAGGAGTCCCAGCACAATCGCCACGCTGATGCTGATCGCGGTATAAACAAAGCCCGAACGCCCTGCGTGAACCACCTGCTTCAGATTCATGCCGAAGCCCAGAGCAATCACCGAAATCTGCAACAACAGCTTCGCCAGCGAACTGCTCTCGCTCGGAAAGGGATGCTCGACTGTAAAGCCGAACAGTATTCCAAGGGCCAGCGCAATCGGCGGAGAAATGATCCCGCTCGCCGCAACTAACAGGCCAACAAAGAAAATGTTCTTGCCGTGAAGTGTCGTAATGCCACGTGCATCCGCCATGCTGGAGCCCCTCATAAACCAGCATCAGCGCTCCCAGCACGCGAGTCCAAACAGAACTACTTATTGCCAATAAGCCGGTTTCGACCGTCGGACTCTACCTTGCTCCGCTCATCAGGCTATAAATCAAAATAGCTAGCACCAGCGCGCTCACCGCGACATACAGCCGGTTCCGCTGCCGCGCAAATCCGACCACACAAAACACCACCCGCACTACAGGCGTCGCAATCAAAAGTAAAATCCCCAACTGAATCACACTGGATGCGTCAAAGCGCGCAACTCCATGAAAGACGCTCGCAAGAGTTCTCTGACGGTCAGCGTGGAAGTGCGCATAGTCAGGCAGCTGAGTCCCGCGAATCAAATAGAGCATGCCGCCAAGAAAGACGACCGCCGCCGAAACGCTGACTCCGATGCGCAGCATCAGCCCGATCTCGATCTCCATCTCCTTATCAGTCAACGAAGCCAACTAAATCCTCCCCGTCAGTCCGCTGTAAATCATCTCTGCGCCCAGCGCGACGATCACCACTGCAAACAAAATCTTCAGCGTCGCGACCTTCGCCTTCATCAGAACTTGCGCACCAATCATCGATCCGCCCAGCACGCCAAGAAGCACCGGCATCGCAAGCCCTGGATCAATGTAGCCCCGCGCCAGATAAATGCCCGCGCTCGCCGCCGCCGTTACCCCAATCATGAAATTGCTGGTCGTCGTTGACACTTTGAACGGAAGTTTCATCGCCTGGTCCATCGCAAGCACCTTCACCGCTCCCGAACCAATCCCAAGCAATCCCGACAATGTGCCCGCGCCAAACATGATTCCGAAACCCAGCGGAACATGCTGCGCCGCGTAAGGCATCTCGCCTGCCGAGGTCGGATAGCTTCCATGCAATTCAAGTTTGGCCGCCAATGCACTCGGCTTCGCCGCGGCATGATCGCTCCGTTTGCGAAACGAGGCGTAAGCCGAATAAAGCAGCGTCAGGCCAAAGATGATTGCGATCCACTCAGGCGACACCTTGGCCGTCAGATACGCCCCCAGCAGAGCGCCGAGCGTGGTGGCCACTTCCAAAAACATCCCGATCCTGACGTTAGAGAGCCCTTCTCGCACATAAGACGCCGCCGCGCCCGACGACGTCGCAATCACCGAGACCAAAGAAGCGCCGATCGCGTATCGGATGTCGACCTTGAAGATCAACACAAGTACCGGCACGATCACCACTCCCCCGCCCAGTCCGGTCAGCGAACCCAGAAACCCCGCCAGCACCGAAGTCCCAAAGACCAGCGCCGAGAATTCCTCCGCGTTCATTCATCCCCCAGGAGCGTTGATTATCCGTGAACTCGCCCGGCTCAAGAATATCGGTGAAGTCCACTTTTCACCTTATAGGGAACAGGTTTATTCTCTGAACGAACGAGAATTCATCCCGGAGCCTCCCATGAGCAACCCTGTCAAATACATCCCCGACGGTTATCACAGCGTCACTCCATATCTCTACATTGACGGCGCCGCAGCAGCGATCGAGTTCTACAAGAAGGCCTTCGGCGCAACTGAAGTACTTCGCATGCCCAGCCCGGACGGCAAGATCGGCCATGCCGAAATCAAAATTGGCGACTCCGTCGTCATGCTTGCCGATCAACACGAACAGATCGGGGCCTACAGCCCGAAACACTACGGAGGCGTCCCCGGAAACCTGATGATCTACGTCGAGGATGTCGACTCAGTCTTCAAGAAATCCATCGATGCCGGAGCTACCGTCAAGCGCCCGTTGGCCGACCAGTTCTACGGCGACCGCAACGGGGGAATCGAAGATCCCTTCGGTCACCAATGGTTTATCTCCACCCATATTCGCGACGTCTCACCCGAAGAAATGAAGCAGGCAATGGAGCAAATGGCCGGCGCCAGCGCTTAGCGATTCGCGCTCGATTCTCGGTGGAAGCGTGGGCTTTTAGGCCCGCGCTAAGATAGCGGCCGCGCGAGGCATTTAACACGCCTTAGGGTTGGGCCTTCGCATACCCCGGACGCCGCGCTTCGGCAAACACCCGGTCATCCAACCCGGCGGGAGACCAAGCCTCGACAATTGCTCGGCTCAGCTTCGCAATCGTCACATCACCCTCATCGTCGCTGCTATAGCTATGATCGGCGTTGTCATAGGTAAAGGCCGAGATCACGATCAAGCCATTCTTCGAAGCGACCAGGCCTACATCGCTCCGCGCATCGTCGACGGCGCCCGTCTTATTCGCAATCGCTGAGCCCGACTCGCTCGAATCCGACCCTTCGATGTACCGCGGAATCCCGTCTCGGTAAAACTGATCGCGCAGCATTGTCAGCATCACATCGCACAGCGCAGCATCAGAGGGTAGGGCAGGATGCGCCGCCGTGCCAAGCTGGCAGAGTCCGATCTTGTCGATCACCTTCGCCATCTCCCTCGGCGTCGTCTTGCCCAATCCAAACCTCGGCTGATCTGCCGGCACCGGAGGCAGCGGCGGCTTGAAGACCTTTTTGTAGAGGTAAGTATCTTTCAGGCCCAGCTCGCGGGTATGAGCGTTGATCCTATCCAGTCCGAATCGATCGATCATCAGGTTGGTTGCGGTGTTATCGCTGACCACAACCATCAATGTCAACGCGTCTTTGAGCGTCAAGGTAAGCGGAACATCCATCAGCCCCAGCACCCCTGACCCCTCAACCTGATTGTCTTTCTTGAGGACGATCTTTTCATCGAGCGAAGCCTGGCCATCCCGAACCTGATCTATCGCCTCCAGCAAAATCGTCAGCTTGATCACGGAAGCGGTCGGCACCGGCTGGTCCGCAGTGATCTCAGCGGTCTCGCCAGTCTTGAGGTTCTCCGCAAAAAGCGCGACTTTGCCGTGATGCTGGGCGGCGATGGCGTTGAGCTGCGATTGGAGACTCTGTTGTGCGACGAGCGAAGTCGTCGTGACGCACAGGACGAGAAGAGCAAGACGCACAAAGTGAAGCTTTCCCATCCAGTTACTCCAAGCAATTGAGGGCGCTAGTTCTGATAGCTAAACTCTGAGCCTGCCGCCGCCTTTAAGATTCGACTATCTGCGGTTCTGCGTCCACTAACTCTCCTTAGGCACCCGTTCCAGCAACCGCTTCCAATTCCGCTGGTTCCGCCGAAAGCTCCTCTTCAGGTCCTCAAGGATCCGCTCAAAATCCGTATGCGCCCGCAACCTGTTCCATGCCGGGTTCTTCACAAACCACGGATAGTTCTCATTCCCCAGGTAAATCGCCCGCCGCAGCCAGTGCAGTGCCTCGCTCTCGTCGCCCTCAACCGCAAAGTAAGTCGCGAGCCGGTAAGCCATCTCGCTGTCGACTTGCGCCGCGGCCAGCGAGCCCTCCTCGATCAGGGAAGCGGCACGCTCGCGATCGCCGATCTGGACATAGCACATAGCCAGCGTCGGATATGCAATCCGCATACTCGCATCGTCGCGGATCACGCCCTCCAGTATCTCGATCGCCTGCCGCATATCTCCCTGGCGCATGTGCTGATAGGCGATCGAAGTCAAGAGCAAAGGCTGCCTCGGCTCCAGCGATATTCCTTTCTGCAACTCCTCGTCTGCAAGCTCGAGCTGGTTTTGGTATTGGTAAACTCTGGCGCGATGGTTGTAGATCACCGGTGCGTTCGACGGATTCAAGCGCAGCGAGCGGTTGAACTGCTCCATTGCCTCGTCATACATGCCATCCAGCCGCAGCGTCACGCCAGCCACCATGTGCACATCGGAGTTGTTCGCCGAGGTCAGCAGCAGATGCTCGATGCCATGCCGCGCACTCTCTTTCTCCCCGCGCGACAACAGCATGTAGACGCGATACAGGTTCGCTTCGACCGATCCCGGATCGATCTCCAGCGCCTGGTCGAAAGCGCGCCGCGCCGCCATGACGTGCATCTGCCCGCCAAATCCGTAGCGAACATATTGCAGGTGCGTGATTCCCAGCCCGCTCCACGCGGGGGCAAAATTGGGATCCTGCTCGACGACCTTTTCAAAGAGTTCCCGCGCCCGATCTAGGTCCGTCTTCGCGCTCGTCCGCTGCATGAACGAAGAGAGCATCGCCCGCGCCTGTAGATATTCTTCGGAAGACGTGTCCGCCAGCGCCTCGCGCTGCGTGGGAATCGGCGAAGTTTGCACAAACCCACGCCCCAGCCCTTGCAGGGAAGAAAACACTTCAGTGCAGATCTCGTTCTGCACCGCGACAAGGTCGAACGAGGGCACGCTGATCGCGCCACCCGCCTTCACGCTCTCGCCGGGGACATCGAGCAATTGCCAGTTCAGATCGAAGCCCTTTTCCGAGCGAAAAAAACTCCCCGCCAGCACGAACTGCACCAACAGCTTATGCCCAATCGCGAGCGGATCCATCTGCGCGATGGGCACACTCATCAGCGCGCTCGCCGGGCGCACCACCAGCGACGACATCCGCGCCAGCCGCGCCCCGATCGCGTCGGCCAGCGCAAAGCCATACAGAGGAGCAACGTCGGTCGTCCCAAGATTCTGGAAAGGCAACACCAGCACCGTATTCTGCTTCGACTGCGTTGCCGCCGACTCGCGGAAACGCTCCGCCAGCATCGAAAGAAATCCCGTCGAACGCTTCTCCGCCTCTGCCGGAGAAACAGGCAGATTGGCGGCAGCATCACCGGGAATGATCCCAGTCTCGATCTGCAGCGCCTTCATGATCGTCTTCAGCGCCTCGCGCACATCCGCCGCCGACGAATACCGCTCCTGCGGAGTCTTTTCGAGACAGCGAAAGATCACGCTCTCCAATTCCGGAGGCACACCGGGACAACACTCACCAAACGAGATCGGATTGGCATATTGAATGGCCCGAATACTCTGAAACTCATCGCCGTCGGGCCGCGCAAAGGGATGCCGCCCACTCACCAGCTCATACAGAATGATGCCCAGCGCCCAAAGGTCGCTCTGCACGCTGCTCTGCCCGGTCACAAACTGCTCCGGCGCCATGTATGCGATAGTCCCGCCGCGCGCCGTGTAGGTCTGCTTCGGTCCCCCCGGACGCGGCGCCGTCTTGCCCGGATCGAACTCTGCATCCTCAACCGGCAGCCGCCGCGCCAAACCGAAGTCGAGAATCTTGACCAGTCCGCCATCGGTCAGCATTACGTTGGCCGGCTTCAGATCGCGATGAAAGATCCCCAGCTGGTGCGCAGCGCTCAAACCGTCCGCAATCTGAATTCCCACCGACAACACCAACTGAAGGCTCGCCGGTCCTTGGGCAATGATCTTATCCAGCGACTGCCCCGGCACATACTGCATCACGATGTAGGCTTCTTCGCCCTCTTCGCCAACCTCATAAATGGCGCAGACGTTGGGGTGTTCGATCGCCGAGGCCAGCCGCGCCTCGCGCAGCACAGTCGTCCGCATCTGCTCCATCGGCAAAGTGGTCCGCCGCAATATTTTCAGCACCACCGGACGCATCAGCTGCGTATCGTTCGCCAGATACACAATTCCGCTGCCGCCCGAGCCCAGCTTGCGGACCAGTTCGTAGTGCCCTATCACTCGTTTCATGTTGTTCCAGTTTACCGGGTTGGGCTGGCAGCAAGACACGAGAGCAAAGAAAACCTCCGGCCCGGCAGTCTCAAGTCGGCATTGGGATTAACGAGAACTGGCGCTCGCAGATTCAGCCGCTCGCTCTTTCACCGGTATCGTCTCAAGCACCAGCAGATCGGCCTGGATCCGTTCCCATCGATCCGGGTACATCTTGCCGTAAATCGGCGCATTCGGGTGGGCATAAAAGCCGAGCACGTCCGCCTTCACCCCTGCGGGAATCGGAGAATGCGGTTCGGCCGCCAAGCGATGAAGAAGAGCGGCATAAGTCTCGTCGGTGAGTTTGTAAGCTCCCGGCTGAGCCATCGAACCTGTGTCCAGGTCGCGGTTCTCAAGTCCAGGCTTCGCTCCGCCAAACCTCGCCAAAGCCGAGCGCAGCGCGTCAGTCGAGCGGTTCACGCTGCGTACATAATCCTCTTCGGTGAGTTCTGTAGGCCCTTTGATCGCTACTAATTTCAATGGCCCAACCTTGGGCAGGATATAAATGATCGCAGCAAGCGAGTAAGTGAAGACGCCCGGCTTCCTTCGATATGCCTGCCAGTCGTTTTCGCTGGCGACCCTTGCCGCTTCCGCCGCCATCTTCTGAAACTCAGCGTTCTGCACGTCCGGTGGCATGTGGCCTCGATTCAGGATCGTCACGGCGTATGCGATTCGGGGAAGAAAACTGCGCACCGCGAAGCGGTACCCGCGGACATTGATTCGCCGCTTGCGGGTCTTGGAGAACGGATCTCCCAGACCGTACGTGTCGTAAAAGGCAGCCGCCAACTGGGCAACGGGAACGCGCAGCCCCACGCGCTGCAGATAGCGAAACGGAGCAAGGCGGCCATGCGTGATCTCGTTGATGTCGAAAGCGAACTCCGTCTGCACATGTGCGTGCTTATCCTCGGCATAGGTGACCACCGGACCATACATTGCTTCCAGTTTTGGGAACTCCTCCGGAACGGCGAGATTAGTCGCTTCCGAATGCCCCACCGTATCGCCGATATAGTGCGAGAGCGCGCCAATGGCAAACGCCAGTTCATTCGCGTTGCGGGCTTCGCGAAAAAGATTCGCGATAAAGTCGCCTGTCCGCACGTAATGGGTCAGTTCAGAGAAAAAGACATCGCCGAAGGGATAATAGCCAATGTCCTGGATAGCGCAGCCGCCATAAGCATAGGCCCGCGCCTCCTTAAGCTCAGCGTTGGTAATGTTGGGATAGCGGCTCCGCAGCAGGGGGACGATCGATCTTTGCCACGTGAGGTCGATCAGCTGCTCATGGGTTAGCAGGGAATACGCCCGCGCGGCTGGCGCAGCGGTCAGCATCGGCAGAGCTGCAAGCAAAAGGCAAATGAGGGGGAACGTGAGCCGGCGAAATCTGCTTAAGTATTCGGCTGCCCCGCTTCTTGGAAATCCTGGTGCACCCGAGCCAGAGATCCCGGCGCTTACGAGGCGCCTACCGTCCGCAACTGGACAACTCGCTCCAACGGCGGACACCTTTCTTTCCTTGATTACTTTCATCTCGATCTTATTCAAAGACTTACCTTTGCCCCATATGGTTGCTTGATTGCTTGAAGATTGCTCAGAAACAGGCATCCATAGGCCGGGAGACAATCATGGCAAACCTGCTCCAGGACATTCGCTACGCCCTCCGCCAAATCCGCAAGTCGCCCGGCTTCGCCATCACCGTAATCGCGACCCTCGCCCTGGGAATCGGCGCCAACACCGCCGTCTTCAGCGTCATGAACGCGGTTCTGCTGCGCATGTTGCCGGTCCACGAACCCGAACGGCTCGTCTACCTCGGCCACCGCGGCCTGCCCGGCAGCATCGGCAATAGCGGGAACTACGACGACACCTTCGGCATCAATACCTACCAGCGCCTGCGCGAAGACCAATCCGCTTTCTCTGACGTGATCGCCTACGTTCCACTCGCTTTCACCAAGACCGCCGTCCGCTACGGCGACTCGCCGGAAGAGATTGCAGCCGATGAGGTCAGCGGCAACTTCTTTGCCGCGCTCGGTGTGCCCATGAGCATCGGCCAGCCCTTTGCCGCCAAAGACGAAGACAAGCATTCTCAACTCGCAGTCCTTAGCTATGGCTACTGGACGCGCCGCTTCAACCGCGACCCCGGCGTGCTCGGCAAGCCCATCTTCGTCAACGGCGTTCCGTTCACCATTACTGGCGTAGCCGCCCCACGCTTCTACGGAATCGAATCAGCCGGAGCGACCACCGACCTCTGGCTCCCACTCCAGAACAGCGCGACCTTGAATGCCTGGGGAATGCCGGCAACACCACAAAACACCCTCTACGCAAGCCCCAACTGGTACAACCTGATGCTCATGGCGCGCCTCAAGCCCGGCCTCACCGCCGAACAGGCCCTCACCCGGGCCACTCCGGGCTTCGCCCATGCCGTCTATGAAACCGTGGGCTCTGAAGACAAGAAGAAGCCGATCAAGATTGAACTCTTCGCCACGCCCGCTCGCGGGCTCGGCACAGCGGCCAAAGACTACCAGCAGCCCCTGTGCGTTTTGATGGGCATGGTCGCGGTCGTGCTTCTGATCGCTTGCGTGAACATCGTCATGCTGCTCGTCGCGCGAAATACCATTCGCGAGCGCGAATTTGCCCTGCGTCTCGCTCTCGGGGCCAGCCGTTGGCCGCTATTCCGCCAGCTCTTGGCCGAGAGCGCAATCCTCGTCACCGCAGGCTCGCTGCTCGGCTGGCTCTTCGCACTTGAAGCCACGCACCTGCTCGCCGCTTGGTCAGAGCTCGATATAAGCCTCGCGCCCGACAATCAAGTCCTGCTCTTCACTCTTGGCATCTCCGCGATCTGCGCCTTGCTCTTCGGCCTCGCCCCCTTGCGCGCCGCGGCCCGCGCCCAGATCGGCCTGGTGCTCAAGTCTTCAGGCATCCAAACCACAGCAACCCGCGAGCGCAGGTTCACCGGAAAGTTGTTGATCTCGACGCAAATGGCCTTCTGCGTCGTACTGCTCTTTGCCTCCGGCCTTCTGCTGCGCACCCTGCGCAACTACCAGAACGTCGATCTTGGAATGCGCGCCGACCAGGTTCTGTCTTTCGGAGTACATCCAATCGGCGTGGACGACTACGCCCAGAGACTCGTCTTCTACAACCAGCTCACGGAACGCCTCCGCCAGCTACCCGGAGTTTCCTCAGTCACCCTCGCCAACTTGCGCCCCGGCACCGGCTGGTCTGACAACAACCCCGTCAACATCGACGGCCATCAGTACCCCGCGGACGAAGGCAAAAACATCCTCCGCAGCAATGAAGTCGGGCCTGACTTTTTCCGGACGCTCGGCATTCCAGTCCTCGCCGGCCGCGATCTCCGCGACTCCGATTCGCAGTCCGCCCAGAGGATTGCCGTCGTCAACCAGACCCTCGCGGATCGCTACCTCAAAGGAACTTCCCCCATCGGGCATACCATCGGCGGCGACAAGGACGCAGCCACAATCGTCGGCGTCGTTCGCGATAGCAAGTACACCTCGTCTGACGAAGACCAGATGCCCATGGCCTGGTTTAGCTACCAGCAGCGCAAAGTCATACCCAGCATGGATGTCGAGCTAAGAGTTCAGGGTGCCCCGATGGCTCTTCTGCCCGCCATCCGCAGAATCGTCCGCGACCTCGATCCAAGCGCGCCGCTCTATAAACCGGCCTTGCTCGCGACCGGCTTTGAGGAAACCTATGAAATGCCTGCGCTCTTCGCCCGCCTCGCCGTCTTCTTCGGCGCGCTCGCAGCCCTGCTCGTCGCCGTCGGCCTCTACGGGACTTTAGCCTACCGAGTCAACCGCCGCACCCTTGAGATCGGCCTCCGCATGGCCCTCGGCGCAGCCCGGCCTGAAGTCCTCTGGATGATCGTCCGCGAAAGCCTCTACCTCGTCGCCGCCGGCCTCGTCGTCGGACTCCCGCTCGCCTGGTTCATATCAAAGCTCATGGCCTCGATGCTCTTCAAGCTCTCCACTCATGACCCCATCAGCTTCGCCGCCGCCGGACTGGGCACGTTGCTCGTCTCCATCGCCGCCGCACTCATCCCCGCAAGACGCGCCGCCTCGGTCGAGCCGATGCAAGCGCTGCGCTCGGAATAGTCTCGATATCACATCTGGTCGTTATAACCTGAGTTATAATTACCGCATGGCTACTGCGGTCAAAGTGACTACCATCGGCAACTCGGTCGGTATTGTCCTTCCCCGGGAGATCCTCGACAAGCTTCGCGTCGAAAAGGGCGACACCCTTTTCCTCACCGAGACACCGGACGGCGTGCGCCTCACGCCATATAGCGTTGACTTGGCAACAAAACTGGAAGTTGCTGAACGGATCATGCGGGAAAATCGCGAGGTACTTCGCAAACTGGCAGAATGATCATCGAGCCGATCTGGGTCGACAAGACAGAGGTCCTCGTCATTCATGACCGGCAGCTCGCCGACCACGGCGGGAGCGCGGGAGTTCGCGACGAGTCACTCCTGGAGTCTGCGCTAGCGCGTCCGCGTAACCTTCTCGCCTATTCAGAAGAGAGTGTGTCGCTGTATCGTTTGGCGGCGGCATATTCCAGCGGTATTTCTTCGAACCATCCTTTTGTAGATGGCAACAAGCGGACGGCTCTCGTTGTGTCCTATCTATTTCTAGCTTTGAACGGAATCGAAATTAAAGCAGTGCGCGAAGATGCGTATCTGACCTTTCTCGGGCTCGCCGAAGGCGTTGTGAGCGAAGATGACCTCGCACGCTGGTTCGCCGAACACGATGCCTCCAAGTAACCCTTCCAGTCTCCTAAGCTACAATCAATCTTTGGGCAGAAACGGCACTTCCCTGTCCCTCAGGCCCTTGAGGCCAATCCCAGCAACCAATCGTAAGGAGTACTCCATGGCGATTCCCGCCACCCAGATGCGTCCGGGCATGATCATCAAGCACAACAACGAACTCCACGCCGTCTTTGCCGTCGAGCACCGCACCCCCGGCAACCTCCGCGCCTTCATCCAGGCCAAGCTGCGCAACCTGCGCACCGGTGCCATGTTCGAGCACCGCTTCCGCTCGCCCGACCCCATCGAGCGCGTCATGGTCGACGAAACCCCGATGGAGTTCCTTTACGCCGACGGCGACGACTACTACTTCATGAATCCGGTCGACTATGAGCAGACCACCCTCAAGTCCTCAACCCTCGGCGACGCCGTCGAATACCTCACCCCCAATCTCCAGATCAAGGTCTCCTACTTCGACGGAGTTCCGGTCGGCATCGAACTCCCCGCCGCCGTCGAAATGACCGTCGTCCAAACCGAACCCGGCATCAAGTCCGCGACAGCCTCGTCGGTCACCAAACCGGCCAAGCTCGAAACGGGATTAGTCGTCCAGGTGCCCCCGTTCATCAATGAAGGGGAAAAAATCCGCGTGGATACAGCAGAAGGGGCGTATCTTAGCAGAGCGTAGCAATCTGACTACCGCGCGTGACATAGCAAGATGAATCGCAAGGACCATCAAACACTCTCGCGAATTCGGATCAACGAAGCGAAGGCGCTGCTCAAGTTGAAGCATTATTCGGGAGCATATTACCTAGCCGGATACTCGATCGAGTGCGCGTTGAAGGCCTGCATTGCAAAAGACACGCTGCGATATGACTTTCCTCCTGGGCGCAAGCGCACAGACGAGGTATACAAGCATTCCGCCCCGGAACTACTCAAGGCAGCCAATCTCCAGTCGCTCTTGCAATCCGCCGCCGATGCGGATGCCATACTGAATACCAACTGGACAGTCGTTGCCGATTGGTCCGAACATAGTCGATACAGAACTGTCGCCCGGGGCGAGGCTGAGGCTATGATTGATGCAGTCACGAACCGCAATCATGGGGTGCTGCTATGGGTGAAACGGTATTGGTGAACCTGGAGCTTGAGTCTGGCGCCAAAATAATCGACGCTCTGGACCAGTCCGGCCTCAAAATCAGCGTCGCTCTGTGGGCAACATTATCCGAATTCGGAGACAGTCGGCTCCTATTAGCCTCACCCGAGTTAAATGACGAAAATCCGCAAAAGAACTATGGAAGAGTATTTGATGCGCTCCGAAAGAAAAACGTCGGAACCCACCAGGCCCCCCTATTATTGGTCTTAAGAATGAAAGACCCGTTTATTCGTGAGCTTCGACGTATCTTTGGCAAAACCGCGAGTGTCGAGGGGATGCGCCTCGGCGGCCAATCATTCGGTGACCGCTTCATCGAAGACGGTTACGTTTATCGAATCTCGTAGTTCGCTACTTCCTCGCAAGTTTAGATCACTCGACCGAGGATCTGGAAAAGGCGCACGACGGCACAGGACCTCATGAGCAAAGAGCGATTCAATTGTTACTTCTAGCAGGGTTACAGAGGCCAAGGCGATGACCCCGATTGAGACCATGTCCGACGAGCAATTCAGCGCTTATGCCTTGGATATCCTCCGGCGAGAGCTCGGCCTATCCGGATTTGCGCGATTTCTTCGCGTATACAGAGCCGGCTCCGGGGACTACACCCGCGATCGGCGCCAGTGGCTCAGCAACGAAAGCGTTGAATCCGTCACGCGGGAACTCGGATTGAAATAGAGGAGTAACTCACGATAAGTCGTGAGCACGCCTTGGCCGTTCCTGCACAATCGCACGCCGCCAGGTGCCTCCCGCTATTTTCCTTCTTTCGCCCCAAAATAAAACAGCGCCCCGCCACCAATGATCGCGACCACGCCCAGCAGTGGCGGCAGCGGTACATCGTGATGTTCGGTCTTGTCGATTTGAATCGGCCCCATATCGACCGCCTTCTTCTTCGTAGTAAACGTAAATCCCCCATAAATAAGCGCCGCGACTCCGGCGATGATCAGCACCACTCCTATAATTTTCACGAAATGCTCCTCTTTCTTTGTCAGGTTATGCCTGCGTTGGATGCAGCTCAGGCCTTGCGCGCCGCCCGACATCCCGATACGTGAAAGGTGGCCAGCCGAGGCAGCAAAAGTCCGGCGTACACGCATCAAAGTTCGAGTTACTTGCAGTGACCCGACTACATCCACACCGCGGAAGCAGCTTCCACAAAGCAACCTCCGCGTCCTTTTGCAATTCAGCCTGAACGACATGATTGGAGATACTGCCGATGGCCGTAATGATGCAGGCATTTTATTGGGACGCACCGGTCAAGGAAAACAAGCAGGGCGAATGGTGGAACTTCGTTGCCGAGAAGGTGCCTCAGCTTGCCGCCTCCGGAATCAACGCTCTCTGGTTGCCGCCCTTCTCCAAGGCAGCAAGTCCGACCTCCAACGGCTATGATCCCTACGATTATTTCGACCTGGGCGACTTCGACCAGAAAGGTTCAGTGAAGACCCTCTACGGCAACCGCGCCGAGCTGGAACGGCTCGTCAAGCTGATGCGCCAGCACAAGATGGGCGCCATCGCCGACATGGTCATCAACCACAACTCCGGCGCCGACGAGGAAGAAACCAACCCGCTCGACAAACAGAAGCGATGGACAAAATTCAAGCCCAAGAGCGGCAAGTTCCCCCGCGACTGGAATTGCTTTCACCCCAGCCGCTACGAACGGGTCATGATCGAGGGCGAGAAGTTCGCCGGATTTCCGCACCTCTGCCACCGCAATCCTCGCGTCTATGAGGCGATGTTTGAATATGCCCGCATGGCGATCGAGGAGCTCGACTTCGACGGCCTGCGCTTCGACTTTGTGAAGGGGTTTGGAGCCTGGATGATCGGCCTGCTCGCCAAATATCAATATCAGAAGAAGGACGGCTCCGAATTCAGTCCCTTCGTCGTCGGCGAGTATTGGTCCGGCCCCGACGACATCGCCGGTTGGCTCGACGGCGTGCTCGCCGTAACCGACAAACAGATCGCCGCCTTCGACTTTCCGTTGCGCTACAAGCTCAAAGATGTCTGCGATAAGCCGAACTACGACCTGCGCAATCTAACTGACGGTGCCTCTGTATCCGCCGCGCGCCCGTTCAACGCCGTCACCTTTGTCGAGAATCACGACATGGGTGGCAACGAAGTCGTCAACGACAAGATGCTCGGCTACTCCTTCATCCTCACCGGAGACGGCTATCCCTGCGTCTTCTGGTGGGACTACTTCAACTGCGAACTAGCGCGCCCCCAGGCCCCTAACGGTATCGATGCTCTCATCGATGTGCATCATCGCTACGCGGGCGGCGAGTCAACTGTCCTGCACGCCGATCCCGATCTCTACATCATGCAGCGCGGCGGCGCCGAGGGGCAGAGCGGTCTGGTCTACGTGCTGAATAATCTCGGAGACAAATGGAGCGGCACGTCAGTCAAAACCAGGTGGACCAACCAGAAGTTCAAACCCGTCGCCTGGGACGGTCATGACACCGCACATCCCGACGATCGCACTACCGATGCTGAAGGAAACTCCGAATTCCCCGCCCCGCCGCGCGGCTATTGCGTGTATGTTCCGGTGTCCGAGTAGACCATCCTCCAGGTCGGACGCCGACACGCAAACGCGCAACGCCAACCGAACCCTGTGCAACAATAGCAACATGAAGAGGCCCTTTGCAGCCACGGTCTGGAAAGAGGGCGACTGGTTCGTCTCTCAGTGCCTCGAGCTTGATGTCGCCAGCCAGGGGGAAACAGAGGAAGAGGCCCTCGCGAATCTGACAGAAGCGCTCGAGCTCTACTTTGAGGCGCCGCAAGCCACACGCCCGCCTATGTTACGGACGATTGAGGTTGAGGTTGGGGCGGCTTAATCCGTTACCCTTTCGCGAAGTCAAACGGCGTCTCGAGTCTGTCGGTTTTGTCGAGGTAAGCCAGCGCGGCAGTCATGTAAAGTTCGCTCGCATTTCACAAGAGCGAATAGACACCGCGATTGTTCCAAGAAAATCGGAAATCCCCGTCGGAACCCTCCGGAGCATCCTGAGCCAGGCTCATATCCAGCCCAACGACTGGGAAGGGTTAGCATAACTCGAACGCCTTCGAAGACCTTGCGCCCCACCCTATCATCTGCCACACTGGCCTTGATCCATGGTCAACCACTACCTCATCAAAGGCCGCGTGCAGGGCGTTGGATTTCGCTGGTTCGTGCACCGCGAGGCCGCCGCGCTCAATCTGCGCGGCTGGGTCCGCAACACCGAAGATGGACACGTCGAGGTGGTCGCGGCCGGCGACGAGCAAGAGCTCGCGGAAGTCGAAAAGGCTCTTCAACAAGGCTCGCGCGGCAGCCGTGTCGACGCAGTGCTCGTGCAACAATTAGCAGAGTCCGAAGCCGAAGGCCTCGGCCCGTTCCACATCGAGGGCGCCTGGTAGGGTCGGCCACTAATCCTCCGCCTGGGTGCGCCACCAGGAAGACTCACTACCGATTCCGCTTATATTAGTTAAGGAGTTCGTCCACTTACTATGTCTCTGCCTCCAATCAATTGCGAACCACTCAAGGCACTCATCCGCACCGTTCCCGACTTCCCCAAGCCGGGCATCCTCTTCTACGACATCACCACTCTGCTCAAAGACCGCAAAGGATTCGCGGAACTCATCGACGCTCTCGCCCAGCACTACATCGGTCGAGACGTCGATCTCGTGCTCGGCATCGAGGCGCGCGGATTCATCTTTGGCCCGGCGCTCGCCTATCGCCTCAACGCCGGGTTCGTCCCCGTCCGCAAGCCGAAAAAGCTTCCCGCGCTGACGGCCAAGGTCAGCTACGATCTCGAATACGGAACTGATTCATTAGAGATTCACCAGGACGCCATCGAGCCAGGCCAAAGAGTCATCCTCGTCGACGACCTGCTCGCCACGGGCGGCACCATGGAAGCGACCATCAAGCTTGTCCAGCAACTCGGCGGCGAGATCTCCGGACTCGCCTTCGCGATCGAACTCGACTTCCTCAAGGGCCGGGAGAAATTCCCCGACCACGACGTCTTTAGCCTGCTTCATTACGACGAATAAATGCATGCGGGGCGCGACAAGCGCCCCGCTTCGTTATGACGTCGCGGATTATGCCCGCGACCCGCCACGAAGAAAGTGAAAGACAATCGAAATCACCGCCAAAATGAGCAGAATATGAATCAAGAATCCTGCTGTGTGAAATACCAGAAATCCACCCAGCCATAGCACCACCAGCACAATCCCGATAATTAGCCACATAGTATCTCTCTCCTCAGATATCCCGCCCCATAAACCGGACCCAGCTTGGGTCAGGTAAGTGGATGGCTTACGGTAAGTTGCGTCTTCCGGGCTGGGAGTTGTTTGGTTTCGTGGAAATGAGCGGCGGAATGAATCTTTAGATCGCTTCAACCACTAGCGACTCACTCGGATTGAGATATCCTTTACGCCGGAACCAGTCCTGCATCGCGGCAGTGAGCGCGTCGAGCGGCACCCGAAACCCTACCTCCAGCAAACCATCCCCGACCGGAAGCGTATCGTCGAAAACCGCATCGTTGGTGAAATTCCGCATGGCAAAGTTGTCGATCCAGGCAATCGGGCAGGGATGGGTTGCGCCGTCGAGGTCAAGGCGCAGAACTCGCAGCTTGCGGGCAAACATCCCGGAACCTAGTCGACCAGCACCGGCAGCGTCGGCAGCTGCGAGGTATGCTTCACCTCGGCCAGCACCGCATCCAGATGCTCCAGCACCTCAGCGATGCTCATCGTATACATCTCGCGGCCGTTATCATAGCCTGACTCGATGGCCTGCTTGAGGTAATGACCAGCGATCTGCGCCGCAAGCTGATCGGTAATAACGCCGCCGCTGCGCTTTTTCTGCTCAACCCAGGCAACCGCCGGCATCGCAATCCAAACCGGACGCTGATTGACCTCGAACCGCACATCCACGGCATCGGCATGGCGCGTGGCGATTGCGACGATATTTGCCTTCCACCGGCAGTGCAAGTTCTCGCTGGTCCAGCGGTCGGTAACGTGGAAATCTTCGTACATGGGTTCTAGCCTACTGGCAAGGATGCATCGCGGCAAGCCCCGGTTGCGTCTATTGCTGGCAGTGAATGTTTTTTACGCCGCGGATGCCGGAACATCCCTTTTCGTTCTTCTGCGTCCAATAGTGGATTGTTCGCATTTATTCGCTTTCGAAGGAGCAAGTGTAGTGACCCAATCGTCCATAGACCCCCGCCACTTTGAGGAGAAGCTGCTGCATCAGCAGACGGACCTTCAACACGCCATGCTTACTGCCGTCGAGCAGGGACGTGAAACCACCGCCGACGACACGCAGGACGTCGCCGACCAGGCCGTCGCCTCCTATCAAAAAGAGCTGCTCTTCAGCCAGGGCACCAACGGACACATCCAGCTGACCCGCATTCGCGCCGCTCTCGAGCGAATCAGCGAAGGCACCTACGGCGAATGCCTCAACTGCGGCAAGACCATCGGCATCAAACGCCTCGAAGCGCTGCCGTGGACGCCCTATTGCATCGATTGTCAGGAGAAGATCGAGAACGGCGAGCTCGAAGACCCAGTCCGCGCCGCGTAGCCGATCAAGCCTCTTCCGGTGAAAGCCCCGACTTTGCCCTTAGGCCTGGTCTGCTTTGCCAACCTTGAGCGTCAAAAACGCTGCTTTCTCGATACTCTGCGCATGCGGGCTTCGTCGATCGTGATCCCAACCGGCGCCAGACGATGCAGTCGCGCTAAGTAGCGTCCTTTTCGAGTGGCGCTGGAACCTCGGTGGCGACCTTCTCAGGCAGCAAGACGGTTATTCGGTCTACTCGATCTCCACGCCTGATCCTGAATGCTTGGCGGCGGAGATGCATTACAGGGTCATCTGCAACTGTATCTCCTTCCAGGTCCAGAGCTGAATCTTCCTCAAAGCTGGCTGTGACGACATGGCGCACATATGGATGGATGAAATCGAAAAGT
This sequence comes from uncultured Acidobacteriaceae bacterium, assembly GCA_963826855.1. Taxonomy (GTDB): domain Bacteria; phylum Acidobacteriota; class Terriglobia; order Terriglobales; family Acidobacteriaceae; genus Acidisarcina. Next base: position 72,970 of record CAWGZE010000006.1, read on the forward strand.
TTATGAAGCGCATTTCCTGACATGGAACTCCCTCGCGACGCGTCTTTAAGAATGATTGAGCGAGCAGCTCACAACGCTTCATGGCGCTGCGCGTGCTCGAACTAGACTCTGCTAGAGGACAGCGAATGGAGGAGGGCGCTGAAAGAGCGAAGGTCGGGAGGGAGCTTGCTGAAGGTCGGTTTCGCGGGTCTCCTCCGGCAATCTGCAAAGGCTGACCACCACAATACTGAAGAAGAGCAAGTGCGGTACAAGGTTGAAAGAGCCGAAACAAGCACTATGACGTTCAAGCGCGCATGTTATAGAAAGCAGGAAAACCGCGCAGAGTAGCAACACTGCAAAGACTTTAACCGCGCGGCTTCCCTGTCCTCGGATTGCATTCATAGCGACGGCGACAGTATCTCAGCTTTCCAGGCGCAGTTCCAATATTATTCTCGAGCCCTGGTCCGCTTGACCGCTACTTCGCCAGCTCCACCGGAGAAATCGCATTCTTCGCCTCGGGCGCTCGCGGATTCACCCCAAAATCCCAAACCGCAAGGTTGAACTCCTTCGGCGACAGAATCTCAACAAGCGCATACTCGTCGATGTCCAAAGGCTGCTTCGGCGTCACCTTCATCCAGCGCCCGCCCGGAAGGATCTCGGCATTTGTTTCGATAATGTCGACTGACGGCTGCGACTTGCCCAGCATGCTCACCTTCATCGCTCCGAGTACCCGCGTCTCCCGCTTCACCTGCATCCGGACGATCGCATAGCGGCTTGTCGGCGAGCTCTGCCCATGTTTTTCTTTCACTGAGCTCGCGCCATGCGTATCCACAGTCAGGGCGCCCTCAGTTGCTTCATCATCGTTCTTCGAGTCCTTCCCATCGCCGAGACTCACATAGATCACCGGCTGGTTCACATGCAGTTGCGCCTTGGCTTTGTAGCCTTCCAGAGTAATCAACTGTTTTGCGCTGCTCCCCGGAATCGCTGCCCGCAGCACGTTATGCGGAGTCCCGGTATTCAGCCCACCGCTGTTCTGTTGCACATCTATCAGCTCCGGCTCTCCCTGAAACGTATCCAGAATGAACACCCCATCCAAGTCCGGCAGGCGCAGTCCTGGCTCTACCGTTGGTGTCGCTTCCTCGCGCTCGGCCCTGGCTTCCCGATCGATCTCGGCCGCCTCCTTGTTACCGGGGGGCGCGGACGATTGATCGTTGATCACTGGCGCGGCTCCCGGAGCATGCGCCTTCGCCCAGGCATCGGTCGCCGCCCAATCCACCAGGTTCGCGGGCAACTCCTCCCAATCCCCGCCCCGCTCCGCGCTGATGTACCGCACCCGGTCGCCCACAATTTCATACTGCTTCACGATCTGGTAGGAGCCGTCTTTGAGAATGAGGCGCTTGTTCGGCGTCTGCGCGCACGCCAAGCCGCAACAAGCGAGAACCAGCAGGAGAATCGAGAATCGGCGACAGCTCTTCATTTGCAGCTATTAGACAATCTTCCCTAGGGTGAAGTCACTCCCGAAAGCAAAACGGCAAGCCCTCTGACGATTTTGTTTCATGCCGCGGAGAAATTCCGGTGGTAGGCTGTTCAGGAAGCTGGGAGGCAGAAACATGCGGCACCAATGGACGGCCTGCACGATCATCGGAATTTCTCTATCGGGCATCTCACTCGCACAACAACCGGCCAACCCAACTGCGCCCCCACCTCCACCCCCGCCCTGCACGGAGAACTGTATGGCAAAGGAGGTTCAGGGGAATTACGCGCGCGTTAAAGCCAACATCGTCAAGTCGGCCGACAAGATGCCCGCCGAGGACTACAGCTACAAGCCCACCCCCGACATCCGCACCTACGCCCGCGTCCTCAATCACGTGACCGAGGCGCAGATGCACGTCTGCGGAGCCATCGACGGGGTCAAGCCCGATTCATTTACCGTTCCACCCGAGACCGCCGACAAGGCCACCATCGTCGCCGCCCTCAACGCCTCCTTCACCGAGTGCGACAAGGCCTACGCCTCGCTCACTGACGCCAATATCAGCGAAATGATACAGGCCGGCCCGGTCAAACGCTCGCGCCTGGGGATGCTGTGGGGCAACGCATCCCACGACAATGAACAGTACGCCACCGTCGCCCTCTACCTGCGGCTGAAAGGCATCACCCCGCCCAGCAGCGAAAAGTAGCCGGAGCCGATGCTTCGCGCCGCGGCTACCAAAGGTGTCAGGCTACTTGTGTCCCCCCGCAACCGACCGCATCTTTGGCGCGGTAAGCTCCTTCACATCGAGCTCGCCGTCGTGATTGACATCGAGGCGATCAAACTCCGCCTCCATGTAGGCCATAAACTCCGCCTTGGAGACTTTCCCGTTCTTGTCCCTGTCCATCAACGTCAGGAGCTGCTTGGCGTGGTCTTCTCCAGCGATGATAAATTGCGGCGGCGGCAACGGAGCCTGTGACTGAGTCGTAGTGCTCGTCTTGGCGTCGTCCTGCGGCCCGGCGGCCCGAACCGCGAAAGGCATGGCGGAAAGACCTGCAATCGCCAATACCGCGATGATTCTGCTTTGGGATTTCATCTCAACTCACCTTTCCTGGTGCCGAAGCTCCACCGCTCACCGCGCTGAAAGGGGCTTCGCGCTGTCGTTCGCGACCGTCTACGCGATTCCCGTGCGGGTCGCACGCCACGCCAAATCAGGCGGCGCGAACGACCGCATTTTCGCACCGCCTATGGTGTAGCAGAAGCGCCATTGGAATGTCAGTGACGGTGGCAGAAAAGGATTCGACGAGGTAGAAGTCTTTTGCGGCACGCAAAGTTACTCGTTCCATGACGTCACCGTCCGAACACCATGGAGAAGCTGACGATGGCATCCACGCTGATTCGACCCGTCACACCAGCCGACGCTGCGGACTGGGAAGAGATGCGTTGTGCCATGTAGCCCGACGGCCGCGACGACCACGCTTTGGAGATCGCCTCCTTCTTCGCCGGCACTCTCATCGAGCCCGACGCAGTGATGATTGCGGAAACCGAAGACCACAGGGCAATCGCTCTTATCGAGCTTTCGATTCGCCGCGACATACTCGGTCTCGAGGGCCAGCCTGTTGGCTACGTGGAAAGTAAATCATGTGGACGGATAGCGGACTAAGTAACCTCTGACTAAGCCTCTGTTTTCACCGCTTGGGGGTGGTTCGGAGCGGGTTTTTGTGTTTCGGCGGTTCTGCGGAAGCTCATGGATTCGGATTGGGTGCTTGGACAACGCCAAAGGCAGGCTCGCCGGAGACACTACGCCCGCAACCGGGTGAGCCGTTTGCGGTGCAGGTAGAGGTTCACCAGCGCAAAGGCGGCGCATCGGTGGTCGTGGTTTTTCTTCAAGCCTCGGAACCTGACCTTCACGAATCCGAAGACACGCTTGAGAATGCGGAAAGGATGTTCCACCTTGGCCCGTACCCTGGCCTTGGTGCGGTTCTTTCTGCGCTGTAACTGATCCACCATCTGCTTGTATCTGGTCCGCCGCGAGGTCATGTCCTGAGCGTGCGGTGCGGCCTTGCGGATCGTCGCACCCTGTCCTTGATAGCTTCCGTCGCCCCATACCTTGCGCTCTTCGCCGTGAAGCAGGTCCGGTAGCATGTGCTTGTCCGCCACCGAGGCCGCAGTCGAGCACAGCGAGTGCACGATCGCTTGCTTGCTATCCACGCCGATGTGCGCCTTCATCCCGAAGTACCACTGGTTGCCCTTGCGCGTCTGGTGCATCTCCGGGTCCCGCTTGCCGGTCGCGTTCTTGGTCGACGAAGGCGCATGGATAATGGTCGCGTCCACGATGGTGCCCGTGCCGATGCGAATGCCCTTGCTTTCCAGGTAATGGTTAACCGCATCCAACATGGCTCCGCACAGGTCCTGCCCCTCCAGCAGATGGCGGAAGTTCAAAATGGTGGTCTCGTCCGGCGCCGCCGCACGGCCCAGATCGACTCCGGCAAACCGCCGCAGCGCCGGCGAATCGTACAGCGCCTCTTCCGCCCCAGGGTCCGACAGGTTGAACCAGTGCTGGAGGAAGCAGATGCGCAACATAATGCTCAACCCCACCGGTGGCCGGCCGTTGCCTTCCCGGGGATAATGCGGCTCGATTAACGACTCCAGCTCCCCCCACGGCACCATCCCATCCATCTCTTCCAGAAACTTCTCCCGCCGCGTCTTCTTCCTGTACTTCTCGAAGCTACCCTGCGAAGCCAAAGTAACTTGCCGCAGCCGCGTCCTGCCCCCGGCTTCCACATTACCCAATTACAATGCCGCTTGGGGAGTTCTTCAGAGGTTCCCTAGGCCTTCGTTCCACCGTCAACGGTGAGATTCGCGCCCGTAATGTAAGACGACTCCGGCCCGGCGACAAACGGGACCAAGGCAGCAACCTCATCGACCGTCCCGTAGCGATCCAGCGCGGTGGCCGCCTTCTGCGGCACCGCCCAATCGCCCGCTGCGGGATTCAGGTCCGTATCGATCGGCCCCGGCTGCACGTTGTTTACTGTGATCCTCCGGCTCCCGACCTCGCGCGATAGCCCCTGAGTGAACATCTTCACCGCTCCCTTCGTCGCCGAGTACGGCACCAGGCCTGGCGTCATCATGCGCTCGCCCACGGACGAGCCGATCATGATGATGCGGCCGTTGTCATTCATGTGCTTCAGTGCCGCGTGTGTCGTGACGAAGACGCCGCGGACATTAATGTCAATCACCCGATCCAGTTCTTCGAGCGTCGTGTCCTCGAACTTCTTCGGAATCGCCGTGCCTGCGTTGTTCACCAGCACATCCAACCGGCCCAACGCTGCGACAGCCTGTTCGACCGCATTCTTGACCGCTTCAGCGTCGGCCGCGTCCGCCTGAATCGCCACCGCCCTGCCGCCACCTGCTTCAATCGCCTTGACCACTGCGGAAGCCGCAGTAGCGTCCTTCGCATACGTGATCGCCACGCTCGCTCCATCCGCGGCCAACCGCTTCGCAATCGCCGCGCCAATACCCCGAGAAGCGCCAGTTACGAGCGCCACTTTATTCGCTAAGTTGGACAAGAGATCTCCTTTGGCTTTCTGTATATGATTCCCAACTTCACCGATTCCACTGAGTGTCTTTCGCTCAGATCTTTCAGTCCACTATCTAATGTGCCATTCATGGGGGCAGATTTGGCTCTTTGAGGAATACGAACCAATCGCAATGGGAATAGGTTTGGATTGATTGGCGTTCGACAGAAGTTCGCAGGAATTGCGAACAGGCGCCAGCCCACGAGCGCAGGAAACTTCCCCCCCGAAATAGGGTCGACTCATCGCTCTCCACGAAGCGCCCCAAGGAAATGGTGCTTCGCCGACTACAATTCATTCCATAACTGCAATAGCGAGGCCCCCCGAGGGCATTCGATGCGAGGTTCGCATCTTCATCGAGCACGTGGAGAAGGCCTTCGCGCTCCCCTCCCAGTTCAACCCGCGACCTAGTTAACGTCGCCATCACAAGCCAGGCCTGAACGGGCTGTTCCCGCAGCGACGCCAAACGATCCCGGCAACCCTTGCCAGCTAGTCAATCCGGCAAATGACTGTCCTTCTTAAGATTGTGCAGAAGCCTCCCTCTAATCCAATTCCACGATGATCGGCGTGTGGTCGGAAGGCTTTTCGAGAGCGCGTGAACCTTCGTCGATCTCGCAACTCTTCAGACGAGCGGCCCATTTCCGCGACAGCAGGAAATGGTCAATGCGGATGCCTCGATCGTGCTTGAAGACCAGAAGAAAGTGATCCAAAAAAGTGAAATGTCCAGCCTCGCCCGGATTAAGACTCGGGATGAAAGAGCAGGGCTGGTAGGAAAAACTACCCTGCGAAAACAAGAAATTCACGGGGATAGGGAAGAGATTACTCCCAGTCTGAGCTGGGCTGCACTAAAGATTGCAAATGATCTTCTCTACTTCCAAATAAGTATTGTACGGATGATAGCTGGCATGTAGTGTCAGATCAACTTCACCCCTCTTCGGTATCTTGGTCCGCTCGGACTCTTAAAGCTGCCTTTGTTGAGGGTAAGACCTCGGGGGGATAAAACCGTCCGTCGGAGTCCGCAGCGTGGTTACTTCGGTGATTAGAGTAATCAATGATCATTCTTTTAATCTGCCGAATTGCATAGTAAGTTTCCTTAAAGAAGGATCGCCAGATTGAAATGCATATCGAAGGCTTATGCTGGCCTATTCTAAGTAGTTCGAGCGCCTATGTAGCCTATTTGCATAGGTAGTTTGTAAGTGTGCTTTGTTCCAAACTGTGTCTCGCGTCGCTGCCTGCCAAAATGCGATACCTGCGCCGGAAGAATTTAGCTTCCGAGCTTGAGGTGTCGTTTGTTTTGCGCGTGTTGCGCGCCCTGGAGTCGTTATGCGGAGCTATTCTGATCGGTGGCTATCTTCTGCGGCGCGGAGTGTTTTTGTCGCGCTGGTCTTCGCCATGAGAGCGGTCGGCGCCTTCTCTTCCACGCCGTCGATCCAGTTAGCAGTGGTTAACTCGGACGGTTCGGCGGCCGGTCACTTATCTCTTGATGCCAGAGTAAATGTGGCGACGAGCTTAACTGATTTGCCCGACAACCCAAGAGTGTGGCAATTACAGGGCGCCGGAACATTAACGCCGGGGGGGGCGACAAACGGTTGGGTAGTGTATTCACCGCCCGACGTCTTGCCCGCAAACCGAAGTGTAACCATAACCGTCTGGGTAGATTCGAGTCCTTCTGTTACCGCCTCCTATACTTTCTTGCTGCTGGATCCAGTACCCGTAATTTCGTCAACCAGTCCGTCAAAACTAGAGACTCATGGCACTGCGCGGACGCAAGTGGTGCAGATAGACGGATCGGGATTTATCCCGGCAACCGTGATCTCTCTAAACGGCACGGCACTGGAGACTACCTATGAAAACAGTCAACAAGTGGCCGTAACGGTCCCGGTGGGTAGCGTCTCCAGCAACCTGAGCCTGACAGCCCACAATCCAGGGCCGGGTGGAGGAACCACGGCGGCATATGTTCTGCCTGTTGTCTATCCGGTACCAAACGTTACCGGTTTTGCCCCGACGGAGTTACTGAGCGGAGGGACGCAGAAGCTCGCATTCTCGGGTTCGGGTTTCACCCCGGCAACGACAGTTCTTTTCAACGGCGCAGCTCTGCCAATCACTTATACCGACTACGACGCTGGATCGGTTGAGGTGCCGGTGCCGGACAATGCCAGTGGGAATCTGACACTGCAAGCGAAAAATCCCGGACCTGGTGGCGGGGTAGGCACAAGCTTCACGGTGAGCGTGCCGCCGACCACGATGACGCTGACGGCAAAGAGCACGGGCGGTACCAACACGGCCATAGCCGACCTGGATTTCTCGATCACGATGTCGGCTGAGGTAACTGGCTCGATACAGACGGCGGTGAATTGGAGCCTGACCGGAGCGGGAAGTATTTCCGGCAGCGGCGTCTACACTCCTCCGGCGATCATGCCCTCCGATCGAACGGTGACAATCAAGGCCACGTTGGCATCCAATCCAGCCATTACCTCCTCATATACCGCGACCATCCACAATCCAGTACCGACCATCGCCGAAGTAGCGCCTTTGCTTCTTTCGCCTGGAGAGACCACGTCGGTGACATTAACCGGTACGGGCTTTCTGCCGTCGACCGTCATTCTGGTGAATGGCAACGCAGTTCCCACTTCCTACCAATCAGCCGAGGCCGTGGTTGCCAAGATTTCGATACCTGAGAATGAGACCGGCAATGTTACGCTCCAAGGTCAAAATCCGGGTCCGGGAGGAGGCACAGGCGAGGAGTTTGAGCAGGCGATCTCCGCGCCGGTCAGTTTGACGGCAGCAGGTCGGTTGCTCAACCAGACGACCTTCGGACCAACCACCGCCCTGATCCAGCACGTCCAGCAGGAAGGTGTTACCGCGTGGCTGGCCGAGCAGTACGCTACCCCGCAGACTGTCTTGCCTGTCATCCCAACGACTCTTCCGTCCTATGGCGGCAACGCAGAGGATTTCAACGAATCGGAGTGGTGGCAGACCGTGCTTACCGGCAACGACCAATTGCGGCAGAGGGTTGCGTTCGCCTTAAGCGAACTTTTCGTAATCTCCCAGGATTCGATGCCCGGCTGGGAGGTGCAGTATTATGCAAACCTGCTGGCCACCGATGCCTTCAGCAACTGGTACACGATCATGAACGACGTGACCCTTTCGCCGGCGATGGGAGTTTACCTCAACATGTTCAACAGCGCCAAACCAACCGGGACGTTGATCGCCAACGAAAACTTCGCCCGCGAGAACATGCAGTTGTTCAATCTTGGTCTCGATCTGATCAACCAGGACGGAACGCTGCAACTGGACGGGAATGGCAACCCCATCCCGGCCTACACCGAGGCACAGGTGGAGGCATTCTCCCGCGCCTTCACGGGGTGGACCTCGGCTAACCCGGACGGTTCCACACCCACGACTCTTATTGGCCTCAACAACTTCTATCACCAAATGGTCGCCGTCGAGTCCCAGCACGATGAGAATCCCAAGACCCTGCTAAACGGGACGACGCTGCCCGCAGGCCAGACCGCCGAGGAGGACCTTGCCGGGGCGTTGACCAATGTATTCGAGCACCCCAACCTGCCGCCGTTCGTATGCAAGCAACTGATCCAGCACCTGGTGAAGAGCAATCCCAGCCCCGAGTATGTATCGCGCGTGGCCGCGGTCTTCATCAACGACGGCAACAATGTCCGCGGCGACATGCAGGCCGTGTTGACCGCCATCTTCACCGATCCCGAGGCGCGGGCCGGCGATACGGCTCAGCAGGCGAGCGACGGCCACTTGCGCGAACCGATCCTCTATCTGACCGGGGTGATGCGCGGTCTGGGTTACGTCAACGTCGATCCCAACAACTATTACTGGTACTTGTCGGTCAGCAGTGGTGGCCTCAACGAGATACCCTACGCGTCTCCGTCAGTCTTCAACTTCTTTCCAGCCGGTTACGTGGTTCCCGGCACAAGCTTGAACGGGCCCGAGTTCGGGCTTGAAAATACCGGCAGCGTCGTGGACCGCCTGACTCTGGCCAACTCCCTGGTCTGGAACAATATCGAGGGCTTCAGTGTCGATTTGAGCACGACCAGCCCCTTGGGTAAGATTCTTAGCTCACAGGGATCGCCGGGGCTAGTGAATGCGCTGGACAATCTCTTCCTTTGCGGGATGATGGGGCCGAATACGGCTGCGGCGATTACCGAGGAAATCAGAACGGCGCCAGAAGTCTATAACGAACAGAAGTTAAGGCTGGCTATATATCTCGTGATTACATCGTCGAAATACACGGTTTTGCACTAAAAACAGCGGACCGGGCAGTAAGCTCCGCGACGGAAGGCCGTGCAATCCACATCATCTAGTAACTAGAACGGAGTATGAAATGAGCTTGAATCGACGGAGTTTTATTCGCTACGCATCGTTGGCCGCGGCGGGCAACGCAGCCGGTCTTCGTCCCTTCGGGGCGATCAATGGGCTGGCCGCGTCGACGCCGGGTTACAAGGCGTTGGTGTGCATCTTCATGTACGGCGGCAACGATTCGAATAACACCTTGGTGCCATTCGATACCACTGCCAACGGCAGCAACGGCTATACGGCTTATTCCACCATCCGAGGACCTCTGGCGATTGCGGCCGGCAGCCTGCTTCCACTTAGTGCCCAGGCCAATGGTAACTATGGATTAAACCCCGGCCTGCCGAATACCCAGAGCCTGTTCAATAATGGCAACTTGGCTTTCGTCGCTAATGTAGGAACATTGCTGCAGCCGTTGACCCCCGCCCAGTATCAGGCGGGAACCTACTCCGCGCCGGTCAACCTGTTCTCTCACCCCGATCAGCAACTGGAGTGGCAGAACGCGGCGCCGAGCGCGACTACCGCTACCGGATGGGCGGGGCGGATTTCCGACTCCATGGCATCGAGTTACAACCCCGGGGCGCAGATCCCGTTGATCACTTCGGTCGACGGCGATAGCCTGTTCTGCAACGGCGTATCAAGCTCGCCGGTGTCCGTCGACCCAGGCAACCTGGGCGGTGGCCAGTGCTGGGAGGGTCCGGCTTGCGCGAGCCGCGAGGCGACCGCGCAGCAGATGTTGACCTTGAACGGCGGAGTTTCGCTGGTGCAGGCCGACAATGGAATCGCCGTCAATTCATATCAATACATGAGCATTCTGGGCTCCGCAGTGGGGTCGGTGGTTCCGCTGACTACGGTGTTCCCCGCAAACAACAATCTGGCGGCGCAGCTGCAACAGATTGCCCAGATCATCCAGGTGCGGCAGGCGCTGGGAGTGACCCGGCAGATCTTCTTCGCCGGGCTGGGCAACTTCGACACCCATTCCGGGCAACTGGCAATCCAGGGCGGCCTGCTCTCCCAGCTGGATGCGGCAATGTCAGCGTTCTACCAGGCGACCCAGGAACTCGGCGTCGCCGATCAGGTCACCACCTTCACCATGTCGGACTTCAGCCGGGCGATGCAGCCCAACTCCAATACCGGCAGCGACCATGCCTGGGGCGGCCATCACATGGTTCTGGGCGGGGCGGTGAAGGGCGGCCAGATTTACGGTACGTATCCGACCCTCGCCCTGGGCGGACCCAACGACGCCGGGGTCAATGGACGCTGGGTACCGACTCTTTCTTCCTCGCAATACGCCGCCACTCTCGCCTCCTGGTTCGGTGTCTCCTCCTCGAGCCTCATGACTATCTTCCCTAGCCTCTCCAACTTCTCCGTCCGTAACATCGGGTTTGTCTAAACTTATCGATAAACTCTCGTGCTCGTGCCGTTCACCACCATTCTTCCTCGTGCAGATCTCTGACGATCGCCATTAAGTCGCCCGCAATCCACGCGCCTCCCGGATTTCCAGCCTCATTGGGTTTTACGGCTTTGCGACCTTGGACGCTTCGCAAGAGGCCCTTTATCTTCTGTTTGTTCTGTGTCTGGCGTCTTTTGGATCATCGTGCAGAGACATTTGCTCCCGCAGGATTCCCGGACGCATAATGCATCGGGAAAGTTGACCCATTATGCAAGGCTCGAATAAGCACCAAAAGGAGCTATCACGTCAAGGCGGGAAACTGGCTGCGCGAACATCGCGGAATCTATAAGCTGGGATCTCTTCAGAGCCCGGTCGCCCGGGTCTAATTCTGTGGTGGCTTTGGTCTCCTGATCGAAGCGATCAGCCGGCCTGCGGTGCGTCTTCACTAGGTAATAATATGCTTGCCAGAATGGTGGCGATCTGAGATTTTAAGCTTGCCGTGACCGGCAGTCGGGATGCCACACTTTGAGTTCTCGCCAACTCAACGACCTAGGGACCGGAGGTTATTGGGCTTCGGGGGTGCCCGTGGCGGTTTGGGCGGGGTCGAGCAAGCGGACGTCGACGTGGAAGCGGCGGAAGTCGGTGTTTTCCTCGATGGTCTCGCCGCGGATGAGCTGGTCGCCGGCCATGGCTTCGAATTGCACGTCGCTCTGGGTGGGGAGCCAGACTCCGGCTTTGCGTTCGAAGTCGATGCGGGCGACGGTGCCGGTTTTCATGAGCGCGTCGTCGGCGACGAGTGTGGCTTCGAGCTTGCTGACGATGAGATCTTCGCGATCGATCCAGAGCTTAACTCGCTTGTGCAGGGCGCGGCGCTCTTCTTCGTCGGCGGGGTGGGCGTCGGGGCGGGGCAGGCTTTCGATGATGACGGCGGGGCGGCCCTCGACGATGTCTTCGCCGACGATGGTGCTGTTAAAAAGGCCGATGAGTTGAGGCAGCGGGACATCGACGTTCCAGGGGCGGCGGAGGTAATCGCGCTTCTGGTCGATGGACATGTGGCTGCGTTCGGCGAAGGTCTGGTCGTAGCGCTGGGCCTCCTGCGCAGCGGCGAGGCCGGTGAGAGGGCGGTGGTTCTCTTCGACGAGACGGCGGTAGGGAAGGCCTCCGACGAAGATGACTTCGTACTTTGCAGCGTAATCAGTGAGGAGTTTTCCGCGCGGGGTGAGGTTGCGGTTGCGGTAGTCGACGTCGTAGGTGAAGGCCATCGACTCGCGGCGATTTTTGAGAGTGCGGGGGACGGCGACGCCGAGGATGGAGTCCGCGTTCTCGAAATTAACCGCGGGGAAGTTGACGGTTGGTGCGGGGTCCGGGAGCAGGGTGGCCGCGGGAGATTGGGCGCGGGCGGAGTTATGTGACAGCACGATGAATGCTGCCAGAAACACCAATCCTGTTTGGCGCGGTGCGATCATCCCGCTAACTCCGATTAGGGAATATTACTGCTTTGGGGGAGTTTGCGTCGTACTTTGTGGCGGCGCACTCGACTGGCTGCCGGAAGTGCTTCCCGAAGCGGCATGGGCGTAGGTCGAGTACTGCTGTTGCGGCCGCTTGAGGCGCACGGTAATGTCCTTGGTGTCGGCATCTACCTTGTAGTCCTCGCCAAAGGTTTGGAAGCCCGACGCGATGACCTGGAGGCGGAGGGTATCGCCGATAGGGATCACGTCGATAGTGGCCTTGCCTTCTTCGTTGGTCTTCATCTCCATGTTGCCCTTGCCTTCTTCGCCGCTGAGGTGGAAGACGACGGCGGCGTTTTCGATGGGCTTGCCGTTGGCGTCCTTGACGACGGCCACGGAGATCTTAGCCGTGGGCGGGGGTGCGTGGTACTTGCGGCCGCGACTGTCGTTGTCCTGCGCGTGTGCGGAGAGCGACGAGATTGCCAGTAGAACGAGTGCAGCGAGCGTGGCAGGACTGCGAAACTTCGACATCGGGGAACCTGGGAAGAACAACTTCAACATGTCTATATTGTAGTCCCGGCCGAATCGGTTGGGAATTGGCGGGTTGCAGCGGTAGCTAGAGATTTTTCGTGGGATACTCGTTGCCGTGGAGGTGCCTAGGCAATGGAGATAAAGGATTTTCGGCGGCTTGCATTGGCGCTCGATGGTGCGGAGGAAGGCTCACATATGGGCGCTGCGGATTTCAGGGTTGGCGGGCGGATTTTTGCGACGCTGGCGGCGCAGGCGCAGGGCTATGGGAACCTGATGATCACGCCGGAGATGCAGGCCGAGTTCGTCGAGGCGGAGGCGGAGGTCTTTCTGCCCATTGCGGGTGGTTGGGGACGGAATGGTGCGACGCATGTTGTGCTAGCCAAGGCCAACGAGGATTTGCTTGCCGGAGCATTGCGTGCCGCGTGGAAGCTGCGAAAGGAGAAGAACGAAAAAGCCGGGCCGAAGCGACGGGCTTCTGCTGCGCCGAAGGCGGCGGCAAAGAAGACCCGCGTGAAGCGGACTTTGAATGGTTGAGGGGAACGATTGAGGGCGAAGGGCTGATGGTGAACGGGTTGGGCGTATATTTGTGGTCTCCGGGACGCCGGACAAAGGAGCTTGGAGTGAATCTGACCATTTCTGGGGTGCGCACAGTTTTGGCGCGTTCGATTGTGACGGCCGTGGCCGCGGCATGCGCCATTCTGCTGGTTTGGACGGGTCGGCTTCAGGCGCAGGTGCCAGTGGATCAGCTGGCTAAGCCGTCGGCCGATGCGCAGGCTTTCACCATCCTCTCGACGTCGGGTACGAATGGGAAGGGCTTTCTTTGGACGGCAGCGGACGGCAGCCGGATGTCGCGGGACAGCATTCTTTTGCGCGGGCAGGTTTGGGAGCTCGATCAGAAGGTCCAGCTTGGCGCTGATGGGATGCCGGCGATGCTGGTCGTGCGGGGATTTTCGCCCGAGGGAGATGCCGCCGAGACTTTCCAGATTGCGAGCGGGAAGGCGACGTGGAAGAGTCCGATTGACGCGGGAGGAAGCGCTTACGCGCCTCCGGCTTTCTATGTCGCCGAGGGGGGTACCTGGACGGGCGGCTCTCAGTTGCTGCTCGAGGCCCTGCTGGCTTCGCCGGACAAGACGCTGCGCTTGCTGCCAGGCGGTACCGCGCGCGCCGAGAAGCTGACGGAGGCGGAGGTCGGGCAAGGCGCGTTAAAGAAGACCGTAACGGCGTGGGCGATCTTCGGTCTTTCGCCTTCGCCCACTCCGATTTGGGCTACCGCGGATGAGAAGTTCTTTGGCGCCGTGGGCGGTCTGGCGATTCTGCCGGTCGGCTATGAGGCGGACCTGAAGAACCTCGACAAGATCCAGGACGATGCGCTTGCGGCGCGGAGTCCGGCGCTGGTGAAGGAACTGCTGAAGACGCCGCAGGGGCCGGTGGCTTTCACTCATGTTCGGGCCTTTGTTGATGGCACGCACTTTGCCGACGACCAGACGGTGGTGGTCGACAAGGGGTTGATCGCTGCGGTCGGGTCTGCGGCCACGACTGCGGCGCCAGCGGGCGCGCAGATTTTCGAAGGGGCAGGAATGACGCTGGTTCCCGGGCTTTGGGATGCGCATCAGCATTTTTCGGACGACTCGGCGGGGCCGTTCCTGCTCTCTTTGGGCATCACTTCAGTTCGCGATCCGGGGAACGACAACCAGTTGACGCTGGCGCGGGCGAAGCGGCGGGCGAATGGCGAATTGCTGTCACCCAAGGTGTATCCGTCATTGCTGATCGACGGCAAAGGGCCGAACAGTGCCCAGCTGGGCACAATTGTCACTTCACAGGCCGAAGCGATTGCCGCGGTGGACAAGGCCAAGGCCGAAGGCTTTACCGGGATCAAGTTCTACGGCACTTACAATCCGGCGTGGGTCGCGCCAGCGGCTGCCGAGGCGCACAAGCTTGGGCTCCATGTGCATGGCCATGTTCCCGCCGGGATGCGGCCGTCGCAGGCGATCGCGGCTGGGTATGACGAGGTAACTCACATCTATTTCGTTATGATGGAGGCGATGCCCGACTCGGTGGTCAACACCTCGAACGGGATCAATCGCTTTCAGGGCACTGGCCGGTATGCCAAGGATGTCGACCTGAACGCTGCGCCGATCAAGCCGCTGGTGGCGACGATGGCGGCGCGCAAGATTACGTCGGATCCGACTTTGGTGGTAGCCGAGTCCTTGTTTGTGCCGGAGAATGGCGACTTGTCTCCGGCGTATGCGCCTTATGTGGGCACGCTTCCGCCTGCGACCGAGCGCGGTTTTCGGCAAGGCGGGTTTGCGGTGCCTAAGGACCTGACTCGTGAGGACTACCGCAAGAGCTTTGCCAAGCTTTCGGACCTGGTCGCGATGATGCATAGCTCGGGAGTGCCGATCGTTGCGGGGACGGATGGTTCGGGGCTGGAGCTGGTTCGCGAACTGGAACTTTATGTGAATGCCGGGTTCACGCCATCGGAGGCGCTGGCAACGGCGACGATCGGTCCAGCGCATCTGCTTGGAGTGGACGCAACGACAGGCTCGATTACGGTGGGCAAGTCTGCGGACCTGGTCCTGGTCGAGGGCGATCCCTCGCACAACATTGGCGATCTCAGGAATACTCGCACGGTGATGATGGGTCGCAAGCTGATGGATGCCGATGCTCTGCGGAAGGCCAGCGGGTTTTCGGGACGACCGAAGATGGTGAATGAGGCGAGTCCGGCTGCTGCGGGGAACGCGCAGGCAGGTGAATAGCGGTGATACCGCGAAGAAACCGCAGATCCTTCGACTACGCGCTGCGCGCTCCGCTCAGGATGACATTTGTTATTAATTAAGCGGTCGCGTGGCTGCGGTTGTTTGTGGAAATTGCCTAATCCGCCCGCAGCGCCTGCATAGGATCGACTGAGGCGGCGCGGCGTGCGGGGAGCCATCCGGCTATTGTGGTGCAGAGAAAGAGTAGCGCGATTGCGGCGATCATGACGGGGAGATCGACGGGCTTCGTGGCGTAGAGCAGGCTCGCGAGCAGGCGAGTCATTCCGATTGACGCCGCGAGTCCGAAGGCCGCGCCGATTGCGGTGAGCGAGAGCGCGTAGCTGAGGGTGCGCAGCAGGACGTTTTCGCGGGTTGCGCCGAGGGCCATGCGGATGGCGATCTCGCGGGTGCGTTCGGTGACGGAGTAGGCGAGGACGCCGTAGATGCCGAGCAGTGAGAGCAGGAGCGCGACGGCGGCGAAGCTGCTGAGCATGGCGGTGTTGAAGCGGCGCGAGGATTCGGTGGCGGCGACGATCTCGTCCATGGTGTTCATGTCGGACAGCGCGAGCAGCGGATCGAGCTGGCGCACGGTTTGGTTGAGCAGGTTTTCGAGCGCCGCAGGGTCGCCCTCGGGGCGGACGACGATGTTCATATCGCCAGCGACTCCGATCATGGCCCCGTAAGGCCCGAGGTCAGCCCTCGCCTGGCCGAGCGGCTCGTACATTTGCGGCACGGTGGCTTGGTCGCGTGCGCCTTGCTTGATATCGCCGACGACTCCGACGACGGTCATAGTGGGCATGGTCGACTCGAAGCTGGGGCCGACCTTGATGCCCATTCCTATTGGATCTTTGCCGGCAAAATAGCGGTTGGCGAGCGACTGGCTGATGACGGTGACGAGTGGCGCTTTGGGATCTTCGTCGGCTGCGGTGAAATAGCGGCCACGGATGAGCGGAATGCGCGTGGCTTCGAAGTAGTTTCCGTGAGTGAGGTAGTTGGAGGCAATGCTCCAGCCTTCGCCGGGCGATTGCGTGTAGCCTTGGGGCGCGATGAGGCGTCCTGATCTTTGGCCGACGATGGGGATGTTGGAGGAGAAACCGACCGATTTCACCTGGGGGTTGGCTTCGAGGCGATGCTGCAGGTTGGTGAGGAAGTCGTCGACCTTTTGCTGGGTGGGATAATCGTGTGCCGGCAGCGCGAGTGAGGCGGTGAGCAGATGGGCGGGTTGGAAGCCGGGATCGACCTCGAGCATTTTGGCGAAGCTGCGCAGGAGAAGTCCGGCGGAGACGAGCAGCACCATCGCCATGCCGACCTCGAGGACCACCATGCCGCTGCGCAGCCGGGATTGGCCGCGGCCGTAGCTTGCGCCGTGGCCTCCGTCGCGAACCGATTCGATCAGATGTGGGCGGATGCTTTCGAGAGCGGGCGCGAGTCCGCAGAGGAAGCCGGTTGCGGTGGTGAGGGCGATCGCCGCGATCGGCATTGGCCAGCTGACGCCGATCTCGGATAGTCTTGGCAGGGAATCGGGGAGTTTGGCTGCGGCTGCCTGCACGAGAGCGATTGCAAGCGCCACACCCGCGCCGCCACCGAGAGAACTGAGCAGGAGGCTTTCGGTGAGGAGCTGGCGGAGCATCGTTCTGCGGGCTGCGCCGAGGGCGAGTCGAACGCCGAATTCGCGGCGGCGTCCGGCTGCCCTGACTAATAGGAGATTGGCGAGATTGACGCAGGCGATGAGCAGGATGAGCGCGACGACGCCGAAAAGGACGCGGAGCATCGGGCGCGCGCGGCCGACGACTTCATCGTGGAGAGGAATGAAATAGGCGTGGAGCTTGACGCCGCTGGCCGGATATTTGGCCTGAATTGCGCCGATGACGCGGTCGACGTCCTCCCGCGCCTGAGGGAGGGTGACTCCCGGCTTGAGGCGGCCGATGGCGCTGTAATCGAAGTTGTCGCCTTCGCTGTTTTTCTCGACGGTAGTGAAGCTCATCGGCACCCAGAGGTCGCGATGGCTGAGGCGGCCGGCGTCGAGGGGGAATTCGAAGTCGCGGGGCATGACTCCGATGATGGTGTAGGGGCGGCGATCGAGGTCGATCTTCTGGCCGAGGACGTTGGGGTCGGAGTGGAAACGCTCTTTCCATAGCGCGTAGCTGATCACGGTCACGGGAGCGGCGTTGTCGTCTTCCTGCTGGGTGAAGGTGCGGCCGAGGGTGGGTTCGATGCCGAGCAGGGGGAAGATCGTCGATGAGGCCCGTTCCGCCTGCGCGCGGAATGGCGCGCCCGCTTCGGTGAGTTCGTAGGTTGACCCGATGAATCCGCCTATGGATGAGAAGGCTTTGCTCTCTTGCTGGAAGAAGAGAACGTCGGGGGCGGACATGCGGAGCTCGTGCTTATCCTGTTCAGCGCGCTCGTGGAGACTCATCAACTGCGCGGGTTCGCGGAAGGGCAGCGGGCGGAGCAAGACTGCTTCTACGACGGAGAAGACCGCGGTGACCCCGCCGATGCCGATGGCCAGGGTAAGGACCGCGGTTGCGGTGAAGCCGGGGCTTTGCGGAGCTGGCGGAGCGCGAAGTGCAGGTCGCGAATGAGGGTCGGCATAGGGTTTCCTGATGGAGGATGTGCACGTTTTCGGCCATAAGATCAGGCGCCTAAGCGGTGCTAATGCAAGGGGGTAGGTCGATGCGGCTCCGACGCGGCTGCGGGCTTTGTTCGGAATCGATAATGGCCGTTCGCAAACGAACAACTCGCCGATTGCGCGGGTTTTATCTTGATTTTTT
>CAWGZE010000007.1:0-264677 GCA_963826855.1 uncultured Acidobacteriaceae bacterium
CGAAGAGCAAAATCTGGGGCATGTCGGAAACGAGGTCGCGTCCGCTCCGGCGCCAGTTCGCGGTAAGGGAGATTCAGACGGGTCAACGCGACTCCTGTATTATTGCCGGGTTTGACGGATAGGAGATTGCTATGACACTTGGATATCTCACCAGGTGAAGTCCAGGACCGCCGCCGATTTTGACGGCTGAACGAAAGGGGAGAGCTAATGAAAAGATCGCAAATGAGGTTAATCATTCAGTGCTGCGTCGGTTTATACGCACTCGTGTTGATTGGAGCAGCAACTCCGGCAAATGCACAAGCGCCCGGACAGCACCCGGAGTATCTTCATGCGATTCGAAACCTCCGGCAAGCAAGAGGCATACTTGAGGGCAATAACTTCACCACCCCCGGCCACGCGCAAGCGGCCACCGCCACGATACATGACATAGATAAAGCCCTTGACCACCTAAAGGCTGCCTCGAAACTGGATGACAAGAGCCTGGGCGACGTTCCACCGCCTAGGACTGATATGACAGCGGTGGGACGCTTCCATCAGGCTAATGATCTATTGAAGGCGGCTCGCCATGATGCGAGCGGCCCAGAATCCGATCCCGCAGCCGTACAATACCGTCTCATGGCGTTGAACGATATAGACGCGGCTCTTAAGGTTGTTGAAGTGATCGCCCAATGAAAAGAACTTGTGAGAGGCGGCGACTCGACAATAGTCGGGCGGAAAACTTCGCTTCGACAAAGTCGCCGACTTATAGCAGATGGCGCGTGGCGACACAGTAAGGGCCGAAACCCGATCCACAGGATTCGGGACATGGATGGCCGCTAACGCCATCATCCAGAAGGTGTTCTAAGAAGACGATCATTCTCCGGGAGGTGCAAGTCTTCGATTTGCACCTCAATTCCTCCGTAGTCGGGATGCCGGTTGCGGCGGAGCCGGTAGGCGATATCGAGGTGGGCGTCCGCTGCCACGCCGAGCTCGGCAATGCGATCGGCCCATCCCCAGGCTAATGCGGAGATCGTCGTATCGCCTTTTTCCGTAGCCAGTCGCAGTTTGATATGGCGTTCCTTTAGAACGCGAACCTCGCCAGTCACAACTACATTCTTTGCGATGAAGAGCGGCTCTTCATTATCCATGCCATACGGCTGAAGGCGTCCGATTGCTGCGTAGATCTGCGGCGAAACTTGATCGAGCGGGAGATAGGCATCGCAGTCGAGCGTTGGCGTTAAGCTCTCCGCGGTCAGGTCGACCGCTGCGTACTTGATCATGCGCTGGCGCAGCTCAGGCACTTTGGATGATGGCAATGAGAAGCCGACCGCGTGAGCGTGGCCGCCGAAGCGGGTGAAGAGCTCGGGGCAGGTCTCGATGGCCTCGAGGAGATGAAATCCCGGGATCGATCGGCCGGAGCCGTGGGCCTCGCCGTTTTCATGGGTGATCACCAATGCCGGGCGCCCGGTGCGCTCGACGACACGAGAGGCGAGAATGCCGATCACGCCGCGATGCCAGCCATCGCCGTCGAGGACGATGCAACCGGCTTCGAGAAACGAAGGATCGTCCTTTAGCATTGATTCGATTTCGGCGAGGACTCCAGCTTCGGTGTTGCGGCGATCGGAGTTGAGGCGGTCGAGCTTCTCGGCGAGCAAACGGGCGCGTTGGGAATCGCGAGTGGTGAACATTTCGACGACTTCGGAGGCGATGTCCATGCGCCCGGCGGCGTTGATGCGCGGAGCGAGACGGAAGGCAATATCGGTCGAGGTTAGAGGTCGCTCCCGGGGATCAAGTTTGGCGAGATCGAGTAAGGCGCGCAGGCCGGCCTGAGCGGGATGTGCGAGCTGTTGAATGCCCAATGCGACGATTGCTCGGTTCTCGCCGAGGAGCGGAACGGCATCGGCGATGGTGGCGATGGCCAGGAGCTTCAGGAACGACGGGAGGATCTTTGCCCTTGCGCGCTCTGGGGCATGGGCTTCGAGCAGCGCTTGGGCGAGTTTGAAGGCGACGCCCGCGCCGCAGAGGTGTTTGCAGGCGTAGGGGCAACCTGCACGGTTGGGATTGAGCACGGCGAGCGCTGGCGGCAGGCCTCGAGTTTCATCGGGGAGATGGTGGTCGGTCACGATGAGGTCGATGCCGAGGGTCGCGGCAGCCTCGGCCGCGGCAAAGGCGCGAATACCGGTATCGACGCTGATGATCAGGCGCGCGCCTGCGGCTGCCGCGGCTTCGATCACCTCGCTCTTCATGCCGTAGCCTTCGCGGAGGCGGTGGGGCACGTGGAAGCGGACATCGCAGCCTAGAGGTCCGGCAACGATTTCGATCGCGGTCTTGAGCAGGACGACGGCTACGGTTCCGTCCACGTCGTAGTCGCCGTAGATCAGGATGGGTTCGCGATTCAAAATGGCAGCCTGGAGCCTGAAGACAGCGGCGGCCATTCCGGCCATGCTGTATGGATCGAGGAGCTGATCGAGGCTGGGGTTGAGGAAGCGATTGCCCTTCTCGGTCGTGTCGATGCCGCGAGCGATCAGCAACTGCGCCAGGATCGGATCGATACCGAGATCCCGGGCCAACGACTGCACTGCGTGCGCATCGACCTCGTGAACCCGCCAGTGGGTGGTTCGTGCTGCTGGTGGCGGAGAGGCAGGATTGGCAGTGGGATCAGTGACCGCGCGCGATTCAGCGGAAGGATCCACGGCGGTTGAACTCATGACTCTTCGTCTTCGTCGCTGCCGCTCTCGATGACGATATCGCCGAAGTCCTCAACCGCTTCGAGCAATTGCTGATAGCGGTCGTACCACGGAGTCGAGCTTTCGTGCAGGTAAACGACGCCCTGGCAGGCGAAGCCGAGCTGCAGGTAGCCGAGCTTGCCAACGTAATTGACGAGGTATTGCACCTCGTCGAGTTCGGGGGCCTCTTCATCAGGGAAACTCTGGTCGCGGATGTGCTCGATGAGCAGTTCGAGGTCTTCTTTTTCGAGAACGGACTCGCTCATGGTGAGGAAGGCCGCGGAGGCAGTCTTGGCCATCTCGACGAAGTCCTTCCAGCTATCGGGATTGGTTTCGTCTTCCCAAAGAATGCTGGGCACATCATCGCCGACAAATCCGGGGAAGCGGCGCATTCCATGGCCTTCGATGAAGGCGACCATGTCATCTTTCAGAGAGAGTAGGTTGTCAGGTTGCATGATCAAGCAGGTATTGTCGCAGATTTGCTCTTCTGGTGCGAAGTGGAATAAACGCAGCCGCAGGCGTCAATGAATTCCTCGGGAGATTTTCGGTAGGTGACATAATTGCGCAATGATTCGTCACCGCCCTTTCGCATCTGTTATCGCGTTTGTTCTCCTGTCTCACGCTGCGGGCGCGCAGCAATACGACCTCGCGATCAGGAACGGCCACATCATCGATGGCACCGGCTCGCCGTGGTACGGCGCGGACATCGGGATCGAGAATGGCCACATCGTCAAGATTGGCAAGATCGATCCGGGCTCGGCGGTGAAGACCATCGATGCGCACGGGCTGGTCGTGGCGCCGGGCTTCATCGACATGCTGGGGCAGTCGGAGTTGACGATCCTGGTCGATCCGCATCTGCCGTCCAAGATTTTTCAAGGTATTACGACGGAGATTACTGGCGAGGGCAATTCGATTGCGCCTACCAATGACCGTCTGCTTGCCGAGGACAAGGCCGGGTTCGACCACTACCAAGTCAAGCCGGACTGGCGCAGCTTCGACGATTACTTCAAGCGGCTGGAGAAGCAGGGGATCGGCATTAACCTGGCAAGCTATGTCGGGGCGACGACCGTTCGCCGAATGGTGATTGGCAACGGTAATCGTCCGCCAACTCCGGCAGAGCTCGCGCAGATGCAGAAGCTGGTGCTGGATGCGATGCACCAGGGCGCTATGGGGCTCTCGACGGCGCTGCAATATTCCCCGGCGCCATATGCCAGCACCGGAGAGCTGATCGCTTTGGCCTCGACGGCGGCGAGCGCGGGCGGCATCTATGCGACGCATATGCGCTCGGAGGGCGATGGGATATTTGACGCACTCGATGAGACGTTTCGCATCGCGCGGGAAGCGAAGATCCCGGTGGAGATCTGGCATCTGAAAGCTGCTGGCAAGGCGAACTGGGACAAAATGCCTGAGATTGTCTCTCGTATCGATATGGCTCGCGCCTCCGGCCTGGATATTGCCGCGGACACTTATGCCTATACGGCGTGGTCGAACTCGTTCTCGGCCTTCGTGCCGCCGTGGGCGCATGATGGGGGCGATGCGGCGATGGTGGCGCGCATCAAAGACCCCGCTCAGCGCGCGCGAATCCGCGACACCATGCTGCATGACAGGAATTGGGACAACGAGTGGCTGGAGATCGCCGGACCCCAGGGGGTGACGATCTCGTCGACCGTTGAGCCGAAGCTGCGGCCGCTGCAAGGCCAGAACATCGCTCAGATTGCCAAGTCGCAAGGGAAGGACCCAATCGACTGCATTCTCGATTTGCTTGCCGAAGATCCGGGCATGGAGGTCGTGGTCGAGGGGATGTCGGAAACAGACGTTGCCGATGCGCTGAAGCAACCGTGGGTCTCGGTCGATAACGATTCTTCGGGCGCGTCGCCGGAGGGGATTTTGGGCCAGGAGCATCCTCATCCGCGCGGATATGGGGCGTTTCCGCGCATCCTGAGAAAGTATGTGCGCGAGGAGCATCTGCTGACGCTGCCGGATGCGATCCGGAAATTCTCCGCGCTACCGGCCCAGCGTATGCGGCTGGGCGACCGTGGTGTGATCAAGGATGGAATGTGGGCGGACATCGTGATCTTCGATCCGGAGAAGATTCGCGATCTCTCGACCTATGAGAATCCGAACCAGCTCGCTGTTGGGATGGAATTTGTGCTGGTGAATGGAGTGCCGGTAATCAGCGATGGAAAGATGACCCAGGCGCTGCCGGGCAAGGTGCTGCGTGGGCCTGGCTATCTCCCTTAGGCACGGTATCTTGAAAGAAGACTGTTACTCGAGGAGCTGTATTGCCAGAATTCGATCGTCATATCTTCGTTTGCACGAACCAGCGTGAGCCGGGCGCGGCGCGGCCGTCCTGCAGTCCCGATGGCAAGGGGAAACTACATGCTTTGTTGAAAGACAAGGTGAAGGCGGCGAAGCTGCCTGGTGTGCTGCGGGTGAATAAATCCGGCTGCCTGGAGCAGTGCGAGCACGGGCCGACAATCGTGATTTATCCGGAGCAGGTCTGGTATGGATTTGTGCAGCCGGAGGACCTGGACGAGATTGTCGAGGAGCACCTGCGGCATGGGCGCGTGGTGGAGCGGCTGCGGCTGGCTTCGGAGTGCCTGAATACAGCGAGCTGTGCGCATCGGCCCGCGGTTATTGAGGCGTAGCGCTCAGGGCATTGCTTGCTATCGCTGTCGCAGGATGAAGGCAGGGCAGAAGCGCTCTCTATGCGTGGCTCCTGCGCGGCTGCGCGGTATCCAGCAGAAAGCCGGCGAGAACCTCCGGCTCCAGGCGGCTGTCGATGCGACGCTTCCAATCGAAGTAGGACTCGTTCTCCTGACGCTTGGCCAGTCCACCGATGCGCACCAAGCGCAAAACACCTCCGAATTGTCCCGGTTCGGCGATTTGGCCGCGACACGCCGCGCGACATCGTCCAGGAGCGTCTGCAGGCATTTCAGGTCAGTCGAATCGTTGACCAGCAGGGTCACCCTCAACAATGGCACGCGGTCAAGCAACTGCCCAATTTCCCAGGCGCAACCCTGGTTTGTGGGGGAGAGGCTGGAAAGGTCCATCACCACCGCGTCAGCGCGGTCCATCATTCCGCGCACG
The DNA here is from genome assembly GCA_963826855.1 of uncultured Acidobacteriaceae bacterium. Lineage (GTDB taxonomy): Bacteria > Acidobacteriota > Terriglobia > Terriglobales > Acidobacteriaceae > Acidisarcina. The sequence goes on from CAWGZE010000007.1 coordinate 5,796, forward strand.
GCGAGCTGCCATGTCGCACCGGTGCATTGGAAGGCATGGCGCTCAAAGAGCAACTGTTTGTCCGGCTTCAGGGAAAGGGCGGAGAGCTCTCTCTCCACCTGTTCTTTCGTCTCGACCAGGATGTCTTCGATCCGACCGGATTTCACCGCTTTGATCGCCTCCGGGCGCGTGCCGATGGTGTCGAAGCCTTCCAGATGCTGGATCACCCGGGCCCGGCGCCAAGGCTGAATCAACTCGATGAGGTCGTCGTAGGAAGGGCTGCCAAACACGCGCAACATCAGGAGGCGAAACGGCGGTTTCGGAAGTCGTTGAAGAAGTCGCGCCCTCGCCCGTTTCCGCCGCCATTGCCACCATCGCGTGCCCCAGCCCTGATGCTGCAATCGCGCCCAGTCTCGGCTGGAGCGGTCCAGCAGTTCGCGGTGAGCCGCCGTTGGGGCCGGCAATTCATTAGCTGCGAAAATCCGCATGGGAATGTTTTCTTGCTGGCCCATGGGAGTGGAAGGCGACGTATCCACGGTCTCGTAGCGCCCAGTCGCGACCTTCGCCAGCCCGGCCGACTTCTGTGCCGCCATCCGCGCCTTGATCGCCGCCTGAACCTCCGCGGAAGTCGGAGACAGAACTCCCTTGAAAAGGCTGATCAGCCGCATGGCCCAGGCTGGAAGCTTCGACGCAATCCTACGTTGCGTCGAGTACTCGTCTGGCCGGTCCGAGGCGGCACCAACTGTTGCCGGACTCGCTTCCAACAGCTGCACAGGGTTTGGATCGACCTCGGACGCGTACTTTGTCACGTCTTCGTTGACGACCTTCACGCCCAGAGGCGCGTCACGTGAAAATGCGACTTCCGCCGAGTAGTTCCAGCCCGTGCTGTAGCCAAAATCTTGTTTGACAGTGCGCTTCTTGAATGCCTCAGCGAGAGCTTTTTGAAGTGCCTGCCAGACTTGCGGGCGTTCCCGCCGGCATGCCTCGAGAAGATCGAGTGCCGCGCTTCCGTCGATGGTCGTTGCAGCCAATCTGGTTGCCTCGGTCAGCACGATCTCCGTGTCGCCGCGGACTTTGGAGAACATCGCCAACCCCCTCGTCACCATGCCGTGTTTCGCCAGTTCGACGGCGCGGCTGTAGGGCACGTCACTCGACGACGCGAGCCAGTCCTCCACTATCTTCGCCACGGGAAGTCGCCGGTCGCGGCGGAGCCGGTCTTCCAGGCTGCTCTCGGGCCAAAGCGTGCCTGCCCCGGTTGGTGCCGCCTGCAGCACGCTGCCATCCAATGCCAGTCGCACGGCTCCTGCACTCTCGTTAGCCAGCAGCGCCGACGAAACCAGCGCCATCGCTAAGGGCTCGTCGAGCACAGCGAGGCAGCGTTGGAAAGGATTCACAGTGCCGTCGCGCCTTTTTCGGAAGCCTTGATCTTGCCCCAAAGCACGCTCAACCGCGGTGAAATGGTTCGCCTGAAGCAGAACACGATCCCCGCTGCGATCGCGAGCAACGCCACCACGAACACACGCCAGACGCCGTGGGTTAGGAGAATCCCCGCTGCGAACGCCGACGCCGCGCCGATCATGGCAATTACGAGCGGAAGCCCTATCCTCAGAAAGCTCGTCGCCTTCCCCTTGAACCTGTGCGATGGCCCCGGAACGGAGGCAAAGGGTTCACAGGCGAGTAACACCATATCGCTGGGTGTGAATGGACTGGCGGATGATCCAGGGCTGCTCGTCAATGCGATCCTTTCCGCAGGTACGGCATAGACCTTGGCGGCTTTATCGAGTAATTGCCGCCTTGTGTCAGGCTCTGGGGTTCAACTCCGCGCCGATAGGGCGCAAAGAGCATCTATACACTCTGCACGACGCGATCCGCAAGGTCTCCGCGGTGCATGTTTGTGCGTGGCCGATCTTGGGCGATCTAAGAATGCTTCTGGGCCGACATCGTGATCTTTGTGCCGGAAAGATATGCGATCTCGCCGCTCCAGGAAAGTCCGAACGAGTTGGACCAGGGCACGCCCCCTTGCCAGCGAACGGCGGCGCGAAGCTGCCATTATGCTATATTCCCAATTGGATCAATGATTTTCTCACGTGAGTATGTCGGATACCTGGCCCGCCAGACAGTGAAACACCTGGTCGAGGCGAAGATGATCCAGACCGCAAAATTGAAGGCCGTTGAAGATAGAGTCACCCAGGGGCTGATCGAGGAGCTTTCGCTGGAAGACCGCATCAATGAAGAGGTGCGCGTCATCCTCGACGCCTACCAGGACGACATGCGGCGCACCGGCGCGAGCTACATGGAGATGTTCAAGAAGGTGAAGAACGAGCTGGCGCGCAAGTACAAGGCGGTGCTGTGAGGATCACCCGCGACAAGCTGAACAAACTCGCTCACGTAGTCGCCGACACCCTGGCTGAGACCGACGAGTGCGACTTCCTGGATGACCGCAACACGATCCGGCAGGAGGCGCGCAAAGCGCTTGAGAACCTGTTGATCGCGGAGATGAAGATCGACGCGGCCGCCAAACAGAAGATCGCCTCGCAGCGGAAGATCATTATGGAAGGCAGCCAGGAGTGGGACATCCTCTACCGGAAGTACTACAACGAGGAAGTGAAGAAGCTCGGTATTTAACGGCCCCTCGATCGGTCTCGCGCTTTCCTGGCGGCGCTTTCGCTTGATATACTTATCGAATGCGAGCCGTTCCAGCTTGGCCACTCCTTTGTGGCGTCATGGTGTAATTGGTTAACACGCCGCCCTCTCAAGGCGGAGAGTACGGGTTCGATCCCCGTTGACGCTACCAAATCTCCAATATAATCAATAACTTGAAGGCATGTGGCTAAAGTCGGGCATTCTGCCTTGTCGTTCTGGTGGCACTTTGGTGGCACTTTTGTCGTCGGGGCGCTCAGTATAAATCGAGTGGTACCGCTGGACTACTCCAGCAAACAGAATCCCATGTTGCTTGGTCCCTCCCACCCTGCAAGTCGGAAGTCTCGTCACTCAGCCTGTTCCGGGAGGACCTCCAGGAGCTGAACAAGAAAAGGGCGAGCTGCGGGTCGGCGGATGGAAGCGTTACGCTAAATAGATCATGTGTGGTCGCTACTACCTACAGTCGGACAAACAGAAGATCGCCGAGACCTTCCATGTTGTCAGGTGGGCTGCCCATGATCTGCGCCGCACATGTGCCAAACTCTGAAAGGCCGGCGGAGATCTCGAGCAGATCAAATTCTTGTTGGGACATTCCTCGATTAAACTACCGAGCGATACCTCGGGTCCGAGCAGGAGATCTCCGTGTGAGCGGCAGCACCGTATTTCCCAAGAGCGGAAGTGCATTTGAGCAGAACGCGTGGTCAGGATCGTCCCACCCGGAGCGCCAACAGAATACAGACAAAATCGACTTGAATAAAGCGATTTATTCGTTGCCGACGGTGTGAGAGCTTCTGTATATTTCTATTCCCAGAGAACGTTTACTTGGATTTGCATTCACCTGGAGCTTTATGAAGTTCGGTAGTCTTCGGTTGGTCGTTCGTACCCCTCTTCTGTTTCTGGTTTCCAGCCTGCCGCTGTCCTCTGCGCAAGCACAGAACGTCCAACTGACCATCGACGCCTCGAAGCCTGGAGCGAAGATCGATCGCAACCTCTTCGGCCAGTTTGCGGAGAATCTCGGACACGGGCTCTATGAGGGCATCTGGGTCGGGCCGGATTCCTCTATCCCGAATACCCGCGGGATCCGCAAGGACGTGGTTATCGCGCTTCAGACCCTCAAGGTGCCCAATGTCCGTTGGCCGGGCGGCTGCTTCGCCGATGAGTATCACTGGCAGAAGGGAATCGGGCCAGCCGCCCAGCGGCCGGCGACGCTGAACTCCGCCTGGGGTGGCGTAGTCGACAGCAACGCCTTCGGGACCGACGAATTCATGGATTTCATCCAGCAGATTGGCAGCCGCGCCTATGTCTCGGTCAACGTCGCCTCTGGAACTCCCCGGGAAGCCTCCGAGTGGCTGGAGTATATGACAGCAGCGGCGCCGACCGCGCTTGCGAAAGAGCGGGCCGCCAACGGACATCCCGACCCCTACCAGGTCGCCATGCTAGGTATCGGCAATGAAAGTTGGGGCTGCGGCGGCAACATGACTGCCGATGAGTATCTAAGCCAGCTCAAGATCTACGACCACTTCGTCGGCAACGACAATCCCGCCCAGCACGGCCCAGACAGAATGCTCAAGATCGCAGTCGGCCCCGGCGTCCCCGAGACCGCGTGGACCGACACGATTATGAAGGCCTGGCAGCATCACGACTGGACCTGGAACATCGACGGTCTCTCGCTGCATTGGTATACGGTGCCGACCGGATGGCCGCCCTCGATGCCATCGACGGGCTTTGGGGTCGAGGACTACGACAAGATGCTCAAGTCGACCTTGTTTATGGACGAGTTCCTGCGAAAGCAGGAGGCGGTGATGGACCAGTACGACCCGCAAAAGAAGGTAGCGCTCGTGGTCGATGAGTGGGGCGCATGGCTTGCTCCCCTGCCCGGCACCAATTTGAGCTTCCTGGTGCAGCAGAACAGCCTGCGCGATGCGGTCGTGGCCTCGCTGAACCTGAATGTCTTTGCGCGCCTTGCCGACCGGGTGCGCGCAGCAAATATCGCCCAGATGGTGAACGTGCTGCAGTCGATGATCTTGACCGACAAGGAAAAAATGGTCCTAACTCCCACTTGCTACCTGTTCAAGATGTATGTTCCCTTCCAGGATGCGACCTTTCTCCCAGTGACATTCAACGCCGGCACTTATACACGTGGCAGCGTCAGCCTGCCGCGAGTGGATGCAGTCGCCGCCAGGGACGCTGCCGGCAATCTTTGGCTAGAAGTCACGAACCTCGATCCTGACAAACCATTAGATATCGATGCGGGGGGCGTCGGCATGACGATCAAGTCAGCGAAGGGCGAGACGTTGACTGCTGCCGCCGTGGACAGCATCAATACATTCGCCGCGCCCAATACAGTTGTTCCCAAGCCTGTCTCCGCAAGCGTGAAGGGCGGCAAGTTGGTTTTGACGATCGAACCGAAGTCGGTGACCGTCGTTTCTCTGGAGCCGTGAATTGAGCGGTATCAACTTTGACTTCACGATTCTTGTCGCACATCAGGCTTCTGAGTTCCGCGATTGAGAGGTCCCATCATGCAGCTCAAAAAAAGAAGAATTGCGTCGCAGAGCCTGGCGCTCGCGCTGACGGCATCCCTGCTGTCCATCGTCTCTGCTGCGCAGACCCGCCCGGTGAACGTCACAATCGACGCGTCGAAGACCGGACCTCCAATATCGAAATACATCTATGGGCAGTTTATCGAGCATGGGGGAAACATCGTCAACGAAGGCGTCTGGGCGGAAATGCTGGAAGACCGAAAGTTCTACTATCCGATCACCTCGAAGCCGCCAGCGACGCCTCCGCCTCCGGCTCCGGGGCCGCCGCGCCGCCAGCCGCCGCGCCGCTGGACGCCCATCGGCGGCGATCAGTTCATCACCATGGATTCGCAGAACCCCTACACCGGCGGGCACAGTCCGCGAGTTCAGCTTGATCCCAGTGAGCCGCATGGATTCGCACAGACTGGGCTCTCGGTCGTGAAAGGGAAGGCTTACACCGGGCGCATCATTCTGGCGGAAGCCCGGGCACGGTAGTGAAGGCGACCCTGGTATGGGGCAAGGGAGCAGGCGAGCAGCAGACGGTGACGATTCGCGATCTTGGCTCGACATACCGGAAGTTTCCGCTCCGCTTCGAAGCCCCCGGCGATACGAACGATGCGCGGCTGGAGATCACCGCGACCGGCGGTGGAGATGTCCACGTGGGCGCCGTCTCGCTGATGCCGGCGGACAACATCGAGGGCTTTCGAGCGGAGGTCATCGCCGCGCTCAAGCAGCTTCATTCCGGCGTCTATCGGTTTCCGGGCGGCAACTTCGTTTCCGCCTATGAGTGGCGCAACGGCGTCGGCGAAATGGACAAACGGCCGCCTATCTACGACCCGGTGTGGCATGCAGTGCAGCCGAACGATGTCGGCACCGATGAGTTCCTCACACTCTGCCGCTTGCTCGGCGTCGACCCTTACATCACGGTTAACGCCGGCTTCGGCGACGCGTGGTCTGCAAGAGAACTGGTCGAGTACACCAACGGCGCGATCACTACGCCGATGGGGAAGTGGCGCGCCGCCAACGGATATCCGCAGCCCTACAACGTAAAACTGTGGGGCATTGGCAACGAGCCCTGGGGCGACTATCAGATGGGCGCGATGTCGCTCCCGCAGTTCGAGATCAAACATAACCTCTTTGCAAAGGCGATGCGAGAGGCGGATCCCTCGATCAAGCTTATCGCCGGCGGTGCCATGCCCGATGTCATGGAGGGAGCCGACCAGGCGAGGCGCATCAACGGTCAATACGTTCCCGACTACCTTTCCTCGGCGGACTGGAGCGGCCAGATGCTGCTCAACTGCCTCGACAACATTGACATGCTGAGCGAGCACTATTACGCCTCGGGGACGCAGCACACCGATATCAAACTGCAGAAGAAGGTACCCATCGATCCCCCGCTGACATCCATTGAGTGGGAGCGCGCGCCTGGCGTGCAGGTTCGCGCGAAGTACGAGCATTATCAGGAGTACCTGAAGCGCATTCCCGCGCTCCGAGCAAAACCCGTGCCAGTCGCCATCGACGAATGGGCCTGAGCGAGAACCGGACGGATGCGGTGCTCAACCCTACCGGGCTGCTTTTCAAGATGTATCGCGATCATTACGGCACAATTCCGGTGGAGGTCTCGGGCGATTCGCCGCAACCCAAGCCAGTTTATCCGGCTGGAGGCGACCAGCCAGCCGTCAACCCAGGGAGCCCGACCTACCCGCTCGACGTCGTGGCGGCCTTTAGCGACGATCGTAAGACCTTCACCTTCGCCGTGCTGAATCCCTCCGATTCGGAGCAGAGCATGAAGCTCTTGATCGACGGCGTGAAGCTCGCCGACGGCGGGCAGCTTTGGCAGATGGCGCCAAAGTCCGTCGACGCGACAATCACGGTCGGTCATAAGCCGGAGGTCGAGGTGCAGGCGCAGGCGATTCCATCCGTGCCTGATTCTCTGGTCGTCCCGCCTTTCAGCGTCAACATCTATTCGTTCCCGGTTCGCTAGCTCAACTTAAATCGGGGATGCGTGAAGGGAGATCGAAGATGAGAACGGTCTGGTTGGCAATCGCCATTGCGGCAATCTCATGGTCGAGCGGTGCCGCCGCTCAGACCGCGAAGGTCGAACAGGGCGTGTTGCAGGGCTCGGTCGAGAATGGACTGACAATCTATCGCGGCGTGCCTTTCGCGGCACCGCCGCTGGGCGATCTGCGCTGGCGCGCTCCTCAACCGGCGGCGCATTGGGAAGGTGTACGAGCCGCAGACAAGGTCGCGCCGCAGTGCATCCAGAGCATTCCGGGGATAACCGTCAGTGAGGATTGTCTCTATCTCAATATCTGGAGCCCGGCTAAGTCAGCCTCCGCAAAAATCCCGGTTCTGGTGTGGATTTATGGCGGCGGATTTGTTGTCGGGGGAACTTCCCCTCCAACTTACAGCGGAGAGAAGCTGGCCCAGAAGGGAGTTGTGCTGGTAAGCATCGCTTACCGTCTGGGAGCCCTCGGCTTTCTCGCGCATCCGGGATTGAGCGCGGAGTCGCCTGAGCACGTATCCGGAAATTACGGTCTGCTGGATATGATCGCGGCGCTGGCATGGATCAAGAAGAATATCGCCGCATTTGGCGGCGACCCCAACAAGGTGACGATTTTTGGCGAGTCCGCCGGGGCGATTGCCGTGAGCCAGTTGTGCGTTTCCCCTCTGGCGAAGGGTCTGATCCAGGGGGCGATCTCGGAGAGCGGCGGTTCGTTTGGCCCTCCTCGCGCCGGGGGCGGACCAGGCGAGAATATGCGCCCACTTTCGATTGCCGAGCGCTCCGGCCAAGAGTTCGTCGAAAGCGTAGGAGTTGAATCGATCGCCGATCTCCGCAAGGTTCCCGCAGAAAAGCTGCTCGCGGCGCCGGCGCGCGGCGCGGCGTGGCCGATCGTCGATGGTTGGGTGATTCCCGACGACCCATACAAGCTTTACAAAGAAAAGAAGTTCAACGATGTGCCGATCCTGGTCGGCTACAACTCCGACGAGGGCGCTACTTTCGGTCCGCCGCGCACGCCCCAGGACTATATTGCCTCAGTGCATGCGCGCTACGGCCGCTTCGCCGACAGCCTCATTCAAGCCTACCCGGCCGGCGAGACCACAGTGCCGAAGAGCGCGCGCGATCTTACCCGGGATACGGCCTTTGGCTGGCATACCTGGACATGGGCGCGGATGCAAACGGAACTGGGAAAATCCAAAGCTTACTATTACTACTTCGATCAGCATCCGGAGTATCCGGCCGATTCGCCGCAGGCCGGGCACGGCTCCCCGCACGGCATGGAAGTGGAATATGTCTTCGGGCATCCGACAGGCGGCCCCTCGGGGAAGCCAAGCGCAACCGACTTCGCTATCTCCGACGCCATGGGCACCTACTGGGCGAATTTCGCCAAATACGGGGATCCGAACGGCGGCGATATGCGTAAATGGCCGACGTTCAATGAAGAGAACCCGACGTTGATGTACTTTGCCGGAACCGCGCACACCGGCCCGCTGCCCAACCCCGAGGGACTGAAGGCGCTCGATGCCTACTTCGCCTGGCGCCGCTCTCCAGAGGGAGTGCGCGCCTCAGCCGTCGAGGACGCCAGACCGGCGACGACGAACGTGTTGGGCGCGACGTATCCGCGCGTCCTTCCCGACCGTAGCGTAGCCTTCCAGTTCAAATCCCCTGAGGCGCAGTCGGTGGATGTCGATATCACAGGGAAGAAGTTCCCCATGACAAAGGGCGACGACAGCATGTGGAGCGTGACAACGGCCCCGCTGGTCGAGGGTTTCCACTACTATGCGCTCGATGTCAACGGGATTCGCATGAACGATCCCGCTAGCCACACCTTCTTCGGCACCGGAAAAGACACGAGCGGGCTTGAAGTGCCGGAGGATGGCGTGAGCTACTACCTGGCAAAGGATGTGCCTCATGGAGACGTTCGCATCCGCAATTACCACTCGAAGATCACCGGCCAGTGACGGCGCTGCTTCGTCTACACGCCACCTGATTATGACTCCAACGCCACTGCCCGCTATCCGGTTCTCTATCTCCAGCACGGTTCGGGTGAAGATGAGACTGGATGGACCTTCCAGGGCCACGCCAACCTGATTCTCGACAACCTGATCGCGGAGAAGAAGGCCGTTCCTATGATCCTCGTCATGGACAACGGCTACGCATCCGCGCCCGCAGGGATGTTCGGGCCTTCAGCGCCGCGCGGGCCTGGGACCGGCGCCTTCGAGGACGTGATGATTCAGGAGGTCATTCCGATCATCGACTCGGCCTTCCGGACGATTCCGGACCGCGAACACCGCGCGGCGGCCGGGCTTTCGATGGGAGCCAATCAAGCCTTGCACCTGGCGACGGACCATCTGGACACTTTCGCCTACATGGCTGGATTCAGCGGCACGATGAACGGTTTGAGCACCGATGCGCTCGATCCTGCGACCGCCTTCAACGGAGTCTTCAAGGATGGACCGGCGTTCAATCAGAAGGTGAAGCTGCTTTGGCTGGGTATGGGAACGCTGGAACCAAATCCTTTCCCTGCGGCTACAGGGGCCTTCCGGGCGATGCTCGATAAAGCGGGTGTCAAATACGTCTATTTCTCTTCGCCGGGGACCGCCCACGAATGGCTTACTTGGCGAAGAGACTTGAACGACTTCGCTCCCAGGCTCTTCCGCGACAGCCCGAACTAATTTAGAGGCGCGGGGAATGCAGGCTTTGCACTGTTCACAAGACATTTTCTTAAGTGAGGACGACGATGAAGAATTCGAAGGTATCTCTTGCTGTAGTGTTGGGGGCATTTTTTTCCCTGGCGCCCGTGGTTGTGGCGCAGGTTCAGACGATCGTGCCACCCGTCGTTCCGGGGGCAAAGCCGGTTACGGTAGAGCACATTAAGGTCCACGGCACGGCCCTAGAGGGCAACCTGGAGGGAGACGCGGTCGATCGCGAAGTAATCGTCTTTCTGCCGCCCAGCTATGCGAAAGAGAAGAACCGGCGATACCCGGTCGTCTACGCGCTGCACGGCTTCTTCATTGGCGCCCAGCAGTGGACAGGGGAAATCCACGTGCCGCAGACGATCGAGGGAGCGTTCGCGCAAGGCGCGAAGGAGATGATTGTGGTGCTTCCGGATTCGAAGACCATCTATAACGGCTCGATGTATTCGAGTTCGGTGACCACGGGCGATTTCGAGAAGTTCATCTCCCATGACGTGGTTGCGTTTATCGACGCGCATTACCGGACAATTCCGAATCGCGGGAGCCGCGGGCTCGTGGGCCACTCGATGGGCGGATATGGCGCCAGCCGTATCGGAATGAAGCACCCCGACGTCTTCGGCGCACTGTACATCATGAGCCCTTGCTGCATGTCGCCGATGGGAGGCGGCGGTCCCGGGCCCGCGGACAAGATGAAAGAGATGGCGATTGCCAACGAAAAAACGATTGCCAGCCTGAAATCGCCATCCGAGGCGCAAGCCGCCCTGCCCGGATTCGGTATCGCACAGCTTGCCACAGCCGCCGCGTGGGCGCCCGACCCGAAGAACCCGCCGCTGTACCTCGACCTGCCGACGAAGGACGGGGTTCCGGTGCCCGAGATACAGGCAAAGTACGCCGCGAACGCGCCGCTGGCTTTCGTCGATCAGTACATAGGAAATTTGAAGCAATACCGCGCCATATCGATGGACGTCGGCGATCAGGACGGCTTGCGGATCGATGCCGGTAAACTTCACGTCATTCTGGATAACTACGGAATCGCGAACAGCTTTGAAATCTATTCCGGCACACACACCAGCGCCGTGGCTGACCGGTTTCAGAACCACGTGATGCCGTTCTTTAGCCAGAACCTTTGCTTTCAGGCAAACTGCAAATAGCTTTGAGCCGGAGTAACGCCATGATGGATCGCTCGCGTCGCAACTTCTTAAGGACGTCCGCCGAGGTCGCCGGTCTCTGCTTCATCGGCCCGTCGGCGGCGGTCAAGGCATTCACTGTAGACGGGCCTGGGTATCCTGAGGGCAACCTTCAGTCGTTTCCGCTTGCTTCAGTCCGGCTTGCATCGGGGAAATTCCGGGAGCAGGAGGAGATCAATGCACGCTATCTCGACTCACTAACCGTCGATCAACTGCTGCATTCCTTCCGGATGACTGCCGGCATTCCCTCGACCGTCTCTTCCTACGGTGGTTGGGAAGAGCCTAGCTGCGAGCTGCGGGGTCATTTCGCCGGGGGGCACTTTCTCTCCGCCGTGGCGCTGGCTTCGGCATCGTCAGGAAACACCGTTCTGCGGAGCCGCGGCGATGCGCTCGTCGCTGGTCTTGACGCCTGCCAGAAGAAAATCGGGAACCGCTACGTGAGTGCCTTCCCTCCTGATCTCTTTGAGAAGCTGGCACAGGATAAGCCGGTCTGGGCGCCTTTCTACACCTACCACAAGATTATGGCCGGCCTGCTCGATATGTATGTCTATGCCGGCAACTCGGATGCCCTGCGCATCGCCGAAGGGATGGCCCAATGGGCGCAGGAGTTCATGTCCGGGTTCAGCAACGATCAGCGCCAGCGCATGCTGCGCACCGAGTATGGCGGCATGAACGAAGTCCTCGTAAATTTGGCCGCAACGACCAGGAAAGACCGCTACCTCGCGGCCGCCCGGCTCTTCGAGCAACCCAGCTTTCTCGATCCGCTCGCCGAGCGTCGCGACGAGTTGCAGGGCCTCCACGCGAATACTAACGTCCCCAAGATAATAGGTGCGGCGCGAATGTATGAGGTCACCGGCGATCGCCGCTACCGAGATATCGCCGAGTACTTCCTGGCCGAAGTTCTCACTGCGCGCAATTACGTCATCGGCAACACCAGTCTCGATGAGCACTGGAAGACACCACCCAATCAACTCGGCGGGACACTGGGCTGGAGCAACGCCGAGTGCTGCGTGGCTTACAACTTGATGAAGCTTGAGCGCCACATCTTTGGCTGGACGGGCAATGCCCGTTGGATGGATGCGTATGAGCAGGCTCTGTTCAACTCCAGGCTCGGCACGCAGAACGCACAAGGTCTTAAGCAGTATTTCTTCCCTCTGGCCGCCGGCTACTGGCGCGCCTACAATTCGGCGGAGGAATCTTTCTGGTGCTGCACCGGCACGGGCGCCGAAGAGTTCGCCAAGTTTGCAGACACGATCTATTTCCGGCGCGGTAGCGACATCTTCGTCAATCAGTTCCTATCATCCACGCTCGACTGGAAAGAGCAGGGCATCGTTCTTGAGCAGGTCACACAATTCCCGCGCGAGCAAGGAACGTCGCTAAAAATCAAAACTCCTCAGCCAACAACGCGCACCATCCACCTGCGTATTCCGAGCTGGACCACTGAAGACGCGCACGTCAAGATCAACGGGCGCCCGATCGAGGCGATGGCGGATCCGGGATCGTATCTCGCTCTGCGAAAAACCTGGAAGGACGGCGACACAATCACTCTCAGCCTGCCCATGGAATTGCGGCAGGAGTCGCTGCCCGGCGAAGGCTCCGCTGTTGCCGCACTCTACGGCCCGCTGGTGCTCGCCGCCAATCTGGGAGCAGGTCCGCCGGACGGTCCCATGCGGATAGTCCGTGGCCGCGGTACAGAACCAAAGGATGTTCCCCCGCCCAACCCGCTACCCATGCTGGCGGCCAAGCGAGACCCCGTAAAACAATGGATTCAGGTCGAATCCCCCGCGGAGCTACGCTTTGCCGTCACAGGTGAAAGCGACAAGTATCAGGTTTTACCGATGTATGAGGTTGGCGATCAGCGTTACTCCGTCTACTGGAAGATGAACGATTCAATGGAACAGAGCTAACGCGTAGAACGGATCGCAGAAGCAAAAAGGACCGAAGCTTGCCACAGGACAAGAATCTGATGAAACTCCTCGCATTGGTAGTTTTGGCAGCAGGAATCGCACAAAGCCAGACAGCGCCTCCGCCCTCGCTTAAGGACGCCTACAAGGGCTTATTTCGAATTGGAGCGGCGTTAAACGCGACGCAGTTCGAGGACCGCGATCCGATATCCGATCCGATCATCGTGGCGCAGCTCAATACGATAAGCCCCGAGAACGCCCTCAAATGGCAATCGATCCATCCCAGCCCCGATACTTACAATTTCGATCAAGCCGACCAATATGTGGCCTTTGGCGAGAAACACAAAATGTTCATCGTGGGCCATTGCCTTATCTGGCATAGCCAAACTCCTCGGTGGGTCTTTGAAGACGCTCAAGGCAAGCCGCTCACCCGCGATGCCCTGCTCGAACGCATGCATGATCACATCAAGACGGTGGTCGGACGCTACAAGGGACGGATCAGCGGATGGGACGTAGTCAACGAAGCGCTGAACGAAGACGGAACCATGCGCCAGTCGCCGTGGTATCGGATCATCGGCGACGATTTCATCGTGAAGGCCTTTCAATTTGCCCATGAGGCAGACCCGAGCGCCCAACTCTACTACAACGACTACTCGCTGGAGAACGAAGCTAAGCGCCAGGGAGCCGTCGAGTTGATGCGCAAACTCAAGGCCGCTGGAGTGCCGATTACCGGCATCGGGCTACAAGGCCACGTGAGAATCGACGGTCCGGATGCCAAGACAGAGGCGGCGACGATCGAGGCGTTTGCGGCATTGGGTCTTCAGGTGAACATCAGCGAGCTGGATGTCGACGTTCTGCCGCGGACGACCAAATCGGATTCGGCCGATGTTTCGATGACCGCCGCAGGTACTGCGCAATCGAACCCTTACACCAACGGACTGCCGGAGGAGATGCAGCAGGCGCTCGCGAAACGCTACGCGGAACTTTTCAGGGTGTTCGTAGAACACCACAGCTCGATGGGCCGGGTCACCTTGTGGGGAGTGACCGATGGCGGGTCTTGGCTCAATAACTTTCCGACGCGGGAACGGACCAATTATCCCTTGCTCTTCGATCGCGAGGGCAAGCCGAAGCCCGCGTTCTTCACAGTTCTAAAGGAAGCGGCAAGCGCACGCTGATGAGCTGCTGCCCCTAAGAAACGCGATGTCCAGGGCGATGCACTCAGCGAACTGCCAGAAAGCAGGTGAAATGTCATTCGGAAGGCTAGCGATGCCTCTCATCCTCATGGGCGTCTTGAGCGCTGTGTCTCTTGCCCAGATGTCTCCTGTGCATCCGAACTGGCCCGGTCCCGGACAGCTCTTCGTGGGCGCGTGCTATCAGCCTATCGATCGCACGCCGGAGCAGATCGATCAAGACATCGCGATTATGAAACGTGCCGGCTTCAACGTGGTCCGCATGGGAGATCTGTCCTGGGACTCTTTCGAGCCTGCGCAAGGCAAATTCACCTTTGAGTGGTTCGACAAGATCATGGACAAGATGCAAGCCAACGGAATTCGAGTGATCCTCGATATACCGGGAACGCCTGCGCCGATCTGGCTGCATCGTGCCTACCCGGGCGTCGATATTATCAGCCAGAACGGGACACGCCTTCCCCCTGCCGAGCGCTATATGGACGACATCAGCGATCCGGATTACGTGCGAGAAGTGGGAACTCTCGCCGATGCGATGACCAGGCGCTATGCACATCATCCAGCCGTCATCGCAGTAGGCTACGACAATGAGATCGGGAACGGATTCATGCCGTATTCAGAGGCAGACCGGCAGCGCTTCATCACCTGGCTCAAGAAAAAGTACGGAAACATCGACGAGCTCAACAGGGACTGGGCGACACAGCGATGGTCCCGCCGGCTGAGCAGTTTCGAGGATGTTGACCTGCCGCTGGCAAACGGACCCGGGCCTTCGGAGCGCTATCTGGATTTGCATCGCTATTGGTCAGATGTCACCGTGGCCCGGCTCGACGAGCTCGATGCGATTCGCCGACGCAATATGCCCGACGTGCCCTCGATCTCGAACCTGTGGGATTACGCTTCGCGCCGAGGCTTCGACTATCTCGCCACTTATAAGTCTTACGTCTCGTATGGCGCTGAGGGTTTTTATCCGGGTGACCCGATCAGCGGCGCGTTTGCCGCCTTGATGTCCAAAGGCGATCTGCCAACGCCTATCTGGTTCAATGAGTTCACCGCTGGCGGTGGCGGCTTCTACGGAACGCCGGGCCGAAGCCGGATGTACGCCTATCTCGGACTGATGATGGGCGCGCAGGGGTTCCTCGCGTGGACCTTCAACAGTCACCTCGGCGGCGAGGAACAGGCGCTCTTTGGTCTGGCCGACCACGACGGCACTCCATCTTGGAAGGTAGACGAGTGGGCCCGTTTCGCTTCCGAGTTCAGACACCTTTCGAAATTTGGATTTCCGCGCTATACCCATCCGGAAGTGGCCATCGCGTATTCCTTCGATTCATTTATCGACTCAAAACCGAACGGCCCTTCCAGCACTACGCTGCAATACTTCAAGCCTTCTTATACGGACCAGGTGCAAGCGGCCTTTGAACCCTTCTTCCGTGCGAATATCGATACGGCCATCATCAATGTCGGCCACGCCGACCTCTCGCCCTACAAGCTGGTCATCGTAGCGGCCGACTACCTTATGGATCCGGCGAGCGCGAAGGCGCTTAGGGCTTACGTGAGCGGAGGCGGTACGGTCTTGATGACGGCGCTCTCAGCCAAAGTCGACGAGCACGGACAATGGTTTGATACGCCGTTGCCTGGACTCTTAAGCGATGTTTTTGGATTGAAGACGAATGCCTTTTACGACTTGCCGGCGCCGCTGAGTTTCCAGTTGGGTGGGAACACGGTCGAGACCAAAGTCCATCGCTATGAAGTGCTCGAACCGTCTACAGCCACGGTCGTCGCGCAGTTCACAAATACTGTAGACCACACGCCCGCCGTCACGATCAACAAGTTCGGCAAAGGGAATGCAATCTATCTGGCGACGGAGTCGAGTCCCTCCGCGGTCGAGCCGCTGATGAACTATCTCTGTGGGTTGACTGGCATTGAACCCGGCCCAAAGACCCCCGAGGGAGTTTACGCGAGGGTGGTTGATGGCCGTACTCTTTTTGTGAACACCACCGGGGACGAAAAGAGCATCCCCATCTCTACCCCGATGAAGGGGATCATCAGCAATCGCGTCTTTGAGGGGAACCTGGTTCTTGGCCCGATGGAAGCCGAACTCCTACAATGATCAGTTGTGTTCTCCTCTACTGATTTCGAATCGGTCCCGTGTAAGAAGACCAGCGTTAATTATGATTCGGCGCTCTGTCAATTGCGCGGCGCAAATTCTCCAAGCACGTCGATGTCTTCAGCCGGGCTCCTAACCTCACTGAAACAGCAGAGGCGCGAATTCGTGCAGATAGTCGCGCCAGTTATTCCATGCGTGAAATCCTTCACTTGGATGGAACTCCGGATTGTACCCATACTTCTTCACCAGGTCGATCGTGGGACCTGTATTGGGTAGCGCGATGTCATACTTGCCGGCTGCAAACCAGAAGAGCTTCACCTTGCTCTTGTCCGGACTTTGCAATGACGCCGGGTTAGTCTGCTCGAATTGCGTTCGCACTTGAGGGAACCAGCCTGAGCTGAACACTCCGATGTAAGAGAAGAAGCCGGGATGCGTTATCGATACGTTCAGTGTTTGGACACCGCCCATCGACAGACCGGCGATCGCACGATGCGGTGCGTCGGCGACTACGCGATAATGCCCTTCGACAAAAGGGATGACATCGTTCACGAGATCGTTCGAAAAGGGGTCGGAGGCAACATCTGCGCCCATCGATCGCATATCCATGTGCGTACTCACGTGGCCTGCGGGCATCACGATGATCATCGGTTTTGCGCGAGCCTCCGAGATCAGATTATCCAGGATGAAATTGGCTCGCCCCACCGAGGTCCACGAATCGTCAGAGTCCCCTCCGCCATGCAGGAGATAAAGGACAGGGTAGGCTTCTGTCCCCCTCTCGTATCCGGGCGGAAGGTAGATGTGCATCCGCCGCACCATGCCGAGCGTTTTCGACTGGTAGTAGACGAGGGCCACATCTCCATGCGGCACTTCTTTCTCGTCCGCGAAGTTGCCCGGGGTGAGAAACAGGCTGCGGACCGAAGTCAGCGACTCGCTCGACGCAGGATTCTTTGGATCTGTTGTGCTCACGCCATCGACGTTGAATGTGTATCGATACGCTCCGGCGGGATAGGGGTCTACCGTGGCGGACCAGACTCCATCGGCGCCCTTAGTCATGGGGACGCCTTTCATTGCCGCCATCACCTGTTCCTGGGTGGCCCCCGGGACCGACTCTTCGCCTTCGGAGCTTAACTTTACTTCCCGGGCGTCTGGCGCCCACAGGCGAAAGGTGATCGTTCTGTCAGGATGCACTTCCGGAGAAACTAGGTTTGTATTGGGATTGGCCTGCATCGCCGGCATTGGCGGTGGGGCTGGAGCAGGCGCAGTTTGCTGTCCGGCTGCACCCGTCGCTACAACGAAAGCGACGATGCCCGGCGCAATTAAAAATAAGGCTCTCGAATTGCTGCTGCTTCTCATCAGTGTTCCCCTTCTGACCGCCCTTGCTGACCGATCTCTCATACGACCGAATAGCCTGACTCTAATCATTCGGCCATTGAAGCACGTCGTTTCAACACGCACACCTCAACGGCGAAAAGCGGAAGAGTCACTGACAGCTAAAGTTAGCGGCGTCGTTCGTGTCTCCCCGACCCAAGTATTGAGCGTGTTTGGGATATGGACACAGCTGTCGGCTTCGACCAGGAAATGCCCGTCCCGTAGCAATGACGGACTCCGGCGCATCGCCTTTCTCGACCCACTTCACCACTGCGCCAAGCATGTCGAATTGGTCGAGCGCCGGCCCACCACCGCAATGACGCATCCCCGGCACCAGGAACATTCTGCTCCATTCCGAGACCTTCGTTGCTCCGCCGTTTGCCGCCGCAAGGGACTGGTAGTAGTCCAGCGTATCCAGCGGCGAGAACCAGGGATCGCTGTCGCCATGGAAGAAGAGAATCTTCCCGCCATCCCCAGAAAATGTCGACAGGTTGGTCGAAGCAGGCTCAACCAAGGGATCGGAGGCATGCAGAGCCTCCTTGTCGACATCGATCTCGGTCGCAGTCGGATATGGGCCAAAGAGACCTTTAGTCCCAAGAGCGAGCAGTCCCGGAACCGGGCCGGTTTCCGCGATACCGGTGTCATAGAGAAAGCCCGGGTAGACCTGGGTGCCGTACAAGTTCTTTGGCCCGGCGAAGGCTTTCTTGATCGCCGCAACCTTCTCCGGTGCAATGCAGGCATCGCTCTGGCCTGCTTTGCAGGAGAGCACGGCCGGATCGAAATCGCAGCCAAGCGGATCGGAGATCATCCCATCGGCCACGCCATCCTTTGCATCGCAGCGGTTCATCAGCGCGCTCATAAAAAGCTTGCGTTCGGTATCGCTAAGGAACTTATCAAGCTGTGGCTTTCCTGACGAATCCTTGGGAGCAGCCTGGTTGTACGCGATCGGAATCCATTTGCCGATGGCCAGATTCGACAGGCCTGTGCGCATCGCGGGATCGCCGGAGACGATGCCATTGAACACCGTGGGATAGCGCTGCGACAGGATCATGCCTTCGCGTCCGCCGGTTGAACAGCCCACGAAGTACGAATAGGCGGCCGGCTTTGCATAGTACTGCGCGATGATCTTCTTCGCCACGGCCGCCACCTCGGCATTGGCCAGAAATGCGAAATCGAGATACGCCTGCTGATCGCTCATGAAGGAAAAATCGAATGGACCCGTCTTTGACTTGTGTCCTGTATCAGTGCTGGCGACCACGAAGCCGCGGGCCAAAGC
The DNA here is from genome assembly GCA_963826855.1 of uncultured Acidobacteriaceae bacterium. Taxonomy (GTDB): domain Bacteria; phylum Acidobacteriota; class Terriglobia; order Terriglobales; family Acidobacteriaceae; genus Acidisarcina. The sequence goes on from CAWGZE010000007.1 coordinate 24,658, forward strand.
GGATTTGTCGCCTGAGTAAGATGCACCCAAGGGGTAGGAGACCACGCCATTTCCGCCGCCGCCTCCCTGCATCAGGAAGTCACCATTCCATGCAGCCGCCTGAGGCAGCGCGAGGGCGAAACCGATACCGAACTCCCCGCCGTCGACGTCCTTACGCCGATCGATGACGCCGTCCACGCGGCAATGTCCTGGCAACGGGCCCATAGCCGGCGCGCCAGGATATGCAGGCGGAAGCGTTGTGCCGGCAGATACCTCGGCGGCCTTCGTGATCTCGACGCCATCCATCTTGAGATGGCTCAGATCGGCGCAGGAATTTGCGGACTGGGCCTTTACAAAACCGGAGACGCTGGTCGCGGCCACGAACAGAATCAGTAGCCTGGGGTGAATCATGACAATCCTCTCTTTCTTCAGCTTGGAGCGAATGGATCTCTCATTTTTTCCAGATTTGATAGCCAAATTTGGCAGGCTTGCAAGAAAAAGTGCCATGTTTTTCTTGCATAGCTGGAGGGAAACCATCCGGCATGTCATTGATAAGAATAGCGTGGCCTAACGCTGGTGCGTCGAGGAGGTGCCAATTTCCTCGGAAATAGGTGGGTCGCCGAAATTACAATGCGGATTGGCCCGTTGTCATGCCACGAAGCAATCGAAATCCCCGGGTCGGTCGAGACGAAGGCGGACCAAAAGCGGACGGAAAAGGGAAACGCAAATAAAGGAATGTTGAGATAACAAGGGTTAAGAGCAGCGTATTCAGGGTCTGCAAAACCCCTAAACGTGGGTTCGATTCCCACCCGCGCCTCCAAGTCTTTTGCCAGTATCTAGTTAGCTCAATGATCTAGTACTTTCGGGGAGAGGTTTTATTTCACGGTCGTTCGTTCTCCGTGCTGGATTGGTCTCGATCATTGCAAAGGCGGACCAAATGCGGACGAAGAAGCTGGCGTTCAAGCGGGGGAATTCTCGAAGTTGCAAAATTGACAAACTGACCTTTTGTGCAAAGCTCGAGCCAGTGCCTTAATCTTTTTGACCGTCACATGCGGGTGGGGCCACCAACGTACTCAGCGAAAATGAATCACGCGTCACTTGGACTTTTTGTCAGCATGTCGGCCCAAGTGAAAAGTGAAGACAATAATATGAGTCGCCTGCGGTGTCGTATTGGGGTATACCCTAACCAGCCGTCCGACTCAGCTTAAGAATCTGTACGACTAGAGTCAGAATCAGCGACATCGGGTCCCCGCAAGGGGCGGTGGTGTCACCGACGCTCGCTAACATCTACCTTCATTACACCTTCGACCTGTGGGCCGACCGGTGGCGACGCCACCGTGCCCGTGGGAATGTCGTGCTCGTGCGCTACGCCGACGACACTGTCGCAGGTTTTGAGTACGAGAGCGATGCCAAGCGTTTTCTGGCTGATCTGCGTGAACGGCTGGAGAAGTTCGCGTTATCGCTACATCCGGATAAGACACGTCTGATTGAGTTCGGTCGCTTCGCGGCTGAGCGTCGAGCCCGACGGGGTCTTGGCAAACCGGAGACGTTCAACTTTCTAGGCTTTACCCACATCTGTGGGCATTCACGTGCCGGCTACTTCCTTCTCAAGCGCAAGACGCGCGGAGATCGGATGCGGGTCCGGTTGCGAGCCATCAAAGAGGAGCTGCGGCGACGAATGCATGAACCTCTTCCGGAACAGGGCCGATGGTTGGGGCAAGTGGTGCGTGGCTATTTTGCGTACCATGCGGTGCCAACCAATGCCAAGAGCTTGTGTGCGTTTCGGCACCACGTCACTAATCTCTGGAGGCGGTCGCTTCGGCGACGCAGTCAGAGGGATCGCACAACGTGGAACCGGGCCGCGCAACTCGTGGCAGCATTTCTGCCTGCCGTGCGAATAATTCATCCTTGGCCGCATGAGCGTTTTGCCGTCAATCACCCAAGGTGGAAGCCCGGTGCGCGAATCGCGCCCGCCGGGTTTTGTGCGGGGGGCGCTCAGCAATGAGTGTCCCTACCGCGATCGCAAGGGCGCGGCGGAAGGGTTCTCGGGTTTCGCAGAGATCTGAAACCACCTTGGCTACCCGTTTACACATCGGTGCGGGCAGGTAGTTGGGGCTTAAAGGATGCTTCGTAGCAGGGGAATTCGGCGGAAGAGCAATGCACTCCCCGCAAACGAGGTCGTTGTGGCCAGGCCGGTCAGCATGAGAGCTTTTACGAGTGCAGGCCAGTGCAATCCTACCATCGCCCGCGCAATCAGGATGATAATCGGGGGATGGAATACGTAAACCGCGAATGCGTTCTCTGAGAGAAATCTCTGCAGCCTGCCTTGGGCATTCCATTTCTCACGAGCGATTGCCAGTAGTCCCGCGCAGATCCCCACGCAGGTAAAAGACTCCCACAAGCTGAATGCTGCGCTTTGCCGGTGCCAGCCTCCTGAGACGTCGCTCCGCTTGCCGAAGACAAACGTTTCAAGCAGAATCGCGGCCCACGCAACGGCCCCAACAGGAACGACAAACACCAACCACCGGATTCCGAGCCGGCGTGGCAGCGTCTGCAGCCATCCGCTGCGCGCTGCCGATACACCCGCGCCGAACATCAAGATATATTCAGCGAAATCGCCCAAATCCATGTTCAGAAATGATGTGCCGTGTGAAGCTAGGGCACGAATCAGAAATCTTCCCGTGGCCATGACGATGGCAAAGACAACCAAGCCGGCGCCGGTCGGGAATGGCGTGTGATCACCGTCTCCGCCAGCGCCGGCGATCTTCGTCCAGGCGGTATATGCGACCGAGAAGATGAGCAGCGCAAGACAGAACCACAGCGGACCATTCTCCTGCAGAAACTCTCCATTGCGAATGTGCTTCACCCACTCGTTCGCAAACGATGTCGGCTCTGTCGAGTTCCACGAGTGCGCCACGAAATATTCTGTAACTGGGCCCAGTACGAACATATAGAAAAGAACAGGCAAGCCAAGCCGAAATGCGCGCCTCCGCAGGAATTCCCAAGCTCCCTTTCGCGCCAACGATCCAGGAGCAAAGGTGCCCGCGATGAAGAACAGCAGGCCCATGAAGAATGCCTGTAGATACATTTGCCATGCCGCAAAGGACCAGAGTTCCACAACACCCAAAGGAACGCGGTTCGTGAAGTACCAGCTTCCCAAAGGACTGTAGGTGTCTGCGGAATGCATGCTGATCACCAGCACGATCATCGCCCAGCGCAGGTTGTCGATATACAGCAGTCGAGAACCTGCCGCCGAAGCTGGCGCCGGTGGTGGCTCATGGTTTGGAATCGCCTGAACGATCTGGCTCACAGTTTTTCCTCCGATCTATCTGAGGACACCTCGATAAAGGGAAATCTCTGTACGTTAAGGACGCCAGGCTTTGCCTGGCATGCGTTTTTAGGTCAAGCCGCGGGCTTGAGGGTGGAGCGTGCGATGTGGAAGCGGCCGGCGATTTCGGAAACCGGGATCTCGGCTGACTTGAGCAATGCGCGGATGGTTTTTATTTCTTTGGGAGAGAACTTACCCGGACGGCCTCCCGTGCGGCCGCGAGCGCGGGCGGCTTTTAGACCCGCGACAGTTCGTTCCCGGATCAGATTGCGCTCGAACTCGGCGAGAGCGGCAAAGACGTAGAAGACTAGTCGGCCTGCCGTAGAACCGGTCTCGATCTTTTCGGTGAGCGATTCAAAGTCGACCTTCCTACTTTCCAGATCGGCGATGAGCCTTGCAATATCGGCCAGATTCCTGCCTAGTCGGTTCAATCTCCAAATGACCAGTGTGTCGCCTTCTCGCAAGCTCCTGAGACGACCCTCCAGTTGCGGCCTGCCGTTGTTCTTTCCGCTGGCCTGCTCTTCGTAAATCTCGCGGCCGTTGGCTCGCTTCAACGCGTCCTTTTGCAGGTCGAGAGTTTGGTCGTCTGTCGAAACGCGAGCGTAGCCTATGCGCATGGCTCGAATCTTATCAAGGCCACGGTATATAGGGCACACTTTTCCGGACGACTTGTGCGACACTTCTGACCAGCGAAGCAGATCATAATCAGGGCGCGCCGCCGGTAACCAAGGCTCATTGTAGATCGATTTTCTCTATACCATGTACTGCGGTATAGGGTTCAGAATGTTCGTATGAGAATCGGAGAGCTTGCCGCCAAGGCGGAAGTCAATATCCAAACGCTGCGCTTCTATGAGCGGGAAGGATTGCTGCTCCCGCCTGTTCGCACCACCTCCGGATACCGCAGCTACGCGGAACGCGACCTTGACCGTGTCCGCTTCATTCGCCTCTGTCAGGGGCTCGGCTTTACATTGCGGGAGATCGAGAAGCTGCTGATCCTCCACAAGCGTGTCACCGATTATCAGGGGACGCCGAAGAGAAAGCCGACGGCGGTTCAGGAGATCGTGTTGATGGCGAATGAGCGCCTGGAACTGATCGACGAAAAAATCAAAGCCTTGAGTCTTATGCGAGCTGAGTTGACCTCCCTGGTCGCGGCACTCGGCGAGGAGCCTCCCGTGGCCTGCCCTCTCTCCCGCTAGTTAAAAAAACTCCTGAATGGCCCTTGACCTTGTACCAAGGTACAGACTTCAGACTTGCTCTTAGAGGCGGTTGGCATAGCTTGACGACTGCCAGGAGAGCAAGGTTATGCAGGATAGAAAACCTCCCTTGGATTCGGCAGTTTTGAAGTGGACCATCTTTCTACTTGTTCTGACCATTGTCATGGTCGGGGCGGTGAGAGGTGTTCTCCAGCGTGCGGGAAGGATGCAAACGGCGAGAACTTCGGCCTCTATGTTTGCCAGAACGCCGCCGGGCAGTCCGGCGAGAACGGTGATCCGTCTCGATCAGGTTGTTGGAGACCACCTGAGGGGCACTCTGCTGGAGCGGGAGAACGACACCGCCTACCGCGTCCCAATCGGACTCGAGAGTACAGTTGCCGCCATCCTCACTCCTGAGGCATCCGTCGTGATGGGCAGGCCGCAAGACATCGCGCCGGGAGCCGTTGTCCAGCTCGCCGGCACGCTGGACAAAGACCGTGTCCTCCATGCGAAGCAGGTTGTGATCCTCACCGGCTATGTTCACGTGCTAGAAAGCGCAGTGACCGGGCGATGAACGATTATTTGCGGGCGGCATTCAGTGGTTGGGGCGCAGTTGCGCTCTTCGGCTCGGGGCTTGCGACGCCTTATCTGCTCCGCAAGACGCGCGGCGCGAAAACTCCGTATCTGCGCCGGATGTGGCCTCACTTCTGGCTTGGCTATCTGGCATTTCTCATCTCGTTTGTGCACGCATGGTTCACGATGCGCAGCGAAAACATGCGCGGCATTGGCGTTGCCGGCGTATGGATCGCAACTCTCGCTCTCCTGATCATGCTGTGGCAGATCGCCGTCGGTCTGATGCTTCGCAACCCAACTCAATCCAATCGCAGCGCATTGCGACGCACCCATTTCTGGACGATGACGCTCGTGGCCTTCCTCATCGCAGTGCATATCGCGCTCAACAGGCCGTAGCCAATAGGAGGCGTTTCAATGAAGAAAACCATGGTGAGGGTGCTTCTTCTGCTTACCGCTCTTGTCGTTCAAGCAGCGTCAGCGCCGGCGAACTTCGCCGGCAACTGGACGTTTGATTCGGCGCAGAGCAAGAACATTGGGATGATGGGTCAGGCAAAAATTCAGACGACTGTAACTCAGTCGAAAACCAGGTTGATGGTCGACGACAATTCCGTCTTCAGCGGGCAGGCCGACACGCAGCACACGATCTACGACCTTACCGGAAAACCGGTGATCAACACTTCGATGATGGCAGGGCAAGCCACCACTCGCAGCCACTGGGACGGAGCGCGGCTGATCACGGAGTGGGAAAGTGCCGGCGCCATCGCCGGCACTACGACAACGCGCATTGAGACGCGTTATCTCTCGCCCGATGGCAAGACGATGTTTGTCGAGTCCGCGCGACCGGGCAAGGATCCGATGGTCATGGTCTTTACGAAGAAGAAATAGGCGATGGCGACAATGACCATGACGGCTCCTTCGACGCAGGCAAGCAAGCTCCGCAAGCGGCGCGGTGTATGGCTTCTGCTGCTTCTGGTTGTGGGCGTTATCACGGCTGTCGGCTGGTGGAGCGTCCATCGCAAAGCTCCAGGTGAGGCTGGTTCGAGTCAGTCTCAATGGGTCGTGCCGGAGATTCGCAACATCACTTCCGACGTTAACGCCACCGGCACTGTCAAACTCAAAACCGGTGCAGAGGTTCGAGTTGGAGCACAGCTCTCTGGCATTGTGCGACGCCTCAACGTAACAGTAGGCTCCCACGTAAACCAGGAAGATGTGCTCGCCGAGATCGATTCCCGGCCTGTAACGGCCAGGATCGATCAGGCTCGCGCGCAACTCGCACTGGCGGAAGTATCTCAGTCGAAGGCGCAGACGGACTTTGCGCGGACACAAAAGCTGATCGAAGCCGGACTCGTGCCGGCACAGCAGTTCGATGAGGCGAAGGCAGCGCTGGAAGCGTGCAAGGCGTCGGTCGCAGCTGCGCAAAGCGGTTTGGCCGCGGCACAGGTTGACCTGGCCTACGTGGACATCCGTGCGCCTATCGCCGGAACGATCGCATCTATTTCAACGCAGCAGGGTGAGACCGTCGCCGCGTCCTTCACGACCCCGACCTTCGTGACGATCATTCAAGAGGCTGCCCTGGAAGTAATCGCAATGGTCGACGAAGCGGACATCGGAGACGTTCGCCGGGGAGAGACGGTCACCTTCACGACGGAAACCTTCCCTAACCACGAATTCCAAGGCATTGTGACCCGAATCGCTCCCGTGGCCACCATCATTTCGGGGGTAGTCAATTACGAGGTGGCAATCGCCATCGAGAAGGACCTGGCCCAGCTGAAACCGGACATGACAGCGAATATAAATATTCACACATCGCAGCATCAGGCAGTATTGATTCCGACCAGGTGCCTTCACAAGGATGGGTCGCTCTCTTTCGTTTATGTGCAGCGCTCAGCTGGCGCTCCGGAGAAGCGTGTTGTTTCTGTCGGTGCGCGCATTGCAAATGAGACCGAGATCGTTCGCGGCCTCGGGGCAAATAGTCGAGTTCAGTCTGAGACGGGAGTTACTGCACCATGATAAAAATCGAGAATATTTCCAGGACTTACTCCCGAGATGGGCTGCCCGTCACTGCTCTTCGCGAGGCGACTTTGAACATCGATGCCGGAGACTTCGTCGTGATTCGAGGCGTCTCGGGGTCAGGCAAGTCGACCCTGTTGAATATTCTCGGCTGCCTGGATTCGCCCAGCACCGGTACTTATCTCCTCGATGGCGCGGATGTCTCGCATAAGAGCGACGCTGAACTTTCGCGCATCCGGTCCCAGAAAATCGGATTCATCTTTCAGTCCTTCAACCTGCTCCCACGCACCACTGCGATTGAAAATGTCGAACTTCCGATGATTTACGCCGACCGGGAGATCAGCCGCTCGCGCGCCGCCGAAGCCCTGGCGCGAGTTGGACTAACCCATCGCGAGCGCCATTTTGCCACAGAACTCTCCGGAGGCGAACAACAGCGCGTCGCGATCGCGCGGGCACTCATCAATGATTCGGCTCTCATCCTCGCCGATGAGCCGACGGGCAATCTCGACGAGAACGCGGGCGCCGGTGTTATGGGAATCCTGCATGAATTAAATGACGATGGCCGAACGATTGTGCTCGTAACCCACGATGATGCGGTAGCGGCCTACGCCCGCAGGGTGTTGCTGATTCGGGATGGTGTGCTGCGTGAGTCGGAGGTGACTACGTGAATGTGCTTTTGTTCTTCCGCGCGATCGTGCGAACGATGGCGCGCAACAAGACTCGCGCCATGCTGATGATGGCCGGGGTGACCATAGGAATCGCTTCGCTGACCATCCTCACTTCGATCGGCGAGAGCACGCGTCGTGAAACGATGAAGCGATTCAAGAACATGCTCGGTACCTTTGATACGGTAATCATCCGGCCGGGATCGAGCAAGAATCGCGGCATGGTTTCCTTGACCAACGTGGAGCCGAGCCTCAAGTTTGACGATGCGACTGCTATCGCCGCGCAGGTCCCGGAGATCCGTCAGTTGGCGCAGGTCCAAAACGCGCTCGATATTGACGTGAGGTATAGAGATCGCAGTGGAACACCCGCGATCTTCGGCGTTTCGTCCAACTGGCTTGAGCTTCGAGGCGACGAGGTTGCGGAAGGAGAGTTTTTCTCAGAAGACGATGTGCGGTCGCTGGCTCGGGTCGCCATTCTGGGGGCGGATGCGCAGAAGCAGCTCTTCCCGGATGAAGACCCGATGGGGAGGGCCATTCGAATTGGGGACGTACCATTTATCGTGCGCGGGGTGATGGTCGCGCGCGGAGCCGGGCCGGCGGGCGGAAGCCTCGACAACCTGATCTTTATCCCGGTAACGACCGCGTCGAAAAGGCTTTTCAATCGCGACTTCCTCACCATGCTGATTGCGCAACTGAAGGACCATGATCAAGGACCTTTAGCGATTGGACACATCCAGGCGCTTCTTCGCTCAAGGCATCACCTGGCGCCGGGCGCGCTCGATGATTTCAACGTAACCAATCCGCGGGCGGTGATGGCTCAAGTCACTACAATGGGGTCGACGATTCGCAAGCTCTTGCTGATCGTCGCCGTCCTTGCCACCGGAATTGGCGGAATCGTGATCATGAGTGTGACGCTGATTGGCGTCTCCGAGCGGCGAAAGGAGATTGGCGTGCGCCGCGCAGTCGGAGCCAGCAGAAACGCGATCCTAGTGCAATTCCTGCTCGAAGCGGTTCTGGTGTCCCTCGCGGGGGGAATAGTTGGCATTGCCCTGGGCATCGGCGGAACGCAAGTCGTGTCGCGGCTTCAACGTCTCCCATTCTTGCTGCAGCCGGAAGCGGTGCTCACGGCAGCCCTGCTCTCGATCGGGCTTGGTTTGCTCTTCGGCGTCTACCCAGCCTGGAGAGCGGCGATGACCAACCCAATCGAAGCGCTCCGCGACTAGCGTGATGCCGGTTCAGCGAGTCCAGCAGATAGTCCGAATCGCGGTGCGTAATTTCCGGCGCTTCCGCTTGCAGGCAGTCCTCATCGTAGTTGCCACGATCACTGGGACCGCTGGGGTCGTCGTTTCAACCGGGTATGCGGCTGGAGGGCGGCAGAAGATCCTCGACCAGTTCGCCAGCTTGGGTACAAATGTCATCATCGTCACGCCGCAGCAGAGCCGGGCCGTCGGAGGGCGCGCCCGCACCGGTTCTCTGGTGACGACATTGAACCCTGCGGACTACAGAGCGATCAAACAGTCCGTGAACGACATTTCCTCCGCCTCGCCGACGGTGGCCGCCGTGCTTCGGATTCGCGCGGGCGATCTCACCAAGAGCGCGACCGTCGTAGGGTGCACGCCGGAGTACTTCGCGATCAAGCATTGGTCGCCGACGCTTGGCGAGTTGTTTGATGAAAGAGCCAATCGTCAACAAGCGCGCGTCGCATTGCTGGGCGTAACCGCGGCGCAGGATCTGTTCGGAGAAAGTGATCCGACCGGGAACCGGATCACAATTAATCGCATTCCATTCACTGTCGCCGGTGTCATGTCCGAACGAGGGCAGGGCCTTGATGCCTCTAACGAAGACGATCAGGTTTATGTCCCTCTGGATACGGCTATGCATCGACTGATAAATGTCGATTACTTCAACGCAATTTTCTTCAACATCGATTCCCGCTCGCAGATGGATAATGCGACCGAGCAAATTCGGCGCTTGCTTGAAGGACGACACCGGCATCTGGCGCCAGCCGGAGACGACTTTGTCCTACAAAACCGACAAAGCTTGCTAGATACGCAGCTCTCCGCATTTGTGCGTCTAACATTCCTCGTGCGCTGGATCGCAGGCAGTGCGCTTGTGGTCTCGTCTCTTGGAGTTTTCGCGATCACATGGATCGGCATACGAAACCGCACTCGCGAGGTGGGCACGCGACGCGCACTAGGAGCGACGCGAGCAGATATTCTCCTTCAGTTCTTCTCGGAGGGAACGCTGGGGGCATTGATCGGCTGCGGCACAGGTACGGCGACCGGCTACCTCGTTCTGCGCGCCATCGCCGCGCGCCTCAACCAGCCGCTTATGTTCTCAACGTCCGCGGCGGGGCTTGAATTGTTTGTGCCGGTAGCTCTCTATTCGACATTCACCCTAATATCCAGCTTTAGAGCCATTCGCATCCAGCCTTTGGTCGCGTTGCGGGCGGAGTGACTCGACGCGAACTGTGATCGTGACGAAATCTGCTGATTGGGGCGCCTGGCCACTCCAAGCAGGGGCATGCTTGTTGCCACCTCCAATTCTTTCGTATTTGAAAGCTGGCTTCGTGATAGCTCTTTCAGTTGATGCCAAATCGCCAATGCAGTGCGCCGGGATAAACCGGCATGAAGCAGGGAATGAAAGAGTCCTACGAGAAAGGAGTACTCCGCAGGGTTCGGTGATCTCACCGCTTCTTGCCAACATCTATCTCCACTATGTGTTCGACCTCTGGATGGACGTCTGGCGCAAGAAGCACGCGCGAGGCGAGGTAATCGTCCTCCGCTATGCAGACGAGGGCGATCAGCAATGATCGTCCCTACCGCGACCGGTTCGAGGTTCCGAGTACGGTCTGATCAGCTTTTCTAAATTCGGTCATTCCAGGCTACCAATTAGCTGGAAGATCTCTTTACACGCTTGGGCTGCGTCGCGTCGTCTATCGCGTTCTCAACGGCTTCCTCAACTACCTCATCTGGGACACCCTTATGAACGGCTTTCCTGACGGCCTTCTCCACTTTTTGCACGACCTTTTTCTCGGTCTTTGACTTAAGAGTTTTGTTCGCCACGTCGCATCTCCTCGCCATATTGCGATGCCTACGGCTTGCTTCAGGTGTGTGTGGCTCGTTATTCTCAGCGTTATTTCATCTTCCTTTAACAAAAAGGATGAGTTCATAGACGTTAGGGGCGCTCGTTCATTCATCGTTGCCGATGATGAAGGGAACACGATCAGCGCTTTCATGTGTGTAGCTCAGATCAAGCGGGAGGGGAGCATGAGAGCTGCTGTGTACCGCAGGTATGGGCCTCCGGATGTCGTCCACATTGAAGAGGTTGAAAAGCCCGTTCCAGGATTCGGGTTCACGCGACCACAGTCTGTGCCGCAGACTGGCGCATGAGGAAAGCAGATCCATTTTTCATTCGGTTCATGATGGGTCTCTGGCGACCGATGAAAGTGCACGTACTCGGTACGGAATTCGCGGGAGAGGTCGAAGCGATCGGCAGGTCTGTTACCCACTTCGCGGTTGGAGACCAGGTATTCGGAGGCACCGACTTTCGTTTCGGCGCTCACGCAGAGTTCATCTGCCTGGCTGATGACGCGAGTGTTGCGATAAAGCCCCAGAACATGAGCCTTAAGGAAGCTGCGGCAGTGTTTTTTGGAGGATTTACCGCGCTGCATTTCCTAAAGCAAGCCAAGCTCCAACATATTTCCCCGCGGCGCTGCTGATCAAGAGCACACTGACCCTTCTGGTTCTGTTGTTAGTGTCACCGTGGCTGTTGCGTCGGTATGGTGAGACTACATACGTCCCGGCCATCGGAATGGGATTGGCGTTTCTTGTAATCCTTCTCAGCTGCATGACATCGCGGTTGCAGATTGGAGTAAGACACGAGCTCGCGCTCTATCCGTTTGCGATCTTGCTGGCCGCAGCCGGGGGTTGGGCCTCGGCACGTATTTCCCGGGCCGGCGCGGTCGTGGTTGCGTCGCTCCTTTTTCTTCAGTGCGTCAGCAGCCTGCACAATTATCCCGATTACCTCACATACTCCAACGAGGCCTTTGGCGGCCCATCCAAGACATACCTAAGGTTGACCGACTCTAATGTAGATTGGGGCCAGCAATTGAAGGAAGCAGATGCCTACCTCAAGAATCGCGGCATCACCGATTGCTGGTTCGCCTACACCAATATATCGATCCCAGCGAGTAGAGTGCCCTGCAAGCCGCTTCCGACCGGTCTCGCATTGATCGCGGGACAGCCAGAACCAGTGATCCCGGCACATATTACGGGCACGGTTTTGATTGGGGCCGTAGATATCTCGGGTACTCTTTGGGGTGCCGGTGATCTGAATCCGTATAGCCAATTTAGAGATTCTCCACCTGCGGAAATGATCGGAAATTCGGTCCTAGTTCAGTCGGGAGACCCCCCGGCTGTGCCGGGGAGGCAGTAGAAGTTTGACATATGCGGAAGTCCATCCAGAGACTCCGAGAGGTGAGCCGCCAAGCGCACTTCAAGGAGAGACTGGATGGACGAATTCGAGAGCTTAAGCCACTCGAAGTGGGAGTGCAAGTACCACGTTGTATTTATACCGAAATGCCGCCGGAAGGTGCTGTATGGGAGCCTGCGGAAACATTTAGGCGAGGTGTTCCGCAAGCTGGCCGAGCAAAAGGAGTGTCGGATCGAGGAAGGCCACCTGCTCGCGGACCACGTCCACATGATGATCTCGATACCGCCGAAGTACGCGGTGTCGCAGGTGGTGGGATTCATCAAGGGCAAAAGCGCTATCCACCTGGCCCGGGTGTACGGGGAGCGGAAAACAGAACTATGCGGGACAGAGCTTCTGGGCGCGAGGGTATTTCGTGTCAACCGTGGGCCGGGACGAGACGACCATTCGGGATTACATCCGCAACCAGGAGAAGGAAGACGAGCGTCTCGACCAGATGAACATGTGGAAATAGCCTGCCACCGTCAAGGTGGCTCAACCCAACGGGGCCGCGTTAGCGACCCCGCTCAAGCCGCTTCGAGCGGCTCACGCAATAAAGCCCCCGGCTCTGCCGGGGGATACTTACTGTACCGGGCGGAATTCGATGTGCCGCTGCTGGCCGCCCATTCCCATTCCAGCCAGGTGCCCATGCTCATGCGCATGCAGAAGCGGGACGCTGCATTGGCTGAAGCGAGCACCGCACTGGCAATGGATTCACGCTCGCCAATACTTGAGGTGGCGATGGGCGCCACGCTGCTTCAACTCGGTCGAGTACCTGAAGCCAACGAAGCCTTTTCAAGGGCGATGCAGAAGGCGCGTGAGCACAAGCCTGATGATGAATCCGCGGCGGTAGCTGCCCAGATCGCCCAGCTTACACAACCTTCGAACTAGATGACCGTCGATTTAATGTGACGTCTGTCCTTGTGCTGGCGAACGGAGCAAGCTAGGCGTCGCTAGCACTTTGAGAATTCCTTTCTCGACGCATAGCCACTCGTTTCCTTGACCGGATGCTGATTGTCATGACCGCATTCGATCTGTGAGGCGATCCCATGGCTTTTTCGTCACCAACGACGGCCGGCTTAAAAATTTGGCGTTCGCCCTGGCCAAACTGACGCAGCCGTAAACCGACTCCCGATGCCTTAGGTTCTAAACACTAGTTTGGAGTTCATCCCGCTCCGGAATCCTTATCCCCTGAGTCCAGGCCAGAAGGGTTGCGAATCCAAAGGATGGATTAGTGGAGACTCATATACTCGGCCTTGGCGTGCACAAGGATGGGAATGGAGGGATCGGCGTCTTTCCAGAGAGTGAGGAAGTCCTGATATGCAGTCCGCGCCTTGGCTTTTTCTCCGGATATCGCGTAGGCCCGACCTAATTGCAGATGTGCCAGCGCGCCTATAGGGTCGCAAAACATAATGCCAGAATGGGCGAGTATCTTCTGAAATTCGACGGCTGCCTCAGCGCCTTGATGAAGAGCCAAATAAGAGTTGCCGCGCACATAGGCCGAGTAGAGACCGCCAAAGAAATAGTCGAAGTTGGTGCCGGACATGGCCAATTCATAACGGGACGCGCTTTGTAGCTGTTCGATTGCCTTTGCGGGGACTCCTTGATCCAGGGCAAACAATGCGCGAAGTGTGGGCAGGTAGGTAAATTGGACTGAAGTATCCTCGGGAAAGCGCTTTTCGAGGTCGTTCGCAAGCGTTTGAGCGCGGGGAACGTCGTTCACGAGCGCCAGTGCGAAGGCTGCGCCGTACTCTGTATCCCGACCTTGCGAAAGCTCAAGAGCTTCAGTCGCTTCTCGCCGGGCGGGGAGTACGTTCCCAAACAAAGCCTCCCATATGGCGGCGGCGGTTTTGTAGACGGCCGCGCTTTCCCTGCTTCCGGCTTGCTGGGCCATTTCCGTGGCGCGCCGCGACGTCTCCCTTGCCTGTTCGAGGTGACCGCCACGCGCCAAGTAAAGTGCCCTCGAATGCTGCAACAAGTCTTCGGCATCCGGCTGACCTTTAGCCCGTGCCATTTCCCGGTCCATTCCGCCCTTATCGCCCTTAAGAAACGCAATATAGTAGCGGAGAATCACAAGCTCAGAGCTTTCCAGACCGCGCTTTGAAGCCCGTCGGGCTGTATCTTCGGCTTCCTCCAGTCGATTCGTGTAGAGATAACTGAAAGCCGGATTGCCATAACCATAAATGAAGTCCGGATCGAGTTCGATCGCCTTCCTGGCGCTTTCAATGGACTGCTCATATCTGCCCAGACCTTGGCTGCTAAATCCTGACAGCAATCCAAAGGCGTCCACATCGCGAGGGTAGGTCTGTGCCCATAGCTCAAGGGTCTGATGCGCTCTTTCCAGATTGCCGGTCACTTCGCGTTCGTAGTTCGCGGCAATGAAGAACCTCTCCCGATCGCTGACGCGATCCCGGAGTTGATAGGCCTTGCTGGTGTTCTGCGCGGCTAGGACAGACTCTCCAAGGCCGCTATAAACAAGACCTAGCTGCCCATAAGCGATGGCGAAATTGGGGTCTATCTCGATAGCCCGATTCAAGAGCGGCAGGCTTGCGGCGGAAGAGCCGCTGGAACGAATAGCCTTCTTCGCCATGCTAAAGGCCTTCAACGCATCGAGCGAGGGGGTCGTTGCCTCGGCGAGCGGAGTATCGTGTTTTTCGAGGGTGGATAGCGACTCGCCGACACGGCGCCGGAATCTGCTGGCCATATCGCCCAAGGTATTCAGTACATCTTCCTTACGAGCCGCCTGCGCCTGCTCCTCAGCGAGAACATTTTCGGTACCGCACTCTTTCGCACGTAACCCAACTACATACTGGCTGCCGAGGTTGGCGATCGAGCCTTCCAAAACGGCGGCGCTGGCGGTCCGTTCACAAATCTGTTGGGCGATCTCGGGAGTCAACCGGGCATCGGCGGGTTGGCCCATCAGCGCCAGTGTCCGTTGAATACGTGAATCGGGGAGGATACTCAGGTAGGGCGATTGCTCAAGCTGGACGGCGAGGCCTTGCCTGAGGGTGCCGTCAAATACCGGATCGCCGGTCGAGTTCGTGAAGTCGGCAAGCACGATGGTGTCTTTGTCGGTCAGCTTCGACGTAGGACGGAAATGAAGGTAGCCGGCTACCGACAATGCGACGACGGCTAAGGCAGCGGGAACAATGAGCTTCCAACTCTTTCGGCGGCCAATGGATGGCTCGGTCTTCACAGTTGTGGGTGCCTGTACGGAGTCTGTGTCGCGTTTGAGCCGCTGGAGATCACTGCGAAGCTCCGAGGCGTGCTGGTAGCGCAACTCGCGGTCTTTCTCCAAACACTTGAGAATGATTCGTTCCAGTTCGGAGGACAGATCGGGATTCAGATGCGCCAGAGGGGCTGGCGCGCGGCTCAAGATGGCCTCGTAAATTACGCCGGCGCTTTCGCCGCGAAAGGGTCTCGCCCCGGTGGACATTTCGTACATCACCACGCCGAAGGAGAACAAGTCGGTGCGGCCGTCCAGCTCCTTTCCCCGGATTTGCTCCGGAGACATATAAGCCACAGTGCCCATGATGGTTCCAGGAGCTGTGAGGTGCCCCTCTGTCGTCGCGTCCCCGGCAACCTCGACACTTCCGAGATCGACTCTCTTGGCCAGCCCGAAATCGAGCACCTTGGCATGTCCGCGTTTCGTCATGAAGATATTTGCGGGCTTGATGTCGCGATGCACGATTCCAGCGGTATGGGCCGCGTCAAGGGCGTCCGCAATCTCGATGAAAAGCGCGAGCAAAATTCCCGTGTCCATCGGATGTCTTGCGATCTGTTTCTTTAGGTCATGGCCTTCTAGGAACTCCATCGCAATAAAGGTATGCTCATGCCAATCGTCAACTTCATAAACGGTGCAGATGTTGGGGTGATTGAGTGCAGATGCTGCTTTAGCCTCACGCTGGAAGCGGCTGAGTGCCTGGCGGTCTTGCGAGACATTGTCGGGTAGAAATTTCAGAGCAGCAGAGCGGCCGAGCTTAATGTCCTCGGCCTTGTAGACGACGCCCATGCCACCGCCGCCAAGCCGTTCGATTACCCGGTAATGCGAGACGGTCTGGCCGACGATGGAGGGAGCACTTTCACGGGTATACTCGTCCTGGTCTGGGTGCTGCGGCACCAAGCCCTCCGGTCACATCTATCGGTACAAATAGTCTACCCAGCAACACTGGGCTTCAAAAGTACAATTGTCGGTCCGACGGCAACTTATGCGACGGAGCTGCCATCTGTGATCGAATTCGTCCCCTCGCTCCTCCAAAAAAGGTTTTAAGACCGGCATTTGCAGTCGAACCCCTTCGCCGCCGTCAAGCCTTTCGAGGCTGCTTGATCGTGGCGACGCGATTAAAATCACCCTCCATGAGTCCGCACGCACTCCGCATTAGTGCAATCCCTTTATGCACTCAAAATTGCCGGACTTTGAGCCCTCTCTGCGAGCGTTGCATAAACGTTCCTTTGCGCAAGATCGGAATCTGCCGAGTCTACTGCTTATGCTAGACGAAACCGCAGGACAAGAGCCAAGCAAAGGTTCACCACAAATAGGAAGTGGATGCCAACATGGAAGAGATTAGGACGCGGATTATCACCACGTTTAGGCAGGATGTGGCGGGTTCCTGCGTACATCGTCTGGTATTCCGTCTTTTGTTTCTCAGGCGCCCCCCACATGTAGGGGATGTACCACATTCCGACCGCTGACAGGAGCGCGATGGAGCAGTAGATGACCCAGTAATTTGAGACATATCCCGGCCTTGGACGAGTACAGAAGTAGACGGCAAAGCCTGCGGCGATGCCGGGAAGGACAGCGTTGGCGAGAGTTGCAAGCCAGACCTTCCCTTTTCCAATCTGTGCCTGTATCTGAGAACCGTGGATCAAACCTGGAAAATCGATCAGATCATGACTGACGATGATTAGGAACTGCAGAACGATGAGGCACGTAAAGAGAATCGTCATACATACACCTCTATACATCGACTCAATATATCATATCGATATATACTTCATACATGAGTTCAAATAAAAGGGCCGCCACAGTTAACAAGAATGCTGGGGGGACTTCCCATGCAGCCCCTGCACTTACAGATGTCCGGCAGACTCGCGAGAAGGCAAGCCGGTTTGCGATACTGGGGATGCTCACTCTTGGCAAGAAGAAGTCGGGCTATGACCTCAAGAAAGCGATCGCCACGAGCACTGCAAACTTCTGGAGCGAGAGCTATGGCAACATCTATCCAACCTTGAGAAAGCTGCTTGAGGAGGGTGCAATCCGAGAAGAGAACGATAAGGTTCCAGCGACCAAGAGACCGAAACAGCTTTACAGCATCACCGAGAAAGGAAGGCAGTCACTGAAGCAATGGCTCCGGCAGCCAATGGCGGAGCGGTCCGAAGACAACGAACTGCTGCTGAAGCTGTTCTTCGGCTCGATGATGTCTCCAGGAGAATCGCTTACCTTAGTAAAGGCTCATCGAGATCATCACATCGCTTTACTCGAAAGGTTTAAAGCGATTGAAAGACGCATCATGACGGGATCAAGCACCGACGAGCAGAAAGTGTACCTGCGGGCGACGCTCTCCTACGGGCAGGCAGTCAGCCAGGCTCTGATTCAATGGTCTTCTGCAACTGAGAAAGCTCTGCGGGCCTTAAAGTCGTAATAGCCTCCCAAACTCAAGAACGATACAACCTGCGTTGTTTTGGCTAAACGGTAAGCGTCCAGAGATCCCCTCTGGTGGGGAGAGTATGTCCGGGATGAACATCGCCTCATGGTTCATTCAGGGGATGTAGGTTCAGGGCGTCGGGTACGCAGGTGGCGATCGGTAGCGGAGAAGCGCCAGATCGTGCAGTTGACGATGGAGCCAGGCGCGAGCGTTGCCGAAGTGGCTCGGGCATACGGCTTGAACGCGAACCAGGTCTTCAAGTGGCGGCGGGCTTTGGAACGCGGCGAGTTGATCGAGTCCTATTCTGCGTTGCTGCCTGTGACGGTATCGACTCCGAGCGAGCGGGCGAGCGAAGTCGTGGAGCCACTGCGTGAGACTTCAGGGTCAAGTGCAGGCGCGATCCATATCGAGCTTCCTGGACGAGCGTTGATCAGCGTGGAGAGTGGCGCCGATGATTGTCTGGTTCGCGCCGTACTCGAGAGTTTGCGCAAGTGATCCAACTTCCCACTGGAACGAAGATCTGGATTGCGGCCGGCGTGACGGATATGCGCCGTGGCTTCGATGGCCTCAGCGGCCAGGTGCAGACCGTATTGCAGCAACAGCCCTTCTCCGGACATGTGTTCGTATTTCGCGGGCGCAGAGGCGATATCGTAAAACTGCTGTGGTGGGATGGCGACGGTTTGTGCCTGTTTGCCAAGCGGCTGGAACGCGGCCGCTTCATCTGGCCGAAGGCCGAGAGCGGCACCGTGCAACTGAGTCGCGCACAGCTTTCGATGCTGCTGGAGGGTATCGACTGGCGGCGGGTCGAGAGAACATGGGAGCCGCAGGTCGCAGTCTGATGACAACGCTGATTCCCCTGTATTCATGCGGGTTTTGTGGATGATTTCCTGCGTGATCGATGGCATACTTCGTCCATGGATCGCGCTCCTTTTCCTGATTTAAATCTGCTGGATCGCGATGCGTTGTTGGCTCTCTTCCATGCGCAACAGGAGAAGCTTGAGTCTCTCATTGCAGATCGCGATGAAGAACGTCGCCGCCTCGAAGCCGAACTCGAGTCCCACCGAAAGACACTCTCCGAACAGGCCGATGAGTTGCGCTCGCGCAGCGAGCGGATCGAACACCTGAAGCTGATGGTCGACAAGCTGCGGCACGTCCTCTTCGGCGCCAGGAGCGAAAAGATCGTCGTCAAGCTCGAACAGCTGGAGCTTGAACTGGAAGAGGAAGAGACCGCGCATGCCGAGCTCGAAGCCGCGGCCGAGCGCTTGTCGTCCGCTCAGGAACCGAAGACGAGACCGCAACGCAAGCCGCTGCCCGAGCACCTTTCGCGGGAAGTGATCACCCATGCTCCGCACCGCGATTGCTGTCCCGGTTGCGGGGGGCATCTACGCCAGTTCGGAGAGGATGTCTCTGAACAACTGGAGTACATCCCCGACAGCTTCAAGGTCATCCGCCACGTGCGGCCGAAGTTCTCCTGCACCGGTTGCGATCGCGTCGTCGAGGCACCAGCTCCGTCTCGCCCGATCGAGCGCGGACTTGCGGGCCCAGGCCTGCTTGCACATGTGATCGTCTCGAAGTTCAGCGACCATTTGCCGTTGTACCGGCAGTCGGAGATCTACGCCCGACAAGGAGTCGAGATATCGCGCTCCACTCTGGCCGGCTGGGTGGGCGGCGCAAGCGATCTGCTTGGTCCACTTGTGGACGCGATTCAGAAGCATGTCCTGGCCGGCGGCAAGCTGCACGCCGACGATACGCCGATGCCCGTTCTCGCTCCCGGCAACGGCAAGACCAAGACCGGCCGTCTCTGGACCTACGTGCGCGATGACAGACCTGCCGGCGATCCGAGCGTGCCCGCCGTCTGGTTCGCACACTCAGCCGATCGCAAGGGCGAACATCCGCGCCAACATCTGAAGACGTTCGAAGGTGCTCTGCAAGCAGACGCCTACGCCGGTTTTCATCACCTCTATGGCGAACATATCTACGAAGCGGCGTGCTGGGCGCATGCGCGGCGCAAGTTCCACGAGATCCATGTCGTGCACGCATCGCCCACCACGACGGGCGCGCTGGCCAGGATCGGAGCTCTCTATGCGATCGAAGATGAGATACGCGGCAAGCCGGCCGATCTTCGCTTGAGTATCAGGCAGACTCGTGCAAGGCCGCTGCTTGAGGAACTGCGAACGTGGATGGAGAAGGCACAGCGCAGTCTGTCCTCGAAGAGCGAGACCGTGGGTGCGATTCGCTACGCTCTCTCACGGTGGCGTGCACTCACCCGCTACATCGACGACGGCATGCTCGAGATCGACAACAGCGCCGCCGAACGTGCGCTGCGCGCCGTTGCTCTCGGACGGAAGAACTTTCTGTTCGCGGGATCTGACTGCGGCGGGGAACGTGCCGCCGCCATGTACTCGCTGATCGGCTCAGCCAAGCTCAACGGACTGGACCCGGAGCTCTACCTCCGCACCGTGCTGGCACGGATCGCCGATCATCCCGTCAACCGCATCCAGGATCTCCTGCCCTGGAACCTGGCCCCCTCACTCCAGATCCCCGCTTCCCAAGCTTGCATAAGGCACACTCATCAGGTGTCCCCCAAAAAAACAAGCGGACACCTGATGACACGCTCTATCTCGCCGCATAGATGCCGTGCAATGACCGCTCGACCGCCGAAGAGCACCGTGTCGTAACATCGAACCAAGCCCGGGACCCCACGGACCGGTCCTTCGTTTAGGAGCGGGACCGCCATCGCAACAGGAGCAACAAGATCACACAGGATATCTATCAACTCAAGGTCACTCTGCTTGGCACCAACCCGCCCATCTGGCGCCGCATACTGGGTTCCCGCAGCTCTGACCCTGGCGAAGTTGCACAACGTGCTGCAAATCGCGATGGGATGGGACGACGAACACATGCATGAGTTCCGTGCCGGTCAGCGGCGCTTCGGCCGCCCGGAACCCGCGGACCCGTTCATGAGGAACTCGCGGGTGGAAAGCGAGCGCACCGTGCCTCTGTCTGCCGTGCTTCAGAAAGACGGCGCCAAGATGATCTACACATACGACCTTGGGGATAGCTGGGAGCACAGCGTTTTGTTGGAGAAACGGCAAGACCCAGAGCCGAACACCATCTATCCCCTTTGCAAAGATGGTCAGCTCGCCTGCCCGCCTGAGGACTGCGGCGGCGTCCCCGGATACTACGACCTGCTCGATGCCCTCCCCGATCCCAGCCATCCCCGCCACGAAGAGGTCGGCGACTGGATCGGCGAGGAGTTCAATCCCAAAGAATTTTCCTGCGACAAGGTCAATCGCCTCCTCTCACCAGCACGCCGCCGCAGCAAAACCCCCACCCGCTGAGCTGACCAGGCATCAATGCCGAAACTCACAGCATACCCGTACGCGTCAAGAGGGACTCGGAGGACGCTTACGCTAAACGTACGATTTTTGACGTTTGGTGTAGTGACCCCTGATGGTTCCACTCAGCGACTGCTTCAGCTTCAACGATTCCGGCGCTCAGATCCAAAAGGAAAGACAGGCCGCAGGGTCTGCGAAAAGCTGAGTTATTGCATTCGAGGCGTCCTAGTGCGTAGCGGGTCGTGAACGCAGCAGCGTCTTATGACGCCGCATCAACAACACGAGTACACGGCGAAGATAGATCGCCAGCAATGGCATCGCGATCGCGGCTATTAGACCCCACACTTTTAGCGCATGCCATTCCCATTGCCAGATGGCGTGAAAAAGGCGCACAGGATGATGGCTGAGATGCTCGATTTGTTGCCGGCTGAGCGGCAGGCGCCGGGTGTGAAACAGGTATACACCAAGTTGTATGAACGGCACGAACAGCAGCAGGTGTAGCGGAGCCGCCACGTGGGTACCGAGTTGCGACGCGATCTGGTTGAGTCCGAAGGCCCAGGCGAGCATGACGACGATCAATGTGGTGACACCCACAGTCGGATTGATGCCGACGACCAGCCCAAGGGCGATGCTCCATGCCAGACGCCGCGGTGTCACGCCGCCGCGCAGCTGGCGGAGTAATGGCCGCAGAATCCTGCAGCGGAACCATTCGCGAACGGTCTCGGGAACGAGCACATTGACATTTGATGCTAGCCGGCCGGTGTTCGGTGAGCACAAATGTTCCGCTAGGGGAGGCCGCACACCGTCGGACTTGCGCGGTGCAAGATTAAACTTCACGCGGCGGGAAATAAGGGGGTAAACGATCTGAAATACGGGCAACTCTCCGAAGAGACGGTTTTGGTCACAGGGACCGAATTTGTAAACACAAGCCCTTCTCGGGAATCTTTTAATTGAAGCACGGTACACTTGCTGTCCACCGGCTCTTTGCAAATAAGTTTGATTCGGCCCCAGCCCAGCGTTGTTCGAGTCAGTCAACACAAAATGAGAATGCCCATGCCTGAACCGCGCTATAGCTCCTCAGCGAGTGCCTGAAGGTGTGTTTGGGGTTCCGTGGGCCGGATACGGTAGCCTCTCCAGCCGTAATAAATCACATATAGATAGCAGAGCAGTGGCATCAGCAGCGAGCGGTGGATGCCGAACTTGTCAGCCAGAAATCCCATAAACACCGGAAAGACCGCCCCGCCAACGATGGCTTGTACCAGTAAGCCTGACCCGCGCCCAGTGAGGGGACCCAACTCGGCGACCGCCAACGTGAAGATGGTGGGAAACATGATGGAGTTGAAGAGGCCGACGGCAAGAATCGTGACCACGGCGAAGTAACCTGTACCTAGCAGCGAGGCCAACACCAGCAGGCCTGCTCCAAGGCCGCTCCAGGCGAGCATCTTATTCGCGGCGATGCGCTGCATGGCGGCCGAGCCGATGAATCGTCCGACCATCATGCCGAACCAGTAAAAGGTAACCAGCTTTGCGGCCTTTTCCAGGGGCAGTCCGGCTATCCTGGGATCAGCAAAATATTTGACCATGTAGCTACCGATGGAGACCTCAGCGCCGACGTAGATAAAAATGCCGATCGCACCGAGATAGAGGTGGGGATGGTTCCACACGTGCTCTTGCTTGACACTCAGATCTGTCGGGCGAAACTCGCGAGTGATCGCGATGCGAGGGAAACGATACAGCGCGACAGCGAGCGCGAGGACCGTCGCTGCGCCGGCAATCGCGATAAATGGTAGTTTGATGCTGGCGGCCTGCTGAATGCGATAGGCGGTAAGGGCCGCGCCCTGGAGATGCTCGCCCCTCGGTAGGGCCGCGGCGGCTCCGCCAAGAATCAAAACGCCGCCGATGTATGGCGCAACACTGTCGCCAAGCGTGTTGAAGGCCTGAGTCAGATTCAGCCGGCTTGAGGCTGTTTCCGGAGGCCCCAGGATGGTGACATACGGGTTCGCTGCGACCTGCAGGACGGTCACGCCGGCCGCCAACACTACCTCTGCACAGAGGAAGAACGTGTAGGTGGCAACGCTTGCGGCCGGTACGAAGAGCAGCGCACCTGAGGCCATCAGGACCAGCCCCACGACCATGGTTCGCTGGTAGCCGATCCACTCGACCAGTTTGCCCGCCGGTAGGGCGAAGACGAAATACGAGCTAAAGAAGGCGAGTTGTATCAGTGACGCCTGCACGTAGCTCAAATCAAAAACAGACTGAAGATGCGGAATAACAGCATCATTCAGGACGGTGCAAAAGCCCCACGCAAAGAAGAGCGTGGTGACCATGGCCATCGCGCTGTAGTTCGTATGGTCGGCGGGATGAGCGGACAGGGTCCGTGTGGTGCCCGCATTTATGATTGCCATTGTTTTCCGACCTCCCCCGCACGGCCCGCTTTGTTGCCATGTTCAAGAACATCGCCGACTCGCGGAGTATGGGCGCGCAAGCTGAAACGAATTGCTGAGATACTACGCGACGCATGGATCAGCTGGCGAGCATTTCCCCAGCCGTTCCATAGATCGAAACTTATTCAGACCACTCGCAACGACCTCTCCTATGTCATGGCCGAGCTGCAAGACGATGCCGGCAATCCGATCGAAGACGGAGCCGCGGAGGTTCGATTCTCAGTGAAGGGACAAGGCGAACTGGCAGCGGTCGGCAATGCCAACCCTCACGAAATGGCCAGTTACCACAAACCCATCTCATGACATTTCATGGCCGCTGCCTTGCCATCATGCGGCCTGCCGGCAAGAAAGGCACAATCACGCTCGAAGCACAAGGAGACACCCTTCGTTCAGGCACCGTCACGATCGATGTCGGCTAGTAAACTGCACTTTGCTTTGTACTCGTTTGAAAAGACCGTTTCAGTGATTACAAGGTCGGGCATTCATCTCAACGGACGTGGGGTTTCCGATAACAACGACTTCGCGGGAGACGCCTGTCCTCTCGCATGCCCGAGCGGTTATGCCGAGGCAGCTCGGCGTAAGCAAACGTGGGCTCGTGAGCCTTCTCTAGACCCCTTGGTACACAAGCGCAACAAAGTCACTCGGGTGTTGGAACAGGTTGCCCCATTCCGCGTCGTAGCGTGCGCCGGGTTTCGCCCCGATCACTTCGGGCAGCGGCTTACCGTGCTTCTTGAGAGCGGCAACTTTGTCGCGTATACCAACCAACACGTCTCGGAATAGAACCAGGTCGGCCTTGCCGCCCACTGCTCCCTGTCCGGGAACAACGACTGTCTGTCGGTGACTCTGGCGATGTTTGCTTCGGCTGCTTGTATTTGGCCGTCGATGCTGCCTCCCGTCCCGTAATCGATGAAGGGATAATCGCGATTCCAAAACGTGTCGCCCGTAAGAAGAATGTCGGCCTCCGTAAAGTACACGGAAATGTCGGAGTCGGTGTGTGCGGGCGGGTAGTACTTCAGCATGAGAGCCTCGCCGTTGACGTGAAGAGTGTGGTCATCCGTGAAGACGGTTGAGGGAAGGGCTGCCGCAGGCGAGGACGGGAAGGTATATTGCCAGTTGCCTGCGACGAAGGTGTCTTTGGAAAGATGCTTGCGCGTGTTTTCGTGCGCCAAGATGCTGGCTCCGGCTTGATCCAGCCACTCGTTGCCGCCGGTGGGGTCAAAATGCCAGTGAGTGTTGATCAGTTGTTTGACGGGGTCGGCGTCGATGCTCGCGAGTGCTTTGGAGACGCTTCGATGCGCGGTGACGATTGCCGCATCCACGAGGAGCTTTCCGTCGGGGCCAGTCAGGACAGCGATATTTCCGCCGGCGCCTGAAAGAACGCTGACATTCCGGCGAAAGGTTTGGACGGTGACCTCTGCTGTAACCGCATATTTGAACGCACCTTCAACCAAACCGCCAGTCTGTGAGGTATTTGACGCTTCCTGACCGCTCATGGCAATCCTCCGATGGCGACGCACACAACGCTTTAGTCCCGCCGAGAGACAGGATGCGTTTTACTCACCCGAGGGCGCGAAACGGCGTTACCGGAAACTCCCCGCTCTGCGTTTACCCACGACAACATCGGTTGGCGTTGATAATTCAAAGGGTCACTTGCGGAACGAGGTGGGCTAAGCAAACAAGGCGTCGACGGCACATCACCCGTGTAAGCTGATCGCACAATCGGGTACCGCCCTCTTATAGAGATTCGCGTGTAGCTGTTTGGTGATCTGGTAGCAGTCACAGGCTGCCGCCTCGAGCCTTTCGCGATCAAGAAGTTGGACGTGGCCGCGCCGATATTCGATGAGCTCGCGTTCCTGCAATCCGCCGGCTACCGAGGTGACCGTTGTACGCTGGGCACCCAACATCATTGCCAAAAACTCTTGTGTGAAGTTGAGAACGCTCGATTCGGTACGATCCTGGGCCATCAGAAGCCATCGAGCCAACCGCTGGTCTGATTCGTGCAGACGGTTGCATCCTGCAATCTGGCTTACCGTGAGGGCCTGCTCCTGGATGAATTCCAAAATGCGGTCCCGGATCGCTTCAGAGGACCGAAATGCTTTTCGCAATTCGATTAAGGGGATTTTACGGCCCGTCCCCTCCAGCTGTATGAAGGATTGTGTCGAAACTTTATCACTCTAAGGAATTCGCCTCCGAGCAGCAGAATTATTGGAACCGCGAACAGCCGGGCCATAGTGAATGGCAGGGAAAGCTTGCCGAGGAGGGGGGTTCGGTCGGGGCGGGGCACTTCGGCCGCGCAGCTTGTCCGCCATCAAACCTCGAAAGCCTACCGTGCGGGCCTGGCCCGCGGAAAGAGGTTTGGAGATGGAAAGCATCAGTCATAATTCGACAACTACTGGTGGGCAGTTGTCCAGACTTGGATCAGGATTCTTTGAGATCGTAAATGGTTTTGATTTTTGCATGGTGATCCAGAAAGTCTTGAACTGGAAGCGCGGATAGCACGGCACGATTTTGGTGCCACATGAATAAAGCTCTGTCTCTGTCATCAGCAGAGACCTTAGCTTCTTCTGCAGGAGAGATGTCGGGATATCTCGCCTCCCTTCCCCGCTTAAGCGCAGACCTATATGCTTCTACGAATTCCAGGCGTTTCATTATCTGACCTGCTCCTGATAGCTCCAATAAAGGGTACGTTCCACTCAGCGCGCCTAACTTTGGCCAGAGCGGGACTATTTTTTGGTGCCGTTCCGGGTGCTGGCCAGACTGGGTGTCGGCTATGTCTCTTCAGACGGGCTGATCTTCCCTGCAAACCACCATATGACAGAACCAAAATCCCCGACGATATGATCTTGAGCGTCGTAAATCCGTAGCCGCCCATCCTCTTGTTCGCCCCTGACCCCTGTTGGGATTACAGCTACTTGCTCTTTCTGATCTTCTGAGCGGTGGCCGGGCTGGACGAAAACTGTCATTCAAATAATGGTATTTCGGCTAGGTGACATTAAGGAAGAACAATCTTTTCGGTAATCAAAAACTCTCGACTTCATTTACACAGAGAACCCTCAATCTATCCCGTTCGACTCGTCCCAAGCCGTAGGCGTCTTCTACTCCTTCTTAAAAATCCGCATCGAATTATTCAAGGAGTGTGTCATGGCGCGCGTCGGGGAATTTTGTGCTGCGAACGTCACCAGGTTTGTGCTCGGCGTCGTCATAATGGTGGGATTGGTGCTCATGGCGGGAGTATGGCTTTTCTATTCTCCTGACCACGCGCCCGTTCTTAAACTGGCCCCTCAAAGCAGCACTCCAGCCAAGTGATCCTCAGTCTATCCCTTTCGACTCGTCCCAGACATAGACCCCTTTCGACTTTTCCGGTGCGGGCGAGACGCTCTGGAGGGGTTTGTTCTGCGGGACGGCGTTCGCATTCAGAATCAAACGAGCTCCGGGGCGACCGCTAGCGGTTGGGGCACTCGCGTCGACGGCGTCGGTCGTGGCGTCAGCTCGTCCACCTTCCGCTCAATGAACTCCGGCTGTTTTTTGCGTTTCTTCGCCAGTCGAAAGCGCACCGGACAACGCGGTTCTCCTGCTTGATGAAACCGCGCAGCGGCTCGAGGCCGGAGATTTCAGAGGCCATGACCAGCGGCTTGGTGGCGATCTCCAGGGCATAGGATTTTCGGCTCTTGAGCCCGCCCATGCTGCGAGATTCTTTCAGCCGTTCGACTTCGATTTCACCGATGGTCTCTGATACCCATTTCGCCGCTCGCGGCTCGGAAGTCTTGAAAAATATCTTGGTCGCAGGCTGCGAGAGCATCGCCTCGGAGAGAGGTGCTGAAGCTGGAAGTGGATAAGCAGGGTCCGACCGATGTCAAAGCGACTCTCCTTCTCGGTCGGCAAGCCAGAGAAATCGCGAAAATCCAGCGCCCCTGCTCTGTCCGATGAGCCGGTTGGTCGCCGAGTGCAGGCAAACTGGATCAGGTAGATAGAAGCTGCCTAACCCTCTGTAGTTGCATCAACGCCAGACGCCGGTTGAGGCTCGACGTGACAGTAGACTGATTCTTTTCGCCCCGTCAATATTTCAGATACCCGCTTCCGAAGCCAGCCAGGACTCTCGTAGAGATTGCTTATGTGCGTCTCGACTTCAAGATCGTCGTTGCCCATGGCGAGCCGTATGGCAAGGATTTCCGGGGGCGGGCTGAGATCCTTGATGCGCCAAATCAGCATCTTCGCAGTTAGCTCCGAAATCGTATGCCCAATGATCACCAGGCCGAATGCCTCGGCGCGGATTCGGTCCATCGCGTCATAGGAATTGACCTCTTCTGTTTCCAATCCGATAGCAGCAAAGCACGCGTCGCCAGCAGATGGGAGTCTTCCCCAACCAACAAGATTCGCTCTTTCATTGCTCTGATTCCCTCGGTGTTTTACTTTGGAATTCGCTTCGTCAAATTCCGCTCCTTTTGACGCGAAAGCGTGGAAAAGGTTGCCGCAATTTGCATCCTAAAATACAGACGCGGGGAGCCGGTCACAAAACATGGCCGGAAATGTTGCCACAATCAAATACGAGCTATGCCAAGACGCGAAAACTCCATCAGTGCTGCAGATCTTCGGCTGCGAAACGCAGTCGAGATGATGGCAAATGTTTTCTACCTGCTCGAGACTTTGGTCGGTAGTCCGGACGACATAAGAACTTATGTGAAGGCGGGTCGTCCGGCGCTCGACATCATGATCCGGCACGTGCAGGGCGGAAGGCCATCTTTCCACGACGGGAAGGAAGGAGGAACAGGGTCTGACGGATGATCTCGGCTGAAAAACGCACCTCGCAGCTTCGCAACGGTTGAGCGGCTGGAGCTGAGATTGAGCTCCTGGCTTTCCCAGAGCTGGCGTGGCAGCAAGGCGCTAGTCACAGGAAAGGCGCGCAAACGGCATAAATGAGCTGGCCAGTTGATCCTCTGCGATGAGGCCTGGACTTGTTTTCCGTCAACTGCCCCTTGGAATCTCATTTCAGATAAACTCCAAAAGCCCAAATAAGCGTCGTTCGGGCGTAGGGTGTAGCTCCGGTCATTCCTGACAGGTAATATGTGCTTGCGCCGTTGCCTGGAACGCGCGGAGGTGGGATTGATGCGAAAGTGTGTGATCGCTTTCTTGGTTCTGATGTCGACCTTTCCCGTGACGGTGAAGGGAGCTTCGTTAGGTGGACTTGCCCCCATTTTTGAGACAAACAGTTAAGGCTCAATTTTCAGCGAATGGAGAATCGAGTCATGGGATTGTCACGCAGGACGTTCACGAAGGAGTTCAAGCTGGCGGCGGTTCGGCGTCTGGAAGCCGGGGTTTCGATGGCCGAGGTGTCGCGCGGGCTGGAGGTCAGCCCGAGCGTGTTGCAGCGTTGGCGGCATGAGTTCCGCCAGGCGCCCGGCAATGCATTTCCCGGCAACGGGCAGCGGCGCTGGTCCGAAGGCCGGGTTGCCGAGTTGGAACGCAAGATCGGCCAGCAGGCGGTGGAGATCGATTTTTTGAAGGCGTGCTTGCAGCGCATCGAAGAACAGCGGATGCTGCAGGCATCGACTGGAAGTCCGCGGTCTACGGCAAGATGCTTCTTGTTTTGCGCAGGGGTACCGACGGTCATTGGCGCATAGAGCGAGAGATGTGGAATCAGGCGTAGAAACGCAGATATACACTACCTGACATTTGCGATTCGCCATCCGTTTCCATCGTTCCCCATGACGTCGTTGCCTGGCAACCGACGGTGGCCGGGCATACGATCTCAATCGCTTTGCAGATAGGTCGGCCATGAATTTGACATGCTCGGCGTAGCGGTCCAAGCGATTGAAATGCGCACAACTAGACATCGCCCTGAAGACAGGATCGGAGCTGAAAGCTATGACCAACGAGTCGATAGAAGTCCAGGCTCGCACAACAAATGACGGTTTCGGTCGGTTTGCTGCGCTGGCCTCCGGCTGGCTGGGATCGAAGTGGGCGTTTGCTGGCGCTGGCTTAATAATTGTTGTATGGGGGTTATCGGGCCCACTGTTTCACTTCTCCGATACCTGGCAATTGGTCATCAACACGGGTACGACGATCGTGACCTTTTTGATGGTGTTTCTCATTCAGAACACGCAGAATCGCGACGCAAGAGCCATCAATCTGAAGCTCAACGAGCTCATCCGAGCAATCGATAAAGCGCGGGATCAAATGATCGATATCGAAAACCTAAGCGATCTCGAGTTGGATGAACTCCAGGCGAAATATGAAAAGATCAAAGCCGAATGCATTGAAAGGCAAACCGCCCCGCGAAGGAAGACTAATTCGACTTCTGGAGACTAGGGCGAACACGGGGCAGCTCAAAGTCGATTTTCGCGGCGGATCACGTACGCAGGCGACACCGCTACGGTCGAGACTGTGCAGGGAAGTTCTCCAGCGGGGAGCGGCCTCCGGGCAGCAGACTTCTCCCTAAGTGCTCAACGCATAGCCGTCCGCGGCCCCTCCTAAACAATAGATACCGGGCTCTATTAGCTGAATTAGCCTTAGGCGTTATCGACGTGCACCTGCGGCAGCTAGACTAGTTCGTCAAACGCAGATTCTTCCAGCGCGTGGTGCGGAAGTACTTACACGAATCGGGTCGCGGAGTTTCATCCCGAACCGGCACTCAGAACGACTGCTTCCCGGCGGACGGGATCGGAACCTTGGGTGCATCAACCACTTAGCCTAGGATGCCCTTGTAGATCCGCGAAGTTCGTTTGGAGTTCTCACTTTTCCAATCATTCTGTAATCTGGATGGCACGAATGAAGACACAATCATCAAGAATTGTTCTAGCCGGAGTGGTCTTGCTCCTGGCCTTGATGGCTGTGCTTGCGGACGGGGCTGCGCGACGTGAATCCATAACATTTGATGAAATGGCGCATATCGGTGCGGGTGTGAGCTACCTGCAGAAGCTGGACATGCGGCTGAACGAAGAACATCCGCCGCTTGCGAAGGTGCTGGCCGCACTGCCGTTGGTGGTTCGCGGTGTGCACGCCGACTACTCCCACGCATCTTGGACGTTCAGCGGCAGTGGACTGTTCAAGCAGTATCTCGGCGAATGGATATTCGGCCACTGGCTGATCACTCGATGGAATGACCCGATCGCGACGGTTTTCTGGGCACGGCAGCCCATGCTGTTGTTGACACTCGTTCTGGGGATCGTTCTCTACCTCTACGGCGCTCGCATCGGCGATCGGTGGGGCGGACTGCTCTGCCTTTGCACTTACGCCACCATGCCTGTCATGCTCGCGTTCGGCCCTCTAGTCCTAACCGACATCGCAATCACGCTGTTCGTCGTGCTGACGTTGTGGGCATTTGCAAGTATGTGGCAGTCGCCGTCGCGCTGGACGGTTCTGCGATTCGGCCTCGCCTTTGGCGCGGCACTACTGTCCAAGTTTTCTGCGGGACTCCTGTTCTTCTGTTTCCCTGCATTTATCCTCAGCCTCCGCTGGCGTCCGGTGCCCGGACAGCCGGCAGATAAGGCGGAACTTCGGGCATGGCGTCGTTCGCGCTGGTGGAGTCTGACGAAGGGAATCTTTCTCGCTGCGCTGATCGTCTATGCCGTCTACTTTGTCCTCTCGTGGAATGAGCCAAGCGACTCTCTAGGTTTTCTAGGGACAAACATGGCGGCACTGTTGCTGCGCAGATTGCTCATGCCCCCCTGGATCTACCTGCGTGGTCTGGCGCTCTTCGCGTTCACCGGGAAACCGCCTGCTGTCCTTCTGGGGCACTCATACCCGCATGGCGTATGGTTCTTCTTTCCGGTCCTGTTCCTGCTGAAATCCTCGTTAGCCTTCCTTCTTCTGCTCGTTCTCGCGCTGGCCGTTGGCGTCGTTGCGAAGTTTCATCCGGTCCGCCTCGCCGTGATTTCGGAAGGGCGGGAGTTTCACTGGCGGGCTGTGTGGATCTTCCTTTTGGTTTTCACCGGCGCGTGCATCCTCAGCCGCTTCCAGTTCAGCATCCGCCACTTTTCTATCTCCCTTGCGCTGCTGATACTCTTGCTGGCGCCGCTGCCGCGCGCCCTGAATCAGCCGAGGAATTCAGGTTGGCATGCCGCCGGTGCCGGCCTCTGGCTCACGGTCGCATTGGCGCTGGCATCGGTTGCGACGGCAGTTCGCGCCTATCCCCACTATCTTCCATTCTTGAACTCACTAAGCGGCGGCCGTCCCGGCTACCTCTTGGTAGCCGATTCCAATCTCGACTGGAACCAAGGCCTTCTCGAAGTCGAGAACTTCGTACGGCAACGCGGCCTGACCCACGTCCTGATTGATTCGTATGGGTTTTCCGATCCTGCGGTGTATGTTCCCAAAGCGAAATTGTGGAATTGTCAGCAGCCAGTGCTGGAGGATGGCGGCCAATGGGCCTTTGTCTCCGCCAACCTGATTCAGGAAAGTCACAACTGTGTCTGGCTACTGCAGATTCCGCATGAAGCCCTGGGAGGTGGCAGCATGTATGCCTTCCAACTCCCGCGCGTAATTCCTGCGGCGGGAACTCCTGGCGGTCCACCGTTGCCAAAAGACTATCGCGATTTCGCAAGTAGTTCTTCTTCCGGAGATCTCCGGCTCATGTTTCTCAATTGCATCCGCGATCCACAACAGCTCCAGCCGACCTGGGATCGCTTGACGGCCCAGGGGGCAGGGATGCAGAAACCGGAAAAAAGCTCAAAGCCCTAAAGTGGATCGAGCGGCGAACCATCTCATTAGTCGCTACTTGCAAAACAGGACATGCACCCGTCTCCGGATGCATGTCTGTAATCGCCTTGATGATGCAAATGAGGATCGTAGGGTGCAGGCTTTTAAGCAGCCGTTTCCGTTTTCACATAAGCAGCGTCTTTGTCCTTGGAGTCGACGCCGTGAGAGCTTTCTCCTGATGAAGATATATCCTGCGCTCCGGTCGCCTTGAGCAAGTCTTTTGCCTTCGCGACCTCTTCGGAGCTCTCGCAATGTATCGAGACCAGAATGCCGCCTTCCTTCAGCCGGCCTTCGTAGCGCTTCGCTTCATATTCCGGAATTCCCATTCCGACCAGTGCCCCAACAAGGCCGCCAACTGCACCGCCCACGCCTAAACCGGCCAACGCGGCCATGATTGGTCCTGCTGCGATCAGCGGGCCGACGCCAGGAATGGCCAATGCGCCAATACCTGCCAGAAGTCCCAGACCTCCGCCCAAAATACCACCGACTCCTACGCCCGCAGCGGTCCCTTCCGGCGCCTTGGTGTTCTTTTCAGCTGCAAAGTCTCTCGCCCCTTTTACGTCCGACATAAGTACCGAGACGTCTTCGTTCGAAAACTCAGCAGCCAAGAATTGATCGACTGCAGTTTCTGCTGTTGACTCATTGGTATAGATTCCAAATGCTGCGGTGTTTTTCCCTGCCATCTGATTTCTCCTTTGGCCGCGTATGAGCCGGCGCCTCTACTACTGTTTGACCATTAATTGATTCGTGATTTTATCCGGACCGCCGGCAGCATCCGCTGCCAACGACGCAATTTTGAGTTTCTCGTCATCGGAGGGCACGGGACCCTTCAAGGTGACGGCGCCGTCTTTGGTGATGATTTTCACGTTGTGACCGTACGTGGAAAGTGATTTGTCAGCCATGATCGCCTTCCGGATCTTCTGGGTAAGCTCACGGTCCGCAGTAGCCTCGGACTGTTGCTCGGCGGTCATAGCATGGGACTTGTTGTTGACGGAGTTGTCGGGGCTTGTGGTTGCGGGAGTGCTTTGATCCTGCCCGCGAGAGGCAGTCGGGGCCATAAGACACGTAGCCAGAACTGTCAGGAGAAGTGTGGGGGTGAGCGTTCCTACTTTTAGTGCTTTCACGGATGCACCTTAGGGTCCGATTTGGACCTGCTTTATGAATTGGTATGCGTGGTTGTCATATCGGAGACCTTGCTTCCGATATCTGCTCGCAACAATGGGAAGCGCTTTGGAGAGGTGGGGTTGCTATCTCAAAACATTTCCGATTCACTGCTCGAAGAACTGATGCCAGACATTCCGATTTGCCAAGACGGGGACGGGCGATCTTCCCACTCTCGCTGCTTCGATGTTGGATTCATTAAGTTGATGCATCTTGCGACACTTTTCGTACGGCTACTGCTGCATGCAGAGCATAAGCCTGCGGGCATTGGTGCACTCCATTAGCCGTTCGCTGGCGCGGCCGCTATCCTGTGAACCTCAAATTATCGCTGCGAGGAATGAATCTACAAGCGGTACAACCCCCTGTGGACAATTCTGCTCATAAACAGCTGTACGGCCGTATCTATGGCCGGGAGTTTACGGAACTGCACGCCCGTCTTATTTCCGAAACCTATAACGAACGTCTATTGACCCTGCTGGCCAGCCCGGCTGGAAAGAGGAGAACTCTATGTACCACCACGTCAAGAAGCTGATGTACACGGTGAATATCGGTGAGCCTGATCCGAAGTTTGGCCGCATGTTGTTAGAGCAGTTCGGGGGCGCCAACGGTGAACTTGCGGCGGCAATGCAATATTCGATTCAGGGTTTCAATTGCGAGGACGCGGCTCGCAAAGACCTTCTGATGGATATCGGCACGGAAGAGTTGAGCCACTTGGAAGTTGTGGGCGCACTGATCCGCATGCACCTGAAACCCATGAAGAGTGACCGTGAAGCCGCCGAAGCAGATCCGCTCGTAGCCATTGCGGGAGGAGGCGGAGTTTCACTATTCGATTCCATGGGAAATGCGTGGACGGCCGACTACCTGAAAGTTACAGGAGATCTTGCTGTTGATCTCCGCAGTAACATCGCAGCGGAGGCACGTGCCAAGATCGTCTACGAGCGTCTGATAGGGTTCACCGAAGATCAGGGATCCAAGGAAGCATTGCAATTCTTGATGACACGCGAGATCACACATATGCGGGCCTTCACCGCTGCACTCGACAGCATGGAAAAGCCACAATTCTCCGTGGGCATCATCAAACCGACTCCAACCCTCGTCGACCAATTCTTCAATGGCTCAACCGGCGAGAGTCAGTATGGAGACGCGGATTTCGTCGGTCCTTGGAATCATTCCAATGGTCTGATTCAAGTCGAGTCTGAGATCAAAGGCGGCGACGGTCTAGACGTCACCCCTTATGCCCCACAGCCGGGCACCGAAGTGACCTCCCCGATCGATTCCACACCGGTAGGGCAATACACCAATGGCGTCGGGAAGAAGCAGGCTGCTATCCACGCGAAGGCACAGAAGCAAGCCGCAGAAGAAGCGACTGTAGAAGTCTGATGTTGGGTCGGCTGTCATTATTGGCAGCCGACCTTTCTTGAATTAGTGATATACCAACACCGCATACCTCGCTCAATGGATCACGCTTTCTTGCCTTGGATCATCTGAGCATTTTCCACACAACCGAATGACACAACACTATCCAGGAGATTTTCATGACCGATTACCGCGTGGCTAAAGGCGAAGCTCAAGAAGATCAAATCACCGCTGCCATCGAAACCTACACTTCGCAAGTACCGTCCAGTGTTTACCTGGGATTGGCTCTTACCTCAATGGCCGTCTCAGTATGTTTTCAAATCGCAGGAAAGAAGGATACCTCTCTGTTCATCGGCCAGTGGGCCGCGCCATTCCTTATCCTGGGTCTTTATAACAAGTTGGTAAAGCAGCATGGATCCGACGGCACCCAGGAGACCCATGTTGACGAGGAGGCCGCTGCATAGCGAATGGCGGTATGTTTCCTGGTGCTCTCATGGGCGCCGCCGATTGGATGCTGGCCGGTTCGGCAGAACGTACTCTTTCAGAGGCAACAATCTGGGCGCTCAACAAAATGATTTTATGAACAACTTAGCGGCCTATTGGTGACACAGAAAACAAAATCCTACTGAAGCCTTACTTCACAAAATGGGCTGCTTGCATCACAGGAGAAGGACTACGGTGAATACCCTTTGATTCCGCTGAAGAACTTCGGCAAAACCGGCGTACAGATTTCCGCCATGGGCCTGGGCGGCCATCATCTTGGTGCCGCGGAGAACGAGCAAACGGCAGTGGAGATTTTGCACCGCGCGGTCGGTGGCGGCATTAGCTTCTTCGACTGCTGCTGGGAATATAACCGCGGCAAATCAGAAGACTGGCTGGGTAAGGGAATCAAGGGCCTTCGAGACAAGGTCTTCCTGATGACTAAGGTCTGTACTCACGGACGCGACGCAGCGCTGGCGACGCAAATGCTCGAGCAAAGCCTACGGCGACTGGACGGACCATCTCGATCTCTGGCAAGTTCACGGAGTGGGTTTTGAAAATGACCCAGAGTTGTTCATTCGGCCGGGAGGCGCGGCAGAGGCGCTGACTAGAGCCAAGAAGGACGGCAAGGTGCGCTTTGTCGGATTCACCGGGCATAAGGATCCCGACGTTCATCTAGCCATGTTGAAGACAGGTTTCCTTTCGACGCCGTACAGATGCCGTTAAATCCCTTTGACGCTAACTTCTCGAGCTTTGAACAAAAGGTACTCCCGACCCTCAATCAGCGCGGTATTGCCGCTCTGGCGATGAAGCCGATCGGCGGACGTGGAGAGCCGGTACAAAAAGGGGTCTTCACTGCCGCCGAACTTCTCCGCTACTCAATGTCCCTGCCAGTTGCGACTACCATTACCGGCGTTTCCGATCCTCACATTCTCGATCAAAATCTCAAGATCGCCCAAGGGTTCACGCCATTTAGCGAAAGTGAAATGCAGGCGCTTCGGCAGCGGGCCAAGCCCTACGCCGGCGACGGCCGCTTCGAGCTATATAAGACCTCGATCAAATATGACAACCCCGAGGCCAGGTTGGCGCACGACTTTCCGATCGACCTTGAGCAGGTCGAAGTGAAGCAGATGGTTTACGCCAGCCAGAATACCGGACGTCCGTATCCCCAGGTCAAAGATTCCTTGGGAGTTTAAGAGGTTTAGATTTCTCGAACGCAATGTACAACGTAGCCATGACAAATTCCGACGATTCACAGCTTCGCAAGCATTCCGATCCCCAACCCCAAGCCCAGCGCACTCAGGTAGAGTTTTCGCGACGCCGCTTTATTCATGGAGCGGCGCTGGCAGGCGCTGCGGTCGTGGCGCCCACTGATGCCATTTGTGCCAACGCTCAAACCGCTGACCCAAGCTCAACGGGACTTCAATCGAATCTCGCAAATCCAATCGTCCCAAATTTTCAAGGTCAATATGGCGATTCATCGCTGCCCGGCTTTCAGGTGCCCAAGAGACCGATGGGAAGCACTGGACTGCAGGTGTCGATCATCGGCATGGGCGGCTATCACCTCGGCACGGCCGCCGGCCAGCAAGAAGTCAACGAGATGGTCGCCAAGGCGATGGACCATGGCATCAACTTTTTCGATAACGCGTGGGAATATCACAAAGGCATGAGCGAGGAGCGGGTGGGCGTCGCCCTCGTGGGGAAGCGCGATCAGGCGATCGTCATGACCAAGGTCTGCACTCATGGCCGGAAGAAAGATGTTGCTATGAAGATGCTTGAGGAATCGCTCACCCGACTCCAGACCGACCACCTCGACGTGTGGCAAGTCCACGAGGTGATCTACTATAACGATCCTGAGAAAGCATACGACCCAGACGGAGTGCTGGAGGCTCTCACAGCCGCCAGACAGCAGGGCAAGGTGCGTTTCGTCGGCTTTACCGGCCACAAAAATCCGTCTATCCATCTCGAAATGCTCAACCGCGGATTTCACTTCGATGCAGTGCAGATGCCGATTAATCCCTTCGATCCAAGCTACCGGTCGTTTGAACGCAACGTACTGCCGGTGGCCGTCCAGAAGGGCATGGCAGTCTTCTCCATGAAAAGCATGAGTGGCTCGGGCGAGTCGATCGTGAATGGCGCACTCACGCCAACCGAAGCTCTCTCCTATGCGATGAGCGTACCCGGTGTGTCCACCACGATTTCTGGCATGGACTCGATGGCGGTGCTCGATCAGAATCTAGCGATCCTGCGCAACTTCCAGCCGCTGAGCGAGAAGCAGATGGGTGACCTGAGGGAACATGGGCGTCAGTTCCGCGACGGGCGCTATGAACTCTTCAAGAGCACGATGAAATATGACGGCGATCTCGGCCGGGAACAGCATGACTTCCCCAGCGCCGCTGAATTGCCGGCCTAAGGAAGCGTTGGGAGCAACCATGCGATCGTTGAGACATCCTGGCTCGCGAGAATCGTGAATCAGCCAAGCGTCATCTCCGCCAGTGCCGATTCGGCCAAAGCCGCCGGATTGCGCTACGTGTCCGATGCCAAGCCCGGGATACGGCGCAAGCGACGGAGCACTGGATTTCGGTACGTCGATGCGAGCGGCAAACCTGTTCGTGATTCGGAGACCTTGGCACGCATCAAGTCGCTTGTCATTCCGCCTGCCTGGACTAACGTATGGATTTGTTCGATACCAAACGGGCATTTGCAGGCGACTGGGCGCGATGCTCGGGGCCGCAAACAGAGCCGTTACCACCCGCATTGGCGGCAGGTCCGCGACGAAACTAAGTACGAGCATATGATGTCGTTCGGAAAAGCGCTTCCCATCATTCGCGAGCGCGTCGAACGCGACCTTTCTCTATCCGGATTGCCCCGGCCTAAGATTCTGGCTACCATAGTCCGCCTCATGGAAACGACCTATATCCGAGTCGGAAACCGAGAGTATGCACGAGCAAACAAGTCGTATGGGCTGACAACGATGCGCAGCAGACACGTGGAGATCCACGGCTCGGCACTCACCTTCACCTTCCCAGGCAAGAGCGGCGTACATCATGAGATCGATCTTGAGGATCGCCGGTTGGCGAGGATCGTTCGGCGCTGCCAGGACCTGCCGGGCTATGAGTTATTTCAGTATCTCGATGCCGACGGTGAACCGCATACTGTCGATTCCAGCGATGTTAATGATTACCTGCGAGAGATGACAGGTCAGGATTTTACCGCCAAGGACTTTCGCACATGGGCAGGTACCGTGTTGACCTGCACCGAACTGCAAGCGTTAGAGGCCTTTCAGTCGGAGACGCAGGCGAAAAAGAACGTCGTCCAGGTGATCAAGGCAGTGTCGGCTCTTCTTGGCAACACGCCTTCCGTCTGTCGGAAATGCTATGTGCACCCAGCAGTTCTGGAGTCGTATATGAGCGGGGCGCTACTCAAGAACAGGAAGCAAGGGACGCGGCCGCCGGCATCGGAATGTGTGAATGCGCTCCGTGACGAAGAAGCAGCTATGTTGCGACTGCTGCGCAACCGGATCGCAACCAGCTGATAGTTTTGTTGACCAAGAACTACTTCTCACTCTTGCCAATTGATGGGTATTTCTTCTTCACTGCCGCCTTAACCTTAGCTTTCTCTGCGGGCGTGCCTGATTGGGCAACACGGGACAGAGCATTCCTGGCGTGGGCTTCATTCTCGATCGGATATTTCCGCTTATCGGGTTCCACAAAAGACTTCGCGGGGAGTGCTTTGCGCGCCGCGCTTGAGAGTTTCGCCATCTGTCACCTCACCATCCAGTATGAGAATTTGTCGAACGGCCGCCTACGCCTAGAGCATCTCGGCCATCATTATGATGCGCAAGATAGCTATGTCGTCTGCTTGAGAAAGAGGGGTGTCACTTATTAACGCTGGAACCACTCGCCCGGAGACTGCGCGCCTACCCGCCATAGTCAAACAGGGTAGTGGTCCCGCCTCGGCGAGACAGCGATATGAGGTGGGCGAAACGACTCTTACGGAATGCAAAGGCTCAAGAACACGGCGATCCAGACGAAGCCTGCCGTCACGATCACGAGCCACGCATCATGCTGGGACGCGACAAAGTTTGGCACCGGCCTGGTCGCACCCGCGGAGTCGCGTGTCCGCTCCTCACACACCGGCTGCGCTGATCTCTCGAAGCAAATCAGCCGGGTGAACAGGCTTCGTAAGTAAAGTGAAATCGTATCCCTGCTGCCTCGCTTTTTCGAGTAAATCCGCAGTGGCGGATTGCCCACTAAAAAGGAGTATTTTGCACGACGGACAAAGTCTCTTGATCTCAATCGCCAGATCTGTCCCTGTCATGTCCGGCATCATGACATCCGATATAAGCAGATCCGGTGTTCCGGTGTGGTGGTTTTTACTTCTTCTAAAACACGAAGCGGACTGGTGAACGACTTTGCATAAAAACCGCTTCCGTTCAGGATTACTTCAAGTGTTTTAGAGATTACTTCTTCGTCATTGACAACGAAAATCGTTGGCCCGGTCAGCGTCGGCATAAGTCTCCTGAAAGAATTCAGATCTAACCAAAATCGATGTGCTTGGGGTGGCGTCCATTAAGAATTGCGTTCAATTCGATCTTGTTTGACGGGAAGGGAAATGGTGAAAGTCGTTCCCGACCTCCCCGGCCGGGCGCTGCTCTTAATTGATATGGTTCCCTGGTGCCCCTCAATGATTTTTTCCGAGATGTGCAAGCCAAGGCCAGTCCCAGAATCGCCCTTGGTCGTGTAAAACGGTTTGAACACTTGTTTGGCCTTTGCAGTCGGTATGCCATGCCCAGTATCGAAATGGAAATGCAAACACCGTGGGAATCTTCTTGCAAATGGATCTGAAGGGTACCATGCGAAGGCATAGCATCCAGCGAGTTTGAGATCAGGTTTGACAAAACCTGAACGAGTTCTCCCGCGTGGACTTCCGCGACGAGATCCTCAGTTAAGTTCTTGACCAGATGTATTTGCTTAGCATCGAGCGTTTCTTGATGTATCCGGAGAGCTGATTCGACCAACAAGTGAAGCGCTTCTTGTCTGCGAACGCTGGTCAACCCCGTCATACTCAGAGTCTGACTGACGATACGACTGACCGTCGCTAGCCGCTCTTCGGCGAGTTCCATGTATCTACGTACCAACTCTCCGTTATCCGCGTCCTTGAGCGTCAAGTAGGCGAGGTTTCCAAGCGCATCCAGGGGGTTTTTGATCTCGTGCATCAGCTCGAGAGCCAGTTTCCCGGCTACTGCCACCTGATCAGCTCGGCGGCGTTCCTCTATCTTTCGCGAGGTCGCCAGATCGAGTCGATGGTTTGGTCGCTATTCCACCGATGTACAAACCGCTCAGGGCCGCGCTTGACGGGGCTAGAGGCTTTCTTAGGCAAGGGGAGCGGTCGCTTGAGGGGCATTGCCTTGTCCTCTTTGAGCCAGCGCAATGTTTGTTTCAGTATTTGCGCCGCTCGAATATGCGGCGGCATCACGATCCGGAAGTGCAGTATCGCTACCTTCGAGCTCGAAGTGACCAATCAACGGACTCTTCCGAAAGGTGTGCTGCTTCATGCACTCAGAATTGATACCCAATCGATTTCACGAATGCAATCGCCATGCTGGAATCAAGGAATCGTAGTGAAGCAGGCTGCTGAGGCAAATGTGAATCACCATGTAAATACCCCAGATCAGCGGATACGCTCTAAACATTAGGCTTGGGCGTCGCAAGACATACCAAAGCAACAAAATGTCCACCGGCACGGGCCCGTCTACTATCGCCCATGGCGGCGCCCCGAGACTTGCGATTGAGTACCCAGGCAAACACACAAAACACCCGATGCTCAGCGAACTAAATACATATGCGCGCCTAGCCACCAAGTACATGCCCAGAAACCAAGAGAGAGAAGTGAAGAAGATCGCTACATCAAGAAGAACAACCGGTGGGAAACGATTTAGCATTCGAACTTCTCCTAGTGCGCATCCGGATACAGTCCGATGCGCGTTCGCCAAACGGCTCTCCTAGCTAACCGCGCTGCAGCTAATGTGTCAGCGCAGTCCATATCCACGGTGGCATCGCACAGTTGCTGCCTACCGACCCATTTGAACCGGTGCCTGTAGTCGGACAATTGCTGCTTCCCCCATAAGTCGTCTTCTGGAAGACAAGGTTCACTGTCTTCCCAGCAGCAATCCACGGTTGCGACTCCACACGACTTGCAGACATGGACCGCAATAAGCTGGTCATCATTACTGGCACTCGTCGATGTCATTGCCGTCCGACTCCAGGAGCCCAGTCAAACTTCTCTTTGATGGCGCTCGATGCCCATGGGCTCAATGCGCATGTCACGACATCCAGGCGATGACCGGAATAGCAGCAAGTGACTTCGCTTGCGTCAGCAACAAAGGCGATACTTTCCCGCTCGGCTAAATATGCTTGACACGATCTCCGTTTGTCAAGATATAGTTAACCGCGTGGCTAAACGACAAGAAACAGTATCCGCGGTGTTTTCAGCGCTCGCAGATCCAACCAGGCGACGCATCCTTGAGCGCCTATCAAAGCATGGGGAGACTGGCGTTACCGCCCTCGCGAAACCCTTCCACATGTCTCTGCCCTCTGTTTCAAAGCATCTTCGCGTTCTTGAAGGTGCCAGACTCATTTCACGGCAGCGTCATGGTCGGCTTCATATGATTAGGGTGAACAGCAATGGATTGCGAGACGCGCAAACCTGGATTGAACACTGTGGGGCGGGATGGGCATTCAGTCTCGACCGGTTAGATGACCTCTTACAAAAGGAACAGGTGGTAAGAAACGGATGAAGTCCGAGGTCAATATTGTTGGGAATCGTCTGCAGGTTAAACGGAGATTTGGCGCCGCCCGCGACCGGGTATTCAGTTGGTGGGCTAAAGCAGAGAAGCTTCAACAGTGGTCGGGGTGTAAAGACCTCAGCAGTTGCGCTATCGAGATGGACTTTCGTGTTGGCGGTGCGTTCACCCAAACCATGCACATCGCGGGAGCTGGAGAGTTCACCTTTACCGGACAATACGATGAGATCTCTGAACCGGAGAGGATCGTCTATCATGCCAAGTTCGGACCAGTCACGACTCGAGTGACAGTGGAATTCAACGTGCTAGACAACGGGACAGAGGTTGTCATTACGCACGAAGGATGCCCCGATGGAGGGTTCTCTAAGAACATCTCGCAGGGAACGAGCGAGTCACTCGACGCGCTGGAGCTGTTGCTTGGTGATTGAAACTAGCTATTAATCGAAAGGAATTCCAATGAACACTACACGCATCTTCCTTGCAGCACTTGGCGGTTTCGCGGTCTATTTTGTCTTCGGAGGCCTGTCATTCGCGGTATCGTCGATGAAGAACGAATTCCTGAAGTACCCAGAGGTGTATCGGACCCAAGCAGGGATCAAGAGCGTCATGCCGGCAGGCATGGCGGCTATGTTCGTTGCCATGATCGCACTTGCTATTTTGTACGCGATGGCCTACAAGGGCGGCTCTGGCCTGGCTGAGGGCGCGCGCTTCGGCGCTCTAATCGCGCTTTATTCTGTATGCAGCTTCGTAATTCACAACTACGTGAATCTTAACATCGGGATCAAACTGACCGTTCAACAATCAATTGCTTATTCAATCGAATGGGTACTCGTCGGAATCGCCATTGGCCTGATTTACAGGCCGGTTTAGTTCCGTTTTCATTTGCATTGGACGAATTGTTAAGACATTCCAGATCATTCAGGCAGGTTTATATCAATGGCGTCGAAGGAGCAAGACTCAAGCTATGAGATAAGGCTTTCACTCTACGAGAAACTGATTGCCACGAGTCCTGAGATTACCCGCAAGGGCAATGCCTATGCTTACACCTCGCATAACGGCCATATGTTTTCACTTCTCAGCCCGTCAGGCGAACTGGGATTAAGACTCCCAAAAGATGAGCGCGAGCATTTTCTGCAAATGTTTGAGGCTGCGCTTTTTGAGTCGCACGGAGCGGTGATGAGGGAATACGTCGCTGTCCCGGATGCCCTGTTGGCCGACACGAAGGCGCTACAAAAATACCTCTCTGTTAGCTTGGCGTACATCAAGACACTAAAGCCGAAGGCCACAAAAATGAAGCAGGCGACGCCGACTGCTAAGAAGTCGCGCAAGTAGTAGTTCTTTGTCGATGTCATGATGGCGCAGTTGTCTTGGTCCGCATGAAGTCCAATCGGTGTTTTGAGATGATCCGAGTCATGGAGTGCGTGTGCGAGATGTTATTGTGTGGGTGCTTTTCGTG
Organism: uncultured Acidobacteriaceae bacterium; assembly: GCA_963826855.1. Lineage (GTDB taxonomy): Bacteria > Acidobacteriota > Terriglobia > Terriglobales > Acidobacteriaceae > Acidisarcina. The sequence continues at coordinate 68,255 of CAWGZE010000007.1, forward strand.
CAAATCCAGTCCGATGCCCCGACGATCTCCCAACCGGTGAACATGCTGAGGTATGCAGCATGCGACAGAAGCGCAGGTGTAAATCCGGGGTGCGTGGAAAAATCCTGCGATCGGTTGTTGAATGCGCATAGAACGAAACGCCGCTGTTCTTGGTTGTACGTTTCAGCGATTCGGTCAGTGAAATGATCGCGGTTTCATCAGGGAGGCAGTGCATCATTCCGTATGCGATGACAACATCGAAGGTTGCAGTATCAAGATTGACAGGGCGGATATCTCGGGAATGAAAGGAAACATTCTCAGTGCGGTGCCCGGGCTTGAGATTCTCGGCCTGCCGGATTGCAAACTCAGATGCGTCGTAGGCGTCTACCAACGTCTTCGCGCGTTAGCTAAGTTGGAGCTACTCCATCCTGCTCATCTTGTCGCAATGAGATGCGTAACTTCCTACAAGCCGACTTGAACGAAGCCGCTGCGGCGGCGGACGCATTCGCGTGTTCCTGAGCCGACTTTTGTGGCTGTCCCGGTAGTTTGGTTCGCAGAGGAGGATTCTCTGTGAACCAACTACGTCAGCTCATGCTTGAGGAGTTGCATCGCCGCAACTTCGCCGCCACAACCATCCGCACGTACCTGCACGGTGTCACGCACTTCAGCCAGTACTTTCGGCGCTCGCCCGATCAGCTCGGCCCAGAGGACATTCGCAAGTATCAGGCAGCGCTATTCACCACGTTCAAGTTCAGCCCGAACACTGTAATCCTGCGGCTGGCGGCTCTGCGTTTCTTTTATATTCACGTGCTGAAGCGCGGCTGGAGCATCGCGGAGACGCCCTATCCGAAGAAGGTGCGTCATCTTCCAGGGGTTCTGAGTCAGGAAGAAGTCGCGCGACTGATTGAGGCGGCGGATACACCCTTCCATCGCATCCTGCTGATGACCATGTATGCCACCGGCGCGCGCCGCGCAGAAGCAGCTCATCTGAAGGTCAGTGACATCGACAGCAAGCGGATGGTTGTCCATATCCGGGAAGGCAAGGGTGCCAGGGACCGCGATGTCATGCTCAGCCTGAAGCTGCTCGAGGAACTTCGCATCTACTGGCGAGGACTCCGGCGCAAGCCGAAGGAGTGGCTGTTTCCCGGCAACCGCTGGCACACGGCAAGCTACCCTGTCACTACCAAGGTTCTTTGGAGTGCCTGCCAGATCGCCGCCGAGCGCGCAGGCCTCGATAACAGGCGCATTCATCCCCACACCTTGAGGCATTGTTTCGCCACACACCTTCTCGAAACCGGCGCGGACCTGCCGCACAATGGCACACGTGTTGGATAGTCGCTCCAAACGTCAGAAGGTATCGCTAAATCCCCATGTATTCAGAGGTGTAATTGTGGAACAGGCCTTTGCCCGGATACATTACCTGATGCGGCATCGATTCATCTGTCCGGGCCATCTTGACCCAATGCCACGCATGAGCGATCTCGGAAGGCTGAAAATAGAGGGTCTGGGCCTGCAGCGCCGCGGTCGCGACTAGAACAACCTTTGAGACATCCTGCCACTCATCATGGCTAATGACTGCCAAACGTGCAATGTGATCGGTGTGACGGCCGAGAAAGCGCATCTCCTCCCATCGAGCAGCCCAGGTAGCTCCATGCATCTCCGACAGATCGGCGAGCAGACCGATCGGCTTCTTATGCTCAGCGATACAGTCGTCAATTTGCTCGGAAGTACTAGCCACATCTTCCGCGGTCAGTTCCCCTATAACCTTAAAGCCGAAGACCGCTTTGTGGCTCTGTTCAAGTCGTTCGATCATTGTCTATTTCGGTCGTTGACCAGGTGGTCGGCGATGCGAATCGCATTCGCAATGACAGTCAACGAAAGATTACGGAGGAAATCGATTGAGTTGTATGCGCTGCGTTTCGTGAAGTCTCGGGTTTAGACGATGAGGGTCTCGAAGATCAGTCTGCTCGGAGACTGCCCGGCCTGCAAAAGTACAACAACATCACCCTCAAATGGGGAGTCGCGGACGATCACTCTCTGCTCAAATGGAAAATTACATCGATCGACGGCAAGACCCAACGCAGGAACGGCTCAATCATTCTTATGGATGAGGAAGGCGTGGAAAAAACGCGCTGGAACTTTGTGCAGGGCTGGGCAATGAAGTGGACTGGACCAAGTTTCAAACCCCCGGATAGTGACGTGGCCATTGAGGCGCTGGAGCTTGGGCTTGTGGGGCTAACGAAGGCGTAATTCCAACGCGGTTCAATCGGCTTCGGGCCTGTCGACGCGCGTTTCCGGCGGTGCTTCAGCACCGGAAGTGGGACTATCATCGCCTGCAGCAGCAAGGGGCATCGGATCTGCGTGGTCGGCTGCTGGCTCATTTAGAGGGAGACGATGGTGTTCCTGGGGAACCTCTTCCTCTTCCTGAACAACCGGGCGCCGTGACGCTAGGTTCCTGAGCGTCTCCATCGGTCCTTCGGCCATCTTCAACAGTTCCCGAATGGATTGTGGGTCATCCGCAGTCCGTTCGATCAGGTAGAAAATATTGCTTAGGGTCTCAGTGGTATTGCTAAGTTCCTGGGGTGACGGGTCGTTCCGCGATTTGCCGTTCCTGAGGTCCGTGTGTGGCATAGCGTGGCCGTTGATTCCTACGAGAAATTTGCTCCCAATTTTGTGGCAGAATCACAAGTTCCGCTCCTGAAATTTTTGATGCAAATTCAAGCAACTTTTCCTTCCATTCTGCGTCAAAAATGTCGTATTTTGTTGTTGTAGTTTTCAGCGTTACCCACAAAAACCGAGGAATCAGAGCTATGAAAGAGCGAATCTTGTTGGTTGGGGAAAATTCCAGCCTGATAGCGACGCGCGCTTTGTTGCTATCGGATTGGGAAACAGAAACCGTCAATGCTTTTCAGGCGATGGAATGCATCGAGACTCAGGCGTTTGACCTGCTGATAATCTGCCAGTCGGTGCCTGACGTTACTGCGAAGAACCTGATCCGGGCGGCCAAAGAATTGAAGGCCCCACCGCAAATCCTCTTAATTCGGTCAAACAGGAGCGACGAAGATTTTGGCGTGGATGTCCACACCCAAGATTTATGGGAAAGCCCGGCGTGGCTTCGTGAGAGCGCGACAAAGATTCTGGAACGCCGGATCGCTGCTTAAACGTCAGGACAGGGGCTTCCCGATTTCCCAATGGTGGCCGAATGGGTCTACCAGCCGTCCGAGCCGCCAGCCATACTCGTTCGTCACTGCTCTGATGAACGGTAGCCCCTGCTTCTACAGCTTTGTCGAAGGCAGAATCCGGGTCTTCCACTCTCATAATCATGCGGACCGTTCCGCCTTTCAGCGTCTCTGGGCTGAAGTTCTGATGCTCCGGCGACTCGTCGGCCAGCCAAAACTTGGCTCCTGATACCGACAGCTCGCACACCACGGAAGCGTCTTCGGCGTCGTGGCGGAACGACTCCTCCGCCCCGAACGCAGACTTGTAGAATTCGATTGCTTTTGCTCCGTTTCGCACAGAAAGGAAGGGTGCGATTTCAACCGTCGTCTGACCCGTCATAGTCCCTCTTTTTTACCGTGCCGCAATTATAAGAGCGCCCTTACATATCGGGCTTAATGCCCGGAGGCTGAAGCAACTTCAGGCTTCGAAGCGGCTTCTATTTATACGAACTCATTTGGGACCCAGCGTCACTGAATGCGTTCGAAAGATGGGGCAGGGGCGTCGGATTTTCGCGATTTCTCTGGCTTGGCGGTGACGAAGGAGAATCGCTCTGACAGTCACCGCACCCTGCGCGTCTACGCTGGATACGGACCGGCTTCGCGCTCATGGCTTCACCTCCGATCGGGTGTCACCGATGTATCGTGATCCTCGGCGGCATCGCTCGCACAAAGCGCGCAAGATTCTCGTCCACGGGTCCGTTAATTCTTGTGCCGTCCTTCGAATGCCAGACGGCAGCCTTCTTCGACCCGTCGGGCTGCATGATATAGCCGATGCAATTCGTTTCGCGGAGGCCGAATACGCGTGCCCTTGCATAGCCGTTGGTTCCATAGGCGCCGGTGCGATCAATAAGCATGTTGAGCCTCTGACTAAGCATAGACGCATTGCTGGAAGGGCAGCCTTGGGCGACGCGGGCGCGGACCGGAGTATTGTGTTTTTCCGTAAGCAACGAGAGGACATCCACCATGCCAGATGACGAATCCAAGAAAGCAGCCGGGGGAGGAACAGCCTGCCGTCCTTTCCGATAAGCTCGGGGAGCGAAAGTGGGCTGAGGTAGATGCCTTGCAGCCAACTCCCGAGCGCAAAGCAAAGACTGGAGAGAAGTGATGCCATTTGCAACGAACAAGATGAGGATCCTAGGGGAAATTAAGGATCCGAAGACCGGGGCATTCACACCAGAGGCGAAACAGCCAGTCGTAACGCCAAAGCCAAAGCCAACTGGAATCTTCCCCCTCTTCGAGCTTTGACGCACCTGAGAGATTGGACTACGGTCGTGCCATTCCCACCGTAACGGCTAATGTGCACGCAGGCTCAAAGCCAACCGATCTTGAAGGCAAGGTGCGCCGATATGAAGCCGCGATGGTGGGCGGCGTGGATGTTGGATGGACCGTGCACGATCGTGCTTTGTGAGGGAACGGCCGCCGCGCAGCAGGACGAGGGGCCAGTTCTGAAGCCGAAACCCAAGCCCATACCGACCAGCGCAACGCTTCTCGTCATGTGCGACCTTGCTTGTAACTGGAAGCTGGATGGCGAAGCAAAGGGCCACATCGACGCCGGAGGGTCCGCCAAAGTAAAGGTCGAACTCGGCCAACACATCGTGGTCGCGACCACCGAAGACGGCGCCGATCAAGTGAAGCAGCTCAGCGAGGTCAAATCCAGCGGGCAAACAGTGGCAAGTATCGAGTTTCAGCCAGTTCGCGATGCTCGGCTCAAAGCCGAACAAGAGGCGCGAAACAAAGCTGCGCGTGAGCAACGGGAAAAGGAGCAACTAGAGCGTAAGCGGGAAACAGCGGCCAGCCGGTCAGGGTCGACCCGGAGACTGGGTTGATGTGGGCAAAGAACGATAACGGCAACAATGTGAATTGGCACCAGGCGACGGACTATTGCCGGATTCTGCAACTTGCCGGTCACTCCGACTCGCGCTTGGCGACAATTGAGGCACTGGAAGGCATGTACGACGCCAGAATCGATGTTCCAGGTCAGTACATAGGGGTATATCCGTTCACATACCAGAAAGGTAACGTCCAGCTGTCAGGATGGGAATGGAGCAGCTCTCAAGGAGCCGCTTTTGGGGAGGCGTGGGACTTCAGCTTTCCTAACGGGAAGCGAACCTCCATCCCACTCGGCTACAGCGATACCAAACGTGCGCTCTGTGTGCGTCATTCGGGAGAATGATGCGGCACCGTTGTTCTTCCTTTCCGTGGTTACCCTCTTTGGGGCTCGGAAATCGTCCGGTATCCCGAAACGTAGTTCTACCCTTGCATTGTGACTGCAGCCATGAGCTCAAGAACTCGGGCGGCGTGGTACTTACGATGGCGGCTTGCGCCGGGCAAGGCGTTTCTGCCGCAAACAGGATGAAGGGACCGTCCTAAGGCCGCCAAGCTCATAGCGACGGGCGCAATGGCGCTTGCGAAGTGTGACCTTGCCAGTAACTGGAAGCTGGACGGCGAGGTGAAAGACCATCTCGACGCCGGAGGACCCACCCAAGTAAAGGTTCGTGGATGCGCCGACGCAGGATACGATTGCACTGCCTAAGGTGGGCTGTCACAATGACGGTACTGTGTAATGACACGAATCCAGGCAAGGCGAAAGTATGAAAGTTTGTCCTCTGTGCGACACTGCCTATCCGAATCACCAGACGAACTGCGACCAAGACAGAGCCATGCTGATCGAGTCCAGGGAGCTGGCTAACCGGGCATGACGCGGGTTTGAGCAGGAAATTGAATTGCGAAGAGTGAGGGCTGGCTGCGAAAATGGTCAACCCCGATCAAGGGAATTCTTCAAGATAGCCCCGCATGGAGAACTGCCCAGAGAGATAGCTGAGTTATGAAGCTCTGTCCGGTGTGCGACACTACCTATCCAAATCACCACACCAATTGTGAGACAGACGGCGCGACTCTGATCGCATCCCGCGAACTCGAGCCTGGGACGCTGATACGGAACAAATACCGGATCGTGCGCGTGCTGGGTCGAGGCGGCATGGGAACGGTATACCTGGCCGATCATATTCTGCTCGGGCGGAAGAGAGCGCTGAAGTTCATTTCCAGCGAGCTGAGTGATGATCCGCGGCTGTTGAGGCGGTTTCGCATGGAGGCGCAGGCCGCGATTGAGCTGCGGCACGCTAATGTGGCGGAGGTAGTGGATCTCGATCAGGCCGAGGATGGGTCTCCTTACATTGCGATGGAGTTTGTGGAGGGTCGCGACCTGCGGCACGTCATCGATGATGGCCCTATGACCGTCGAGCGCGCTTTTAAGATCGCGCACGGTGTCGCGCAGGGGCTGGGTGCCGCGCATGCAAAGGGAATCGTTCATCGCGATGTAAAGCCCGAGAACATCCTGATCGCAGTGGGACCCGGAGGAACTGAGACGCCGAAGCTCCTGGACTTTGGGATCGCGGCGATAAAGGAAAATTCGTCGGGGATCAGCCGCACACGCGGGCTGATGCTCACACCCGAGTATGCCGCTCCCGAGCAGTGGATGGGGTTGCCCTCAGACCAGCTGGACGGGCGCGTGGATCTCTATGCGCTGGGCGGCGTGCTTTACGAGATGCTCACCGGACATCCCTGCTTTCACTCCGACGGCACCCAGGGGTGGATGTACCAGCATCTGCAGGGGGAACGGCAACCGCCCAGCCTGTTGCGCGCGGAGTTGAAGCAGTGGCCCGGGCTGGATGGACTGGTATTGCGCTTGCTCGCCCGGGAGCCTGATCAACGGCCGCGAGATGTAGCGGAGTTTCTGCGGGAACTGGATGGCGTCCGAACGAAGCGATCCGCAACCCATCTGGAGACATTCATTGAACGAAATCCTGAGCCACTGAAAAGGACACCCACCTTAGTAGAGAGCGGCGCGCGGGCGGAAAGGAAGGTTAGACATAAGGGCATTTTGCGGTGGGCCCTGCCCGTAGCAGCCTGTTTGCTCATCGGTTTGGCCGCGATCGGGGTGAAAATGTTTCGCACGGCGCGTGGGGAAACCGGCCCGGCCGCTCTGGCTGGGGGGTCGATTCGGGAGAATCCGCGAGACGGGCTAAAATATGTATGGATTCCGCCGGGCCATTTTGAGATGGGTTGCTCGGCGGACGACTCAGAGTGCGGAGAAAATGAAAAACCCGCGCATCCTGTCTCCATTTCAAAGGGTTTCTGGATGGGGCAGACCCCGGTGACCGTGGGGGCATCCGCGGGACTACGATCGCTGGCTCAACGATTCTGACGAAACACGGCCTCCGATCGACCTTCTTCGACCATATGAATCGGAGAGTATGCGCATGACGCCGGCAAACCGATTGGTTGGCAACGTCCGCAATAACGGCCCAGAGATGTTGAATAGCGCTTGAATTTTTCCAAGTGTCTTCCATCAATCAAGCGCGACCACGTGTACGATAAGCCGTTTTACGGCCAAGTGGACTACGGGCAAACACAGGGTTCCCACCGTTGGCCGCAGGCCTAGTTCTTTACACAGCTCCGAGACGGGTACTCTGTCCACAAGATGCCGCCTCAAGATGGCTACTTTTTCTTCTGGTGTGAAATGCTTTCCGTTCCTTCCTCATACGTTCGCTCCGTTATCTTAACGGAGGAACGCTTTCTCCAGTTCCAACTGAGGCGGGACAAATCTATAAACCACATCGACAGACTCGGCCGCCGTTACCTGAAGGGATCGGGGTCTGCTTCCCGAAACAAGTGCCAACTCTCGTATTATGTTGGCGCTGTCAACATTCGCGAAGACGAGCCGACGACACCCGGAGGATGAAGGGATGGCGAGCGGAATTCCTTACAAGCAGGCAAAGCTGACTGACGCATGGGATGCCATCGTGATCGGCTCCGGCATCGGCGGACTCACGGCAGCAGTACTGCTGGGGGTGCACGCAGGCAAGCGCGTGCTGGTACTTGAAAGGCACTACGAGGCCGGCGGGTTCACGCATACATTTCATCGACCGGGATACGAATGGGACGTGGGTCTGCATTACATCGGCCAAATGCAGGATGAGCGCGACGCTCGGTGCGCATTCGACCACATCACGGCGGGCAAATTGCACTGGCAGTCCTTACCGGAAATATACGACCGCTTCATCATCGAAGGCCGCACATTCGACTTTGCCGCCGGACTTAAGCGCTTTCGGGATGGCCTCCGGCAGTCTTTCCCGGGAGAAATCAGGGCCATCGACCGGTATCTCGCAGTGGTTCGGGCCTGCAACCGCGTAAGCGTCCTTTACTACGCGGAGAAGGCGGTTCCGGCGCCTATCGCGGCACTGGCCGGTAGCCTGATGCGCGTGCCCTACATGCGCTGGGCAAGACACACGACACGCGAGGTTCTCGAGAGTTTCACCAGGAATCAAGAACTGATCGGAGTGCTGACTGGACAATGGGGCGACTACGGACTGCCGCCTGGTAAGAGCAGTTTTGCTGCGCATGCCACTATCGCTGAGCATTATTTTGGTGGGGCAAGCTACCCGGTTGGTGGAGCGAGTACCATCGCGGCGGCCATGATGCTGCGGATTGAGGCAAATGGTGGAAGCGTGGTCACCAGCGCCGAGGTAGCACGTATCCTGCTCGAAGGTGCGAAAGCGACCGGCGTGAGGATGAGCGAAGGGCGGGAATTCCGTTCGGGCGTGGTGCTGAGCGATGCGGGCGCGGCCAACACATTTGAGCGACTCCTGCCGCCGGATTTGCCCGAACTGGATTCGTTTCGCCGCCAGTTGCGGCTGCTTCAGCCTTCGACAGCGCATGTCAGCCTTTATGTTGGACTGTCGCAGAGCGATGCCGCGCTTGGGCTACAAGGCACGAACATCTGGGTGTATCCATCCTTCGATCACGATGCGAATGTGGAACGGTTCGCGCGGGACATCGATGCGCCTTTGCCGGGTGTCTATCTCTCCTTCCCGTCGGCCAAGGACCGGGATTTTCAACGCCGTCATCCGGGAAAGAGCACGATCGAGGCCATCACCATGCTTCCTTATGCGGCGTTCGACCGCTGGGAAGAAAGGCGCTGGAAGCGGCGCGGAGACGAGTACAGCGCGCTGAAGGAGCGGCTTTCAGCGCGACTGCTCGCCGAACTGAAGCGGCAAGCGCCTTCAGTGGTTGGCAACATCGCCTACACCGAATTGTCCACGCCCCTCACCACGCGGCATTTCATGAACTACATGCATGGAGAAATCTATGGCATCGCCTCCACGACCGATCGATTCCAGATGCGCGATCTCGGAGCGAGAACGCCGATTCGCGGGCTCTATCTTACGGGCCAGGATGTGGCTAGCCTGGGCGTGGTGGGCGCGCTCTATGGCGGAGTCATCGGCGCATCGGCCGCAACCAGGAAGAACTTCTTCTCGGTCATCTCGAAGCCGCATGTCGCGCGAAGAATGACTGGCCCACGCTGATTTGGCGCTGTTCAGGCCAGTGGCTCTGACGGGCCACTACTCTTTCGGTATGCGGTCGCGGCGAGGTCGTAGGCGCAGAGGGCGGGCGGCCAAAAATGTTCCCATCTGGGCGAGCGCATAATCGCCGGGTAGTATATCCAGACCCGAACAGCCTGGAAACGCGCATTGGCCTGATACCGTCAATTGACCATCGATCTCTGGATCGTCGCTATCAGAGGAGGTAAGGCACCAGGGCAGCGGTCTGATGAGCATAGGTGACATACGCCTCGCCGAACTGGGAACGCATCCACTGTTCCTCCATGCGGAGCTTGATCCAGAGCGCGAGGAAGATGAGAACGAAAACGATGAACCCGCGCACTTGGGAGATGGCAATCGCCATGCCAAGGAAACCGGTCAGAATGCCGGTGTAGATGGGGTGACGGACCACGGCGTAAGGACCGGTAGTGATCAGCTCGTGGCCCTGCTTAATGGTGACGGAGAGACTCCAGTTGCTGCCGAGGTACTCGCGCGCCCAGACGGCGAACAGAAGGCCGGCGATGGTAACGGCAGCTCCCAGCCAGAAGGGCCAAAAGCCAACCGGCCAGAGCTGGAGATAAAGCCAGGGCAGCGGGATGCGAGTTGTCGAGAGGAGGACGATCGCGATCAGGAAGATGAATACACGCAGGATGCGCGAAGCAGCCGGCTCGAGGCGCTGGGTGGTTTTGGTATTGGAAGCTTTGATCTGCCAGTAGAGAAGAAAGAAAACCCAGACCACGGGGAAGAAAGATTCGTAGAACCAGAGCATTCAGGACCTCCGGGCGCTTAAGGTGCCTAAGCAGGTGAGCGAGGGGAGGTTCCAGGGCACGCGATATTTCGCCGCCCCTATGCCGATCAAACGCGCATCCCGTCACTTGACTCCCGGTTGGCAGGCTATCCGGAAGTTAACTTCTGGTCAACACTCCAGCTAAACGAGACGCAGGAGTGTCTCTCGTTTCGCGCTAAATCTCCAAAGCGCGTTTCCAGGCCTATGCAGATTCTGGAAACGCGTCAATCTGTTGGTAAGAATTGACAATCGTGCAGGCACATCGAGGAGTGTTTCCGGATTGCCCGTGATATGCGCGGAACGAGGAGACGTCACGATAGCCGCGACCCAACGGTTCGACAGCAGTCGAGAAAATCCCTCGGTTGGACGGTCAGTTAGAAGACTCACATCACATAGCCCTTTTAGATCGGACCTGTTAAAGAACATCGACGACGATCAGCGTAATATCATCCTGCTGATTCACTGCAGTCGGTCGCCACCTCTGGAGCTCGGAGAGTACTTGACGCGACAGCTCGGAGGCCGCCTGCAATCGATGATTGCGTACGACCCGTTCCAATTGCCGATCGCCAAATGCTTCCCCCGCGGCGTTCTCAGTTTCGGTGACGCCATCGGTGTAGAGCAGGAAGCGATCGGACGGTTCAAACGGCACGCCGCACACCGGGTACTCAGAGTCAGGTTTGACTCCGAACAACAGCCCATTGCATTCGATACGCTGCATTTCGCCTCTCTTATTCCGCCAACACAATAGCGGCGGATGTCCAGCGGCCGAATAGAGCGCATTGCGGTTCTCTGTGTCGATCCAAAGATAAGCCGCCGAGGCAAACTGGCCACGAGCCTCGCTAGACAGGATGCAATTCAAAGCGCCGAGCACCCGCGCCGGATCATGGGCAAAGATGGTCACGGACTGCATGGCCACTTTGATCATCGAAGAAATGAGCGCGGCCGGGACGCCATGCCCTGAGACGTCTGCCACTTGGACGCCCAGATGGTTGTTGTCGGACCGGACGAATTGGTAGAAATCGCCCGCGACGGAGGTCATGGGAAGGTAAGAAGCAGCGATACGGAGGTACTCAAGCTCGGGAACTTTCGCCGGAAGAATTGAAGACTGTATCTGCCGGGCAGTCTCCAATTCTGTCTCGATGGAAAGCAGACGACGCTCGTTCGTAAACACTGTCTCCAGAGCGATGTATCCCAGCGAAAACAGGAGCGCGGCAAAGCCCACCGAGTTAACCAGAGGCAGGACACGGTAGTGCAACACGCTCGCCAAGTTGGTGTAAAGGACCTCTGAGGCAAAAATTAACGTAGCCACGGTGAGAATGCGGTGATTGGGTATAACGAGGAACTTGGAAAGCTTTGGGACCAGCACGACAGTTAATAGGACGACCATGGAAAAAACTGCAAGCAGGTTGTTGTAGAAGATCCATTTGCTGTTTGGGCCACCGAGCATGAACGTGCCGAAACCGATTAGAGCAATCGCCAACCCCGCGAAGATTTCCAGCTGGATCAGGAGCCTGAGTCTGCCGAGGCTCAGCTCTCGCCAGGCGAACAGGGCAGAAACCAGCAGCAGGTACATGACCGCCGTGCTCACGTAGGGCATGGCAGTTTTGAGGGCGTGGGGCAGAACCGCCAAAACGGCGGGCGTCTGACACAGCGTTTGGAGGCCGTACATCCCGCTCCAGATTCCCCACCATACGAGGATGCGCACACCCCTGCGCCAGCGGATCGCGGCAATCGCACAGGCGGTCGCTCCGATGGACAAGAAAATTGTTCCCACGACGATATTCACCACTTGTGCGCGGAGCATTTCCAAAGTTGAATCTCCTGTGCTCATGTCATTACTTCAAGGGCCGTTTAGTTTGCGTCTTGATCTGCGATGAAGTTGCCAAGGTATGCGGCAGGGAACGTGTGCGCTGTCAGGAGACCGTTCAATGCAGCGAGGCGATGAACGAGCCTATTTCGCGCAAAACCTCGGCCTCGTTGCTCAGAAAGATGTAGTGGCTGGCATTGGCCAAAAGTATCACGCGGGCACCGGCAATACCTGCTCGAATCGCCTGCGCCTGCTCGGTGCTTTCTTCCCTGTCATGGGTTTCTGATCCAACACTTTCCGGTAGTGCGAAGATCGCCAGCGCAGGGCAGCGGATTTCTGAATACCTTTGCTCACCCTCCATGACGGCTCGGCGGATGTCCGGCGCTTGAGCAAGATCGGGCATCGAGGATGCGGGAAGCCGACCCACGATCCCTCTCGTGTACTTCAGCTCCTCGCGCAAGTCCCTCTCGATCCGAGGCAGATCGGCGTCGAGCAGTTGCTGTTCGATGGCCTTCTGTTCCCTCGGCCCCTGCGCCGATGCCAGCCCGGCCAGCTTTCTTCTTAATTCGAGGACGTCAATCGGAAACTCGCCGTGGACGCTATCGTAGAAGGCATATCCATAACCTGCTTCGAGGTAGACCAGGCCTGCAACCTTGCCAGGATGGCGGCTCCCGATAGAGCTTAACTCCTCACCCGCGATAGAGTGGCCTACAAGAACGGGGCGATCAATCTTGAGGGCGTCGATCACCGCCAGAACATCGTCGCCGAGGCGGTCGGCTGTGTAGTTCCCGTTCCACGGCACAGGAGCGCTCGACGCGCCGAAGCCACGCCTGGTGACGCCGTAGACGTGATAGGAGGGAGTGAGTTTCTGCGCGAACTTGTCAAAGACATGCGCAGTGTTGCCTAGTCCGGCAAGCAGGATCAGCGGGCGCTCCGAGCCCCCCCAGTCGACAACTTCTAGCCGGACATCCTTTTCGACCTCGACAAACTGCACCTTATGCGGCGTGGGATCGAGCGCCCAAGCGGTTTCCGGGGTAGCGCGGTCGAAGTCGAGCGAAATGGCCTGACCCTGTGAGAATGTGCCCTGGATCGACGAGCCGTCGGCGCTGAGTGTTCCTTCGTATGTGGCCCCTAGCGAGTCAATGGAAAAGCGGAGGACTCGGTTGAGAAGCGTGACGGAGGTGAGACCAATGGGATGGGGATCATCGCCGAGGGTGTACAACGTGCCGTCCAGACCGTTGCATTCGGCCTTTGAGATTCGAAGGACGGCTCGCAAGCGGGAGGCGGTTTGCATCGTTCCCTGCCAGTTTCCGGCGACTTCCTGTGCATGGAGCGCGACGGAGAGAACCGAACCCAACAAAAAAAACCAATACACACTTCTGCTCACATGCTGTCTCCTGTTGGCATGACTGCGCCGATTATAGAGGCCATAGTCGGGGAGAGGATGTGATGCGCCGCACGCAAGCGTCTGATTACGGAATGTCGAGTACGACTGACTCGATCTCCGCGGCGGCAACGACAAAAGAAACAGGTAGCGCCGCAACTTCTTCATGGGCAAAACAGAAATAGATTCAAGATCTGCCGCAGTTGGTTCAGTTCTCTTTGTCATAGATATCTATGGTGGCGGAAAATGACTTTTATCAAGGGTCATATTCCTGGCAAGTATCCGATTGGCGGGAATATCTTTTGACACGTCGTCAGATCTGCCATGACAGATTTGCTAAACGGTCCAACGGCTCTTAAAGTGGTCGCACGCGCGATATCCCTCTTCTGCCGGCGCGGGGGAGCAGAGTTCAGTTTTCTGATGCTGATAATGAAGACGACAGGAGCTGCGGGGAAGTTGGTGGACAAAAGATTCAAGAGGGCCTTGCCCGTGGTGCTGGCCGTGGCGCTTGGCGGCGTCTGTGTTGCAGCCATCAAGCAAACTCAGACCGCGCCGAAAGTAGGAGAGCAATCTACGCCGTTGATTCGATCTGTCAAAGGACCAGACCTGTTCCGGGCCTATTGTGCATCCTGCCACGGCTTGGATGCTAAAGGAGGGGATCCAGCCGCGTCCGCGTTGAAGGCCAAGATGCCCGATCCGACTCTTCTGTGCAGGAAGGAATCAGGGGCAGTTTCCCGCGGCACGCGTAAGCCAAGTCATTATGGGTGAGCAAGTTGTGGTGGCTCACGGTTCGCGAAAGATGCCCATTTGGGGACCAATTTTTCATCAGGTTGAGCGGGATGAGGACTGGGGAAATGTCAGACTGGAGAATCTCGTGAAGTACTTGGAGTCTATACAGTCAATCGAAGGTTCAAGTTCTTCATTCGGGGCAGAATTGTACAAATAACATTTGAGCCGCCTGCCATGAAATAAGAATCATGGACGGGCACGACCGGGATGCTGTTGAGGCGCCGAAGGATCGTCCGATTGAAGCCGAAGCAAACCTTCTTTTTGCAGAGAATCTGGCTAACTGCATTTTCTATCTTCAGAAAGGCCGCGCAAAGCTCAATGTGGTTTCGACAAACGGAAAGAAACCGCGAGCTTCCCAACGTTCGGTGTCTCAAAGAACCATCATCCTTTGCACTCCGTTAAAGAGGATCTGTGAGGAGCCTCCAAAAGGAGAAGCCCGGGTGTTCTTGAGGGTGCTTGCTGCGGCGGGGGAGGCATCGCCCGCCTTTGATCAGCCATAGAAACAAGTTCGATAAGCTGTCAAAGAACGATGACAACACCTGACACCGATAACGCGGCTGAGTCTTCAGCCACAGCCGGCTTGACAGAAGGCGGTAGCCTCACCCGTCCGAATGCTCTCCCACGCCAGCCTCCGATCCCGCCGAAGGCGAAAGACCACAGTATCCATGTCTCTCCCGCCGTCCTTGATGCCGCCAGAAAGGACTGCGAAGAACTGCTCCGCTCTTTTCGGACGTCCCCCCAGGGCCTGACGCAAACGGAAGCCGAGGAGCGAGTGCGAACGACAGGGCCAAACGAGGTGGCGCAAGAGCGACGGCAAGGCTGGCCGATCCGTCTGCTGAAAATCCTTCGCAACCCGCTGGTGGTTCTGCTGGCGATTTTGTCGTCTATCTCCTATGCTACCGGCGACGCGCGCGCCGGATCTGTCATGGCAGGCATGGTGGTGCTCGGCGTTGCGCTCCGCTTCTTGCAGGAGGCCCGGGCGGACGCGGCCGCCGCAAAGCTCAAGGCCATGATTCATGTGACCGCTACCGTGATTCGTGATGGCAATGCGCGGGAGATGCCGCTGCGCGACCTGGTTTTCGGGGATATCATCAAGCTCGCCGCCGGCGACATGATCCCGGGCGATGTGCGGATCATTTCTTCGAAAGATCTCTTCGTCAGCCAGGGTAGTCTCACCGGGGAATCACTTCCGGTCGAGAAATTCCACGACCCCGAGCTAAAAACTGTGAGCTCACCCACAGAGCTCAAGAACACCTGCTTCATGGGTCAAGCGTTCAAAGCGGTACGGCGACAGCGGTCGTTGTTGTGACGGGAGTCCGCACCTACCTCGGCAGCATGGCTGGCTCGATCACCGCCGAGCCGCCACCGACCAGCTTCGACAAGGGCCTCAGCCGCTTCACCTGGCTCATGATCAGGCTCATGGTTGTCATGGTGCCTCTGGTCTTCCTTATCAACGGGTTCACCAAGCATGACTGGAAAGGCGCCTTTTTCTTTGCACTGGCTGTCGCGGTGGGCCTGACCCTGAGATGCTGCCCATGATCGTCTCTGTCTGCCTTTCTAAAGGGGCGCTCGCGATGAGCCGCAAGAAAGTGATCGTCAAGCGTCTCAATGCCATTCAGAACTTCGGGGGCATGGATGTGTTGTGCACCGACAAGACCGGAACGCTCACCGAAGATCGCGTCGTCCTGCAACGGCATTGCAACGTAGCGGGACGGGAGACTGACGAGGTGCTCCTGGATGGTTACCTTATTAGCAACTTCCAGACTGGCCTTAAGAACCTGCTTGATCGGGCGATTCTAGATAGTCCGGACTTCCACGATCAAGCCCGGGTCGCAAAGTACAGGAAGCTGGACGAAATCCCCTTCGACTTCACACGCCGCATGATGTCGGTCCTGGTGCAAGATCCTGATGGAAAAGTAATCCTTCTAACCAAAGGCGCTCCCGAAGAAGTATTCCATCAGTGTTCTCATTTCGAACTGGACGGCAAACTGTCTCCGATGGACCCCAACCTGATCAAAGGGCTTAGGGAAGAGTATGAGAGCCTCAGCAACGATGGCTTCAGAGTCTTAGCCGTGGCAACTAAGGAGGTAACCGGAAAGCAGGCCTGCTCAAAGGTTGACGAGTGTGACCTCGTCCTCAAAGGATATTGCGCCTTTCTGGATCCGCCCAAGAACACGGCTGCACGTGCTATCGAGGCACTGCATAAGCATGGTGTGGCCGTGAAGATACTCACAGGCGACAACCACCTCATCAGTCGCAAGGTGTGCGCGGATGTAGGTCTCTCGGCCGACCCGATGCTTTTGGGCGCAGACGTGGAAAAGCTGTCTGACATTGAACTGGCCGATGCAGCAGAGAAGGCGACTCTCTTCGCCCGCCTCTCACCTCCCACAAGCAGCGAATCGTTCAGGTCCTCCGGGGCAAAGGACACGCGGTTGGATTTCTGGGAGATGGAATCAACGATGCTCCGGCATTGCGAGTGGCAGACATTGGCATCTCGGTCGATACGGCTACGGACATCGCCAAGGAGTCGGCTGATCTGATCCTGCTGGAAAAGGATCTCATGGTGCTGGACGGGGGTGTGATCGAAGGGCGGAAGGTCTTCGCCAACATTATTAAGTACATCCGGATGGGGGCTAGTTCCAACTTCGGAAACATGTTCAGCGTGCTAGGAGCAAGCGCCTTTCTTCCTTTCATTCCAATGGCTCCAATTCAGGTGTTGACGAACAACCTCCTGTACGACATCTCACAAATCCCGATCCCGACAGATTCAGTCGACGAAGAGCAGGTGACGCGGCCGCGGCCCTGGAACATAAGCGAGATCAAGCGGTTCATCCTTTTCATCGGACCAATTAGCTCGATCTTCGACTATACGACTTTCTTCGTCATGCTCTATCTCTTCAAGTGCTGGGACCCATCCCGCGCGTCGGTGTTTCAGACCGGATGGTTTGTTGAGTCACTGATGACGCAGACACTCATCATTCACGTCATTCGCACCAACAAGATTCCCTTCATACAGAGTCGGGCGAGTTGGCTGCTTACCGCCACAACCTTATCCATCATGGTCCTGGGAGCATGGTTGCCGTATTCGCCGCTTGCCTCGTCGTTGGGTCTGGCACACCTACCTCAGATGTACTGGCCGATCCTGATGGTCACGCTCCTTAGCTATGTGGGTCTCACGCAAACGATCAAAATCTGGCTGCTCAGAAGAAAGTGGATCTGAGTCTGAAAGCGGCCCTACTAACGGGGCACTTCCATACTGATAAGATCGACTGGTTTTATGAGCGTTTCCCTCACGATCCTGACGTCATGTGCACCCTATTCATTCCGTTGCGCGCGGAGGGCAGGCGAGATTCTTCCAGTTTGCCCCTGGCCGGCCGCTTGTAAGCGCGCAGTGGGGTCTTGCCGACCCGGACCGTGAACGCGAAGATAGCCACGAACAACGTTAAGAAAGCAGTTGCATAATTCTTAATAAAAACACTTCCTTTTCCGCCGAAAGATCAGACTGTTCGACGCCCACTGACAAGGTTGATGATCAGGACCGGGGCTGCAATGACCAGACGGCGGAAATTGTGGGTTGGGGCAGCGGTCAAGACCTCTGCTTTTTGCCGGATAGTCTCGGGCACGCCTCAGGTTCCTTCTTTCCATGTCGAGTGCCGTGGCACAAGTCGCGCGACTATCCAGATGCCTCTTCCTCTGGCAAGAAGGCCCGAACTGCTTCCAGCGCTTTCGGGACCGCGGCGGCGACAGGCGGGCTTAATTGTTCAATCAGGTCAAATGAGTTGCCGACTATGGTGATGGCCGCCGCGCGGGAGGGTGATCGGAGGTAGACATCCTGCGCCAGGCGAAGTAGCATCCGGGGGTCAAGATGGTGGGTGAAGATACAAGGCGCAGATTGCGACGGCTTTACGGGTATGTTCAAGACCGTCCCTGGGGTACCGAGGGCGGCGCAGTCGAGGAAGATTACCGCATCTGCACCGCTCACAGGTTCGGCATGTTCGGGAAGTAGTTGCTGAGTGAGGATAACTTCGAGGCCTTCGCAAGGAGGGTCTTCGATGAGCAGGGAACCGATCCGCCAGCCAACACCGTCGTCACCGCGCAGAGTGTTGCCGCATGCTAGCACGAGGGCTTTGATGGACTCTCGTGGAACTCCCGGCGAGGTGCTGTCTTCCGGCGTCATCAGCCTCGGCGGACCTCGTCGAGCGTGGCGCCGTCAGGACTCACCAGCTTGACGATGAGCGGCATCTGGCCGTAGGCGTGGGTGGAACAGCTCAGGCAGGGATCAAAGGTACGGATGACCGCCTCGACGCGGTTGAGCATGCCGTCGGCGATCTTGTCACCGTGTACATAGCGTTGCGCGGTTTGCAAGACGCCGCGGTTCATGGCATCGTTGTTTTGCCCGGTGGCGATGACGAGATTAGCCCAGACCATCTGGCCGTGTTCGTCCACTCTGTAGTGATGCATAAGGGTGCCGCGTGGCGCCTCGGCTACCCCGGAACCCTCCAGTCGATTCACGCCTGCGGTCGCGCGGACGTGCGTGTCGAGGATGACGGGGTCGGAGAATATCCGTTCGATGACCTCGATGCCGTGGAGGATGTCGATCAGGCGTGCGTAGTGGTAATAAAACGAACCGAGTACGGGGCCGGTAGCGAGTTGTTTAAACTCCTTGAGTTCGGCATCGGCGAGCGGTGTTCCGACGTGACTGGCGATGTTGAGCCGGGCGAGCGGGCCGACGCGATAGGCCCCGCCGGGATAGCCGAGAGCTTTGTAATACGGGAACTTCATGTAGGAGAACGGCTCGACCGCCTCGCCAAAATACGCGTCGAACTGCGCCGCTTCGAGTTTGTCGAGAAGGATGTTTCCTTCGGCGTCGATCAGGCGCAGTTTGCCGTCCGTGAACTCGAGGCCGCCGTCGGCGCCGACCATGGCGAGGAAGGGGCCGGGGAAGTTGGCAAAGTGTTCGGCCTCGTCGCGGAAGCGGTCGGCGATCTTCTTGTACCAGACGAGCGCGAGGCTGATGTTGGCATAGGCCTCGGGAATCATGGCGAGGATTTCGTCGCGTTTGGCGGCGGCGAGCGGCTCGGTGACGCCGCCGGGAACGACCCATCCGGGATGGATGCGCTTACGTCCGAGGAGTTCAATGATGTGTTGGCCAAAACGGCGAAGCCCGATGCCGGCGCGACCCAACTGAGGGTCCACCTTGGCGACGCCGAAGAGATTGCGGTCGGCGGGGTCGGCATCCATTCCAAGCAGAAGATCGGGCGATGCAAGGTAGAAAAAGCTCAGCGCGTGCGACTGGACGGTCTGCGCCATGTTAAGCGCGCGGCGCAGCTTGGCGGCTGCGGGCGGAATCTCGACCGACATGATTGCTTCGCAGGCCTTGGCCGAGGCGATCAGATGACTCACTGGGCAGATGCCGCAGATGCGCGCCATCAGCGAAGGCATTTCGTAGAATGGACGGCCCTCGCAGAATTTTTCAAAGCCGCGCACCTGGGTGACGCTGAAGAACGCTTCGCTGACTTCGCCCTGGTCGTTGGTCTTGAGCGTGATTTTACCGTGGCCTTCAAGGCGGGTTACAGGGTCGATGGTGATGGTTTGCGGCATGACGATCTCCTAAGGCCTAGGCTCCGAAGCGGGTGAGACTCGCGACATCCGGCGTGCGGCCGGCAAGCAGTTCACTTAGAACGGTGTAGAAGGTGTCGGCCGACGGCGGACATCCGGGCAAATACATATCGACTTTTACAAACTCATGCACCGGACGCACCTTGTCGAGCAATGCGGGAACGATAACGCAAGGAATCTGCGGTTGCGTCGCGACGTTCTCGTCGTAGGCGCGTTTCAGAATCGGCTCTGGCCCGAATGGATTGCGCATGGCCGGGACATTCCCAGTGACCGCGCAGTCACCCATCGCGATGAGGAATTTGGTGTGTTTGCGGATGTGATGGATCTTGTGTTCATCCTCAACACTACTGATCGCACCCTCGACGAGCGCAACGTCGACCGATTCGGGATAAACCTTGAAATCGACGATCGGGCTGAAGACAAGGTCAAACTGGCTGCTCAGTTCGAGCAGCCTCTCGTCCATATCGAGGAAGGACATGTGGCATCCGGAGCAGCCGTCGAGCCACACTGTTGCGAGCTTCACCTTGGCGGACTCAGTCATTGCCCCTCCCGCATCATGTTGAGATAAGTCACGAATTCGGGATGCTTGGGATGGTCGACGCCCACCTTGCTCCTGTCGGAAAGCGCGCCCGTTGGACAAACCTGGACACACTTGCCGCAGCGGGTGCAGCTTGACTCACCCCATGGCTGGTGGAGGTCGGCAATGAGCAACGAGTCGATGCCCCGTCCCATCACGTCCCACACGTGGGCCCCCTCGATCTCCGCGCAGACCCGCACGCACCGGGTGCAGAGAATGCAGCGATTGGGGTCGGAGACAAAGCGCTCGTGCGAGGCATCGACCTCCAGCTTCGGGTTTCGATATGGCAGGCGAACATGGGTGACTCCCTGAGATTGCGCCAACGCCTGCAGTTCGCAGTTGCCGTTGGCAACACACACCGAACAGATATGGTTTCGCTCAGCGAAGAGCAACTCGAGGATGGTCTGGCGATAGTGTTGCAGACGGGGCGAGTTGGTTGTGACCTCCATGCCTTCTTCTACTTTCAAGACGCAGGATGGAGAGAGCTTGGGCGAGTTCTTGACCTCGACGATGCACATACGGCAGGCGCCGACATCGGAGAGGCCGTCGAGATGGCAGAGGGTGGGAATGGGAATGCTGTTCTCGCGAGCGACCTCGAGGACGGTCTGATCACCGCGCGCGCTCACGTTCACACCGTCGATGATGAGGGTCTTTACATCCGCAGCCGGACTCATGCCATTGCCTCCACGACGCTCAATTCCTTCTTGTCGCAGCCGCATACGCCTGCGCGGCAGTGTTTGCGCTCAATGTGTTCCAGGTATTCGTGTTTGAAATATCGCAACGTACTCAGCACCGGGTTTGGCGCGGTCATGCCCAGGCCGCACAGGCTGGTGTTCTTGACCACGTCGCAGAGATCCACGAGCAGGTCGAGGTCGGCGTGGGTGGCTTCGCCGTCGCATATCTTGGTGAGCAGCTGAAACATCTGGGCGGTGCCTGCCCGGCAGGGGATGCATTTGCCGCACGACTCGGTCATGCAGAACTCCATGAAGAAGCGGGCGACGTTGACCATGCAAGAGGTGTCGTCCATGACGATCAAGCCGCCGGAGCCCATCATCGAGCCCACGTCGATCAGCGCCTCATAGCTGACCGGCAGATCAAGATGCTCTTCGGGAATGCATCCGCCCGACGGGCCGCCGGTCTGCGCCGCTTTGAACTTGCGTCCGTCGGGAACGCCTCCGCCGATTTCAAAGATGATTTTGCGCAGAGTCATGCCCATGGGGACTTCAATCAGGCCGGTGTTCTTGATTTTGCCGGTCAACGCAAAGACCTTGGTACCTTTGCTCTTGTCGGTTCCGATGCCGGCATACCATTCGGCCCCCTTGCGGATGATCGGCGGCACATTGGCGTAGGTTTCGACGTTGTTGATGAGGGTCGGCGATCCCCATAGGCCGGACATCGCCGGATAGGGAGGCCGTGGCCGCGGTTGCCCTCGCAGCCCTTCGATCGACGCGATCAGCGCTGTCTCTTCCCCGCAAACAAAGGCCCCGGCGCCTAGGCGAATCTCCACATCGAACGCGAAGGCCGTCCCACAAATGTTGGAGCCGAGAAAGCCGCGGCGGCGCGCCTCGCGAAGCGAAGCCGTCAGGCGGGTGACGGCAAGCGGATACTCGGCGCGGACATAGACGTAGCCTTTGCTCGCCCCGACGGCATAGGCGGCAATCGCCATTCCCTCGATCACGCGCTGCGGGTCGCTCTCCAGAACGCTGCGGTCCATGAACGCGCCGGGATCGCCCTCATCGGCGTTGCAGATGACATACTTTTGCGCACCGTCCGACTTGGCGACTGTGCCCCACTTAAGGCCCGTAGGATAGCCGCCTCCTCCGCGTCCGCGCAATCCGCTCTTCGAGATCTGCTCGATCACCGTCTGCGGTTCCATCTCGGCGAGCACTTTCACGAGCGCCTGGTAGCCGTCGCGGGCGATGTATTCATCGATTTTCTCGGGATCGATATGCCCGGAGTTTTCAAGCACGATCTGGCGTTGCCCGGCGAAGTATGCCTCCTGATGGAGTGCGAGCCTTTCGACGGGTGCCCCGCCGAGGCTGCCGATAAGCGCTTTGGCATCGTCCTCATGGACTCCGGCATAGAGAGTTCCGGCGGGTTCGACTAGCACCAAAGGCCCGGCGGCACACAGGCCCATGCAGCCGGTCTGGCGGACGCGGCAACGTTTGCCGGATGCTGCGGCCTCGCGCGTCAGCACATCCTGAAGCTTGTCGCTGTGCTGCGAGAGGCAGCCCAGCGCGACGCAGACGTTGACGTCGTGGTCGAATTTCGCATCTTCTGACTTGACGGTTTCGGCGATCTGCAGGAGCTCTTCGCTAGTCATGGTCCGACCAACTTTCCAGCTGTTGCAGCATCCGGCCAGGTTCGACCAGCCCGACAAGTTCCTCATCCGCAAGCATGACCGGAGCGCGACCGCAGGCGCCTACGCAGCGCGCGGTCATCAAAGAGATGTTGCCGTCCGCGGTCGTCTTGCCTGGCTTGATACCCAGGTGCATTTCGGCCGCCGCCACGAGCCCGTCCGCGCCTTTGATGTAGCAGGCGGTACCGATACAGATGGTGCAGGTGTGTTTGCCCGGCGGCTTCAAGCTGAAATGATGGTAGAAAGTAGCTACGCCATATGCCTGGCTGAGCGGAACATGCAGCGACCTGGCGACAAAGCGGATCGCGTTGTCGTCAAGGCAGCCGAAAGAGGATTGGACGGTGTGCAGCGTCTCGATCAGCGCATTACGGGTGTAGCCGTGGCGGCGCATTGTCCCGTTGACGATCTTCCACCGTTTGTCATCGGATGGAAGCGGGGGCATTGGATAGACCAGCACTTTACTTCTCCTTGGGCTCGCGTCCAATTGTATTTAATGGACAACTCTTTTTACCTGCAAAGTATAGCCGCAGCGGTGACGGCCATCACGTCATGCCCTTTTACACCCCTACTTGATTCGGCTGTGACCGGAGTCACTGTAGACCTCGGCAAGCTCAGACACCATGATGATGAGAAGGAGAATCGATGAACGCCACTGTACAAGGCCCTCTGTCCAGTGCTCGGGGCCATCTGCCCGGGTCGCAGTCTCCGGATCTTTTCGCGTTGCTGATCCGCGAGTGCCAGAAGCGCGAGCCGATCCCGGTCGCGGTTTGCTGGCCGTGCAGCGAGGTATCGCTCGCCGGCGCTGTCGAAGCCGCCGAGGCCGGACTGATACAGCCGAGACTGGTCGGTCCGGAGCGCGAGATCCGCGCCATTGCCGCCGGCCTCGCTCTCGACCTCGCTTTGTATGCGATCGAAGATGTTCCATCCGAGCAGGAAGCCGCCATCCGTTGCACCGAACTCTGCCGATCGGGCGCCACGCTGGCTCTGATGAAGGGCAGTCTGCATACCGATCTGCTGATGAAGTACGTCCTGCAGAAAGAGGGCGGCCTGCGGACTGTTCGCCGAATCAGCCATGTATTCATTCTCGAAGCTCCGCTCTACGACCGCGCTCTCCTGATTACGGATGCCGCGATCAATATCTACCCCAATCTTGAAGACAAAATCGATATCGTGCAAAACGCCATCGACCTCGCCCATGTGCTTGGTGTGCCGCTCCCGAAGGTCGCTATCATGTCGGCGATCGAGACCGTCAATCCCAAAATCATCTCGACGCTCGATGCGGCCGCGCTGTGTAAGATGGCGGACCGCGGCCAGACTACCGGGGCGATTCTCGATGGACCGCTCGCCTTTGATACCGCGGTGAGCAAGGAGGCGGCCCTGGTGAAACACCTGAAATCGCCGGTGGCTGGAGAAGCCGACATCTTGCTTGTGCCCGATCTCGAATCAGGCAACATGCTGCCAAGCAGCTGGAATACCTGGGGGGCGCCCACCTGGCCGGAATCGTCATGGGAGCGAAGGTCCCCATTATCCTCACCAGCCGCGCCGACTTACCCGAGTCGCGCGTCGCCTCCTGCGCGGTCGCCTGCATGCTGGTTCACGCCGGTGTGAATGGGTTGCTTTGACGAAGGGTCGCCGCAGAGATCAATAGTCGCAAGCTGTGCGACCGATTGCGCGTCCAGAACAAACTAAAGCGGGGCGACGAAGCCAAGAAAAGATCGAGCAGCGGAACCACTCCGCTGCTCGATTCTTGCCACTGGCCATCTTTCACATTGGCAAGCTCGCAAAAGTTAACGGGATTCGCCGGATTGAGCGCCCCCAACAAGCTGCTGTTCTTCCAATACTGCCTGCGCGGCCGCAAGTCTTGCTGTCAGCAGACGGAATGGAGAGCAGGATACATAGTCGAGTCCGATCTTATTGCAGAACTTCACCGACTCGGGTTCGCCGCCGTGTTCCCCGCAGATTCCGACTTTAAGATTGGTGCGCTTCGACCGTCCACGCGTCGTGCCCATCTGAAGGAGTTGTCCTACCCCCTCCTGATCTAGGACGGCGAACGGATCCTGTTTATAGATGCCCTGCTTCAGGTAGGCTGGCAGGAACTTATTCACATCGTCGCGAGAGATGCCCAGCGTTGTCTGCGTTAGGTCGTTCGTCCCATAGCTGAAGAATTCGGCCTCCTCGGCAATCTGGTCAGCGACCAAAGCCGCGCGCGGCAGCTCAATCATCGTGCCAATCAGGAAATCCATCTGCACTCCCTTCTCCGCGAGGACCTCCCGGGCGACCCGCCGAATGATTTCCGCCTGGTTGCGCATCTCCTCCACACCGGTGATGAGCGGCACCATGATCTCCACGTGGACATCAATTGCCTGTCTGACGGTATCCGCCGCAGCTTCGAAGATGGCCCGTGCCTGCATCTCGGTGATCTCCGGATAGGCTATGCCCAGGCGGCAGCCGCGCAGACCCAGCATCGGGTTGGTCTCATGCAGTTCCTCTACCCGTTCCAGCAGACGGTGCAGCTCCTTCAACTGGGGTGACCGGGGGTGATGGATTTCGAGCTGGGCGACCTGTACCAGCAGTTCTTCGCGCTTCGGCAGGAACTCGTGGAGCGGTGGATCGAGCAGCCGGATGGTGACCGGCAAACCGTTCATCGCTTCGAAGAGGCCAGCGAAATCGGCGCGCTGCATGGGCAGGAGTTCCTTCAGCGCCGCACGACGGTCGGCTTCGTTGTTTGCCAGGATCATCGCCTGCATGTGTGGCAAGCGGTCCTCGGCAAAGAACATGTGCTCGGTGCGGCACAGACCGATGCCTTCGGCGCCAAACGCAACCGCTTGTTTGGCATCGCGCGGAATGTCGGCGTTGGCGCGCACGCGGAGTCTTCGCTTCGCATCCGCCCACGTCATCAGCGTCGTCAGATTCGGGTCGTCGAGGGAAGCGGGGATGGTCTTCAGTTTTCCCTCGATTACGCGACCGGTTGTTCCGTCCAAAGAGATCCAATCGCCGTGCCGAAAGAACTTGCCGCCGATCTTCATCTCATTCTTTCTTTCATTGACCGCGATGTCACTCGCTCCCACCACGCAGCACTTACCCATGCCGCGAGTGACCACGGCGGCATGCGAAGTCAAGCCTCCCCTTGAAGTGAGAATGCCCGAAGCAACCTCCATGCCGGCGATGTCTTCCGGCGTGGTTTCACTGCGGACAAGAATCACGGATTTCATGCTTTTGTTCTGGGTCACTTTCACCGCATCTTCGGCGCTGAAGACCAGTTGTCCAACACATGCACCGGGCGACGCGGGCAGGCCTGCGGTCAGGACGGTGACCTTCGCGCCTTTTTCCTGCAAGCGCGGCACCAGGAAGTCGTAGAGCTGGGTCGGTTCGACCCGCAAGATTGCCTCATCCTCGCTTATCAGACCTTCCCGAACCATATCGATTGCGATGCGGACAGCCGCGTGCCCGGTCCGTTTTCCGTTCCGAGTCTGCAGCATGTAAAGCCGGCCATCCTGAATGGTGAACTCGAAGTCCTGCATGTCGCGATAATGTTGTTCCATGCTCGAGGTCAGGTCGACCAGTTCGTCATAGACATGCGGCATGATCTTTTTCAGCTCGCCGATATGAACCGGCGTGCGAATGCCCGAGACTACATCCTCGCCCTGAGCGTTGATCAGGAATTCTCCGTAGAATTCGCGGTCGCCTGTAGCCGGGTTACGGGTGAATCCCACCCCGGTTCCACTTGTATTTCCCAGGTTGCCAAAGACCATCGCCTCTACGTTTACCGCCGTCCCCAGCCAATCGTCTATATGGTTAATACGGCGATAGGTTTTGGCGCGTTCGTTGTTCCAGCTCCGGAAGACGGCGTCCCGCGCCATCACCAACTGCTGCTCGGGCTTCTGGGGAAAGTCGTGCCCAGTTTCACGCCGGATAAGGTACTTGTAGGCGTCGATGATCTCGGATAGGGCTGCCGCATCGAGTTCCGTATCCAGTTCGGCCCCTTTTTCCTCCTTCATGCCATCGAAGATCGTTTCCAGCTTCGGCTTCTCGATCTGCAGAACGACCTCGGCAAACATCTGAATCAGGCGGCGATAGCAATCGTAAGCGAAGCGCGGATTGCCGGTGCGTTTGGCCAGTGCCCTCACCGAATCGTCGTTGAGACCAAGATTAAGGACGGTATCCATCATGCCGGGCATCGAAAACTTCGCGCCCGAACGCACTGATACCAGGAGCGGATTCTCTCCCGCCCCAAGCTTCTGCCCTTGCAGAGCTTCCAGGCGGCGCAGGGCCGCGACCATCTGCTCGTTCACTTCTTTCGAGAGGCCTCCGCGCATATATTCGCGGCAGGCTTCGGTCTGAATTGTGAATCCAGGAGGAACAGGAAGGCCAGCGTTGGTCATTTCCGCCAGACCGGCACCCTTGCCTCCGAGGATCGATTTCATTTCCCCATTTCCTTCAGCCGATCCACCGCCGAAGAAATACACGTATTGAATCTTGGTTTCGCTGAGTTTTTCAGGGTTGGCTAGGCGGGGTTCGATCGTGCTTGTACTCATGGCAATCTCCGTTCCGCTGACTCGTGTGGGGCCGGTCCGTGATCATGTTCGATCGCGGCGCGATTCAGGTTCGAAGAATTGCGAAGAGCGAGAAAGAACTCGATTCGCGTGCCGGGACTAGTCCTGCGAGTTCAGCCTTACTATGTGCTCAGTGTTACGCCTCTGAAGAAAGCACTGTCTGTGCCAGCCATCACACTGAACAGAACGGTTGAGCATCTCGTGGTGATCCGGGTCTTGCCCGGATCACCGAAGGAAGAGCGGGGCCATAACAAAGGCGACGGTGCAAATGAGCTTTATGAGCACATGGATCGAAGGTCCCGCGGTGTCTTTGAACGGATCGCCGACCGTATCTCCAACCACAGCCGCCAAGTGAGCTTCGGAATGCTTGCCGCCAAATGCGCCGGTTTCGATGTACTTCTTGGCATTGTCCCAGGCGCCTCCGCCGTTGTTCATAAATATCGCGAAGAGGATTCCTGTGATAGTACCGACCATGAGAAGTCCAGCTACCGATTCAGCGCCAATCGTCGGGTCCTGCGCCGAAGCAAAGTAGCGGAAGAGGACACCGACGGCAATGGGTGTGCCCACGACGAGCGCGCCGGGAACCACCATCTGCTTGAGTGCCGCCTTGGTCACGATATCGACGCAGGCCCGGTAGTCCGGATGCGAAGTGCCCAGCATGATGCCCGGGTCGGCCTTGAACTGGCGGCGAACCTCTTCAATCACCGTCTGGGCAGCGTTGCCAACGGCGCGAATCGCGAAGGAACTGAACAGCAGCACCAGCCCCGCGCCGATAAGGCAGGCAATAAAGACGGGAGGTTTTGAGATATCGACTCGAGTCAACATAAGCGGACCGGCAAGACTGCCAAATTTCTGCGCGATAAACTCATTAATCTCATCGATGTAAGCGGAGAAGAGCAGAAAAGCGGCGAGTGCAGCCGAGCCGATTGCATATCCCTTGGTGAGCGCCTTGGTCGTGTTTCCGACCGAATCGAGCGCATCAGTGTGGCGGCGTTCTTCATCGGGAGCGCCGGACATCTCAATGATGCCGCCCGCGTTGTCGGAGATAGGGCCGAAGGTGTCCATGGCGAGAATATAGGCCGCAGTCGACAACATGCCCATGGTGGCGATCGCCGTACCATACAGGCCAGCCCCGGTCATACCTGGAAGCGCTGCTTTGCCGCAGTAGTACGAACCGAGAATCGAAGCTGAAATGGCAAGCACCGGCAATGCGGTCGATTCCATCCCGACGGCAAGGCCGGTGATGATGTTCGTGGCTGGACCGGTAAGCGACGCCTTGGCGATGGACATCACTGGCTCATGAGTATGTTCGGTGTAGTATTCCGTAATCCAGACAAACAGGAAGCAGTTGGCCATGCCGATTAACCCGCAGGCAAAAAACCAGAGATTGTTCCCAAGCAGATAACGGACCGCGATATAAAAGCCCGCAATCGCGAATATAGTGGCGACGATATAGCCTCTGTTCAAGGCCCTCATGGGATCTTCTTCTTCATTCTTCAACCTGACCGAGAGGATTCCGATGATGGAGGCGATCAAACCAAAGGCGCGGGCGACGAACGGGAAGAAGATGCCCAGCACTCCAAACTTGCCAAAGAGCGCGACCGAGAGAATCATAGCGCCAATGTTCTCGGCGGCGGTTGACTCGAAGAGGTCCGCCCCACGGCCTGCGCAGTCGCCGACGTTGTCGCCGACCAGATCGGCGATGACCGCTGGATTGCGGTGGTCGTCTTCTGGAATGCCCGCCTCTACTTTGCCGACAAGGTCGGCACCCACATCGGCAGCCTTGGTAAAGATGCCGCCGCCCAATTGGGCAAAGAGCGCGACGAAACTTGCGCCGAAGGCGAATCCGACTATTTGATAAGGAACGAGCTTGGGATTGGCCATACCGCCGAAGGCGAGAAAGACCACCTCTACACCGATGAGCGAGAGCGCCACTACGGTAAGACCGGTCACTGCGCCGCCGCGGAGCGCAAGTCGAAGCGCACGATCAAGGCTGGTTCGGGCGGCCTGGGCCACCCGCAGGTTAGCCCGGATAGAGACGAACATTCCCGATGCCCCGGCGACACCTGAGCATACGGCCCCAACCAGAAAGGATACGACCATTCTGACGGCTAACTGCGTTCCCTTGGTATAGGCATAGAAACTGAAGATTAGAATGGCGAGACCAATGCTGAAGCTATAGATAGTAATGTACTGGCGGCGAAGAAAGGCTTCCGCACCCTCCTTGATTGCTCCTGCTATTTGCTTCATCGCATCCGAACCGGAGTCCGCGGCGATGACTTCACGAGAGAATAGCCAGGCCACTCCAAGTGCGAGGACACTGACAATAAGGGAGAACCACAACCAGATCAGTTCGGGCATACATCCTCCGGAGAATCCTTGAACTTGAGAATTAGATTCCGGGGTTGATTGCTCTTTCCCGGGGAATGACAGGTTATCGTGACTCTTAGTCCGGCAAATTGCAGTGATTGCTATCACTTGTCATTCAAATCCAGCTGTCTTCTTGACGAGGGGTGAGGTTAGTGAAAAAGTGCCGAAGAGTGCATCAGCCAGCGTTCATCCCGAGGCGGCGAGACTGGCAAACAACCTGCTTGGGAAACGCGCTAGCACCATTGTTTCCATCAAAGTCGGGGTTGGTTAAGGTTGTCGGAGTTCGAAGAACCCTTGGTCACACGATCGGCAACGCGGCCTTTATCTCGCCAGGGCAACCTCTCGTATCAGCGTCAGGGGAGATACCTCGCTGCTCATCGGCACGCAAAGCACCGGGCAGTTTACTTTGGAAATCACATGCAGCACCGTGCTGGTGGCCAGGTCCTCGTCGGCTAGAACATTGGCCGGGGAACCCAGCACAACCAGGTCGGCAGGCATCTTCCAGGCATACTCGGCGATCAGGTCGTTGGCGTCGCCAGACTTGACGATGTGTTCCACCGGTACGGTGTGTGATTCGTTGAACGGCGCGATAAAACGCAGCCTTTCCAGGCATTTCGAGCACTCATGCTCGCTGAAGCAGCGGGCCACATGAAGGGCGATCAGCTGCTTGTGTGCCATCTGGTGAGCGCGCAGGAGGGCCGCGATCGACACCGCCGAAAAGTCTACGGCCGCAAGCACCTTGCGCCATCGTCCAACCCACGGCAGCGATGCGTCTGCATCCGGGGAGACGGTCAGGATGGGGCACGGTGCTTTGGCGAGAAGCTGCCTTGCAACCGTCCCGAGCGCAATTCGGCCAGCCTCGGTCCGGGCCCTCGTTCCCAGTACGAGCAGGTCGGAATGGTGGTCCTTGATCGCCTGCAGGATTCGTTCGCAGACAATCCCGCTCTCCATTACCGAGTGGACAGGAATTCCCTGACGGCGGGTTTCCTCCTCGATCTTCGTCAATTCCTCGCGGGCCGCCTGGTTCGTTTCAAGGGCGGCGGGCGTTCCATGTGGAAACGCATAGCCAAGCGGGTCGACGACGTGGACAACCACGAGTGTCGAGCTTTGCTGGCGGGCGACCGCCTGGGCATAACGCAGTGCCGAAGAAGAGCTTTCGCCAAGATCAGTGGCAACGGTGATCGTTTTGAATTTCAGGGCGCCGGTTTGCATTGTCTTCTCCCTTATGTTCAATATGCGTCGAGCAGGAGAAGGTTGGCAGTGATGCCCGTCACCAGTGATCGCGATGGATCCGATCACTGGAACTACGCTGCCCTCGCGAAGACCGGGCGCAACAACATGCGGCTTAGTCACCGATGGAGCCGTTCTACTGCGCGAGCTCGCTGAGGCTGGATGGGTTCACGATTGTGATCGAAGCGCCACGGCGGATGATCAGGTGATCGCGCTCAAACTGGTTCAGCAAACGGGTCACGGTTTCGCGTGAAGTGCCGGCCATGCTGGCAAGCTCCTCGTGGGTGAGCGCCATGGTAAAGCGTAGTTCCGGTTTGCCGCATGCGGCGGTATTCGCCCACTCGATCAGCAACTGGGCCAACCTGCCCGGGGCCGAACCGGAGAGCGCCAGCCGGCGGGCATCCAGAAAGACTGCGTGGTACTCACGGGCCAGCGCCTCCCCGGTCTTCTTCCCAACTTCAGAAAACGCATCGAGGAGTCCCAGGAACTCTCGCTTGGGCACGCTCTTCAACTGCGTCGGTTCGATCGTCTCCGCCGTGACCTCATGGGGAACGTTCCCCATGGTCGCGCTGAGTCCAAGCACGTCGCCCGGTACAGCCAGCCGGAGAATCATCGTTCGGCCATCTTTCGAGTCTGTCGATAGCTTCAACTGCCCCGCGCATACGACGTATACGGAATTGGCGCGTTGGCCTTCTTCAAAGAGTACCGTGCGGCTCGGCACAGAAATCAGCGTGCCGAGCTCGTCGAAGCTTCGCAAAGCATCCTCATTCAGATTGCAAAACAGCCGCAACGTCCGGTGCTGGCATTCTGAACATTTCTCGGCGAAATGTCGATTCACCAGAGACACAGGTGGTGTCCTTAACTGGTTGGTCATTACATAATTTTATCTCGGAAGCGCGCGAAAATTATGGTCAATTCTGCTCACCTTCTTCGAGGCACAGTTTGCCATTTTGGAGGTTTAGCCGGGATTTCAAATTACGACACCACCGAGACACAAAGTGCCCTCGCAGAGGAAAAACGCGATTTTAATCCTTTGCGAGAGCACTACGTCGAGTAAAACTCAAGCCAGCCTCCCGGCTCGGTCCTGGCTCTCCGGCTCAGCCAGCGACCTCAACGACATGGTTCATGTGGTCCTTGGCCGCCTTCACGGTTACCTTCTCGGCGACCGCCGGCTCGTGGCGAATCGTGCATACCGGGCAGGTTGCCGCAGCAAGCACCTTGTACGCCATCGAGTCTTTGAGCGACCAGGCGGGGAAGTCCGAATCCACCCCCAACACAATCCAGTCGGCGGCGATGTGGGTGGCGGCGTTCAATATTTCCTCGGTGACCTTCCCGTATACGGTGATAAATTGGACCGGCTTGGCAAGCTCCGCTCCGCCCGGAACAAGTTCAGAGAGCGCGTTCCTGGCCCAGGTAAGCGAGCGCTCCGAACCCTTGCTTCCGAATTCGGGGGTCATGACATGCAGCAGCGTGAGCTCGGCGCCATAACTCTGCGCCAAGTCCACGGCAAAGTCGACGCTCTTCTGGAAGTCGCCAACCAGCGAGACGGGATGCAGGACCTTCCGGGGCGTCGCATGATCGGCGGAGTTGAGAACGCCAGGGCCAACCGCAAAGATTGGCACTTCCACTGTCTTGAGCAGTTCGTTGGCTACCGACCCCAACGCGAATTGGCCCAGCTTCCCCCGGCCATGAGTGCCAACTATCAGCCGCGTCGCCCCGGTATCGAGCAGCGCTTCCCGGACGACGTCGGAGGCAAAGCCATGCTGCAGGTCGATATTGCAGACGATTCCATGCGCTTCGATCTGGCTGGACATCTTCAGAAGCACCGCCCGGGCGTCGCGGTCGATCCCCTCTCTGTCGAGATACGGCATCGCTCCGGCCTCAGCGGGAAATGAGTTTGCGGGGGCAATGGCGTGGACCAGTGTGACCCGCGCGTTGCTGGCCTTGGCTTGCGCGACGACGTATGGAACCAGGTAGTCGCAGTCGGTCAAATCCGTGGCCACAAGAATACGTTCAGGTGCGGCAAAGTTGAGGGTGTGAAAGCGATGTGCAGTAGAGTTTTGCATGGTCTTTACCTCCGGTCATCCTCAATATGCGCTCAACCAACCGAGCTTCGCGGTGACAGCCGTCACAATAGTAAGGCCTTTGGAAGCCTCTCCCGAGAGCCTCGAACCAACCGGTTCCCCGGAGGAAAAACTGCACGTGTGTCGCTCGTCACAGCCTGACGGGCAGTCCCGCCTGCACACTCTATTCAGGTCCCATAGGACGCACGCCTTAGGCGGCAGATCCTTCGCCGGGCGGGATCAAGGGAGCGCCATGAACAATCCAGAGGCTGTCATACTCGATGCCAACGAAGCGGTCGCCTCGGTTGCCTATCGGCTGTCCGAAGTCATCGCCATCTATCCCATCACGCCCTCGTCGCCAATGGGCGAGTGGTCTGATCAATGGCGCGAGGAAGGCAAGCCGAATATCTGGGGTGCGGTGCCAATTGTTGCCGAGATGCAGAGCGAGGGCGGTGCCGCCGGCGCCATGCATGGCGCATTGCAGGCAGGCGCGCTCAGCACCACGTTTACCGCGTCGCAAGGCCTCTTGCTGATGATTCCGAATATGTACAAGATCGCCGGCGAGCTGACTGCCTCGGTCATGCACGTCACCGCGCGTTCTATCGCGACCCACGCGCTCTCGATCTTTGGCGATCACTCGGATGTGATGGGCTGCCGCAGCACCGGTTACGCGATGTTGTGCTCAAACTCCGTGCAGGAGGCCGCAGATCTTGCGCTAGTCGCCCACATCGCGACGCTCGAATCCCGCATCCCGTTCCTTCATTTCTTCGATGGCTTTCGCACCTCGCACGAAGTCAACAAGATCCTGCCCATAAGTGACGAGGATATTCAGGCCCTGCTCGATGAAGAATACGTGATTGCGCACCGTGAGCGCGCTTTGAGCCCGGATCGGCCAATCTTGCGCGGGACGGCGCAGAATCCCGACGTATTCTTCCAGGCCCGCGAAGCCTGCAATCCCTTCTATCTGGCCACGCCGACGATTGTTCAGGATGTGATGGACCGCTTCGCCAAGCAAACCGGGCGCAAGTACAAGCTCTTCGACTACGTCGGCGCGATGGATGCGGAACGAGTCATTATATTGATGGGTTCGAGCGGGGGAGCGGCGGAAGAGGCCATCTGCCAACTCGCCCTGCAAGGCGAACGAATCGGCGTACTCAAAGTCCGCCTCTTCCGTCCATTTGACTCCTCCGCTTTCCTTGCCGCTCTTCCTAAGACGGTCCGCTCGATCGCCGTTCTCGATCGCACCAAGGAGCCGGGTGCGCTCGGCGAACCGCTCTATCAGGATGTGGTCACCGCCGTTGCTGAAGCCTTCTCCGAGGGCAACTCGCAATTCGCGAAGCAGCCCAGAATCGTCGGCGGCCGGTATGGATTGTCTTCCAAAGAGTTCACGCCGGCCATGGTCAAAGGGATCTTCGACGAACTGAAGAAACCTAATCCGAAGAACCACTTCACCATCGGCATCCAGGACGATGTCACCTACACCAGTCTGACCTACGATCCCGAGTTTTCGACCGAAAACCCGCGCACTGTCCGGGCGCTCTTTTACGGGCTCGGCTCCGACGGCACCGTGGGCGCAAATAAAAACTCAATCAAGATCATCGGCTCACAGACCGACAACTACGCGCAGGGCTACTTCGTTTACGACTCGAAGAAGTCGGGTTCGATCACGACTTCGCATCTGCGCTTCGGCCCCGAGCCGATCACCTCAACCTATCTCATCACCAAGGCAAACTTCGTCGCCTGCCACCAGTTCTCCTT
The DNA here is from genome assembly GCA_963826855.1 of uncultured Acidobacteriaceae bacterium. Taxonomy (GTDB): domain Bacteria; phylum Acidobacteriota; class Terriglobia; order Terriglobales; family Acidobacteriaceae; genus Acidisarcina. The sequence continues at coordinate 103,128 of CAWGZE010000007.1, forward strand.
CCTCGAACGGATGGACGTGCTGGCTGCCGTGGCGCCCGGCGCGGTCTTCCTGCTGAATACTCCCTTCGGCCCGGAGGAAATCTGGGGCCACCTGCCAAGGAAGACGCAGGCGACGATCCTTGAGAGGAAGTTGCAGTTCTACGTTATCGACGGATACGCGGTCGCCCGCGCAGCCGGCATGGGCAGCCGCATCAACACCATCATGCAGACCTGCTTCTTCGCCATCAGCGGCGTCCTGCCTCGCGAAGAGGCCATCGATCAAATCAAGAAGGCCATCAAGAAGACCTACGGCAAGCGCGGCGACGCGGTGGTGCTGCAGAACTTCGCCGCAGTCGACGCGGCGCTGGCCCACCTTCACCACGTCGATGTGCCGTCGACGGTCTCGGCGACCTTCGATATTCTTCCCGCGATTCCGGGCGCCGCTCCGGCCTTCGTTCGCGACGTACTAGGTAAGATCGCGGCGGGTTCTGGAGACGATCTTCCGGTGAGCGCGCTGCCCGCCGGCGGCACCTTCCCCACAGCGACCGCGCAGTGGGAGAAGCGTAACATCGCGCAGCAGATTCCGGTCTGGGACAAGGACCTCTGCATCCAGTGCGGCAAGTGCGTAATGGTCTGTCCGCATGCCGTGATTCGCGCCAAGGTCTTCGAGCCATCACTGGCGGTCAATGCTCCTCCCACTTTCAAAACCACTAAGCCGAAGTGGAGGGGGATGGAGCAGGATTTGTATGCCCTACAGGTCGCTCCAGAAGACTGCACCGGCTGCCGTTTATGCGTCGAAATCTGCCCGGCCAAGAGCAAGAGCGAGGCCAAGCACAAGGCCCTCAACATGGAAATGCAGGCGCCGCTCCGCGATACCGAGAAGCTGAATTGGGAGTTCTTCGAGTCGCTTCCCAGCGTCGACCGTAGCCGCTTGAGCCACGGCCAGGTGAGGGATGTTCAGCTACTCGAACCGCTGTTCGAGTTCTCCGGCGCCTGCGCCGGCTGCGGCGAGACGCCTTACATTAAGCTGCTCACCCAGCTCTTCGGCGATCGCCTCTATATCGCCAACGCGACTGGCTGCTCGTCGATCTACGGCGGCAATTTGCCCACTACACCCTATACCGTCAACAAACAGGGCCGAGGCCCCACGTGGTCGAACTCGCTCTTTGAGGACAACGCCGAGTTTGGCCTCGGCATCCGCCTCGCCGTCGACCAGCAGAAGTCGTTTGCGGAGGAACTGCTTCGCCGGCTGATGCCGCTCGTTGGCGAAGAGTTGGGTAACGCCATCCTAGGTGCCGACCAATCCAACGAGGCCGGAATCGAGGCGCAGCGCGCGCGTGTCAAACAGCTCAAGGCGCTTCTGCATGTCCTAAATGGAGGCGTCGACCACGGCGAGGCCAACCATCTGATCTCGGTCGCCGACGCCTTGGTTCGCAAGAGCGTCTGGATCGTCGGCGGCGACGGCTGGGCATACGACATCGGCTTCGGCGGGCTGGACCATGTGCTCGCCTCCGGCCAGAACGTCAACGTGCTGGTGCTCGACACCGAGGTCTACTCCAACACCGGCGGCCAGATGTCGAAGTCTACTCCGCGCGGCGCGGTCGCCAAGTTCGCCGCCGGCGGCAAGCCGAACAGCAAGAAAGACCTTGCAATGGAGGCGGTCAGCTACGGTTCGGTCTATGTCGCCCGGGTGGCTTTAGGCGGCAGCGATACGCAGACCATCAAAGCTTTCCAGGAGGCCGAAGCGCACAATGGCCCATCGATCATCATCGCCTACAGCCACTGCATCGCCCACGGCTACGACCTTGTCCACGGCCTCGATCAGCAAAAGGCGGCGGTGCAGTCCGGCTACTGGCCGCTGATGCGCTATAACCCCGCGCTGCGCGACGAGGGCAAGAATCCGTTCCAGCTCGACTCGAAAGCCCCCAGCATTCCGCTGAAGGACTATGCCTATCAGGAAGCCCGTTACACCATGCTCGCCCGCAGCCAGCCGGATGCCGCCAAGGAGCTGCTGCGCAAAGCCCAGGATGATGTCGAGCGTCAGTGGAGGGTTTACTCGGCTCGCGCCGCAATGCCGGGCAGAGGCGAAACCCCGCATATTGCCCCGCCGGAGAAGGAAGAGGCGGTCGCAATGAGCGTCAATGAAACTGCAACGGAGAACCAGCCATGAGCCCACTTGATCTCACCACCGAATATCTCGGACTCACTCTCAAGAACCCGCTGGTGGTTTCTTCCAACCCACTCTCGGAGTCGGTCCTCAATATTCGCCGCATGGAAGACTACGGCGCTTCGGCCGTCATCCTCGCGTCGCTTTTTGAAGAGCAGCTTAGCCTCGAAAGCCACGCACTTGACCGCGACCTTTCACGCGGCACCGATTCCTTTGCTGAATCGCTTAGCTATTTGCCCGAGTTCGACGATTATCAGGCCGGGCAAGACAAATACCTCGAACATCTCATCCAGGTTAAGCACGCAGTTTCCATTCCCGTGATGGCCAGCATCAACGGGGCGACGCTCGGCGGGTGGGTCCAATTTGCCCGCGACGTCGAGGCGGCGGGCGCCGACGCGCTTGAGCTGAACACTTATTCGCTCGCCACGGACCCGCATGTTCCCGGCGGCGTCATCGAGAAGCAGCTGGTCGAACTGGTTCGCGAGGTCCGTCAGAGCATCCGGATCCCACTCGCGGTCAAGCTGTCGCCACAGTTCACCAGCGTCCCCCATCTGGCCTTTCAGCTCTCCCAGGCTGGGGCGAATGGCTTGGTGCTCTTCAACCGCTTTTATCAACCCGACTTCGATATCGAGAACCTGACCGTCGCCCCGCGCATATCCTTGAGCCGCTCCGACGAGTTGCTGCTGCGCCTGCACTGGGTCGCCATCCTTTACGGCAACGTGCGCGCGGACCTGGCGATTACCGGCGGTGTGCATTATGCCAAAGATGTCTTAAAGGGAATCATGGCCGGCGCTTCGGTCACGATGTTGACCTCGGCCCTGTTATTGCACGGCATCGAGCACCTAAACACGATCCACGCCGACCTGATTCGCTGGATGGTCGAGCACGAATACGAATCCATCCGCCAGATGCGCGGGGCGCTCAGCCGCATCGCGGTCCCCGACCCTTCGCCCTTCGAACGCGGCAACTACATCAAAACGCTGAGCTCATACACCCTGAGACGGCCGGCGTTTCGGTAGGCGGATCGATGTCCCGTTTGTCCCAGTTCGCGATCTTTTCCTCCAAATATCGAGAGGCTCAAGTTGTGCATTCATCATCGCATGCCAGGCGTCTCTAGACTCGATTTGATGATTACCCTCTGCACTGGCTGTCACGCAATTGCGGAGCGAACGCAGATAGTATTGGGGGAGATGACGCCGCTGCTACTCGTTTTGTGGCGTGAAAAACATCCCGAAGGCAAGGAGCAGTTTTACTTGCCTTTGGATTCGGAATTGCCCGGCGAGACAGAGCAATTGTCAATTCCGGTTTAGATTGGGTAGTGTCCTAATTTGGCAGCCAGGGGTGCCAGGAGCCTTCGAGTTCCCCCTGACATGGCAGCGGGCGCTTCCGGTAGGCTGTTGACGCTTCGCGACATTGACGGAGCAAACTTCAAGGCAGGACCGTATGACGCCGGAGTCGACGATAACCTTGCTCTGGCTCGCCTGGCTGGCGACGTGGGTTGTCGCGGCGTTTTGGTCCAGCCGCACAGAAAAAGGCGGTGGGGTTTCAGCCGAAGTTGCTTTCCGAAGTCTCTTTTGGGCCAGCGCGACGCTCTTGCTTGCGCCATTCTCAGACCAACACTACTACGCGCAAATTCAGTTCTGGCACCTTGACGCGGCACTGAAATGGATATTGGTGGCATTGGCATATGGCTCTGCGTGCGGCGCTCGGAGCGATGCCAATTCTCGCTTATGTTGGCGCTGTCAACATTCGCGAAGACGAGCCGACGACACCCGGAGGATGAAGGGATGGCGAGCGGAATTCCTTACAAGCAGGCAAAGCTGACTGACGCATGGGATGCCATCGTGATCGGCTCCGGCATCGGCGGACTCACAGCAGCAGTACTGCTGGGGGTGCACGCAGGCAAGCGCGTGCTGGTACTTGAAAGGCACTACGAGGCCGGCGGGTTCACGCATACATTTCATCGACCGGGATACGAATGGGACGTGGGTCTGCATTACATCGGCCAGATGCAGGATGAGCGCTCCGCGGTGCGGCGCGCATTCGACCACGTTACCGCGGGCAGGGTACGGTGGCAGCCCATGCCGGAGATCTACGACCGCTTCATCATCGAAGGCCGGACATTCGAGTATGCCGCCGGACTGGAGCCCTTCCGCGCAGGCCTGCGCCGATCGTTCCCGGGAGAGACCAAGGCCATCGACCGGTATATTGCAGCGGTCCAAGCGAGCAACCGCGCGAGTGGCCTTTATTACGCGGAGAAGGCGATCCCGGTGCCTCTCGCGGCGCTGGCCGGCACCCTGATGCGCGTGCCCTACATGCGCTGGGCAAGACGCACCACACGGGAGGTCCTCGAGGGTTTCATCAAGAATCGAGAACTGATCGGGGTGTTGACAGGGCAATGGGGCGACTACGGGTTGCCGCCCGCACAAAGCAGCTTTGCCATCCACGCCACCATAGCGGAGCACTATTTTGCCGGAGGTAGCTACCCGGTTGGTGGTGCAGGCACCATCGCGGCAGCCATCGTGCCGCAGATCGAGACAAACGGTGGCAGCGTTGTCACCAGCGCTGAGGTAGCGGGTATCCTGCTCGAAGGCGCGAAAGCGACAGGCGTGCGAATGAGCGACGGACGGGAATTCCGCTCAGGCATGGTGCTGAGCGATGCAGGCGCGGCCAACACATTTGAACGCCTCCTGCCGTCCGATCTGCCCGCAATGGATCCGTTGCGCGGCCAGCTGCGGAAACTCCAGCCTTCGACAGCGCATGTCAGCCTTTATATTGGACTGTCGCAGAGTGATGCCGCGCTTGGGTTACGAGGCACGAACCTGTGGGTGTATCCATCCTTCGATCATGATGCGAATGTGGAACGGTTCGCGCAGGACATCGATGCGCCGTTGCCGGGTGTCTATCTCTCCTTCCCGTCGGCCAAGGACCGGGATTTTCAACGCCGTCATCCGGGAAAGAGCACGGTCGAGGCCATCACCATGCTTCCCTATGCGGCATTCGACCGCTGGGAAGAAACGCGGTGGAAGAGGCGCGGAGACGAGTACGATGCGCTGAAGAAACGGCTTTCAGCGCGGCTGCTCGCCGACCTGGAGCGGCAAGCGCCCTCCGTGGTTGGCAACATCGCCTACAGCGAGTTGTCCACGCCGGTTACAACGCGCCATTTCATGAACTACGGGCATGGAGAGATCTATGGTATCGCCTCCACGCCGGACCGTTTCCAGATGCGCGAGCTAGGAGCCAGAACACCGATTCACTGCCTCTATCTTACCGGGCAGGACGTTGCCAGTCTGGGCGTGGTGGGTGCCCTGTTTGGCGGAGTCATCGGCGCTTCGGCCGCATTAGGTAAGAACCTCTTTTCGGTCGTGTCTAAGCCCGTATTGCACGAAGTCTGAATGACTCACACGGAACTGCCGCTCTCGCGTAGCGGACCGCAGCGTCTATGAAGTAGAGGGCCAGAACGGTTGGACCATACCCCGCAAACCCGCGGTCGAGAACCAAGCCGTTATTGTCGAGGATGGTCCCTTGTTAACTCTGGACCATCGCACTCATTTACTTGTTTTATAGCGGTAACACAGGACTCGAACCCGCGACCTCCGCCGTGACAGATTTGCCAAACAGTCAAACGGCTCCTAAAGTAGTCGCACGCGCGTGAGACGCGCTCTGCTGGTGCGAGGGGCTCAACAGGGTTCCGTTTTTGATGCCATTACTGAAGACGAGAGGAACAGCGGTGAAGACAGCGAACAAAAGGTTCAAGATGGCGTTGCCTTTGGTACTAGCGGTTGCGTTTGTTGGCTTGGTCCTCCCTGCAGCCAGCAAGCAAACTCAGACCGCGCCGAATGCGGGAGAGCAATCTACGCCGTTAATTCGATCTGTCAAAGGACCAGACTTGTTCCGGGCCTATTGCGCACCCTGCCATGGCTTGGATGCCAAAGGAGCAGGTCCAGCAGCCTCCGCGTTGAAGGCCAAGATGCCCGATCTGACTCTTCTGAGCTGGAAGAATCAAGGACAGTTTCCCGCGGCACGCGTACGCGAAGTTATCATGGGGGACCAAGTTGTAGTGGCACATGGCTCACGAGAGATGCCCATATGGGGACCCATTTTTCATCAGGTGGAGGGTGATGAGGACTGGGGAAACGTGAGATTGGATAACCTCGTGAAGTATCTGGAATCGATACAGTCAATCAGAGGTTCAAGTTCTTCTTCCGGTGCAGGATTCACAAACAACATTGAGCCTTCTGCCATGGAATGAAAATCTGAAGAGCGAAATGCGACTTCATCTCGCGGTACGTTAGCCCATTTGAAGTAACTCGGTGGCTTATCAGCCACCGGTCTAGTATTCGTCATCGCAAGGTGCAAGCAAGATTGTCCTATTGAAATGGATGGGCACGACTGGACTGCTGTCGAGCTGCCGGCAGATGCGGGCCCTGGGCGGGGACTGCTACGACTTTTCCTGCCAAGCCGACGGCCAATTGGCGATGCTGGTGGGCGATGCCTCGGGAAAGAGTGTGGCTGCCACCCTGATGATGGCCAGCGTGCAGGCGTCGCTGCGGACCGCGGCTCAATTCACCGCAGACAACCTGGCCGCCCTGCTCCGGGCCGTGAACGTTCAAGGCTGCGCCTCGTCGCTCGCCCATCGCTACGCAACGCTTTTTCTACGGAGTCCTGTATCCGGTGGTGAGAACGCTGCGGTACGTGAATGCAGCCCACAATCCGCCGGTTATCTTTCGTCGTAAGGGCTCCATCGATTGGCTTGAGCCGAGCGGCGCCCCTGTGGGGTGTTCCCGGATGCAAACTGGCAGGAACGGGTCGTCCGGCTGCAGCCCGGCGATCGCGTCATCGCTTACACCGACGGTGTGACCGAGGCGCACAGCCTGTCCGGCGAGGAGTGGGGAATTGAAGGCCTCTTCCGGGCTGTAAATGGCTGCGGGATAGAATCCGCAGACGAACTCGTTCGGTTGATTCTTGCCTCGATGATCGGTTTCTGCGGTGGCGTCCAGAAAGACGATGCGACCGTGGCTGTCCTGCGAGTCATCTGACCAGCTGCGATTTTCGAGCACCGTGGCAAGTTGACTCGGCAGCGGCGAATTCTCGATCAAAGCCCGCAGCGGCTCGCAAGAAGCACCCGGCCGGCAAGCCCAGACCACGACTTCTGGGTCGCGCACACCCTCGAACAGCGCCTTGCCGAATTCTGGGTACCTGAGCGTGATGACAGGAGTGAGAAACGCACAGGGGTGATCGCCATCACATCTGTGCGGGAGTAGTTCCTTGTATCTTGGCAATGTTGAAGCCCATCCGCTGTCATATGAATCTCGGCAAGTGCACATGCTGCGGTCGACGGCTAGGTTTTACCATGCTGACAGTGGGGCCTATTATCGCAGCGCTTGTGCGTCCCTGGCCGCCGAGAAACTGATCGAGATCGCTACCAGAGTCTATCTTGCGATCGCAAAACCGGCGTCATATCGACTGCAGTAAACATGCGAGACAGCGGCAGCTATGCAGAGATGATGCGCCTGGATCGTTTACTATATGCAGTCTGCAAGAGTCTGCTTGGAGGGCTTATGCCACATTCACGGCGTGAAGTGTTGGACTTGCTTCACAAAGCATTGGCCTACGTTGAAGGCGTCGGTTATGGGGATGCTGAGTCCTGGGAACCGCTCTCGACGTTTCTCGATTCGCCTGTCTGTCCCAATCGGCACGACGTCGAACACAGGACACCGTGTGCGGAGTGCTGGTTCTTCAACTTCGTCCCGGAGCGGTTTCGGGAGGATCTGCCTTCTTGCCACTTTATCCCTTTGAATGACGAGGGCGAAACGCTCCACAGTATAGGTAGCCGGCAGTCACCCGTGGATGTGAAAGAGAAGTTGAAGATTTGGCTCAAGGCCGAGACTCGCCTTCTGGAAGATATGGACATGGCGGAGGGTCCTATTCCGTAAATTGTTGGCTGTTGCTTCCAGGAGTCCCTGAATCGCACTGCTCACGAACAAGCATTTTCGCAAGCACCGTTAGCACATCATGAGTGGTCACAATACCCACCAACCTGCCGCCCGAGATTACAGGCAACGAGTCGGTTCGCGCATCCTGCATGGTTTGGATTGCCTCACGCAGTGACGTAGTCGGCGAGGTCGTGACCGGGTTCGGATTCATAATTTCACGAACCGGTCTGGCCAAGGAACCTTCGTCCGATCCACACCTCGCGAGCAAACGCAACAGGTCGCGATGAGAGGATCGTCCCTGCCTCGCCAGTCGCGGACTGGGCACCCCGGTCCTTGTCAATGTCCATTTGACGTTCAAGCTCACCCATACCCTGTAAAGATCCATCTTTGGCAATCCGAGTCTCCCGAGGAGTAATGCGTAAAACCTTGGCGTCCGTGAAAAGGTACCCTCCTCTACAGCGTCCGTCAAGGCGCTTCGCCCGCTACGCGGCGCGCAAAGAACGTGCGGCCTTGACTGGCGCCTCCGCTCCGGGTGAAGCGCTGTCATGAGAAGAATGTCTTCTTCTCATGTGTCCAAAGACACATGGAAAAGCGACGGCGCGAGGGTAAAGAACCCATGAAGATGGTAAAGCCAACATGAGCTTCGTCAGGAGTTTGTTGCATTTTTCTGACATCAGCATATACTGTGAAAGTCAGAAAGTTGCTGTATTTATCTGACCAGGTCTGACCCCATGCCTCCAGCATCCAGCATTCCAGCCGCCATCCGGGACCGCATCTCCGCCCCGGCCCACCCCCGCGTCTGGACCCCTGAGGACTTCGCCGACTTGGGGCCGCGCACTGCGGTCGATCAGGCGCTCCACCGGCTGGTTGCTTCCCGAGACCTGCGGCGGATCGCTCGCGGCTTTTACGACACCCCCCAGGACAACCGGCTCACGGGGAAGCTAACCTACCGCAACCCACGCGACGTGATCGACGCGCTGACCCGGAAGGGCAAGGTTCGGGTGGTGGTCGATGGCCTCACCGCCGCCAACGATCTCGGACTTACAGACGCCGTCCCAGCACGAATCGGTGTACTCACCGATGGCCGCTTGCGGCCCATCACCCTCGGCAATCTCACCCTTGACTTTCAAGCTGCCGCCCCAAGCCGCCTCTACTGGGCGGGCCGTCCCGCCATGCGCTTTGTGCAGGCGCTCCATTGGCTGCGCGACATGCTCCCGTCCGACGACGGAAGCATCCACAAGCGTCTTATTTCCATTCTCAAAGACCCCGCCCATGGGCTGGCCATTCAGGACGATTTGCGTAGCGGACTATCGGTTCTGCCGGAGTGGATGCGAGTAATTGTGCGGGACCTGCTCAAGCAGGTTAGTGCTGGAGTGTCGCCGCCGGCACAGAAGGCGAAGCCCGCCAGACGCTCACCGGCACCAGCCCGCATCATTAAGAAGCAGAGGGTATCACTCAGCCGATGACTGAGGGTTTCCAAGCCGTACTTACCGCGAGCGACGAAGAGCGTCGCGATCTTTTCGTGGGTGCTGCCAACCGACTACGCACCAACGAGCAGAACATCGAAAAAGACTTCTCGGTTTGCTGGACGCTCGACGCGCTCTTCAACGAACTGGAGATCGGTGGGCCGCGCTTGCTCTTCAAAGGCGGCACGTCACTCTCAAAGGGCTATGGCCTAATCGAACGCTTTTCAGAAGACATCGACATCACAGTTTTCCGGGAGGATATCGGGCAGTCCGCTACCGTCGAGGAGTTGGAAACCCTGAGCGGCAAGAAACGCACCGCTCGTTTAGACGCCATCAAATCTGCCTGCCAGACGTACATCCAAGGCCCGATGCTTGAGCGGTTGAGCGCGCTGCTACGTGGGACGCTCCAAGCCGCAAATGTCAACTCGAATCGGGCACGTGTGGAACCCGATCCTGCCGACCCGGACGGCCAGAGCTTGCTTCTCTGGTATCCCACTACAACGGCAGGAGGAAACGAGTACATCCGTCGCGCCATCAAGATTGAATCGGGAGCAAAGTCCGCGCTCGATCCTCATGCTCCAGTCTTCGTAAAGCCGTACATCGCGGACGACCTTCCCAACTTTGATCTTGCGGTCGGCAACGTGACGACCGTTGATCCCAGGCGCACATTTTGGGACAAGATCGTTATCCTGCATGGCCTCCGCCGGTGGTGGGACCGCCGTAGAGAATTGAAGGGAGGCGGCCAGCGCGTCTCCCGACACTACTATGATGTCTACCGGCTTTTAGCGTCTGAGATAGGCCGTAAGGCAAGCGGCGATATGGAGATGGCTGAGGACTGCGTTCGTCATGCCCGGATGTTCTTCAACCGGCCCGATCTTGACCTGGCCTCTGCCAATCCCGGCAGTTTTGCCTTGACTCCGCACGACGGAATGCTTAGCGATCTGCGGCGGGATTATGAAGCTATGTCTGGCATGGTATTCGGCCCAGTTCCCAGCGTAGATGAGGTGGTCGCGGCTATCGCAGAGCTAGAGCACCGAATCAATCGACGACACTAAATCCTGGTAGGCCCAGCTTGGAATCGGCGACCTGCAATCGAGGTCAAGCTCAACACAGCGTCGCTGGAGCTGGTAAACGTGGCCGTTAGGGTGGCTCCGGTTGCCCTTTGCAGTCGCTTCAGCTTTGCTTACCGAAGTGCTACGCACGCGGTTGGCTTGGTATTATCCTGTCCCTTCGAAGGTTGATTTGCTAACGGACGAACCTTTACGCTGCTTCGCAGCGGGTGTAAGGCTGACACGTCATCCCCAAATGGGAACTGCAAAAGGGCGTTTTGTTTACAGATGGGAACGTCTTTATTTTCAACGCAGGTGCTTTCTGGCGTTTCCGTTTGTAAACGGGTGAGACCAGGGCGACTGACAACTATAAAAAAGCGTCTAGCGAACAATGGATACCGGTTGAAGAGGCGACGGCATCCAAGCTTTAGAGTACGCCGGTTGCCGAACGGTACTTCGATGGCCTCCTCTCCCGACAAGCCGCAAATGATTGCTTCGCCGCCTACAGGTTTATCCGGTAACGAGAGTGCTCGTGGAAGGTCGATTGCTACAAGGCTCACCGAAGCTGAATTCAGCGAAGTTGAAGCGGCGGCCTCAAGCGCCGGGAAGAAGGTTGCCGAATGGCTCCGAGAAGCGGCTTTGGCGCAGGCTCGCAGCGGGCAGGATGACGGAGAACTGGACCGAGTATTGCTCGCTGAACTAATGGGGATGCGGTCCCTGATGTTGAACCTATTCGCCAGAGCGTCGCAGGGCCCCCTCAGCACCGAAGACATAAAGAAGATGTCGGCCTATTCGGAGTCCGTCAAAGACCAAAGAGCAGCCGACTTTCTCGTTCAAAGGAGGCTACGAAAGCAGGCAAGAGAATCGAATGATGAGCCATGATAGTCAGGCGCTTAAGGCACGCACTTCCGTGGCGTACTGCACTCATTCTGGCGATGGCGTTATGCCTTCCGTCGCTTACGTCGTGGGCCTGGTTTGAGTGGGAACTTCCGCCGCTTCAGCGCTATTATCTCCGGGCCTATTGGGAAAGCTCTGAGAGAACAAGTGAACCTGGAGCATTGGCCCGAGTCCGGATGCTAGAGATGACCGCTCCGGGCCGTAAAAGCGAATGGCCAATCAATTCCGATGTGACAGACGACCCATTTGGCAATTCCCCCGCCGTTCTCTCCTTTCAGGCTCTATCACAAGGGTGGACAGGAATCGAGGAGAGCCCGCCATACGCTGTTGATTCCACGGAGCTAGAAGGAGTCCTGCGGAGGGACTTCTACGAGGGCCAGAGCTTTCGTCAGGTTGTGGGCGAACCAGCCCTTTACGGCTGTCTTGCTATGCTTCTTACTCTGCTTCTCGCTTGGATGATGAGAGACGATATTGGGACGGAATGGAGAGACGCTTGGCGGGTCGTTTGGGAGCCTGAATCAGAGTGGGATTTGGGGTGGGATCTCCCTGCACATGAAGGGACGCTTCTTACCCGAATTCGGATCCGAATTGCACAAGCTCTCGGAGCGCTGAAACCTACCTATGATCGGTTGCGTTCGCCGGTTGTGCAGAGGCGTCCGTCGTCACTGCATCGACCAGCAGATGCCCTCACTAGTAGGTGTGCTGATTCCTCTTCATTGCGAGACGATTACCCAGCGCGTTCGATGGCGCCAAGCGTATCGGAAGCCGGCTCTATCTCACAGCTAGGTGCCGGACCTTGGCAGCACCTTGTGTTTCCGGGATCGTCTCTGTCCTACGTCCCTTCAAAGGACGCCGATGTGTGGCACGAATCTGAGTGGATTGAATAGCCCGGAAGGTTCAGGATAGGCATGGCTCTACCGAGCGAGATACTGCTTGTATGAGCGACTCTATGCGGCCTCTAACAGTGGGGCGTATCGCATGTTTCTCGTTGTAGATAGAACTGCACAATAGCAATCTAGTCTTAGGACTATTAGTGGGCTAGATGCCTAATAGGTGTGCTTCTCCAGGTTGAATCTACTCTAGATGCTGTACGACAACTGGTGCTTACAGGGTTGCAAGAGTTATAAGTGCAAAATAATTATGGAAAAGAGTCATATGTGTGCAAATCTAGGCTAGTCTGTGAATCAAGCTAGTAACTAGCTGATGCCCTGCTGCTTCAAAGTATATGTTGACTATCTCTAAAGCGTTGTCTGCGGGGCAAGCACGGAGCTACCACGCGCGCGAGTTCACCTCCGAACGACAGAACTACTGGAGCCGGGATCAGCAAGGGCACAGCGAGTGGCAAGGTGCGCTCGCGCAGGAGTGGGGCCTGCGCGGCGCTGTTGAAGCCGAGGAATTCGCTCGTTTGAGCGAAGGACGGCACCCTAAGAATGACGCGCAACTCGTCAGGCGCCAGCCAGCCAGGACTTACGAAAACCAATATGGCAAGCAGGTCACCAGTTCAGAACATCGAGCAGGGTGGGACGCGACGTTCTCAGCACCGAAGTCCGTCTCCCTCACGGCCCTTGTGGGCGGCGATGATCGCGTGCGTGAAGCACACCGCGAAAGTGTACGCGTGGCGTTGCAAGAATTGGAGCGGTATACGCAGGCGCGCATCGGGAATGTCCATGCGCCGGAGACAACAGGCAAGTTCGTCGCCGCTACCTTTGAGCATGACACCGCCCGTCCTGTAGAGGGCTATGCCGCGCCACAGCTTCACACACACGCCGTCGTCTTCAATGTGACCGAGCGAGACAGTGGGCAGACCCGCGCATTGCAGGAGCGCAGTCTCTTCCAGTCGCAACAGTATGCGACCAGCGTGTACCGCTCCGAGCTTGCAATGAGACTGCAGGGCCTGGGTTATGAGATCGAACGTGGTCCACATGGGCAGCCCGAAATCAGGGGCTACACGCAGGAGTATTTGGAAGCATCCAGCCCGCGTCGCCTGCAGATCAAAGAACACTTGCAAGAGATTGGAAGAGAGGGCGCGGGCGCGGCGCAGGTTGCCGCTCATCGCACACGCGACGGCAAGGAGCTTCATTCGCCCGAAGAAGTATTGCAGCAGCACCGTGAGCTGGCTGCGCGGTTCGGCCATCAAGCAGATCGTGTAGTTGCGAAGGCACACGAACAGCGCCATGAGGTGCGACCGGAGAAGACGGCGCAACAGTCAGTGACATATTCCCGCAATCACGTCTTTGAACGCTCCGCAGTTCAGGATGAACGCGCGATCCTGCAAGCGGCGATAGACCGCAGCATGGGGCAGGCTTCTTATAGCCAGGTACGCGATGAGTTTGAGCAAAGGGTAATGCGAGGGGAGTTTCGGGCGATTGCACGGACAGATGGCCGAGCAGCCCTACTATATACGACCGCTGAAATGATGCGCATGGAGCGAGAGATCGTCGGTCACATGCAACGCGGCAATCAGCGCGGCTATGACGATCCCATGTTGGTTTCCCCGCGGTTGCGAATTTGGACAGAAGATCGCCACTCGGAGTTGAATCGCTCCCAACGCAAAGCGGTCGATGAGATTTTCGTGAGTCGCGAGAAGATTGTGGGCCTGGATGGAGTCGCGGGCGCAGGCAAGACGACGACGTTATCCGTGGTTCGAGAAGGCGCTGAAGCCCAGGGCTACAAGGTCGAAGGATTCGCGCCGACATCTCGCGCAGCCCACAAGTTGGCTGAGGCCGGCATGGAGACCTCAACTCTCCAGCGTCATCTTGCCAAAGGGACACAGCCCGACACTGGAGAGAAGCGCTTATATGTACTTGACGAATCCTCGCTTGCCTCCACGCGTCAGATGCACGAGTTCATCGAACGTCTCCATCCGAATGATCGGGTGCTCTTGGTGGGAGATAGCCGCCAGCATGAAGCCGTCGAAGCGGGCCGTCCGTTTGCGCAGTTGCAAGAAGCAGGGATGCGAACCGCGATGTTGAACGACATCGTGCGCCAGCGCGATCCAGAATTGAAACAGGTTGTCGAGCAGTTGGCGAGCGGAAATGTTAGAGCCGCAGTCGAGAGCCTTGACGAACAGGGCCGTGTGCATCAGGTAAAGGGACACGAGGAACGTCATGCAGCCATTGCGCGAGAGTATGCCAAGTCTCCCGGCGGCACACTCGTTGTTTCGCCGGACAACCGATCCCGCAGCGAGATCAATCAGCGGATACACGATGAGCTGCAATCGCGTGGTCTAGTAGACAGGCAAGAGCATTCCGTGCGGACGCTTGTGCCGCGTCAGGAAATGACCGGCGCAGATCGCAGTTGGGCACAGCAGTATCAGATCAATGACATCCTGCGCTACTCGCGTACATCGAAGGAAACCGGTATCGAGAAAGGCGAATATACCCGCGTGGTTGCTGTAAATGCCGAGGGGAACACCCTGACCGTGGTACGGGCGAATGGGGAGCAGACCACCTATGACCCGCGCCGTCAGATTGGAGTTTCGGTCTACCGAGAGCAGGAGAAGAGATTCTCCGTGGGCGACCGCCTTCAGTTCACCGCGCCTAACCAGGAACTCAAGACTGCGAATCGTGACCTAGGAACTGTGGAGAGCATCGGGCCCGATGGAACGATGCGGTTGCGTTTGGACGATGAGCGACGCGTCAATTTCAATCCGCAACGCCATCCTCATCTTGACCACGGATACGCCGTAACCAGCTATTCCAGTCAGGGCCAGACTGCGGAGCGTGTGTTGGTCAACGTAGACACGGAACTTACTGCAAAGGATCTGCTCAACAGCCGCATGGCATATGTCTCGATCTCACGCGGCCAATGGGACGCCCAAATCTTTACGGACAGCCGCGAGAAACTACCACAGGTACTAGGCCACGATGTTTCTCACCGGAGTGCCTATAGGCCAGAGCCGGCTATTCCGAAGATGCCAGCGAAGAGTGTGCCGGCTCTGCGTCAGGCGCCCGAGATGGATATTGGTTTTGGATTGGGCCTCTGAAGCCTTTGGCAGCGAATCAGAAGCGGTCGAACGAAAGAGGAGTCTGAGTAGAGAAGTTCAGTAATGACCAAGAAGAACATCAAAGGGGAACAGGGCCATGTCGGGAAAAAACGTCGTTGAATTCAGCAGAAACGTATCGCCGTCCACTAAGGAAGTTGAGGGGCTTGCACTCCAAGCAAGCCGCAGAAAGCAACCGCATCGGGTAACCGTTGCACCCGAGGACAAGATACTGGTGAGCCGTGAGGAGGCCGCGCAGCTTCTATCCATCAGCCAGCGTGGGCTGGACTACCTTGTGGCCTCCAGGCGCTTGCCGACCAGAAGAATCGGCGGACGCGTTCTGATCCCGGTAGCGGACTTGCGCAAGTATGCCCATTGTGACCATCCCGAGGACATAGTGACCTATTCATCCGGCCGGAGACGTTGAGTTTGTTCGCACCCCACGAGTGCTTGAGGCACATCTGCCCTCTCTTCTCGTAAGAACCGGACGGCGGGTGCGGAGTCCCTATACATTGCGCGTCCGTGAAAGAGCCGCATTCATTTCGCTCAATACGTGTGCTTTGCTCAGATGTGTATACCGAGCACTCATCGCAATTGTTTTGTGTCCCAATACCTCTTGGATCACCTTTTGATTCGCGTTGTTGGCGGCGAGTCTTGAGCCGGCGGTGTGCCGGCTGAGCTGATGCCATCCAAGATCGGTAATGCCTGCCTCTCGCTTGGCTTTCTCAAACCACTCGCGATTCTCCCGGATGGTGAAGACTCTGCCATCGAGCTTCATTCGCTTAGTCTCTTTGTCACCTCTGAGTTCCCGCATCCGATCCTGAATCTCTTGCTGGTCTTCGAGGGCTGCGTACACGTCATCCGTCATGGGAACTGTGTGCGGTACGCCTGTCTTTGTGTCTGGCAAGGTGATGAGGCGAAGTTTGAAGTTGACGTCTGGCCATGTGAGCGCGTACTGATTGCCTTTACGCATTCCTGTTTGAGAGCCGACCGTGATCTCATTCGGATGCTCCCGCAATTCCAGACGAGTCATCTCGTATTCCTCTGGTGTTTCCGCAATCCACCTCTCTAAGACGGCACGGAGCTTGTCCTCTTCGGCGTCGCTCATCCAGCGCGGATGGCCGAGAGTCACGGCGAAGTGGGAAACATCCCGGCATGGGTTGGATTCCACCAGCTTCCGCTCTTTCGCGTAGGTGTACACAGCCGAGAGGGTGGACTTGTAGCGGTTCAGAGTGGCGGCGGCCAGTCTGAGCGAGATGAGCCAGTCCTTGATTTCGTGAGGCTGTACGGAGACTGCTGAGCGCTCGCCAAACGCTTCCTTGATGGCTTCCAGCCTCTGTGGGGGATTCACCTGATCCTTAGGGCGTTCAGGATTGTTCGGATTTTGGAGATGGGCGAGGTACCGATCGCAGAGATCGCCGATTAGCAGGCTGTTTGCTCGATGTTCCTGCAGCTCTTTCTTTTCGGCCAAACTCAAAAGCGGTTCAGCCGCGCTGGACGGAAGAGAAGCGACCCCTTCTTTATGCTTGAGTCCCTTAGCCGTTTCAAGCCAGACCACGGCGGCATCGCGATCCAGAAAGTTCTTCCGAACGCGGCTCCCGCCAGCCTTGTATTGAGCCTCCCACGTACCGCGATCAGGGCGGAACTTGATTCCTCGAACATCCTTCGGTTTTCTTGCCATGGCGGGTGCCTCCGCCATCATCATAGAATCTTGGTGGCACTTTGGTGGCACTTTTGCACCCGAAATCCTGCGACGGCGTGCAAGCCTTTGCAAGGCGCTATTCTTGTAAATATATGTAAATAGAACACTTATTTACTTTCTTGCAGTCTGATGCAGCTCACTGCAACCCCGCAAAATCGCCCTCTCAAGGCGGAGAGTACGGGTTCGATCCCCGTTGACGCTACCAATCAAATGAACAAGTTAGACGAATCGCCAAAATCCTCCTCCTGGTCGATGGATACAAAATGGATACTCCGCAGATTTCTGTGGATTTTTTTGCGTTTGTCCGCCAAAAAGTCTCATCCGTCCGCAATTTCCGAATTGTTTGAATGTTAAGTCGAGGGAGGAGCAGGAGGTGTTGCAAGAAGCTGAACTCAGCGCCAAGCTGATTCAGAGAACGACCTCGGAGGCTCCTCATAGACTAAGTACTTCATTGGACTGGATGTTCACAAGAAGACGATCAGCTATTGCGTGAAGGACGCAGCTGGCCGTGTGCACCAGGAAGGCAAGGTAGGATCGACGCGCCGGGAACTGGATGGCTGGATCCGGACGATGCCGCAGCCCCGCAGGATCGCTATGGAAGCAACGATCTTTACCGGGTGGATTTACGACCACTTGCTTCCTCATGCGGAGAAGGTGAAGGTCGCGCATCCGGTGATGCTAGGGCGATCGCGGCGGCCAAGAAAAAGAACGACAAGATCGATGCCAGTAAGATCGCCGACTGCCTGCGATGCAACTTCCTGCCGGAGTGCCATATGGCTTCGACGGAGATCCGAGACCGGGGCCGGACGCTCCGTTATCGGAACCTGCTGGTCAGGCAGACGGTGCAGATGAAGAACCGAGTTTCCGGCTTACTAATGGAGACCGGAGTGAGCTACAACAAGCAACGACTCCACAAGGTCGGCTACTTCGCCGATCTGATGACGACCAACGAAGAGGTGGATGAGAGCATACGGCCGCTGCTGAGGCTGAGCAGGGAGATGATCTGCCGTTCGCAAAAGCTCGATTACGTGCTGGTCAGTTCGTTGGAACGAGATCCGTTGCTGAAGGAGCGGCTACGGCGGCTTCGGAACCGTGCCGGGGATGGGACCGATCACCGCGCTGACGTGGGCTCTGGAGATCGGAGATGTCACGCGTTTCACTTCGATCAAGCAGGCGATCAGCTACTGCGGGCTTTGCGGAGACGAGAAGAGCTCGGCCGACAAGGTCATGCGGATGCCGATCTCCAAGCAGCGAAACAAGCATATCCAGCGAGTGCTGATTGAAGCCGCCAAACTGGGGCCGCGGTTATGTCACGAACTTGCGGAAGTCCGTGCCAAAGAACTGGAGAAAGGGGACCGCAATCGGGCCACGCTGGCAGTTGCCAGGAAGATGGTCTGCTATCTGCTCGCGGTGGATCGCAGGAAACAGGATTTCGTGCCTGCCGAGAAGTTCAGCCGAACGGCAGCGGCTTAAAAACCTTTCCTAAGGAAGGAGAAGACAAAAAACATCAGGATTTATCGACGCGCAGGCTGCCAGGTCCCGCCGTAGCCGACTGGGCGAAGGGACAGATTCCAGAGGCCCACTACGAATTGTTTCGAGACTGGCAGAGAACACAAACTCAATCATCTGCGACGGCTCTTCGGAGTTCGAGGCAGCAAATGGATGTCTGGTTCTGCATAGGCAGGAACCTCCGCCGACAGGCACAAAGTGCGCTAGAACATCCTGATCAGATCGAAATGCGCGCTCTCCCAAGCGCGCCCCGGAAAAAACTCTTGCTTTTCACTTGACTTTGACTTACATGGAAGTCGGCAAACAGGAAGTTGAGATCGCTTCCGGTTGGCCCGTCACTCGGGAGTAAAACGCTGCATAGCCATTTGTCCGATTCGCCGACTAGAACGAAGCCGCTGGCGCGGCGGACACTGCCCGGGTAGCGGGGCAGCCAGCAGCGGTGGCTGAGGTAAGGTGGGGTCACAAGGAGGGAGGTTCCTGTGACCCATTTACGCAAGAGGATGCTGGAAGAACTCCAGCGGCGCAACTACTCCGAGAGTACGATCCGCGGCTATCTGCGAGCGGTTCAGCAGTTCGCCGTGCACTTTGGAAAATCCCCAGACAAGTTAGGGCCAGATGATCTCAGAAGCTACCAGGCCTATCTGGGCGCAAGCTGGCGGTAGGGAGCGTGGTGGCCCGCGTTGCCGCACTTCGATTCTTCTTCGTTCGAACGCTCAAGCGACGCGACTTCCGAGAGGAGTTGCCCTATCCGAAGGATCATCGCCGGTTGCCGACGGTGTTGAGCCTGGAGGAAGTCGCCTGGCTTATTGATGCCGCCGGCAACCTCATGCAGCGGGCGCTGCTGATGACGCTTTACGGCACGGGCATGCGGCGGACAGAAGTATCGATGCTCAAGGTGCGGGATATCGACAGCCTGCGCATGATGATCCGCGTGGAGCGCGGCAAGGGTGGCGCCGGAAGAGATCTGCCACTCAGTCCGGCTCTGCTGGAAACGCTGCGCGAGTACTGGCGCTGGAAGAAGCCTCACATCTATCTTTTCCCCAGCAGCACAGGTCAACGCGGCCAGGATAGACCGATCTCCGACAAGACCGTTTGGTATGCCTGTAAAGAAGCTGCCGTCCATGCGCGCATCACCAAGCATGTAACGCCTCACACCTTACGCCATAGCTGGGCCACCCATTTGCTCGAGGCGGGAACGGACCTGCGCACGATTCAGGTTCTGCTCGGTCATGCCGACCTTGAGACTACCGCCAAGTATCTTCATTTGTCGCAGCGGCACTTACAAACAGTATCCAACCCGCTAGAGAGTTTACAGCTCTCCAGCGTCAGCCAGGCAGGCCGAGGCTATCACCGGAAAAGAGAGAAATGACCCGGCCCGTCGTGGAGGTGGTCGATATCCTTCGGGTCCGCGGTGACTGCTTCCGAGAACAGAACCGCTCCTGGCTTGGCTACCAGCAGCTCAACGTGTTGCGCGCCATCACCGCATGTCGCACGGCTACGCTCGGGGGCCATGTGGACGCCTGCTCACGTTGCGACCATCACGCCATTTCCTACAACTCCTGTCGCAACCGCCACTGTCCCAAGTGCCAGGCCCAGGCTCGTCAGCGCTGGCTCTCAAGGCGCGAACAGGACCTGCTCAGCGTGCCCTACTTCCACGTCGTCTTTACCTTGCCTCACCAGTTGAACCCGCTCTGCCAGCGCTATCCACGACTACTCTACGATCTGCTCTTCCGCGCCAGCGCTCAGACCATGCTCGAAGTTGCGGCCAACCCCAGGCACCTCGGGGCCAAGATCGGCTTTCTCAGCATTCTGCACACCTGGGGACAGAACCTGCGATTGCATCCTCATCTCCACTGCGTCGTTCCCGCCGGCGGTTTCGATCCAAGCTATTCGCGCTGGGTACATCCGAAATATCCCTTCTTCCTCCCCGGCAAGGTTCTCAGCCGCGTCTTCCGCGGCAAGTTTCTCGATCTGCTTCAACGAGTCCCTCGTCCGCAGCTTCCCAGCCTCTCCTCAACCCTCGTGCACACGTTGCTACAGCACGACTGGGTCGTCTATGCCAAGCCCACTTTTGGTGAACCCAATCGCGTGCTCCGCTATCTCGGCCGCTATACCCATCGCGTGGCCATCAGCAATCAGCGCCTCCTCGGCTTCGATGGTCATAGCGTGACCTTCCGATGGAGAGACTATGCTCACGGCAATAAGCAGCGCATCATGACTCTCACCGCTACCGAGTTCCTGCGCCGCTTTTGCCAACATGTGCTGCCCCGAGGCTTTGTCCGCATCCGCCACTTCGGCTATCTCGCCAGTGCTCACCGAACCGCTTTGCTCGCACTCGCTCGCCTTCAGCTCGCCTGCCAACCTCGGCCCGATCCTGCATCGCTGACTCCAAGTCAGCCACCTGGCGCTGCCCACGTTGCGGAGCCAACATGCACATTGGCCCCAACCTTACCGCGCAACAACTGGCCTTCCGATGCAAACTGTCCGATTCTTCCTGATCCCACCACCCTCCAGTCACTCTCAAACGTGTGCCAGCACGTCTTCGCACTTCTATGCCCTGCCGGCAAAACTACTGTCCTATCCCGCATTCCTGGCTGCATGCAGGTCGCGAAATTGCCCCTTTCACACACGTCTACCTCGCATCGCACACCAGACCGGCTGCCACTGCCTGACTCGTCGCGGCCTTCACCGAAGCCGAGTCTCGCCCTCAGCTCCATAGCAACGCCCACCACTGCCGGCGACTTCCTTCTAGGCTCCTTATCGAAAATGCCTCGGAGCAATCTCTTGCTCCCTCAGCATCCTGCCCCGAGGCATTTCCGATCAAGGCTAACGACTATACAGACATGTGAAGAGGACTTAACTTTGCGCCGCCGCTTTTGCCGCGCCGGCGGCGGGTTTTAGGAGAAGAGTCGGCTAAACAGGTTCGTTTCCGCCAGATCAAGGACTTCGTCTCCCCTGTCGCTGAGTACGGCATGTAACAGATACAAGCCGAAGCCTCTAGCCTGATCGACCGTGATCGTCGGCGGCATCGAAAGCTCCTGGCGCTGTACCTTGACATCAAGAAGGGCGGGTCCATCGTGTGCCAAAAATTCCTTCATTGCGACTTGAAGTTCGGACGCACGGTTTACACGCAGCCCAAGGAAACCACACGAAGATGCGAGCTGAGAGAAGTCCGGGTCATCCAAGTCGGTGCCGAAGTTGACGTAGCCAGACGCCTTCATCTCCAGCTCAACAAAGGCTAGCGCCCCGTTGTTGAATACAACTACTTTCACGGGCAACTTGTTTTGTTTTGCGGTTAGCAACTCACCCATCAGCATTGCCAAACCTCCATCCCCAGACATAGAAATCACCTGGCGGCAGCGGTCGAATGCCTGTACGCCACAAGCCTGGGGCAGCGCGCACGCCATTGAACCATGGTTGAATGAGCCGATCAGACGACGGCGGCCACTCATCGTGAGATAGCGAGCCGCCCACACGGTCGGGGTGCCCACGTCGCAGGTGAATACGGCATCCGGTGATGCAAGTTGGTCCAGTGCGCGTGTGACAAACTCCGGGCGAAGTGGGCCGTCGGCTGTGTCTGCCGTCGCGAGATCGTCAAGGCCCTCTCTGGCAGAGACGTAATGCTTCTGTGCCTTCTTCAAATAGTCATCGTTCGATTTCGGTTGGATGAGCGGAAGCAACGCACGGAGAGTGCTTCCAACGGTTCCGATCAACCCGACATCGACGCGGGTCCGCCTGCCGATCTGTTCCCCGCGTGAGTCGACTTGGATCACCTTTGCACCTTTCGGGAAAAACTGCGGATAAGGAAAATCACTCCCGAGAATGACGAGGGCGTTCGCATGCTTCATCGCGGCATAACCGGAAGAAAAGCCCAATAAGCCGCTCATGCCAACGTCGAAGGGATTATCGAACTCAACATACTCCTTGCCACGGAGAGCATGAGTGATTGGCGCCTGGAGAGCGCCGGCGAAGGCAAGGAGCTCTGCCCGCGACCCTGCGCAGCCTGCGCCCGCCAGGATCGCGACCTTATCAGTACCATTCAATATTTCCGCAGCTCTTTTCAGTGCGAGCGCGGATGGAGTGATATCCGAATCATTCTCCAGTAGGCCTATGGAACCAGCTTGCCATGAGCAATGCTCGGTCGCGATGTTGCCGGGGAGGACGATCACGGCGACGCCGCGCTTTGCGATGGCGGTTCGCATTGCGATGGGAAGAACCCGCTCCAACTGCCCTGGTTCCGAGATCACAGCGCAATAGTCACTGCAATCCTTGAACAACTGTTCAGGATGTGTCTCTTGAAAGTAATTGGTTCCAAGCTCTGCACTTGGAATTTGAGCAGCGATTGCAAGAACTGGAACTCGGCTACGATGGCAGTCGAAAAGCCCATTGATCAAATGGAGGTTTCCGGGACCACAACTGCCGGCGCATACGGCCAGCTTTCCGCTAATGTGCGCTTCGGCGCCAGCGGCAAACGCCGCTGCTTCTTCATTACGAACGTGCATCCACTGAATAGCGGGTCGTGTCCGAATCGCGTCCGTGACGCCATTGAGGGAATCGCCTGGCAAGCCCCAGACACGTCCCACACCATTTGCGATAAGCGTATCCACAAGAATCTCTGAAACATTTGACATTGTGACTCCCGGTTCTACTTCGGCTCTATTCGTTGGTCGAACATTCACCACTTTGATTCATCTTTCAGAGTGATTGTTTTTATTTGCCACTCGGCCCACCGTTTGCGTTACTCCGCAGTTGCGGTCCGGATCCTCTACCAACTTCTTGAGCGATAAGGAAGGTTGCTGGCAACTTTGGTGAGTCGTCACTGATCGAAAAACTGCAATCGGTTCACAAGTCTGGGTCCACCGATCTCCCGCCAAGACGATCGATGGCCATCTTCGGCACGATGAGGCCGAGGCTCATCGCCAAGACGATCACGATGGCGGTCGTGCCGTCGGAGATCGTTTCGGCGATGAGCGCCAATGTCGTATGCGAACCACCCGCTAGTTGCACAAGGCCGCTCGCCATCCTGAATAGATAGACGCCCGGAATCATCGACACTACGGAGGCGAAGCCGATAGCGGCGAAAGGCATGTGCCAACGCCGTGCCACAAGAGTGAGAATCAGCCCGACGATGAGGCAGGCAACCAAGGCTCCGATTGCGGCGCTCGAGCCGAGCACCGTAAGTAACCACCACCTCAGAGCGTGAGCCAGCATGCCGACGGCCACCGGCCAAGGCAGCATATGCAGTGGCGTGGAGAAGAAGATGCTATAGGCGGCGACGGCGATGCCAGCGGAGATCACGTCGAGCCACAGGGGTACTGCCCTGCTGGCCTGATCCACGGGCAGAGAGACCCCGAGAAAGGCCAGCCCCAATCGCAGACCGGTTGAGATGGCCATGATGATGAGGACGGCATAGATCATACGGGCGACGCCGAGATGGACACGGCCCTTGATGAGATCCAACGCACCATTCAGAATGGGTGGTCCCGGCACCAAGACCATGCATGGACAAACTGCGACCAGGCGCAGTGACGAGCTTAATTGCAAACGCAGCGCCAGCCCCCCGATGACTCCGGCAAGCAGGGCCGCGCCGAATGGCTGCAGGAAAACGTTGGTACTCCAACGCGCCAAACCGCGGCGAAGGATGGCGCCGGCTCCCGCACTCACGAATATGAGGGCTACCGGCGGCAGGTGCTCGACGCCGAAAATCACCGCTAACGCCGCTGCTCCCGCTGCCGCCGAGATGGCAAACATCCAGGTCGGCGCCGGCGGTTCTTGTGAGATCGCGCGGATCGTCTCCTTTGCGGCAGCCGGCGCAAGTCGACCGGCATCTAGGTTCTCTATTGCCCGCATCGTAGAAGTCACACGGTCCATCACCACGCCGGTGGGATCGGCCTCAATTCCGGAGATCAGTCTTGTGTCGCCCTCCCGGGCCCGAAGGAGGAGCTCTCCCCAACGCGGTATGATCTTGGCGCGGAATCCGAGCGTATGGCCGAGGCGCTCGGTCGAAGTCAAAGTCTGGTCGGTGGATTGACCATTGACGTAAAGTACGCGAGCGTAGGCGAGGACCAGATCGGCACGCTCCTCCAATGTCATTTGGATCCGGCGCATTCCTTTCTACTTCCCATCGGCAGCGGCCACGTACGGCGCCACCATTTTGGCCGGATCGACCACCCGATCGAACTCTTCTTCGGTGACAAAGCCCAGCTTCAGCGCCGCAGCCTTTAGCGTGAGGTCGTTGTCCATCGCGTAGTGCGCGATTTTCGACGACTTGTCGTAGCCGATGACCGGCGAGAGCGCGGTGACCAGCATTAAGGAACGGTCCACGTATTCCTTGATCTTCTTCAGATTGGGGTTCGTGCCCTCGACCAGGAATTTGCGAAAGTTGGTGCACCCGTCAGACAGGATCGTGATGGAGTGGGCGATATTGAATATGATCAGCGGCTTGTAAACGTTCATTTCCAAATAGCCGCCTGCCCCGCCGAATCCTGCCGCAACGTCGTTGGCCATGACCTGGACGGCAATCATGGTGAGGGCCTCGGCCTGGGTTGGGTTCACTTTGCCCGGCATAATCGAAGAGCCGGGCTCATTTTCCGGGATCAACAGTTCCGCAAAGCCGGCGCGCGGACCGCACGACATGAGCCGAATATCGTTTGCGATTTTGTAGAGTGACACCGCCAGGGTGCGCAAGCAGCCAGAAACCTGCACCAGTGCATCGTGAGCGCCTTGCACCGTAAACTTGTTCGGCGCGGTGACGAAAGGCAGACCGGTCAGCTGGGCGATTTCCGCCGCAACCGCCTCGTCGAATCCGGGAGCCGAATTGATCCCGGTGCCGACCGCCGTACCGCCCAGCGCGAGCCGATAAACCCCCTTCAGTGCGTCCTCGAGCCGTTCGACATTGTCGGCGAGCATACCCGCATAACCCGACCACTCCTGACCAAGCGTCAGCGGCGTGGCATCCTGCATGTGCGTGCGGCCGATTTTGACGATGTCTTTCCACTCCTCGACCTTCACATGGATGGCGACGTGTAATTGCTGCACCGCGGGAATCAATCTCTGCTTGACGTTGACTGCCGCCGCGATGTGCATCGCCGATGGAAAAGAATCGTTGGACGATTGCGACATATTCACGTGGTCGTTGGGATGCACCGGCGTCTTGCTCCCAAGCGACGTACCCGCCAACTGGCAGCAGCGGTTTGAGATCACTTCGTTCACGTTCATATTGAATTGCGTGCCGCTTCCGGTCATCCAAACATGCAACGGGAACATGTCCTGATGCTGGCCTGCAAGAATCTCGTCACATACGCGAACGATCGACGCGTGGCGTTCCCCATCCAGGCGGCGACCGGCATGATTTGCATTGGCCGCGCCTTTTTTTAGAATGGCGTAGGCGGTGATCATCTCCCGAGGAATGAGGTCTGTTCCGATACTGAAGTGCTCTAGCGAGCGTTGCGTTTGCGCTCCCCAAAGCTTGCTTGCGGGCACCAATACGTCGCCCATGGAGTCCTTTTCTACCCTTGTCTCGGCATCGCTCATCTCTGTCTTTTCCTGTTATGTATTTCGCCGATTTCGATTCTCCGCCGATTGCGGACCAGCTGCCAAACAGTTAGTCCGTTAGGCACTCGGTCGAAGGCTGTGTCACTTGTGGTCGTAGGGTACGTAGACGGGTTCCCAGATATTGGCGTCGACTTCGCGGATCAGGGCATCTTCGTCGGGCACCTGCGCCTGCCCATCCTGGATTGCCCGTTTACCCACAGCTATGGCAATCACTCGGCCAAGGCTACGCGCGTCCGAGATTGGTGGCAGAAGGTTCCCCTCCTTGTCCGTCTGCGTGGGCAGGTGATGGGTCAATTCTGTAGCCGCGGCCTGGACCATCGTATCGGTGACGCGCCTTGCTTTGGAGGCAATGATTCCAAGAGCGAGTCCAGGAAATATGTATGAGTTGTTGGTCTGCGCGACGTGAACTTTCTTTCCACCAACATTTACTGGATCGAACGGGCTGCCAGTACCGATCAGGGCGCGGCCTTCGGTCCAGTCCATCAAATCCTGCGGAGTGGCTTCGCTGCGCGAGGTTGGGTTTGACAGCGGAAAGATGACGGGCCGAGCCGTATGCTTCGCCATTTCACGCACCGCCTGTTCGGTAAAGGCCCCGGTTTGACCGGACACGCCAATAAGGACAGTAGGCTTAGCATTGCGGACCACATCGAGGAGGGTAATCTCTCCTTTTGATTCGCTCCAGCCCTGCACTTCCTGTTCTTTGCGTGCATAGGGTAATTGCTCGGGGCGCACATCCTTGCCGTTTTCTGTAACCAGGCCGTAGCGATCGACTCCGTAGAAGTGTGTGCGGGCTTCTTCCGCCGAGAGACCTTTGTCCTGAATGAACTGCGCCATAAGGTTGGTGATGCCTAAGCCTGCGGTTCCGAAGCCAACGACCACAATCTTTTGTTGTTCGAGCGGAACGCCCGTTACGTTGATAGCGGAGATCAACGTTGTAGCAGCTATAGCCGCGGTCCCCTGAATGTCATCGTTGAAGGTGCAGAGCTGATCTCTGTAGCGGGCCAGCAGTCGAGCGGCATTGGAGCCGGCAAAATCCTCCCACTGCAACAGAACATGGGGCCAACGCGCCTTTACCGCAGAGACAAAGGTTTCGACGAAGTCATCGTACTCCTGGCCGCGGACGCGGTGATGTTTCCAACCGAGGTAGACAGGACTCGTCAACCGATCTTCGTTGTCCGTTCCCACATCGAGGAGAATCGGAAGACAGTGCTCTGGGTGAATCCCACCGAGCGCGGTGTACAGAGCCATCTTTCCGATTGGGATGCCCATGCCTCCCGCACCCTGGTCGCCGAGTCCGAGGATTCGCTCTCCATCGCTTACCACGATGCATTTAATACCGTCATAACGAGGATGGTTCAGGATTTGAGTGATACGGTCCTTGTTCGGATAGCTGAGAAACAAGCCTCGCGGTTTTCTCCAGATCTCACTGAATCGCTGGCAGCCTTCACCCACAGTTGGCGTATACACAAGAGGCAGCATTTTTTCGACATTGCGAACCAACAGAGCATAGAAAAGCGTCTCGTTCGTATCCTGCAGGTCGCGAAGAAAAGCGTACTTATTGAACCCAGTCGATTGAGCGTCCAATGCTTGCATCCGCCGGTCGAGCTGTTCATCGATCGTTCCGACATGCGGCGGCAATAAGCCGTGTAGGTCAAATACGTCGCGTTCGTGATCAGTAAAGGCCGTTCCCTTGTTGAGACGTGGAGAATTGATTAATTCAAATCCAGAAAGGGAAACTTCAAGAGCTTTTTCATCAATCGTGGGTTGCAGTTGCGCGTTCATTGTCGTTGCTCCTGTATCCGTTTGGCTGGGCGGCCAACAAATTGCTATGTACAAGCTAGTACGTTCACGGCACATCCATCTAGGCGTGAGTCGGGTCTAGGCGTCATCGCCGCGCATTCCTCTCATAGTGATTAGCTTCTCTTCAACGCTCACCGCTATTCCTCGAGTGTTTGCCATATACGGTGTCCAAGTTCTCATAAAGAAAGTCTAGATCAGACTCGTGGGTTGAGCGAGCCCGTCGAGATCCAGGACTGACGCCACCAGGCCAATGCATTCATGGCTCCTCCTGGGTTGGTCTGTGCCTCTGGCAAGTTGCACAGTAACCGGCTATGGGCCATCTGATCAAGAGAAACCAAAGAGCAGACAAGGTCGGCATTAGCTCACTAACCTCATGGTCCGCCGCAGTGAGGGCGGCAGCCATGAAAAAGGCATCGACGAACAGCGCGAAAGACAAGAGGAGCAGGCCCAAGATTAAGCTCGGTATCCCTGATCTTGAGCATTCGAAGAACGCGGTTCTCCGGAGCCTCGGTTCTCCGGATTCGAGGCGCGGATATCAGCACGCTATTGACGAGTTTGTTGCTTGGTATTGTTCTGAGCCACGGCTGGCATTCAACAAAACAGTGGTTTTGCGTTATCGGTTTCACTTGGAGGGGCGCGGCCTCGCTCCTGGAACTATCAACGTCCGACTTGCGGCTGTGCGCCGGTTGGCCTACGAGGCAGCCGACGCTGGTCTGTTGAGTCCCGAACTGGCAGCCGGAATCCATCGCGTAAAGGGTGTCCGCAAACTTGGCTCTCCTTTGGGTAACTGGCTTACGGCGGGAGAGGCGTCGGCGCTCTGGCAGTTACCCGACAGCCAGACTCTCACTGGAAAACGGAATCGAGCGATTCTGGCGATCCTGCTCGGTTGCGGGCTGCGTCGCCGCGAGCTTGCTGAACTTGCCTTGGAAAGCCTGCAGCGTCGCGAGGAACGCTGGGCAATTGTGGATCTGGTCGGCAAGGGAAGGCACATACGGACTGTCCCTGTACCAACTTGGGTGAAGGAAACCATCGATACCTGGTAGCGGCAGCCGACATCGAAAGCGGCCCGCTATTCCGATGTGTCTGTCGGGCGGGTAAACTCTGGGGGAACCGCATCTCCGAAAAAACGGTCTGGCACGTTGTCAAGAAGACCGCCGCAAGTATGAATATTCCGCGTCTTGCACCGCACGACCTCCGCCGCTCTTGTGCGCGATTCTGCCATGATGCCGGTGGCGAGCTTGAGCAGATCCAATTCCTCCTTGGGCACGTGTCAGTACAAACCACTGAGCGCTACATCGGCTGCAAGCAGCGCTTGAGAATCGCTGTGAACGTTAGACTGGGCATCGAACCCGGGTGAACCATCCAGTGGCCACTGGACGGGTAGTCGACTACACGGCAACTTACCTTCATTTCACTTGTCGACGAGTGAGCGCCGGTGAGTCGTTCCGAGCCGAGAACTTCGGTCCATTCGGCGAAGGGCAGATTGCTGGTGACCATCGTTGCGCTCCGCTCGTAGCGTTGGCTGAGCATCTCGAAGAGCAGTTCGGCGCCGGTTTTTGACAGCGGCACGAAGCCCAGTTCGTCGACGATGAGTAACTCATAGCTGGCGATTTGCTTCTGGAAGCGCAATAGCTTCTTCTCGTCGCGAGCCTCGATCAACTCACTCACCAGAGCGGAGGCAGTGGTGAAGCGGACGCGGTGGCCATGCTGACAGGCTGCCAGGCCCAGCGCGAGGGCGATGTGGGTCTTGCCCGTCCCAGAGTTGCCCAGCAGCAGCACGTTTTCGTGACGGGAGAGGAACTCACAACGTGCCAGTTCCAGCACCATCGCCTTATTAAGTTTGGGAAGGGCGAGGAAGTCGAAGCTGTCCAGGCTCTTGGTGACCGGGAACTTCGCTTGCCGGATGCGTCGCTCGGTGGCCCGGCGCTCACGATCCAGCAGTTCCAGCTCCGCCATGCGCAGCAGATAGCGCGGATAGTCGACATCCTCGACCGCGCACTGCCGCGCCACGCGGTCGTACTCGCGCAGCATGGTCGGCAGACGCAACGTCTTGAGGTGATGTTCGAGCAGGATCTGCGGGGTCTCGGCTGCGACAAGCACCGTTTCACTCATGCGGTCGCTCCCTCGATCAGGGCCATGTAGTCGGAGGCGTGTGTGGTCCGTACCTGGGCCAACGGCAGGTGTGGATAGTTCTCCATGTCCAGCCGTGGCGGTCTCCGTTCGATCCGGCACAAGAGCAAATGCTTGACCGCGTCGAAGCTGATCGTCCCTAGTTGCAAGGCGTCTTCGATGGCGCGAGTCACCTCCGCGAACGAGAAGGTCTCCAGCAGCCGCAGCACCTGCACATACTCGCGGCTGCCATCCTTCTTCAGCCGAGCCTCAAGCAAACGCTGCAGCGTAGCGAAGCACGGCGGAAGATCCCAACCTGCCAACGGGGCGGCCTGATCCAGAGCACCTGTCTTCTGTTCGAGCAGCGCCAGATAGTGCAGCGGATCGAAGATCACAGCTTCGCGTTCATAGCTTCGTGGGTGCCGGGCGATGGTCTCGCTGGCGCAGCCGATCGTCACTTCATGGACATAGCCCTTGATGATTACCTGACGATGGCCATGGCAGGTTGGCACAGAGTAGTCGTTACCGCGATAGCGCACCAACGCAAGCGAGCTAACCCGCGCCGCGACCTTCTCGCAAGCCTCATACGGCCCGACCGGCAGCGGCAACAGCGCTGCCCGGTCTCGCTCGAAGCGTTCTCCGACCGTCTCGGCGTGCCCGCGCAGCCGCCGCTCCCTACGCCGCCGGCACTGTACTTCCAGCTGCGCGTTCAGCTGGTCCCAACTGTGGACGCGCGGAATCGGCACCATGAAGTTCCGGCGGGCATAACCGACCAGCCCTTCCACCTTGCCCTTGTCGTTGCCCTTCGCGGGCCGCCCGAACTTATCAGCGAACAAATAGTGGCTCTGCACTTCGCAGAAGGCCCGCGTTCTCTGCCGCTCTGCGCCGCCGAGGATCTTCGCCACCGCGATCTTGGTGTTGTCGTAGAGGATGCGCGTGGGCACGCCGCCAAAGTACGCGAAAGCCCTGACGTGACCCTCCAGGAAAGCTTCCGTTGTCTCCGCTGGAAAAGCCACCACAAAGCAGTCATCGGAGTGGGGCAGGTCCATCGCCAGGTAGTGCGCCTTCCGCTCCAC
The DNA here is from genome assembly GCA_963826855.1 of uncultured Acidobacteriaceae bacterium. GTDB lineage: Bacteria > Acidobacteriota > Terriglobia > Terriglobales > Acidobacteriaceae > Acidisarcina. The sequence continues at coordinate 134,354 of CAWGZE010000007.1, forward strand.
GCCGCCCATCACTACTAGCGCCTCGCCGAAGTCCACCTGCGCCTCGCCCGCGGGATGCGTCAGCGGAACGAACATCTCCCGTGCGCGCAGCGTCGCTGTGCGCACGTAGTCCTTGACGATCGTGTAGCCGCCCCCGAACCCGTGCTCTTCCCGAAGCCGGTCGAAGATCCGCTTCGCCGTATGCCGCTGCTTGACGGGTCTGTGCCGGTCGTCTTCCAGGATGGCGTCGATGACGCCCACCCACGGCCCCAGCTTCGGACGCTTAACCGGCTGGAGCCGCTGATACCCTGGGGGAACCGCATACCGAAGCATCTTCTGGATCGTTTTGCGCGAGATCCCGAACTCCCGCGCTACCTCACCCTGGCTACGTCCTTCCACCAGCACCGAACGCCGCACACGACCATAGAGCTCCACTCGGAACATCCCTCCGGTGTCCCATGAACCCGCCTACCCAGGCAACGGCTCATGAAATCAAACTCCGGCGGTGGTCTACTTTTACTCCGCCGCAGCACCCCGCTCCCGCGGCGCGCTGTGGACTATTTTTGCTCCGGCGTTCTCAAGATGTCAGTCTGGCTCTCTGGTGCCTCAGGAAGCGCTCAGAAACAGCCAGAAACGTCTCAGCAGATGGCGGTGCATAGCCCAGGGTTACGGTCTTTTCGACTCGGGCTTCTCCGCTGAGAGTAGCGCGCGAGCTTGTTGAAGGGTGTTGCCGTCGCTTTCCACTCGCATCGACCCACGAAGCCCAAAATCCTGGCCTGTCTTTGCGCTGATAGATTCCATCCCGATCCAGAGCCGGATCGGTGTTCGTGGCCTCATCTGATCCGAAGGCGACCAGCTTTGATATAGACGAGTATGAAAATGCCCTAAGCGTTATCAACTGGCGGGCTTCTCATAGCTTTCCGTTGAATACTTTCAAAATTGGTTTATTGAGCCGAACTGGCAAAGTTGACTCGAAAGGTCTCGTTGCCCAGCGAATAAAGCGCCTCTCTTCGATTCAGCAAAAGCTCGACCGATTTAGCGGCATGAAGTTGTCACGAATGCAAGACATTGCGGGATGCCGATCTATAGTATCGTCTGTTGGCCAAGTTGACCAAATCGCCAGCCTCTACAAGAAAAAGAAGGGTATAAAGCATGAACTTTCACCGCGAGGATGACTACATCAGGCAGCCCAAGATTTCAGGCTATCGGGGAGTTCATTTGGTCTATCGCTATTTGAGGGATAGACAAGAAACCTACAACGGCTTATCTGTCGAGGTTCAGAAGACAGCCATTGCCACGGGAACCTCGACGCGATTTGCGGGCGAAAGCTGAAGGGGCTGCTCTCGTGTTTCGTAATACAGGCGTGTTGATGAGTTCAGGGTCTCCGTTACCCAGTAGACCATCACATTGGTCAGGAGTTCATCCCTGGTGAAGATGTGCTCCAGTTCACCATCGCAATCACTCCAGGTTCGAAACTTTTCGACGATCCAGGCCGCAAGACCGAGGGGGGAATCGTTCAGCGCATAACCCAGGGTTTGAGGCTTAGTACTTTGCTCATGGCTGTAGCCGCCCTCCAGGTCTGCCCATGCACGGAGTTCCGCGAGGTAGGATTTGGCCATTTCGTCGTCCGGGGCTTGGTTCAGAGTGCCGCCGAAGAGAAAACGGCCGGCAATGTAGTTGAGGTGAATGCCGACGATGCGTTGGGCGTGGTTGAGGCCAAGGGCTGTCGAGATGGTTGATCCCCAATCGCCTCCCTGAGCGGCGAAGCGCTCATAACCTAGCTCTGACATCAATCGGGCCCAGAGCTCTGCCACCTTGAACGGGTTCATGCCCCGTTCCGTGGGCCGGTCAGAGAATCCATAGCCCGGTAAAGAGGGGACGATCACATTGAAGGCGTCTTGCGCACTTCCTCCATGCGCTTCGGGATCGGTCAAGAGCGGGATGAGCTTCACCATTTCGACGAAACTTCCCGGCCAGCCATGGGTGATGATGAGCGGCGATCGCTGTGGATTCTTGCTGCGCACATGCACGAAGTGGACGTGGAATCCATCGAGTGCGACTCGATACTGAGGGAGCTGGTTCAGCGCGGACTCTTGCTGCCGCCAGTCATACCCGTTTCGCCAATAATCGGCCAGCGACTTCATGTAGCTGAGACTTGAGCCCAGCTCCCAGCCGACGTTTTCAAGCTCGTCCGGCCATCGCGTGCCATCGAGCCTGCGCCGCAGATCGGAAAGCACAGAGTCGAATACATTGATGGAGAACTTTTCGATGGCCATGTCGATCCGCCCTCAACCAAGAGTAGATGCAGACCGCGACTTCTCAATCTTACCGTGGGTATACCTCGCAGTTGGAGCGTGGAGTGAAGCAGCCGAAGAGGGCGGCGATGGTTTTGCTGGATGTGATTTGGCCCGAGGGCTTGAGGGCGGTGCTTTAGGGGCGTTCGGCTATTTCGGCGAAGTATTCGAGAAGCATGCGGTGGATGAAAATATATCCTCCGCCTACTTTCTTGAGGAGGATTAGTCGGGCGGCGTAGTCGAGGAAGGGGATGAACTTGAGTGGGGTGTGTCCGCTACGCCAGAGAACGAGTCGCAACGCATAGTGTTTGATTACGGCGGAACCGCCTCGGTTTAATCCGATGATCGGCCCCGCGATTATGCCGATGATTGCACCGACGACCGAGCCTTCGAAAACCCCCACGCCCCGCCCCGCAGTTGCGCGGGGTCCGCTGATCAGCCCGCCAATCAGTCCGCCAATCAGCCCTAAAATCAATAAAGTGAGAAGGAAGACGGCTAAAGAATTTCTTAATGACAACCTAATGCCCTGATTCGGAAATCCCTTTCCCACCTTGACCGTATCGGTCAATCCACCCACCAAACCACTGACCAAGGCGAAGACAGGCCCAAAAAAGATCGTCCCGAGAAGCAGAGTGAGGTCCCGGGTGGGCACGCCTTCAACGTCGCCCAGCCCGAAGTACCAGCCGACGATCAACCCAAAGATTACTCCCAGGATCAGGCCGGGAATCGTCCACTTCCAAAATTGCTTCCATTTCCAGCTAATGGTCTCTACTAGAGTTATGTGATTTAGTGAACCGACTCCTATCCAAGTAATCAGTCCTGTTATCAGCCCCAGAATCAGTCCGGGGCCCAACCAATCCCCGACAAGCAGTCCGAGGATGAGCGAGCCGAACAGCCCTGCGATCGATCCGCTGATAAGACCATTTTTCAAGGGTGATTGCGACCAAGCACCCGACACGACAGCGGCGCTAATCGTCAGCCCGAAGATCAGGCCGCCGGTCAGGCCGAGGCTTGACGCGCCGTTCACCACGCCAATCAGCCCGAAGGCCAACACGCAGGTGAGCGTGAGGATTGACCCGAGGCTCAAGCTTGCAACCGTTCTGTAAGCGACGCGATCGTTTTTTGTACTTAGCCAACTCGGCTGGAGCCCTTCTACGAGGAAGAGGGACTGCGACTTTTCCTTCATATTCCTGGCCAACCATGCGAGCCAACCAACGACCTTCTCCTTTGGAAATGCGAGAGAGGTAATCCCTTTGCGTTGGAACATCTGATCGAGGTAGAGAGCGAAAATCTGATTTCGGCGGTCTTCGGCTGAGTCTCCCTTCTTGGTGGCCAATTCGCTGCCGTTGGCCCCCTGGTAGGCCAGGCTCATGATGCTAAGCATCAACGGCGTTTGAGTCAGCTCTTGCAAGAGTGAGTCGGCATCTACGGCTTCACGAAGCGTCGCTAACTTGACGCCGCCCTTCGTGAGATAAGCGCTCACTTCTGCCGCGCTTAAAGGTTCGAGGCAGACGGCTCCGTTCAGTTTGAGGCGTTGGGGGAGCCACTGATACTCCATGAGGCGGCAGCAGACTACGAGCCCGGAGGGTTTGGATTTGTCGATGTAATCGTTGATCGCGGCCACGCAGTCGGGCTGCAGGGCGGTTTGGACTTCGTCCAGCCCATCCAATAGTGGGATGAGATAGTCGCTCTGCAGCCAGGCGCGTGCTATTTTGTACGGCACTCGATATTTCTCGGAGAGTTCTCGGCAGATCCACTCGTCCAGTGGCTGTTTCTTCTTCCAGCTCGACAGGTTCAGTACGAAAGGGACGCGCTCTCTGGCATCGGACCTGGCGCGGTCTATGAGATTCGAGGCCAGTTCTAGCAAGGTCGTCGTTTTGCCGGAGCCGGGCTCTCCCAGGATGAGGAGCAGGCCTGTCGCGTCGAAGATAGTGGCAATGTTTTTGTCTGCAAGGGTGAGTTGGCTTCGCTGACTGGAAAGCTCAACAATTTGCTTCCACGGCGGTTCGACGGCCTCGTCTATTGGGCGCTTGCCGAGCGAGAGCAGCACCTCGTTGTAGAGGGAGTTCCTTAGCGCTCCGTCTACCCAGGTTTCTTTGACGCGATCGAGGAGAATGAGGAGCTGCGAGCGTTGTTCCTCATCTGGTGGGATGGCGATCGCGGGGTAGAGTCTTGCCTCGGAGATCCCCAACTCGATGAGTTGGCCATCCTGAGTTGCGGCGTAAATCTTATCCGCATCTTCGGGGCTCAGCTCGAAGTGCAGTCGAATGCTGCCGGCCACTGCTCGCGTGATGCGGAGGTCGCGAACTCCGGCAAGCATGTAGATTCCGGCGAGGAGTTTGTCTCGCTCTTTCTCGGTGAAGTCCTCCAGGTTTCCGCGAAGGACAATCTCGATGTGCGCATTGTCCTTGGGCGGAACGAGATCGTTGACATCCGCTTCCGGCCAAGGTGCTTGTGGAACGCCTGGGCTGTGGGATTGTTCGCTTGGCTTCTTTCCGGTGATTCCCCAAATCAGCTGCTTGAGTGGATCGAGAGGGGTTTTATTGTTCGGGCGGAAATCCACCCAGTGACGATTCTCCAGCGTCCAAGGCAGCTCTGGCATCGTTTTAGCTGAGGGCAAAATGACCGGAATGATTGGACACTGACGCTTCTTGAATTGATTGAGAAGGCCCTGAATTTCCTCGTCCTGCCAAGGGCCAATGCCGCTCTCGCCGACAAATACAGCCGCCGACTCTATGCTTTTGATTTGTTCGCCGAGCGCCGTTTGCCAGGGGGTTCCGGGCCTGATTTGCTCTTCATCCAGCCAGGCTTTGATGTTTTCCGCCGCTAACTTTTGCGCTATCTCGCGGATGTGTGGCTTGTCTTCGCTGTAGTGGCAGAGGAAGACATCGAAGATCTCGACTTGGGGGACTTGCCCGTTCACTCACGGGCATTCTATAGGGGAAGAGAGCATGAGGGACAGGATTTCGAGTTGATCGATGAGTTATCCGAAAACCCTTTCGCTTCCACCGGGACGGGCTGCTATCCGTCGGACCATTTTGTGAGGGCGAAACCCAGGTAAGCCCGCGAAGTTCGCGGGCTTACCTGGGGCACCCACAATTGTTCTTCCCACTCAAGCCAACAGATGGCTTGAATGGGGCACCGAGATTCGTTTTTCTAAACGCTGACGGGTTGTTCGGCGTTGACTTTTACTGGGGTTAGCCAGCCGAAGCGGTCGGGTTTTAGGCCGTTGGCGATTCCGAAGAATTCGTCGGCGAGTTGTTTGGTGATGGGGCCGGTTTCTCCGTCGGCTACGAGAATGCGGTCGACCGAGCGGATGGGCGTGACTTCGGCGGCGGTTCCGGTGAAGAAGGCTTCGTCGGCGATGTAGAGCAGCTCGCGGGGCATGGCCTGCTCAACGACCGGGATGCCGAGGTTGCGGGCGAGGGTGAGCACCGAGTCGCGGGTGATTCCGGAGAGCACGGAGTTGGTCAGCGGGGTGGTGTAGATGACTCCGTTGCGGACGACGAAGAGGTTTTCTCCGGAGCCTTCGGAGAGATAGCCGTTGACGTCGAGGGCGATGCCTTCGACATAGCCGTTGGCCTCGGCCTCCATGCGGATGAGCTGGGAGTTGAGGTAGCCGCCGCCGGCCTTGGCGAGCGAGGGCAGGGTGTTGGGCGCGGCGCGGTTCCAGCTGGAGATGCAGACGTCGGCGCCTTCGTCTCCGGGAACGTATTTGCCCCAGGGAAAGTTGGCGACGTAGACGTCGATGGGCGAGCCCTTGGGGTTGACGCCGATTTCGCCGTAGCCGCGCAGGGCGATGGGGCGGATGTAGCAGGGGGCCACGTCGTTGGCCTCGACGAGGTCGACGACCGCGGTGCAGAGCTGGTCGAGCGAATAGGGCAAGCCCATGCGGTAGATCTTGGCGGAGTCAAGCAGGCGCTGCATGTGTTCGGGCAGGCGGAAGATGGCCGATGCCTGGGGCTGGGCGTAGCAGCGGATTCCCTCGAAGACCGACGAGCCGTAGTGGACGACGTGGCTCAGGACGTGGATCTGGGCCTTCTCCCAGGGGATGAGTGTGCCGTTGTGCCAGATGTTGGCAGTGGTCTGAATGGGCATGAACGTTGGCTCCTGGCTGACGCTTAATGTTCGATTATATCGTCACTCCCACGGAATCACTGCCGCTCCGGGGGCGACATAATCTATGCAGACGCCGATGGAACCGAAAGGGAAGAGATTGAGGTTTGCCAGCGGGCGTAACTTTCTCAGGGATGGTTAGCTTATCGCGCTGGATTCATGCGTGTTGTCCGGTCAGAAATGGAACACATTTAGATCACGCGCGGTTCATTGTGGCCGCAGGCGTATGGGGCGACTATGGGGGTGTTCGCGGGAGTTTCAGACGCGACCAAAGGAGATCCCCAATGAAGATCATGCGTAGCATTCTTGCAGTTGCAGTTATGGCGGTAGGCGTTGCTGCTTATCCGCAGAACCCTCAATCCTGGACAGTCGATGTACCGTTCGACTTCACGGTAAGACACATTAACCTCGAAGCCGGGCGATACCTCGTTCGCCAATCTGGCCAAACCGTCTTTCTGACGTCGCGGGACGGAAAGACGGCAAACGTGATGGTTCGACCCGACTATTCGTCGAAGCCGGCCGATCACTCGAGCCTTATCTTTAACGTCAACGACGGACAGTATGCGTTGGCGCAGATCAAGAACCAGGGCAGCAACACCGAACTCGACGCAATCGTCAGCAAGCGCGCGTCAAGACGGCTTGAGGCCTCGACTGCTTCTCAAACTGCAGAGGTGTCGGCCCTTGGAACACGTTGAGCGTGTGCAGCCCTCCTTTTGGTCGCTGTCCACGTTAACCCTGCGGGCCCTCTTCTTCCAGTGACTGAAGTTCATTGGCGGAAGAGGGCCCGCGGCTTGGTAGACGCCTTTTCGATGCCGCGACCCTTGTGGTTCGGAATGCAAAATCGCAGGCCTGGGCCCGAGAACTCGTCGAATAATTAACGCGCCGTTCGTCATTTATCGCGCTTCCTCCTCATGGACGCGGTTGGGCATATACTGATCGATCTGTGGTGCTGAATGAATATTCCGGCTTGCTCACGGACCATGTGAGCGCCGATTCTGCTCGTTTCCCATGATCGCGAATCCTGACTGAAAGGGAATCATCATGGCCGCCACCATCCAGAACCTTAGCCAGCGTCAGATCATGCTGAGCTTCGCCTACCTTGCCTATTGCGGTGAAGAGATCGTCACCCCAAACCCGCAGACGCAGATCCTGAGTCTGATTAACGCCGCGATGCCGCAGATCCCGCCGATCGCCAGCCCCAATCCGACGTGGAAAGTCGTTTGGGGACCGGCGGTCTACACGACACCGGGGGCGCTGTACCAAGACAACCTGATGTTCGTTGCGCAGAATCAGTCCGACCCGACGCAGTTCGTGATCGCCATCCGTGGCACCAACTTCGTCGCTGATCTCGATTGGTTGATGGACGACTTCGACGTGCGCCAGATGATGACGTGGCCTCCCGGGTCGAGTGTCTCGACTCCGGCGGGGGCCATGATGTCCGAATCTACGAGTATTGGCATGCAGATTCTGCTGGCCATGAATGGCGCTCCTGGTCCTGCTACGTCCTTGATGAGCTTCCTGCTCACGCAGACGTCAAATCCAATGAACCTCTGCGTCACCGGACACAGCCTGGGTGGGTGCCTTGCCGGTACGTTTGCGTTGTACTTGAAGGACAACCCCTCGATGTGGGATGCCTCCGGTGAGTCGAATGTGAGTTGTATCACCTTCGCTGGACCTACCGCCGGCAATGATGCCTTCGCCAGCTACTCGGACACGAGGTTCAATGGAGCACCAAACCCACCGAATTGGGATCCGACCCTGGGCACAACCTGCGATGCTGTCCGATGCAGTTTGGACGTTGCTCCGATGGCTTGGATATCGTCCAATCTTTCGGCCAGTTCGAGCTCGTCCCCACTCTTTTCCATCTACGTGCCCAATCTCGATTTCTCAAACATGTCCTTTACGTCGGGCCTTGCCTGGACGATGGTGCTGCAGGACGTTTTGCCTGATATGGCGAAGATGCTTAGCCCCCAGGACTACACGCAAATCGTGGCCAGTGCGGCATCGGTGCAGGGAACCTTCAACACCGCATACACTCCCACCGCCGACACACTTATTCCTTATCTGCAGGCTTTCATTGCGCAAGCAGCCTATCAACATAGCTTTAGTTATCCGATTGTTCTTCAGGTCCCGGTCCTCAACAGCACGAACATCATCGTTCGCGGCGCGACGCCCGGAACGACAACTGGGATCAGGATGGTGCCGAGGCTTGCGCGCCCACTGATGATAAGAGAGGGATCGCTGGCCGTTTCATAAGCCCTAACCTGATGAATCACTGAGACTTACCAGGTCAGAAATGGATCACTTTCAGATCACTCGGAGTTCATTGTGGTAAGTCGCGCATGGAGCGACTATGGGGGTGTTCGCGGGAGTTTTGGACGCGACCAAAGGAGATTCCCCATGAAGATCGTGCGTAGCATTCTTGCAGTTGCGGTTATGGCGGTAGGCGTTGCTGCTTACGCGCAGAACCCTCAATCCTGGAAGGTGAATATCCCTTTTGACTTCACCGTCCGTAACACCAATCTCCCAGCTGGAACCTATACGGTTCACGAGTCTGGGCCGGTGGTCTTTCTGACTGCCTACAACGGGAAAGCCGCGAGCGTGATGACCAACAATGAAAACCTCTCGAAGGCTTCAAACTACTCGAGCTTGACCTTTAACCTCAACGATGGCCAATACGATCTGGCCCAGATCAAGAACATGGGGAGCAGCATCGAACTGAAGACTGTGGCCGGCAAGCGCGCCCATAAGCAGCTCGAAGCTTCCAACGCCGCTCAAACTGTTGAGGTGGCTGCTCTTGGAACACGTTGACCTGTGTACAGCCCTCCTTTTGGTCGCTGTCCACGTTAACCCTGCGGGCCCTCTTCTTCCAATGACTGAAGTTCATTGGCGGAAGAGGGCCCGCGGTTTGTTTGGCGAGTTGTTATCGGGACTGTAATAAGAGTCCCTCAGCGGCTGAAGCCGGATTGATTCCTAGTCGCTTATGGCACGGCAGAAGCCGTGCCCTTCGAAGTGAAGCCTGCCCCATCAAACTGATGGAATAAATTCAAGGTTCTCTGTTGCTCAGGGTTTAGGTTCTCTGCGATGTCTGGTCCTGAATTGCCTCGATGGCGGAGAGCCAGAGTCCGGCGGGGAATAGTTGCGAGGGCGCCTGGGCGGCGTCGACTTCGAACATGGCCACTGGCGCCACGAAACGATAGCCTCGGCGTGAGATTGTCTCAATGAATTGGGCGTGTTTTACCCGGTCGCCGAGCGCCATGCGCAGCTTGCGGATGGCGGCGTTGAGGCCGATATCAAAGTCGACAAAGGTATCGGCTGGCCAGAGTGTCCGGTGCAGCTCTTCCCGAGTGACGAGATCTCCGGCATGCTCCAGCAACAGAGAGAGGATGCGGCGCGGCTGTTCCTGCAAGCGGACGCGGTAGCCGTTCCTGCGTAGCTCGCTGGAGCGCGTCTCCAGTTCGAACCGCCCGAAGCGATACACGCGATGGGAAGTGGGACTACCGCCGAACTGGGATTGAGCAAAGGTCATACAACACCCACAAGGCCATGGTAGCGCTGATGCATGGAAAATACAGTCCCACGAAAGTGTTAGAGAGTAGTTAACTCTTCCAAGCAGGAGAGTTAGTCGTTGTCCCTGCTGTTAACTCTATGGTGATATGGGGCGTTACCCCGTTTCATCGGCAATCTCAAGAATGAGGGCGGATATAGTGGGATAGATGCTGGCGGCGATGCTCAACCCGACGAACGCGATCATGAACCTGCCGCACTCGAACTATGTGCGCTTTTCGCTGCTGGCGCTAAGCTCGATCTTCTTTCTGGTGGATCCGTTTGCGGCGATTCCGACCTTTATTGCGATTACTGCGGGCGCCGATGCGAGGCGTCGGCGGCGGATGGCGCTGCGCGGGTCGCTGACCTGCTTCATCATGCTGACTTCGTTTGCGATTGCCGGGCAGACGATCTTCAAGATGTTTGGCATCAAGCTGCCGGCGTTTGAGATTGCGGGCGGTTTGATTCTGCTGCTGATCGGCATCGACATGCTGGAGGCGAAGCGCTCGCCGACCCAGGAATCTTCAGATGAAGCGGAAGAGGGTGCGGCGAAGGAAGATGCTGGCATTGTGCCGCTGGGGATTCCGATGCTGGCCGGCCCGGGCGCCATCTCGAGCGTAATGGTGCTGGTGGGGCAGGCGCAGAGGGCATGGGAGATGGCGGCGATTCTGGGCTCGATTGCGTTGAGCGCGACGGCGAGCTATTTCGTGCTCAATGGGGCCGACCAGGTAAGGAAACTTCTGGGTGAAACGGGAATTCGCATTCTGGTGAGGATCATGGGGCTGCTGCTGATGGCGCTGGCGGTGCAGTTCTTTGTGAATGGGCTGACCGATCTGGGCGTGATCGCGAGGCAGGTGGCGGGATAAGGGCACCTCAGGACACAGGGCATAAAGGTTGATCTGCTCGGATGCCCCCGCGAGGATTGGCATTTTTACCAGTTGACACCGGAGTCGCCAGCGGCCAGACTTCCCCCATGCGAAAAATGATGCTCTGCCTCGTAGCCACTGCCTTGCTCACGCCGTTAGGTTGGGCACAAGGTCCGGTCTTCCAGGTCACGCCGGTCTCCAGCGTGATCAAGTTCAACGTGACGGCGTCAGTTCCGATCGCCGGCGATTTCCAGAAGTGGAACGCCACCTTGAAATTCTCTTCTCCTGCCGTGGAGACGGGCCATTTGGATATTGAGATCCAGGCCGCCACGGTGAATACCGGCAGCGGCATGAAGAACGACAAGCTGAAGAGCAAGGACTTCTTCGACGTGGAGCAGAATCCGCTGATCACGTTCAAGTCCGATCACGTCGTGCAGACGGGCCCCACCACCTTTGACATTCCGGGCACATTTACTATTCGCGGAGTGTCGAAGCCGGAGACCCTGACACTCTCGGTTTCGGGCACGAGGGGATCAGGCGAAGGCGAGATCAAAGGGACGATGGCCTTTGACCGCAAACAGTACGGGATGAATAGCGGGATTCCCTTTATCAAGATTGCCGACCGAGTCGAGGTGGATGTCGACCTCAAAATAAAGCGGGTGAGTGGGCCGGCGCTGGTCTTCAAACAGTAAGCGAAATCTGGTCAGGCTGTCGGCGCGGAGGATCAATTGAACTCTGCGCAGTATGGGAGCTGAACCGTTTTTGCTGTTTCGCTGCGTCGGGTTGAAGATAGGGCTCTTCAGGGTTGAGGGAGAGCCTGCAACTCCCTTCATTTGTGCACTCCGCTGCAAGATGATAAATTCAGGCGGTTTCCGACATCACCTTTCTTTTTGTCCCGCCTTAGAGTGCGTTGGATCCCTGGGGAGGAAAACCAGATGCTCGAATTGCGCTGCGCAACCCTGCGCAGTTGCCGTAACCAGCGGATCGCAGCGGTCTCGATGCTTTTCGGTGTGATATTTACCAGCAGTTGCAAAAGTTCGGAGGACGCCGTGGCGGCGGCTACGCAACTGACCGCGACGGCCAGCTCGTTGACGAGCTATTACTCCGCTCTCGATACGATTCTTTCTGAGACCGATGAGCTTTATCAGATCGAAGCCGTGGTCAACCCATTCGCCCCCTACGACGCGCAAACCAAGGGCTATGTAACCGACACAGCAGCCGAAATTCGGAAGCGCGAAAAGCTGGCCGCGGCGCTGACGGCGCTGGCCGACGAGTTCGCGAAGCTGAGCGGGTCAACGGCCGGAACGGACGCATCCACAGCGGCGGGAAATCTGGAATCGGCGGTGGCTGGGCTGAACGCTCCGGGCGTGTCGATGAGCGCCAGCAATGTGAACCTGATGAAGGAGGGGGTGGAATTGATCGTGAAGGCAGTGCAGGAACACAAGGAACGGCAGGCTGCCGCGGCGATCGATAAGTTCACCACCGCGCTGGACACGTGGTTCCAGAGCGAAGAGCCTTTGTACAACACGATTGGGTTAGGTTACGCGAATATCACGAAATCGATTGCTCAGGAGTTGATCCGGCAGGGACAGGTCGATCCTTCCGCATTCCTGAACGCGGTTTTCAGCCCCTATGGACTGACCCCGCAACTCACAGACCCGGTGCTGAAGGGCAAAGTACAAACCATTCTCGCAGCGCAGGTTGACCAGAAATCGGCTGCCCTGGCGACCGCGCAGCAAACGGCCACTACGGCCATGGAGAAGTCGCTGCGCGAGATGGCGAGCCGCATTCACCTGGTGGCGACCGATAAGCCGATGGCGATGCGCGCGGCCCCAATCACGCTGACCGAGGTGCAAAACTGGATTTCGCTCGTGCCGCAGATAAGGCCGGCGGCTGCCCCAACAGCAGCGTCGACGGCAACGGGCACACCGAGCAATTAGAAAAGGGAGAGGCAGATGCAGAGCCCCTTGCAGGAACTCGAGACCACCTACTTCACGTTGCAGTCGCAAATCGACATGCTCAGCCAAGGCTGTCTGGGGCAGGGGCAGCGCGACACGCTTAGCGCGCAATATGTGCAGGCCCGGCAGAATTATTGGGCTTGCGTGAACAAGGCCTTTCACGATGACGATCCGCAGGTCCTGAGCCTGACCAACCAGATTGAGGCGGCTAACCAACAGCTCGTGGCCGCCGTCGAGCAGATGGATGACATCACCAAGACGATCACCGACATCACGAATGTGGTGTCGCTCGGGGCGCAACTGGCTGCAAAGGTGATTGCCGTCTAAAATTCGCTGCTTTATGGGCGGCGATTTGACGGGCGGACGGAATTCCTTCCCTCCTAAGCTGACATTCAAGAATGGGCCGATTTGGGGTTCTCGACGGTTCTGGAGTCCAGACGGGATTGATAGGCCACGTAGAACGCCGTGCCTGCAACCATAAAAATGGTGAGCAAGATCAGCGCCCAGGCTTCGTGGTCTTTGATATAGGCCTGAAGACGGGTCCCGTCGCTAAGACGCCTTAGTCGGGTGAAGGCCCCGTACAAGAACACGCCGATGACGAAGATCGAGGACGGAACAGTGAACGTATCCGAGAAGAGTCTTCCATATCGGATCAAGAACAACGCAAACGCAAAGTTCGCTAAATACAGCCCAACTTTCCCGTAGTCCGTAGTGGACTTTTCGGTCTTGGGAGAGGTTCTTGGGGAGGTTTTTGCTGGAAAGGTGATCTTTGTTGTAAGCAGCCCTTTCCAATAACTCTTAATGGACTTTATGGTCTGGGGTGCGATTCTCGGGGAAAAGGTGATCATATTCATTGGCCCATCCTCATCCCGCTGCCCTGACTTCGGCAAGACCTTTAGTCACCAACGAACCAAAGCGAGCAATACTGCGCTATTTCGCGCCTTTTTCTGAGCGCGCAGAGTTTCCTTTTCGGTGCGCCCGGCAATTGATGCGCTAATAAATGTTCTAGTCTGGCGACATGCCTGCCTGGACATCGTGGGTCATCAACCTTTCGATCGCGGCGTATTTCTTCTCGATGGTGCTGCCGCTGGGTCTTCGGGTGCTGCGGCTGCGCTGGGCGCGGGACGGATTTCTGCTGCTGGTTTTCATGATCATCCTGGACATTCTTGGGCATCGGGAGGCGGAGGCGGTTGCCGGGCTGGCGCTGATCGCGGGTTCGATGTGGTTTGGGGCGCGCTCGTGGCGCCTATCGGCGAGGTTGAAAGCGGCTTGGCTGAAGCGATGGCGGGAGGGTGGCGGAATTACGGTAGCGGCGCCATTCAGGGGGAGGTGGAAGGCATCGGGATGCGGGCCAGATGCGGCGAAGAATCACCATCTTGCGGCGCGCGATCAGTGGTTCGCGGTGGATTTTGTTCGGGCGGATAGGGAGTCTCTGGGCAGCGAGATACTGTCTCCCGTCGACGGGGTAGTGGCTTATGTCGAGGATGAGCATCCGGATATTCGTCCGCAGCGTTTTTTTCGCAAGGCGAACGTGAGGTCTGAGGCGGGGAATTATGTATCCATTGAGATGAAGAGGGGTGAGGTAAATAGGGGTGAGGCTGCGGGCGCTGAGGGTGCGGCGGTCTATGTGTTGCTTTGTCATTTGCAGCGGGGTTCGGTGCGGGTTGGGGTTGGGGCGACGGTTCGGGTGGGGGATGTGGTGGGGTTTTGCGGGAATAGCGGGAATACGAGCGGGCCGCATTTGCATATTCATGCGCAGGACCGATCCAGGATTGCGGTGGGGGTGGCGCAAGGATTGCCTTTGCGATTTGATGGGGTTGGTGAGTCTGAGTGGTTGGAGCCGGGACGGGTATTCCAGGTTTGACTTTCGCCGCCGCCGGGCCGCTCAGGCAGGCCAGCGACAGTGTACTTTTGCTGTATGGAGCGGGCGACTTCCAGCCGGAGTAATCGAAAAGGAACGGCGATATGCCTAGCGTTGGTGGCTGGGTATGTTGACGGTTATGGCCTCCGCGTTCTGAACAACTATGTGTCGTTTATGAGTGGCAACACTACGTTTGCCGGTTTGGAAGCGGGGCAAGGTAAGCTTATGGCCGCTCTGCCTCCCGGTGTTGCTATCGCTGGTTTCCTGGCGGGCAGCTTTGCCGGAAGCTGGCTCTCGCACTCTGAATATCAATATGCCAGGCGATTGCTGTTCCCGGTTTCTGCGGGGTTGCTGACGGTCTTCATCGCTTTGAATTTCCATAGTTCTCTCAACGCGAACCTGGGACTTGTCATGCTTAGCTCGGCGATGGGATTTTTGAATCCCGCGGTCTCGCGAATTGGGAGCGAGTCGCTGAGTTTGACCTTTGTAACCGGCACTCTGAACAAGATTGGCGGTCATCTCGCGCTGGCGGCGCGGCGCGAGCGTCCCGCGGATGCCGAGGGCGCGGGGGATACACATCTGCGTCGGGCGATGCTCGAAGCCAACATCTGGGCGGGGTTTCTTGCCGGAGCGGTGTTCTCGGGGTTGGCGGCCTCCCGTCTTGGGAGGTTTGCGCTTGTTCCTGCTTGTGCGGTCCTGATCATCGTTGCTTTAGTAAGTCACGACGACGCGGGCCGCTGAACCCATTGGCTCCGCCAGGCCGGAGCGTCGAAGGGATCGGCGAAATACTGTGTCTCATGCACGACCTTACCGTTGCGGAATTCCATAATGCTCACGGTGAATGCTGGGCGCCCCTGGTAGGTGATGGTGTATTCCGTGATCCAGAGATCACCTTTTCCGAGGATTCGTTTGACGGTAAAACCTGACGGCTTGCCGGGATGATGGCTCCGCAGGGCTTGTAAATTCCTTCGCCCGAGGATTCGTTCGCCTGACTGGGGATAATCACAGATGGCATCGTCAGCGTAGATATCGTGTTCCGTCTCTGCATCGCCGTCTGCCGACGCTTGCCAGTGCACGTTCAGGGCTTCACGTATTTGTTCGTCAGACGTTTGTTTCTCGGGCATGGACTGCCTCCGGGTGTGGTTATATGATCATCTGCCTTGTGGAATGAAGCCCGGCATGCCGGTCTTCGTTACTGCATTGAACCGCTTTCTGGTCTGAATGCTATTGATTTCTTGAAACGCGTCTTGGGGCAGAGGGGAGATGTTGAAGTTCTCCTTCACTCGGGCCGCAGCCGCAGTCTTGACCAGCAAAGCCGTGCCACGCTGGGCAGCCCATGCCAACAGCACCTGCGCCGGCGTCTTTCCAACTCGCGCGGCAATTGCCAGAATAACCGGATCCTCAAGCGGTCCCGGCTTCATTCCGTGTGCCAAAGGCGCGCCGGCCAAGAACCCAATGTCCTTCTGCCTGCAGTATTCCAGAAGCTCCAGTTCGGGAAGATACGGATGTGCCTCGACCTGGATTACGGCCGGCTTGATTCTGGCTGATTCATAGAGGGGCGCCAATCCGTCCAGGGTAATGTCAGATATTCCGATGGCGCGACACTTGCCGTGGTCTACGAGACTTTCGAGCGCTCTCCACGTATCGAGCAAGGTCACGCCGTGGTCGTAAATGATATTGCCGTTTTCGTCGCGCGGATCCTGATTGTCTCCGGGTTGAAACGCGAAGGGTGTGTGAATGAGATAGAGGTCCAGATAGTTGAGCTTGAGTTTCTCCAGGCTCGCATCGAAGGCGGGTTCAACGCGCTCGGGACGGTGATTGGTGTTCCATAACTTCGTGGTGACGAAGATGTCTTCACGGGCGATGCCTAGAGCGGCGAGCCCCGCCTGCAAGGCCTCGCCGACTTCACGCTCGTTCTTGTATCGTTCGGCACAATCGAAGTGGCGAAATCCAGCTTCCAGCGCGTCTCCGGTAACACTCTTTGTCACAGCTGGATCGGGAATCAAGGTGCCAAAGCCGACCACGGGCATCTGGCCGACTCCGTTGTGGAGCGGCATTCTCGCATTCCGAAAATCAGAGGATTCGGTCATGATCACTCTCGGCAGTATCTCGCGCGTCCCGCAACTAGTCTAGCGATGAGTGAACGGCCTCCACTTGATACGAAGGTATCGTCGATACCTTCGTCTAATTGTTTTACTCCCTTCGCCTCTGGTTTAATCGCAATCGTTCGAGAAGCGCGCCAGATCGGGCTTACAAAGCTTTCTTTGTGAAGGAGAACACGCCATGCCTGAACTTGTGAGGGGATCTGTGGGTCTGCCGGTGATTGACAGGTGGCGCGGAGGAGATCGCAGCGTGGCGCTAATACACCATCTGATGCTTGGCGTGATCAGTGCAATGCTGGGCGCTTTGCTTGCAGGTTGCACGGCTGACAAACATCCTTCCCAAGGGGAAACCAGCCTGGCCAATGCGGCTAAAGACGTTACCATTCCATTGGAGGCGGGGAAGATGAAGAACCCGCTGCCGGAGACGGATGAAGTCGTGAGCCAGGGCCAGGAAGTGTTTCTTGGCTCTTGCGCACAATGCCACGGTGCGGATGCGCGCGGAGACACCGACATCGGGCGCAACATGAATCCCCCTGCCATGGACCTGACCTCAGCCCACGTGCAGCACTGGAGCGACGCAGAACTGTTCTGGATCATTCAGAACGGAGTTCGCCTCACCGGCATGCCTTCGTGGAAATCAAGCATCTCCGATAACGACACCTGGAAACTTACACGTTTCATCCACAAACTTCCCAACCTCGACGCTGCCTCCGCCTCCACAGCAGTCCCGTCACAGGCACAAGCCGCCATTTCCACGCAGGACAAGTATGCCCTCAAGATACCGGGTGGTCTCGCGTTCTCTGAGTTCAGGGGATACGAAAGCTGGCCGGTGATCGCCATCAGCCATAACGGAAATCATATCGCTGCCATCCTCGGGAATCCTGCGATGATCAACGCCTATAAGGCGGGCATTCCCGGTAACGGCAAGCTCTTTCCCGATGGCGCCAAGATGGTGAAGGTGCATTGGAACGCGAAGGTGGATCCCGGTGAACCTGGCGCGCCGACGGTGCCAGGTCCCCAGCATGACGTTGATCTCATGGTGAAGGACAGCAAGAGGTTCGCCGACAGTGGCGGATGGGGTTACGGCACGTTCGACTATGACGCGGCGTCGGACACGTTCACGCCCGGCACCTTGAAAGACAAGCCACCGCAAGGGAACGACGCCAAGTGCGGGTTCGCGTGCCACACGGCAGTGAAGACCAAAGATTACGTTTTCACGGACTACGCGCACCGGTGAAGCGGGTAGGAGCAGGCCGTTCTCCTTGTTCTTGTGCACAAAGCTAACCGTTGACTCAACGATCTTCCAAGCGGGTTCTCCTTAGGAAGCCAGCTTTTGGCGACATCCGCCTTTGGCGTTTGGTTCCTCTCGTTTGAGAATTTGACCGAAAGTGGTTGTTTTCAACAACTCTGACGGGTTTTCAACATTGTGTTTGAGAGTTGGCATTGCTACTCTTAACGAGGCCGTAATGATGTTGGCTTACGGCGGATTGTTGATAGGGCGTTCGGTTTGCGGAATGCTTCGAACGGTGGTATTGTGAAGAAGTTGCGGTGATGTCGGCTGCGACTGAAAATTTGAGCGTTTCGCCGGTGGGCGGTACCTTTAAGTGATAGAGCCCGCAGTGGTTAAGACGTAAGGCGAAGCGGTGGTGTTCGACGGAGACGGCGTCTCCCAGAAGGCAAGGCCTTCCAGCGCGAACAATCCATAGGAAAGATTAGGCGGAGAGAATCCGCGTGAAGGGCTTTGGCCCGGCGACCGGCTTTGCCGGTTGAATGATGTTTGAGATTTAGTGCTGTGTGGCGATTTCTGAGGTTTCCCTCGGGGGCTGAAGCCCTTTGTCTGAAGGGGGGTCGGATGGCACGGCTGAAGCCGTAGCCCTTCACTTGCGTCGATTCGACGATGATGCGTAAAGCGGGAATCCGTGAAACTGCAGATCCTTCGCTCCGCTCAGGATGACAAGGTGCGCTCAGGGGGACAAGATGGAAGAATCCACAGGAGATCAACAATTTATGTTGACACTGGGGTGAATCTTCGATACTCTCAGAAAGTTCGCCTAACGCGGCTTGAGCGATGCAGGATTACGATGCACACTCGCCGTAACACAGCGCAACAAGTTCGAGGACGCACTCCTTCTAGCGAGTGTTAAGCCTTGATCCAAAGCGGCCCACCTTGGTGGTGTCCGGCGTGGATCTTTGACAATCAGGTTGAACATGCCAGTCGTGAGATGACCAAAGAAGTCTGGTTTGATCATTCTCACTAGTATTGAGCATCGCGGACTTTCGAGGTCGCGATGCGCTGGGATTCCCGGACCTCCGTCCTGGAGAATTCCAGCAAAACAGTTTCAAACGAGAGTTTGATCCTGGCTCAGAATCAACGCTGGCGGCGTGCCTAACACATGCAAGTCGAACGAGAAAGTGGAGCAATCCATGAGTAAAGTGGCGCACGGGTGAGTAACACGTGACTAACCTACCCTGGAGTGGGGGATAACTGAGGGAAACCTTAGCTAATACCGCATAACACCTACGGGTCAAAGGAGCAATTCGCTTTAGGAGGGGGTCGCGGCAGATTAGCTAGTTGGCGGGGTAATGGCCCACCAAGGCAGTGATCTGTATCCGGCCTGAGAGGGCGCACGGACACACTGGAACTGAAACACGGTCCAGACTCCTACGGGAGGCAGCAGTGGGGAATTTTGCGCAATGGGGGAAACCCTGACGCAGCAACGCCGCGTGGAGGATGAAGTCTCTTGGGACGTAAACTCCTTTCGATTGGGAAGATAATGACGGTACCAATAGAAGAAGCCCCGGCTAACTTCGTGCCAGCAGCCGCGGTAATACGAGGGGGGCAAGCGTTGTTCGGAATTATTGGGCGTAAAGGGTGCGTAGGCGGTTTGGTAAGTCTTGTGTGAAATCTTCGGGCTCAACTCGAAGTCTGCACGAGAAACTGCCGGGCTTGAGTGTGGGAGAGGTGAGTGGAATTTCCGGTGTAGCGGTGAAATGCGTAGATATCGGAAGGAACACCTGTGGCGAAAGCGGCTCACTGGACCATAACTGACGCTGATGCACGAAAGCTAGGGGAGCAAACAGGATTAGATACCCTGGTAGTCCTAGCCCTAAACGATGATCGCTTGGTGTGACGGGTACCCAATCCCGCCGTGCCGAAGCTAACGCGTTAAGCGATCCGCCTGGGGAGTACGGTCGCAAGGCTGAAACTCAAAGGAATTGACGGGGGCCCGCACAAGCGGTGGAGCATGTGGTTTAATTCGACGCAACGCGAAGAACCTTACCTGGGCTCGAAATGTAGTGGACCGGGGTAGAAATATCCCTTCCCAGCAATGGGCTGCTATATAGGTGCTGCATGGCTGTCGTCAGCTCGTGTCGTGAGATGTTGGGTTAAGTCCCGCAACGAGCGCAACCCTTGTTACCAGTTGCCATCATTCAGTTGGGCACTCTGGTGAGACCGCCTCGGATAACGGGGAGGAAGGCGGGGATGACGTCAAGTCCTCATGGCCTTTATGTCCAGGGCTACACACGTGCTACAATGCCCGGTACAAACCGTCGCAAACCCGTGAGGGGGAGCTAATCGGAAAAAGCCGGGCTCAGTTCGGATTGAAGTCTGCAACTCGACTTCATGAAGCTGGAATCGCTAGTAATCGCGGATCAGAACGCCGCGGTGAATACGTTCCCGGGCCTTGTACACACCGCCCGTCACATCACGAAAGTGGGTTGCACTAGAAGCCGGTGAGCCAACCGCAAGGGGGCAGCCGTCCAAGGTGTGATTCATGATTGGGGTGAAGTCGTAACAAGGTAGCCGTAGGAGAACCTGCGGCTGGATCACCTCCTTTCTAAGAGAGAACATGTGGCGCTTGAATGCCTTCCGCGATTGCGGACTGACCTTCGGGTCAGAGCATTCAAGGCGTCCACTACCTTTCGGGATCAGCCGCAAGGCTGACTCGAGAGAGCCTGAATCAAGCCATCTCTGCTTCTTTGCAATATCCACGACGGTCAAGAGCGGCGTAGCTGCTCTGCATGTTCAACCTGGTCCTCGAAACTCTATCGGCCTCCGCCCCGCCTGTTACGTTGGGTTGGGCGATGGTCGGAAGATGGAATTTACGGACGCCAGGCGGTCGGGCTGATTCCAGGTTGGTATACTGGAGGGTTCGGCAACGATGACGGGCCTGTAGCTCAGTTGGTTAGAGCGCACCCCTGATAAGGGTGAGGTCGGTAGTTCGAATCTACCCAGGCCCACCACTCCTTAACTATGGGGCTGTAGCTCAGCTGGGAGAGCACCTGCTTTGCAAGCAGGGGGTCAGGAGTTCGATCCTCCTCAGCTCCACCAAATTCCGATCTTTGAAATAGAGTCTGCTCGAAGCTGGTCATCCGGTTCTGCTGGATGCCGATCTTTGAGCAGGTTGATGGTGATCGTGAGATTGCTGTTGACTGGTTCATCCACCTCAGGGTGGGCGCCGGTGAAAGCCGGCGACTTGGATGTTTGACAACGAAATCGATTGGGTAAATAAATTACAAGGCTGAGCAACACCTTGTACCTGGATTCGTATTCCGGAGTACAGGAGGTTGTTTAGTTGAGTGTCTTTAGGATATGTGCGACATGCGAGCCTTCGGGCGATGTGTGATCGACACATGGCGGCGATTTAATGGCATAGAGCTCGAACGACAAGAACCGCGTTCTACTCCTTATAAAGTTTAGGGTTGGGATGAGTTCCTGCGCTGGAGTTAATTCTATGGTCAAGCTACTAAGGGCGCACGGTGGATGCCTTGGCAGAAACAGGCGAAGAAGGACGTGGCAAGCTGCGATAAGCTTCGGGGAGCCGCACACAGGCGTTATATCCGAAGATTTCCGAATGGGGAAACCCACGGCGGCAAAACCGCCGTACGGCCCGCTGAATACATAGGCGGGTACGAGCGAACTCAGGGAAGTGAACCATCTCAGTACCTGAAGGAAAAGAAAGAAACCTCGATTCCGATAGTAGTGGCGAGCGAACTCGGAATAGCCCAAACCGGTCACATTTCGGTGTGTCCGGGGTTGTAGGGTCCGCAACAGTAGAGTTACCAATCTGGTAGTTAGTCGAATCCTCTGGAAAGGGGATCCATAGAGCGTGACAGGCGCGTAGACGAAAACTATCCAGACTCGAAGCGGATACCTGAGTAAGGCGGGGCACGTGAAACCCTGCTTGAATCCACGGGGACCATCCCGTAAGGCTAAATACTCGTTTCTGACCGATAGTGAACCAGTACCGTGAGGGAAAGGTGAAAAGCACCCCTGTTAGGGGAGTACAAAGTACCTGAAACCGTGTGCCTACAAGCAGTGGGAGGACTATGCCCGCAAGGGAATGTCTGACCGCGTGCCTATTGCATAATGAGCCGGCTAGTTATTCTTGTCAGCAAGGTTAAGCGTAAGCGAGCCGAAGCGAAAGCGAGTCTTAATAGGGCGATGAGTTGGCAGGAATAGACGCGAAGCGGGATGATCTACCCTTGGCCAGGTTGAAGGTGGAGTAACATCCACTGGAGGACCGAACCGGTGTTTGTTGAAAAAAGCTCGGATGAGCTGAGGGTAGGGGTGAAAGGCTAATCAAATTCCGTGATAGCTCGTTCTCTCCGAAATAGCTTTAGGGCTAGCGTCGTATGATTTGCACTGGTGGTAGAGAAATGGATGGACTAGGGGGCTTTCCGGCTTACTGAATCCAACCAAACTGCGAATGCCAGTGACAACCAGTACGGCAGTCAGACTGTGGGGGCTAAGCTTCACAGTCGAGAGGGAAACAGCCCAGACCGCCTGCTAAGGTCCCGAAATTACAGTTAAGTGGGAAAGGAAGTCGGAACGCCCAGACAGCCAGGAGGTTGGCTTAGAAGCAGCCATCCTTTAAAGAAAGCGTAATAGCTCACTGGTCAAGCGGTCCGGTGCCGACAATATAACGGGGCTAAAACTGTATACCGAAGCAGCGGATGCACACTCTTTGAGTGTGCGTGGTAGGAGAGCATTCTCAACCGCGATGAAGCCAGACCGAGAGGACTGGTGGAGCGTTGAGAAGAGACCCTGCCGGCATAAGTAGCGATAATGAAGGTGAGAACCCTTCACGCCGAAAGTCTAAGGTTTCCTGAGGAAGGTTAATCCGCTCAGGGTTAGGCGGTCCCTAAGGTGAGGCCGAAAGGCGTAGCCGATGGACATCCGGTTAATATTCCGGACCTCCCATATTTTCGTTTGACGATGGGGTGACGCAGAAGGATAAGCAGGACCTCCTATGGCTATGGGGTTCGATGCTCGTAAGGTGGTGCCAGTAGGCAAATCCGCTGGTGCATAACACTGAGGGGCAAAGCAGTAAGCCGTATGGCTGAAAGCTGCTGATTCCACGCTGCCGAGAAAAACCTCTAAGGAGAAGAGATGGGAACCGTACCACAAACCGACACAGGTAGACGAGGAGAATATCCAAAGGCGCTCGAGTGAAAGCTTGTTAAGGAACTCGGCAAATTAGCTCCGTAACTTCGGGAGAAGGAGCGCCCACGCAAGTGGGCCGCAGTGAAACGCGTACGGCGACTGTTTAACAAAAACACAGGTCTCTGCTAAGTCGAAAACGACGTATAGGGGCTGACACCTGCCCGGTGCTGGAAGGTTAAAAGGAGAGGTTAGCCGCAAGGCGAAGCTTTGAATTGAAGCCCCAGTGAACGGCGGCCGTAACTATAACGGTCCTAAGGTAGCGAAATTCCTTGTCGGGTAAGTTCCGACCTGCACGAATGGTGTAACGATCGTACGACTGTCTTAACGAGTTGCTCGGCGAACTTGTAGTACCGGTGAAGATGCCGGTTACCCGCAGCTAGACGGAAAGACCCCGTGCACCTTTACTACACCTTTACTATGATTTATGACTCTTACTGCGCAGGATAGGTGGGAGGCTTTGATACCAGGCTCTTGGGCTTGGTGGAGCCACCGGTGAGATACCACCCTGTGAGTGTTGTGAATCTAACCTCCTCCCGTGATCCGGGAGAGGGACATAGTAAGGCGGGTAGTTTGACTGGGGCGGTCGCCTCCTAAATTGTAACGGAGGCGCGCGAAGCTACACTCAGGCTGTTTGGAAATCAGCCGTCGAGTGCAAAGGCATAAGTGTGGTTAACTGTGAGACCTACAAGTCGAGCAGATGCGAAAGCAGGCCTTAGTGATCCGGTGGTTCTGTATGGAAGGGCCATCGCTCAACGGATAAAAGGTACGCCGGGGATAACAGGCTGATCATTGCCAAGAGTTCATATCGACGCAATGGTTTGGCACCTCGATGTCGGCTCATCGCATCCTGGAGCTGTAGAAGGTTCCAAGGGTTAGGCTGTTCGCCTATTAAAGCGGTACGTGAGCTGGGTTCAGAACGTCGCGAGACAGTTCGGTCCCTATCTGCTGTGGGCGTAGGAGATTTGAGGGGGGCTGTCCTTAGTACGAGAGGACCGGGATGGACGAACCTCTTGTGTTCCAGTTGTCTTGCCAAAGGCACGGCTGGGTAGCGAAGTTCGGTTGTGATAACCGCTGAATGCATATAAGCGGGAAGCACGCCCCAAGATGAGATCTCCCAACCCAAAAGGGTCAAGAAGGGTCCAGGAAGACCACCTGGTTGATAGGCTGGAGGTTGAAGCGTAGTAATACGTGTAGCTTACCAGTACTAATCGCCCGTTCGGCTTGTCCATAGAATTAACTCTGCGCAGCAAATCACCGCCGCTTAGAGATATTCAACTGACAGCCAAGTAATTGACTTTAGGATCGTGAGAGTAAGCGGTCACGATCCAACCCAATCGGTTTCGTTGTGAAAAATCAAAGGTTGAATGGCGCCAGTTTGCCACTTCATCGTTCGGTCTTCGCCCGGGAGAAACCACCCGAAGAGCAGAAACCAGAATGGGAAGTCGGCTGCGGGGAACTTCCCGCCAAGCGCCGTCTCAAGTTTCCGGTGACCATACTGCGAGGGTCCCCACCCGTTCCCATCCCGAACACGGAAGTTAAGCCTCGCTGGGCCGATGGTACTGCACGCGCAGGTGTGTGGGAGATTAGGTGATCGCCGGAATAATTTAGAAAAGCCCACTCTACGGAGTGGGCTTTTCTCATTTTGGGACAATTTTTCATCAAGCGGCTGGCCGACTCCTAGGAAATTGGTGAACTCGAAGGCTGGCGGTTGTACGATGAGGTAAAGGAAACCGAATGGCTGACGATCGCAATAGCCCGGCGACAAAAGGCGACCTCGCTGATCTCAAAGACGAGCTGATTGAGTCGATCCGTGACATTCAGACCGAGACGCTCAAAGCCTTTTACGGCTTTACTCAGACTATCCAGGACCGCTTCAAAGAGAGCGACGACAGCGAGGCTGCCATTAAACGCCGGATGACCACGCTAGAATCGCGGATTCTTGAAGTCGAGAAACGATTGAATCTGCCGCCAAATGCCGCCTAAATCATTAAAGGACCCTGAAGTAGCCAGTTCGCTTGCTGAAAAGACCGCATCAGCCGATGGCCCACAGATCCGCCAGCGGTTCACGGTGCGCCCGCGCAACATCACCAGCGCTTGAGATCTGGGAAAACGCGACTTGTGGCCCCTGTAGCTATTGTTTCTTCGTGTTATTGCTCCTGTCGTCGTCCGGCAAAACGTGGTCGGGGTCGGCGGTTACTGTGGCGATTGGGGTTCTGTTTTCGAGCGTCCATGTGTAACTCTTTTTGGAGAGCCAGGTTTCTATTGGTAGCTTGATGCGGGCCTTGGTTCCGTCGGTGAAGTCGGCTTCTACCGTCGTGGGCAGCACCAACTGACCGCGATTGGTGATGGTCACTTGTTCGCCATCGATCTTGTCGACGGAGACGTCGTACTTCCAGTTTTTCAGATACCACCCACGCCAGAAAAAGCCCAGATCTTCGCCGCCTTCGCTTTCCATTTCGCGGAAGAAGTCGGAAGGGGATGGGTGTTTGAAGGCCCAGTCGCGGATGTATTTGCGGAAGGCCCAGTCGAAGCGGTCGGGGCCGAGGATCTGCTCGCGGAGCAGAACCATGCCGTAGGCTCCTTTGAAGTAGCTGACGGGGTGGCCGAGCTGCATCGGATAGGAATCGGCTGGCGCGAGGATAGTTGGAGCGGCAGGGTTGTCGAGGACCTTGAGGATGGTATCTGGCGGTTCGCCTCCTTCGGAATATTCGGAGTCGCGCTTGGGGCCGTACTTGCCTCCGGCGTATTCGGCGGACTCTTCGATATCGATGAAGGTGTTGAAGCCCTCGTCCATGAAGGCGTTGCGGCGTTCGTTGGAGCCGACGATCATGGGGAACCAGGTATGGCCGAACTCATGCGCAGTGAGCCAGAAGAAGAATGGGCCTTTGTCGGCGACGCCGTCGAAGACGACTCCGGGATACTCCATACCGCTGGAGAATCCGGCGATGCTGACGGCCGCCGGCCAGGGGTAGGGATACCAGTGTTTCGAGAAGCGCTCGATGGTGTCCTTGGTGTATTCGGTGGACTTGTCCCAGGCATCGGGGCCAGCGCTTTCGGGCGGGTAGACGCTCATGGCGAGGGACTTCTTGCCGTCGGGGAGGTTGATGCGCGCGGCGTCCCAAATGAATGCGGGCGAGGCGCTCCAGACGACGTCGCGGGTGTTGTCCATGTGGAAGTGCCAGGTTAGGGTGCCATCTTGTTTGGGGCGGCCTGCGGGGTCGTTCACCTCAGCGGCGGTGCGGATGTAGACGGTCGTGTCGCTATTGCCGGCCTGAGCGAGGCGCGCGATCTGGGTTTTGGTAAGCACGTCTTGGGGGTTCACTAGCTCGCCGGAGCCGGCGACGATCATCTTCGAGGGCACGGTGACGAAGTAATCGAAGTGGCCGTACTCGAGGTAGAACTCGCTGCCGACGTAGGGCAGAGTGTCCCATCCGCGGAGATCGTCGTAGACGCACATACGCGGATACCACTGCGCCATGTCGTAGATCTCTCCATCCTTCGTCATTCCCCACGAGGTGCGGCCGCCCCATTCGCCGGGAATCTGGTAGTGGTATTTGATGTGGATCTTCAGTTGGCCGCCGTGGCCTTTCAACGGCTCGATGAGCCGGATCTGCATGCGGGTGTCGCTGACGATGTAGTCGGCCTTGGTCGTGTTCTTGCCGGAGATGATTTCAACGGAGTCGAGAACGTCGCCTTCGGTGAATGTTGGCGAAGGGGTGGGCGCGGCGGGGACGGCGTTTGGTCGGCGCCGCCTGCTGAAGTTGAAGGCGTAGTGGCTGCGGGAATCTTTCTGGTAGATGTTCTGCTCGAGCATTACCCACAGGCTGGTCAAGGTATCGGGGCTGTTGTTGGTGTAGGTGATGGTCTCGTCGGTGTGGAGCTGCTTCGCCGCGGTGTCGAGTGCGGCGTGGAGTTCGTAGTCGGCTTCGTTCTGCCAGTAGCTCGGCCCGGGCGCTCCATTGCTGGAACGATAGGCATTCACGGGATCGGGAAGTGTGAGGGGGGCGAAGGTCAATCGTGGGTCGTAGGTCGATTCGGGGG
This sequence comes from uncultured Acidobacteriaceae bacterium, assembly GCA_963826855.1. Lineage (GTDB taxonomy): Bacteria > Acidobacteriota > Terriglobia > Terriglobales > Acidobacteriaceae > Acidisarcina. The sequence continues at coordinate 161,565 of CAWGZE010000007.1, forward strand.
CCGATCCGGTTGCTGCGGAGGCCTGCGCTTGCGCACTTGGCAAGAAATGCAGCGCCATCGCCAGCAGGAGGAGAGCAAAGGGTACACTGATAGCATCGGCGCGAAGGGCGGGCAGGTAGCAAATGGACCTCGTAAAATGGATGGGTATTCGGAGACGTCTATTTGAACTATCGTCGCATATGATCTCGTTTGACTACTGTTCTTAGAGCAGAAGTACAGTTGGTGTCATGTGCCGAAGATTGGTTCTGTAGGCGTTTTCCTGGGGAAAACGCCTACAGAACGCAAGCTCTGCATTATAGTAACCGTACTTCTGTTTAACGGACTGGATATGGCCTAACGAGCACGGTGGCTTTCAACGCAGTTCTGATACCGGCTGCGATATCCACTTCTGTGAATCCCAAATACTTTGATATCCATCTAAATGAGCGGTGGCAGGTTTAGGCCTGTGCGGCCGCAAATCGATGCGAAGGGGTGAGTTCCAATGGGAAAGCTGGAAGGGAAAGTCGCAGTAATCACGGCGGCAACGTCGGGGATGGCGTTGGCGACGGCGAAGTTGTTTGTCGAAGAGGGCGCGTATGTGTTCATCACCGGGCGGCGGCAGGACAAGCTGGATGAGGCGGTGAAGGCGATTGGCCGGAACGTCACTGGAGTTCAGGGCGATGCCGCGAACCTTGCCGACCTGGACCGGTTATATGAGACGGTGAAGAAGGAAAAGGGAAGAATCGATGTGCTTTTCGCGAGCGCCGGGCGAGGCGACATGGTGAAGATCGGCGAAATCACCGAGGAGCAGTTTGACGCGACCTTCGATTTGAATGTGCGCGGTACGCTGTTCACGGTGCAGAAGGCGTTGCCGCTCTTCAGCGATGGTGGCTCGATCTTCTTGAACGGATCAATTGCCAGCATTAAGGGCTTTCCAGCGTTCAGCGTTTACAGCGCGAGCAAAGCAGCGGTGCGGTCGTTTGCGCGAACGTGGCTGGTCGACCTGAAGGACAGGAAGATCAGGGTCAATATTCTGAGTCCGGGAACGATTGACACTCCGATCCTTGATCCGCTTGGGCCGGAGGCGAAGGAGTATTTCAAGACGCTGATTCCTCGCGGTGAGATTGGCCGTCCGGAGGAGATTGCGACGGTGGCGTTGTTCCTGGCGTCGAGCGATTCGAGCTTTGTGAATGGTGTGGAGTTATACGTCGACGGCGGTACGGCGCAGATCTAACGTCTAAAGCGTGCGCCCGATCCGGTCCAGATTGGGGCCCGGTGAGTAGGGCCGGGCGTTCGAGATTTGTTCCGCGGGCTTCTCGTAGGAAAAGCCTGCGGAGCCTGTGGCTCCGCATCACGCTTACTCTTCTTTCGCTCTATGGTTCTTTGTAAACTACATCGCCTAGGTGCGTCTTCTCGATTTGATCGTTCTCGGCTTCGGTCAGCGGGACGTTTTTCTCTCCCTCGCGAACGGAGCCGGCGCGCATGAAGTCTTCGAAGCCCGGCGCGGAGAAGATTGCCAACATACTGATTGGTTCATTGCCAGTGTTCTCGGCGGAGATCCAAGTGCCGGCTGGGATGAAGACGGTCGCGCCGGCGTGCACGTCTCTGACCGAGTCTCCCAAGTGCACGCGAGCCGTTCCGCTCTCGATATAGAGGATCTCGTCGGCGTGGGGGTGTCGGTGTGCATGGATGGCTCCTCCGGGTGCGATGTCGGCGGTGAAGAGGACCATATGCGAGGAGCCGCCATTTTGTGGGTCGACCTTGATGGTGAAGGTCTCTCCAGGATTGGGGTGCCCTGGCCAACCGCGTACGACTCTCTGCTCACCTTCATTTTCCTCCAAGATCAGCGGAGTTACTGGAGTTGCGTTTGCGGTTTGAGATGGCGGGGTCGATGGTTTGGGCGTGCAGCCGCAGATCAAAACAACACAAATTCCAAGCAGGACTGGCGCAGTTCGCATGAGACTCTCCTGGCAACCTGAATGTTCCGGTCGGTTGCGGTGAAGTTTACTTCCCGCACCCATCGCTTACAAGCACCCGGATTCGAGTCCGGCCACTTGGCTTTTCGTCAGGGTCTGACGAGCACCGCCTGGCCGGTGTGGAAGGCGGCGTGGCTGGTTCGGCTGAGCAGGATGGCGAGGCGGTTGCGGGTTGGATCTTTGGCGAAGTCTTCGTCGGAGACGGCGGTGTGTTTTTGCAGCCACTCCTCTGGGGTGAGTTTTTCGAAGGCTTCGGTGAGTTTCGCGTTGACCTTGGTCCAAGCCTGCTTGAGATCGGCGCCGGGCAGCGGATCGGGATGGGTTTTGTCGGGGTTGGTGATGTAGACATCGTCGAGCTCGGGATGCAGGCGTTCTCCGATGTCGAGCAGCGAAAACATGCGATCGTGGACCGCGGTCAGGTGGCCGACGAGATAGAGGAGGCGATTACGGCCGGGGGCGACCTGCTGCTGGAGTTGTTCGTCGGTGAGCGGTGCTATGCCTTTACTGAAGCGGCCAATGATGAGCTTCCAGGTATTGACCGCGGTGCTTGTCATAGTTTCTTCGTTAGTCACTTAGGCGTGTTCCTCGATCTGAGTCTTTGAACAAGACTCTCGGTAGATGCTGCGACAGCGCTCTAGGTCGCTATCTCTTTTCGATCGGGCCAAGGCAGGTGTGGACTGCGGGGGTAATTCGGCGCGAATATGTAACACTTACGAAAGAGATGTATATAGTGGTTCAGCTCTTGCGCAGAAGCATTCCGATTCGGCTTGGTGCTGCGATTGCGGGTTTGGGAGTGTTCCTTGGCGTGTCTCTGGCCGCAGAGCCCCTGGCGGGTGCGGCGTGTACCGCGACTCCGGCTCTCGAGGCGCGAATTCATGACAATCCGGATGTGGGCGCCTTTACCGACTTGGGTACGTGGTATGCGCAGCAGCAACAGTTTGAGTGTGCGAACCAGGCGTTTCGCGAGGCACTGAAGCTCGACCCGACCTCGGCGAAGCTAAATTATTTTCTGGGGCTCAGCCTCTTTTCCTCACACCAGGCGGAGGCGGCGGTCGTGCCGCTGCAGCAATCAATCCAGTCGAATGCGAAGGCGATCCAGCCTCGGATTCTGTTGGCGACGGTCTTCACGGCATTGGAACGCAAGGACGATGCCGAGGCGCAATGGCAGGCGGCGTTGCAGATTGACCCGGCCTCGACTGACGCGCTGGATGGACTCGCGACGCTGCTGACGGATGGCGGTAATCCGATGGGCGCGGTCGCATTACTCAAGCCCGCACAACGTGATGAAGACCTCGACATCGATCTGGCCCGTGCATATGGACAGGCGGGGATGCTCGATGACGCTGCGACGACCATCAAAGATGCGTTGGCGACTGATCCGTCTTCGCTGCCGCTGACCAATGCGCTGGCGACTGTTTATGTGAACCAGCACCGCTACCAGGATGCGGCGAAGGTGCTGCATGACTTTGTGCAGCAGCATCCGGACGATCTGGATGCGCAGGTTTTCTACCTTAAGGCGCTGGTGCTGAACAGCAATACGGATGAGGCGCGTCCGCTGGCGAAGAAGCTGCTGGCGGCGATGCCGCACAATTTCGATGTGCTGTTGCAGAATGGAATGCTGGAGCGACAAGCCGGGGATTATGGGGCCGCGCGCGACCACCTGCGCGAGGCGGTCGCGCTCGAGCCGCAGAGCTATGACTGCCGCTACAACCTGGGCGCGGCGCTTGCGCACCTGAATGACGCCGCCGGAGCGAAGGAACAACTGGAGAAGGCGATTGCGCTTGATCCCGCGCAGGCCGAGGCGCACTTCCAGCTGGCGTCGGTGCTGCGGGCGCTTGGCGATGCCGCGGGGGCGCAGGACCAGTTGAAGCAGTATCAGCAGCTGAACCGCGCCAGTGAGGCGCGTTCGGAGGCCGCCACCAAATCGCAGCTGGCGGCGCAGAAGCTGGCCGCAGGCGATACGCAGGCGGCGGTCTCACTGTATCGAGAGGCTGTTGCGGCAACGCCGGACAATGCCCTTCTGAATTACCAGCTGGCGATGGCGCTGGATAAGGCTGGCGACCTGGCGGGCGAGCGCAGCGCTCTGGAACAGGCGGTGAAAGTCGATCCGACGTTTGCGGTGGCGCAAAACCAGTTGGGGTATCTGCTCTCGCGCCAAGGCAGCGCGGCGTCGAACGCGGCGGCGGAGGGGCATTTCCGGCTGGCGGTGAAGGCGGCTCCCGAGTTTACCGTGGCGTGGATCAACCTTGCAGCTACGCTGGGCGCCGAGGCGCACTATGCCGAAGCACAGGAGGCGGTTGCGACGGCGCTGCGGCTTGATCCGAAGAACAGCGATGCCCTGCAGCTCAGTCAGCAGCTGAATGCGATGGCGCATCACTAGGATTTGCGGCATTCGGAGTTGGACTGCACCGATCTCTGACAGGCATACTTCGGCTATGAGTCAGTACAAATCCGGGGACTGGACTCGCCGCCAGCTGTTGCGCAGCGCGCCCGCCCTGATGGTGCCTGCCCTGGTATCTTCGGGGGCTTTACCACGCGGCCTGGGTGCTGAGTCTGGGCGTGCCGAACCCGTCGCGCCTTTCTCGAAATTCACTGATGTGGCGAAGGCGGCCGGCCTTACTGAAACGATGCCGTACGGCGGTACGACCAATGTGAAATACATCATCGAGTCGATGGGCGGGGGGTGCGCCTTCTTCGATTACGACAACGATGGTTGGATGGACATCTTCATCGTCTGCGGGCGCAAGCTGGAGGGTGTTCCTGCGGGCGCGAGCAATCGTCTCTATCACAACAATCGCGATGGCACCTTCAAGGATGTGACCGCGAAGGCTGGACTTGGTGATGCGGGCTGGGGTACCGGAGTCTGCGTTGGGGACTTTAACAACGATGGTTTTGAAGACCTCTTCGTCACTTACTACGGGCAGAACAAGCTCTACCGCAACAACGGCGATGGAACCTTCACTGATGTGACGGCGAAGGCAGGCTTGTTACATCCGAATACGCGTTTCAGCACCGGCTGTACCTTTGTCGACTACAACCGTGACGGGCTGCTCGATTTGTTTGTGGCCAATTATGTCGAGTTTGACATCAAGACCGCGCCACTGCCTTCGCTGCAAACACCAAACTGCAATACGGAGGGAGTGGCCGTCCAATGCGGGCCGAAGGGACTGCCCGCGGGCCAGCAATTCCTCTATCGCAACAACGGTGACGGGACGTTCACCGATGTGTCGATGGAGTCGGGGATCGCCGCCGCGCGGGGCTCTTACGGAATGACGGCGGTAGCCTGCGACGTAGACGAGGATGGGTGGCCTGACATTTTCCTCGCCTGCGATACGACGCCGAGCTTTCTCTTCATGAACAACCACGATGGCACCTTTCGCGAGGAGGGGCTGATCCGCGGCGTGGCGGTGAGCCAGGATGGACAGTTGCTTTCGGGTATGGGCATCGGTCCCGGAGACTACAACCTCGACGGTCACATCGATTTTGCCAAGACTCATTTTCAGAACCAGGCGACTGGACTTTACCGCAATGACGGTAAGGGTAACTTTCAAGACGTGACTCTATCGGCCGGGCTCGGCCTGGAGACACGCTTCATCAGTTGGGGAGTGGGTTTGACCGACCTGGACAACGACGGCAACCCCGACATTTTGCTGGTCGCCGGTACTGTCTATCCCGAGTTGGAGGCGAGGTATGCGAAGTATCCGCGACGATGTCCCCGGATCGTCTTTCGCAACAACGGGAACGGCACCTTTACTCAGCTCGGTGAGGAGACCGGCGCGGCCATCTCCGCGCGTTATGTGAGCCGCGGATGCGCCTTTGGCGACTTCGATAATGACGGCGACCTCGATGTGTTGATCATGAACCAGAATGAGCCACCGTCACTGTTACGAAATGACGCTCCCCCGCATAATCATTGGCTGAAAGTGCGCTTGGAGGGGACGCACAGCAACCGAAGTGCGATTGGTTCGCGGGTCGTGGTGCGCTATGGAGGCAAGCTCCAGGCGCAGGAAGTGATGAGCCAGGCGAGTTACCTTTCGTCGAACGATCCCCGGCTGCATTTTGGCCTGGGCGCGAATGGGAAGGCGGATGTCGAGGTGCGCTGGCCGGATGGCAAGAGCGAGAGCTTTTCGGGAGTTGCGGCGAATCAGCTGGTCACGATCCGCGAGGGGCAGGGGATTGTGAAGGGACGGCCGTTTCGGTGATTCAGATTAGTGCGTCGCCGCGCTTCCAGAGTTCGGGTAGATGGCGATGTCGTGGTCGCGGACGGGGAGTTGGATCGTCTGGTTGTTGGAGTCGGAGAAGAGCGCCTGCGACATCCTTTGCGGCATGTGACAGTCGACGCAGTTGTTAGCGATCTGCGTGCCCATGGTAGCGAACTTTCCGCATTGCTGGGCTTTGTGGCAGTTGAGGCAGTACTTCGAGAACGAGGCGGCGTCGCGCTCTACCCGATGGAGGTTGTGGCAGGTGATGCAGGTCATGTTGCTCGACCGAAAGCAGCGGCTTTTCTTGAGCAGTTCGACCTGGTTGCCGTGAACATCGACGACGAGGTCGGCGTCCGTGTCGGGGAGCTGGAGGTATTTGTCGAGTGCGTCTCCGGGCTGGAAAGACAGCGCCGGCTGGAGGGTGTTTCCTAATCCTGCGTGGCATAGGGCGCAGGCATCGACCTGGCGGTTGCGCGGGAGCGAGGCAGGGTTGACGATGGCCTTGGGCGCGGCTGCTTTAGGTGGATTGGGTGAGCTGTAGAGTGCGACGTGTTCGCGACCAGGGCCGTGGCAGCGTTCGCAGTCGATGCCGAGGACGAGGCTGGTGGGGTCGTATTTGTGGGGTGGCGGCGCCAAGGATTTGAAGTAGCTGGCGTGGCACTCGAGGCAGCGCGGATAGATGGGGCGGTCGAAGCGGACGGCGCCGTCTTCGTAGCCGGGGCTGTTGATCCATTGACCGTTCCCGCCCCACCAGGAGACTGGCAGCTCAAACAATTCGTCGCCCTTCCAGTAGAGGTAAGTCTGCGATTTGCGGACGCCGACGACGATATCAAATCGCTGGGTGATTTCGATGTTCTTTCCTGGCGAGACCTCGTCGACGGCGGTCTGATGAAATCCGTCGGCGTCGGCGGTCATCTTGAAATAGAGGGAAGGATTGGCAGTCTTGAAGAGGTTTGCTCCGGTGGCAAAGTTCCCGGCGATGGAGTGTGCGTCGGCGACGCGTGAGGTGAGGTGGTGCGCGGTGGTCTGGTAACTATTGAACTCTTCCGCGTGGCAGGAGCGACAGGCCTGTTCGCCGGCGTAGTCTTCGCGGGAAGGCGGCTTGCCGGTGCCGGACGAGGCAGTGTGGTGAGCCTGGGCGGCAGCGATGACGGATAGAGTCAGCGCAGAGATGAACAACAATCCAAGTTTGACCGCGGCTGATCCTTCTCGCGGGTTGTAGCGGCTCGGGGCGAGCGACCTGGCTATGCTTCTCATCGCGCGCAGTTGAAAGATCCAGGTGGGCATCGTAGATCGCTTGAGATCAAGCTTATACCGATGGGTCTTCGCTCTGTGAGTCGAGCATGGGACTTGTAAGGCGGGGTTCAGTCTTCGCCATTATCTGGAGGCTGTGCTCGTGGTGAGGTGAACATTCACCGCAGAGACCAGAGAGTACACGGAGACTCAGGAATTGTATTCTCTGCGTGCTCTGTGGTGACCTCGCTTTTTCAAGAATGGCTTAGTGCCCATCTGGGAGCGCGGTTGCGTGGCTGTGCTTTGGTCGTGCACACTCGTATTTGCCAGAGTATGGAGGCGAATCGAGGTCATGTTCCTGCGTCCGAAGCTGGCGAAGACGGTTCTGGCGGGTGTGTTTTTCGTCGGCGCGAGCGTTGCCGGTCGAGCTGCCTCGTGCACGGGTCCGGAGGCGCTGGAGGCGCGGCTTACCGCTCATCCTGACGCGCAAATTCAAACAGAACTGGGCGACTGGTTTCTGCAGCATGGGCAGGCTGCTTGCGCGGTAGAATCGTATCGCGCCGCGCTGAAGATCGATCCTCATTTTCGTCCGGCGATCGACCGGATGGCCAAGGGACTTATCGCGAGCGGAGATTATTCCGCGGCGATCACCATGCTGCATTCCGCTCCACGTGATGAAGAGATGACGCTGGATCTCGCGACCGCCTATGGCAAGGCAGGAATGGCGGACGAGGCCTCTGAGACTTTGGTCCGCGCCGTAAAGGCCAATCCTTCTTCGGCGAAGCTCACCAATGCGCTGGTCGTTCTGCTCGCCGGCAACGACCATCTCGATGACGCTTACCGGTTGGCTGAGCACTTCTATCAGGCGCATCCGCATGATCTGGAGGCGGAGAAGCTGTATCTGCGGGTGCTGGTTGCGACGAACCAGACGCTGCAGGCACAGCCGATGGCGCGGAAGCTGCTGGCGGCTTATCCGCATGACGGCGAGCTGCTGTATCTGAATGCGATGCTCGAACAGAAGGCGGGCGATTATCCGAAGGCGAAGGAACATTTCGAGCAGGCAGTTGCGCTGGCTCCTGACTATGCCGAAGCTCGTTTCGACTTGGGAGTGGTCCTGGCTCAATTGCAGGACGCGGCCGGGGCAAAGGTGCAATTGCAGAAGGCAATCGAACTGGGAGCGACCGAGCCGGAGGCGCACCTCGAGCTTTCGAAGGCATTGAGGAGTTTGGGTGAGACGGCGGCGGCAGATGAGCAGCTGAAGCTTTATCAGCAGGCGATCCAGGGCAAGACGAACCGCGAAATTGCGGCGAGCAAGAGCGCCGATGCCGAGCAGGCGTTGGATAGAGGCGATTCGCAAAAAGCGGTCTCGCTTTACCGTGAGGCGCTTGAGGCCACGCCGACGGATGCCGTGCTCGAATACAAGCTGGCGATTGCGCTTGATCATGCCGGCGATGAGACGGGCGAGCGAACTGCTCTTGAACAGGCGATTCAGATCGACTCGAATCTGGCGGTCGCGCAGAACCAGCTTGGGTATCTCTATTACAAGAGCGGCCAGTACGAGACAGCCGAGGAGCACTTCCGTCAGGCGATCCGCGCGAATCCGGACTTCGCGCAGGCCTGGGTCAGTCTGGCGGCGACTTTGGCTTCGACTTCGCGCTTTGCCGCAGCGCAAGAGGCAGTTGCCCATGCGCTGGGGCTCGATCCACATAATGCCGAGGCATTGGCGATGAAAAAGGAGTTGGCGGTGGCGCATCCGTAGAGAGCTTCATCGCCGCACTGGTGCGCTATTCTTGAATCGATGCGCATCGTTGTCCTGTTTCTGCTTTTTTCTTCTGCGCTTGCCTCTGCGCAACAGCCAGACCCCGACCGGCTTTTCGGCAGTGCGATTGAGGCGCAGCAGCGTGGCGATTACTCGACTGCCATTGAGGACTATCAGAAGCTTTTGAAGCTTCGTCCGAAGATGGTCGAGGCCCGCGTCAATCTCGGCGCTGCGTTGGCCCATATTGGGCGATTCGATGAAGCGATTGCGCAATATCAGCTCGCGCTTCCCGATGTTCCGGACAAAGACGCGGTGCAGATGAATATAGGGCTCGCCTATTACAAGAAGGGCGATCTTGCCGACGCGATTCGTGAATTCAAGATCGTACAGAAGTCGCGCCCGCTCGATCCGCAGCTGGCAATCCTGCTGGGCGACAGCGAAGTGCGGTCGGGCAAGGGTGCGGATGCTGTGGCGATGCTGACTCCGCTAGAAGCTGAAAACGCGGGTAATCCTGATTTTGAATATGTGATGGGTACGGCTCTCGTGGCCGCAGGCAATCGCCGCGACGGCGTAGCGCGCCTCGAGAAGGTGGCGCAGACGACGAACAGCGCCGACGCCTATTTTCTGGCCGGCTCGACCTACATGTCTCTGAATGAGTTCGAGCACGCGCGTAAAGACCTTGAGGCCGCGCTGGCCCTGAATCCAAAGTTGCCTCGCATCAATTCGCTGGTGGGTATGGCGAGGGACAGGACCGGGGATCCGACGGCCGCGGAGCCGGCGTTTCGCGCGGCGCTGGCCATCGATCCCAATGACTTTGACGCGAACTTATATCTCGGGGCGATCCTGCTGAAGAAGCGCTCCGTCGAAGAGGCAAAGCCATATCTGGATAAGGCCCTGGCTTTGAATCCATCGTCTACGATGGCCCGTTACGAAGAGGGAATGTGGCAGAGCAACTCGGGGAAGTATGAAGAGGCTGCTAAAGATCTCGAGCAGGTGGAGAAGGAAGATCCGAACTGGCTGGAGCCCCATGTTGAGCTCGCGACGGTTTACTATCGCCTGCATCGTCCCGCTGACGGCGCGAAAGAGCGTGCGATCGTCGACAAACTTACAGCCGAGCAGCAGACGCAGATACCGCGTAAGCAGTAGTTCTGGATTCCGATCCTAGTTGGGGAATGGTTCGCCGGCCTTGGCGATCCGGATCTGGTGGTCGCTAAACTTCATCAGGCCATTGGGCAGCGAGACCTTGGGCATGTGACAGCTGGCGCAGTTCGATTTTGCGACGGGGCAGACCTTGCCGTAGGTATCGCCTGGAGCGCTTGTGGGCAGCAAGGGCCCGTGGCAGGCAAGGCACTTTGGGTCATAGTGGGCCGGCGAATCTCGTACCAGCTTCTTATGCGGATCGTGGCAGGCGACGCAGCTGATCCTGGGATCGGCACCGTCGAAGCATTTGCTGTTGGCGAGCCGGTAGGGCTGGAAGCGGACATCAGCCTGCCCATGCCAGTGGCTGCGCACTGCTGTCTCCCAGCTGCGGTGGCACTTTCCGCAGAAATTCGATAGATCTTCGGAGGTGAGGCTTCCCAACTTCGGCGGCACTGTGCTCAGATCGCCCTTGAGCACACCGTTGAAATGGGCGCTGGCGCCGACGTGGCAGTGTTCGCAGGTGACGCCGGGTTTTGCGGCGGCGAGGTTGAGCTTGTGGTCGACGATCGCACCGGAAGTGTGGCAACCGAAGCAGACCTTTGCTTCTTCGTCGCCGATCGGGCGGCCGACGGCTTCTTCGAGGTTCTTGGGATGCCAAAGATTGTCGCCGGTGGTGATGTCGAGGCCGTTGATCGACGGATAAAAGCTCACCTGGCTCTCAAAGAGCTTGCCATTGCGCTCGAGCACCCAGGTCTGTGCCTGAGAGCCGAGCGCCCAAAGAATCGGAACGGTAATGCTGTTCGTGCCGTCGCTGACGGTGTAGAGGCTCTCCCCGTTGCGTGTCTCGACCGTGTAGGTGTAGCCGGCGCTCTTGAAGGTCATTTTGGGGTGGTCGGTGAGAGTTGGATTGTTGTCGGGCAGTTCGGCCGCGCGGCCCATCTGCGTGTCGGCCTGACCAGAAGCCTGGTCGGTGTGACAGGTAGCGCAGGTGACGGTGCTTGGCTTGGTCTGCGCGAGGGCGGCGTTCGAGCCTAAAACTAGAAGACAGCATGCGGTGAGGAAATAACCGGCAAGAGGGCTGCGGGCAAAAAGACTACGGAGTGGCACTGGGTGCGGCCCCTCCGGTGGAAAGTTGCAGGCAGAGCAGGCGTTCGCGACGGGCATCGTCCTTGCGGCCGAGCCTGGAGTAAGCCTTGGCCAGAGTGAGGTGGGCTTCGAGGTTTCCCGGTTCCAATTGCAGGACTTTTTCGAGGTGCGGGAGCGCTGCGGTGGTATCTCCGGCCTCGACCATCGCCCTGCCTAACACCAACTGGCCCATGGCGAGCGTCGGATCTTCAGCGACGGCCTTTTGCGCGACCGGAAGGGAGTCCCTGTAGTTGCCCTGGATTCCATAGGCCCAGGCCAGCATCGCGTTCGCTACGGCGCTGTTGGGAGAGATGGTGAGCTCCTGCTGGAACTGGGCGATCGCTGCATCGGGGTGAGTCGCGAAGAGCAGATATCCATAGAGGTAATGGACGTTGGGAGTGTTGGGATAGCGCGCGAAGAGTTGCTGAAATGCGTCGTGGCCGCCATCCATGTCACCGCCCATGACTTTGGCCGCCGCAGTGCCGGTCATGGCGATGAGTTCCGCCTGAGCAGGGTCGGCGTCCTGAGGGAAGACCGGCATTCGCAAGCCGGCAAGGCCGATGGCGGTGGTGAGTTCGGGGTTCTGCTTGCCCTGCTTGACGAAGTTGGTATATTTGCCGATCGCTTCTTCGAAATAGCCGAGCCGGGTGAGCAGCAGCGCTTCGTGATAGAGGAGAATCTCTGCGTTGCGGGGCTGGGCGGCTGCGCCGAGGGTGATTCCGTGCTGGATGTCGCCGAGGGCCTCGTTGAATTGGCCGGTCTCGAACTCACAGAGGCCGCGAAGCGCCAGCGCCGCACTGGCATTTGGCTTTAGTTCGATGAAATGGGTGAGGGCATCGCGCGCCGGAGCGAACTGGTTGGCTCCGTATCGCAGGACGCCGAGAAACCACCAGCCATCGGGCCATTGCGGGTTAAGTTCGACCGCCTGGGTATAGAGCTGAATGGCAGAAGTGGTATCTCCCTGGTTCCGCGCTGCGGTAGCGCTGGCTACGATCGAGTCGAAATTGGGGGGAGGCTGCTGGCCTTGTGCCGCAGTAGTCATGCAAAGAAGGGCAGCCAGGGGCAACGCGAACGAGTGAGGAAGCGAGAGAGAATCCACGGATTTGCGCAGTATCGAACCTAGTGAGGTTGGCAGATCCCGATAAACTTCGCGCAACCGCTCAAACATCGCCGGTAACCAAAGAGGGCCCATGACGCAATCTATGCACCGGATCCAAGAGAGTCTCGCCGATTGCGAGAGGAAGGCCGGCGGCATCTTGACGATACCAAAGACGCCGGAACAATGTCTCATGGCGTGGCGGAGGAGTGTCTCAAGGTGATACTATCGATCTCGTTGTCTGCGGCTGACCCCGATTGGGATTTCCGGAATTCATGTCAAGAAGGCCGTCCGGGTTTGATAAGACGGGGTTTGATTATTTGATAACGAGTTAACCATCCCCAAAAAAAATGTTGACAGCCGTGTCGGCGCAAGCGTATCAACAATGCGATGTACATGATAACGATACCAAAGGCAACTAAATCGATCTATTCCGTGGGACGAACCACGGGCGGGCGACCGCCAGTTTGAAGCAACTGGCGTAAAACATAGATATAAGAGGACTTAAAGCGATTTATCGATTGTATCAAGGACGCCGGAACTCGTAAGACGGCGTCGGCAGATTTGAGCAACTTTCCGGCCGATATTTCATGCCGGATTGGGAAGTTACAAGCGCTTGCAGTGGCCTAGCGGCAGTTTTGACGCGCAAGGCTGAAATGATTTTTTTGGGAGGCAATTCATGAAGCAACACAGCGGAAGCAGCCGCAAGCTGCCGTTTTTCTATGCGCTTGCATGGCTACTCGGAGCGGTTCTCGTTCTCTCCGGCCTCAGTTCCAACGCCCAACAACTCACAGGCACCATCAGCGGAACCGCCTACGACCAGTCTGGGGCAGTTGTTCCCCAAGCCAACGTGGTGCTCAAGAACGAGGCCAGCGGTGACGTGCGTACCTCAGTAACGGACAATGCCGGCCACTTCGCGATCACTGCCGTGCAGCCGGGTAGCTACACGATCACCGTTTCCGCGCAGGGCTTCTCGAGCTGGCAGGAAAACGGCATCGCGATGAGCACCGGCGACAGCCGCGACGTTCCCAATATCAAATTGAACGTGGGCGGGAATTCCACCCAGGTCAATGTGATCGCCGGGGCCGACGCGATCGTGCCGACTGATACGGCCGAGATCAGCACTTCGATCAACACGCAGATGATCAATGACTTCCCGCTCCAAGGCCGTGACGCCGGCGAGTTGCTCAAGATCATGCCGGGCATGGCGCTCAACAATGGCAGCAGTCAGGGCTCCGGATTCAACGATAAGGTCGTGGGCACGAACAACGGCCCGGCGGGCGCGTATTCCTCTAACGGCACGCAGCCCTACGGCACGCTGGCCTACATGCTCGACGGCGCGAACCTGGTAGACCCTGGCAATGACGGAACCCAGATCGCCAACATCAATCCGGACATGGTCTCCACCATCAAGGTGCTGATCTCGAACTACGGCGCGGAGTATGCCAAGGGGCCGGTGATCTTCCAGGCATTCAGCAGAAGTGGCGGAAGCCAGTTCCACGGCGAGGGCTACTTCTACACCCACAACGAGGCGCTCAATTCCGTCGATGCCTTCACTAACAGCCAAGGTCCGACCGCGATCAAGCTGGCCACCCAGAACGCGAGCTACTACTACATGGGCGGCAACGTTGGCGGCCCAATCATCCTGCCGTTCACCAAGTTCAACCGCGACCGGAAGAAGCTATTTTTCTGGGGCGGCTATGAATACATGAAGCAGCAGCCGGCGGGAACCCCGGTGAACTTCAACTCTCCAAACACCTGCCAGCTTGCGGGTGATTTCAGCAACACGACCTGCTCCGTCGTTCCCAATGCGATGAGCACGTGGACCAACTTCTACAGCCAGCTGACCCAAAACGTACCGGCCGGCGGGACGGCCACGTCCATCCCCACGACTTCCTACGACCCGAATATCCTGGGAGTTCTGAAACTCTATCCAACACCGAATGAGACGCCCTCGGCATCCAACGGCTATAACAACTTTAATTACGTTCCCGCGGAGCCCCAGAACCGCTGGGAAGCCACCGGCAAGGTGGATTATGCAATCAGCGACAACGACAAGGTGACGGGCTCCTATACCTATCAAAGAGAGAACGACATCGCACCAATCTCCATCTGGTGGTCGGCGCCATGGACGCTGCCCTATCCCTCACCAGCAGTCTCGACAACCAACGCTTACGTGATCCTGACGAACTATACACACGTCTTCAGCCCGACCACGACCAATGAGTTCGTCTTCACCTGGTCTCATTTTGTGAACCCGTATGTACTGTCCGATCCAGCCAAGGTCTCCCGTTCGACCAATGGCTTCAATGTCAACGGGCTCTTCGGCCACACCACCAGCCAGATTCCGGCATTTGAAGGACCCTGGGGAGGTACTCTGGCGAACCTGGGCTCCAGCTATAGCTTCTCCAGCGGGTCTTTCGGGGGTAAGAAGCAGGTTCCCGCTTTCTATGACAACTTCACCAAGATCGTCGGTGAGCACACTGTGAAGGCCGGTTTTTACTGGGACAGCAGCCAAAACACGCAGAACAACACCTACCCGGATATGGGCATTTACAACTTCACCGGCAATCAATTCTCCACCAATAACTACGTCGCCGACGTCGAGTTGGGCCGTATCTCGCAATATCAGCAGCAGAACTATGCTCCGATCGTGGGCATAAAGTGGCACCAGTGGTCGATCTACGGACAGGACTCCTGGAAGGCGGCGAAGTCGCTGACCATCAACATCGGCCTGAGGCTCGACCATATCGGTAACTGGTACGGCACCGACTTCCAGGTGTGGGACCCGGCAACTTACGTCAATAGCACCAACGCGCCCAATAATACCGGGCTGGCGTGGCACGCCAACAATTCAAGCATCCCGGTCTCCGGCATGCCATCTCAGACCCTCCACCCCGCGCCGCGGGTAGGGTTTGCCTACGATATCTTCGGCAATGGCAAGACGGTGTTTCGCGGCGGTTGGGGGGCCTACTACTACCAGGCGAGTACGGAAGTCTCCAACGCCGCGACCGGCCCGTTGGGATCCTTTGAATATGGCACGCCGGCCGCGTCCGAAGGCTATGCTTCCATCTCGAACTTCACTCCTCCTTCCAGCGTGGCGCAGAACGGCTCAAGCGTCTATGGGATGCAAATCGGAGATAAGCGCGTACCTTTTACCTACAACTGGAACGCGACTGTCTCACAGGCGCTGCCATGGCGCTCCGTCCTGGAGATTTCATACATTGGGAACAGGAGCGCGAATGAATGGGAGGACGGGACCAACAGCAATATCTATAACCTGAATAATGTCCCTGTTGGCGGCTTTTTCCAGCCCGACCCGGTGACCCATCAGTATGTCTCCCCTGCGTCCCCGCCATGCTCCACGACGAACCCCGCAAATCAGAGCATCTATTGCGCTACAAATCCGGGAGCCTACACGCCTAGCTTCACAGCCAACGACTTCCGGCCTCTGGTCGCCTACCAGAATGTCTACCTGCTTACCCACACGCCGTATTCGAATTACAACGGGTTCCAGGCGTCGTATCAGAAGCAGTCTGGACCTGTGACCTTCATCGCGAACTACACCTTCGGGAAGGTGCTGGGCATCCGCGATGGCGGCTCCAACAACGGCAACGGCAACGGTACCGGGGTCGACCCGTTTGTAATTCAGGAATAACTATGGTCCCCTGGCTTACGACCATACCAACATCCTGAACTTCACCTACAACTGGAGGACTGCCTAACTTCATTCACGCGGAAGACAATGTGGGAATGAAAATCGTAGGCGGCGCGGTGAATGGCTGGATAATTTCCGGATATACCGCTTTCCAGAGCGGTGCACCGCTCCAACCGACTGAAAACGGCGCACTCAACGTGACCTACGCCAGTGGCCTGACCGTACCGACGGTCGCGCACCCCGACCTGCCGGATAACAGCATCAAGCTTCCGAATGGACTCGGTGGCTACCTCGATCAACGGATCGAGTTACTTCGGGAGCAGCGCCTACACCCAGCCTCCGGTGCCAGCGCTCGTTTGCAATCCGTTGAAAGGGCTTCGTCAGGTCAAAACCGAAGCCGGAAGTCAGGGGATGCGTTTCAACCCGGCCTGCTTCACCGTCCCGGCCGTCGGCACGCAGGGACCGGAGGTGCTGCCCTACATGAGACAACCTAACTACTGGGACAGCGATCTGGGAATTTATAAGAATTTCCATATCACCGAAAGCCAGTACATTCAGTTCCGGGCCTCGGCGACCAACTGGCTCAACCATCCGTTGGGACAGTTTGGCCTGGCCAACAACAGTGATATCTCGCTCAACTTCCAACAGAGCACCCCCGCCACGTGCGGCGGTTGCTCCGGCATCAACGTGATCTCGAGCGCGCCTACTAACCAGAACAGTTCGACGACTGGTGCTCCCGCCTTCAAGACAGGTTCCCGCTTTGTGACCCTGGCTCTGAAGTATTACTTCTAAATCCACTGCTCCCGTAGAATCGAAGGGGCGGCGTTCGCGCCGCCCCCATTGTTTTTGTGACCATGTATTTTCTCAGAAGAGTCTTTAGGCCCCTTGGCGCGCTGCTTCTACTGGCCGTCGGCGCTGGCGCCCAGCAGACGGCGTCCCCCGCAGCTACAGAATCGCCCTTCCGCTTCGATCTTCAGAAGATGCCATTCCATTTGGAGAATGACGAGACGCCGGGGAAGAACGCGCCTGAGGCCATGGGCGGCGGTGTCGCAGTCTTCGACTACAACGGCGATGGACGTCCAGATATTTTCTTCGCCAACGGCGCTAATATCGCTACGCTCAAGAAGGACGAGCCAAAGTACCGCAATCGCCTCTTTCGCAACGATGGCAAGGGCGTCTACACAGACGTGACGGATGCCGCGGGCGTGGCGGGGACGGGCTACGACATTGGCGTCGCCGTCGGGGATTATGACAACGACGGCCATCCAGATTTATTCGTCGCGGGCGTGTATAAGAACACGCTGTACCACAACAACGGCAATGGAACGTTTTCGGACGTAACCGTAAAGGCTGGCCTTGACCGCTCGAACGATGCCGAGTTCGGGCCGCTCTGGTCGATCACGGCCGCGTGGGTCGACGTCAATAACGACGGGCTGCTCGACCTCTTCATTGTGAACTACATGCAGTGGAAGTATTCCGACCAGCCGTTGTGTTCGTATCGCGGCGTGGCCGATTATTGCCATCCAAAGTTCTACAAGCCGCAGCCGAATCAGCTCTTTCTCAATAATGGCGACGGCACCTTTCGCGACGTCTCGGCGGAGTGGGGAATTCGACAGCACCCGGGCAAGGGCATGGGCGTGGGTGTGGCTGACTACGACCTTGATGGTCGTCCCGATCTTTTTGTGACCAACGACGCGTCGTATAACTCGCTCTTCCACAACACGGGAAGCAAGTTCGACGAGGTCGCCTTCGAGGCGGGCGTTGCTCTACCGGAAGACGGCAATTTCATCTCCGGCATGGGGCTGGATTTCAACGATTACAACAACGACGGGTATCCCGACATTATCTATGTGGCGTTGAACAACCAGACGTTTCCGTTGCTGCAAAATACCGGCAAGGGAGACTTTCGCGAGGTCACGACGCCGAGCGGCATGCGGGAGGCGACGCTGCGTATGGCCGGATATGGCGCGGCGTTTATCGATTTTGACAATGATGGCTGGAAAGATATTTTCGTCACCCGAGGGCACGTAGAGTCGATGCCGTTGCCCGGCGCGGAGATCGACGAGTTCAATACTGTCTTTCGCAATCCCGGCCCGGAAGTGGGGAACAAAGGCGGGAAGTGGATTCCGTTCACTGAGGCAGCCGGGCTGGCCGCGGTTCCGGCGGCGCGCCATCGTGGCTGCGCCTTCGGCGATCTGGATGGCGATGGGCGCGTCGACGTGGTGGCGACCGCGCTTAGCGCTGATGCGGAGATATGGATGAACCGCAGCCCGAATTCCGGGCACTGGCTCGACGTCGCGCTGCGCGGGACGAAGAGCAATCGTGACGCCATTGGCGCGCGCATCAAGCTGGTGAGCAAGAGTGGCGCGCAGTACAACCACATGACCACCAGCGTCTGTTATGCATCGTCCAGCTATGGGCCGGTGCATTTTGGGCTTGGTCCGGATACGCGCGCCGACTCGATTGAGATTCATTGGCCATCGGGTAGGGTGCAGACCTTGCATGATGTCGCTGCCGACCAAGTGCTCAAGGTTGAGGAGCCGGCAAGTTAATCGGGCCTCGACGCTCTTTTGAGCCGAGATGACCTTGGCGAGTTGAGCGGTTTCTCGGCGTGCCGTGAACGCGTCCGAAATGGGTTTCAAGCTATCTGAAGATTTGAAGCAATCTCAACAGGAGTGTGCCAACCCACGCTAAATTGATGTACCCTTACCTCGTCTGCGGAATGTACCGCTCCTCTCGCCCGTGCTCTCAAAGACCGCAAGACTTGCGTTGTCTTTGATGGAATAGCACAGCGACTATCGATGTCGGCGCCAGGTTGGAGGAGAAGCGCTTTGGGTTGGTGAGTTCACGGTCTAAGGGAGGTCTCTGTGCGCCAGCGCACCTTCTCTTGCTCAGCTTCGGTGATTCTACTCGGTTGCCTTACGGCCGCTGCTCCTCGCGTCATCAGTCAGACTGCGGTCCCGGATGCGAATGGCCGCCTCGTGTTCAAAGCGAACGCGCGGATTGTTGTGCTCGATGTGGTGGTCACCGGCCGCGACGGCAAACCGGTGCAGGGACTGGGCAGGGCAGACTTCACGATCTCGGAAGATGGCAGTCCGCAACAGATCACCTCTTTTGAAGAGCACGATGCAGGGCCGACGATGCCCGCGGCTTTGCCTGATCTGCCACCGAATATCTTCACCAATATTCCGAGGGTGAAGCCGGTGGGCTCGGTGACCGTGCTGCTCTTTGATTCGCTGAATACTCCGCTCGCAGACCAGAGCTTCGTGCGCGCGGAGATGCTGAAGTTCCTGAGGACGGTGCAGCCCGGCCGGCGGATCGCGATCTTTTCGCTGGGAACACGGTTGCGCTTTGTCGAAGGGTTTACCGACGATCCTGCGGTATTGGCCGCGGCGCTGAATAATTCGCAAAATGGCTCAAGTCCGCGCCAGTCGCCGCTGCTTCTTTCGAGCAGCGAGAATGATGCGAATCAACAGTCGCTCGGAGTGATTTACAGCAATTTCGCGGCAAATCCATCTGCGGTGAACCTGCTCTCGATGCAGTCCGTGCAACAATTTCAGGCTGAGCAGGCGACGTTCAAGGTCGATGAACGGGTTCATCTCACGCTGGAAGCGATGGAAGAGCTCTCGCGGTATCTGGCCGGCATTCCGGGACGCAAGAATGTGGTCTGGTTCTCGGGAGGGTTTCCGCTGAATCTATTTCCTGATACCGATCTCCAAGACTCCTTTGTCACTGGGCGCAAATATGAAAGGCAGGTGCAAAGGATGGATGCGCTGCTGAGTTCCGCGCAAGTGGCGATCTATCCGGTTGACTCCGGCGGCAACTCGCCTGATTCGCTTTATAACACCGAACAAGCCTTCTATGGCAAGGTCAACATGCAGGAGGCGGAGGAGGCAGTGATCACGCATCCTAGCCAACCCCAGTCACAATCGCTGGCGGAGCAGGCGTTAAACAGGGAGACTGACAGCCTGCAAAAGGACTCGGTGCAACGCAATGCAGACCATACCACGATGGACGTCATCGCCCACGACACCGGCGGCGAAGCTTTCTACAACAACAATGGATTAGAGGGCGCGGTCGCTCGAGTCATGGACCATGGGGCCCGCTTCTATACGGTGACGTATACGCCGACCAATCCCACCAATGACGGACTCTACCGGAAGATCGTAGTGAAAGTGACGCCGCCCAACTCCGATGGAGGATACAAGCTTGATTACCGGCGCGGCTATTTTGCGGCCGACGCAAAGACGGTTGAGGCCGCAGAGATCAAGCCTGGCGACGATCCGCTGCATCCCTTCATGGGACCGGGGATGCCGGTTTCGACACAGATACTCTTTGCTCTGAGGGTGAAGGCCGGGCCGGTGCCAACGATCCTGGATCCGACGCCAGAGTTGGAGCAGCATTCGGCCCCGACCTTCTCCGGGTCGGGTAAATTCCAAATGGCGACTCATACCGATGTGGTGCCCGGCTATCAGAACAGCACGCTCGCCCACGCCGGAGATAACCCCAAGCTCAAAGGAAAGCTCACACGCTTCAGCGTGGATTTCGTGGTCATGGCAAGTGGGCTCGAACTCGACCCAGGCGCCAATGGAAGCCGCCATGGCGCGATAGAGTCCACCCTGGTCGCTTATGACCGCGAAGGAAGGCCGGTGAACTGGCTGGTGCGCCAAGTCGACCTTAATATGGATGCGGCGCAGTATGCGAGCGCCCGCCAGAACGGCGTCAATTTCCGCTTCGATATCGACCTGCCCAAAGATGCGATCACGCTGCGCGGTGGCGTCTACGACCTTCAATCGAGCCTGACCGGGACGCTGGAAGTCCCCATCGACAGCGTTTTGGTGGGGAAAGCTCCAGGGTTGAGGTCGCGATAAGCATAGCGCTGCCTTCTCGGTTCTGCGCGCCGGAGTACCTTCTTATTTCTTATTCTTCGGTGGCTTGGGTATGGAGTATCCATGCCGCGCCTGTACCTGCAGGCCGGGTTGATTCACTTTCACCTTCAAGCGATGGTAGATGCTGTCCGGCTTGAGGTTGGGGGGTGAGATGTCGATCAGGTACAAGTGCTCCGGCGCCGCCGCGAGTTCCTGGAGCCCTGTATCGAGGTCGTTGCTGTTGTGGAAGAAGGTTCCGCCAGTGCCGTCGGCGAGTTCCGACAAGGGGTTCTCGTCGGCTTCAAGGGTGCGGCGGCGGATGTCTGATTGATACAGCGGGTCCCTGCTGTCGTCTTGGCTGGCGGTCATCGACGTGGTGTACAGGCCTCGGGCATCGAGGGCGCTAATGATGATATTGTTGGTTGCCGCCAGATCAATAATCTGCGATTCGAAAGAGAGAGTGTCGGATTCGATCGAGAGGAAGCCGGGCGAAACCAGGACCAGCGTGGCTTGTCCCGGTAGACCCGCCATGGCGCGGACCAGAGTCCGAATTACGGCATAGGTCGCCTGCACATCCTGATGGCCGACCATCGCCGCCTGCCTCGCGGCTGAGTCCGCCAGTCTCTCGGCGGTATCGATGTCGCGCTGCGGATCCATACCTGGGTTACAACTAAAGACTTGCCTCACCGCTTCGGCCATCGCACCGCTGTCGTGCTTATCCTCGATGAGGTCGGCCTGATAGTACTGAATGTAAGGGCAATCGGCGCTGACGGTGTGGTAAAGACCGTTCAGTTTCAGGCCGGAGATCGCTTCTTGGAGCTTGGCGCGATCGCGGGTGATGCCGGTATTGGTTTTGCCAGAAATCGAGACGACGGCAGCGTAGTCCGATTCGCCCAACGACTCGGCCACCGCCTTTGCCCCGGCTTTCTGGACCTGGGGCAGGTCTCCCGCTTCGAGGTGCATGTCATCGAAGAGAAAGACGACAAAACGGACCCGAGGTGGTTGTACAGGGGTCTCGGACTGGAGTCCCGGCAACGCATTGCCCCCGGCGGCTTTGGCTGGCCGCGGCTCCCGGCTTTCGATCATGAATCCCGAGATCGGTTCGGGCTTGCCATTGTTGAAGATCTGAAAGTCTTCTTTCTTGAGATCACCGACTGCTCGGCCCTGCTTATCGCGGACGACGACCGGAATCAGCACCCGATTGACGTTGACGGTGATTGTGGGGGTAGAGTTTGCGGGAGCCGGTGCTTGTTGGGCGGCGGAGTGGTGGCAGGGGGCGATCATGGCACAGACTAACGCAGCAGTCACGTTCCAAGGTCTGCCTAGCTGCATCCGCGACTCCCTTCTCGACAGAACACAAGTCTATTCTTGATTGCCGATTACGGGGAGAGTCGAGCGCTTGTTGGCGAGGGGATTTTCGCCTATCATCAACGCTATCAGGGCGCTGAGCGCGGCAGGCCACGTGGGCCGGCAACCGCGGCGCATCGCCCCGGTTCGTCAAACATGATCGGGGCAGAAAGAAGCCCCCTTGAAGACGATCATCGAACCTTTCCGCATTAAATCCATTGAGCCTATTCGAATGACTACGCGCGAGGAGCGGCGTGAGCTACTGGCCGCCGCGCATTACAACCTTTTTGGGCTGAAATCTGAAGACGTTCTGATCGATCTGCTGACTGACTCCGGCACCTCGGCGATGAGCGCGCGGCAATGGGCTGCGGTGATGTATGGCGACGAGAGCTACGCCGGGTCGCCATCGTTTCTGCGCTTTGAGGCGGCAGTGCGGAACTTGATGCCGTTCCGGCATATCATTCCGACCCACCAGGGGCGGGCTGCCGAGGCGATCTTATTTCACTTGCTGGGTGGACCGGGGCGTAAGGTGCCTTCGAATACGCACTTCGACACGACGCGCGGCAACATCGAGGCGACGGGCGCCGAGGGGTTCGATCTGGTTATTCCGGAAGGACGCGATCCGCAGGCGCTGCATCCGTTTAAAGGAAACATGGATGTCGGGCGGCTGGCGGAGTTTCTTGCCGACCATGGCGACGATGTGCCGTGCGTAATGTTGACGGTGACCAATAACGCGGGCGGCGGGCAGCCGGTGAGTTTGGAGAATATTCACCAGGTCGCGGCACTGGCGCACAAGTACGGCAAGCCCTTCATCATCGACGGTTGCCGGTTCGCGGAGAATGCCTGGTTCATCAAGACGCGGGAACCTGGGCAGAGTGGGCGCAGCGTGACTGAGATCGTGCGCGAGATGTTCGCCGAGGCGGATGGCATGACGATGAGCGCGAAGAAGGACGCCTTTGCCAACATTGGCGGATGGCTGGCGTTGAATGATGATGCATTAGCTGAACGAGCGCGGACGCGGCTGATTCAGACCGAAGGATTTCCGACCTATGGCGGCCTGGCGGGGCGTGACCTGGACGCCATCGCGCAGGGGTTGACCGAGATCGTCGATGAGGCTTATCTGGCCTACCGGATTCGGACAAATGAATATATTGGCGAGCGGCTGATGGCGCTGGGGATTCCGGTGGTGCGGCCGACGGGCGGACACGCGGTGTTTGTGGATGCGCGTGAGTGGCTGAAGCATATTCCGCCGCTGGCTTATCCGGGGCAGGCGCTGGCCTGCGCGCTCTATGAGTTCGGCGGAGTGCGTACCTGCGAGATTGGGACGGTGATGTTTGGGCGTTCGCCGGATGGGTCGGAGAATCCGGCAGCAATGGACCTTGTTAGGCTGGCGATGCCCCGGAGGGTTTATACGCAGTCGCATGCGGACTATGTCATTGAAACCTTTGCCGAGGTTGCGGGACAAAGGGAGAGATTGCCGGGGTACCGAATCGTTTGGGAGCCTGTGGCAATGCGGCATTTTACGGCGAGGTTTGCGCCGTGCCCGCAAAAGTAACGCGGGCAACTGCGGCTCCAGCGAAAAACCCTCGTCTATTTGTTTAGTAGAGCGGTTTGCGTCAGGAACGGCCGCCGCTCTGGACTTCTGGAGGAAATACTGTATGAGGAAGCTTCTTTGCGGTATCGTGATGGGCGCTTTCTTGGCGCTTGCGGTCAATCTGGCGACGGCGCAGACCGCCGATTTGACGCCTCCGCCTCCGCCACGCGGCGAATGGGGCCATGGTCCTCATGGGCCGATGGATCCGGCGGCGCAGGCGGCGCATATGGCGAAGCGCCTTAGCCTGACGTCAGAGCAGCAGACCCAGGTGCAGAACATCCTGACCAATGAGCAGGCGCAGATGAAGGCGCTCAACACCAACCAGACCATTACGCATCAGCAATGGCTGGCGCAGACTAAGGCGCTGCATGAACAAGCACGGACGCAAATCAGCGGCCTGCTGACCGATACGCAGAAGGCGCAGTTGGCACAGCATCGCGGGTTCGGGCCGATGGGTGACCGTGAAGGGCCGCCTCCTCCGCCTGAGCAGTAATTGTTGGCCTTGGTTCTTAAGGGCCGCTCTTTGGGAGCGGCCCTTGTTGTTTCCAGAGGCCGTGGGATGGGATCGATCGCTGGAACCGCAGATCTCTCCACTCCGCGCTGAGCGCTCCGGTCGAGATGACAAATTGGGGATTCTCCAGGGTCGAGATTGGCCCGAGTGCGCTAGAGATAGTTGGAGATCTCGATGAGATTGTGGTCGGGGTCGCGGATGTAGACGGAACTCAATTTGCCCACGGCGCCGGTGCGCTCGACGGGGCCTTCTTCGATGTGGACGCGCAGGGTGGTGAGGTATTCGATCACTTCTTCGAGCGGGTCGAGGGTGATGAAACAGAGGTCGGCGGAGCCGGGTGTGGGGTGGGCGGCTTTGGGGTTGAATTCGTGGCCGCGCTGGTGGAGGTTGATCTTCTGTTCGCCGAACTTAAGCGCTTTGCGGCCGTTGAAGGTGACCGCGTCCATGCAGAGGACTTCGGTGTAGAAGTCGATAGTTGCGTCGATGTTGGCCACGGTGAGGACGACGTGGTCGATTTGTTCGATGGTGAATGCCATGAGGTGGAATGATAGCCCATCTTGGAGTTGTCAGTCTTTAGTTGCCAGCTGCCGGTGGTGTCTCAGCTTGAATCTGAGGGATCAACGCTTGTGGATTTAGCAGCGCCTCTTTAACCACCTGAGCCACGGTATCTTTGCTGATGTTCTTCCGCTTGCAGTAGGGGGAATCCAGCCAATCCTTTAACAGCTTGGCGCCCTTGCTGGAATTGCAGCCCCTACAGCACAAGGCTATGTTTTCCAGCGTAATTATATTGGTGTTGTTGGTGATGTGTTCCCAGCTACGGCGTTCCCGGAAAGACTGGGGCTCAACGCTGAAGATAATCCTACAATAGATACACGCCTGGTCCCGTTCAAGGGCCGCTTTCTCCAGCCAATTCGGGATATTCCAGCGGTTCATGTGAATGCGTGAGGGTCAGGCACCTTAAGGACTTATAGGCGAACATTAAGCCAAAATGCCCTACGGTACAAGCTACAAGCCACAATTCGGCAGAAGAATGCGAATGCTTCAAGCTGAGACACCACCCGGCCGCCCTTCTTAGTGATCCCCAAGCGGATCAATGAAGAGGGAAATGCCGGATCAGCCGCCGATGTGGACCATGCTTCTTGAGGGCTTGAGGAAGTCGGCTTCGCCAATGTGGTGGCGGGCTTCTTTCCTCTCTATTGTCTTTTCGATGAAGGCGGCGAGGTCGGCGTCACTGCCTTCGCGCTGGAGGACGGCGTAGAGGTTGTGGTCGGACTGCGAGAAGAGGCAGGTGCGGATCTTGCCGTCGGAGGTGAGGCGGACGCGGCTGCAGGCTCCGCAAAAGGCTTTGGAGACCGGAGCGATGATGCCAACTTCGCCGAGGCCGTCATCAAAGGTGTAGCGCATCGCGGTCTCGCCGGGAGTGGTCGCGGGCAGCGGGACGAGCGGACGGAAGCTGTTGAGGATGTCGAGCATCTCGTTGAAGCCGACGACGACGTCCGGCGACCAGATGCGGTCTTCTTCGAGGGGCATGAATTCGATGAAGCGGACAATCACGCCTTCGTCGCGGGAGAATTGGGCGAAGGGAACAATCTGGTCCTCGTTGAAACCGCGCAGGATGACGGCGTTCACTTTCACCGGCTCGAGGCCGGCGCGTTTGGCGGCGCGGATTCCCGCGACGACTGCGTCGTAGCCGTTCGAGACGCGGGTGATACGCGCGAATTTGTCACGGTCGACGGCGTCCATGCTGACGGTGACGCGGGAGAGCCCGGCGTCTTTGAGCGGCCGGGCGAGATTGGCGAGGAGGTGTCCGTTGGTCGTTATGGCGACATCGAGTGGTTTGCCGGAGATGGTGGTCATGGCCGCGAGCTCGCCGACCATGGATAGAAGCTCTTTGCGCAGCAGCGGCTCGCCGCCGGTGATGCGGACTTTTTCAATGCCGAGCGAGACGAAGACGCGGACAATGCGAGTGTAGTCGGGCATCGGCAGCTCGGAGAACGGGACGCCGTCCTCGCCGGAGCGACAGTAGACGCAGCGGTAGTTGCAGCGATCGGTGATCGAGACCCGGAGGTCGGTGATGCTGCGTCCGTGTTTGTCTCTGAGCGGCATGGAGTTCTGTTTTGGATGCGCGAGCAGCGCGCAATGGTGAAAAAGTCGAAAGAGCCGTGGATCAACCGAAGCGCGGCGATGTACGATCGCCGCACGTTTCCGTATCGTGCGAAGTGCGCTTTAGGTAAGCCGTTAGCTGGGGTACACAGGTGTTGCTTGCCAAAGCAACAAAGGCCCCGTTACTGGCGGGGCCTTTGCAGTCACTCTGGTACGGAAGGTGGTGATGCTGCATGTTCATCATGTTGCAGTTTCGCTTCGCGGTTCATGTGCCGGTAAGGGCCTGGATCGCCGCGCTGATCGCCTTCTATTCGAAGTAGGTCAGCATTTCAGCCGGGTTCGCATCCCCCGGCTGAAACTTGTATCAAGTTTATACCAACCGCTTGGCGCCTGGCTCTTTTCCCTTCGGTGCTTTCCCTTTGGACTATTCCGATTTGGTGTTGGCGAGCAGGTGGCCGTCTTTCAGGAGAAGTGTCCCTTGCATCGAACAGGTTGTTGGGGCGCGATGGGCGGCGATGAGGAAGATCCGCTGGCTTTTCTCGGATTCTTGCTGGAGGAGATCGAGGACGACGGATTGCAGGGCCGCGTCCACGGCGGAGAGCGGTTCGTCGAGGAGCAGGACTCTTGCCGGTGAGAGCAGGGTCTGGATGAGCGCGATGCGTTGTGTTTCGCCTCCGCTGAGGGCGCGGGTGGGGCGGTTGAGTAGTTCGGCGACATGCAGATGATTCGCGAGGGCCTCGATGCGGTCTCTGTGTGCGCCGCCTAGCTGTGCGGCGAAGCACAGGTTGCGGGCGACGGTCCAGTGAGGGAAGAGTCTCCAACGCTGTGGCATTAAGGCGATGGAGCGGCGCTCGGGAGCTTCGTGCGTGACCTCGCGGGCATTTACGCGGATGCTGCCTTGTGCGTCGGCGTGGAAGCCGGCGAGCGATTCCATGAGCAGGGATTTGCCGGCACCGCTGACTCCGGCGAGCCACCAGCATCCGGCATGAGGAAGGGTGAAGCTGACGGGGCCAAGCGCCTTGGCGCTGCCGGAGAGCGACAGGGCGGTAACTTCCAGCGATGGGGCTTGAGGGTTTGAGATCGGCGGCGAGGGCTTAGGCATGCTCGAGGGCCTCGCTCGGCTGGAGGTAGTGAATGACGGCCTGGAGCAATAATCCGACGACGATCATGAGGGCGGCGAGGGGGCGGACGGCGTCGAGGCCTTCGTTGGAGAATTT
Organism: uncultured Acidobacteriaceae bacterium; assembly: GCA_963826855.1. Lineage (GTDB taxonomy): Bacteria > Acidobacteriota > Terriglobia > Terriglobales > Acidobacteriaceae > Acidisarcina. Next base: position 189,373 of record CAWGZE010000007.1, read on the forward strand.
CTCGTAGATGAGCACCGGCAGGGTGCGGGGGAAGTAGGCGACGACGAGGATGGCTCCGAACTCGGAGGCCGAGCGGGCAAGCGCCATGGCTGCGCCGCCGAGCAAGGTTCGGCAGACGAGGGGAAGCTCGATCTGGAGCAGGGTGCGCCACGGGCCGGCGCCGAGGGTGCGAGCGCGGAGGGCGTAGGCGGGATCGAGTCCGGCGAAGGCCTGACGGCAGACCTGCACCTGATAGGGCGCGGAGACGAAGAGCATGGCGGCGATGATGGCGGCTGGGGTGCCGAGCAGAGATCCTGAGGCGGGGCTGAGATGGAGCAACTGGAGCAGATGATTGAGCAGGCCGGGGCGCGCGAGGATCAGCAGCAGCGCGATTCCGGCCACCGGGTGCGGGATGAGCAGCGGGATGTCAACGAGCGGCAGGAGTATGCGGGAGATCCAGATTGGGCGTTGGGCGAGCCAGTAGCCGAGCGCGGCAGAGAAGAACAGTCCTAGCGCAGCGGCGGCCGTCGCGCAGGCGAAGGTGAGGATGAGCGCCTGGCGGACTTCGGGGACGGTGAAGAGCCTGAGTATCGCCAGCGGCGAGACCCAGCTTAGCTGGACGAGTGGGACGATGAGAAAGGCGAGCAGCACCGCGCCGAGCGTGGCCGCGAGGGCGAGAAGACGGCGGTCGGCAGGGCTTCGTTTCACTTGTTCATGCTACCGAATGATGCGGAATCGTTTTTGAGCACGGCGATTGTTTCCGACACATCCTCTCGGGTCTTTCCGCCGTCATAATGCGAAAGATTTGTAGCTCAGGAGAGCATCATTTCCATCTTAAGGCGTTGCCGTCGGTATAGCTCTTCTGATTACGGTTTTAACGGTGCTTGTCGCGAGACCACTGGCCGCTGACCCTGTTCCGGTTCGACATATGCAAGGCACGTTTCACGGCTTCCTCCTGTTGAAGACGATGGAGGGGAAGACGATTGCGACTGGCGATCTAATTCAGATCGGCCATGGGGACCGGGTGACGTCGCGGCTTGTTTTTCACTTTCGTGATGGGTCGCTTGACGATGAGACTACGGTGTTCTCACAGCGCAAGGTATTTCAGCTGATCAGCGACCATCACATCCAGCGCGGGCCTTCGTTTCCGCAGCCGCTGGATATGTCCATGAGTGTCGCGACCGGGCAGGTCACGTACCGCGATAAGGGCGGCAAGATGAGCGCCGAGCGTTTCGATCCTAGCCCCGACGACTGCAATGGACTCTTCATCTCATTGCTGATGAACATTGATCCCAAGGGCGCGCCGATTCGGCTGCCGATGGTGGTGGCCACGCCGAAACCCCGCCTCGTTCATCTCGTATTTTCGGCGGAGAGCGAAGATCCGTTGTCGATTGGGGGCGTTCGTCAGAAGGGGACGAACTTTCGTCTCCGGATGGAACTGGGCGGCATCGCCGGAGTTGTCGCCCCGATCATCGGCAAGCAACCCTCCGATATTCACATCTGGATTCTGGGGGGCGACGCTCCGGCATTCGTCCGTGGCGAAGGACAGTTTTATGAGGGTGGGCCGATTTGGCGGATTGAGCTGGTTGCGCCGGTCTTCCCGTCTGATCATTAGAAGATTAAGCTTGTTTGTTTTGCCTCAGCGGGGTTTTTCCAGAAGCCACTTGAGATGCGCGCGGACGGTGGGCCACTCCGGCGCGATGATGCTGTAGACGCAGGTGTCGCGGAGGGTGCTATTTGGCGATATCTGATGGCTGCGCAGGATGCCGTCGAGCTTGGCGCCGAGGCGCTCGATGGCGCGGCGGCTTTGGTGGTTCATGAAATGGGTGCGGAACTCGACGGCGATGCAGCCGACGGTGTCAAAGGCGTGCCCGAGCAGGAGCAGTTTGGCCTCGGTGTTGAGGCCGCTGCGCTGGACGCTCTTCGCGTACCAGGTTGAGCCGATCTCGACGCGGCGGTTGGTGGCATCGATGTTCATAAAGGTCGTCATGCCGGCTGCCTTGCCGGTGGCGGGATCGATGACGGTGAAGGGAAGCATCGAGCCGGCGGCTTGGAGGGCGAGGCGACGCTCGATCTCTGCGTGCATCTTTTCGGGACGTGGGGCGGAGGTGTACCAGAGCTTCCATATCTCGCCGTCCTGGACGGCGGCGATTTGGGCTTCGGTGTGGTCGAGCGAGAGCGGGATTAGCTCGACGTGGTGGCCTTTGAGGGTTACTGGCTGGATTAGATTGTTGGGCACAAGAGTGAGTTTACCGCGGCGATCAAGCAAATATTTCGCTTTTGGCGGCCTCGTTCAGCATGAAATGATCAAAGACCCTCTCTCTGAACCACCTGCTACTGGTCCACTCCGTTAGCAGCTCATCCGAGGTTCCGCTTGCGAGTGTGAATTTCTTGAAGAGCTTCAACTCCCCGCATGCTTGTGCAATTTCCTCTTCGAATTCCCGGTACTTCTTGGACCAGGTTGCAATGTAGCTCCTGTAGCCGTCGTCCTTATAGCCTTGGTTCTTAAGCCATCCGGCGGCAATTGAGTCATAGATCACGATTGGACTTCGGAATCTCATCCACAGAAACTTGGATGCGGCCGACAGAGGCGTTGTTCCATAGACAATCCTGAGGTCTTCGGCCAAGGACTCAACACTTCTTACTACGTCCTCGATGCCTGCTGGTGGTTGGATAGCCAGGAGCAAGTTGTAAGCGGCAAGCAGTCGGGGCTTTTCTTCGATGGTCTTGAGGGTTCGAATTACTCTGTAGTAAGTAGCCGTCTTGACCAGCCACTCAATTCCCTCTGTATCAGAGATTTGACCGTGAGCTATATATGCCAGACGCTCATGATAGCCACGATCTCTGGCCATCCATTCATCGAGATAAGTGGAGGCAGAATAATAAAACCGATTCTCCATTTGGTTCCCCTAAGTCGCTTATAAGCGTATAGAAAAGTAGATCAATCATTTCACAAATCCAGTCAGCCAATCGGGAACGGCATTCATGCTGCCGCCAATCTGCGCGGGCAATGGTTGTTGGAAGGCCGATTCGAGCGCCTTCTTTCCGGCTTCGCTGTAGAGTGCTTTGACGAATTGTGCGGCGGCTTCGGGGTGGGGGGCGTCGGCGGCGATGGCGACGGCGTAGAGGATGGGCTGTCCACATTTTGGCTGGACTACCTTTTCGCCGTCGGGACCGGTGCGGTGGAGGTCGATGCAGGCGGTCTTATAAGTCGTGGCGAGCGCGGGGTCGCTGAGGTTGATCTCTTTGGGCAGGCGCAGGAACTTGAGGTGGTGCTGCTCGGCAACGGAGCGGTATTCCCAGGCGTAGTCGACCTCGCCGGCGGAGAGCAGGGCAAGCAGCTGGGTAGAGTCGCCGCGGATGTTTTTTTGCGGGATGGCGGCGCGGAGTTTGGCGGCGAATCCGGGCAGATGGTAGTAGCTCTCGGCCAGGGTCCAGGCGATGACGGTGTTGTAGCCCTCGGGGTCGGACTCGGGGTCGGAGTAAGCGGTCTGGACTCCGGGCTGTTGCAGGATTTGCGGCCAGTTGGCGGCGGTGATCTTATCCGCGGCTTTGGACTTGTCAGTGTAGGCGATGCCGATCTCGTTGCCGGCGAAGATTGACCACCAGGGGAAGCGGGTGGTCTGCGCGGGACTGACGGGTTTCTCAAAGAGCGAGACGTCGGCGAGGGCGAGCACGTCGACGGGCTGCTTCAGATCGACGTCGCTTTGCAGCAGGAAGCGGGAGCCGGCGCTGCGTTGCCGGCATTCGAGTTGCGGAAGGCTTTTGGCGAGGGCGTCGAAGGGGATGGTGAGGGTCGCGGCGCGGTCGACGATGACGACTTGTGGGGATTGGGCCTGAGCTGTAGCTATGAGCGCAGAGGCGGTGAGGACTGCAGTTAGTAATGATGTTTTGGGGACAACAAGAATCCGCATAGTTTCATCCACAGACTAACGTATTAAACCGATGGATGCTTATGGATTCTTTTCGACGGGCAAGAGCACTCCTTCAACCCAGCGCGAGCTTGAAGCGGTGATCTCTTTTTTCCAAATGGGGACGGTTGCCTTGAGGGTGTCGATGAGGTATTTGCAGGCGGCGAAGGCTTCTTGGCGATGGCCAGTCGCGACGGCGACGACCACGCAGATTTCTCCGCCGGGGACGGTGCCGAGGCGATGGAGCATGACGATGCTCTGGATGGGCCAGCGCTGGCGGGCGTCGGCGGCGAGTGCGCGAAGGCTGGCGATGGCCATGGGGCGGTAGGCGTCGAAGGCGAGGGCAGTGACGGGGTCGGAGGCGTTCTCTTGGCGGACGAGACCTTCAAATGAGGTCACTGCCCCGAAGGTTCCGGCGGCTTCGGTGAGGTGTTTGCGCCAGGGGTAGTTTTCGAGCGGGGTTTCGACTAGGTCGATCAGGTCAACATCGGCGAGGCCGGGATTGGGATCGCCAACGCCGCCGCAGACTGGCGGGAGCAGCGCGATTTCGTCGTCGGGTGCGAGTGGGTGGTCGGCGTTGACGACGGTTTGGTTGACGGCGATGTGCAGCGATTTTTCGAGTTCACCGATGCGCGCGTCGCGCTGGCGATAGTGCTGGTAGACATCGGCGGCGGTCGGGGAGTTGCCGAGATCAAGCCACTCCTCGCGGGTGCCGTAGATTTCTGCCAAGGGTCCGAAGAGCAGCACGCGGAGACGCATGGGGCGAGTATGGCATGAGGGATAGCGACTAGGGAAATTAGGGACCAGGGACTTAGGGATTAGGGTGGGATGACCCGATGGGTGTGGAGCACTATGCTGGTGGGATGACGAATAAGAGCAAGAACCTGTGCTTGACGGGGACGCTGAGCCATGTGCGCGCCGATGGCTCGGTGCGGATGGTGGACGTATCAGCAAAGGCCGAGACAATTCGTGAGGCGGAGGCGCAGGCGCAGGTACGGTTGGGGCGCGGCGCGTTGCGGGCGCTCAAAGACAATCCCAAAGGCAACGTGCTCGAAGTGGCGCGGATTGCGGGGATCGCCGCGGCGAAGCGCACGGCGGAGTTGATTCCTCTGTGCCACAATCTGCCGCTGACGGGGATCGATATCGATATCGTGGTGCGTGGGCTGGTGGTGCGGATTCGCGCGAAGGTGCGAACGACTGCTGGCACCGGCGTGGAGATGGAGGCACTGACGGCGGTGAGCGTGGCGGCGCTTACCGTGTATGACATGTGCAAGGCGGCCGGGCACGGCATCACGATTGAGAACATTTGCTTGTTGAAAAAGAGCGGTGGGCGGAGCGGGACGTATATTCGCAAGACTTCGCCAGCGAAGAAATCCGTGGGTGCAAGGGCGTGAGCGCGGCTGCGTTTCGCGCTGCGGTGATTACAGTGAGTGACCGCGTTTACAACGGCGTGTATGAGGACAAGTCAGGGCCGGCCGCAATACCTGGGTTAAAGGGACTTGGATTTGAAATCGCCGGCATCCTAGTAGTTCCGGACGAGGCTGAGAAGATTTCGGCGGCATTGCTGGAGTGGTCGGCGCGCGTGGACTTGATCGTGACGACGGGTGGAACGGGATGCGCGCCGCGGGATGTGACTCCTGAGGCGACGATGCAAGTGATTGAGCGCCCTGTGCCGGGAATCGTGGAGAAGATGCGGATTGCGGGGAGCGAATTTGAGCCGCGTTCGTGGCTCTCGCGCGGAGTCGCCGGCCTGCGCGGCGCTTGTCTGATTGTCAACTTTCCTGGTAGCACTAAAGGAGTAAGCGAGAGCCTGGATGCGGTGGGAATGTTGCTGGTGCACGCGGTGACGCTGGCGACCGGCGCGAATGGTCACTGACGCTGTTACAAATGTAATCGCGCCAGGTCTTCGGGAGTGTCGAGGTCGAACTCACCGCCGGGGAAGTCGACTGAGGCGACTTGTTCGAGATGGCGCTGCAGAAGGCGACGCGCACCCTGATCTCCCGTGAGCTCCATCAACTCAGGAAACATCGTCCGGGGAAAGATTGCCGGTACACCGAGCGTTCCGCGGTAGCGCGAGACCGTCATCTGCGATCGGCGCGTGGCGTGAGTGGCGAGCAGATTTTTCAAGATCGATGCGTCGAGTGCAGGCTGATCGCAGACTAAGACCATGACGTTCTTCTGATTTAGATCGACCGCCAGCACGGCCTGCAGGCCGCATTTCAACGAAGAGGCCATGCCCGTCTGCCACTCATCATTGATGACGATGGATGCGGCGAGGCCGGTCATTTCACGGGTCAGATGCGCTTCGTCGCTCGCGAGCACGACAAACACGGGCGAAGATCCGGCCTCGATGGCAAGTCGCGTGGTGCGGCGCAGCAGAGTTTCTCCATTGATTCTGATAAGTTGCTTGGGCTGGCCAAGTCGAGTGGACGCTCCGGCCGCGAGGACGATCGCCGCGCAAGTCACTGGATTAGCCATGAATCGCTGGCGCCAGAGCGGAGGAGAGATTCAACGGCGCGGCACTTCTTTGGGCGATCGCGGCCTGGATTTCGGCGACGATCGATAGGGCGATCACGTCGGGAGATCCTGCGCCGAGATCGAGTCCGACCGGCGACCGTAGAGATTCGAGAGCAGCGACAGGATCGAGGCCGACGGAGGGCGCTACTTCGTCGACGATGCGCTCCGTTCTGCGTCGGGGGCCGAGGACTCCGAGGTAGCCGAGGTGCATCGGTAGGAGCGCACGAAGGATCGAAAGATCCTGAATATAGCTGTGGGTGAGAACGACCGCTGCATCGCCGGGGCGAATGGAGAGGCTTCGTAGATCGTCTTCCTGGGTGAGCACCGCGACGCGATGGGCGAGGGGGAAGCGCGCGGCTGTGGCGAGATTGGAGCGGCCGTCAGCAACGGTGATCTCCCAGCCCATTGAGTGCGCGAGATGGACGAGCGGTTGGGCGTCGTCTCCCGCTCCCAAGACGAATAGCGCTGGCGGAGGCGCGACGTATTCGGCGAAAAGCTCCACGCAGTGGCCCTGAAAAAGAACCGATTCATATCCGGATTGCCGCGAACGCAACGTCTCGCGGGCGAAGGGCAACAGCAATTGCTCTAAGTCGCGCAGATGACCATTCGTATTGTTGGGTTGCGTATCGTCGGCGCGTTCGAGCCGCTTACCGATGATGCGTCGATCTTCGGCGCCGATGACGGTCACGATCGCCGACGCTACTTGTTCCTGAACTGCTTTTTGCAAGGCCTCGAAGACCTGATTAGCCTGAGCAGCCCGCTCGAGCAGAAGAGTCACGACGCCGTCACAGCCGAGGCCGTAGGACTGCTGCGAGTCGTCATCGTAGGAGGTGCTGTAATCCTGAACGGTTGATCCTTGTTCGGTGAGCCACCAGATCTTGCGGCTGACCTCGCCTTCGAGGCAGCCTCCGCTGACGGTGCCGACGCGTTGGCCGCTGCGAGTGAGCAGCATGCGCGCTCCGGGCTTGCGGTAGGAGGAGCCGGCGACGCGGACGACGGTAGCGAGGGCGCATTCTTCGCCTCTTGAGCGGGCGTCACTCCACAACTTGACGAGTTTGCGCGTCTCAGCCGGCACTGGGCCCAACATTCATGAATAGGGTCTTGCCGGAGCGATCGGACTCTTTCGCTGAGCTGGTCGTCATCTCCTCATTGTAGCTGTGAGCCTCGCGTCGGGAGATTGCTCCGGCCCGAGCCGGTCCCTCCACTAGCAGCCGTAGCTACGGCCTTCTTCTCCCATGACTTCCCATGGGTAGCTTTGGATTGGCGCGAAGGTGCGTTGGAAGAAGGCGTCGTCGACCACGTAGCACTCGCCGTCTTCGCGGTTGATGATCCATTCACCCCGATTCACGTGGCGAAAGCCGGTATCGGTGGTGATGGTGCGGGGATGCTGGCATTGTTCGGCGTTCACAAGTAAGGGTCTGCAGGTGCGGAATGTGCCCATAAGAAATATGCCTCTGCTGGAAAACTCCGGCTCTTTTGATTAGAGTGCGCGGGCCATAAATGATGGGTTTGGGAGGCGTAAGAGATTTGTAAAGAGGCTGAGCAGAGGCCGCTAAGAAAAGGCGAACAAGTGGAGAAGATCGCGCTAGAATGTTCTATGCCAATCGTTGCACTTCCGCAGCAGGATGATTTTGCACCACTCTTTGCTCCAGAGGGCCTGCACTGGGCGCATCCCGTGGTGCAAGAGTGGTTTGTCGGGCGATTTGGCACGCCGACGGAGCCGCAGGAGCAGGGCTGGCCGTGCATTCTGGAGCGGCGGCCGACGCTGATTTCCGCGCCGACTGGGTCGGGTAAGACGTTGGCGGCATTTTTGATCTGCATCGACCGCCTATTGCGGAAGGCGATTGCGGGGACGCTGGAGTCGGAGACTGAAGTGGTCTACGTTTCGCCACTGAAGGCGCTTTCGAACGACATTCAGAAAAACCTGGATGGGCCGCTACGCGAGATACAAGCACTGGCACTGGAGCGAGGCTATCTGTGTCCGGAGATTCGCACTGCGGTGCGGACCGGGGACACGCTGCAGGCGGAGCGACGCAAGATGCTGAAGCGGCCTCCGCATATTTTGGTCACTACTCCGGAGTCGCTCTACATTCTGCTGACCGCCGAGAAGAGCCGCGAAAATCTACGGCGGGTGGAGACCGTGATTGTGGATGAGATTCACGCGATCGCCGACGATAAGCGCGGTTCGCACCTGGCGCTGACGCTGGAGAGGCTGGACGCGCTGGTTTGCGGTGAAAATCGGCTGATGCCGGGCGAGTGGATCACTGGCCGACGCGAGGCCCCGCTGCGGATTGGCCTTTCGGCGACACAGAATCCGATTGAACTGGTAGCGGAGTTTCTTGGTGGCGAGCGAGGTCGAGAGGTCGCGATCGTGCAGGTTGGGCAGCGGCGGCAGATGGACCTTGCGGTCGAGGTTCCCGACGATGAATTGAGCTCGGTGGCGACGAATGCGATCTGGGACTCGATCTTTGATCGGCTGGCAGTGTTGGCAATGGAGCACCGCTCGACGCTTGTCTTTGTGAATACGCGAAAGATGACGGAACGACTGGCTTTTGCGCTGGCCGCGAGGATCGGTGAGGAGAACGTCGCCGCGCATCATGGCAGTCTTTCGCGCAAGCTGCGCCATGAGGCGGAGCGAAAGCTGAAGGCGGGCGAGATTCGGCTGCTGGTGGCGACGGCTTCGCTGGAGTTGGGCATTGATATCGGGAGTATCGATCTAGTTTGTCAGGTGAATTCGCCCCGGGCGATCGCGGCGGCGATGCAGAGAGTTGGCCGCGCAGGACACTGGCGCGGCGCGATTCCGAAGGGCCGGTTGTTTGCGACGACGCGGGATGATTTGATGGAGTCCGCGGCGCTGGTGCGGGCGATGCGCAGCGGGGAGCTCGACCGCTTGGAAATCCCTGAGAAACCGCTGGATGTGCTGATGCAGCAGATCGTTGCCGCCTGCGCGGCGGAGCCGTGGGAAGAAGATGCTCTATTTGAGGTGGTGCGGCGGGCGCGTCCCTATCGTCATCTCACTCGCGAGGAATTCGACGAGTTGCTTTGTTTGCTGAGCGAGGGCATTGAAGCGAGTCGCGGGCGGTACGGCGCTTATTTGTTGCGCGACCGCGTGCAGGGGCGCCTGCAGGCGCGGCGTGGTGCGCGGACGATTGCGATTTCAAACGGTGGAACGATTCCGGATACTGCGCTTTATGCGGTGATTGTGCAGCCGGAGGGGATTCAGATCGCGACCTTGGATGAGGATTTCGCGATTGAGTCCTCAGCGGGCGACATAATCCTGCTCGGGAATACAAGCTGGCGGGTGCTGCGCGTGGAGAGCGCGGGCCGCGTGCTGGTGGAGGACGCGCATGGGCAGCCGCCCAATGTGCCGTTCTGGCGTGGCGAGGCTCCGCAGCGGACGATGGAGCTATCGAGGTTTGTTTCCGACCTGCGGTCGGAGATCGATGAGCGTACGAAGGACCTCTTGCCGGGTTACGTGAGCCAGACAAATGCTTCTGTAGCAGCGACTGTTACATGGTTGAAAGAGCAGTGCGGCGTTGATGGTGCCGGCGCGGAGCAGATGATTGGCTACATCGTTGCCGGGCGCGCTGTGCTGGGGGCGGTGCCGACGCTCAAGACGATTGTTGCGGAGCGGTTCTTCGATGAAGGCGGTGGGATGCAGTTGATCCTGCATGCGCCATTTGGAGGTCGTATCAACAAGGCCTGGGGATTGGCGCTGCGTAAGCGTTTCTGTCGGGGATTCAATTTTGAGTTGCAGGCAGCAGCTACCGATAATGGCCTGAACATTTCGCTGGCCGAACAGCATAGCTTTCCATTGAGCGATGTCTTTCATTTCATCAACGATCACACCGTGACTGAACTGCTCGAACAGGCCTCGCTCGACTCGCCAATTTTCAGAGCACGCTGGAAGTGGGATGCTGGACGGAGTTTGCAACTGTTGCGGTTCCAAAAGGGCAAGAAAATTCCTCCGCAGATACAACGCACGCGTTCTGACGACCTGCTCGCGAGCGTTTTTCCGCAGGTCGCGGCCTGCCAGGAGAATATTCAGGGCGACCGGGAGATTCCGAACCACCCGTTGATTCGCGAAGTCATGAAGGATGTGCTTGGCGAGGCGATGGATCTCGAGGGGCTGAAGCAATTGCTGGTGGGAATGCGGAGCGGCGCGGTTCGCTGCCTGGCGGTGGATACGACGACTCCATCGCAGTTTGCGCACGAGTTGCTGAATGCAAACCCCTACGCGTTTCTTGATGATGCTCCGCTTGAGGAGCGTCGGGCGCGGGCGGTTGCGATGCGCGGCGCGGTGCCGGATTCGGTGCTGGGCGAGGCGGGCAGGCTGGATCCGGCTGCGATTGCGGCGGTGCGTGACGAGATCTGGCCGGATATTCGCGATGAGCATGAGTTTCACGATCTGCTGTGCACGCTCGCGGTTGTGCCGGCTGCGATGCTGGCGGATGCGAGGACACGGGACTGGGGCTTGTTCTTCGAAAGCCTGGAGCAGCGGGGGCGGGCGACGGTCGGCGAGTCGGATGGAGTTGAGTACGCCGTTGCGGCTGAACGTAAAGAATGCGTTCGGCTGCTATGGCCGGAGATGAAGTTTGCGCGTGAATTGGCTGCACCTCTTGAGAAAAAGGAACTGGTTCGCGAGGAGGTGCTGCGAAAGATTGTGCTGGGATGGCTGGGGATTCAGGGGCCGATGACGGCGCGGTCTCTGGGCGAGCAGATCGGCTTGCCTGCAAGCGAGATTTGGAAGGCCATGCTCATGCTGGAGGCGAGTGGGACGGTCCTTCGTGGAGTGTTTGAAGGAAATGCCATAATTGCTGTTACAGATGAGGACGTAGAGTGGTGCGACCGGCGCTTATTGCAGCGGATTCATAAACGGACCCTGGGAGCACTGCGGAAACAGATTGAGCCGGCGACTCCAGCAGTCTATATGCGCTGGCTGCTGCAATGGCAGCATGTTGCGCCGCAAACGCAGCTTGCCGGGGACCATGGCGTGTTTGAAGCGCTCCGCGGACTGGAAGGCTTTGAAGCGCCGGCTGTTGAATGGGAGCGGTCTCTGCTGCCGCAGCGGGTCGCGGGCTATGATCCGCGCTGGCTGGATGCACTCTGCATGGCCGGCGTGGTGGGGTGGGGGCGGATTTCGCCGCATCCGGCCTTTGACAGCGTCGAGACCGGTGGCAGCAAGTCATCGGCGAGGCGGATCGTGCCGACGAGCATAGCGCCGGTGACGTTTTTCGTTCGCGAGGAGGCGCTGTGGATGGATTTGTGCCTGCAACAGCGACAAATACCTCCGGCCGTGCTCGATGCCTGTCTGAGTGAACTTGCGGCGAGACTCCGCTCTTTTCTTTTTGAGCGTGGAGCGATGTTTTCGGGCGATCTGGCGCGGAGCTTTGCTGTTCCTGCTGCTGAATTACAGCGCACTTTGTGGGAACTCGTGGCGGCGGGATTGGTCACTGCGGATGGCTTTGATAGTTTGCGAATCCTGATCGATCCAAAACGGAACGGACTCAAGCCTCGTGGCAAAGTGAGTCATGCAGCGGGCCGGTGGAGCTTGCTCTGCGGTGATGCACTGGCGACTGCTCCAGCACAGCGTGATGCGCAGTTGGAATCTGCGTGCACTGTTCTTCTGCGGCGCTATGGACTGGTCTTTCGCGATCTGTTGGCACGGGAGGAGGCGATGCCGCGGTGGCGGGAGTTGCTTGGCATCTTCCGCCGCATGGAAGCGCGCGGAGAGGTCCGCGGTGGACGGTTTCTTTCGGGCTTTGGAGGAGAACAGTTTGCGTTGCCGGAAGCGGTCGAATCGCTGCGGGAGATGCGACGGCGGCCGGATTCCAGCGACGAAGTCACCGTCGCGGCGGCCGATCCGATGAATCTGGTTGGCATTGTGGTCCCGGGCGAGCGGGTGGCTGCGGTGCCGGGAAAGACCGTCGTGTTCGTGAACGGTGTCGCGGCTGGTGCTCAGTTTTTGCCAGCGCAAATCGACGGTGCTTCTCTTGCATCGGATGAAGGTGCTTTTTCTGGGTTGTTTCCTACGGTTCCAGGCGTCTTGAGACAATCGGGTATGGAGCGTGCCGGTGCCTGATGTCCCCGAATGGGCGTTGACCGGTGAGCCTACGGTCGAGGGAGAGGATTATTACTTGGACGGACCGTACATGGTTTTCACCGAGAAGTATCACCTGAAGCGTGGGTATTGCTGCGGTTCCGGCTGCCGGCATTGTCCGTGGAAGACTGAACCGGCGGAGTAAGGTCCGCTTGGAGTCCTCGGAAGCCAGTTCTACGGTCCAGGAGCGGCGGGCGGTGAACTGGCCTTTTGTTTCTTGGTATGCGCGCGAAGCTTGCTGAGTGAAAATGGCAGCAAGAGTTCGAAGGCCGATGCGAGTCTTACGGCGCCCATCGGCGCTCGTCCGTCGTCCCACTTGCCCTGGTCCATGCCCTTGAAGTTGTAGGTCCCGGCCTTGATTCCGGGGAAATCCTCGTAGAGTGTGACGGTGGCGTCGACGGACTCGAAGAGGGCGCGTTCCCAATCCCAATGAAAGTGAAGAAAAAGCTTGTCGGCTCCGAACTGGTTGAGATGGGGCTCTTCGCAAAGTTCTTTCCAGTGCGCGGAGTTTTCCTTTGCCTCAACCTTGCCGGGGGTGAACTCGGCGTGGAGGATGTTCCTGCCGGTGAAGAGCGACTTGATGGTGTAGGTGTTGAAGGTCGTCGTTACTCGGCTCCACTTCTTGCGGTAGCCGACTATCCAGCCAAGGAGCACCGGATAGAAGCGATTGAGATGGAGGATAGGGATATAGAAGAAGCGTTCGACATATTGCACGTTGTCGTCGATGCATATGTGGGGCACGGCGACGCCACACTCGAGATAGTTCATGCTGCGAAATGGCCACCAGCCAAAGTGCAGGTCTTCGGTGTACCCAAAGAGCATAATCATCGCGTGCTGGCCCTTGTGAATATGAGCTGGATCGAGGGAGGTCCCTGGGGGGAGTATCTTCCTCACTTCGTCGACGTCGACGTAGGTGCCGATCAGGGTGCCGACGTAGTTTCCGCAATCGTCGCAGAGGCGGGGTTTCACCGGCAGATCGGTCTTGGTAAGCGGGATCGGATATTTCGGTTCGGGGCGGTTCTGCCAATCCTTCCATAGGTTGATGGGCCTGATGAGATTCTCGAAGCGATAGAGCGCACCCATGAGGGAATAGATGGGTTGTGCCATGAAAGAAACCACCCAGTGAAACCAAGTTCGGTCGTAGAGCCAGACTATGAACTGTAGAAATGGATTCCTGGATGGTTCGCCGGGTGTAGGTGGCATGCGTAGGTCCCTCTCTTTGTGTTCTAGTCGAGCTCGTGAGCGGCAAACCCTCCGACATGCATCGCGGCGAAGCGTTCGGGCCGCAAAATCGACTGCGATTCAAACCAGCGATCGGCGGCTTCGACGAGGTTGCGGCCTTCGTCGCCACCGATCATTTGCCCGGCGCGTCGGCGCGCGGACCAAGCGTAACCCATCATATCGATATCTTCAAAGAGTTTTGCCGCTGCAACGAAAGTTTCCGCAGCCGCGGCGGCATTTCCTTCGAACTGTTGCAGCGCGGCCTGGGCAACCTTGGCGCTGGCGCGGCCCCAGGGGTTGGTCTGGCGATCGAGAATGCGTGAGCATTCGCGGGCTATCTTCAGGGCTTTCATTCGTTGTGGTGACGTCTTGTTGTGACGGTTGGCGGCGGCGAGTGCGGTGCGGCAGCGGAAGTCGAGGGTAGTGGCCCGCATATTGTCGAAGCTGTCGATGTGATTGGCGCGAATCAGCCGCCACTGCTCCTCCACAAAGTCGAGGTTTCGTCCGGCCTTGCCTTCATAGAAGGCGATCCAGGCGAGGATGAGCGCAGCCATGGCGTTTTGCAGCTGGTATCCCGGCGCCGGCCACGCGTTCAAGCCAGAGAGCACGCTGTCGCTCGCCGTGGCGGGGCGGTCGGCGGCGAGATAGGCCAGGGGTCGGCTGAAGGTGCGGATATTGGCCGAGAAGAAGAGATCTCCGACCTGCTCGGCTTCTTCGAGGAAGGGTCCGCAGCGGTTGGATAGCTCGAGGAATTCCCCCAAGGACCACAGCGTATAGAGTTGAAGCGAGCGGACCTGTGCCACATGGAAGTGGGTGCCCCGGGTGTGATTGACGTAAGTGTCTTCGGCTTCGTCGAGAAGGCGAATGCATTCCTTCCACTTTGCCTGAACATAGGCGACGCCTGCTTCGGTGAGCAGGAAGGCGCCTTTGAGATTGGGGTCGTCGTGCCGGGCAACAATCCCGCGCGCGATCTCGATAAGAGCTTCGGCGCGGCGGCGCGGCTCGGGTCCCTGGAGAGCGAGCACATAGGCGCATTCCAATCCATAGACGAAACGGACTGGGTCACCTGCGCGCATCGCGATAATGAGCGCGAGCAAGCCGAAGTTCATGCCCAGAGCGGTGTTGGTCAGCGTCATAGGCTTGGCGACAGAGGAGGCGGCATCGAAGCGCGCGAGCGTCGCGGGCGAGACACTGGATAAGTCCCGCTCGCGGAACCGGCTGCCCAGCAGGCGCAAGCGGAAACTTGAAGAAAGAATCGAGAACAGGACGGCGCGCTTGGAGGTCGGGAAACTGAGGCCTACTCTCTCGAGGACGCGCTCGAAGATGGCGTTGCCTTCGAGGATGTATCCGCTCGCGGCATAGTGAAAGGCAGCGCGGCGCTCGAGCTCGATCTTGGTCTTTGCGGGAGAGTGATGGGCGGCGGCCTCGAATTCTCGCGCGGCGTCGACGCCGCGGCCGGAGTTCACCAGGGCCTCGGCGAGCTTGGCTCGCAGGTTTGCCTCTTGTTCCGGACTTGCGGTCAGAAGTTCGAGACAACTGCGATAGTGGCTGGCGGAGCGATCAAAAGCAAACGCGGCGGCGGCGCGGTCTCCGGCGAGTTCATGGAAGCGGCCGGCTTTGGCGATGTTGCCTGCGCGCTCATTGTGCAGCGCGAGAGATTCGGCGTCACCGCGCTCGGAGGCTTCGAGGGTCTCGGCGAGGGCGCCATGCAGCAGCCTTCTTCTTTCAGAGGGAATCGCCTGCAAGACGGCATCACGAACTCGATCGTGAAAGGATTCCACCTGATCGGTCTGGTTGAAGCCGGTGCTGCGGACCAAACTGGCGAGGCGCAAGGCGTTTAGCGGAGCGGGGTCGCGGCTCGCAAATCCAGCGGCCTGGTACGCATCGGCCTGGGCTAGCGGCTGGCTGTGCACCGCCACGACTTCCAGCAGCTCGCGGCTCTCATTCTCCAGAGCAGCGATGCGGTCGTGCAACAGGTTGTCGATGCGCAGGCTGTCAGCGCCGAAGGTACGCGCCTCCTCGGCGGAGAATCGGCTGGCGTAGCGTGCGAGTTCGACGGCGAAGTAGAGATTGCCGCCCGATTCTTTGGCGATGCGGGAAGCGACTTCGGAGATCGCCGCGTCGCCGAGCAGAGACTTCGCGAAGTCGTGGGTCTCTTCGGCTGAGAAGGGGTCAACCGCGATATCGAACCAGCGGATGGCCGGGTTCGTCTTTTGCAACTCGAAGAGCGCAGCCAGGCAAGGGCTGCGATCCAGATATTCGCGACGGTAAGTGCAGAGCACCAGGACCGGCGGTGGGTCTGAGGACGCGAAGATTTCGCCAAGAAGCGCGATGCTGTCGATGTCGCCCCATTGCAGGTCGTCGATGGTGAGGATGACGGGCCGGTCGCGGCGCAGGTGGCCGAGAAGTTCGCGCATTGCCTGCACGCTTCTGCGACGGATGCGGCGGGCATCGCTGGCTCCGGTGCTTGCGGCGGGAAAGAGCACGCGCTCGTTGAGGCGATTGATAACGGGAAACACTTGCGCGAGCAGTGAGATGTCGCTGGGCAACATATCGGAGAGCTCTTTCCTCGGGAGAGTGAGCAGATGTTCGCAGAGGGCGTCGACGGCGCTGTCGATCGCCTTGTAGGGCACGGATTCCTGTTCGTAGCAGCGCCCGCGCAAGATGAGCTCGCCAGCGTCGAGTTGCTGCACGTAGTGCTGGACGAGGGTCGATTTGCCGACACCGGAGGCGCCGTGGACGAGGGCGAAGGCCACGTTGCCGGAGAGGCTCGCGGTCATCGCCTCTTCGATGCGAGCTTTTTCGTGGCTGCGACCGTAAAAAGATGCGGCCACGTGCGCATCGCGGTGCGGGGCGCGCCCATTATGACTCTCGGTGGAGAGCATGGAAAGAATTCGCGTACTGTCGGGACGAGCTGCGGGATCGACTTCGAGCAGCGCGAGAGTGAGCTCTTCCAGGGTGGGGTCCACGTCATCAGCGACTTCGCTGGGTCGGCGAAAGGCGCGGTTCAGCTTGGCGTCGGTGGTTTCGCGAAATGAACCGTGGAAGGGCGACTCTCCGCAGAGGGCCTGGTAGAGCATCACACCGACCGCGAACCAGTCTGAGGCCGGAGAAAGCGGTCGTCCAGTAGCCTGTTCGGGCGCCATATAGGCAGAGGTCCCAACGACATCGAACCTGCGCGCCTCTTTGAGGGCAAATTCGTCGACGGCAAGACCAAAATCCAGGACCTTGGCCTCGCCTCCGGTGTGGATGATGACGTTGGTCGGCTTGATGTCGCGATGCAGTTTGCCGGCGGCGTGCAGGGCCGAGACTCCTTCGACGATCTGGCGCATGACCTCGCGCACCGCTAACGGGTCGGGAGCCGTTCCTTTTCTCAGAAGCACCCGCGCCTGATTGATCGAGGCCGAGTTGCCGAGTGTGTGATGACGGGAGGTAGGTTGGGCGAATGGGCTAGTGAGCGCAGTGGTGGGATCGCTGGTTGGGCCGCTCGTGGGCGAATCCGAATCACCCTCGGCAAATCCACTCATCTCGAAGACCGGAGGAAAAGAGTCTGCGCGGAGGTAGTCCAGCAATACCGGACCGCGGAGCAGCTGCATGGTGAAGAACCAGTTTTCGGGAGTACCGGCAAAGAGCTCGTAAAGCGCGACTAGGTTCGGGTGAGCGATGCCGGCGATGCTGCGGAATTCCTGTTTGAAGAGGTAGAGCGCGGTGGGGCTGACGCGACGCAGGGTCTTGAGCGCGACCGGAATCCCGCGGTCCTGATCGAAGGCCTCGTAAACGACCCCCATACCGCCCTCGCCGATCTTGCTAATCAGAGTAAAGCGGTCGGCGCCGTCGAGTTTAGGCAAGACTTGCGACATGGTTGGTTCTTACCGCCCAATCCCCCCGGCGAACATCGCGGTTGTCGTCCGCCGCTGGCAGGCTCGCACGATCCTATGCAGTCTCTTTCTAGAAAGAGCCTTACGATCGTAGCGTTCGCAAGCAGCTCGACCCGGCAGCAAGAATTTCAGTGTGTCAAGGATAGCAGTATGGGAATATACGAATCGTATCGGTGAGAGGCCCGGATCGCGCTTGCGCAGGATATCCAGCCGGCGTCAGGGAACAATGACGGCGGAGCCCTGTTTGGTCTCCTCCTTCACGGCGTGGAGCGCCTGGTTGGCCTCGACGAGCGAAAAGACGGTAACCTCAGGGCGAATGTTCAAGTCGTAAGCGGCCTGAAGGAAGTCGCGGGCGTCTTGCCTGGTCATGTTGGCGACGCTGCGAATCTGGCGCTCGCCCCACAGTAGTTTGTCGTAATCGAAGGCGGGCATCTGGTCGAGATGAATGGCATTGATGGCCACCACGCCGCCCTTGCGCAGGCTGGAGAGCGCGGCTACCACCACTTTGCCACTGGGCGCGAAAGTGATGGCGCGGTCGAGCTCTACCGGCGGCCGGTCGTCCTCGTTCCCCACCCAGGTTGCTCCGAGCGCGGCGGCGCGAGTGCGATTGGATTCCCCTCTGGTGACGACATAGACTTCGCACTTCCAGGATTGGAGCACGGTGATGGCGAGGCCGGCCGAGCTGCCGAAGCCGAAGAGGCCGACGCGCTCGCCGGGTTCGACCCCGGCAACTCGGAGGCTGCGAAAGCCGATGATCCCGGCGCATAGAAGCGGCGCGACGTGGACGTCATCCAAACCGGCGGACAACGGGTAGACGAAGTCGGCGCGCGCCAGAGTGTATTCGGCGTAACCGCCGTCGACCGTGTATCCAGTGAAGATGGGGTTATCGCACAGATTTTCCATTTGGTGACGGCAGTGCCGGCAAGTACCATCGACGCCACCCATCCAGGAGACGCCGACACGTGTCCCCAGAGGCAGTTCAGGTGTCGCGCCTTCGACGACTTCACCGACGACTTGATGCCCGGGAATGAGGCGAGGCCGGAGCGGAGGCAGATCGCCCTCGACGATGTGCAGGTCGGTGCGGCAGACTCCGCAGGCGACGACGCGTAGGAGGACGTGGCCGGGTGCAAGCTGCGGACGAGGTATCTCCTGAATACTAAGAAATGGTGATGACGCGGCACGCGCTGACTCGAAGACGGCAGCTCTCATTGTTCTGGTCCCTTGGATGTAGATGCGGTATCCGTGCGTCGCGGAGCGTGCAATCTGTCGGCGATTGCGAGGAACGGGAACGCTAATCCATGTCTGTCCGGAAGAGAGTCTGTTTGTACCCGAGGTAGACGGAGCCCGCATAGCGGCATACATATTTTTGACAGGTAAAGTGTCGCCTTGCGTTGCGTATAATCGGTGCCGTTGGGCAGAGGGTGTGTTTTGTCCGGCACAGGTTGCAAGGAGGCCCCCACTTGGCCAACAAAATTCCGCTCCACTTATTCCGTCCGATGGCTCGGCTTCATCGGTCGATGGCGCTTCTGTTAGTGCTGGCACTTGCCGTCACGGGATACCCCGCCGAGGCATTGGCGGCGCAAGACGCCAATAGCGTCCAGGTGGACACATCTCCAGAGGGTCTCGACCATCTGTTGGCACCGATCGCACTCTATCCCGATGCGCTGTTGATGCAGGTGCTCGCGGCGTCAGTGAACAGCCAGGAGGTGCTTGATGCAGGCAACTGGCTGCTGGATAACAAGTCGCTGCAAGGGGCGCAGATTGACGACGCGGCAAAGAAGCTGGGTTTCGGCGCGGCGACGATTGCGCTGCTTCACTTTCCCGACGTTGTCGATCTGATGTGTAGCCAGCTGGACTGGACCAAGCAACTGGGCGTGGCCTTCACCCAAAATCAGGCGGGAGTGCTGGACGCGGTGCAGAGACTGCGCGCTCAGGCGGTGCAGTACGGCAACCTGAAGAGCTCCGAGCAACAGAAAGTCGAGACCCAGACCGACAACGGCAAACAAGTGATTGTTATCCAGCCGGCGAATCCGCAGGTTGTGTATGTGCCGCAATACAATCCGCAGACGGTCTATGTACAGTCATCGGGGCCGAGCACGGGAGATGTGGTGGCCGCGTCAATCATCTCCTTTGGTCTGGGAGTTGCGGTCGGCGCGATGTTCTCGAATAACAATTATTACTATCCGCGCTGGGGATATGGCGGGGTGTACTACGGCGGACGCCCATGGGTCCCGGCCCACTATGTGTATCGGCCTGTCTATGGCCCGGGTTGGCGGCCACCCGCTTACTACCGGCCACCGGCCAACTATCCCTATCACCGGAACAATTACAACAACAATTACTACAACAACTACCGCGGTGGTAATAACAACAACAGCTATCGGGGCGGCAACAACACGGTCAACATCAATACCGGAAACAATAACAACATCAACCGTCCTGGCAACAACGGCGGGTATAACAAACCTGGGAACGGGAACAATAACAACAGCAATCGTCCCGGCAACGGGAATAACAACGGCTACAACAAGCCTGGCAACGGCAATAACAACAGCGCCGGGAACAATCGCCCAGGGGGTAACAATAACACCGGCAACGGCGGGTATAACAAACCAGGAAACAACGCCGGGAACAACCCCAACAATCGTCCAGGCAACAATGGCGGGAATTCGCGTCCGACGACAAACAACGCCAACCGCCCTGCTCCGGATCGCGGCTATGCGAAACCCGCGACAGGAGGTAACCAGGCGCAGGCGCGTCCTGGAGGTGGCAACCAATCCCGGCCGGGAGGTGGCGCCAGCCAGGCACAAGCAAGACCCGCGCAGGCGAGGCCCGCGCAAGCTCCGGCCAAGCAAGCTCCGGCTTTCTCAGGTGGGGGACAGTCGGGTAAGTCCGCCCAGGCGGCCAGTCAGCGTGGAGCGGCGAGCAATGCCGGGAGGAAGAAATGAGGAACGACCAATTGCTTCACCGACTGCTTTGCAGATACTTCCTGGCCGGCTCCGTCGTCGCCGGATTTTTGATTGCCGCGCCTTCAGTCGCCCTTGCCCAGGCCGTTCCCGGGCAGGAGACCTTCACAAGCGCATCGGCTGCCGCAGCCGCGCTGGTCGCTGCCTGTCGATCGGGAAACGAGGATGAGCTGCTGAAGATCCTGGGGCCGGCGGGCAAGGACCTGATCTCGTCGGGCGATCCGGTTGCGGACAAGAAGTCGCAGCAGGGGTTCGTAAAGTCGTATACCGTAAAGCACTCGCTGCGTGCCGAAGCGCAAGGATTTGAGACGCTGGTGGTAGGGGCCGACGACTGGCCGACGCCGATTCCCATTGTTCGCGATGGAGAGCGGTGGTACTTCGACTCGGCGCGCGGACATGATGAGATCATCAACCGTCGCATCGGCGCGAACGAGCTCGGCGCGATCGCGGTCTGTGAGGGGTATGTCGCCGCGCAGAAGGAATACGCTTCGCGGGGTCATGACGGCCTGCCCGCAGGCATCTATGCGCAGAAGCTGGTCAGTGACGAAGGGAAGCATAATGGCCTTTATTGGCCGCAGGTCCCTGGCAAGCCCATGAGTCCGATGGGGCCGGCGGTCGCGGATGCTTCAGCCGAGGGATACACTCCCGGCACCCCAGAGCCCTATCACGGCTACTATTACAGACTGCTCAAGGAGCAGGGACCCGCAGCCGATGGCGGCGCCAAGAGCTACCTGGTCGACAGCCAGCTCTCGGGCGGATTCGCGCTGCTCGCGTATCCGGCCAACTATGGAGTGAATGGAGTCATGACCTTTATGGTCAATCAGGATGGCAACGTGCTGCAGAAAGACCTGGGCGACAACACGGCGGATGTCGCGAAAGCGATGACTGCTTACAATCCGGACGATAGCTGGGCACCGGCGGAACCAGACAACAACCAGTGAGCGGGCCTTCGCGCCAGAGGCATTGCCCGTGGGTGGCGCCTTTGCTGCGTTCCGTGTTGATGCGAGTTCATGTTTGTCAGGATTCTCAAAAAAGGGAACTAGCGCCGGAGTGTCATTCTCCGTATACTCGGGGTATTGGCGGCGTGCTTGGGTAGACTCGCCGGCGATCTGTGAGGTGCGCCTTCTGCAGTCAGAGTGATTCACTGACGCTCGAAGTTCCGTCATCCGAGACCTCGGCATGGCGCGCCGTGGTACGCCACCTGCGAAGTTGGCCGCCGGCCTACCCGGATGCGCTTCGAAGTCCACTCCACGATGTAAGTTCGGTGTTGTTCCCCTCCCCTTGCCGTGTCTGCGGCAACCCTCTCCTGCGGCTTAGCCGCACCCCCATTTGCGATGATTGCTGGAACCGCGTTGCCCCGCAGACGGGATTGGTTTGTGCGCGATGCAGCGAAGACTTGCGAGTTTCGGCGTTTACTCATGTCGGTGGTTTGGAATCGGGCCCTTCGGACCGGCTTTGCCAGCCATGCCGATTGGCGCCTCCACCCTTTGAGCGAGCGGTTGCTTATGGGGGCTACACCGGGACCTTGCGAGCGTTGATTCATGCTCTGAAGTATGACGGCATTCTGCCCGTGGCTGAGCGGCTGGGCGGATTGCTGGCTGATGCGATTTTGAAGCTGGATCGGGATTCGGCAGCGTCTCTTGGCGAGTTATTGGTCGTCGCGGTTCCGCTCCATGCAGCCAAGAGAAAACAGCGCGGATTCAACCATGCGGAGCTGCTGGCCAAAGCGACGCTTCGCGAACTGCGCGAGCGGCGACCCGACTTGAAGCTTACCCTGGAGGGAGGCGCGCTCGAGCGGCGAAAAGCGACCCTCAGCCAGGCGGGCCTTAGTCCGCACCAGCGCCGCGCCAACCTGCGCGGCGTTTTTTTTGTGCCGCAGCCGGAGCTAGTTGCGGGACGGGATATTTTGCTCATCGACGATATCTACACCACCGGTGCGACGGCCCGCGCGTGCAGCCAGGTGTTGCGCCGGGCGGGTGCGGCTTCGGTGCGGGTTGCAACGGTCGCCCGGCCGCAGCGCGAGAACGCAGCCTCAGTACAGTTTGAGGACGAAGAGATTCCCATGGAGCAGGATGTGGCTTTTTGGGGAACACAAGAGGTAGGAGCAGTGTCGCCCGTGGCGACGGCGGCAAGTCGGCAACTCAACAGCACAGAGGGTTTGGGGGATAAATGTCCTTGAGCAAATCGACGGCCAAATCGACCATTCACGCGCGGAAACAGAAGTCGCTGGTGAAATGCCACTCCATGGCCGGTCCGGGCACGAACGAAGACCTGCATCTGCAGCCGCCGAGCGTGATGCAGAAGCCGGTGCTTGTGCTGAACGCCAGTTATGAGCCGATCAACATCTGCGGAGCACGGCGAGCTCTGGTGCTGGTGCTTAAGGGCGTCGCCAAGACCGAAGAGGAGCATGGCGCCGTATTGCATGCGGCGCGGATGCGCGTGCCTATGCCGTCGGTGATCCGGTTGCTCGAATACCGCCGCATCCCCCACCAGACGCGGGCGTTGTCGCGAAAAAATATTCTGCTGCGCGATCGCAACACCTGCCAATATTGCGGAGTGGTGCTGACGGCGGGCGAGTTGACGCTGGACCACGTGACTCCGCGCTCGCGTGGCGGTCTGTCGACGTGGGAAAACCTGGTTGCTTGTTGCCACAGCTGCAACCGCCGCAAAGGCAACCAACTGCTGCATGAGCTGGACACGATGAAGTTGATGCGTGAGCCGCGCCCGTTCTCGTTGCATACCAGTCGGCATATTATGCGGATGATTGGCCACTCCGACCAGAAGTGGCGGAAGTATTTGTATTACTGAGCTTCGCCGCAAAAGGATTACTTCTAGGTCGCCCGTAACAACATACAAGTGATGTCGTCGTGCTGAGGAGCATCTCCCACGAAGCGATCCAGATCGACCATGACGGTATTTAGCAGCATGTGTGGGCTCAGCATCATTCCAGCGTGCAGCATAGTGATGAAACGCTCTTCGGTGTATTCCTGCTGATAGCCGTTCTCCGCCTCGATGACGCCGTCGGTGAAAATGGCCAGCCAATCTCCGGGCTGAATTGTCACTTCCCCCGATTGGTACGGGGCTTCTTCCAGAATTCCGAGCGGCAAGCCGCCGATTCCAAGGCGTTCGATAGCGCCTGCCTGACGACGCAGGATCGGATCGTTGTGTCCGGCATTGACGTAGGTTAACCGTCGCGACGCGGGATCATACTCGGCGATAAAAGCGGTGGTAAAACGGCGGCCGTTCTGGCTGTTGCCGCATGCGTAACGATTCATCCGGCTTACGAGGACGGGGAGCGAACTGGGGGTGCTACTGAGGGTCTTCAGGCTGGCCTGAAAGGTCGCCATCAGCATGGCGGCGGGGATACTTTTGCCGGCGACGTCGGCGATCGCAATTAGAAACGTGTCGCTCGACCCCTCACGCGGGCGAGCGAAGACGTCGTAGTAGTCTCCGGCGACGGTGTTGGCGGGACGGGTGGTGAATGCGACCTCGAGCCCGGGAATTTGAGGAGGATTTGCGGGCAGGAGCCAGGTCTGAATCTCCTTGGCGATCTGGAGATCGCGCTTCATTACGACGCGATCGGCGACTTCCAGGACCAACAGCGCGAACATCAGCAAGCCACCGTAGAAGTGGAAATCAAGAGCGAATACTTTTACCGTTTCCGATTTTGTATACCAGGTCCACTCGCCGCCTGGGAGAACGACCAGCACCAGAGCGATGAGTAACAAAACCCGGCGCGCTGGGGTGAGCTTCTCGATGATCGCCCAGAAGAACTGACCAGCCACGCTGAAAAAATGCTGGCCGGGGCGTACGCCTACGGCTCGCGTGGAATCGACTTCTTTTGAATACAAGCGGTAGCTGGATTTGGCGTCGGTGCGAAACTGGTTCCATAGCTGGCTGAGTTGCATGCCCTCGGTGACGCGCAGCCAGAATCGGTTCGCGCGGTCAGAGAGACTGGGGTTCGGCGGCGGATACATTCCGTACGGTGGCTGTTCGCCGGGGCCGGTGGGTCGATTGCCAAAGTTTTGCGTCATCGATAGAACTCCCGATAGGCTCATGACGCTCGATCGGGCGCCGTGAACCAACCTTTCGGCGGTGCTCATGTTGAACCGAATTCGTGCTTTTGCACCGCGTTCAGCCTGAAATCCAGAGTATCCGGCGCAGACGAAGCCTGCCTCGTAAGTCTAGTGTGTCTTCGGGGCTGCCGGTTCACGCGCCAGGTGCTGGTGGTTGAGGATGGCGTTGAAGACCAGCCCGTAGGTGCCGATGGTTTCTCCGCGATAGATGGGATTATTGCCGAAGAGCAGGACGTTGCCCTGGCCAAGATGCGCGTCGACGACGATGGCGTGTTCGGCGATGGAGGATGGTTTGTCGAGGAGGCCGGAGAGCAGCATCGTCTTCGCGTCAGAGAAGCGGAGGATGACGTCGGGCCGGTATTGCGCGGGGATGACGCGCGGGTTGTTACGGGTCTGCTCCTCGTTGAGCGCTTTCGCCTCCCATGGCTGTTGCTTGACGAGGGCCTCGGCCTCGACGGCTTTGCGACCCTGAACTTCGTCGCTGTCGTCGACGGTGCCGCGCCCGGTCGGCCTTTCTGAGTACGGGTCCATAAGGACTCGTCCCGAAGCGCGGTTGATGGTGTTGCTGATGTTGAAGGCGAGGCCGCTGGCGCTGATGACCGGGACGCTTGCGCTATAACCGAACGCGACCGGATTGTTAGGCGCGACGAAGACGGTGTTGAGCACCGACCCGACGACGCGGGCGTCACCAGCGGGCGCTACGCTGACGCCGAGGGCGAGTCCGTTGTCGATGGCGAACTGGGCGGTGTCTTCGCATGTGATCAACAGGCCGCCTTGCTCGACGAAGTTCTTGAGGTGGGCGAGTCCGTCGAGGCCGAGGCCGGGGCGTATATCGGGGGTGCTGTCGATGGCTCCGAGATTGGGAGTTAGCTCGGTTTTCTGCCAGGGCATCGGGTTGTTCCAAGTAGGAGTGCCGTTAAGGATGTCGAGCGACGACGCGTGGCCGACCGGAGCGAAGATAATGACGTCGTATTTTGTGCGGAGGTCGTCTTGTTTGGCGACGGTCTGGGTGCTGATGTAGTCGTAGGGAACTCCCTCGGCGTCGAAGGCATAGCGCCACCAGCCTTCGGTCTGGGTTGCGAGCCAGGTATGCATGAAGGCGGTGCGCGGCGCGGTCACGGCGTGGGTCGCGACCAAAGGTGCAGCGGCGACGCGCGATGCGTCGAGCGAGAGGCTGTTTAGTGTCGCCGCAATCTGATCGTCCGTCGCGCCGGTGATGAGCAGCGAGCCGGCGGGGAATTTCTTTCCGTCGGCGTCGAAGGCTTTCTCGGCGACTTCGACTTTTGCACCTTTGAATTTGTAGACAGCGCCGAGCAGCGAGACCTGGCCGTTGTTGGCGATGGCGAGCACCAGTCCTGAGCCGGAGAGTTTTCCGGCGAGTGTGGCGGGATCCTCGAGCGGCTTCATCTCCGCTTTGAGGATCGCGGGGTCGGTGATGCGGACGGTCTTCACGTTGAAGAGCTGGCTGAAGGACCATCCGGTGTCGTCGTAGGGATGCTTTTGCGGATCGTCGGGCGCCCAGAATTGCTTGTCGAGCAGAGCGTCAGCGGCACGAGAGTAGGGCTGGTCCATGCGGACGACGATGCTTCCGGCAGGGAAAGTCTCTGGCTTAGGCTTGTCTCCGCGTTTCTCAGCCGGAAGATCGCAGGTTGCGGGCGCCGACAGGACTTGTAACTGGATGTGCTGACGCTTCAGGACTTTGAGCAGCTCTACCTGGCGATTGGTATTCATGGGGTCTGCGGGGATGACGTAGGCTGCGGGGCCTTCGAGCGTAGGCTTCTGCACCGCGCGCTTGCTCTTCAGATAGTAGTTTTCGAGGAAGTGTTCGGTGTGATGGGAGAAGTAGGAGATCGTCGAGAGCAGGGCGCTCTCTTCGTAATTATTGTTGTTGCGCTGCGACCAGGTGACGACAGGGTAGGGAGGGTTCTGGCGATACCAAGTGCGCGAGTAGTCTTCCGGATCGAGGATGCGCTTCTCGGTGTCGGCGCCTCCGTTGCCGAAGGTTTCGTAGAGGCGGCTGATACCGTTGTGCATTCCCGCGAGGAACATCAGGTAGCCGGGGCTCCAGGTGTCGAAGTCGCCGTGAGTGAAGACGCCGGGCATGCCGAAGCTCTGCATCTGGGCGACGTTGTTCCAGCCGAGCTCGGCCCACTCATCGGCGAGCGTTGGATCGACCCAGGCGTTGTAGGGGCCGTCACCGACGGTGTTGTCGTAGAGGAACGGGACGGATTCGTGCAGGTCGTGAAGCACCTGGGCATGCCAATCGATGTAGGTATCGAGGACGTTGCGAGTGAGGTCGAGGGTCATCGCCATAGCGTCGCGGTTGTTGTCATGGGCGACGTAATGGCCCCAGTAGAGAAGGCGTGGCCAATCCTTGCCGGGATTGACTTTGTGCCATTTATAGATATCGACCATGCGATCGCGTCCATCGACCTCGACGACCGGGGTGATGAGCACGATCATGTGCGAGCGGATGTATTTAATGTAGGGCGCGTCATCGACAGCGAGGCGGTAGGCAAGCTCCATGAGCGCGGTGGGCGCGCCGGTTTCGGGTGAGTGGATGGTTCCGGTGATGTAGTAGACGGGGTAGGACTGGCTGATGAGTTCGCGGGCTTTGGCGTCGTCGAAGTTGATGGTGCGCGGGTCCCCGAGCTGAGCGAGGCGAGCGCTGTTCTCTTTTGCCTTCGCGAGCAATTCAGGGTCGGCGATGGCGGCGGCGATCATCTCGCGGCCTTCTTCGGAGTGGCCGATGGTGAAGACCTTCACGCTGGGGCTGCTGGATTCCAGCATGCGGAAGTATCTGTAGACGTCCTCGGCATAGGGCAGCATGTCGGGTGCACCGGCAACGTCGCCGAGGACCTTGGCCGGCGTTGGGACGGTCGTTGAGGCGGGAAGGTAATCGACAAGCGGCGAAGTGAAGGCCGGGTCGGTGGTGTATTTCCGCATCTGGTCGGTGTAATGCTGGTCGATCGGTTGTGCGGGATCGCGGGCGTAGTCGGTGCTGAGTCCCTGCGCGAACACAGATGTTGTCCCGCATGGCAATAGAAAAGACGTGAATAACAAGGCCAGTTGCAAAGGTCTCATCGATATCTCTTGGACAGGGTTTGGAGTGCGATGGGGCGAAGGTTGAATTATAGATGGCTGTTCTGCGCAGGACCGACGACGCTGCTGAGGGGAATCTCGAGGGTTCCGGCGAGGTTGGCGTTGAGATCGAATATGCCGCTGCGCAGCGTGACGCCGCCGTTGGGTACATCAATGTCGAGGCTGAAGTTGACGCCGTTCGCCTTGACTTGCGCGGAGCGTGCCGCATCCATATCGAGGTCGACATTTCTTACCATCCAGTTCACGGCCTGGCCTTCGTGGTCGTAGATGACAATCGTGGCTTCGATCTTGCCCCGGCGTGAACCGTCAGGGTTGGGGTCGAGTTCAAGTCCGCTGGCGGCGATGACGAAATCAACTCTATATCGGGTGAGCGGGCCTTTGAGATTGGGATTGTCTCCGGCTGGCTTGGCGGGCAATGTTTGGTTGCGCGCTTGCAGAGGCGGGGCATCGTCGGGAGCTCTCGCTCCGGGTTGCGTCGCAATCCGCTGTACTCGCAGGGCCAGGGGAATCTGAGTAGAGGCGGGCATTCCCGGGCCCATGAAAGGATGCAACGGGTCTTCGGGTGGCTTAGCGGACTCCGCCTTGATCTCTTTTGCGTCGGCGGCGTAATAGCCGCGGCGGTAAGCGAGTCTTGCGCCCTTGTCGGAGTCTTCGCGGGAGAGCTTGACCTGAATTTTGCGGAATTTTCCGTCGGCGGCCGTGTCGGTTGGGGTATATGTGATGGTGTAGAAGAACGAACCCTGGTCTGCGATCTCCGCTAGTGCATCGTTCAAACCATTGGTATTGTAGAACGCCTTGCCACCGGTATCCCTCGCAATCTCGTCCATGGTTGTGTGGTTGGCGTTGCGCTGCACTGCGTCGAATTTCACACTGTTATTCTCTTCAATCGTGGCCAGGCCAGCCGGCGGCAAGCTCGCCAACTGGCCTGGCGACGGCGCGGCGGCCATCTGCCCGCTGACGACAGCCCCAGCTCTCTGATCGGAATCATAGAGTGAGCCAGTCGTAAGGCTCTCGGCGCCGACCGGATAGACAGCTACTTGCGCCTCCGCCAGAAGGGCGTCGGTCTTCCGAACCGTCTCTCCAAAGTCGCGGTTCGTGGCAAAGGCATCGGTCAAATCCTGATTGGGGAAGAGAACCAGCGGAAACGCACTCGAGAACCAGACAAGGTTCTTGCGTCCAGAAATTCCCGCGAGATACTGTGCAAGCTCTTGCAGCGCTTGGAGTGTCATCTGCGCGCGTAGCGCGGTTTGCGAGGTGGACTGCTCTGCCTGGAACTGCTTCAGGGCTGCAGCCGCTGCAAGAGCGTGCCCGTCTACCATGTTGGCGATCGTTTGCTGGTCGACTGCAATCTCGGCTTTCGACTGGAGCACCGCTGAGGCCTCTTGTCCCGCACCATTCTTTTGATCTTTCAGGACCGACGCGAGCAGAACGGGGTCGTCGGTAAAGCCCTGAACGTAGCGCAACCGCGTACTTAGGGTGAAAATGGCCATCCTTTGGCCGGCCCGCACGTCTTTGAGGTACTGCAACATTTTGGCGCGGACTTTGCCCTGATCCGAAAGTGGGGTGTTGAGGCCGTCGAGCAGGAGAACGGTCACCGCGTCGCTGGGCGGGACGCGCGGAATGTTGGTGAAGATGTTGGGCGGCAGCGGTGGCAGACTGGCTTCGCTGGCGGTAAGCGGGTGCGCGCCAGAATGCTCCTCGAAGAAGGTGATGGCCTGGGGATGGCCGTCTTCAGAGACCTGGAAGTCTTCCTTGTGCAAACCTTTTACGGGCTTGCCGTCGTGACTGGTCACGACCACGTCGAGCACGACGGTGCGGACATTGGCTTTGAAGACGAGTCGGCCGCTGGCGTCGGGGACGGCGGTTTGGGCATGAAGCGGCGCCGCGGGCAAAGCAAGAAAAGGAGCGAGAAGAAGGAGGCGCGGCAGAGTCAATCGGGGGCGCTGAAGCATGGGTGTGTCCGTGAGAATGAGACCTCAGCGTCGTTCAGAGGCGAGATCAGTTTACACAACCAGCATTGCTGTTGAGGCGCGTTGCAACCTACCCTGCCAGCACCAGCTTGCCGATGGTTGCCAGCTGCATATTCGACGTTCCCTCGTAGATCTTGCCGATCTTGGCGTCGCGGTAGAACTTTTCGACGGGGTAGTCCTTGACGAAGCCGTAGCCGCCGTAGATTTCGACGGACTGGCTGGCCACGCGCTCGGCTACCTGCGAAGAGAAGTATTTCGCCATCGCCGCTTCTTTGACGTAGGGAAGCTTGGCGTCTTTGAGGCGGGCGGCGTTGTAGACGAGCAGGCGGGTCGCCTCGATCTCGGTAGCCATCTCGGCGAGCGAGAACTGGACGGCCTGGAACTCCGCGATCGCTTTGCCGAACTGCTTGCGTTCCTTGGCATAGCCGGCGGCGTGCGACCAGGCGCCCTGGGCGAGGCCGAGCATTTGCGCGCCGATGCCGATGCGGCCTTCGTTGAGCGTCTCGATTGCGATTTTGTAGCCTTTGCCGGGATCACCGAGGATGTTCTCGGCCGGGACATGGCAGTCTTCGAGGATGATCTCGCAGGTCGATGACGCGCGGATGCCGAGTTTGTCTTCCTTCTTGCCGATGGAGAATCCGATGGTGTTTTTCTCGACGAGGAAGGCGGTAATGCCCTTGTACCCGGCGGCGGGGTCGAGGGTGGCGAAGACGATAAACATGCCGGCTTCGCGGGCGTTGGTGATCCAGAGCTTCTGGCCGTTGAGGATGTAGCCGTCGCTGCGCTTCTCGGCCCGGGTCTGCAAAGCGAAGGCGTCGGAGCCGGAAGCGGCCTCGCTGAGCGCGTATGCGCCAACGAGATCGGTGGCCAGGCGCGGCAGATAGCGGCGTTTTTGGGCTTCGGTGCCCCAGCGCAGCAGGGCATTCACGCAGAGCGTGTTCTGGACGTCGACGAGCACGCCAATCGAGGGGTCGACTGCAGAGATGGCCTCGACGGCGAGGATGGCCTCGAAGAAGGTACCGCCGGAGCCGCCATATTCGATCGGCACTTCGATCCCCATCAGGCCGAGGTTGAAGAGCTGGGGGATGAGCTCCGGGGCGAAGTGCTGCTCGTCGTCCATCTGGCGGACGAGCGGGGCGATGTTCTCGATGGCGAAATCGCGAACGGTGGAGCGGAAAAGTTCCTCATCTTCGCTGAGTTGAGTGAGCGGCGTGGGCGCCTGGGCAAGAACTTCAGTCATCGGGAACCTCGAACCGGGATCAGCCGGGCCAACAGGGATCAGGCAAACACGCGAGTTTAACAGGAATATGAGGGACTGGTCGTCCCAGAGTCAACCGGCCGTCGGGACGGTGCGATTCTGGGTGTCGAAGCGGGCGGTGCGGCGCAGATTGCGCGGTTGGCTGGCTCGCGCGGAGCGGTGCACGATGGCGAGGCTCTCGCGGCCGAGGATCGACTTGACCTGCTTGCGGGCGTGCGCCGCCCAGCGGCTGGAGGGGTCGATCTTCAGATACGCGGTCCAGTGGCGGAGGGCATTGCGGCGTTCGCCGGTGCGCTCAAAGGCAAGCGCGAGGTTGTAGTGGGCGTCGGCGTAGGTGGGCACCAGGCGGATGGCGTTCCGGTAGGCGGCGATGGCCTCGGGCAGACGCTTGAGTTCATCGAGCACGTTGCCCAGGTCGAAGAAGGCCAGCGCGTATCCCGGATCGACCTGGGTGGCGCGTTTGTAGAGCTGCTCCGCCCGGACGAACTGGCGGCGGTTGTAGCAGATGGTGCCGAGGTTAATGCAAGTGGCCGCGTGCTCGGGGTTGCGTTCCAGAATGCGCTCGTAGACCCGCACGGCCGCGTCGATTTCTCCGGCGTCCTCGTGGCGGATGGCGACGAGGAACATGCCCGCCACTCGACCCTCTGTGTCCGGCTGGTGGATCTCAATCGGGCCGTGCGGGCCGACCTCCGAACCAGCCGACGCGGTGGCCTCGCTGTCGAAGTCGAAGACGAACTGGCGGGCAATTGGCTCGGTGACCGAACCGCGGTGCCAGAAATGGACTCGCGAACCTCCAACCACGGCGCGGGCTTCGAGCAAGGGATTCTCCATTCCGGCGACGATTTTCATCGCGCCGAGCGATGCACTGATGCTGGATGCGGATAGTCGGGCGGAGAGATCGCGGAGGATGCGGAGACGGCCAACTTCTTCGAGACTGTACGAGTCGGAGCGGGGAATCAGACCCTTTTGCTCCCAGGCCCGTAGGAGGGCCGGGCGGATCTTCAGGTAGCGGAGAACGGCTTGACGGTGAATTCGGGTCACAGGGTGCTCGGTAACCGTCGATCTGACTCTAAAGACGATTATGCGGAGGTGGCGCACCGGCACACAATAGCGCGAGATCAAAATCTAGTGGATAAAGCGGTACTAGAAGGGGTACAGGTGTTAATTTTTGCGCGGGAAGCGCGATCAAGCCGCTGGAGCCGACGACCGGACTTGAACCGGTGACCTGCCGATTACGAATCGGCTGCTCTACCAACTGAGCTACGTCGGCCTGACCTTGGTTAGTGTATCGTCCGCCGTGGCGGGGAGTAAAGGCGTGGCTGGATTGGTCAAAGAAGCGCGTGAGGCCGGAACAACTACACAGATGGCAACGAAAAGGCCACCCGGCAACAGGGCGGCCTTCTCTTAGGGAGAACAGTTCCAACGGAGGCAAAGCCATCAGAACTTTCTGGCGAAATACTATGGTCGCGAAAACCGAGTGTCAAGGCAAAATCCGGCGCTCTGCAACTCACTGATTTGGGGCGGGTTCCGGCAAGGGAGCGAAGCAGGTTGAGGAAATCGACTTTCGCCCTATCTTCGCATGTCGAACCTTTATGCCCACAGTAAGGCGAGACAAATGAGCGATTTAGTCCTACTTTTGCACCGTTTTTCGTTCAACTCTGTCATTCGCGCAGGTGCAGGCTGATGAATTCCGCATCGGCCAGGCTCGAGACTGGCTTGCCTCGCAGGCGGCGGTAGAGCGCTCGTCCGCCGCCGAAAAAGATGCCCAGAAGTAACGCCGTTCCTCCCAGAATCGCGGTGAGGGTAATGATTCCAACGAGCAGCTTCGCCGTCTTGGAAACCTCACTGACGTAGCCCTGAGGATGGTTCCAGGTAACGTCGGCGCTGTAGTTCACGCTGGAGATCAGCTTGTGTGCCGCCTCAGCGGAGAAGCTTCCGCTACTCATCGCCAGCAATGGCCCGCTGCGGCGGCTCAGCAGAGCCGCTGGGCTGCTTGCGGCCAGCTGGGTAGCCCATTGTGCGCCCGCAGTATTGCCTGCGGCCAGAAAGGCGGCTACGGCGCTGGCGCGATTAGCGGCAAGCTGCGGAGTTGGATAGTCGATCAGTGTGAGAGAGCCATCTCCGCCGTCGCGGATTGAGTATTGGGCGGTGATGACCTCGGCGCCTCGGTTGAAATCGACCAGCGACGGAGGAAGAAGGCCGCCTCCTCGGACATAGCCGATCGGGCCGAGGGCGTAGCGGGTCGATTGGGGATCGAGGCCCGACTGCGGCAGATATCCCGGAAGCGGTGGAGGGACGCCTGCGCCGCCGTCGGCTTTAGGCAGGTAGCCTGCCAGCTCGCGCAGTTCGGCGGCGGACATGCCGGTGAGGTGATCGAAGGTGGCGTCCACTAAGGTTGCGCTCTGCCAGAAGAGGACTCGCGTCCCGTCGAAGACTCCACCGAAGCCAACCTCCTGCTTAGGCAGGCCCGGGCGGCGATAGAAGGTATACGCGGCATAGGCGCCCGAGGCGTCAGTAAAGCGAATGGCTCGGACGCTGAGCTTGTCTCCGCTGCGGGTATAGGTAGCCGAAGCGAACTGGGCGAATCCATCTTCTTTGAGTAGATCGGCGTGGGCATCGTCGGCCGCTTCCGGTGCGAGGCTCGTTGTAGCCGGCGCGGCGAGCTGCCACCCCGCGAAATCGGTGGGCAATATTTGCGGCGGCGGTGGCTTTTTTTCAGCGGTCTTGGCAAGGGCGCTCAGGCAGAATGGCGCCGTGAGCGCGAGTGCAGAGACGCGGAGGAGTGTGCGGTGAAACATACCCATTTGCTCATGAGACTACCACCGGAGCGGGATGGTTCGCCCGCATGGGCGGGCAACGAATGTTCGCGGTACTGCACTCGACTGCGATACAGCTACTTCAGCTTGATTTCGAGCACCTGGATTGCGTACTTCGGCACAGTGTATTTGAAGCTGTCCTTCACTCCCGGGATTGTCTTCTCCTCGGGGACGATGTGCTTGGGGTCAGTGAGAGTGTTGGTGTCCTGGGTGGTCTTGGAGCTTAGGCTGATCACGCGAGCGCTGCCGCCGACGGACTTCGATCCGGCAAGCTGGATATCGACCGGCTGCGGGATCGAAGAGGCATTCACCAGTTTGAGATAGAGGATGCCTTTGTCGGGATCTTCAGTCGCCGAGCAGAAGAACCGCGGACCGCCGCCGTTGATGGTGGAATCCACGATCTCTTTGCCAATGTGGTTGCTGAACATTACCTGCGCGTAATAGCTCGGCGAGCCGTAGCTGGTGAGCGCGTCGTAGCCGATGAGGTCGGTGCGCCACTGCATGCCGCCGGGGTTGACGTTGACGAGCAGCGGCGCGTAGCTGGCCATGACGACGATATCGCTGTTGCGCTCCATGCCGGTCATCCACGCGGCATCGCCGAGCGCCGCGCCAAAGTTGGGCGTGGGGCCACCTTCGCGCGTCGCCCATTCGCCGACGAAGATCTTTGGCCCGTTGCGATCGGTTTTGTCGTAGTGGTGGACGTCTGCGAAGAACTGCTCGGCATGCAGGTAATAGTGGTCATCGATGACGTCGGGCTTGATACTCTTGACCGGAGTCGTGGCAATGAGTTGGAACTGCGGATACTTCTCCTTTATCGCTTTGTAGAACTGCGCGTAGCGGCCGTCGTAGCTTCCCGAGTGGTCAAACTGGTCTTCGTTGCCGATCTCGACGTAGTTCAGGGAGAACGGTGCGGGATGACCATCTTTGGCGCGCTCGGCGCCCCATTTCGTGTCCGTGCCACCGGTGACGTATTCGAGTTCGTCGAGGGCATCCTGAACGTAGGGTTCGAGCGCTGGGCCGGGTTCGATATGATCCTGCGCCAACGAATAGCCAGCGTAGACAGCTAGCACCGGCTGCATGTGAAGGTCTTCGCACCATTCGAGGAATTCGAGCAGGCCCATGCCGTCGGAAGACTGATAACCCCAGGGGCTGGGATGCGTTGGGCGATCAACCCACGGGCCGATGGTCTTCTTCCAGTCGAAGCGATCGGCGATGTGGTTGCCCTCGAGATAATTACCGCCGGGTAAGCGGAGAAATGCCGGATTCATGTCGGCGAGCTTCTCCATCAGATCGATACGAAAGCCGTGCTCCCTATCTTTATATGTAGGCGGAAAGAGCGAGACGAGATCGAGCCAGAGGGTGCCGGGGTTTTCGACGGAGAGAACAAGGTGGTTGGCCGCGGAAACCATGGCATGGCCGGTCTTCAGAGTGGCGCTGTATTGCTTCCACTCCGTGCCGACGGAAGGAACCGTGGCGCTGGCAAGCGTTTCGCCGGTGGAGTCTTTCACAATGCTGATCTTGATGGGGCCTATCGAGGGCGAATCAGCCTTGGCGTAGAACGACGCCTGATAGGTCGTATCGGGGCGGACGGGAATGCCCCAATAGCCATCGTTCTGGACGCCGGCTTCTTGTGCGTTGCCGGCCTGCTTGACCGTAAGCTTGAGGCTGCGCGGCAGCGCGGCGCTGGGGCCGTCTTTCTGGTCGACCTCGATCGAGGCCTGTGCATCCCCTTGCGTGACCGCGACCCAGTGCTCAAGCGCGCCCCAATGACTACCGATGACGCGGCTGTTAACGAGTTCGCCGTAAAGTCCGCCGTCGTAGGAGTAGTTGATCTCTTCCGTCATCAGTCCGTAAAGGGTTGGGCTCACCTTGCCGACTGGCTTGTCCGTCTGAATTTGAAGCGAGGCGGTGGGAGATTGCTGGGCCACGGCGACAGTCGTGACACACGTCAACGCGACCGAAAGGATTTTAGTGCTGAGATGGGAGCGAGACAGAAGCATGGTGTCAGTAGCCTCGTAGTTGCGGAAACGTTTACTCGGGCAATTGTAATGGAGAGAATGCCTTTGGCGCATCCCTAACTCGCGATCTTCAGTTCCCCGGAAGATGAGCGGCGTTCTCTGCGATGCGGACTCCGCTCAAGCCGCTGACGTAGCGAGCAACTCCGCGATAGAGCGACTCGGCGATACGTTGCCGGTAATTTGGGTCGCGCAGTTGGCGCTCGTCGTCAGGATTGGTGAGGAAAGAGATTTCAGCGAGGATGGACGGCATATTCGCGCCAATTAACACTACGAATGGCGCCTGCTTCACCCCGCGGTCCTTCAGTCCAGGATTACCCTGATCAAGGCCATCATATAAATATTTTTCGACGTCGGATGCGAACTCCCGCGACTCGTCGATCTTGTCGTGGAGTGCGATCTTCTTGACCAGGTCGGATAGCTGATGAATCGACTGTTGCGAGACCGCGTTTTCGCGCGCCGCCAATTCGAGCGATTCCGGTGACGAGGTGAAATTTAAATAATACGTCTCGACGCCGCGGGCGCTTGGGTCGGGGCTGGAGTTTGCGTGGACGGAGACGAAGAGGTCGGCCTGCGCCTTGTTGGCGATCGCGGTGCGGGTCTCGAGCGGAATGAATGTGTCGTCGCTGCGGGTGAAGATGACATCCGCGCCCAGTCGTTGCTTGAGCAGCCTGCCGAGGCGGAGCGAGACATCGAGGACGACATCCTTTTCTTCAATGCCGTCGGGGCCGAGCGTGCCGGAGTCGTGGCCGCCGTGGCCGGGATCGATTACGATGCGGCCGATCTTAAGCCCCAGAGCACGAACCATGGAACGGCCACCGTCCGCTGTGGGCTCGGCTTCGTGGATGGTCGACGAAGCGGCGTCTGTAGGGGCGGTGGTTTCCGCCGTCTTGCTTCGTTTTGTTTTTGAGGTCGCGGTGGATTTCGTCTGGGTAAGATCCGGCTGCGACGCCGGAGTTGTGCCCGCGACCGAGGCGGCGATCGGGGCGCTTGTAGGATGGTTGGTCGCCTTCACGCGGTCGGGTTGGTGGCTCAGTGCCGCGATATCCTGGTCAGCGCCGGCGTCGTTAGGCGCAAGGGTTTGATTTGTAACTGCTACTGTGGCAGATGGCTTTGCCGGTTGCAATGGCGTGGGCTGCGACCTCAGGGGTGCGGCTGTCGAGGAAGCTTGCGCGGTGTTTGATTGTGACTTTGAAGCGATGCTAGGCGGGTTGACCGTCGGCGAGACCAGTGCAAGTTGCTGAGTGGCTGCCGCGCCGGGCTTGCGGCCGTGAATGTCGATGATCAGCCGATAGGGATTCGGCAACAAGAACGCGGAGTAGTCGCTCACATCGCTGACATCGAGGACCACCCGAGTCACATCATTTGAAAACTGCGCGATCCGGATGCGTTTGAGGAAGCCGTCGTCGATGACGGTCATCGATTTGCCGATCAACTCGGGCGAGAGCCGTGTTCCGTGAAGATCGAAAAAAATGCGGTCGGGGTCAGGGACGCGAGCGGCTTCGTATTGCACCTCATCACCGAGATCGATGGCGACGCGGGTGTAGATCGAGGTAGACCAATGACGCACTCCGGTGACCTGCACCATCTTGCCTTTGTGGCGTGGCGGCTCGGAGTAGCTCGCCGGAACCACGGGTTGGGTCGGTGGCGCTTCCAGCTTTGTCTGCGGCTGTTGGGTTGGCGGTTGGTCCGTCGCTACTGTCTTTGAAGCCGTGAGCACCGGTGGAGTTGTGACCGGAGTATGTGTTGGTGGTGGTGCTGGTGTAGGTGTCGGTGGCGGTTCGGCGGCTTGCGATTGGATCGCCGCGGTCAAAACGGTGTTCGAATGCTTCTGGTGCGGCGGCGGAGGCATTGCTGACGTTGCGGTCGACGGCGCGGAGTGCACTGCTGTCGTAGAGGGCGGGTTGGATGAATGCCTCGCCGCTGTTTCAGTGGAGTGCAGTTCTTTGAGGTCGGTGCGAGCTCCGGTAGCCGCCGCGTTGCGCGGGTACTCCTTCAGGAAAGCCTGATACGTTGCCTTGGCCGACGTGTTGTCGTTCAGATCGTGAAAGTAAATATCTCCCTCGGCGAGCAGTGCGTCGGCGCGATAACGGCTGCCGGGATATTCACGGCGGAGAAATTCGTACTGTCCGACGGCATCGTGGAGGGATTTTTCATCTTTGAAAACGCGGCCTTGATCGGCAAGCAGTTGGGCGACGGCGAAGATGCTGGCGTCGGCCTTGGGCGAGGCAGGATCGTCGTGATAGATGGCGCGATAGACTTCGAGGACGCGCTCGTAGTCTCGCCGGGTGCGTTGATCTTCGGGGCGGGATTCGAGCGATTGGCGGGCGCGCTGCGCCTCGGCGTAAGGAGATTCGACGGTCTTATGGGTCGGCGCCGTCGCGGCGAAGGCTGCGATGGCGAAAATGGTGGTCAGAGCAATGGCCAGATGGGTTTGTAACCGCTTCGAGTGGAGGGAGACGCGCGCTGTTGCGGCCTCGGGGTGGAGGTGGCGTGTGCATGCTCGATTGCGAACGGAACGCGCCATAAATGCTGGAGAGACTCCCCGCCAGAGACACTGCCATTATAGGTTCCCGATGAGTGGCAAAAACCCCGAAAGAAACCATCAGTTGCGGAGAGGAACCTGAAGCCAAACGGAGGGCTATCGGATGAGTTGGCTCGGGAACAAGGAGAGCCCAAGCCTAAAGGCTCTTGTATGGTCGCAACATAGCCGGGGGCTAAAGCCCCAGGCTTCCACCGTGTAAGACGATGCTTAACCGAGCATCGACGCCACCACCTCGGGCACGCTGGCTAGCGCAGCGTCGAGTTGGATCGCATTTTTGCCTCCGGCTTCGGCCATATCGGGGCGGCCTCCGCCGGAACCTCCGACGTGTTTGGCGACCGGATTGATGATCTTGCCGGCCTGGAGTCTGGAGGTTAGGTCTTTGGTGACTCCGACGATGATGGCGACCTTGCCGTCTTCCTGGACAGAGCCGAGGACGACGACTCCGGAGCCGAGTTTGTTGCGGAGGTTGTCGACGAGGGTACGGAGTTGTCCGCGATCGAGCGCGCCGACCTTCTGTGCGAGGACTTTCACGCCTTTGACCTCGACGGCCTGGTCGGCGGCGGAGCTTACCGATGAGGCGGCGGATTTCATCCGGGCTTCGTCGAGTTCGCGGCGGAGTTTTTTCAGCTCTTCTTCGTTGGCGGCGATCTTTTGGCGGAGCGAATCTGCCGGCGACAACTCGATGCTGGGTGCGAGTTGGTTGGCGAGCTGCGCGACGGCGAAATCGCGTCGGAATTCCTTGAGCGCGCCGAGTCCGGTGACGGCTTCGACGCGACGAACGCCCGAAGACACGCTGCCTTCGCCGAGGAGCTTGATGGTGCCGATCTCGCCGGTCGCTCCGGTATGGGTGCCTCCGCAGAGCTCGGTAGAGAAATCGCCGATCTTGACCACACGCACTTTTTCGCCGTACTTCTCGCCGAAGAGCGCCATCGCGTGGTACTCGTTGATGGCGACGTCGATGGGAACGTCTTCGAGGGTGACGACGCTGGTGTTCGCGAGCACTTCCTTATTAATGATGTCTTCGATGTCTTGCAGTTCTTCGTCAGCGATGGCGGTGAAGTGGGAGAAATCGAAGCGGAGGCGATGATCGTCGACCAGCGATCCAGCTTGCTTGACGTGTTTGCCCAGCACCTCGCGCAGTCCGGCGTGGAGCAGATGAGTTCCGGTGTGGTTGCGGCGGGTGGCGTTGCGGTAGTCGGCGTCGACGACGGTGTCGACTCTGTCGCCGATGCGGATGGGTTGGCGGACGAGCGCCTTGTGGGCGAAGACTCCCTGGACGGGCTTGGTCGCGCCGCTGACCTCGGCGATGATGGAGTTGTGGTCGTCGGAGTAGAGCCAGCCGATGTCGCCGACCTGTCCACCGGAGTCGGCGTAGAAAGATGTTTGATCGAGGACGATCTCGACTTCCTCGCCGGGTTTGGCTTCCTGGAATCCGACACCCTCTTTAATGATGGCGAGGACTTCTGCGCCCTGGACCGTGAGTTGGCGGTAGCCTTCGAAATCGGTCTTGGGGAGTTCGCGGAAGATGGGGCTGGCGGACTTTTGGGAGCCGCCTTTCCAGGAGGCGCGGGCGCGGGCTTGTTCCGCGGCGCGGGCTTGCTCGAAGCCTTCGAGGTCGAAGTGGATCCCGGCATCGCGTGCGGCGTCTATCATGAAATCGAGAGGGAGACCGTAGGTTTCGTAGAGGGAAAACGCCTTGTCCCCTGGAATTGTGATCGCAAGGTTCTCGCCACGATTTGCCGTGATTCTCCGCAGCGTTTCTAGAAACCAGGTATTTGCAGTACCGGGAGCGGTCGAGTCCAAGAGCGCGACCCTTCCTTCAAATGACTCATCAGGAGACGCAACCCAAAGCGCGTCGTAGTACTCGTTAACAACGGGACGAAGTTGCTGCGCGACGAGTAAATCGTAGTGTCTCGATCCCTCGGAAAGAGCACGCGCAAATTGCCGTTCCTCCGCTTCAATAGTTTTGACTATGCGCTCAGCGCTCTCGACTAGCTCAGGATATGCGTCCTTCATCTCGTCGCGGACGGCGTAAACCATCTTATGCATGAAGGGCTTGTCCTGCCCGAGCAGGCGGCCGTGGCGGATGCCACGGCGCAGGATCTTGCGCAGCACGTAACCGCGGCCTTCATTGGCGGGTAGCACGCCATCCGAAATCAGAAACGTCGCCGCTCGCGAATGATCGGCAATAATTCGCAACGAAGCATTCTTTGGCAATTCCGCCTTTCGCGTATCCTCGGTTTCGGCCGGCCAGTTGCCAGTACCGACGCCTCCCGGCTTGTGCGCTTCAACAAAGCCATCGCGGCAAACTAGATCTGCCCGCTCGATCAGCGGTTTGAAGATGTCCGATTCAAAAATTGAAAGTTTGCCTTGGAGCGCTGCCGCGGTCCGGTCAAGGCCCATGCCCGTATCAATAGACGGTTTCGGCAAGAGGCTGAGTGTTCCGGTGGTGTCGCGTTCGAACTGCATGAAGACCAGGTTCCAGATCTCGACGTAGCGTGCTTCATCGTCCGGAAAGGGTAGGTCTTTATCAGGCGTCTCCGAGGCGCCCTGGCCCGTGTCGTAGAAAATCTCCGAACATGGGCCGCAGGGGCCGGTGTCGCCCATCGACCAGAAGTTATCCTTCATGCCCATGGCGAAGATGCGTTCTTTGGGTACGCCGACTTCGATCCAGAATTGTTCAGCTTCGTCGTCGCGTGGCACTCCTTCGGCGCCTTCGAAGATAGTGACGTAGAGCTTGTCTTCAGGGATTTCGAATACTTTGGTGACCAGCTCCCAGGCGTAGGCGATGGCTTCGCGCTTGAAGTAGTCGCCGAAGGAGAAGTTACCGAGCATCTCGAAGAAGGTAAGGTGGCGGCGGGTGAAGCCGACGTTTTCGAGGTCGTTGTGCTTGCCTCCGGCGCGCACGCACTTCTGTGAGGTGGTGGCGCGGTTGTAGTCGCGGTGCTCGAGGCCGAGAAAGACGTCCTTGAACTGGTTCATCCCCGCGTTGGTGAAGAGCAGCGTGGGGTCGTTGTGGGGGACGAGCGAGGAGGAGTGGACACGGCGGTGCCCCTTGCTTTCAAAGAACTTCAGGAAGGTCTCACGGATTTCAGAGCCGGACATGTATCGCATACGGACTTTCAGTTTACGTTAGGGGCGGTTCGGATGCGCCTTCCCACCCCGGCACTGCGGCGCGGCTTTCGAGCGAACCGCAGATCCTTCGACTGCGCCCGCTACGCGGCCTCCGCTCACGATGACAAATCTTGGGAAGGTCACCCACTTATGAATCCCTTATGGCTCCTTTAGAGGAACCTTAGCGGTTTGTTCCTAGCCTTGAATCTGTGAGCATTTGCGCGGGGAGAGACTATCTCTGCGCCCAAAATGCCGGACAGGACACTCGCATGCTGGTATTTCTGAAACGATTCCGGGTT
The DNA here is from genome assembly GCA_963826855.1 of uncultured Acidobacteriaceae bacterium. Lineage (GTDB taxonomy): Bacteria > Acidobacteriota > Terriglobia > Terriglobales > Acidobacteriaceae > Acidisarcina. Next base: position 231,140 of record CAWGZE010000007.1, read on the forward strand.
TTCGCAGTGTTGTGCACATTTGTGATCGGAGCGCCCAAGTGGACTGCGGCGCAGGCGGCGGCCGCTTCTGACGATAGCTGGACGGTAGCTGCCAACACTAGCACCGCAGACGCCGCCAGCACGCTTCCGGCCTCGCCCGATCAACCAACCGCTGCAGCTGACGCCGAGGTAGCAGCCGATCCGCAGGCCCCCACTCCGGCGGGTACGGTGCCTCCGCTGGCCTCGAAGCCTGGATTCTTTACACGTTGGGGCCAGGCCTATGTGGCCGACTGGCATGGCAATCCTCCAGGCACCGATCCTAAGTTTTTGTCGCCTCGTCGCGGAACGCCTCCGCCGATCTTTTCGCCGCCGTTCCCCTCCACCGACTGGCCCATCGGCGGCACTCCGCTGATCGGCGCGCCGGACACGCAGACTTATCCATTCATGCAGGCGGTGAACGAGAACAAGAGCCGCAGCAAGTGGTACGGTTGGGTTGCGGTTGGCGCCAATGGCTCATCGAATAACAGAGGCAATGCATCCAAGGGTGTTCCGGCAAACTGGCCCTCCGCCTATGACGAGTTTCCCAACACGATCGTGCTCGACCAATTCGCTGTTTACTATGAGCGGATTCCGAATGAGGCGCAGAAGGACCATTTCGATTGGGGCTGGCGCGTGACGAGTCTTTATGGACAGGACTACCGCTTTACCACAACCAAGGGACTCTTAAGCCAGCAGTTGCTGGTGAAAAATGCGCAATATGGTTGGGACCCGGTGATGTTCTACATCGATTTGTATTTTCCCAATATCGGAGACGGCACAAATGTGCGGTTCGGACGCTATATCTCGTTGCCGGACATCGAAGCGCAACTCGCTCCCAACAACTACACCTATTCCCACTCCATCCTCTATACATTCGACTGCTATACGCAGCTGGGGATGAACATCACTACCAAGATCAACGATCACTGGACTGTACAGGGGGGTATTTCGCCTGGTTGCGATGTGATGCCTTGGACGACCGACGCGCAGCTAACCGGCAACGCTTGCCTGCAGTTTACCTGGAGCAACGGCGGCAACGATCTTTACACCTGCGCCAACACGATTAACGACGGCAAGTACGCCTATAACAATCTCACAGCCTATTACGAGACCTGGTACCACCGTTTTAACGACCACTGGCACACAGACACCGAGGCCTGGTACCAGTACATGGGTGCTACGCCGAATATGTATTGGTACAACGGAACAGATCCCAATACCGGTATCCAGTACGCGAATACGAAGGAAACTCCCTGGCCCGAAGCCCAGAATTACCGGCCGGGAGGCGGAGCAGCAACTCTGAATTTTGGCGCTGTCTGCGTCGATCCAAGGCTTCCGGCGGCCCAACAGCCAGCACGATGCTATGCGCCGGAATGGGCTATCACCAACTACGTCGAGCACAACTTCTGGAAAAACCAGGCTTCGCTCAACATCCGGAATGAATTTTTCGACGATATCAAAGGGCAGCGTACTGGGACTCCGGGCCGTTATGAAGAACACATGGTGGGCTTCGATTTCTGGGTGGGGTCGACGATTACTTTTCGGCCGGAAGTCAGCTTTACGAAGTATTACGGACCGTGGGGGCTGAGGGCGCTGGATATTGCTCCGGGATCGGCGGTTCAGAACTTGCAGAATGGGAACTACCAGCAGGGTAAGACCTATGCAGCGACTTTTGCGGCCGATCTTATCTGGCACTTCTAGGAAGGCGGGAGAGACTGGTTGCATAGGTGGGGGCCCGTAGATCGCCGGGATCCTTCCTCCCCGCGGTCGTCGGGATGACACGACAATGAAGCGGTCGTCAGGATGACATCGCGGGTAGGTGAGAGATGCCCGACCTATTCGGGGCCGGCGTTGTCTTCTGTGTCGATAGTTTCGAGCGCGGCGAGGGTATCGTCGCTGACATTCCAGCTTTTGAGAATTTTGAAGATCACGCCGGTGGAGAATCCTCCGCGCACTAGGAGGCGCACGACCCGGGCTGATTCCTTTTCATTTGTGGGCTGCTTGATGCGTTTGCGCTCGAGATGGTTTCGGGCGAGGGCTTCTTCGCTGACCCCCTCGTAGGCGGAGTCGAGTGTGGTTGAGATGATCGCGGAATTGACTCCTTTACGCGCGAGCTCCTGCTGGACGCGGCGCTTGCCGAACTTCTCATTGTCCTGGCGGAGGCGCGTGAAGGTTGCGGCGAAGGCGGGGTCGTCGAGATAGTGTTGCTCCTCGAGTCGATGAATGACGGCGAGGATTTTCGCGCTGCCTGCTTCGCCATCTTCAACGCGATTGCGCATGAGGCGCTTGAGTTCGACTACCGTGCGCATGCGGCGGCCGAGCGCGGCGATGGCGTATTCGTAAAGCGCGGCTTCGTCGAGCGGTTCTGGTTTCTTGCGTTGACGGCTGAAGCTCATTGTGCGGGCTTCGTGTATTGGTCGACCCAGTCGTTGACGGTCTTGTACCAGAGCTGGGAGTTTTGGGGTTTGAGCACCCAGTGGCCTTCGTCGGGGAAGTAGAGCATCCTCGACGGGACATTCTGCCGTTGGAGCGTGGTGAAGAGCTGAAAGCCTTCGGAGACGTCGAGGCGGTAGTCGAGTTGTCCGTGGACGACGAGGGTTGGGGTCTTGAAGTTCTTCGCGGCAAGCGCCGGCGACCATCTGCGGTATGCGTCGAGAGATGCGGGCTTGCCGTAGTAGTCCCATGGCTTGCCTTTGAACTCCCACTCGTTAAACCAGAGCTCTTCGGTGGTGCCGTAAGCCGATATCGGGTTGAACATACCGTCGTGGGTGACGATGCACCTGAAGCGGTCGGTGTGGCCGAGGATCCAGTTGGTCATGTATCCACCGTAGCTCGCGCCGAGCGCGCATTCGCGGGTCTTGTCGATGTATGGGAAGCTGCGCTCGGCGTAGTCGAGTCCGCGCATGAGGTCGATGTAGGGCTTGCCGCCCCAGTCGCCGTTGACTCCGTCGACGAAGGCCTGACCGTAGCCGGTCGAGCCGCGCGGATTGATCATGATGACGACGTAGCCGTTGGCGGCGAGGAGCTCGGAGTTCCAGCGATAGCTCCAGGAGTCTCCCCAGGCGCCTTGGGGGCCTCCGTGGATGAGGAATTTGACGGGGTATTTCTTATTAGGATCGAAGTTGGGTGGCTTGATGATGAAACCTTGGACTTTGACTTGGCCGATGGAGGGGAACCAGAAGGAGTCCATGCTGGGCAGATCTAGCTGTGCGAGCAGCGCCGTGTTGAGATGAGTAATCTGTTTCTCGATCGCTCTGATATTAGGGATTCCTCTGGGCCACTCTGCGCCGGAGTTCCAGGTCACCGTTGATAGATCTAGAGAGACGATTTCCGCGGGTTGGCGAGCAGTCACTTTGGTTGCAACGGCTGTCGCTCCGTTGGCCGTAAACTGCAAGCCGCCAAACTCTCCAGGGCGGCTGATGTTGACGAGATAGAGGCGCTCGCCGGATTTGGTGCCGAGTTGGAGCTGATAAACAGGCTCCTCACCGTGGTCGCCGCTAGTAAAGACAATGGCTTCGGAGTTCGGTTCCCAGGCGAATTCGTCAACCCAGTTTTCGAACTCGGGCATCGGCTCGGTGATCTGCTTGGATTGGCGGTTGTAGAGAGACAGCCGAAACTTGTCACTCTCATATCCGGCGCGGGCCTGGGAGCGGAAGGCGATGTATTTGCCGTCGGGCGAATATGCTGGGCAGAAGTTGCCTCCAAGGCTGGTGGTGATTTTGACTGGCTTGGCAGCTGGGTCGTCGAGGCGCAGAGTGAAGATGTCGACATGGGTGCTGATGGCGGGCACCGGGTCGAGGTTTTCTTCGAAGGCGATCTCTTTGCCGTCGGGGGCGAAGGCGTAGGCGTCGGGCCCGCCGAGTGAGAATGGCGGGACCTCGTGAGTGTCGCCTGGGTTGAGGTCGCGGGGAGTACCTCCGCTGGCTGGGACGAGGAAGAGGTGGCTGCGCTTGTCGCCGACGTAGGCGTTCCAGTGCCGGTAGAGGAGCGACGTGAATATGCGGGCCTTGACCTTGGAGGCGGCGCGCTCGTCATCGCGCTGTTTGTTGCAGGCGTCATCAGAACAGTCGGGATAGACGGAGGACGTGAAGAGGATATTTTGCCCGTCGGGCGACCAGGTGGCGCCGTCGGCTTCGGTCGAGATGTCCGTTAGCTTGTGGGGCTCTCCGATGGTTCCGGTCGCGCCGTCGAAATCTGCGAGATAGATCTGCTGGCCGTCGTCGCGAGAGCTCAGAAAGAGAATCTGCTTGCCGTCGGGGGAGAAGCGGCCTCGGCTTTCGCCGGCCTCAGATGCGGTGAGCGCGGTTTCTTTGCCGCCCGCTGTGGGGACGACCCAGAGATGCGAGGTGCGGGTGTTTTTCTCGAGATCGACGTCGGTTGCGGAGAAGAGCACCCATTTGCCGTCGCGCGAGAGATCGATGTCGCCGAGGCGGCGCATCTTCATCATGTCTTCAAATGTCATGGGGCGGCGGGTTTGGCAATGTGAGGGCGTGACCGCGAGGGCGAAGACGAAGACGGTGGCCGCCAGTCTCTGGATGGATTTCATTTGGTGCCTAGTGTACTGGGTTTATTGGGGTTGATGAAGATGTCTTCGAATCTTCCAGGCCGGGCGGCGGTGAAGGACGTCGTGTGTTGTCGCGCTAGGCCTGAAGTCTGATCTGCGAAAACGAGACGCGCAGCATCCGGCCAACGTCTATTCATAGGGCGAGCGAGCGGCGACTGGCTGAGCGGAGATAGACTTATGAGTATGGGGATTTCGGTCGGTATTTCGCGAGCACGGCGGGGATTGCTCGCCGCGGTTCTGCTGGCGGTGGCGAGCGCGGCGGCGCTGGGGCAGGTCTCGTATACGCCGATGCCGCTCGACCAGGGATTCGGACCGCTGGACAAGTCGCAGCCGCCGATTCCGCCGGAGCAGGTCATCACCAAATTCACCGCCAAGGAGAGCGCTTTCCGTGAGGCGTTGAACAACTACACCTATCGCCGCAGCGTGAAGGTGCAGACCGTGGACGACGACGGCAAGGTTGACGGCGAGTATTACGAAGTGACCGATGTCTCGTTTGACTCGACCGGCAAACGCACCGAGCATGTGGTGCTGGCGCCGGCGAGCACGCTCGAACGCATCATGATGAGTCCGGCCGACTTTCAGGACATTCAGCAGCGGTTGCCGTTTGTGCTGACGACCGAGGACGCCGCGCAGTACAACATCACCTATGTGGGCAAGCAGAAGGTGGATGAACTGGATACCTATGTCTTTGACGTCGCGCCCAAAGTGATTGAGAAGAAGAAGCGCTATTTTCAGGGACGGATCTGGGTTGATACCCAAGACCTATTGATCGTAGTGACGAACGGCAAGAATGTTCCCGACGATACGCGGAAGGGCCATGAAGACCTGTCGCCGCCGTTCGTGACCTATCGTGAGCAGATTGACGGCAAATACTGGTTTCCGGTGTATACCAAGGGCGACGGAATCCTGCATTTTTCCGGTGGCAATGGATATATCAGCCAGGACGTGCACATTCGCGAGTTTGTGAAGTATACCGACTACAAGCAGTTCAAATCGACGGTCAAGATCACGTATGACGGGCACGACATTACCGGCGCGAAGCCGGATGCGGGCGGTCAGCCGTCGAGCTCTGCTCCTACGACAGCTCCACCGCCAGCGGCTGCGCCGCATCCGTGAACCTATTGACCTACATCGCGCCAGAGTTGTAATGCAGGCGCCAAGGACGAGTGCCTGATGCAAGAGTTCGATGCTGCCTCGCTGGCGGCGCTGGCAACGGAAGCGCGCAACCCGGCGAGCGAGCGACTCGATGAACTCTCGACGGTGGAGATGCTCGGCGTTATGCACGCCGCGGATCGCGAGGTTGCCGATGCGGTCGCTGCGGAAATCCCTCACATTGCCGCGGCCGTAGATGCCATCGCTGAGCGAGTCGCAAAGGGTGGAAGGCTTTTCTACATTGGCGCGGGAACTTCGGGGCGCCTCGGTGTTCTCGATGCTTCGGAATGTCCCCCGACCTTCGGCGTCGCTCCTGATCTGGTGCAGGGAATTATGGCCGGCGGTGATGCTGCTCTGCGCACATCGGTTGAGGGCGCAGAGGATGATGCTTCGCTCGGCGCTTCGGACCTGATGGCTGCTGGGTTTAGTAAGAAAGACTCGTTGGTAGGGATTGCCGCGAGTGGGCGGACTCCCTATGTGGTAGGGGCGGTCGAGTATGCGTACTTGCTGGGTGCGCTGACGATTGGGCTGAGCTGTGTTCCGAATTCGGCGGTAGGTTCGGCGGCTGAGATTGCCATCTCGCCGGTGACTGGCGCCGAGGTGCTCACCGGCTCGACACGACTCAAGGCGGGAACGGCGACCAAGCTGGTTCTCAATATGCTCAGCACCGGCGTCATGGTTCGCGCCGGGTATGTCTATGGCAACCTGATGGTGAACGTGCAGCCGACCAATGCCAAGCTGATTGATCGTGCGGGGAGAATCATCTCCGCGATCACTGGACTCGATCGTGAGCGCGCCGGCGCGCTGCTCGGAGAAGCTGGCTCGGTGAAGACTGCGGTGGTGATGGCGAAGCTGAACGTCGGGCGGGTGGGCGCTGAAGGACGGCTTGCTTCAGCAGGAGGGAATCTTCGTAGGGCGCTTGGCGAATCCTGACGACCGAGCTCGTGGGGCCTCTGCTACACTTGCGAAAATCTCGTGAGTGAAAGCCAGGTCCGAATGAAAGCCAAACCGAGAAGTCTATCCCAGAGTTCTCATGTTCTTCTCGACATTTTCCTGCTAGTCCCGATGGCTCTTGTGGCGCAGCAACCGCAGCGGACACTGTTGCGCGCCGGACACGTGATCGATGTGCATACGGGCAACGAAGCAGCCGATCAGACGATCATCGTCACCGGAGACAAGATCACGGCGATTGCGGCGACTGCGTCCACTCCGGCGCAAGCGGGTGACAAAGAGATCGATCTCCGCGGGTTGACGGTGTTGCCGGGGATGGTCGATGCGCATACTCACCTGACGATGAATACCGACTTTGATCCGTATGACGAGTTGACGACGACGCCGATGAAGGAAGCGCTCAACGGAGTGATCAACGCGAAGACGACGCTGATGGCGGGTTTCACGACGGTGCGGAACGTGGGTGCGAGCGGTTATTCGGACGTTTTGCTGCGCGATGAGATCAATGCAGGGCATTTTCCCGGGCCGCACATGCTGGTTTCGGGGCCGCCGCTGGGAATCACCGGCGGACACTGCGATGAGAACCTGTTGCCGTTCGAGTACCACATCACTGCCGACGGCGTGGCCGACGGCATTGCCGAGGTGCAGCACAAAGTCCGGCAGAACATTAAGTATGGCGTGGACCTGATCAAGATCTGCGCAACCGGGGGCGTACTGTCGAAGGGTGACGATCCGCAGGCCTCGCAATACACGCTGGAGGAGATGAAGGCGATCGTCGCCGATGCACATCGGCTGGGGCGCAAGGTTGCGGCACATGCGCACGGAGCGCAGGGTATCTTGTGGGCGAGCGAGGCGGGCGTGGATTCGATCGAGCATGGCTCTTACATCGACGATGCCGGCATCGCCGAGATGAAGAAGGACGGGACCTACCTCGTGCCGACGCTCTACCTTGAAGACTGGATGATCCAGTACGGGCACCTTCCGCCGTTTTATCAGCAGAAGATGAAGGACACGATTCTGGTGGCGAAGAAGAACATCAAGCACGCCGTGGATTCGGGTGTGAAGGTTGCGCTGGGGACAGACGCGGCAGTTTATCCGCATGGCCTTAATGCGCACGAGTTTGATGTCTACGTGAATCAGATCGGCATGACCCCGCTGGCCGCGCTGCAGTCGGGCACGATCAATGCTGCAGATCTGTTGGGATGGAAGGACAAGACGGGCGCGCTCGATCCCGGTAAGTGGGCGGACATTATCGCGGTGAATGGCGATCCGCTCAAGGACATTACGACGCTCGAAACTGTGCCGTTTGTGATGAAGTCGGGTGTTGTCTATAAGAACGAGACCGGCAAGAGCGAGACTGCCGCGAAGTGAAAGCCACGCCGTTGGAATTTCGTTTCCGGCAGGTCATTAGCGGGGCGATCTACGTGATTGGGTTTTGGGCACCGTGGCAGTATGTCGGGGGGACGACTCCCACGCGGCTTTGGTCGTGGCTGGCGATTGAGGTGGCGCGCCTCGGCATTCTCCCCGTTCAGATTGCTTATTTATCGATTACGGTTATCGCCGTGGCGCTCGCCACGCTTGGAGCGGGTTTTCGTGTATGGGGGACGGCCTACCTGGGCCGCGCCGTGGTCTTTGACAAGGCAATGCAGGCCGGCGACGTCGTGGCCGCCGGGCCTTATCGATATGTGCGCAACCCGCTGTATCTGGGTTCAACGCTCACCGCTCTAGCGGTCAGCATCTTGATGCCTGCGAGTGGGGCACTGTTTTTTGTTGCCGCGCTCTCTATTTTTGTTGCGCGGCTGGTTCTGGGCGAAGAGGCCTTCTTGCGAGCGCAGGTCGGCGATGCCTACGTCGAATATTGCCGGAGGGTTCCTCGGTGGCTTCCGAGTATGTCACCGCGGCTGTCTGCATCACATGAGCGACCGACTTGGCTTACGGCGGCTGTGGCGGAGGTCTTCCCGCTGGGGATGGCGCTTTGTTTCCTGATCTTCGCGTGGAACTACGACGCGCAGTTGTTGATTCGCTGCGCGGTGGTCTGTTTCGGCGCATCGCTGATTGCGCGGGCGCTGCCGCGATCGAGGATTGCCTAATATTCCTCTTCGCCGCTGTGCGCGAGGTTGTCGAATCGGGTGCATTTGGACGTGTAATGAAGAACCACAGTGCCGGTGGGCCCGTTGCGCTGTTTGGCAATGATGATCTCGGCTCTATTTTCCGTGTTTGGGTCGGGTTCGCCGCTTTCGTTCCGGTTGTAATAACTCTCGCGGTGGATGAAGGCGACAACATCGGCGTCCTGTTCGATCGAGCCGGATTCGCGCAGGTCGGAGAGGATGGGGCGTTTGTCGCCGCCGCGCTGTTCGGAGGCACGGCTCAGCTGCGAGAGCGCGACGACCGGGACCTTCAGTTCCTTGGCGAGAGCCTTGAGGCCGCGCGAGATGGCGGAGACTTCCTGCGTCCGGTTCTCATAGCCTCTCGCCGCCTTACCTGTGCCTTGCGTGGCCGACATGAGCTGTAGATAGTCGATCACGATCAGGTCGAGCCCGCCTTGCGTCTGGCGCAGCCGGCGAGCCTTGGCGCGCATTTCGGCGAGTGAGATGCCGGGCGTGTCGTCGATGAACACCTGTGCCGAGGTCAGGCGATCGAGGGCGTTGGTGAGCTTGTCGTGGTCTTCGCGAAGGAGGAAGCCTTGCTGGATCTTTTGCGAATCGACAAGTGCTTCCGAGGCCAACATGCGGCGAAGTAGCGATTCCTTCGACATTTCGAGCGAGAAGACGGCGACGATCTTGCCGCCGAGCACCGCAGCGTTCTGCGCAATGTTAATCGCCCACGCGGTCTTGCCCATCGACGGGCGTGCCGCGATGATCGTCAGCTCCGAATGTTGCAGGCCGCTGGTCTTCTTGTCGAACTCGTTGAAGTAGGTGCGGAGACCGGTGATCTGCTTGCCCTGCTTGTAGAGGTTGTCGATGGTGCCGAATGAATCGCGAACGATCTCTGGGATGCTGGCGAAGCCGTTGGTGACTCCCTGCTCGGTGACCTCGAGCAGCGAGCTCACGATGCGATTGAGGATGGTGAGCGCGTCTTCGCTCTGGTCGTGCGCCTCGCTGATCGACAGTGCGGAGTGCTTGATCAGTTGCCGCAACAGCGAGCGGTCTTTGACAATGCGAACGTATTCCTCGATGCTTAGGCGGCGGGGAAGCCCTTCGGTCAGGGAGAAGAGGTAGGCGACGCCGCCGACGGCATCGACCTCTTTGCGGCGGCCGAGCTCGTCGGTCAGGGTGACAATATCTACGGGGTGTCCGGAGTTAATGAGCTCGCCCATGCGCGCGAAGATGCGCTGGTGGGAGTCGAGCGCGAAGTCCTCGGCGGTGATGCGTTCAGTGGCCTCGTTATAGGCGGTGTTTTCGAGCAGGATGGCACCGAGAATGGAGCGCTCGGCGTCGATGCTGGCGGGTAGGCCGCGTTCAAAGGCGATGTCGGGGGTAGTGGCCATCGCTCTTAGTTTAGGGAGTTATGCCATGAGGAAAACCGCCTGGCTGTGTGCATCGTTGATTCCTGGGCGATGGTAGGCACGTCTAAGAAAATGGGGTTTCCGGGCGTGTTTTGGCGCCTCAGAACCCCAATTCCACTACAATAGTGACGTACGCTGTGTCCCCATGAAAATGCACCTGAGAAGTCTGTTGTTTCTGCTGGCGGGGTTGGCTCCCGCGGCATTAATGTCCCAAGCACAAGAGGCAGCTACCGACGAGACTGCCAAGCCACCAACCCAGCTGCAGGTGATGCAGAAGCTCGAAGATTCCTGGAGCGCGGCGCTCGCCAAGCGGGACCAGTACGGTCTGGAGCTGGTGCTGTCGCCGCAGTTTGTCAATATCTCCGCCGACGGTACGGTGCGGTCGCGCAATCAGGAGATTGCCTACGTCCTCAACAAGTTTCCAGACATGATTTCGCTGGAGCAGACGGTTATCAGCGTCCGTACGCTTGGCGATGTCGCGCTAGTGAACGGCACCTATGTCTTGAAGCGGCGAGTGAATGGGCATCCGGTGGATGAAAAGGGCGTCTTTAGCCATGTCTTCCAACGCACGCGCTCGAACTGGCAGTGCATCAACGCGCAGCGGACGATTGTCGTCGAGGAGGCAGAGGGGAAGACGAAGGCGACGACCGCGAAGACGAGCAACGCCGAATTGCCGTTCCATATCCCGCTGTTCCATAAGGGAGCGGATCCGGCACCTCCGGCGCAAACGCAGACGCAAACCAACTCTGCGGCTGAAACTCAGCCGACGAATCCGCAGCAATAGCAGAGGACGAACCCAGGTTAGCTTCGCGAACCCTCGACGGGCTCCGGGCAGGCTCTGGGGCATCCGAATTTACTAGAGCACCACTGCGGCTAGGCGCTTGCCTTGGATCTCAATGTAGATGTTGACCAGGGATAGCGCGGCTGGGGTGACTCCGGAGATGCGGCTGGCCTGGCCGAGTGTCTGCGGGCGGACTCGCGCGAGCTTTTCCTGCATCTCGCGAGAGAGGCCGCTGACTGCGGTATAGTCGAACCACTCGGGGATCATGCGACCCTCGGCCTTCTTCAGTTTGTCGATCGCCTTGCGCTGTTGGTCTAAATAGCCGGCGTACTTGATCTCGGTCTCGATGGCCTTGAGTTCGTTGCGAACCTGGGCTGACATTAGCTTCGTCTGATTTGTCTCGAGTAATGGGGCAAACAGAATGGGTGCTTCTTCGGCCCTTGCAAATTCCTCACGAAGCACCGGGAGCAGCAATTCGATGGTGATTTCGGGGCGCTTGAGGAGCTGGGCGTAGCTTTGTCCGGCGGCGTTGCCGAGGGCCGCAGCCATTTCGGGAAGCAGTTCAGCCAATCGAACAAAATCCGCCTTACGTGTGCCAAGCAGCTTTTCGACCGCGACCGCGCGGGCTTGCTTGGCTTCGTAGTCGGCCCAGGCCTGGTCGTTGATGAGGCCGAGGCGGCGCCCATAGGGAGTGAGGCGGCGGTCGGCGTTGTCGATGCGCAGATGTAGCCGGAACTCGGCGCGCGAGGTGAACATCCGGTAGGGTTCGTTGGTGCCCTTGCTGATGAGGTCGTCGATGAGGATGCCGGTATAGCCTTCGGTGCGATCGAGGGTAAACGGCGGCTCGCCCTTGACCTTGAGCGCGGCGTTGACGCCCGCCATAAGGCCCTGGCATGCGGCTTCCTCATAGCCTGATGTGCCGTTGATCTGGCCAGCGAGGTAGAGGTTCTCGAAGCTCTTCACTGCAAGCGAGCGGTCGAGCTCTGTGGGATCAATGGCGTCGTACTCGATGGCGTAGCCGGGGCGCAGCATCTCTGCGTTCTCGAGCCCGGGGATGGAGTGGACGATGTCCGACTGCACCTCCATCGGCAGCGATGTGGACATGCCGTTGACGTAGACTTCGTGCGTGTCGAGGCCTTCGGGTTCGAGAAAAAATTGGTGCTGTTCCTTGTCGGGGAAGCGGACGACCTTGTCTTCGATCGACGGGCAGTAGCGCGGGCCGATGGCATGAATCTGCCCCGAGTACATTGGCGAGCGCGAGACGTTTTCGCGGATGATGCGCAGCGTCTCCGGTGTGGTGTGGGCGATGTGGCAGGAGACTTGGCGCTGCGGAAGTTCGCGGGTGCGAAAGCTGAACGGCGTCGGCTCAGCGTCGCCGGGCTGCTCCTCAAAGCGCGACCAGTCGATGGTACGGCCGTCGAGACGTGGCGGGGTTCCGGTCTTGAGTCGGCAGCCGCGCAAGCCGAGGCGCTTCAATGCCTCGCCGAGCAGGATACTGGGCGGCTCCCCGCTGCGTCCGGCAGAATATTGCTGCTCGCCGCAGTGGATGAGCCCGTTGAGGAAGGTTCCGGTGGTGATAACGACCGCTCCAGAGAAGACGCTGCGGCCGTCGCGGAGCTTGAGGCCGATGACCTTCTTCCGCTCGCCGGAATTTTTTTCGGAGAGCAGAACGTCGACGACTTCGGCCTGCTTGATGAAGAGGCCTGGCTGCGACTCGAGCATCTGGCGCATCTTCACGCGATACTGCTGCTTGTCGCACTGAGCGCGGGGCGACCAGACGGCCGGGCCGCGTGAAGTATTCAGCAAGCGGAACTGGATGCCAACGGCGTCGGCCACCTCGCCCATGACCCCACCAAGCGCGTCGACCTCGCGGACGAGATGGCCTTTGGCGATGCCGCCGATGGCCGGGTTGCAGGACATCTGCGCGATCAGGTCGAGATTCAGCGTGAAAAGCGCCGTGCGCAGACCCATGCGCGCCGCGGCGATGGCCGCTTCGCAGCCGCCGTGTCCGGCGCCGACTACGACTACTTCGTATTGTTCGGTGAATGCCATTGCCCAACTCCTATTCTAAAGGAGCCAGAGCAGTCCTCCCGCGAGGACCATCGTCGTGCCGAGACTTTGGGGCAGCAGAAAATTGGTTGTGACGAGATCGCCGCGCAGGAAATTGAGCGAGAAGCTGCTTAATCCTTGAAGGAAGAGCCACGCGCCCATGATCTCGCCGCTACGAATCTTCCATGCGAGCCGCTTTGCGATCATCGCCAACAGAAGCGGCAAGATGCACAGTTCGACGAGCGCGGCGTATAGCTGCACGGGATGCAGCGGAGTGCCGATGGGGGCGCCATTCCATAACGAAGCGAGGCGACTGGTGTAGGTGACGGCCCAGGGCAGATTGGTTGGTGTGCCAAAGTTCGCACCCCCGGCAAAGGCTCCAAGGCTGGCGATGGCGAAGCCTAACGCCAACGACGGCGCAAGCGCGTCGAGGGTGCGGCGCAATGGCATCCGAGTGAAGACGACAAACACGCCCATGATAACAATCGCTGCTGCGATGCCGCTCAGGAGCGCGACTTCCGAGCGAACGCGGAGGACGCCGATCAGCCATAGCGGATGGGCGATGAAATCTTTCCAGTTGGCGAAGATGAGAATGAGGCGTGGAGCAAAGAGAGCGGTGAGCACTCCGACGATGCCGAGGTCCCAGACTTTCTCTGGATCGAGTTCAAGGCGTTGTGCCGTGATTCGCGCGGTGAAAAGCGCGACGACGATGGCGGTGGCGGTGAGGACTCCGGCAGTGGGGATTGCTATGGAGCCTAGCTGGAAGAGGCGTGGATACACTGTGAGCTAGCAGCCAAAAAGAAGACCGACCCACTGGGCCGTAGGTAAGTACTCTGGTGAACCCGTCCTAAGACGGTGGGGCTCTCCGCGGTTCATTAGGCATTCCGGACTGGCGGACGCGGCACACAGAACCGATTATCGAGTCGAGCCCCTGTTCGATGATTAAAGGTTCAACCAGAGTTGACCACCTACCTGCTTTGCAGGCCGGTTTCTGAGTTGGATGCTAACGGGAGCCGCGCCGCATTGCAAGCGAAGAAGGCGAGAAACTTCCTCGTTTAACGAAACTTAGGTACGCAGAGTCGATATGGGACTGGACGCAAGCGTTTCCAAACAAGCCACGCCGCGCCATCAGCTGATGCGGCGATCTTCGGTGAGCAGGGAATCGAGGATGCCGTTGAGTGAGCTGGCGCGGTTGTGAATGGTGCTGCGAGTTGCTGTCAGATTGCCATTGAGCTCGTTCAGTTTTTCTTCGGCGCGCGCGAGTTCGTCGGCGATGTTCAACGCGGCGAGCACCGCGACGCGCAGCGAATCGACGGTCTTGCCTTGCGAGGCGACGAGGCGCATCTTGCTGTCGACGATCGCGGCGAGCTGGTGAATGTATTCGGAGTCCTGACCGCGCAGGCGATAGCTCTGGTCGAAGATCTCAACCGTAACGGTGGAGGAGGGCCGGTTTGTCTCGTTAGTTCCACTCATGAAAATTAGACGGCGAGCTCGTCGAGCTGGCGCAGAAGGCGTTCGATGCGGGTGCGCACCAGGTCGCGTTCGCTCTTGTAAGCCTCAATCTCCGAGGCAACTTCCTCCGTTGCCGCTATCTGCGTGTCGAGTCTTTGCTGTAGCTCCGCTAGCTGATCTTCGGCGGCGCTGCGGGCGCTGCGTTCCGCCTTGAGCAGATCGACGGCGCGCAGGATTCGCTGCTCGAGAGCGGCAAAGTCATCGGCGTCGACCGTTGCTTCCGTAGCCTGAAATGCGAAGGTGGACATCAGATCACCCCTGTTGATGCTCAGAGTATAGCGTGAGTTTGGATGAGGAAAACCGGGGACTAGAGCAAAGCAGGGTTACTCTTAAGGTTTCCACCGATTGTTGAGCAGGCTTTCCCTGGGAGGGGTAGCCTGCAAGCAGTGGTGGTTCCACACCACACCGACCCTGCTTGTCCCCATTGCTGGAAATGGTGTGCGAACGCCTTATTTTTCCTACGTGCGCAGGCGTCCGCCTCTGGTTTCGAGAGCCTGCACGATCGCGTTGGAGTAGCTTTGCAGGTCGTCTTCGCGCAGAGTGCGGGTCTCGGATTGAAAGACGGTCCCAAGGAGCAGAGAGTAGTGGCCTTTCGGAACACGTTCGCCCTTTGGGTCGCGCAGAACTTCTTTGGCATCGAAGGAGATCATCTCCGGAATCGCAAGCGAATCGAGCGCAGCGGCGATCTCGGCCCATTTCATTGCGTCGGGGAGGATGAACGAGAAGTCGCGCTGGACGGCCTGGTAGCGTGAGAGTTCACGCGCAGCCGGCTGTCGAAGGGATTGTTTGTAGAGCCGGTCGAGATAGATTTCGCCGACGAAGACAGGCTGCTTCAGCTTGCGGCGATCGGCTTCAGCGGGATGCAGTTGGCCGAAGTAGCCGACGGTCAGCCCATCGATCACGGCGCGAGCGGCGCGGCCGGGATGGAGCCATAGCGGCAAGAGTCCAGAATCGACGGGAAAGGCGTCGAAGTATCTTGAACGTGCCGAGAATCTGTATAGCAGCCCTTCAACGGTGCCTTTGAGTAGATAGAAGTCGACGGGTTGCGGCTGCTGAAAAGCGCTCTTCGCGCCTGCGTGGCCGGTCGCGCCGAAGGCTAGCGACGGGCGCTCGTCCACCCGGTCGGTGCTGCCAGAAAAGACTGTGCCAAGTTCGAAGAGGGCGACATCGTCGGCGTCGCGATTGAGATTCTCGGCGAGCATGGCCAACGTTCCCGGGAGGAGCGAGGGACGCAGCATGCCTGCTTCTTCGCTCAGCGGATTGCCAACCCTGACGGAGTCGGGTTGCGGAGCAAATGTAATCGCGTCGCCTGCGGAGCAGAAGGTGCTATAGACGGCTTCGTTCCACCCGAGCGCGAGGAGCGTTTTGCGGAGGACCGACTCCTTCTCGGCAAAGGGCAGTGCGACGACGGATCCGGCGAAGGACGGCAGCGTGTTGGCGAAGCGGTTGTAACCGTAGACGCGGGCTACTTCTTCGATGAGGTCGATCTCGCGTTCGAGATCGAGCCGCCAGCTGGGGAGGGTGACGGCGTAAGCACCTTCGCTGGACTTCTCCAGCCTGCAGCCCAACGATGTGAGGATCGAGTCAACCACCTCGATGGTGATTCCATCGGGAGCTTCGGTCTTACCGAGGATGCGCTGGACTTCGCAGACCTCAAGGCTGATCGCCGGACGATTCGCGGTGCGGGCCTGGGCTTCGGGGACAATGACGTCGACGAGTTCGCCCTCGATTTCGCCGCCGGCTTCGAGCACGATCTGGCTCACGAGGGCGTTGGCGATTGGAGCAGCGTTGAAGTCGGCTCCACGCTCGAAGCGATGCGAGGCGTCGGTATGGAGGCCGTGGCGGCGGGAACTGCGGCGTACGGTGCTGGGGTCGAACCATGCGGCTTCGACGAGGATGTTCTTTGTTTCGGGCGTGATCATCGAGTCCCAACCGCCCATGACTCCCGCGATCGCGAGCGGCTTGGCGTGGTCGGCGACGATGAGGTCTTCGGGATCAAGATTCCGCTCGACGCCATCAAGTGTGCGGAGCCTCTCACCTTTGCGCGCGCGGCGGACGATGATTCCACCTTCAATCTTGTCCAAATCGAAGGTGTGGGTTGGCTGACCGACGGCGAGAGTGACAAAGTTGGTGGCGTCGACAGCGTTGGAGATGGGCTTTTGTTCGAGCAGGCGAAAGCGTTCGGCGACGATGCCTTGGGATGGTGCGATCTTGATGTTGCGAAGGACGCGTGCGGTGAAGCGTCCGCAGAGTTCGGGGGCTTCGATGCTGACGGGGTAAGGCATTCCTGCATTCTTCGCGACGGGCAAATCAATCTGTAACGGCGACAGCGACAAATTATAGATCGCTGCGATTTCGCGTGCTATTCCATAGTGGTTCATGGCATCGACGCGGTTCGTCGTGATGTCCATTTCGTAGCGGGAACCGTGCGAGCCGAGATCGAAGATGCCTTCAACGGCTATGCCGCGAAGAGTGAGGTCCTCCGCGAGTTGCCGATCATTGACAGAGAGTTTCGGCAGGTAGGAACGGAGCCAGTTCGAGAGGATATTCATGCGAACTGCTCCAGAAACCGCACGTCTCCCGAATACAGCTGACCGACGTCGCCGATACCATACTTCATCATGGCGATTCGGTCGACGCCCATGCCGAAGGCGAAGCCGCTGATCTTCTTCGGGTCGTAGCCGGGTTGTTTGCCTTGCACGAATCCGAAGACAGCGGGGTCGACCATTCCGCATCCGAGGAGCTCGATCCAGCCGGATTGCTTGCATTTGCGGCAGCCGCTGCCTCCGCAGAAGATGCAGCTGATCTGCACGTCGGCGCTGGGCTCGGTAAAGGGGAAGAACGACGGAAAAAAGCGCGTCTTCACGCTGAAGCCGAAGAGGGCCTTCATCGCGTGGTCAAGCGTCCCTTTCAGGTCGGAGAAGGTGATGTTGGTATCGACGCAGAGGCCTTCTACCTGGTGGAAGATCGGCGAATGCGTCGCATCCGCGGCCTCGTTGCGATGCACTTTGCCGGGGATGACGATCCGCAGCGGTGGCGGCTGCCGCTCCATGGTGCGAATCTGCACCGGCGAGGTATGGGTGCGCAAGAGCAGGCGGTCGCGGAGCGGCTTGCGCTCCTGGCCGGCGATGACCAGCGTGTCCTGGGTGTCGCGGGCGGGGTGGTTGGGCGGAAAGTTGAGCGACTCGAAGTTGTAGTAGTCGGTCTCGACTTCCGGGCCGACGCCAACAGAGTAGCCCATCGCCTGGAAGACGGAGACGATCTCGTTCATCGTGCGGATGAGCGGATGCTCGGCGCCGAGAGGGCGGCGGGTTCCGGGAAGAGTTACGTCAATCGCCTCGGCGGCGAGTTGGGCCGGGGCTGGGCCTCCGGCGCTGGCGGCCTCCAGACGCTGCTCAATCGCTTCTTTCAGATTGTTGAAGCGCTGGCCGATGAGCTTCTTCGCTTCTGGAGGCGCGGTTTTTAGCCAGGCATCGCTGATGGCTTTGAGCCGGCCCTGTTTGCGACCGAGCCAGCGCAGGCGAAATTGTTCGAGTGCTTCGGCGCCGGAGAGGCTCCTCGCGGAATCTTCAACTTCTGCGGCCAGCTTGGCGAAGGCGACGTCAAGGTCGGCTTCACTGAAGCCGACCAAGTTGGGAATCTGGTCTAACGACATGGTCTCTTTGAGGATAAATCAGAGAGACAACGGAATCCCCTAGCCGCGTGGGGCCGGCGTGAACCAGCGCGATGAAGCCGAACCAGCTTCGACACTTTTGGTGTTCGCGATCCGGCGATATTCTAGTAAGGCTCTGGACTTCTCCGCCCTCCAACCATGCGCCGCCGCTGGTTGTGCATCGCCATGTTGCAGGGTCTCTTGTTGCCATCCGCGCTGCTCGCTGCGCCAACGCACTCTCATGCGAAAAAAACTCATGCGCCGGGTGCCGCGCATGGTGGCAAGACGCCAAAATCCCGCCATGCTCACTCCGGAGCGGGTATCCATCATGCGAGCAACCAAAAGGGGAGCCACTCCAGTCCGCCTGCGGCTCACATCGCTGACAAAGCTGCCCCAGGTAGAACACAGAGCGAGGCTCGAAGGGAGTCGGCGGCCCTGCAGACGACGCAGCCAGTGATGACCGCCCTTATCGACCCGGTGCCGCGGGGGCACTTCGTGGCGCCGCCGCCGCTCAAGGGATCGCACCAGTCACTGGTGCGGCAAAACGTGCGGTCCGACGAAGAGGGATTGACGAGGATACAGGATGACGCCGATCTGCAGGCGATGCGCCGGGAGGGAGAACTCGTCGGCCTGCCAACCAGCGCTGCGTTGGTCGTCGATGAACGGCTACCGGCGAACCGGCGATACTGCCGCGCGTGGACCGCGCAATTTCTCTCCGACTTGTCGCGTGTGCACTATGGACGATATCACCGGGCGCTGCAGGTTAACTCGGCGGTGCGAACGGTTGAGTATCAGCGCCGCCTTGAGCTAGTGAACGGCAACGCAGCGCCGGCCGAGGGTGAAGACGCATCTCCGCACCTCACGGGCGCGACGATCGACATTGCGAAGAAAGGCCTATCGATGGAAGAGGTCGGCTGGATGCGGGCATATCTGCAGCCCCTGCAGGCGGCGGGCAAGATCGACGTTGAGGAAGAGTTTTACCAGGCGTGCTTCCATATCACGGTCTACCGCTCCTACTGGCCGAAGTCGCGCGTTGCAAAGGAAAGCTCGCATCATGCATCTTCAGCCGCGTTGCTGGCTGAGCAGGTCCGGTAAGGCGGGAATTTCGATGCACAACTCAGCGGCCCCAGAGTACAATCGCGCCATTGACGCTGCTCGCGCGCCCCAGAGCGGCCAAACCGGTTTTCCAGGAGAGTTATGACTGAGATTGGTTCCCCATCTGCAGAAGAAGCGTCGCCTACTTCCGCCCTCAGCCAGGGCGAACGGGTCCTCGACGCGTTCATTGCCCCTTCCAAGACCTTCACCGATATTCTGCGCAGTCAGAGTTGGTGGCTGCCGTTCCTGCTCAGCATCGTTTTCACCTATGGATATCTGTTTGCTGTTCAAAAGCAGGTTGGCTGGGACACGGTTGTCGAGAACACACTGAAGCAGGACCCGAAGACCGTCGAGCGCATGGCCAGCCAAACTGCTGAGCAGCAAGCACAGACAAGGCGGATTACGCTGGCAGTCGTCAAATACGTCTTCTATGCATCGCCGCTCCTGGCGCTGCTTTTCGCCGCCGTGGCGGCGCTCGTTCTGTGGGGCACGATCAATTTCCTGTTTGGCGGACGCGCCACCTTTGGCACGGTCTTCGCGGTTTGGATGTATGGCACCTTGCCCCTGCTGATTTTGACGATCCTGACCATCGTCACGCTGTTTGCCGGCCTGGACAAGGACACATTCAACCTCAACAACCCCGTGGGGACGAATATCGGATTTTATCTCCCGGCGGAGAGTCCGCAATGGCTCTTGAAGTTGGCCACTTCCATCGACGTCATCTGGCTGTGGTCTATGGCTCTAGTCGGAATCGGGTTGGCGATCGTGGCCAAGGTGAAGAGGTCCGCGGGCCTGACTGTTATCTTCGGCTGGTGGCTGCTGTTGCTGATCGTGAAGGTGGGCTACGCGGCGATTACAGGCTGAGATCGGAGCAAACGCAAGCCCGGTTTATTCGCTCCAGCGTTTGAAGACCAGCGAGCCGTTGGTGCCGCCGAATCCGAAAGAATTAGAAAGCGCGATCTCGATCTTCGCCTTCTGTGGCGCGTTTGGGACGTAGTTCAGGTCGCATTCCGGGTCAGGATCGACGAGGTTGGCGGTGGGCGGCGCCGTTTGCGTGAGAAGAGCCTGGATGACAATGCCCGCTTCGAGGCCGCCGGCGCCGCCGAGCAGGTGCCCGGTCATCGACTTGGTGGAACTGACCAGCAGCTTGTGGCTGGTGGCGTGTTCGCCGAAGAGCTTGCGCAGCGCGGCGGTTTCCAGAGCGTCGCCAAGCGGCGTTGAGGTCGCATGGGCGTTCACGTACTGGATTTCGGAAGGTTCGATGCCTGCGCTTTTGACTGCATTGCGCATGGCACGAAAGCAACCCTCGCCCTCGGGGGGCATTCCGGTAATGTGGAAGGCATCGGCGCTCATGCCGTAACCGATAATTTCGGCAAGGATCTTTGCGCCTCGCGCCTGCGCGAACTCCAAATCTTCGAGGATCAGGATTCCCGCACCTTCGCCGACGACAAAACCATCACGGTCCTTATCGAAAGGGCGACAGGCGTGCTCGGGATCGTCGTTGCGGGTTGAAAGAGCGCGCATGGCGGCGAATCCACCGACGCCCATCGGCGTAATCGCTGCCTCGGCCCCGCCGGCGATCATCGCGTCGGCGTCACCGCGCTGGATGAGCCTGTACGCGTCGCCGATGGAGTGGGCGCTCGTGGTGCAGGCGGTCGCTGTCGCCTCATTGGGACCCTTGGCTCCGTATTGAATGCTCACATTGCCGGCGGCGAGGTTCACGATTGCGGCGGGGATGAAGAACGGCGAAATCTTGCGCGGGCCGCCCTTGAGCATGTTGCTGTGTTCGCGCTCAATGACGTCGAAACCGCCGATACCGGAGCCGATGTGGACACCCACCCGCTCCTCATTTTCCGGTGTCACCTTGAGTCCGGATTCCGCCATCGCTTCCGCCGTGGCGGCCAGCGCGAAGTGGATGAATCGCGCCATTTTCCGCGATTCCTTCTTATCGATGAACTGGAGGGGATCGAAGTTCTTGACTTCAGCGGCGAAGGTCACCGGAAAATCCGTGGCGTCAAAGGCGGTGATTGGAGCGATCCCGCTCTTGCCGGCCAGCAAGTTATTCCAGACTTCGGGAGTAGTGTTGCCGACTCCGCAGATCAGCCCGATGCCGGTGACTACGACGCGCCTTGACAAAGTTACTTGCCTGCTTTCGCGTGCTTCTCGATGTATTCGGTAGCGTCTTTGACAGTCTTGATCTTCTCGGCATCTTCGTCGGGGATCTCGAGATCGAAGGCCTCCTCGAACTGCATCACCAGCTCGACGACATCGAGCGAATCGGCGCCCAGGTCCTCCTGGAACGAGGCGCTGGGGGTCACCTCGGCTTCATCCACCTGAAGCTGCTCGACGATGATCTGCTTAACCTTTTCTTCCACTGCTGCCATGTCTTCTCCTGTCAAAATAAGTGCAATGTCTGCGTAGCGGATAACCCACTTGCGAACGCGAAAGCTGAACGGCGCCAGGCACGAAGATCCGGCCCGCTCGGGCAGCCTATCCCGAAATTCCAAGTCTACTGAGCACCAAACCCAGTGTAAAGGAAGGTCGCGAGGAAAGGGAATTGCGGCTCCGATATCCCGTCCAAGGCTACCAGATGGTCAGGATTTGGGACGAGCGGATGCGTCCGTTGCGGCTAAGGAGGGAGGAACGATCGGCTTTTCCTCAAGGCAGCCGGGAGCCACGGCACGACGGTCTGTGGAAAGATATAGCCCATGCCCCTGCTTGCATCAGTCTTACTCGTAACGTCCGTGGTTTCGCTGGTAGCCGGCGGTGTGCTCGTGTTGTTGAGCCGCCGAGGCCAGATAGCGGCGCAACGAGAGGAAGTAGCGAGGCTTATCGCCGAGAACCGCACCCTGCAGGCGGCAGCGAACTCGGCCAATATTGCGGCGAGTGCCGGCGAAGTTAACGCGGCCGCACAGCGCGACCGCGCCGAGCGGCTGGAGCAGGAACTTAAGACCTTGACGACGTCGTGGCAGGCTGCTGAAAAGCGCGCGACGACAATGGAGACCCAATTAGCAGAAGAGCGGGTGCAATCTATGGAAAAGCTTGCCATGCTCAACGAGGCGCGGCAAGAGATGTCGAACCAGTTCAAATTACTGGCCGGGGAGATCCTGGAAGAGAAATCAAAGCGCTTCACCGAGCAGAACCGGGAGAACATCGGACAGCTCCTCCTGCCGCTGCGCGAAAAGATCACCGAGTTCCAGTCGAAGGTCGAAGAGGTACAAAAAGAAGGAATTGCGGGACGCTCTGAGCTGAAGGTGCAGATCGACCAACTGAAGACTCTCAATGAGAGGCTCTCGCTCGATGCAACGAATCTGGTGACGGCGCTCAGAGGCTCTTCCAAGGTGCAGGGCGACTGGGGCGAGTACATCCTTGAGAGCCTGCTGGAGAGCTGCGGTCTGCATAAGGGTCGCGAGTATATGGTCCAGGAGAGCTTGAAGCACGAAGACGGCAAGGGGGCGCGGTTGGATGTGCTGGTGAATCTTCCCGGCGGCCGGCATCTCATCATCGACTCCAAGGTTTCGCTCGGAGATTACAGCGATTACAGCAGCAACGAATCGGAGGCGATGCGCGAGGCTGCGTTGGCACGGCATCTGACCTCGGTTCGCGCCCACCTAAGAAGCCTTTCCGAGCGCAATTACCAATCGCTATACGGGCTCACGTCACTGGATTTCGTCATCATGTTTGTGCCCATTGAGCCGGCCTTCATGCTGGCCATTGCGCGCGATCCCAACCTGTGGAACGAAGCTTGGAACAAGAATGTTTTGCTGGTCAGTCCAAGCACCCTGCTGTTTGTTATCCGGACGGTCGCGCATCTTTGGAAGCAGGAGCAACAAACCAAAAATGTCCAGGAGATCGCCAAGCGTGGAGGCGACCTTTATGACAAGTTTGTGGGCTTCGTGGAAGATCTCAGGGCTGTAGGCATGCGTCTATCTCAGGCGAAAGGCTCTTACGAGGAGGCCTACGGGAAGTTAAGCACCGGCCGGGGGAATCTTGTCCGCCAGGCAGAGCTGCTGAAAGGGATGGGAGTGAAAGCGAGGAAGTCCTTGCCGCCGGAATTGACCGCAGGTGCAGCAGAGTTTGGTGAAGAGCCGTCGCTGGAAGTGCCAGAGCCGGCAATCAACCGGGATGACGCCTGAGCAACGCCCTAAGACAGCCGTACCGTCTATTTCTTCTTGCTGTGACTGACCGGTTTTGGCGCCTCACCCGGCTTGACACCGTGGCGTTCGGTGTAAGAGCCGGTGGAATGAATTCCTGCTGTGGAAGCGCCGGGGACCGGTTTGGCCTGGCTTACGTTGAGACCCAGCAGACGGCGCTGCAGGGAGCGGCTGACGCCGGTGAGGTAGGCGTCCTCTGGTTCAATTGGTTGGACCGAAGTGGGCGCCTGGGTCCTGGCGGCCTTTTCTTCGAGGGCGGCCTCCGAGGTTCGTGTGGAGGCGGCGACGCTCTTGGCTTTCGTTCTTGAATCGCCCCTCTGATCGATCGTAGCGGGACCCGTCTTCGAGCTTGTCGCTGAGTGAGCTGGCATGATTGCCCCCATGCATTTCCCGGCTAAGGAATCGTAACTGACTACTAGACGCTTGGATGCTCAATTCAGCGCGAATTGTTCACCTTTTCAACTTAGGTTTTTACCGGAGTGCCAAGACTGCCACGCGTGGGACTCGCGCATCCGTTTCCAAGTGATCTCAAGGGACTCGGGCAGGACCCTTGTTTCGCCGACGGTGGTCATGAAATTGGTATCGCCCGTCCAGCGCGGCAGAGCATGGAGGTGCAAATGCCCGGCGATTCCAGCGCCCGCGGCCTTGCCCAGGTTGAGGCCGAAATTCATGCCGTGCGGGGCATAGAGCTCGTTGAAGAGCGACTCGGTCTGCCGGGCAATGTCCATCATTTCGTGCGTGACCCGGTTATCCAGCGCGGAGAGGGAGCTGGCGTGAATATAGGGAACGACCATCACGTGGCCGCTCGCGTACGGATAGGCGTTGAGGCAGAGGAAGTTGTGTTCAGCGCGGAAGACGATGCCGGCGGCACGCTCCGCGTTTTCAGGCGAGGTCCCATGCCGTTCGGCATACTCGACCGCGGCGATCAGGTTGCAGAAGACGCAATGGTGGTCGTCAGGCCAGGCGGCAAGTTCGCGCGGAACGCCCTGCCGTTCAGGGCCATCGGCGGCGCTGACATAGGCGTAACGCCACGGCGTCCAGAGGTGGTCCATATCGGCAAGTATAGTGGCTGCTCCGCTTAGGAACGCCAGACGCGGGGCGGGGTGCCGGACGGACCTGCCACGGGGTCCGATTTGGGGAACGGGAGAGGTTTCATTCGATTGCTGGCCGATAGCCCGCGCGGATTTTGGGTCGTACGGCCGGTTTTCTGGAAATCTCCGATCATTGTTTTTGACGGTTTTGGCGCGGAAAACCCCACAAACCTGGCTTAGAGCCAGAGGATCGGGCCGAGCAGGCAGAGTTTGATTGACACTCATTTGCGGCGATTGCTATTCTCAAAAGAGGTCTGCGTCTGGGAATTCTTCCGTGACCTGCGAACACCGCTAATTGATTCCCTGCCTGCCGAATGCTCCAGATTGGAGACGAAGTAGAGCCGGTCAACTTAACCCTGGCCCCTCACTCCCTCCTTTTGGTCTTCAGTCAGCAGAGAATAAGAACGGCAGAGCCCTGACGTCTCGCGATTGTTGCGAAAAATTCATAGCAATAGTCGGGAAAAAACCGCACGAACTGAGCCATGCTTAAAGATGAGCATCGCCACGGGCGAGGCGGGGCGGTTACGGGACCGTCGACTGAGAAATCCCGGAGCTTGCACCTATGGCAAACGTCCTAAATCCTGAACAAAACGAGAGCATAACCCTGAGCCCCGAAATGGATACCCTGACCCTTGATGCCGCGACGGAGCCTTCCGAACCGTCTGCCGAATTTACCCCTAACCCCGAAGCCGAATCGCAGGAGATTGCCGCGCTGGATTCCCTTCACGCCGTAGCCGATAGCCGCGCACAGGAGGCCACGGAGACCCACGTAGCCCCAGTTGCCGTCAGGGCGGCCGAAGCGCCAGCCGCTGAGACCATAGCGGTCGCGGCCGAGAGCGCACCTGCGTCTGCGACGACTGCCGATGAGGGCGACCTTGCCAGCATGGAAGACTTCGCCGCGGCCCTTGAATCCTTCGATCGTGAGCAGGCGGCCGAGGCCGCCGCGCTGGCCTTTGACGACAATATCGTGACTGGAACGGTCATCAAGCTGACCGATAAGCATGTCGTTGTCGATGTTGGCCTTAAGAGCGAGGGACTGATTCCGCTGGAGCAGGTTCTGGACCATACCGGCCAGCCCAAGCTGAAGGCGGGCGACACGGTCGAGGTAGTGGTCGAGCGCGAGGAGCCCGAGGGCGGATATCTGCTGAGCTATGAAAAGGCGCAGCGGCACAAGGTATGGGACGTCATCGAGAAGGCGGCGAACGACAAGACGCCGATTACCGGAATTGTTGTGAGTCGCGTCAAGGGTGGCGTCACCGTCGATATCGGCATCAAGGCATTCCTCCCCGGCTCGCAGCTCGAGGTTCGTCCGGTACGGAACCTCGACGCCTATATCGGCCAGCCGATCGACGTCAGGGTGATCAAGCTCAACAAGAAGCGCGGCAATGTGGTTGTCTCGCGCAAGGAAATCCTGGAAGAGCAGCAGGCGGCCAAGCGCAACGAGACCCTCGAGCATCTGGCCGAGGGAACCGTGCTGACCGGGACGGTTAAGAATCTTACCGATTACGGTGCGTTTGTCGACCTGGGCGGGATTGATGGCTTGCTGCACATCACCGATATGTCCTGGGGACGGCTTACTCATCCTCGTGACCTGGTGAATGTGGGCGATGAGATTCAAGTCAAGGTGCTTAAGTTCGACAAGGAGAAGCAGCGGGTCTCTCTGGGCTTCAAGCAGTTGACGCCCGATCCTTGGCTCGATGCGGTCGAGCGCTACCCGGTGGGTGCGCGCGTTCGCGGACGAGTTCTTAGTGTGACCGACTACGGCTCTTTCATCGAGCTGGAGCAGGGCATCGAGGGTCTGGTGCATGTCTCGGAGATGACCTGGTCGAAGCGGATGAAGCATCCGTCGAAGCTGGTCAAGCCGGGCGACGAAGTCGACACGGTGGTGATCAGCGTCAACTCGACCGATCGCCGGATTTCTCTGGGCATGAAGCAGTTGCAGGAGAATCCCTGGGAGAACCTGTCTGGCCGCTATCCTGCCGGGACGATCGTTGAAGGCCGGGTGCGTAACCTGACCGACTTTGGCGCGTTCATCGAGATCGAAGACGGCATCGACGGCCTTGTGCACGTGAGCAACCTGAGCTGGACCAAGCGAGTCAAGCATCCCTCTGAAGTCTTGAAGAAGGGTGAGAAGCTGCGCGCGGTCGTTCTTGGCGTCGAGCCGGAAAATCGCCGTCTCTCGCTGGGCATCAAACAACTGCAGCCGGACGTCTGGGAGACGTTCTTCGCACAGCATCGTGTGGGCGATGTGGTCAAGGGCAAGGTGCTTCGCACCGCGCAGTTTGGCGCCTTTGTCGAAATCGCGGAAGGCGTGGAAGGACTCTGCCACGTCTCCGAGGCCGCCGATGCCAACGGCGCACCGGTCAAGCTTGAGGTTGGTCAGGAGCACGACTTCAAGATCATCAAGATGAACCAGGACGAGAAAAAGGTCGGCCTGAGCCTCCGCGCCGTCGGCGAGGAAGCCAGCCGGGCAGAAGTGGAGTCTTACAAGGCCCCAGTTTCGAGCTCGACGACCACCCTCGGCGATCTGATGAACTGGAAGCGCGGCTAAGCGACCCAAAACTGAAAGCAAAACGCCACCTTCGCGGTGGCGTTTTTCCTTGCCCGTCAACTCAAGACTTCGGCATTCAGGCCAGCGTGGCGATGATTCCGGCGACCCCATCTGGATCCGGGATCATCGGCATCGGCCGCTGGCCGAAATGGCTAACGATCACTTGTCGGTGTCGACCTTGAGCTGGTAATCGAGCAGTTTTTTCGAATCGAAGGAGCTGATTGTCTTGGTGTTGCTCTTCCGGCCCTGATACTCGGCCCAGATCTCATAGTCGACATCCGGCGATAGCTGGCCGAAGCGATAGCTGCCATCGGCCGTCGAGATAAAACTCTTGATGTCGGTGGTCTTGGTGTTCTTGAGATAAACGATTGCGCCCGACTGCGGCTTGTTGCTCGAGCCGACGACTTTGCCCTCGACGATCTTCTGTCCGGTTTGGGCCGTAGCGTGAGGAGACAATCCGAGAAGGGGGAAGGCTAGTAAGAAAATGATCAAAGCGTACAAGGGATGCTTGCGTTGTTGCTGACCAGGGACTGCGGGAAATCTCATTCTTCATCCTCGTCCCGAACCGGGACATCTTCGAGTTCGTAGCCTTCATTGTCGACCTTACTGAGTTCCAGAGGTTCGGTGGCTACGATCTCATATTCAGCGCCGCACTCATCGCAGGTCACAACGTCGCCTTCGTCTATTTCATCGACGTCGATATCGAGTACGCTTTCACATTCGGAACAAATTGCCATAACCCTCTCCACACTTGCGGATTATTAGACTGATGATGACACATTCGGAAAGACGCGGAAGTTTCCGGTGGCCTGTAACCAGTGTTCAAGGGAAGCTCCGGGCCGTCAAGCAATCCAACCGGAAGGGCGGAGGAAGAACGCCGCGCTAGAATTGGGCATGATTTTTGATGGATTCCCGCCCCGAGCTCTCGTCAGACTTAGGTTCAACATGATATTTCACCAGCGTTTCAGTCTGTGGCTCCTGGCCTCTCTGGTGTTCGCCCTCGCCAACTCCATGCGTGCTGTCTGCGATGACAACCAGCGCGATTTGGATGCCGCCGGCTCGCCGATACAAGCAGCGCCTGTAGACCCAGCAATCCAAGCCGCGTTAGGCCAGATTTCAGCGCGGCAGATCCGGCGCACGATCGAAAAACTGGTGAGCTTTCATAATCGAAGCACTCTGTCGAGTATGGATACCGACCTGCCGGCGGGGCAGGGCGCGACGGCGGCGGCGGACTGGATCGCGCAGCAGCTGGTGGACTACTCCGCTGACTGCGGCGGGTGCATGGAAATAAAGCGCGATACCTTCACGCAGGAAGCCGAACCCCCACCGCAGGGGCGAATTCCCAAGCCGACGACTATCACCAATGTCTACGCGGTGCTGCGCGGCAGCGACCCTAAGCAGGCTGCGCGGATGATCCTGGTGACGGGACACTACGATTCGCGCAACAGCGACACCGTGAACACCAAGGACGCCGCGCCCGGCGCGAACGACGATGCCAGCGGAGTCGCGGTGAGCCTGGAGTGCGCACGGGTGCTGTCGAGACTTAAGTTGCCGGCGACACTGGTTTTTGTTGCGGTTGCGGGCGAGGAGCAGGGGCTCAATGGGAGCCGCCATCTGGCTGAGCTAGCCAAACACGAAGGCTGGCAGCTGGAAGGCGTGCTCAACAACGATATTGTCGGCGGCAACACTACGCCCGGCGATACGTTGGAGGACAAGTCCCAAGTAAGGGTTTTTTCCGAGGGGATTCCGGCGACGGCGACTCCGGACGAGATCAAACGCATCACGGCGCTCGGGTTGGAAAGCGATTCACCTTCGCGTGAGCTGGCTCGGGCGCTTGCCGACGTGAGCAGAAGCTACCAGCTTGCGACGCCATTTCATCCAGTGCTGATCTTTCGCCGCGACCGCTATTTGCGTGGCGGCGATCATTCTTCATTCAATCAGGAGGGGTTCCCGGCGGTTCGATTCACTGAGTGGCGCGAAGACTTTAACCATCAGCATCAGAATGTGCGGGCGGAGAATGGCGTCCAGTATGGCGACTTGCTGCAGTTTGTCGACTTCGACTATGTGGCGAGAGTTGCGGGGCTGAATGCCGCCGCGATGGCCACACTGGCGGCCGCGCCTCCGCCGCCGGAAAAGGTCCGCATTGTGACCAAAGAATTGGATAACAACACCACGCTGCATTGGGCGGCGGGGAGTGGCGCTCCTGCTGGTACGGCTTATGAAATCGTCTGGCGGGAAACACAGGCTCCTGACTGGCAGCGGAGCGCTCCGGATAAGGCCCGATCAGATGGCGACACACTCTCGGTCACCGTGCCGGTTTCAAAAGACAACGTGATCTTTGGAGTCCGCGCTGTGGATGCGGCTGGACACCGCAGCGTCGCGGTGACTCCGGTTCCGGAGCGATAGGGTCGATCAGCTCCGGACCGACCCTTCCTTCGATTCTGAGACAATAAGCGCAGCGCTTATGGCACGCATCGGTTCAAGTTCGCTTATGTTTCCGCCGTTCCGGGGGCTCACCCGGCGTCTGGTGCTGATCAACCTGGTTGTCTTCTTTGTCTTGCTGGTGCTGGGCGCGGTCAATCGCTCGCTGAGCGATGTGATCTTTGGGCTGCTCGTCCTGACTCCTCGAGCGGTGACCCACGGCTACGTGTGGCAGCTGGTCACCTATGCCTTTGTGCATCGCGGCATTCTGGAAGCCCTTTTCAATCTGCTGTCGCTCTGGTTCATCGCCTCGTATATCGAGCAGGTGAAGGGCAGCCGCTGGTTGACGGAAATCTACTTTCTAGCAGTCGTGGGTGGCGCGCTCATCGCCACGGCCCTGAGCTTCACTCCGATCCCGAGGCTTTCACCGCTGGACTATGCGTCAGGGGCACAGGCTGGGATTTTCGGTTTGCTTGCCGCGTTTGCCGTGCTCTTTGGCGAGCAGCAGTTCTTCCTGTTCCCGCTGCCAATCGGCATCAAGGCCAAATATCTTGTCTTGATCTACCTGCTGATTGCGATTGCGAGCCTCTTTGGCGGAGGAAGCATCCTGCCGTTGGTGGTCTACCTGGCGGGCGGATTGATTGGGTTTATCTACGCGAGGCAGGCGCGCGGGCGCGGCCTCAGCTTTGCCGCGAGCGAACGAGTCTACGGCCTGCGTAACGAGTATTACCGCTGGAAGCGGCGCCGGGCGGCGCGCAAGTTCGAGGTCTACATGCGGAAGCATAACCGGGACGTGCACTTCGACCATGAGGGGCGATACGTCGATCCGGACGAAGGGAAGAACCCCAATGACCGCAAGTGGATGAACTAAAGCGCCTAGACCGTTTTCACAAATACTGTGTCCCAACGGAGCGAATGCGAAGAGCGGCTTTTCTTAACGGAAAAGCCGCGCCGAGTCTGTCTCGACCGGATACGCCAATTGTGAAAACGGTCTATGACATCGTTTCCGCCGACCGTGTATCGTTAAGGTTGCTGCTATTGGGGGCGTTACGCCCCAGGCGCAATACTTTCGGGCTTTCATTTTTCTGTGTGGGGTGGTTGATCCGGGTGTCTTCTGTCGAACGCTTTCTTCGTCTGTCGCTGTGCTGTGTTTTTCTCGTTCTCACCGTTTCGCAAATGTCCGCGCAGGTAACGGCAACCGCTCCCCCGCTGAGCAATGACCTCGCCAATTACAACAATCGCTGGGACGCCTACGGCGGCTTTGGCTACGCCCGCTTCCAGACCACGCTGGGCGTCAACCTGAAGACCAACATGTATGGCTGGAAGGGCCAGGTAACCGGCTGGTTGAATCCGATTGTGGGCATCACGGCCGCGACCGGCAACTACTACGGCACCGTATCACTTCCCCCCAACGAGTACGACCTGAAACAGGCGAATATCTCTGAACATCTGTTTCTCTTCGGGCCCGAGGTCCGGCTGTTGCGCGATCCGAAATGGACAGTTGATGCCCACGTTCTGCTTGGCGGTACTTACGGAATCTTCAACAGCTCCTTCCCGAGCGGAGTAGAGCCGAACGTCCTGCGTCTTTACAACAACCAGCTGGCCTTTGCGATGGCGGTGGGCGGATCGTTTGACCGCAACCTCACGCCGCAGTGGTCTGTCCGGCTGATCACGGATTTCCAACCGACGCATTACGGGCTCGCCTTCCAGAAGGAATTTGCAGGCTCGATTGGCGTCGTCTACAAGTGGGGCGCGATCAAGAAGTAGAGATTTTTTTTAGACGTAGTAGAAAATGCCGGAGGGCTGATACCTCCGGCATTTCGCTGTTTAGTGGGACCTGCCCTCAATCTCGTCCGCTAGCTTGCCGGCGTCATAGAGCTGGCGCAGAGCCATCATCATGGCCGAGCTGTGCACTGCGACGGTCCGATTCTGGTAGTCGTCGTAGACGAAATCCCCAACCAGCGATTGAATATTGCCGTCGAAGACCAGGCCGACGAGTTCGCCGTTCTTATTGATCACGGGCGATCCCGAGTTGCCTCCGATGATGTCGTTGGTGGTCACGAAATCGAGCGGAGTGTTGAGGTCGAACTTGCCCAGGCGATCTACATAACGGGTTGGCAGATTGAAAGGCGGGGCGTTGTTAAAGCTCGCAGAGCGGTCGTAGAGGCCATAATAGGTGGTCTTGTAGGGAGCGATTGTGCCATTCATGGGATAGCCCGAGGCCGCGCCGTAGCTCAAACGCAGCGTGAAAGTGGCGTCCGGATAGCTGCTCTTGCCGTAGACGGCGAAGCGGGCTTTGCCGAGCTTCTCGCCGGCGCGGTCCAATACGCTTTCGATCGCATCGTTCCTCTTAATCTGGGCTCGGACGATCGGATCGAGCTTGCGGGCCAGCACGATCATGGGATCAGTCGAGGCGGCGATGGCTGGCGCACCACCCTCGAGCAGTGACTTCCTTATGGCCAGATCGGAGAGCTTGGTGCCGGTCACGAGTTCTTTCGCAGCGACCGCCAGCTCGCGGCCGTTCAGCACTGCCGTCAGGAACTCGTCATTGGGCGGAAGATGTTTGCGATCGGCCTCCAGCGCGCCGGTCATCTGGGCGATTTCGAGTTCGGGATAGGAGGGCGCCGGTGAGAGTAACTGGAACTTCAGCGATTCGAGCTCGGCGTCGTGATAACCGGGCAGCCGGTCGCCGTCGGGTTTTGAGACTTCGGCGGCATATTGCACAAGCGAGAGGGCCGTACCAAGAGTGGTCGAGCCCGACCGGTGGTAGAACTGCACTGGAAATAAAGCGGCCTGTTGCTGGATAGCGTCTTCAATCTCTTTCCAGGCGTCCCCATAGTCTTTGGCCCAGGCGGGATTGGCCATCACCCTTTCGCGAAATTCCGCCTCTTCTCGGACTCTCTTGTCGAAGACCTTCTTGTCGTCGAGTCCGTCGAGGCGTCCTCGATATGCTTTGAGGCCGTTTTGCAAGCCGAAGATCTGGCTGGCCGCCTGCCGGGCCTGCTCCGGCCCTCGCGTCGAATACTGCTGGAGAATACTGACCCGGTTCTCCAGGAAGCCGATGACTGTGGGTTCGACAATGTCGCGCTCAAAGGTAAGCTGGGCGACAGTGTCCTGCCGCTGGGTCGATCCCGGATGTCCGGTCACGAAGACCAGCTCGTCCTTGGCTGCCCCGTTGTCGCTCCACTTTAAGTAGTTGTCGGTGTGGATCGGCTTGCCGTTCTCGTAGACGCGGAAAAGCGCCATGTCGAGGTCGTAGCGCGGATAGGTGAAGTTGTCTGGATCGCCGCCGAAAAAGGCGGTCTGGTCCTCGGGCGCGAAGACGATGCGGACGTCGGTGTATTTCTTGTAACGATAGAGCCAATACTCGCCGCCCTGGTAGAGGGTGACGACGTCGGAGCGTAGGCCGGTGGCCTTCGTGCTGTCGGCCTCGATCGCGGCGATGACCGCGTTACGCGCCTTGAACGCGTCATCGTTGCTCATGCCAGGTTTAACGGCAGCCTCGACTCGGGCGGTGACGTCCTCCGTCGATTGCAGGACATTGACCTCAAGGTCAGGGGACTTAATCTCCTGGTCGCTAGTGGCGGCGTAGAAGCCGTTGTGGACGTAATCGTGCTCGGCGCTCGAGCTCTTTTGCAACTGTCCGCGAGCCACGTGGTGATTGGTGAGCAAGAGGCCGTCGGGACTGACAAAGGATCCCGAGCCGCCATCGTTCAATCGCACGCACGAGAGGCGGACATGGTCAAGCCATTCCTTGGTGATGATGAATCCGTACTTTTTCTGGATTAGCTTGGTCGGCGGATTATCGAAGGTCCACATGCCTTCGTCGGCGCGGAGAGTGGTTGCGGTGAAGACGAGGAGCAGGGCGGCGGCGGATACGCGGTAGAGCGGGTTTTTCAAGGGCGTTCCTTTAGAGTGACTGACGAGATGAGGATACTACGCCGGGCGAGAGTGCCTGGTTCCGTAGTCACGCCCGATCCGACTCCCCTATAAATGAAACATCCTCCGCTTCGATTAAGCCTTTAGCACCCGCAAATCTCCG
>CAWGZE010000008.1:0-45731 GCA_963826855.1 uncultured Acidobacteriaceae bacterium
TTGGCAATTTCGCGCCAACCGAGGTCTCAACTGGCGATTGCCAAAAAAAACCGGCGTTTTGAGTACTAGTTTTCCCAGTGTTCTGGATAACGACACTTCGTTCGGCGCCGAGGCGCGTCATGGCGATTGTGGCCCCTTTCCCACGAGGAAGACTAAGATGGCCCTATGCTTGGCAGCAAAGGGGAGCAACAGGCGGCAGCGTACAGCGCTATGAATCAGCCTGATGCAGCGATTCTCGCGGATCATGAGACTCCCGCCGACTCTTGTTGTCTTATTCGTAAATATGTCGAGGCCGTTGCACAACTGCGTTTGTCAAGTGGTGCTCCTTTGGTCAGCGTGGTTCTCTTCGGCAGTGCGGCGAAGGGAGCGTTCGCGGCGGCTGTATCCGACGTTGACTTGATCGTCGTTCTCCCCGACTCCGCGAGCCAAGCGGATCGCCGCGAAATTCAGGAGAAAGTGTTTGCCCTTGAGATCACGCATGGTTTCCGCGCGTCGTCTGATCGGAGTCGCGGCTGGCTCGAAAAGTATTTAGAGCGCTGTGCGGGATATTCTCTATCCGGCTTTGTTTGCACCCGAGGCGATCTTCTATCGGGAGAAATAAGTCGAGTGCTTGGACTCTCGCCATTTGAGGCGGCCTTCGTAGACCGAATCGTACTTGCCGGTGTGATTGTCTCTGCTGTTACTGTGTGGGGCGAGGAACTGCTGGCACAGGTTCCGATTCCTGCGCTTCGCAGGCTCGATGTGTTGAAGGCGCTCTTCAATTTCATGAGCGCGATCCTCATGAGCGCCGCGGCATTTCCTGTGTTTCCAAACGCTACGAGATACGCTATGGGAGTTCTCAAACACTCACTTCAGAGCTGTTATTTCTGCTATCACCAGAAAACAGCATCTCTGCAGGAAGAAGTGGATTTTTTGGGCTCTCGTGTGAGCCGGCAAACAATTCTTGAGGATCTGCTGAATCGGCGCCGGAGATATGCCCCGTCGTTCGCATTTGTCTTGGGCTGCTTACCAGTGCTGTTCCAATTGCATCTCCGAACTGCGCAAGAGAACCAGTTTCCACAACCTGTGTCACGGAACACGGTTCTACGAAAGAGTGACGGC
Organism: uncultured Acidobacteriaceae bacterium; assembly: GCA_963826855.1. Taxonomy (GTDB): domain Bacteria; phylum Acidobacteriota; class Terriglobia; order Terriglobales; family Acidobacteriaceae; genus Acidisarcina. The sequence goes on from CAWGZE010000008.1 coordinate 1,102, forward strand.
CTGGAAAGCGAACTGCGAGTGCAATGATCGAACCTCTGTCGACGGCCTTTGTGTAATGTTGATTGCGGTGCCGCGCCGACCCTCAGCAAAAGCGATCGCCGTATAAGGACTGAAATCAAATGTCTTTACCACGGTTACAGCTATTCGAATGGGAAGATCTGGAATGGTTTCCGCATGCGATTCGCGATCTCGCCCTGGACTACTTAGGATTTTTGGAAGTACGATTCGCGCTGTACAAACCTGTACTTCCTCTTCTGCGGAGGGTGTTGGAACAAACCGATACATTGAAGGTAGTAGATCTCTGCTCCGGTCGAGGGCGAATGGTTCTGGCGTTGCACAAGGCGTTGGCCTCCGATGGAATCACCATTGAATTCACTCTGACCGACAAGTTTCCCAATCTTAGAGCATTTCGCGAAATTTCCGCTCAACATCCGCTCAATCTCCGCTATATCTCAGATTCTGTCGACGCCACAAAAGTGCCGCCCGAGTTGGCTGGAGTTCGTACCATATTCAATGCCTCCATCACTTTTCGCCTGGGCGGCAAGGGCCGTGTTGCAGAATGCCGTCAAAGCAGGGCAGCCCATCTGCATCTTCGAAATCCCGGAACGCAGGTTGCTCACGATCATTTCACTGCTGCTTACCCCACTCTTTGTCGTCATTGCAACCCCCTTCATGAGACCTTTTCTATGGAAGCGATTGCTATGGACCTACTTGATTCCGTTCGTTCCTTTTATATGTTGTTGGGACGGAGTGGTCTCTCAACTTCGTGCTTACACGATATCCGAGCTATCGGAACTTACTCAAGGATTTGAAGACTATCAATGGAGTGCAGGAAGCGCATCCCTTCCTGGACAGCCAGGACATCTGACATACTTGCTCGGATCGTCGCGCTCTGACAATCTCGCATATTGCGCTGCCGGTACTGAATCGCCAATAGGTGGGTGACCTGTACATGAGCCTGATTGATCCCCGTCAGTTGTGCGCCGCCAACTCCCTCGACGATCTGGTCGAGCAGCAGCGCCTCGCACGGAACCTGATGGGCGGGCCCACGGAATTGATTCCTTGGAACTGTCGCGAGACAATCAGGCGAGCCCAAGTATGATCACCGTGCCGCGCTCGATCGCTGTGATTGTGGGGCTATTCGTTGGGCTAGTCGTGATTCCACTTGCACATGGAGTGATACCGTGGGCGCTCTCCACGCTTCTGCCACGTTATGGATGGGCAGAGGGATCCCCGGGGTTATGGAATCGGCTTGGCCTGATGGTGGTCGCACTCGCGGCCGCCCTTCTCATATGGATTCTTGCTTTCGCTGTTCCCCAGGCCCCCTCAAGGGTCAAGCTAGGGCTGACTCCCCCCTTTTTAATGATGCGTGGGCCGTACAGATTGACACGCAATCCGATGTACGTCGCGGAACTGGGCCTATGGCTTGGCTGGACCATTTTTTTCGGAAGCCTCCTCGTCTTGATCGGATTTGTGGTCTTGTGGTGCGTTGTGACGTTAATCATTCTGCCGCGTGAGGAACGCAGCTTGGAAGCGGCATTCGGTCAGACCTATCTCGAATACAAGAGCAGAGTTCCACGTTGGTTCAGGAAGACCAAATCGACGTGAGGCGAGCTCAGTTGGCAATAACAGGCCAACGCGCTCATCCAGATCCGAAGGCCATCGGAGCCTAGTCACTGCAAGTATTTCTTAGAATTCCATTCCACCCAGGCGAGGTCAATTGATGAGGAATGCAGCGCGCCTGAAAATGGGCTACTACCCGTTGCCCGAAAGCGAGGGAGTCAAACTTCGCTCGTTGCTCACATTCACCCAACCAGCATCGGTGATCGATCCCTGCGTGGGACAAGGCGCGGCACTTCACCTTCTCACCAGCGACGCTCCCGTCCGCCGTTATGGAGTCGAACTCGATGCGGAACGTGCCCGCATTGCCAGTTCCACAGAAATTGAGACCATTCAGGGCAATGCTTTCGACGCCGTCGCAAAGCCTGAGTCCTTCTCCCTTCTCTATCTGAACCCGCCTTACGACTCCGAGATCGGCTCCATTGCCAATCGCCGCATGGAGGCCGTGTTCCTCGAACATACCTATCGATGGCTGGCGATGGAGGGCGTTCTCGTCCTTGTGATCCCGTTCGAGCGGCTGCACGATTGCGCCGGCATTCTAAGCTCTCACTTCGCCGCATTGAGCGTCTTTCGGATGACCGACCCGGATTCGGTCCAGTACCGGCAGATTGCCGTCCTCGGCATTCGACGCGAGATCAGAGGCTCCACCGTAGAGAACAACAAAAGGCACCTGCGGAGCGTCGGGCTCCACGGCAGCTTCCAGAAACTGCCGGAGTTGCAGCCGGGCGTATGTTCTCCTTATTCTGTGCCGCCTTCGGACGCTGTTGCTATGAGCTATCGCGGCCTCCCGTACGACCTGATGGAAGATCTGCTTCCGCATTCCAGCGCTTGGAGACAAGTTGTGCCGCTCCTGATGCCACACGACGACATTGCCACCGGTAGGCCTATCACTCCGCTCCATGGCGGGCACGTTGGGCTACTGTGCACTGCGGGGTTGCTGAACGGCGTCTTCGGCCAGGGAGACGACCGCCACATTGCCCGCTGGCGCTCGGTCAAGCATGTGACGACGTTTGTGGAAGAGGATGAGGGAGACGCGAAGCTTATCCATCATCGCGAGCGATGGACCAATGAGCTTCGCCTTGATCTACGCCGATGGCCGAACACTCAAACTCACCGAAACGCCGGCGAAGAAGGAGGATGAGTGCGATGGAGAATGCACACCTGCGGTTCGGGCTGCTTGAGTACGTGCGCATCACGGAGAAGACCTCGACCCGCATTCGCCTGCGGGTCGACCGCTATATGGGGGAAGACCGGCAGGCTCATCTGTTGAGCGTCTTTGGCAACGACTCGGATGTGGGCGCGATTACGGCGGCCGTTCACGAAAAGGCTACCTTCACCCTCACGTTTCCCGATGGCGCGACAAAGGAAGTTGCGCTGGGCGAACACGCCTCCTGCTACAAGGGCGCCGTGGCTTTGCCCGGCCGGAAATATCCGGTGCGTCATCTGATGGCAACCTCGCAGGAACTTCACACCAACGGGAGCGCGGGGCGAACTCTCCTCCTCAGATATCGGAGGGACGAAGCTTGGGCGACCTTGGTGAGTTTTCTGGGCCTCCCTGCCTGCCCAACGTGGGCAGAACACATCCTGGGAGTTGTCGAACGGAAAAAACGGATCGAGGAGATTGACGGAATTGGCTGTGAACCTGTCCTGATTTCCGCAACAACCGAAGAGATGCTGGAGTGGATGGGCGATGGGCTGCGCTCGGGGGCTTTGGCCTTCCCTGAAGGGAATGGCTCCGTGATCTGGCCATCCTACTCAGTCGCGGCAGTCTTAAATCCCCGGCAGGTAGTTGCCTGAATGCTGGCGCATTGAACTAATCGCCAGCGATCGATCGAAAGTCCGCTAATTGTTCTCCTGGAGGAGATGATTTACGATAGATTCTGTGGAGTTGACCCATATGGAAGCCGTAATCGAGAATCTGACAACGAATGAGGCGGCTATTGCCGCAGGCGTCACGGTTGCCAAAATCAACCGGATGATCGACAAGCGGATCCTCCCGAAGAAACTCTACAAGACCTCCCAGAACCGGACTGTGCGCAAAGACGCCTGCCTGTGGATCGCCTTCTATTTCGAGACCGAGGAGGTGCTAACGTCGGCGGCGCGGGTGAAGGCGATGCGCGGCGGACTTGCACACAACCACTCCTGGACGGAACTTCGGCACTGCAAATTCGAAGAATCCCGGACTGTACAGGTCCTGCTGTCGTCGATCTGGGAGGATGTCGACCGCCGCTTGAGCCAGTTGAAGGATGCGCAACAGATGGTGGTTGAGGATTCGGAGATTCTCCGCGGCACTCCCGTCGTCCGGGGAACACGTATCCCGGTGCACGATGTCGCCAGCCTGGTCGATGCCGGCACGCCATTTCAAGAGATTCTGGAGATCTATCCGAGTCTCACGCCGTCGCAGATCGGGCTGGCTTCGATCTACGCGAGGGCGAACCCTCAAAGAGGCCGTCCCCGGCGACGGAGCTTCCCCAGAAGTCTCACGGTCTCCGTTTCCAAGAAGCGACTTCGCGGCTCCTCTCTAGGAGGCTAGGAGTCTTGCAGAAAATACTGATTGATGAAAACTTGAGCCCTTCGCTGGCAGCCGACGCCCAGGGGAGGGGCTTTCTTTGCTCGCATGTGAATTACATCGGAAAGACAGGCACGAAGGATTGGGAACTCAAGCGAACTATTCTCGAAGGAGACTGGACCTTCGTTACGAATAACAGCATCGACTTTCGCGCGGACCGGCGGATAAACCGGGCTCCGCCGGAGAATACGCGGACGTGCGCCTGCATGCAGGCCTTGTGTGCATTGACGCTCCGTCCGGTTTGGATCTCAGCCTCCAGCGGCAGCTCTTCGCACTGATTCTTGACGAGCTTGCGAAGAACGGCGATCTTACCAACCAGTTGCTCGAGGTAGCCGTCAAAAAGGACGGCAAAGTGGAGTTGCGTCGCATCGCCCTTCCCGCGGAAGAAGATGACTGATCCGGACCCCTCAGCATCTCTCCGCCCGCCATCGCTCTGGAGCCTTCCCTAGTTACGTTCTCTCGATCTTTTTGAGCGGTCTATCAGGCCGCGGTGAAGCGGGTAACCAATCCTATCTGCCGCTCAGAGAAGAAGCTGAGTAGGCCCTCGCACAAAACATCTGACAACCGAGCCTTCAGGAGGTATCTCTCTCATGGAGACGACCTTCGACTATCTGCGTCAATTTGGCCCTTTGCTGGCCGAACGGATTCTTGAAACCTATCCTCCGCTTCAGAGTACAAAGGACCCGCTTGCGCCGTCCCTTGGGATGCTTCTGCGTCAGGCGTTGCCAGCTCAGGCGCTTGCCATTACCGGCACCGCGAAGTACCTGCGCCGGGCAAAGGCTGCGCGCATCGTCGCCGAGTGCGGCGCGGGCAAGACGTTCATGGCGCTCGGCACGATCTACGTTCTTGCAGACGGAAGACCCAGCACGACGCTAGTCATGTGCCCGTCCCATATCACGCATAAGTGGGCCTCGACGATCGCTTCCGTGGAATGAGCGCGGAGCAAGTCTACAACCTCCTTGAATCGGAATCTGAGTCGGAAACGGACCAAGACTCGGGCCATGAGGGTAGAGGCGACGAGCCCGAAGGAGAGGAATCGAAAGACGAGACGTCAGGTGGCGGCGATTCAAACTCGCCTTCCGCACCCATTACCGTAGGTGGAATTGGCCAGGTTCTCGATGCACCGCCGCCGGACGAGGAAACCCCAACTATCGAAGAACAGGCGAGGGAGTGGGATGTGGCGGTCAACCAAGCCACGACGGTTGCCCGGCAGACGGGCAGGCTTCCGGCCGGCCTCCACCGGACGCTCGACGGGGCCGCCGAGGCTGCGATCGACTGGCGCGAGATGCTGCGACGGCTTTGGTCGGAGACCACCCCAGCCGACTACAGCTGGACGCGTCCGAATCGCCGCCACATCTGGGCAGGTTTCTATCTTCCCGGTGTCCTGCGAGAAGGTGTCGGGGAGATCGCGATCGCGGTCGATTGCTCGGGATCGGTCAACGGACGGCAATTGAGGCTTTTTGAAGCCGAGGTCCGCTCGATCCTGGAAGGCCAAAGACCCGAACGCGTGTATGTCCTCTACTTCGATGCCGCGGTGCAGAAGGTCGAGACCTACGAAGCAGGACAACGAGTCGATCTTCAGCCGGTAGGAGGCGGAGGGACAGAATTCGGACCATGCTTCGAGTGGCTCGACGAACGTGGAATCCTGCCACAAACCATGGTCTTTCTCACCGACCTCTACGGCAGCTTTCCAGATTCGGCTCCCGCCTACCCTGTCCTATGGGCTTCCACAGGAGCCCGCCGCGCCCCCTTTGGCGAAGTCATCCCCATGCACGGCGCTTAGCCAAGTTCACTGGATTGCCGGCGTGCATGTTTCGCCAGCATGTCCAAGGTCGTGCGGATTCGATTACCTCTCAGGCGGCGAGAGTGCTCTGGCCGGAACAGCGAGTGGCTCGATAGGAGCATTCCTCGCCAACGAGTCGGTACGGGCTGGCATATAGGAAAAACAAGCCTTTTTCAAAGGAGGAAAAGCATGGCTTCGATCGCTGAATCGAATTCATTATTTGAAATCGACACAGAACTGGATAGACTCCTCGACGAGATTCAAGAAGAGGTCGAGTGTTCTGGAGAACCGTCGGACGAACTGAGGGCGCGTTTTCAGCAGTTCTGCGATGCCCACGGAGAGAAGGTCGACCGTATCGGGCGGTTCGTGAGGATCATGGAGGCTCGGGAGCAGTTCTGCCGTGCCGAGGCTGCTCGCCTGGGAGATCGGGCGCGAACGGCAGCCAACAAAGTGGATCGAACTAAATCTATGGTCCTCTTCTACTTGATGAGCCGGGACCTCCGGAAGATTGAGGGACGGGAGTTCACTCTGCGCGTCCAGAAAAACAGCCAGGATTCAGTACGGATCACCGACGAGGCTGCGCTACCGAAATGCTACTGCTGGATCGATGCGCGAATCGACGGGGTCATCTGGGAAACAGTTCTCTCGTTACTCCCCGGTGAGCTTGCGAAAACTTTGGAGTGGTCGGTCCAAATGCACACGACCGAACTCTGACGAGATCAAGGCTGCAGCTATGCGGAATGAACAAGTGCCCGGTGCGGAGGTGCGGCGGGGATCGCATCTCAGAGTGTCTTGAAGCATTCTGAGTGCAGCCAATCTCGAACTCTCGAACTCATTTTGTAGCCACTGATTTGCCCCCATCAATGGCATTGGTCATAAACAGGCGGTTAGGCAGGGAGACTCTCGCCAATCATGACTCGGAAGTGTGCCGATTGTGTGCGGCGACGCGAGTTGCCTTCTATCCTAATTCCCGCAGTCATCCGAGGAGCGCCGATTACTGGATACTGGCCGACAGATCGATTATTGATCCAATTCGATGTCTTCTGGATCAAATCCCGATCGCCGACAAGTCGGAACCATTTCCGCTTTGGAAAGCTCCGAAGTGATCTAGGACGAGACCGCCGGAAATTCGCTTCGGAGAGGTCTTGACTGCGCAGAGAACACACGGTCTCGACATAGACGGTAAGCGCGGGGCGAAACCAATCTGTTCATTCCGAACGCCCATAGGATTTCCATTCCCGACACCAGACGACGCCGTCGAAAAGGATCGTTCGGCAGTTGCGCGGACCGCAGGTTTCGTAATTGTTGAACCTCTCAGTTGCTATCCGGCTAGTATTATGGCGCATTTAATACAGGCAAAAATCACCTTTCGTGAGACTTTTAGACCGCGTTACAAAAAAGTCTTGACAATTGGCTCATCCATTGTGCCTAATCTCTTTCCACGAGAGGTTTGTCGGATTTCTCGCGCTGAAGCCAAAGACGCGAGGGCGAACCACAAGTCGAATTCTTAAAGGAATCAGCCATGAAGCAGGGGCAAACACAATCCTTCCGCCAAAGTGGAGGCTTTCGCTTCACATGCGGCGTCGCATCAATTCTCCCCTGGACTATCGGCGTTCTCTCGGGTGTCGTCTTGCTGTTCATTGCAAGTAGCGCCGTTGCTCAGGTCTCGACCGGCAGTCTGAGCGGTGTGGTGCGAGACACCACCGGTGCGGTGATCCCCGACGCCGTCGTAATACCGAGAAACGAGGCCACGAACTCAACGCGGCAGATGGTGTCGAATTCCTCGGGCAACTTTACTTTCTCGGTGGTTCCCTCGGACACCTATACCGTGCGGATCACGCGAACTGGTTTCCGCACCTGGGAACTGACCGGCATTACGCTCGAGGAGGGCGAGAATCGCAGCCTGCCGCTGATCGCCCTGGAGGTGGGCGGCGAATCGGCAACGGTCGAGGTCAATGCTGCCACTGAGTCCGTTCCAATTGAGAGTGGCCAAACGCAGCTTACCCTGAACGAGCAAATGGTTTCACAGCTCTCCATCCAGGGGCGCGACGCCGCGGAACTCATCAAGGTAATGCCCGGCATGGCGATGAACACGGGCCTTGGCCAGGCGCAGTACAGCAGCCTGATCACGGGCACGGCGAACGGGCCCGTGGGGGCGTTCTCCGCTGGCGGCACGGCCCCGAGTGGCGGTTTGGCGATGACCCTCGACGGGGCGAATATTACCGACACCGGCACTCAGGGTCTGCAAATGATCAATGTGAATCAGGACCAAACGGCGCAGGTCTCCATTCTCAACTCGGCGTTTGGCGCCGAGTATGCCAAGGGGCCCGTGCTGTTTCAGGCGATCAGCAAGAGCGGCGGGGCAAACTTCCACGGCAGCGTGTATTTCTACACACGCGATAGCGTATTCAACGCGACCGACGCATACTTGAACGCGCTGGGATTTCCGAAGCCCGTTGAGAGCTATTACTATCCGGGCTTCACGATCGGCGGACCGGTGTTGATACCGAAGACCTCGTTCAACCGCTCGCGCAACAGACTGTTCTTCTTCGCCGGCTATGAGTACATGAAGCAGCAACCGCCGGGCACGCCGCACGAATTGTTCGTTCCAACCGCGCAAATGCTTGCTGGCAATTTCAGCCCGGCATACCTGGCGACACTTGGCCAGACAGGTCAGTCGGGTGTAGTGCCCTGCGCGGTGGCGAGCGGCACCTATTGCGCAACCTCGGGCATAGTGAACGGGATGATACCCGGCCCGCAGCTGGATCCTAACTCGCGTGCGCTCGCGACGCTCTTTCCCGCAGCCAACCAAGACCCTGTGGCGCACAATGGCTCTAACTATGCATTTCTCGACAATCCGCCATTGAACCGTTGGGAAGCGCGCGTCAGAGGAGATTACTTACCCAACCCAAAGTCATCCATCTCGGTTTCCTATACCCGGCAGGACGAATTGTCGATCAACAACTTTGGCATCTACTACTATCCCGGAGACACGTTGCCTTTCCCGACCCGGTTAGACGCTGAACGCACGGCGGCGTTTTGGACCGAAAACTACACCCAGACTATCGGCAACTCGCTCACGAACAACGTCATTATTACTTACCTGTATCAAAACTTCCCGTTGAAGCCTGTAAATCCGAAGGCGATTGACCCCGCCACGATCGGCTTCACGGCGATGGGCCCTTTTAAGAACTCCGGCATTCCGCAGATTCCGAATATCTTTAGCTATAGCTGCTATCAAACGTCTACCAGCGGCTGCTTTCCAGGCATTTACGGTCCGGGGTTTACCCCAGGTTTCCAGAATGGTGCATTCGGGTATACCAAACATGCTCCCGCGGTCTCTGACGATCTCATTAAGGTAATCGGGAGGCACACGCTCAAGGTTGGCGGCTACTGGGACTCGAACGAGCAGATCGTATCTCAGCCTGCGGCCTATCTTCCCACCGGGCAGGGTAACTATGACTTCGAGACTTATGGGAGCAACTCTACGGGCAACCCGGTCGCAGACTTTATAATAGGGCACGCCGTCAACTACAGTCAGGTCGACCAGTTGCCGATCCAGAACATCAACTTTCATCAGTACTCGTTCTATGGAGAGGACCAGTGGAAGATCACGCCCAAGCTTACGGCAACATACGGCGTGCGCTTCGATCACCAGGGGCAATGGTATCCCAGCAATGATCCGGGTTTCGCGGTGTGGGACCCTTCCCTATACAGTAACTCGCCCACCGCGCCCCAATATACGGGCTTCACCTGGCACGCGATCGATAAGAGCATACCTATCTCAGGATGGCAGTCTGTCTTGTTCCGTCCTCTACCTCGCGTAGGGGTAGCATATGACCTTCGCGGCGACGGCAGCACGGTGCTGCGCGGCGGGTATGGACTCTATCTTTGGCAGGTCTCATACAATGACGTGCAAGTGGCCTACAACCCGCCTCTGGGGATTCAGAACGTCTCTACTCCAGCGCTGAACTCACTTGCCGATGCCGTAAATTACCCGCCCTCGGCGGTGATCGGAGAGAATGGAAACGCGTCGGCGCTGGAGATGGGCGACAACCGAACTCCGTCGACGTCCAGCTACAACGTCACCGTCACGCAAAGCGGGCCGAAGGGATCCACGTTTGAGATCAGTTATATTGGCAACCGGACACGCGATGCTCTGCTAACCGACACGAGCACCAGCACGGTCGCGGCCCTCTCCAACATCAATAAAATTCCGATTGGAGCGCTTTTCGGCCCGGATCCGATGACTGGCATTGTTTATCCTCCGGGACAAGTGCCCAGCGCCGCGTTGCAGGACTATCGGCCGTACCACAACTACCAAATCCTCAACGTGGTCACGCACGGCAGCTACTCCAACTACAACGGCTTGATGACTACGTGGCAAAAAGCAGCGCGGCCCCATCACATTCAGCGCAAACTACACCTGGTCGAAAGCGATGGGAATTCGCGATGGGCAAACCGACAATGCGGACTTCGGCAACGGCACGACGACCGATGCGTTCAACATTAGCCACAACTACGGCCCGCTCTCATTCGATCGCACGAACATCTTCAACGCTGCCTACGTCATTCAGCTTCCGAGCCCGGTCCATGGCAACATCTTCGCGGCTGGACTGGTTAACGGCTGGCAACTCTCCGGCATTACGCAAGTGCAGAGCGGGCCACCGATCCAGCCCAACACGAGCGGCACGCTCAACGCGACCTTTGCCCCCGGCGTCAGCAATCAGAGCATCCTCGGTACGGACTCGCAGGTGCTGGTGCCGACCGTGTCGTGCAATCCCGGCGCCGTCAAATACTTCAACCCGACCTGCTTCAGCGTTCCCGGCCAGGGCCAGAACGGACCATCGATCTATCCCGATTTCAGGGGACCGGCCTATTTCAACAGCGACCTCGGCGCATACAAGAACTTTGCGTTCCGAGACAATCAGGGTGTGCAGTTCCGGTTTACGGCGTTCAATTTTCTAAACCATCCGCTCCCTGAATTTGGCCTGGGCTCGGATGTCAACCTGCAGCTGACCGGAACCAACGGAGCAAACACAAATCCATTGACCACGGGAAAGCCGCTTTACGAAATAGGGCGGCGCGTCGTTGAGTTGGCCCTCAAATATACCTTCTAAAGCATTTCCACTTTGAAGAAGGGAAGATGGGTTCTCGTTATCTTTGGTTTACTGCTCTGGTCTCGGCCCTGGGCGGCTTTCTCTTCGGCTACGATTGGGTTGTGATCGGAGGCGCCAAACCTTTTTACGAGGCGTACTTTGGCATCACTCAACCCTCCCGCGAAGCATGGGCGATGAGTTGCGCGCTGGTTGGATGTCTGGTTGGCGCGGTCGGCTCTGGCTTCCTGAGCGGGCGCACCGGCCGACGCCGTGCGTTGCTGGTTTCGGCGACATTGTTTGCGGCTTCCGCGTTGGGCACCGGCATGGCTGCGACTTTCAGCAGTTTCGTAGTATGGCGCATCGCCGGTGGCGTCGCTATTGGTATGGCGTCAGGCCTGTCTCCTGTTTACATTGCCGAGATTGCTCCCGCAGAAAGCCGGGGCAAGCTGGTCTGCCTGAACGAATTGACGATCGTTCTCGGCATCCTGGCGGCGCAGACGGTGAACTGGCTCATCGCGAGACCGGTGCCGCTGGGATCTTCGCTGCTCGATATCCAGGACTCGTGGAACGGACAAATGGCCTGGAGGCGGATGTTCGAGGCAGCGGTCGTGCCGGCGACTGTATTTCTGATCGGCGTCTACTTTATTCCGGAAAGCCCGCGCTGGCTGGCGCGCCAGGGCCAGTGGGAGCGCGCACAGCAGGTGCTGGTCCGCTTTGGAGGCGAGGAATACGCGAAACGGGTGGCAGATGAAATGCGGGCTAGCTTCCATGCCGAGACAAGCCTCTCTGTCGGGGCCGCCTTGCGGAATCCGCGCTTGGTTTCTGTACTTGGGATCGGCGTTACGCTCGCGGTGCTACAGCAATGGTGCGGCATCAACGTTATTCTTAACTACGCGCAAGAGGTCTTCTCCGCCGCTGGTTACACTCTGTCGAATATCTTCTTTAACATCGTCATTACCGGCGTGGTGATGTGCGTCTTCACATTTTTCGCTATCGCAACCGTGGAACGCCTCGGCCGTCGACGTCTGATGCTGCTGGGCTGCGCCGGTCTGGCGATGCTCTACGTGATTCTGGGAGGGCTCTACTTCACCAGCCAGCACGGTTTGCTGCTGCTCGTGCTCGTAGTCGCGGCAATCGCTTGCTATGCCATGACGCTGGCGCCGATCACATGGGTGATCCTTTCGGAGATATTTCCCAACGAAGTTCGCGGCGCCTGCATGGCTGTCTGCACGACGGCGCTATGGGCCGCCTGCTTCCTCTTGACCTACACATTTCCTCTACTGAACTCCTCGCTCGGCATGGCGCGCACGTTCTGGATTTACGCGTTGGTGCTCGGCCGGCTTCTTCTTTGTGCTGCGCTACTTGCCCGAGACGAAGCAGAAGACGCTCGAGGAGATCCAGCGAACCTGGAGGGTTTGAACGAAATCCCGAGAAAGCCGTGGCCGGAATCTCTTATATGAGCTGCTTCTGAGACTTGCTGAAGCATTCGCGTGCGATCTGTGTGAGCACCAGGGACTGCTGCCAGCGATCTGATTCTTCCCGGCCGCGGAACTCCCGGGCATAGTAGATGTTCGAGGCAAGCAGTTCCGCGGTAAAGCAGAATCGCTCGCCCGGCGAGCTTCGGCGGACGAAGGCGTCAAAGACCCGCGTCCAAAGCGTACGAAAGTGGTCTACAAACGGGAGTGTCGCGGCACTTTCCAGGTCACCGATGTCTACCTGCATGCATCCCGGATTTCCTATCCGTCCATGCAGGAAGTGAACGCGTTCGATTACCGGCTGAATGAACGCGACCTTCTTTTCGAACCCGCCGTAGACCATCTCGAGACCGGTGTACCAATGCGAAAAATCTCCATTGAATTGAAGCTGCGGAAACTGGCGTATGAAGTGGACTGTTCGCCAGATGTCTTGAAAGATGGTCGCGCGGTGTGTCTCGACATAGAGAGGCATGGAATGCCGGACCGAGGCTTCGAGGACGGCTTCAATCAGCCGGATCGCCTCATCGTCTTCCTCATACCCCCAACCGACGTGGAGCGTAAGGCACTCCAGGCCGGTTCGCTGCGCCTCTTCAGCCAGCCGGTAGGCATCGGACGCGCGATTGACGCGGCCGCTTCCACAGACACCTAGCCCATGTGCGCAGGCTTTATCGAGGAGGGACGGCTCTAATGGCTCGATGAATTGAATGCCATCGTAGCCAGCATCGCAGACGGCGCGCATCCAACCCTGGCCGGGAGGTCGCAGGCCGTCCAATGAGAGCCAGTTGATATAACACCGCAATTGCTGCGGCAGATTCGGCATGTAAACCTACCGGCTGGCGAGTTGGGTCGCACTCGTGTCTTTATTAACGTCCAGCCACGCGGCGCTTTCGTCTGCCGACTCGGAGAAACGGCGCTCGCCCGCTTTCACAATCTCACTATCGGGGACCTTGATGAGAGGCGTGTAGCGCGGGTGGTGGGACTCTTTGAATGGATCATTGGACTTCGCGTTATAGCAACAAATCATCGACCAGCGAGGGTTGTCGGAGTGGTTCTGGTCGGACCGGTGCAGCAGGTTGGCGTGAAAAAACAGCGTATCGCCCGGCTCCATCTCGAGATAGACCAGATCCAGACGCTTCAGAACTTCGTCGACGCGCCCCCGGTCGGCGCCAGCCTGGTCGCCGGTCAATCCATGCTCGATCCGGCCAAGCTTGTGCGACCCGCGAATGACCTGCAGACAGCCGTTTTCCTTGGTGGCGCGATCGACTGCAATGTAGGCGCTGGTGAGATGAGGGAAGAGGACTCCGTTCTGATACCAGTAGCCATAGTCCTGGTGCCAGGCCCACGCGCCGCCAACCTTCGCGTCCTTCATGATCATCTTCGAGTGATAGTGGTATGCCTCGTCTGCTAGAAGCTTCTCCGCCGTGCCCACGAGGGATTCGGAACGAGCGACCATCCCGTAGATTGTGTCTGTTGGATGGTTCCACAGCGAGAGGCGAATCGTGCCGCCTTCGCCGTCGCCTCTGCCGAAGGAATGTTGGTCCAATATGCGGTCTTCGCGCGCGGCGCGCGAGAGCAAGCCCGTCTCTTCGGCGTCAAGCATGTTCTTGATCAGGACATAGCCGTCCTCGTGATAGCTTGCGACAAGGTCGTCTGCGATAACACCCTTTGCCATGGCGGTCCTCCTTTGTGATGGTGCGGCGGTGATAGGCGTTTGCGTTCGATCCGATCACACGGGAATCATGGAACTGCAGCCTTAAACTCGACACTTGAGACAATTGGATGAACCAATTAGGCTACGACAACGGTTATAGAGGAAAGGAGGAATCGCTGTCAATCGTCCTGGGGTAGAAATATCCTGGGCTAGTCCACAGTCCGGACCGGCGAATCAAGCAGCGAGCGAGCGTCCAGAATGTGTTCGCGCATGGCCTGCCGGGCACCTTCGGCGTCTCGCTCACGAATCGCCTTATAGATACGACGGTGATACATCAACGGCCGTTCAAGTGACACCCGGTTGGAAAGATGCGACATGCTGGTCAGCACCGTCCGGTGAATCTGCTTGAACAGGAGCTGGCAGATACGGTTGCCGCTGGCCCGAAAGACGGCGTCATGGAAGGCCATATCCGCGTTCAAGCGCTCTTTTGTGTTCTTGCTCTTCTCCATCGCCGAAACCGCGGCCCGGAGAGCAGCAATGTCTTCGGTAGTGGCCCGCTGCGCTGCACGCGCGGTCAACTCGGGCTCGACGATCAGTCGCGTCTCGAAAAGTTCGTGGTGCGACAAGTCATCCAGAAGCACCAAAAAGTCCAACGGCTCGTTGAGGATCGTTTCCGCGCTATTGCTTAAATATGTGCCGTCACCAACTCGCTGGGTCAGCACGCCCATGATCTCCAACACCTTGAGCGCCTGTCGCACCGAGGTGCGATTGGCGGAGAACTTAATCGCAAGATCGCGCTCGGGCGGGAACTTGGTGCCGGGAGTCAGAGTGCCGTCGGCGATCATGCTCTTGATGCGGGAGATCAGCCGTGCCGTGACTCTGCCGTCCGAGATCGTCCCTGCGGGCTTGGAGGCGATGGACATAGCCCTCTATTATGCCATTAACTCTCATACCCTGATCGTGGATAGCCGGCACGATAGACCTTGACCGTGAGCTATCGCAATGGCATACTGCCGCATAGAATAAAGGTTCATCCAATCGGAGGGCGACATGCAGCAAGTGGTTTTGACCGAACCAGGGACCCTCCTTAGGAGAGATGTCCCTGATCCCTGCCCTGTCCGGGGTGAAGCGCTCTTTGCCATCAAGAGAATCGGAGTGTGCGGGTCGGACTTTCATGCATTCGCCGGGCGTCACCCCGCCTACATCTATCCGCGGGTGCTCGGCCACGAACTCTCCGGGCTGGTGCTGGAGGCGCCCGAGAACGAGTTTGGCATCGAAGCGGGAGACCGGTGCGCCATCGATCCGTACATGAATTGCGAGGTCTGCGACGCGTGCCGCGCAGAGAGAAGCAATTGCTGCGAGCGCCTGCAGGTGCTCGGCGTACATCGAGACGGGGGGATGCAGGACCTCGTCCTGGTCCCTCCAAGGTTGCTGCATCGATCTAACAAGCTGACACTCGACCAACTGGCGCTGGTCGAGACTCTGGGCATCGGCGCCCATGCCGTGGCGCGCGCCGGGGTACAAGAGGGTGATACTGCGATCGTCGTCGGCGCCGGCCCAATCGGTCTGGGAACCGCGCTCTTCGCCCGCGAAGCCGGCGCGAAGGTCGTCGTAATCGAGAAAAATGACGCGCGTCGGGCATTCGCGGAACAGCGGGGCTGGAAAACGTCGCTCCCCTCCGACGAGATACCAGGCAATGTAGTTTTCGACGCAACCGGTAGCGCCGTGGTGATGGCCCAGAGCTTGAACAGAGTCGCCGCCGGAGGAAAACTCGTGTTCGTAGGCCTGACCAGCGATCCGGTTGCATTGGACGATGCGCTCTTTCACAAGCGGGAGGTCACGCTTTACGCCAGCAGAAACAGCGTGGGTCAATTTCCTCGCATCATTAAGATGCTGGAGGAAAGACAGATCGAAATTGACGATTGGATTACCGAGCGCCTCGTTCTGGCCGATCTGCCCGCAGAGTTCGCGATGTTGATCGATCGTCCGCACCTGATCAAAGCCGTTGTCGACCTGGACCTCTCCGGCCAAGGCCCGACCGGAAAGCGGAGATGACCACGAGTCTCCACGTTCCGGTACTCGACCTTGTCATCATTGCCGTTTATATGGCGGCGATCCTGCTGATCGGCATTATCTCGGCTCGCCGGACAGTGATTACCGGGCAGGTCTTCTTCCTTGCCGGGCGCTCGCTCTCCTGGGGAGTGGTCGGGGCGGCGCTCTTTGCATCGAACATCTCAACCATTCATCTAGTCGGGTTGACGGCCTCGGGCTACAACGAAGGATTAGTGTGGGGGAACTTTGAATGGATGGCGTCTTTTTCTCTCATTCTGCTTTCGCTGATCTTCGCTCCGTTCTATTTTCGCAGTCGCATTTCTACGCTGCCGGAGTTTCTCGAGAGACGCTACTCTCCCGCGTCGCGATCGATTCTTGCCATCATGGCGATTCTAGCGGCGCTCTTTATTCATATCGGCATGAGTCTTTATGCGGGCGCCGTGGTCTTTCAGCAGTTCTTTGGGATTCGAGTCGATGTCTCGATCCTGATCGTCTCAGCGATCGTCTCAGTCTACACGATCTTTGGCGGCCTCAAGGCCGTCGTCGTCACCGAGACGTTCAACACGGCCATTCTGTTGATGGGCGTTTGCATTATCACTGTCTTCGCGGTCCTGGCTTTGCCGGCGCACGGCATCCACTCGCTGGCCGCATTCCGCGCCGCGGTCAAACCTGAACAACTACATGTAATCCACTCAAACAGCACCGTCGGTCTCAATTGGTATGCAATCTTTCTTGGCTATCCGATCCTCGGCCTCTGGTACTGGTGTACCGACCAGACGATCGTACAGCGGGTGCTCGGGGCGAGGACGGAACGCGATGCGCAGTTGGGGCCGCTCTTCGCCGGCTTCCTGAAGATTTTGCCGATGTTCCTGCTTGTCCTGCCCGGTGTTATCGCCTACGTACTCTTCCGCGACCAAATCGGCACGGCGAGCAATCAGACGCTCCCGGTGCTGATCGAAAGGCTCATTCCGACAGGCCTGCGCGGTGTGATTACGGCTGCGGTGCTTGCGGCCCTGATGAGCGCCGTCTCCGCCGCGCTGAACAGCTCCGGGACGCTGGTTGCCGTCGACATCGTAAAGCGTCTTCGGCCGGTCACGACCGACTCTCAAATGGTCGCGATCGGCCGAGTGAGTTCGGCGGTCGTCATGATTCTGGCGATCTTCTGGTCGACCCAGGGGGGACGCTTCTCGAGCATCTTCGCGGCGATCAACATCATAGCCGCCGACCTTGCTCCACCTATCACGACCGTCTTTCTCTTCGGGGTCTTCTGGCGCAGAGGCACGAAGGAGGCTTCTGTGATAACGCTGATAAGCGGCCTCTTTATGGGAGTTCTTGCGTTCCTGTTCGACCTCCCGGTCATCGGGCACACGCGCCTGATTACCGATGGCTGGGGCATCTCCTTCCTCATGAAGGCGTGGTGGATGTTCTGCATATGCAGCGTCATCTTTGTGATCAGCAGCCTGTGCACGCCCGCCCCACCTCTCCACTGTGTTGAGGGACTTACCTGGACCAGTCCCTGGGCGTCGCTCCGCGAGACACGAGGCTGGAACAGCCCGCCCGTAATCGCGCTTCTTCTGCTCGTGACAATGATCGTTCTCTACATCGTTTTTCGGTAGGCCCTTCAGGATGCAGCATATTCTCGGTCAAACAGGTTTGGTTCTCTCGCCCATTGGCCTCGGCGCGTCGTCTCTCGGAGGCGGCGTCTTCGGACCCGTCGCCGAAAAGGATGCAATCCGGACGGTTCACCTCGCCCTCGATTGCGGGGTTCGCCTTATCGACGTTGCGCCGTTTTACGGAGAGACTCGGGCCGAGAGCGTGCTGGGAAAAGCATTGCAGGGCGTGCGACGCGACCGATACGTGCTCGCAACGAAGGTCGGCCGCTATGGAGAGACGGAATTCGATTTCTCCAGCGAGCGCGTACAGAGGAGCATGGACGAAAGCCTGAAGCGGCTTGGCGTGGCCCATGTCGATTTGATCCAGGCGCACGATGTGGAGTACGGCGATCTGCGCCAAATCGAAACCGAGACGATCTTCGCGCTGCATCGCCTGGTAGAGGAAGGGAAGGCCCGTTTCGTCGGCGCGACTGGATACCCGCTCAAGCCGCTTCGCCAGCTTGCCGAACAAGCTACGCTTGATACCGTGCTCTCTTACAACCATCTGTCGCTGAACGACACCAGGCTGCGCGATCTGCTGCCTGAGTTTGCGGCAAAAGGAATCGGTGTCATCAATGCTGCGCCGCTTTCTCAAGGGTTGCTGACGAATCGCGGAACTCCGCCGTGGCATCCTGCGCCGGATGCGGTGAAAGCGGCGTGTGCAGCGGCTGCCGAGTTCGTCCGAAGCCGCGGAAGCGACCTCGCCAAGCTGGCCGTCCAGTTTTCCGTTCGCGAGCCGGGCGTGGCCACAACGCTCATCGGCACAGCAGATCCGCGGGAACTGGAACTGAATCTTCAGTGGGTCGCCGACCCGGTTGACGAGGAACTACTGACTCTCGTGCAGCGCATGCTCGCGCCCATCCACAACGTCACCTGGACTACGGGCAGGCCGGAGAACAACTGACGATGCCAAGCTTATGGGCGGTATTGAGGATGGGGCTAGTGAACCGGAGAAGCTGGCGATGAGTCTCCTTCCAATCTACGCGGCGCGATGTGGACGCATTCGCGCACTCTCCTGCCTTCTGCGCCGCTCTCTTATCGTCGCGGCAATTCTGGCGCAGGCCGCTTCGGCACAGAAGCGAATCACTCCCGGATATCTCTTCAACTCCGACCCTACCTGCCGGCAAATTGGTGACACCTTCTATCTCTTCACCACCCAGGATCCCTTTACCGTCGAGTTCCAGCGCGATAACTCCTTCTTCAAGGGGATGTATGCCTATCACGCGTTCACTACGACAGACTTCGATCATTGGGTCGACCATGGCTCTATCCTGACGGGCCGGGATGTCACGTGGAATGCGGGCCAGGCCCTTTGGGATGGCGATGCCGGCATCCCCGCGAATGGCCAGTTCTATGCCTATGCGCCTTTTCGACTTAACTCGACGAGCGAAGCCAATTATGGCCGCTACGACATCGGCGTCTTCACCTCTTCAAATGTCATGGGGCCATACAAAGATGTTTTCGGCGCGCCAATGAAAAATATGGACGGCTCTCCTCTCGAAGGACTGAGCCCCGCTGTCATTCAGGGAGATGATGGTTCGCCCTACCTCATCTGGGGCTCCGGCGATACGGAAAAGCACGAGGTGATGCTCGGGCGTCTGAAGCCGAACATGATCGAGCTTGCCGAGAAGCCGCGCCCACTGGCTGTTCCAAAGAAGGACTCATGCGGAAATCTCGGCTACTTCGAAAGCCCTTTACTCTTCAAGGCCGGATCGAAGTGGTATCTGACTTATGTTTCCTATAAAGACGACAAAGGGCCGGGCTGCGATGTTCATGGCTCCTATGTCGAATACGCTGTCGCGGACTCGATGTTCGGCCCCTTTGACGTGCCCGCAAAAAACCTGATCTATCCCGTTGCGGGTGGGCAGGAGTCGGTTCAGCAAGGAGTATGCCAGTATAGCGGACGCTGGTACCTCGCCTACCACGTGCCCTATTACGATGTCGTGCCATATAACGATCATCACCGCCAGGTTGCGGTCACTGCGCTGACGATCTTGCCTGACGGCAGCCTGCTCCCGATTCGCCCACAAGAGGATTCCGGCGTCGGCACGCCAGGCGTGACACAGCTGACTCTCGATGCTTTCGCTCCGCGCCGCGAGGCCGCGGAGTTTCAGACTCGCGCTAATGCCGAGGCAGAGAAAGGGCTCTCGGGCGAATATCAGATGAAGTTGAAGGATGGCGGATATCTGCAATTTCACAATATGGACTTTGGAACCGGCGCCAATGGTTTCCGCGTCGAGGTGAGTTCGGAAAACGCGATACTTAAGAACACCACTCTCGAACTGCGACTCGACAATCCAGCAGGAAAGCTGATCGGCGCTGTAAACATCGAGGGTGGTCGTGGGAAGACCGCGTACGGCATTCTCACGGGACCGGTGAGCGCCGAGGCTCGCGGCATACATGATCTCTGCCTGGTCGCGCACGGCGAAGGCGGAGACGAGCAGGGACATCTGTTCAATCTCACCTGGTTTGCCTTTACGAAGCGCTAGCGAGGGACGTCGATCGCGACCATCCTGTTCACTTGGCGCGAAGCTCGAGCACTACATCTCCGGCCGCCGTTATCGGTAGGTAAATCATCAACCTACTGCCCTCTAACTCATCGAGATAACCGATGCGGGCTTGCACCGAAGGGTCCGCGCCGCTGATAATCCGCATCTCCGCCGCGCCTCGCCAGCCCGGGACTACAAATGCCGGATGCACCGCAGGGCTGGTTGCGCTAGCGTGCAAGATCATGCGCACGGTGCGAGCTTCGGCTGCAGGCAGAACATAAGCGCGCTGTGCGGGGTCATACGGTACGGCGGTTCCATCGCCGAGTTCAAGACGCGCGGGAGCTCGCCAGGAGGCCGCAATAGGCGCCAACTCCGTGGCAGACGAGCGGGTAAGGCCAGTAAGCAGTATCTTCGAAATCCACTGTTCGCCCTGCTCATAGATCGGCCAATAGATATGAGACACCGAGGTGTGCCCGGCGCGGTCGGCAGCCAATGCCGGGCGCCCGCTTGAAGGTATCTGCGCGACTGGCCAGTGGTTCCACCACTCGAAGCTGGAGATAGAATTTTCGCCGTTGTAGGCGGCGAACTTTACGTCATTCCCCCAGGCCACCTGGAATGGCTTCCACTCCGATTTCAGGTTGACCCACTGAATGACAGCATCTTTAGGCTCGGGAAAACTCTCCGGCCCTCGCGGAAGAGCGAGGCCCGGCGCGGTCTTCGGCTGCCAGCGGTAGGTGCTTGCGACGCCTTCAAGGTTGGCAAAGGTCAGCGCATCGAAGTGGAGGTTGTCTTCCGGCGTCTCTCCGGGCGGGATCAACACGATCGACTCTTGAAATTCCGCCTTGTCGCGCTCGGCCGCGGTGCTCCAAAGCACCGATCTTCTCACTGCCACGCCGTCCGGATAGACGGTCCAGTACTCGTCGGCCCAGTCCCCCCAGTCTCTTGGGGTCGACGAATCGGCGATGCCGTATTTTTCTACTTCTGAAAGAGCGTAGCGCCAATGAACCACGACGCGCGCCGGAGTGTTTTCGAGAATGCGCACGTGCGAGTAGCGAACCTGCTTGTCCGACATCGGCTCGCAGTCTTCGCCGTCCGGGCAACGGGGATGTCCATAGACCTCCATGAACTCGTCGGTGTACCAACGGTTATTCTCCGTCACCCAGGCTGGAACGTAGTTGTTGCCCTGCCAGAAGACGAGCTGTATCGGCGCATCATCGAACCGGACCACAACATCTGAATCAGGACCCACGCGCCGAGAACGATCCCAAACTGGATCGAAATGTAGCGTCGTGTAGAAGGCTCCGAACGCCTGCCGTCCACCTTCGCCTCGCGGAAACTTGGGCCACGGCGTCGCCGCCAGCAGGCGCTTGTCAGCCTTTGCCAGCAATGCGTCAATGTCACCGCTCGAAAGCACTCGGCCATAAACGGCCAGGCCTCCGAGCGAGCCTTGCAGCGAATACTCGATCGGTAGCTGTGGATGGATCATGGATGGCGGTCCCGGCGGAAGCGGCTGCCGGACATGGCCGATCAACAGATCTCCTGCACCCGCTGAAGTATCGACTCCAGCGTTCAGCGGCGGGAAGTCCGATGCTTGCGATGGCGAGGGTCGGCCCCCGATCGTAAATGCAATTCTATTTTCGGCGTCAATGGCGACGGTCACGAGCGTCCACGTTCTCAGCGGCACAGCGCCCGTCGAGGCAACACTCTTCCCGGCGAATCTATCGCCGAGACGGGCCACCAAATGGCCCTCTGCATCCAGACCAAAGAAGAGGCCGCCCCGCTGATCCAGAATCGGCAACTGGTTCCAGGGATATGCGTCCAGTTGAAGCCAGCACACTATAGTCTTATTTGCCGGCTCATCCAGCGCATCGAGGTGATCGCCATGAAGAGCGCCAGTGTACCCGTCGAATAGGAGAGCTTCGCCCGCTGGACCAGGCACCTGATAGATTGTCCCAGTGATGTGGGTGCGTTTGCCCCCGATCTGTTCGACGACGTCGTGGGACGGCCCTAAATGGAAGTCCCATTGCGCCACAACCCCGGGTAAATGCGTCGTACCGCCGCTTGTCTGGTTCTGCTGAGCGGAAGCAAACGGCATGACCGCCAGCAACAACATTGCGATCCGCAAAGCGCAGCCACAAAAGCCCAAGGTCAGCGACCAGCACTGCTTGATCACGTCACCTAATTGGGCCATCCTGCCGTTTTCCATCCCAAACCCCGCATCGCATCTGCCTCAGAAAGGCTCAGCCAATCATATAACCGTATTGGGGTTAGGAGCTCGTGGTGGTTCAGCTTACCAGGCTATTTTCTCCGGGAAGAATTCCGCGAAGAGATCGTCATAGAAGGGCTTTAGTTCCTTGAGATTCGGCTTCACATGGCCCTTTGAATACAGGTCGTACTTGTTAAGCTCGTTGACCCAGCGAAACATTTCTGCGTCGTGGTCGTTCATCAGGTGGCGATAAGCCCCATGCTTGTGGGCCGGATAGAAGGAGTGGTAGCGAAGCATGTAGAGCGCCTCCTCCGGCAGGTAGTTCTTCATCGCCTCATAGATGTAGCCATCATGGCCGAAGGAAAGATGAACGTTATCGAGGCCGCAATTCGGCTCGTAAATGCCATACTTCGTCGAGTACACCGGATGATGCAGGTCGGGATTCGCTGCGAAGAACTCCGGAAAAACGATGTGCTCCGAATAAGCGCAGCCGACCGGAAACGTGTCGCCAACTACGCCCCATTGCGGCTCGCCCCACAGGCAGAGCACTTTGCCCAGATCGTGAACAAACCCGGTAAGCACAAACCAGCGCGGATGGCCGTCCGCCCGGATCGCCTCGGAGGTTTGCAGGAGGTGCTCGATCTGGGTCAGATCGGTATCGGGGTCGCTATCGTCGACCAGGGTGTTGAGAAACTCCGCCGCTTCCCAGATAGACTTCTCACCCTTATCCAGGCCGAAGTACTGTTTTTCTTTCTGCATGACATAGTCGAAGGTCTGGTTCTCATGATTTAGCTTGTAGAAATTCGCCACGCCGGGGTTCGCCTCGGCATCGTATTGGCGAAACTCCTCCTCCGACTTCCCTTCCCGATAGCGGCCTTTCAGACACTCGTCCCACTCTTCCATGTCGGCGCTCAGTGGCGGGATTTACGGGTGCGATCGCAGTTGCCATAATGGTTCTCCTTCAACGCGGCCAGTTGCCCAATGCGTTACGTTAGCGCTAACGATAAAGGTTTTGCCGCTTTCTGACAAGACCAAATCGCCCTTTGGCATGGACTTTTCGCGTAGGAAAGACCCGAAGGATTCGCAGCCAGCCGCTAACAGCCTGCGGTGGACTCGCGGACCACCAGGGTTGGCTGCAGCAGGACGGAGCGAGGTGAAGCAAGAGGCCGGGCGCTCAATTCGAGAGCCATCTCGCCTGCAATCCGGCCAAGCTCAACGGTACTCTGGTCAATGGAACTAAGAGGAACGCGCAGATAGCCGGCATATCGAAAGTTGCCGCAACCTATGATGGCAACGTCCTCCGGCACTCGCAGGCCGGCTTGCATCACCGCTTCAATGGCTCCGACGGCGGTCAAATCGTTATAGGAGAAGATCGCATCCGGTCTGCGCCGCAGTCGCAGCAGTTTTTGCGCGGCGCGAAAACCTACCGCGTCGCCACTCTCCTCGACGCGCTCATTCCGAATGACGTAGTGCTCGGGCGCCTTCCGCTTGTGCTTCGCCAGCGCGCTGGCGAAGCCGCGTTCTCGATCAATGGAGGGGCTGGTGTCTTGGCCGCCGATATGGGCGATCCGCTTTCGTCCTATGGCGACGAGGTGCTCGGTGGCGAGCTCGCCTGCCCGCACATCGTCCGAGCCGACATACGGCATCCGGGTCCGGGGAAGGTTCCGGTCGACAAGCAGACATGGCACTTCGCCATCGGTGACATCAGACGAGCGTCGCAATCCGGTCCTGCATGAGGCGAGCAGCAGCACATCGACGCCACGCAGCGCGAGGGTTCGAATCTCCTGCCGTTCTATCTCCGGAACCTCCTCGGACGACGCGAGAATCAGGGCATATTCGCTTGCCCGCAGGACGGAAGCCAGAGACTTCGCAAACTCGGCAAAGAATGGGTGCACCAGATCGGGAACGACGAGGCCAACCGTGTGAGTACGGCCACTTGCCAGGCCACGCGCCAGCATATTGGGCCGGTAGTTCAGTTTCTTCATCCGTTCCAGAACTCGACGACGGGTCTCGTCGCCGATGTCGGTCTTGCCACGAAGAACCTTCGATACCGTAACGACAGAAACGCCAAGATCGTCTGCGATGTCCTTCAGCCGGATTGCCATCGTCCACGCTTCCCTCTGCCTTTTGCATTTTTTCCCAAGGTGCGCTCAGGCAGCGTGCCCAAGCTAGAGAGTGGACCCCCCGATCACGAGAAGCGGGTCGTCCGCCAAAGCGCGATCCCGCCCGCAGTCAGGCTAAGGAGCAGGAAGGCGGTGAGCACACCTACCCACATCCTATCCATCGCGAGACCGGGCGCTCGCGCCTGCAGGCCCAGCACCACAAAGATCGAGGTTGCGGCGGCCACGATCGCGTAGTCCCACCAGCGGCGGCGCTCTCCCTTATTGAACTCCTCGCCGGTCATGGCAGATAGCGTCTTATAGTAGTCCAGGCCATAGCGGTCGCACTCACGCAGAATCGCTTCGTTGCGCGAGGTATGCTCCCTGCCCGAGGCCGCGGCCGAACTGATGAGGGCCGCCCCGGCGATCATGGCGATCGACCCGGCGACCAACAGCAGCTTGTGTTGACGGTCAGCGCCCGCTAACTCGTGGAAGACGAGAGCGGCCCAGGCAAGTCCCCACAGTTGGTTCGTGTTCGAGAGCGGAATTCCTCGTCCGATACCAAGATACTTAGCGGCAAACTGCTGGAATAGGTCGCCTATCACCCAGACGAAGCCCCCAAGAAACAGCCAGAACAACACCGCGTGCGCGTGCTGCAGTTGCATCGTCATTGCATGGACGCCGCCTCCGAGCGTGACGGCCAGAGTTCCTACCGTGGCCAGTTCTCCGACCGTAAATGCGGTCACAAACGAGAGCGGATTCATGCCGCTCAGGTAAGCCTTGCGATAAGGCACATACATCGTTCCCCACATCAGGCAGGCGCCGAGCGCCGCCACGATGCCCCGCACAGAATGCTGCGCTTGTGAAGAACTCGCGCCGTGCATGCTGCTGAAACCCAGCATGATGGCGGCCGCGACGATGGCCAATGCCCCCAGCAGCACTCGGGAAATAACCTTGCCGCTTGCACCCTCGAGTTCCCGGAAAAGTACTCTTGCCCAAAAGAGTCCGACCAGCGCATTCGCGTTCCACATGGGAAAGGCCACCGCCAGCCCGACATCGCGAATCGCAAAGACGGTCAGCGTATTGGCCACCGCCCACAGCGCGCCTGCGAGCAGCGCCCAGACAATCAAATGTTTCTTGCTCATCAGGTCGGCCCAGACGTAACTCGTTCCTTTGAGCAACGTAGGAAACGTCCATCGCGCTGTAAAGACGCCCGCGACCATGCAGAGCGAGATAGCGAACGGCGAAAGCCCAATACTCACAAGCTTGGTAGGCGCCTCGGCAGCTCCTAGCCAGACACCGGCTACAAGACCGCAGGTGACGCCAAGGCGATGGATGGAGGCCATCTGCCGCTCGGCGCTCTTCACGATGGTTGCCAAATCGTTCTCCCGTCCCTCAGCGCAGTGCAATGAGCAATGCGATACCAGCCAGGAGTACGCAGCAGGGAACAAGGAAATGACTATCGGTGAGGACTGCCCTATGTGTTTTCAATCGAACCGCGCTCCTGGTCGTCGTGTTGAACCGCGTTATCGCTAACGTAGAAGTGACGGTATCTTCTACTCGCGGCTACTGTCAACGTGGGTGCTTCTCCGCGAAGCATCTGAAGCAAGAGGCGAAGAAATCGATGTATTTGCGGAATTACGCTAGCGATGCCGTTTGCCGAGAGGCTGCGCCCACACCCGGCCCCTCCATGCTGAGGGGCTGCTCCCAACGCTTTGCTTGAATCGACGCGAGAAATGAAATTGGTTAAGAAAGCCCGACTGCTCGGCGATCTCCGCAATCGAGAAGCCTGTGTGGAGCAACAGGTCCGACGCGACCTCCAGCCGCTTGGCATAGAGCTGTTCCATAGGCGTTGCCTTGCTCGACAGACGGCACAGCTTCAGCAGGTGCTGGCGAGAGACGCCAGCGGCACGCGCAATCTGGTTGAGAGTAAGCGATTGAGCGTAGTTTTCGGCGATGTAGCGCTCCATCTTCCACAACACCGATTCGCTGGTCTCCGCGGCTTTGTGTCCGTCACTGACGGCGCAGGCAAAGGCGCAAAGGATTGCCGTCCCAAGCTCCTCATAAATACGGTTGTGCAAGGCGTCCGCCCCGGAGACCGGCGCGAGCTCCTGACGCGCGATGTCGAGCAGACTCGCCATCCGTCCAAGAAAGGGAAAGGGTCCACGGAACCGGGCAAAATCCGCGCGCAGGCTTTCGCTTAGCGCGTCTGCCCTTAGGGCGATCCAGCTGTGCCGTGTCTCGCGATCGCGAGCAAAGGAGAAGTGCTCTCGATGCCCGGGGCTGAGAAGGATAGCGTGATTCGCGGGGACCTCCAGTACCTCGTCATCCAGCAATAACGTGAGCGATCCGCTGTGGATCACCACAAGCTGATAGTCATCTTGCCGCCGTGGCCCTACGCTGCCGCCCTTCGAATACAAAACATCCCCGATGACCACGCGTCCGTATCGTCTTCGCGCATAGGTTTTCGAAAGATGTTTCGGTCGAGCCGACATACGTAGAGTTCAATACCTCGATGGCCGGGGGCGGAAGCGGGTAAGAACGCAGCCTTCGGTTGCGGCTTAGGGCGAGCTACCCAGAATGCTGAGATTCATTTCGGATATATATCTTATCTTTCCGGGCATTGTCTATCGCGGTTTCGGGAATGCACACTTCTCATAACTTAGATGAGCCAATAGCTCGGAAGCCCGCGCTCATGAAGGGACCTGAAACAGAATTCCAGGGCCGGGCATCGGTGGGAGCTGGGTGAAAACTGCAAGTGGACCAATTTCGATGTCCGTCGACGCTCCGCAAAGCCACCGCATCTCCGGCAGGCTCTACGTCGTACTGATCACCTCCGTCGCGGCGCTAGGTGGCCTGCTGTTTGGCTACGATACGGCAGTCATCTCCGGGGCGATCGGGCTTCTGAGAGACCACTTTACGCTGGACGCGACGGCAACGGGTTGGGCGGCCAGTTCCGCGTTGGCCGGGTGCGTCGTGGGAGCCGCAGGCGCAGGCAAGGGGAGCGATCGATACGGCCGGCATCGAATGCTGCTTCTGTCGGGCATATGTTTTCTACTCTCCGCCATCGGGACGGCCCTGGCTTCGACTTTCACAGTTTTCATTCTCTTCCGAATTGTCGGCGGCTTGGGAATCGGCGCTGCGTCTGTCGCGAGTCCCCTCTACATCGGCGAGTCGGCGCCCGCCAGATGGCGCGGGCGGCTCGTTGCGCTGAACCAGTTGGCGATCGTCTTCGGCATGCTGATTGTCTACACGGTCAACTACCGCATTCACCTGAGCGGAACGCTCGAGTGGAACCAGGCCGTGGGCTGGCGCTGGATGTTCGCTTCCGGCATCGTGCCCTCGGCGTTGCTGCTCGGACTGCTCTTCGTGGTACCGGAGACGGCGAGGTTCCTGTTGATGCAGGGGCGCCGCGAAGAGGCAGAGCGAGTTGCGGCCCGCACCGGCTCCGATACCTTCCTGGAAATTCTCGAGGCGGAGAGGCAGGAGCCGGCGACGACGCGGCATATGCGCCGTGCGCTTACGATTGGCCTTGTCCTTGCGGTCCTTCAACAAGTGACTGGCATCAACGTCTTCCTCTACTACGCGCCCATGATCTTCGACCGCGCGACGCACTCGGGCAATGCGTCGCTGCTGGCGACCGTTCTGCTCGGAGCTGTCAATGTAGTCTTCACGATTCTCGCCATGGCGCTTGTCGACCGCACTGGGCGCAAGCCGCTACTGTTGGTCGGCTCGGCGGGCATGGCGCTTTGTCTTGCGGCGATGGGAAGCGCCATCATGCATCAAAGTTCGGCCTGGTGGTTGCTCTTCGTCGTTCTGGCCTACATTGCTTGCTTCGCATTTTCCGTCGGCCCCGTCACCTGGATCGTCTTATCGGAGATCTTTCCCTCCGAGTCCCGCGCCAAAGCAATGGCCATAAGTACGGCGGTTCTCTGGATCGCAAACTTCGTTGTCTCCCAGACCTTCCCGATGCTCGATGAGAGCCCTACCCTCGTCGCCCACTTTGGGCATGGGTTTCCATTCTTTCTTTATGCCGGCTTCTGCATCGCCGAGATATGGTTTGTCTGGCGCAGCCTTCCCGAGACGAAGAACCGATCGCTCGAAGAGATATCTAGTTGGTGGAGCTCCAAGGAAGCTTAATTATGGACCGTAGAGATTTCATGAAGGCCGGTGCACTCGCGGCAAGCAATATATTTCTGCCGCAAAGCGGCTTCGCGCAGCTCATCCCAGTCCAGCGAATTGGAGTTCGCCTTCAGGCCCCCGTATCGATGAAGACGCGGCTCGCCGTGCGCGAGCTCTGCAGCGGACTGCACATGTTAAACCGAGCCTGGGAGGTCGGCGAGGCCACGGATGACGAGCGCAGTGGCATGCAATTCACGCTCATCATCGAGCCTTCCGCCTTCAAAGGCGCCGAGGAATACGAGATCTCTTCGACAAAGAGCGGCGTTGTGCTGCGCGCAGGCTCCGAGCAGGCTTTGTTGTATGCCGTATTTGGATTTCTTGAGCGGCAAGGCACGGTTTTCGGCATCGATGGAACCTCGACTCCAATCGAGGCCATCCAGGGGCTCCAGCTGCCTTTGGCCGGCAGTCCGTGGACTGCTACACCGGACTTCGCTACGCGTGGCCTGCTGCCGTGGCCCGACTTTCTCAATTGCATCGGCGTTTACAACGACGAAGACTACAAAGCTTATTTTGCCGCCATGTTACGCATGCGCCTCAACATGTTTGGCATGCACGTGTACACGCAGAATCCCCCGCTGGCCGAGTCGTATTTATCGTTCGACTTCGCCGGCAGCGGACATACAGCGGCGCTCGAAGATACGACGATGACCTCATGGGGCTATCTGCCCCAGCGCACCTCCACCTACAAGATGGGCGCGGCTGAGTTTTTCGATCGCGAGACCTTTGGCGCCGAGGCAACGCGGCTCGCGGCCGATAACTGGGACAGGGCTGACCGTACGACCGCCATGTTCAGCAAGGCGCTGCAGTTCGCCCAGCAGCTGGGCGTCAAGACCGGCATCGGTTTCGAACCATACACCAACCCCGCGGAGACCCTAAGCGCGCTGCCGCCGGAATCGAAGTCCTTTCCGGGCGGCCTGGTCGAGTCGCGCATCGGGCGCGACCTTCTCGAGCGCCGGCTCGCGGACCTGCTCGAGCGCTACCCGATGGTCGATTATGTGTGGCTTTGGCAGGACGAAGACTCGAACTGGGACAGCCGCAAGAAAGACGTCGGTCTTTCGGTGACGCCGTTTGTGCAGGCGCACGAGTTCCTCAAGCGGCATGCTCCAGACAAGAGGCTCGTACTTGGCGGCTGGGGAGGGGTTGCGCAGCATTTTGAAGATCTGCACCAACGCCTGCCGGAAGACATTATTTTCTCGTCGCTCAACGACACTCTGGGATGGGACCCCATCAGTGACGCCTTCGGCAAGCTCGGCAGCCGCGAACGCTGGCCTATACCGTGGCTTGAGGACGACCCTTCCATGTGGTTCCCGCAATTCCGGGCTAGTCATGTGCAAGCCGACATGCAGCGCGCCCGCGACCTTGGGTGTCAGGGCATGCTGGGCATCCACTGGCGGCACCGGATCGTCGACCCGACAGCGACTTACTTCGCCCGTGCGGCGTGGGACAAGAGCCTAACCTCAGCTGAGAACTATCGGCACTATTGCGGCGCGCAAGCCGTTGGCGGGCGCGCCGCGGAACTCGCTTCTATCTTTGAAGACGCCGATCGTAACCACGCAATCTCCTCCACATTTCTGGGCACGTATGACAAAAAGGGCTTCGCTCAAATCAATGCGATCACGGCCGATTTCAACCAGGCCTTCACTTACGATGAGGGCGAACCGGACCTTACTGCCCTTGACAGACAGCGCGCAACCGCTACCAAGCTCACGGATCTCATGTCACGTGCTGCGTCCCCGCTCGAGCGCGACCGGATCGGATATTTCTCTGGCTACGTGAACATGATGGTGCCGTATTGTGACGCTTTTGAGATCGCCCACAAGATCGGAGCCTATCTCAAGCAGGCGGTCGCCCTGCGCGCCGAGAAGAAGGACGCGGAGGCCCGCGCTCTGGTGATGGATAACGCGGTGCCGCTCTGGTTGAAGATGGCCCCGATGGTGCGCGACACAATGCTCACCTACCAGGCCATTGTCGCGACGCGAAACGACCAGGGCCAGCTCGCCTCCATGCAAAACAAGCTGGTGCGCATCGCTCTCGGGCGACTGCGGCTCTCCATCAAGGAGTTCCTTGACGAGTTGCCGCCTTCGATGGACGCGGCCTATATGGCTGCTATCTCTCCGGTCGAGGCAAATCCGCCGCGAATGTTTATACCGACTCGGCCTTCACTGCTCAACGCCGGCGATAGCGCGCGAATCTTTATTGTTGTCCCCGGCCAAACAGCCGTTGAGGAAATCAAACTCTACAGCCGCCGGCTTGGGCATCGGCAATGGGAAAGTGTCACCGCAGCTCATGCTGGCCGCTCCGTCTACTCGGCGCAACTTGGTCCATTTCAGACAAGCGACGCAACCGTCGAGTACTACGCGGCCGCTTCGGGCAGCCCTCCGATGATGTCGGCTTCGCCGCAGGCGCCGGCCAATCTTTATGCGCTGAATGTCCTTAGCTCCTGACATTCCGCGGGCAATCAAACTTTCTTTCGGATATGAAATGACCAACGACACTGATGTTCTCCCACGGCCTTCACTGAAGCTCGACTACAGCCTGGTTGGAGTGAATTCCACGCTCGCCGTGGAGAGAGGGCTGGCCGAGGCGGACTGGTACCAGTGCCCCGTCCCTAGAGGCACCTTGCGCGCCATGCTCGAGCGGCGGGACGGACCAGCAATCCGGAATACGATCCTCTGGTTTGCGCTCATCTTCGCCAGCGGCTTTGCCACCTATGCACTGTGGGGTTCGTGGCGGGCCATTCTTCCCTACATGATTTATAGCGTGCTCTATGCCTCAACATCCGATTCGCGTTGGCATGAAACCGGCCATGGTACCGCCTTCAAAACGGACTGGATGAATAACGCGCTTTACGAGATCGCATCCTTTATGGTCATGCGCGAGTCGACTGTCTGGCGCTGGAGCCATACTCGGCATCACAGCGACACGATCATCGTGGGCCGCGATCCGGAGATCGCCGCGCCCCGGCCACCAAATATAAGAAAAATGATCTTGTCGTTCTTCAATCTTGGGAACTACCCAAAGTACTTCCAACACATCGCGATGCACAGCTTTGGCCGCATGTCGGCCGAGGAGAAGACCTTTATCCCCGAAGCCGAATTTCAGAAGGTCTTCCGCAAGGCACGCATTTATATCTGCATCTACGCAGCCGCAATCGGCCTGTCTCTATATAGCCGCAGCATTCTCCCGCTGATGCTTGTCGGGCTAACGAATCTCTTTGGAACCTGGCTAATGGTCGTCTACGGGTTAACTCAGCATGCCGGTCTGGCGGAGAACGTTCTCGACCACCGATTGAACTGCCGCACCGTGTATATGAACCCGGTCCACCGGTTTCTGTACTGGAACATGAACTACCACGTTGAACACCACATGTTCCCGCTGGTGCCCTTCCATGCCCTGCCAAAGCTTCATGAAGCAGTCAAAGACGATTGCCCGACACCCTATCGGAGCCTTTTTGCGGCCTGGTGCGAGATCGTTCCCACAGTTCTCAAGCAGGTCAAGGACCCCGCATATCACGTCAAACGGCGTCTCCCCGAGAGAAAGACCCGTTCCTGCGAGGATGCGTACAGCTCGATGGCCGCTGCGGACGCGAACGGCTGGGTATCGGTGTGCGAGTCAAAGGCCTTGGGACGCTCCGACGTCGTGCGCTTCGACCATGGAAAGAAGACTTTCGCCCTGTACCGCGACGAAGGGTGCAAGCTCTTCGCAACGGATGGTATCTGCACCCACGGAAACGTCCATCTCGCGTACGGACTGGTAAAAGGGAATATCATCGAGTGCTCAAAGCATAACGGGCGCTTCAACCTCAGCGACGGCTCCCCCAGCGCGTGCTCCGATCTGCCGCGGACTCGCCACCTATCCCGTCCAGGAGCTGGACGGGATCCTACGGATCAATGTCGCCAAACCCGGCGGCGCCGGCGCCCGCGCCCAGAAGACCTACAAGTTCCGAGTCATCAGCAATCGCAACGTCGCCACCTTCATTAAAGAACTTGTTCTTGCTCCCGAAAACGGCAAGAAGGTTGCCTTTACGCCGGGCGACTACCTGCAACTCGATATTCCCGCTTACGAGACCATCCGTTTCTGCGACTTCGACATTCCGGAACCTTTCGCTACGGTGTGGGAGAGCCAGCACATCTTCGACCTCGTGGCTCACAACCCGACAGTGGGTCGTCGCAACAACTATTCCCTCGCCAGCAACCAGCAGACCGAGGACACTGCTTCGTTTCAACGTCCGCATCGCCACGCCGCCACCGGGCCAGGACTGCCCGCCCGGCGTCGGATCGAGCTACATCTTTAGTCTCAAGCCGGGCGACCTGGTTACCGGCGTTGGTCCCTTTGGCGATTTCCATGTAAAACCGACCATGCGCGAGATGGTATACGTCGGCGGGGGCGCAGGCATGGCTCCGCTCCGCGCCCACCTCTCGCATCTGCTTGCGAATGACAAGACCGCTCGCAAAATCAGCTTCTGGTATGGAGCGCGCTCGAAACAGGAGATTTTTTACGAGGATCACTTCGAACGGCTCGCGAAGGCACAGCGCAACTTCTCCTTCCACATTGCGCTATCCTCACCGCTGCCGGAAGACGAATGGACCGGTCACCAGGGATTTATTCACGATGTGCTGCTCGAGAAATATCTTCAGGAGCATCCTAATCCCAAGACAGCGGAGTATTACCTGTGCGGCCCGCCCATGATGATCAAGGCGTGCACGAAGATGCTCAGCGAGCTCGACGTGCCGTCAGCCCAAATCGCTTATGACGAATTCTAGAAGTATGGAGAGAATGACATGTCAGAAAACAGTGGTGTCGTTTTTCTTGGACGGAACAAGGTAGAAGTTCAGTCCATCGATTTCCCTAAAATGCAAAACCCGGCCGGGAGAAAGATCAATCATGGAGTCATCCTCAAGGTCGTTTCAACAAACATCTGCGGCTCCGACCAGCATATGGTGCGTGGCCGCACAACCGCTCCGACTGGGATGGTTCTGGGGCACGAAATTACCGGAGAGATCATAGAAGCCGGTTCCGATGTCGAGTACCTGACGGTCGGAGATCTGGTCACCGTGCCATTTAACGTTGCCTGCGGGCGTTGCCGCACTTGTAGGGAGCAGCAAACCGGGGTTTGCCTCAATGTAAACCCTGGCCGTGCCGGTGGGGCCTACGGCTATGTGGACATGGGCGGTTGGGTTGGAGGACAGGCGAAATATGTCCTAGTTCCATACGCGGACTTTAACCTGATCAAATTTCCGGACAAGGACCAGGCAATGTCGAAGATCCGGGATCTCACCATGCTCTCTGACATTCTGCCGACGGGGTTTCATGGCGCAGTCATGGCTGGGGTAGGCGTAGGTTCAATCGTGTATATCGCCGGGGCAGGGCCTGTGGGGCTTGCTGCCGCGGCCTCTGCGCAGATTCTTGGAGCCGCGCTGGTGATGATCGGCGATATGAATGCCGAACGCTTGAAACATGCGGAGAGTGTCGGATTTACGCCTATCGATCTAACCAAAGGGGACAATCTGGGGGATCTCATAGCCGCCGTTGTCGGCAGGCCCGAGGTAGATGCCGCAGTGGATGCCGTAGGCTTTGAGGCTCGGGCCCAGGGCAAAGGCGGCGAAGAAGCGCCCGCTACCGTGCTCAACTCCTTGATGAGCGTGGTTCGCGCGGCTGGTGGTATCGGCATTCCAGGTCTTTATGTCACAGAAGATCCGGGATCCAAGGACGAAGCGGCAAAGCTGGGGAACCTGAAGATGCGATTTGGCCTGGGCTGGGCTAAGTCGCATAGGTTCTATACTGGCCAGACCCCAGTGCTGAAATATAATCGCCAACTGATGCAGGCGATTCTTCACGATCGTCTGCCCATCGCAAAGATTGTGAATGCCACGGTAATCTCCTTAAGCCAAGCTCCTGAAGGTTACCGCGATTTCGATTCCGGAGTGGCGAAGAAATTTGTCATAGATCCGCACGAGATCCTGGGCAGAACTGCATAGGTGTGGTGTCTCTTGAGGCAGTTTTACTTGGGCGTCGACTTGCTCAAGCCACATTGGCGCTTTGCGCTCTCGATGGCCTTCATCCGGCAGAGTCGGCGCGAGCGCCATGTTGGCACGCAGGCAAAAGACCCTGGGTTAGAGCGTCTGTGAAAAATGCCTGAGCGTACACTGATTTGCCCTGATCAATGGCATCGGCCACAACGAAGCTGATCTAACGGGGAGATTCGTTCAAGTCACGAGTTGGAAGTGTGCCGATTGTGTGCGGTACTCGAGTTTTCTTCCTCATTATTCTCGCAGTTATTTAATCATTCAGGCAGATTAGTGGATACTTGCCGACATTTCCGGACTAATTCTCTTCAATCTAACTATCGACCTGTCTCTGGCCTAACCGGGAACCGCAAGAGCGGCCAAAGGTTACTGGCATTTCGGCAAACCGACTTTGCGGACCAGTTCGGTGGAGCGGGAGTCGGAGCGCAGATTATCCATCTCAAAAGCGGCGTTCAGCGCTCTCAGCAAGAAATCGTGCTCGCGATAAACCGTATTCAGTCACTCGAATGCAATGTCCCTGCTTCTCTCCTAGGTCGGGGGTACAAGCGAGCGATCAGGTACAGGGACGCATGACTTGGCTACCTGAGTTCGGCCTCGCCACCAGAGAAATCCCAATTCGTATTCCATCTCGATGCTGCCGAGAATGGCGTGAGGATCAGCCGGACCGGAATCCAGGAGAAGAGCTTCGCGCGCAGTGGTGCGAAGTGAGCTCACAGGGTGCCAGAATCAGGAGAAGGCGGGAGTTTCGCTTGCTTGGGAAGATCGGCTTTCTGCTTCATGAGTGTCTGAAACCGCGGGTAATCGGCCAGTTTAGAGGCAAGCCGATGCACGTCTTGAGGAGAACCGGAAATGAACGCAGCCCTGAAGTCGTCAAATTCCTTCTCCTGATTCGCGTTGGCTTCTTCGAGAAGTTGCAGCGCCTCGGGTCTCCTGTCCCTGTCCAAACATACAATGGCTCTTGGGGTCCTCGTAAGCTGGAATAGCTGATACGCGGGCGGACTGCAACTCTCCTGGACGGCGAACTCCGCCTTCAAAAGACCGCGCTCACTATCTCGCGCATAAGCGGCGGACAGCTTTGCCGTAACGTCCTTGAGATATATGAAATGCGGGCCGGTCTGCTCCTCGGAAACTCCTACCCTCGTGTCGGAATTGTCCATTCTCGGTGGTGAGCCTCCACGCCGTCGCCTGAGCCAAGAGCACACCCAAGCCGACTACAAGCTCTCTCAGCCAAAACCCCCTCTATCTCAAAAGCTCACGCTGACAGTCTGCCGTCTACAGACGCGGTGGTTGCCGCCCTGTTCCCTTGGCAGTCCGTGTGTGAGCACCAAGGCATATAGACCATGAATACAGATTTCAATTTCGAGCCCCTAGTGAAAGCAGGAACAGCGGCTCAGAATTGCAGCATTGCGTCTTTTGAACGTTTCCTGACTCCCTCCGAGGCCGCAGCGTTTCTTGGAGGACTGAATTCTCGTACTGTGACCCGCTGGGCGCGAGAGGGGTATTTGCCCGCATATCCGCTCGGTGAAGGCAAGAGGGTTCTTTGGCGCTTTCTCAGAAGGGATTTGGAGGCGTGGCTGTTGGAAAGGGCAACGCGCGGAAATCCGGCCTGCGCTGTTTCATCTCGGCATACACTGTCATCAGCCACCGATGCTCCGATCCGGAGGACTATCTAATGATCGAGAGCCATCGTTTTCAACAAGGAAGTTTAGTTCGCGTGAAGAACGAGCGCAGCCCAGACACGTGGTTTTTTCGCTTCTACGAAATTGTGGAGGGAAAGCATGTCAATCGGAACCGGAAGATCGGGACCGTAAAGGAACTCCCTCGTCTCCGTGATTCGGAGAAAGCTGTGCTTGCCCTTCGCGCCAAGATCAACTCCGAGACTCGCTCGCCAGAAACGGTGAATGATCTCATATCCCATTACTCAAAGATTGAGTTGTCTGCGGAAAGCGGGAAGAGAGCTTCGACTCGGCAAGTCTACGCCGGATATTTGAGGGTGCAAATCGCTCCGAAATGGGGGAATGTGCGCTTGGATCAGGTGAAGACTGTAGTCGTTGAGGATTGGCTAAGGTCGCTTGCCTATGCTCCGGGAACGCTTTCGAAAATCCGAAACATTATGTCGGGCCTCTTTGCTCACGCCAAGCGCTACGACATGATCCAGACAAACCCAATTGAAGGTGTCCGCTGTTCCTCAAAACGCATGAGGACGCCAGACGTACTCACGCCAGATGAGTTCAAATCCTTGCTAAATGAACTCCCTCAGCGCGAGCGGGTAATGGTGATGCTGGCCGGGACAACTGGCTTGCGTCGCTCCGAACTCATCGCCCTCACTTGGCAGGATGTCGATTTTGACACCCTCCAGGTAGACATCAACAAGTCCTGTGTGCGTGCTCAAATGGGCGCTACCAAGACGGCAGCCAGTTCCAAGCCCGTCCCTTTGCTCCAAGCAGTGGCCGATTCGCTTCTTGAATGGCGACGGGTGACGGAGTATCCCGGTCAGGAGGATTTCCTGTTTCCCTCTCTCCGCAACCACGGCGAGACTCCCCTTTGGCCTGACATGATCCTCAATAAGGTGATTCGTCCAGCCGCAGAAAGGGCGGGTATCCAGGGAAAGCAAATCGGCTGGCATACGTTCCGTCATTCACTGGGAACCAACCTGAGATTCCTCGGGGTGGATGTGAAGACGGCTCAAGAGCTTCTCCGTCATGCAAATGCGAAGATTACCCTTGACCTCTACACTCAAGCAGTCTCATCGCAGAAGCGCGAAGCAAGCACGTTGATTGGAGACATGATGCTCCCCCGTTTGGAAGCATCAGAAATCCTCAGCACCGTTTAGCACCGTCGCTGCTTTTCAAAATCGCTCTAAGTCATTGATTCTAATGGTGGGCGCAGCAGGATTCGAACCTATGACTTCCACCGTGTGAGTCTACCATTATTAGGTTTTACAACGACTTACGAGACTGCGAAGAACGCCTAAACACGCAGAAGTCGTACAAGTCGCTGCTTTGTGTGGGTAGAAATGTGGGTAGCCGCTTTCGCGAGCGCAGCGTCCTGATGGCATTACTCCTGCCTCAGGGCAATCATCGGATCGACGTTTGCCGAACGGCGCGCTGGTAGGTACGATGCGAGCACTGCAACGGCCACGAGCGTTACTGCTACTGCCATGAGGCTGGCCACGTCGATCGTTGCGACACCATATAGCGTGGACCGCATAAAGTGCCCCAACGCGAAGACGCCAGTGAGTCCAACCGCGAGACCGAAGATCGCGAGCTTCATGCCATCCCGCAAGATTAGCAACACCACGTCGCGTCGCTGCGCGCCCAGCGCCATCCGCAGGCCGATCTCATGGGTGCGTTGGGCGACAGCAAAGGCCATCACACCGTAGATCCCTAGCGCGGCGAGCGACAGGGCCAGCGCGGCGAATCCGCCAAAGAGCACTATGCCGAAGCGGTCGCTCGCGAACTGGTCGTCCATCGTCTGCTGCATTGTCGTTACTTCCGTCAGCGCGTAACCGGGTAGGGTCCTCTTCACAACCTCGCCGATGTCTTTCGACACCAAATTCGGATCGAGCGTGGTACGCACAGCGAGGCTGGCATGTCTGGCGGGACGCTGCCAGAAGGGTGCGATCATCTGCGGCGCCGCATCGTCGGCCAGATGTTCGCCATTGGGAATGTCATGATAGACACCGACAATCTGCCATTCGGTGGGCGGCGCTGGTTGGCCGTTGGCCCAGTAGGGTAGGAGTAAACGCTGATCAAGCACATTTTTGCCCGGAAGAAATCGATCCACGAATCTCTGGTTGACCATTAACACCTGCGGACTGCCCAGGCGATCGTTGTCGTTCAGAAATCTGCCTTGCAGGAGATGTGCCCCAAAGGTATCAAAATAGCTGGGAGTTGCCACTGCGAGGTTGGCTACAGGCCGATCAGAGTCGGCTACGGGAAGGCCAGCGATGCTGAAAGGAGATGCATCGTATTGTTCCGGAAATGGCGCAGTCGTCGAGATCGCGGAGATTTTAACGCCAGGCAGCGCATTCAACTTTGCCAGGAGTTCTCGAGCATTCGTATTGACCTGTTCTGAGGGCGTCCGAACGTTCTTCGGCGGCCGCAATTTGCCCATCAGGATGTTTCCGGTGCGAAAACCCAGGTCGATCCGGGTGAGGTTGTAGAAGCTATGGAGCGCCATCCCTGCGCCGGACAGCAAGATGATGGCGAGCCCGAACTCGCCCATCACCAGTAACTGCTGGGTTTTCATCCGTCCGCGAGCGGTTACGGAACGCGAGCTCTGCTTCAGTGTCTCGCTCAGGTTCAGTTTGGTCGCCTGGAATGCAGGGGCGCATCCCGACAGGATTCCGGCCAGCACCGTCACCCCGAACGCGAAGAGCAGCACGGGAAGATTCATCTGGACGACCGCCTCGGCGCTCTCTCTTCCCAACTCGGTCTGGATGGACATGATCATCTTCATCAGCGCCCAGCCGAGAAATATTCCACAGATGCCCCCAGAAATCGCGACCGTCAGGCTCTCGGTAAGTAGCTGGGTAAAGACTTGGCGCCGGGTCGCGCCCAGCGCAGAGCGAACGGCGAGCTCCTGCTGCCGTGAAGAGCCTCTGGCTAACAGCAGATTCGCGAGATTGGCGCAGGCGATGAGCAGGACAAAGCCAACGGCGGCCAGCAAGAGCCAGAGGTTTCGTACGAGCTTCTTGCTGAGCCACGCGCCGCGAAGCGGTTCCAGTCCAATCGACGATGCGTCTTTCCCTTGTTCGGAGCTCCGCGTCGCCGCCAACCGGCTATCGATCAGGGAAAGCTCCGCCCGCGCCTGAACGATGGTGACGCTCGGCTTGAGACGGGCGATCGCGCCTCCCCAATCGGGCGAGTGAACGCCCGGGGTGAGCGCAATCGGCACATAGAACTTCACTCCCGTCCGGTCCGCCGAGCCGGGCCGATAAACCCCGACGACGGCGTACGGCTGATCGGCGATCAAGATCGTTTTGCCGAGAATATTGGGGTCGCTATGAAAGTGTTCGCGCCATAGCACGTTGGTCAGAACCACAACATGGTTCTTGCCCGGAGCTCCTTCATCAGGATGAAAATCGCGGCCCAGGAACATCGGCTCCTGGCCCATGCGCATGCAGTCAATCGGGGTGTTTGGAAGGCCGACGTTGGCCTCGTCATCCGTGTGATCGGGATTCGTAAGGTAGAGCACCGACCACGATGAAAAGCCCATGCATTGGAAGCTCTTGCTTTGCGCCTGGTATTGAACAAAGTCATCGGCCCGCATCGCGCTCCGCTCGCCTTTGACCATGGGCCATGGGACAACCAGCTGATCGGCGTTGGGATAGGGAAGCGGCGAAAGAAAGGTCGCATAGATGATGCTGAACATCGCCACATTTGGCCCGATGCCAAGCGCCAGCGCGAGCATGGCAACGGCGGTGAAGCCCTTGTTGCGCGCCAACATTCGAAAACCATAGCGAAAATCACGCCACAGGGTACCCATGAGTCTCACCCGTCATTCACAGTATTTGAGGACAGTAGCCGGAGCAACGTCAAAGCCTGCCGCCCATTATGAGCCGTTTGTGACGTTGGAGCCGCTTGATCTTTTATTCCGTCTGAGCCGGCACGGTTTTACGGACAAATGGATTGCCAGATTGATCTCCACCAGAGCTTCGGTCGCTTGATGAATGCTCTACGGATTTGGCAACAACTGAAGAGCTGTTACGATTTTGGATAAGTGGTCATGAGAACTCTCAGCCCACTCAAGAGCTGAATTTAGGCTTCAGAAGTCCGTTTTTGTTATTGCCGGGTTGTTAGATATCACTGACCTTGTGGCTCATCATAGTCGGCATCAACGTCCGTAGGTGGGCACAGAGCGGGTTTCTCTGGTCAGAGCTGAGAAGACTGGATCGAGCCTCAACAGCATCAGCCGAGATAAACCAGACCGGTGTTGCGGGGCTTGGCCTTCGGCTCCCAGATCGGCCCCACTAAGTCTGGCATTGGTTTCGCCTGGAAAATCTTCCGCGTCTGCCGCGCAATCCAGCGTGCTGAACTCTTCGCCTTCTGGCGTCGCGCGCTATCGGTTGAAATCCCCGTGCCGGCATACATCTGCCGATAGAGCTTCGAAAGCAGTACAAATGCCAACCGCGCCCGCAGACTTGGGGTGCAGGCCGACCGCGTCCAGACTGACTTCCAGTCATAGAACCGGTCCCACACGCCCTGCGTCCGCTCCATGATCTCCTCCGAGCTCATCGAAGGATGCGGCGTCAACATCGTCGGACGAATCCGCGTCGGAATCAGCCAGTAGCGGGTAATCGGAGTTCCGTCGACCATCGTCGGGTTCAGCGACTGCTCTTTCTCCCAGCGCGCGAAGTCGACCGTGCCCGGAAACGGAGTCATCATCACGAACTGCGCGAACGTCACACCCGACCGCAATGCCACGTCGACCGTCGCTTTGAAGGTACTCGGCTGATCGGTCGTTAATCCGAAGATGAAAGATCCCAACACGTGGACGCCATGCTTTTTGAAAGTCTGCAACTGTCTCGCCAGCGCTTCACCGGAATAGTTGAATTCCTTAAAAACCGATTTCAACCCCTCGGGAGTCACTGCCTCCACGCCCACCAGCGCGCCTTTGATATTCGCCTTCTTCATCGCATCGAGGTAGCCGGTGTCCTCTGCCGCCTCCATCGTGATCTGGGTGAAGAACACCATGTCCTTCGGGAGCTTCGCCAATTCTGCCATCAGGGCGAAGCGTTCCCCGCGCACCCGCTCCAGCGATTCCAGCTTGATGAGATCGTTCTGCTGTCGCGCCAGGCGAAGGTCGGTCAACGTCACCGGATAGAAGTTATCGTCCGCCAAGGCAATGAAGCGAAAACCCCTGCGCCTTAGGTCGACGATCTCGTCGATCACGCTCTGATAGGCGCGTTGCCTGGGTTTCTGCCCATCGGTCCGCCAAACCGAGCAGAACGAGCAATGCTTGGGGCAGCCCCGGATCGTCTGCACCGAAGCCCACATGTATTTGGCCGGGTCCATTAAGTCCCAGCGCGCGGCCAGGAACTCCTCGCCCTCGATCTTGCCGCCGTCGTAGACGCGCTGCTGCCGCCCCGCGAGGCAATCGTTGACCACTCGCCCCCAGACCACGTCGCCGTCGCCCTTCACCACGCAATCGGCGCACCCGCGCTCGAACGGCTCCTCGGGAAACAAGGTCGCGTGAATGCCGCCATAGACGACCATCGCGCCGCGCTCTTTGGCTATCCTTCCAACCTCATAGCCGCGCAGGACGTTCGCGGAATGCACGCTGATGCCAACGATATCGCCGACCGCGATCGTCGCCGGATCGATTACTTCGATCGATTCGTCCACGAGGATAGGGTCGCCCACACTTCGCGGCGTCGCCGACGCCAGAACGAACAGCCATCGCGGAGTAATCACCGCCGTTCCAAAGGAGTGGTCGCTGGGATTGACGAGATGAACGCTCATGAAAGAGGTGCTCCGACCTTTCTCAATCCTCAGAATTTTGCCAAAGCCGAGGTTGTTGCGGAACCCGCTAAAATTGTCAGCGAGCGCGAGTTAGGTGCCGGCTGAGATCGTTAGGCGATCAAGACTCAGCCGCCATGCGCGGCTGGAGATGAGAATCGATCATACAGACTTAAATCGTGATTGTCGCCTAGCCGACATTAGATCTTGACGCCGTCAAGACACTGAAGGATAAGATCACGCGGCACCTCATGAGAAACTCTCAGCCCACTCAAGAGCTAATTTCTGAGCTTTTCGAAGTCCGTTTTTGTTATTGCCGGGTTGGTGGATATCGCTGACCTTGTGGCTCATCATAGTCGGCATCAACGTCCATAGGTGGGGGCGCCGAGCGGGTTTCTCTGGTCAGAGTTGAGAAGACTGGACTCGAGCCTAGACAGCGTCAGCCGAGATAAACCAGACCGGTGTTGCGGGGCTTGGCCTTCGGCTCCCAGATCGGCCCCACTAAGTCTGGCATTGGTTTCGCCTGGAAAATCTTCCGCGTCTGCCGCGCAATCCAGCGTGCCGAACTCTTCGCCTTCTGGCGTCGCGCGCTATCGGTTGAAATCCCCGTGCCGGCATACATCTGCCGATAGAGCTTCGAAAGCAGCACAAATGCCAACCGCGCCCGCAGACTTGGGGTGCAGGCCGACCGCGTCCAGACTGACTTCCAGTCATAGAACCGGTCCCACACGCCCTGCGTCCGCTCCATGATCTCCTCCGCGCTCATCGAAGGATGCGGCGTCAACATCGTCGGACGAATCCGCGTCGGAATCAGCCAGTAGCGGGTAATCGGAGTTCCGTCGACCATCGTCGGGTTCAGCGACTGCTCTTTCTCCCAGCGCGCGAAGTCGACCGTGCCCGGAAACGGAGTCATCATCACGAACTGCGCGAACGTCACACCCGACCGCAATGCCACGTCGA
Organism: uncultured Acidobacteriaceae bacterium; assembly: GCA_963826855.1. Taxonomy (GTDB): domain Bacteria; phylum Acidobacteriota; class Terriglobia; order Terriglobales; family Acidobacteriaceae; genus Acidisarcina. The sequence continues at coordinate 44,428 of CAWGZE010000008.1, forward strand.
CCGTCGCTTTGAAGGTACTCGGCTGATCGGTCGTTAATCCGAAGATGAAAGATCCCAACACGTGGACGCCATGCTTTTTGAAAGTCTGCAACTGCCTCGCCAGCGCCTCACCGGAATAGTTGAAGTCCTTAAAAACCGATTTCAACCCCTCGGGAGTCACTGCCTCCACGCCCACCAGCGCGCCTTTGATATTCGCCTTCTTCATCGCATCGAGGTAGCCGGTGTCCTCCGCCGCCTCCATCGTGATCTGGGTGAAGAACACCATATCCTTCGGGAGCTTCGCCAATTCTGCCATCAGGGCGAAGCGTTCCCCGCGCACCCGCTCCAGCGATTCCAGCTTGATGAGATCGTTCTGCTGTCGCGCCAGGCGAAGGTCGGTCAACGTCACCGGATAGAAGTTATCGTCCGCCAAGGCAATGAAGCGAAAACCCCTGCGCCTTAGGTCGACGATCTCGTCGATCACGCTCTGATAGGCGCGTTGCCTGGGCTTCTGCCCATCGGTCCGCCAAACCGAGCAGAACGAGCAATGCTTGGGGCAGCCCCGGATCGTCTGCACCGAAGCCCACATGTATTTGGCCGGGTCCATTAAGTCCCAGCGCGCGGCCAGAAACTCCTCGCCCTCGATCTTGCCGCCGTCGTAGACGCGCTGCTGCCGCCCCGCGAGGCAATCGTTGACCACTCGCCCCCAGACCACGTCGCCGTCGCCCTTCACCACGCAATCGGCGCACCCGCGCTCGAACGGCTCCTCGGGAAACAAGGTCGCGTGAATGCCGCCATAGACGACCGTCGCGCCACGCTCTTTGGCTATCCTTCCAACCTCATAGCCGCGCAGGACGTTCGCGGAATGCACGCTGATGCCAACGATATCGCCGGCCGCGATCGTCGCCGGATCGATTACTTCGATCGATTCGTCCACGAGGATAGGGTCGCCCACACTTCGCGGCGTCGCCGACGCCAGAACGAACAGCCATCGCGGAGTAATCACCGCCGTTCCAAAGGAGTGGTCACTGGGATTGACGAGATGAACGCTCATGAAAGAGTGCTCCAACCTTTCTCAATCCTCAAAACTTTGCTAAAGCCGAGGTTGTTGCGGAACCCGCTAAAGTTGTCAGGGAGCACGAGGTAGGTGCCGGCTGAGATCGTTAGGCGATCAAGACTAGCTGCCATGCGCGGCTGGAGATGAGAATCGATCATACAGACTTGAATCGGGATTGTCGCCTGGCCGACATTAGATCTGACGCCGTCAAGACACTGAAGGATAAAATCACGCGGCACCTGAACGTCTAAATCCACTGGCCAAATGT
>CAWGZE010000009.1:0-41786 GCA_963826855.1 uncultured Acidobacteriaceae bacterium
TCATCGGCTACGCACGCGTTTCGACCAACGAACAGGACACGACAGCACAGGCCTCCGCCCTGAAGGCAGCTGGCTGTGAGCGAATCTTTCGCGAGAAGGCCACTGGGGGACGCTGGAACCGTCCCGAGCTGCAACGACTTCTCGATCATCTCCGGAAAGGAGACGTGCTGGTCGTCTGGAAGCTGGATCGGCTTTCGCGATCCCTGCGAGATGTGCTGACGATCATGGAGCGGATTCAGGAAGCGAAGGCGGGCTTCCGCAGCCTCACAGAGGCGATCGACACCACGACCCCGGCAGGCCGAATGATGATGCAGATGATCGGCTCGTTCGCAGAATTCGAGCGAGCCATGCTTCGAGAACGAACCCGGGTGGGATTGGAGTCCGCCCGTGGCGAGGGCCGTATCGGAGGTCGCCGTCCAAAGCTGCTACCTCAGCAACAGACAGAGGTGCTCAAAATGGTGACACAGGGCAAGAAGACCGCAGCGGATGCAGCTCGACTCTTCAATGTCCATCCCGCGACGATTGGCCGACTGCTTGCACGCAAAAGCGGCGCTGCAGTTGCCGGCAAGAGGTAGGCCGTCGCATGGCGCTTCGTGAACTTCTCTCAGCCTCGCAGCGTGAGGCTTTTGAAGCGGTCCCGCTCGATCGTGCCGGTCTGATTGAGCATTATGTTCTGAGCGATCAGGATCTCAGCCTCATTCGGCGTCGTCGAGGAGCCCAGAATCGCTTGGGTCTTGCCGTTCAGTTAGCACTCCTCCGGTATCCAGGACGCGCGCTCCTGCCTGATGAGACCCCGCCTGCAGAACTTCTTACCTTCCTGGCACGTCAACTCGGGCTTTCTGCAGGTGCGTGGCCAAGCTATGCAGAGCGCGATGAAACTCGCAGGGAACATCTTGCTGAGTTGCAGCTTCTCTATGGGTTGCGCTCGTTCGGCATCGGACAGTATCGCTCGCTTTCTGTTTGGCTGATGCCGACGGCCCTGCAAACCAATCGTGGCGCTGTCCTAGTTCGGGCCGGGATCGACGAACTGCGGCGGCGGTCCATCGTCGTACCGCGAATTGCGGTGCTGGAGCGGCTATGTGCTGAAGTTATCGTGCGTTCAGAACGCCTGCTGTTTGAGACTCTCACGGCTGATTTGAGCGACGGGCAGCGTCGTGAACTCGACGTCCTTTTGAAACTCCGAGACGGTAGTAAAGTCAGCACCTTTACATGGCTGCGTTCGCCGCCAGGCGCACCAACCAGTCAAAACATCCTGCTTCATATCGAGCGGCTACAGCATATTCGCAATCTCGAATTGCGCTCCGACCTTAGCCAGCTCATCCATCAGAATCGGCTCTTGCAGCTCGCCCGCGAAGGCGCGGCCACGACTCCGCAGCACATCGCCCGGTTCGACGAGCCACGCCGTTACGGAACTCTCGTTGCGGTCCTGCTCGAAGCAAGTTCCACTCTGACCGACGAGATCCTTGATCTCCATGACCGTTTTGTAGGCTCCATCTTCAATAAAGCCCGTCACAGACGCGACGAGGCATTCCAGTCCTCGGGCAAAGCCATCAATGAAAAGGTACGCCTTTACGCCCGCATAGGACAGGCTCTCCTAGCGGCTAAGGAAGACGGAGCTGATCCTTTTGCCGCCATCGAGAAGATCGTTTCCTGGATTGATTTCGCACGGACGGTCTCCGAAGCGGAGCAGTTGTCGCAGCCCGAAGACTTCGATTTTCTCGGCCTCATCTCGAATGGCTTTCCGCAGATGCGCCGTTACACGCCTGCCATGCTCGACATCTTTGAGTTTCGTGCGGCTCCCGCAGCTCGACCGCTGCTGGAGGTTGTCGACATCCTTCGCGCGATGAATCGGGACAAGAGCCGCTCGGTTCCTCAGAACGCGCCTCTGGAGTGGGTCAACCAGCGCTGGCGCCCGTATGTGGTCACGGATGATGGCATAGACCGTCGTTTCTACGAACTGTGCGCGCTGACGGAGTTGAAGAACCGTCTTCGTTCAGGCGATGTCTGGGTGACGGGGAGCCGCCAGTTCAAAGACTTCGATGCGTACCTGCTTGAGCCTTCGCGCTTCGCAGAACTACGGGCAAGTCAAAGCCTGTCACTGCCGGTTGAGCACAATGGCGACGCCTATGTGGCAGGAAGGATCTCGCTACTCAAACAGTCACTGGATGAAGTGAACGGCTTGGCGGCACGCGGCGAACTGCCCGAAGCTGCGGTCAGCGAGAGCGGTCTGAAGATAACAGCTTTGACCAACGCGGTGCCCGAAGAGGCGAGCGTGCTGATGCGCCGCGCGTACGCTCTGCTCCCACATATCAAAATCACTGACTTGCTCCTCGAAGTTGATCGCTGGACCGGGTTCAGCAAGCACTTCACTCATTTGAAGACTGGAGAGCCGGCGAAGGATCAACTCCTGTTGCTCACCGCCATACTGGCCGACGGCATCAATCTCGGAATTTCGAAGATGGCCGAAGCCTGTCCTGGCACTACTGCCCGGAAGCTCGACTGGCTTGCATCGCTGCATATCCGGGATGAGTCGTACACGAAGGCTCTTGCCGAACTGGTCAACCATCATCATCGGCACCCATTCTCCGAGCACTGGGGCGAAGGTACAACATCGTCGTCTGACGGCCAGCGCTTCCGTGCCAGCGGGCGCGGTGAGCAGTCCGGGCAGGTCAGTCTACGCTATGGCAACGAGCCAGGTGTGCTCTTTTACACCCATATCTCCGACCAGTACACCCCCTTTTATACGAAGGTGATCGCCGCGAATGCCCGCGATGCGACGCATGTCCTCGATGGCCTGCTCTACCATGAGTCCGATCTGCGGATCGAGGAACATTACACCGACACGGCTGGTTTTACCGATCATGTTTTTGCGCTCTGCCATCTGTTGGGCTTTCGCTTCGCGCCACGCATCCGGGATCTCGCCGACAAGCGGCTTTATGTGCCAGGCAAGGAGCGCGACCATCCAACACTCGCTCCGCTGATCGGCGGCAAGCTCAATCTGAAGCTGCTCCGAACGCAATGGGAAGAGATTTTGCGATTGGCTGCGTCCATCCGGCACGGCACAGTCACAGCCTCCCTCATCATCCGCAAGCTCGCCAGCTACCCCCGCCAGAACAGCCTCCACACGGCGCTCCGCGAAGTCGGGCGAATAGAACGCTCTCTTTTCATGCTGGAGTGGATGAAAGACCCCGAGCTCCGCAGGCGTGTCCAGGTAGGCCTCAACAAAGGCGAAGCCAGAAACGCTCTCGCGCGTGCCGTCTTCTTCAACCGCCAAGGCGACCTCCGCGACCGCAGTTTCGAGAACCAGCGATATCGCGCCAGCGGCCTGAACCTGATTGTCGCCGCCATCATTCTCTGGAACACCGTGTATCTGGAACGCGCCGTCGCCGCTTTGCGCGAACATGGAATCGCCATCGACGACGAAGCCCTAGCCCACCTCTCCCCCATCGGCTGGGAGCATGTAAACCTGACAGGAGACTATACCTGGCAGGCTACAGGACGGCTCAGGAGGGGTGCCTTCAGGCCCCTACGACCCTTTGCAGCCTCAAACGAGTGATCCAATTTCCTTAGCGTACGATTTTTGACGTTTGGTGTAGTGACCCCTACTTCGACTTTGTTGATTAAGAAGGGGTGAAGTGAGCGGAATTCGTCTTAGCGAACACAAAAGTCCGTTGCGTGAGCTGACCCCCTAATTCCCCGGGGGAGGTGAAGGAACGTTGTTCATCAGTCTTGATTCTACTGGCCGCGAGCAGACAAAACCCCGGAGCGCCAACCAGTCGATCGCGCTTGAGGATCATTCTCGATCGAAACAGATCACGCCATGTCGAGGCCGATCGCATCGTTCACCGCGTGGGCCAGGGCCTGTTCGGTGCCGAGATACCGCTCCGTGGTCTGGATCGAGGCGTGACCCAGCAGCAGCTGGATCTGCTCCAGCTCCCCGCCGGCCTTTCTGCACAGTTTCGCGCAAGTCCGGCGAAGGTCGTGCGGCGCCAGCTTCCCCAAGCCGGTCGCCTTGGCATAGCGCATGACCAGGCGCCAGACCGCCTTCTCGTCCCGGATCTCCTCGCCGGCCAGGACACCGGCCTTGCGTGACCGGCCGGAAGAGCCGGCCTTCGGCGATGCCGGCTGCCTTGAGCCAGGCGTCGATGCGGGCTCTTCACCCCGGCCGGTACGGTCACGGTCCGGATCCGGCTTCCCTTCCCGGCCATGTCGGGCAGCACCCAGCGGCCTTCCCGTTGCTCGAGATCTTCTACGTCGATCCGGAGCAACTCGGCCCGGCGCAGTCCGCAGCCGAGCAGCAGGGCCAGGATCGCCCGGTCGCGAAGCCCGGTCAGGGTGCCGGAAGAAGGGGCGTTGAGGAGATCGTTGGCTTGTTCCTTCATCAGCCAGTTCCCTGCCCGGTTGCCGCGCTTCTCGATGCCAGGCACGCGCTCGATCGCCGCGGCCACGGCCGGGTCGAGCAGTTGATTGTCGGCCATCTCGCGGGCGAGCTTGCGGATCGGCGAGAGCCGGAGGTTGACCGTCGAGGCGGAAAGGCCCTGGGCCAGGAGCGCCGACCGGTATTGCTGGACCAGGGCCTTGGTGAACGCCGGCCCTGCCCCCGAGACCCGGATCCAGCCAAAGAAGGCCGTCAGCCCCGTCCGGTAGGAGCGCCGGGAGTGGATGGAGGTGACGCCATTGAGGACCAGATCGATCAGCCGGGCCTCGGAGTCCGGGTTCCCTGCCGATCTGGCCTGAATCTCGAGTTCTGCGTCCATCTGGGAACAGCCTAGCACGATAATGGGGATTATCGGGTGCGATAATTGCGCCAATCTACATTGTCGTGGTCTATTCTCAGGAATCAATTTCACCATTAGTGCGCGATCGCGCAGCTATTCCCCTCGTCTAAAAATCATCCTAAACTAGCTCCAGCATTGACTGGAGTGCCATGCCCCGAGCTCTCTCCTGGCTCCCGCGTCTTCACGAAATCCGCCGCTCGGTTGAGAATTCCTCTCGCTCTCATTACACGCGAAAGGAACTCGAGAATCTCTTTCAACTCCAACCGAGGGCCGCTCAGAAGCTGCTGGAGATCCTGCCGACGACTGCGGTCGGCACCTCCCGCTTGGCCGAGCGCGAGGCCCTTGCGCATTTCCTGGATCAGATCCATGCAGCCGAGAACCCCTCGGCTGCAATGGAGGCTATTCGCCAGCAGAAGCAGAGTGTTTCCCGTCGGAAGATACGGTCGCTAGTCCGAAAAAATACCGAGCCGGTGACTCTCGCTTCCCTTCCCTCAAACCTTATCCTGCAGACAGGGCATTTGGAGGTCACTTTCAGCACAATTGAGGAGCTTGCGCAAACCATGTATGCCCTCGCCCAGGCTATCGAGAACGATGGCGACGAAATGGCTCGTCTGTTCGAAAAACAGGCGCGAATCGATGAAGATCCTGATCGCGAAGCTGTTGCCTTGATGATGAAAGAACTACTGGCGCTGGAGGCAGAGCGCAAGAGCAACGCACGCTAGGAAGATGTCATAAGTCACTCCGACGAGGAATCGAGCAAACGAGAAATAGCGTCGTGATAAGTAAGTTGATGACGATCGGCATAGGCTACGAACCGATCGTATTCGCTTGAAACAAGCCGAATTGCCAGGTGCCGCGTTGGTTCAAGTGGAACTGCGCGCCGTCTCCGCCTCTTTTCCGTGGCTTCCCGACTAACGAATCCGTGGGGAGCCGCGGCAGCATCCACTGCAATCAAGTCGATCGGCGATCGCGGCGCAACCGGTGGGAAAGACGCCAGTTTTTCGCTCAAGCTCTGGCCGAGAGTCTCTTCGTCTTCATCGTCAGTCAGACCGAACTTGTTCATATAGACCCTCCTTAGACGCTGCGCAGCGTCTCGACTAGTTCTTCCGCCAGATCATGCACGTTCTGGTAGGCCGCTTCTAGGTTCCCGACCTTGTAGTCATGTAGTTCGGAAAGGCTCAGTCTCTCGACGAAAAGAGCCTTAAATGCCAACCTTTCCGCCAAACTTGTCCGAAACTTTGGAATATTCGCCGCTTCGATCTCTGCCTCCAATTGACGTTGAACCGACGAGATCGGTGCCCCTGGGGCGGGAGTGCGAGTCATCAAAACTTTGTATGGAATTTTCCTTTTGGAATTGGACCGTTGCGCGACCTTCTCCTCGTCTCTCACTGCCCTGATTGCTTTGCCGGCTTGGCGTACATCTACCGCACTCGCCTGGACCGGAATTATCACGAAGTCTGCTAAAGCGATCGACCGCGATACCAGAACACTTGCGGTTCCTTCTAAATCAATGAAGATAAACTGGTGTGGCTGACCCTCTAAGATTTCCATGAGGTTCGACTCCTTAACTCCTCCGATCACGTGAAGTGTACTGGCCGATTTGCCATTTGTTTTCCAATCCATAATCGGCTGGTTCGGGTCCGCATCGAGCACACATACTGTTGCTCCGTTCTGCGCGAGGTAGGTGGCGAGAAGCAGAGTGGAGGTGCTCTTCCCCGCTCCCCCTTTGGGGTTCGACACTGCAATGACTGGCACTAAACACCTCGAAAATTGCGATATCGCAACTATATCGCGGCAATATCGCACCGACAAGCAATATTGCAAGCAACAAAGAAAACGGTAACCGATATCGTAAACAATATCGCACCGACATTTCCGCGACAACTCCGATATTGTTGCGATATAGTTGCGATATCGCTTTGTCGCACGAGCCACGCACCTTCGCTTGATCGATGAGCCTCTCGATCGGCTTCCGAAGTTAAAACAGCGCGATCTGCGTGTTTTCCGTGCGCCAGTCGTCAAAAGAGGGGACCGACAAGCTCTCACGGACTTCCTTCAACAGTAGTTGCCGCGCGAATCGTAGCCGTTGATCGGCAGTTACTCTGGAGAAATACTGGTCCCCACGTTTACCCTTGACTATTTCTTCCAGCTTCCGCTGAAGCTCAGGGCCTGGATATTGACGATCAAGTTCCTCGGCGGTCCGGCCGTCAATCCACTTCTCGTACGTTACATGAAGCTCAAGCAAAGCATTTTCTTTCGCGCGCTCTCGTTCTTGAGCCTGGCGCAACTCTTCTCTCCGGCGGCTACTGATGAAACCTGCCGGCACAGGCACCTGATTCTCCAGGGACCAGATGATGAGACCGGATGGGTTTTCGACTCGTTTCCGTTTGCCAGCATTGTGCTCATTTTCGAAGTGTTCAACGGTGTCGGTGATGACGTCTGAGCTATACCGTTCCGCCAGTTGCCTGGCCTTTGCGGCTGCAATGCCGTGCTTCATAAGAAGGTTGATCGCTTCTTCGTCGGCGCTGCTCAGGGTCTTGGGAGGGGGAGGGAGCTCGCCGACCACTTCGCGTTGTTCAGATCGGGAATTGTGGAGGACACGAAGCAATTCGGCGCCTGGAGACATAACAATTTTGTACCCGGCTTTGCTCGACATTGGCTGCACATCCCATTTTGAGATGTACTTGATATTTACCAGCTCACTTAAGGCGAGCCCCATCGTCGATTTGATTTTGGAGAGATGAGGATACGCCTGCACGTTTAGAAGGTTGCAGAGTTCGGCATAATCCTTCTCAACAGGCTTCCCTTGACTCGCGTGAAACCAGAGATGCAGGTTCCCAAAAATTCCCTTTGCGGTCGGGCGGGTGAGCTGCTTATAGGCATTAAAATCCTCAGGAATTACATATCGCTGATTCAGATTTTCCAACAGCCAATCTTCAAGAATTACCTCATAATTCTCTTGCTTTTCGGATCCATCGAGGTTGCTGCTTCCAGTTCTCTTAAATGATCGGAATACATGAAGCACCTCATCCGAATAGAGCTTTTTTGCGGCCCGATAAACCACTTGCTCTGAGGTAATTGTTGTATCGGTCATCCGCTTTCCCCAACGCAATATCTCTTCGTAAATCTCTCCGTTTCGGGAGAGACCCAATTCTTGAATCATTCGATAGCCGCTGAATCTGACGGGGTTAGAAATCTGCCCTGTTTTGACGCGTTCTTCGCTCACAATCTTGAGCAGGGCGATGAATTTATCTCTGTCAGTCGTAGACGGCAAACCGAGCTGCTCAGAGCCACGAAACTCGGCTGCCACCTTAACCTTATGCCCGTTCCTGGAGACGATCTGCTCTATCCTGCGGGAGGTGCGATGCTTATCTCTAGCATCGTTTGCGCCGAAAAACCCAATCTGCAAGAGATTCTTCTCAAACCGTACAAGATCAACATCAACAGAGATTGGCATTAACGGTGTCGGCTTGTGGTTCTTAGCATTAATCGTTTTGGGCATAGGGAATCCGCGCTGCTAATTTGTTGAATGCTATAGGAAATACAACAGCTGTAAAGACAGCTAAGTACTTTAGCTGAGAGCAAAGCATTGAGAATCAATTGTTTAGCCAGTGTTTTTTGCCAGCGCACCTCACTATCTTTGCCAGCGCACCTCTCTAATACCGCCAGCCGACCTCTCTCTATCCCTGCCATCGAGCATCTCTATTCTTGCCTCCGCACGTCTCTAATGTGTGCCAGCGTACCTCTCTAAACCTGCCAGCGGACCTCTCTAGAGCCTCACGACGGGCCAAATGTGCCGATTCCTTAATAATCACCGTGAAAAATCTCAATTCTGCGAGCCGACTGGCCACGATTTTGCCAGCCAACCTCTCTATCTGGACGTGTTCTTGATGCAGTTTAGGTGGAATAGGCATGAAATAGAGAGGTCGGCTGGCAGACCGGGTCAAGAAATATGTGAAAAACCCGTCCCAATTGCAGGAGCGCCGGCACTTAATCGGGCACTTTGCCAGCCAACCTCTCTATTTTCGAAGCCCTACCGCTCTGTGGAAGCAGAGCGAGAGGTTGGCTGGCACGAGCCTACGGCGCACTCCAATCCAAGTGAAAAAGGCAAAGGATTTCAGTCCTCTCAGTTGCGTTCCGGGTCCGTCGCAAACGGTAGTGCAGAAGATTGATCCACTTCATTTATGGCGCCAAGAGGCGGCTGAAGACGGGCCGAAGAGAAGCCGCGGATGAAGGCGCATTAGCCGTTTTTCGGCAGCTCGACGCCTACGCGCAATCACAAATTAGCGCGCCATCTGGGGCACGACGCGGCATACAAAGGCCACTCGATAAGGCCTGCGACCGCCGATTCTGTGATCGCCTCAGGAGATCGGGAGTGGCGTCTCCACGTGAGGCCAGCTATTCTGAGGCCTGGACCCACTCGAAGAGAACAAAATCTTTACTGGGCTCTACTGAATAGCCATCTTCGAAGGAAAGTAAGAGCCGCTGATGAGTGAAGGGTGCTCCATTTGCGCCGATAACGGCATGAGAATTGTAGAGCGCGACGGCTCGCGTTTCGCTGTCGAATGCGAGTGCCGGCAAGCGAAGCGAACGCAATTCCTCTTGAGGGGTGCAGGAATTCCGGAACGGTACCAACACTGCACGTTCGAGAACTTCAATACCTCTTTCCCCACCTCAAGCCGAACCCTCCAATCGGCAGCACTCTTCGCAAAGAAGTTTGTCGAGCAATATCCATTCACCGATGGGAGCGGATTGCTCTTTACGGGATCAATTGGGGTAGGGAAGACTCACCTCGCCACCTCCATTCTGCGAACACTGATTGTCGATAAAGGCGCTAAGGGTGTATTCCGCGATTATCGAGAGCTGCTGAAGGAGATCCAGAGCAGCTACAACAAGCAATCGCAAATCACAGAATTGGAGATTCTAGAACCTGTTTTGGAATGCGAGGTTCTGGTCCTTGACGAACTCGGTGCCGTAAAGCCTACCGACTGGGTTTGGGATACGGTCTCTCTCGTGCTCAACACACGTTACAACCGGAAGCGAACAACGATCATTACCACCAACTTTATTGACGAACCACCACCTTCTCTAGGGCAGGCGAGAGTCACGCCCCTGAAAACGCAGTTGCAGGAAGAGACGCTTGGAGACCGAATAGGGCAGAGAATGCTGTCGCGATTAGCCGAGATGTGCGTCACGGTCACGATGCAGGGAGAGGATTACAGGCGAACCGTTGGTCGAGCTCGCATCGGCTGATTCATGCCTCAGGAGTTCTTCTTTTCCCGGTGGCGCTCGTCCGCTTCGTCGGTGAACGCTTCTGCTCGATCGCGGCAATGCTCGATTCCGGATACTCTCCCAGGCCATCCAGAAGCTTCGAAAGGGAAATCCCAAATACCTTAGCGACCTTCAGAAGGGATTGAAGGTTGATGGAGCCCCCGCGTTCATATTTTCGCCATTGTGAATCGTTGTAGCCGTGCTGCAGAACCATATCTCTGAGCGAAAGGCCGCGTTCTTTCCTCAGCTGTTTTATACGGCCGCCGAGAGTTTTCAGGAACTGTTCGTATTCGTCCACTTTGACTTCAACAGCCATACATCCTGCACCTCACTGGGGAAACAATGCGCTGCCATAGGTCGGCCTCTCGAACGTTCATCCAACCTGCAACACCCAAAAAGGGAAGTACGAAGCAATGGGCGCAGATCGGATTTTTGTTCAATCCGTAAGCGCCTAGATTTTAATTCAATTGCCTTCTTATAGGCGATTCGCGCGTGCTTTTCGGTACAAGGAGATGCTCGATAGTTACCGTCTGTATTACGGTGCTAAATAGACACTGAGCACAAAAAGACTCAGTGGTAACTAAACTCAGTGCTTGACAGCATTACCATTGTTCGTTACAACTGAAAATCAGCACGACCAAGCACCCCGGAAAGCATCGTTATTTCGACTCCAACTTGGGGCCAGCACCCATGCATAGACCCGTATGCTCTGGCCAAACAATTAACGCCTAATAGCGCACGAAAAGGAGCCAATCTTGAGCCAGAAAATAAGATCCCGACTCGCGACCTCGGCCGCGAAAACCTTCACCAAGCAGCGAGTGGCAACTCTCGGACGCACTCTTGTGCCGTTCCTAATCGCCCTGGCTGTATCGCCCATCGCGGCCCACGCCCAAGGAACGGTCGACCTGACCGGCGTGACCACAGCGATGTCAACGGTTGAGAAAACTTGCATGCTCGGTGGCGCGATCGCTGTCGTCATTGGCATCGTCTTCGGCGTGTTCCAGTTCATGGGCCGGAACATTGCCGGAGGATTTCTGTCCATCGGTGGCGGCCTGTTTGCCGGCATCGTCATTGGCTTCGCGCCCCAATGGGTCAGCTCATTGACCGGGCAGACCCTCTCCATGGTGGTCACCCACGTCAGCGGAGTGGTGGCCTAACCATGCATATGACCAAGCGAGGAGAGCCATTGCCGATCAATCAGGCGCTCAATAAGCCGCGGGAAAAACTGGGGCTTAGCCTGCCTATCTGGATGGGCATCGTGATTGTGTCGATCCTGGTTCTCCTCCTTCGGTTCTATCTGCTGTCTCTAGCAATCTTCATCGTGATCACCGGCGCATGCTGGCTGATCGTCCGAAAGCACCCCAAGATGTTCCAACTGTGGGGCCTGAGCTTCACGCAAAAGAGCTACTATGACCCGCGCAAACGCTAACCAGTGGTTCACCGACGCCAAGGCCGCGAACAGCATTGTTCCCATTGCGCGGTTCGTGAGCCCGACGGTCTTTGCCATGAAGGCCGGTGGGTACGGCTGCCTTTTCTCGCTCACTGGCGTGGACGAGGAAGGGCTGACCGACCAGGAGCTTGAGGCCAAGATCCGGGCGGTCGAAGGTGGCCTGCGCGGACTGCCCGAAGGATCATGCCTCTATCAGTACATGCGCGTCATCTCTGGTTTCCGTGCTACCTAGCGCCTTGCTGGCTGCCGCCCTTCGGCACCGCCCCGACCGAATCATCTTCGGTGAAATACGCGACGAATGTGCCAACGATTTGCTGCAGGCGATGAATACCGGCCACGGCGGGACGCTTACAACGCTGCACGCGAAGTCTGCGTGGGACGCCTTAGCAGGCTTTCGAATCTCGCGCTGGGCGCACGGCCCAATATCGATCACAGCTTCATCCGATTAGAGACCGCAGAAGCGATAGACTTCGTTCTCTATTGCGAACGAGAGCCGAACGGAAGACGCAGGGTTCGCGAGTTGATCGAAGTTACCGGTATGATTTCGCAACGTGCTCCTCCACGGAAGATCTCTACCGTGCGGAGCCGAGTCCTTCCCCAGTCGTAGACCACAGGAGACCAACCGAAGCCGGCATCGAGCATTCATCCATCAACGCAGCTTAACCGAAATACACCCAGGAGGAAATCCAAGCACACCGACAGCTATCCTCGCCCGTTTGGCCGCTGCCGAATTTGAAAGAGTACCAACTACGATACGCGGCAAGCAATTCCCAGATGGAGGGTGGCTTGTCTCAATGTCAGAGGTATCTAAGGTATTAAATGTAGGACTAGAAAAAGTTGTTCGGGTTGAATTGGCGGGCAATCCGGCATCGTCGGTAGAGCTACTCGCCCGTCTAGGACGGGATGAAGACGATGAGGTACGGCGGAGAGTGGCGGGTAACAGGGGGGCACCCGGTGAATTGCTTGAGCTTTTGGCGAGTGACAAGGATTCCCGCGTACGGTACGCTGTGGCAAACAATGCGAATGCACCTGCGAAGTTACTTGAATGTTTGGCCGGTGATGAAGATTGCAGTGTGCGGCGTGGGGTTGCGCAAAATCCGAGCGCGCCGGTAGAGATTCTCGGCCGGCTTGCTCGCGATCCCAACGAACGGGGTGTATATCAGGAGATATCGGGTCATGGCGTTTCGATGAGAATCCTGCCGTCTTGTTGGAGGATTTATGATCAAGATCGTGTCGCAGCCAAAAAATTGCTTTAGTGTGCCTTTCCGCTTCGCAGGCCCAGCGTGGTCCGGAACAAAACTGAATCTCCCTTCCATCGCGCTGCGCGCCTTACACTTCTTCCAAAGTCTCACCTTTCACAGCAGGAGAGCCACGCAACAATACTTCGACGTGACCGGACACTCGACACCTGACAGCCGGCCAGTAGGAAGTATCAACCGTGCGTGTTGGCGTGCGGATGCCGCGAGCAAAGAAGCACGCCTACGACAGTAGTAAGCGTGGCGCGGCGCTTGGTCAGAGTAACGCGTCATAAGACGCTTTCCGACGACCGATCTCTCTGCAATCCACTTGGCCGATAAACCGTGCGAGTTCAACAGGTGGTCGCGCTTGATTGATGGAAGACACTTGGAAAAATTCAAGCGCTATTCAACATCTCTGGGCCGTTATTGCGGACGTTGCCAACCAATCGGTTTGCCGGCGTCATGCGCATACCCTCCGATTCATATGGTCGAAGAAGGTCGATCGGAGGCCGTGCTTCGTCAGAATCGTTGAGCCAGCGATCGTAGTCCCGCGGATGCAGAATCACAGGCATACGGTCGTGAATAGGTTCAGTGATTTCGTTTGCCTCTGTCGTCACGATTGAGAAGGTGTCCAGCGGAGGGCGAGAATCACCTCGGCGCGGCCGCCACTCGGAGAACAATCCCGCGAGTGCGTAGGGAGCGCCGTCCGGCATCTCGAACTTGTACACCGGTCTTGAGCCAGCCTTCGGTTTTGCAGCGGGTTTCGCTGGAGCTGCAATATCCCCGAACAAACCACGCTCGCCAGGCTCGATCGGAGGCGGCTGCGGAAGACTGGGCCTTTGCAGCCATTCGTAAAATCCGTCGAGTAGCACTAGACAACGGCTGTGCTGAAACGGCCCCTTCCAAATGGGCTTTTCGAGAATCGTTTCGGCGCGAGCGTTGGTGGTCGAGAAGGTCTTGAAGGAATCGGGATCAGCTATTTTTTCAGGAATGAGACCCCAGCGCATCAGCACGACCTCGCGCTCGCCATCTTCAGGGCTCGATCGGATGATCGGCTGAAAAGTCGACGGCGCGATGTTGTAATCCGGCGCCAGATGAACATCCGGCGCCCACCTAGCAACGTGGAAGGTCTCCGCGATCTTTTGTTTGTCCGATTGCCGGTAGTAGCGGCCACACATGACTTCACTTTAGCCTACCGTTCGCGCCGCCACTGAGGTCCGCTTAGTCTTCAGACGTTGGACAATTGTGCTTCAGCAGCTCGTAAAGAGGACGGCCGATAGAGCCTTGAAGCGATGGATCGAATCCCGCCTCGTAGCCGCAATCCAGACAACAGAGCGCATGACGCCTGTCGGAGTATTGCTTTCGAAGCACGTCGTCCGGCAGCTTATCGTCCACGATGAACATGCAGCAATACTAGGCCGCTGCGTGATACCACAGTGTGAAGACACAAGCTTCACCTCGACTGATGCTACCATTTATGAATCTCGCAAACAACAGATTCTAAAGCACTTACGTCCGATAACTATCTTACGTAAACTAAATCTGTAGCCGCAAAGTAGAAATGTCCGCTCTCTGCAAAGTTGAAATGTCCAGCCTACCCTTCCGAGGTGTGATTCGGGAGGCGGAGATTGGATTTGATCACGATGAGCGGACGCGAGCTACAGTGTATCGAGGTGCTTTCCGAGGTTGTAGCGAAGAAACGGACTGAGCGATTAGCGGCGGCGGTGCTGGGGATCAGCACCCGGCAGACACGAAGATTGTTGACTGCGTATCGCGATAGCGGAGGCTCGGCGCTCATCCACAAGGCTCGCGGCCGCGCCTCGAACAACCACCTGATCGCCGGTGTTCGTGAGTACGCGATGGCGATTGTCCGGTCCAAGTACGCTGACTTCGGGCCGACTCTGGCGAGCGAGATGCTGCTTGAAAAGGATGAGCTGAAGCTCTCACGGGAGACTCTCCGCAAATGGATGATTGAGGAGGGCCTGCGGCTGTCGCGCAGGCAGCGGCGCTCGTTCCATCAGCCCCGGTTGCGGCGCGAGCGTTACGGCGAGTTGATCCAGCTCGACGGCAGCAACGGAGTTTTTGATCCTTTCCTGGCTTAAACAATCCTTTGATCGCATCCTGACCACAGCCACACTCGCACTCCATTGTGTTCCCCCCTAATGACTTTTTATGATCGTTGCTATCCTGCAAAATCGACTTTAGCAGGCGACGCGACTGAGATCCTGCCATGCCAAACTTTCTGTTCACAAGGAGACGCTGTGATCCCCCGCCTTTTCTTCATTTTCGTTCTTATGTCTTTATCTATTCCCTTTTCATCCCTGGCTCAAAGCCCGGCACACAACGCATCTGTCGACCCATGGTGGAAGCGTGCGCTCTTCTATGAGATTTATCCACGCAGCTTTCAGGACTCAAATGGCGACGGCGTGGGAGATCTTAACGGCATCACCTCTCGTCTGGACTATCTTCATTCCCTCGGTGTCGATGCCATTTGGATTGCCCCGTGTTTTCCGTCGCCTCTCGTAGACTTCGGCTACGACGTCTCCGATTACGATGCAATCGATCCTCAATTCGGTACGCTGGCCGACATGGACCAGTTGATCAAGGAGGGGAACAAGCGTCACGTGCGTATTCTGCTGGATATGGTGGTCAACCATACAAGTGACCAGCATTCGTGGTTTATTGAGTCCCGCAGCAACAAGACCAACCCAAAAAGAGACTGGTATATATGGCGCGACGGCAAAGTAGGCCCAGACGGAAAGATGGGTCCTCCCAATAACTGGCACAGCGTATTCGGCGGATCCGCATGGACGCTCGACCCGACTACGGGCCAGTACTACTACCACCGTTTTTACGCTCAACAGCCCGATCTGAATTGGCGAAATCCGGTGGTGGAAAAGGCAATGTTCGATCAAATGCGCTTCTGGCTCGACCGAGGTATCGCCGGATTTCGCCTCGACGCAGTTGACACGCTGCTGGAAGACCCCGCTCTCGGTGACGAAGAATACCGCCGGGACCCGAAGGGCGAAATCATGCACGATCGAGTTGGCACTCCCATGACTACTGGCGGCAAGACCTCGAACCTGCCGGAAATTCATGAGATTATCCAGCGCATGCGGACCATGATCGACAGTTATCCCGATGACCGGGTTCTCATCGGCGAGACCTACCTGCCAGATGTAATGGCATTGGATAAGTGGTACGGGGGCGCCACCAAGGATGAGCTACAGCTGCCCATGGACACACAGGTAGGCGTTCGTAGCACGCTCAATGCATCCACTTGGCGTTTGCGCCTCAATGAGGCGCAAACTGGTATCCACGGGTCACTGCCGCTTCTTGTTTATGACAATCACGACAATAGCCGATTGGACCGCTATTGCAAGGAAAGCAACGGCGCTGTTCCCGGAGCGGACTGCAAACAAATTCAGAAAATGCTTGAGACCATCCTCCTGACTTCGAGGGCTGTAGCACTTATTTACTATGGTGATGAGATCGGGATGGCCACCGATACGGCCCCTACTGAACCGAATCGTCGTCGCGATGCGGAACGCACACCGATGCAGTGGACTCCCGGAAAGAACGCCGGCTTCTCCACCGCTGACAAGACATGGCTGCCTGTTTCGCCTGACTTCAAGACCGTGAATGTAGAGGTCGAGACGAGCGACCCTGGTTCTCTTCTCGCCTGGCATAAGGCCCTCATCGAACTTCGGCGCACCAATCCTATACTCCGCGACGGCAATCAGAACCTGTTCGCCTCCGGGAACGAAAGTGTCGTTGCATATACGCGTGCCGCGGGCGGTAAGCAGGTCGTGGTGCTTACTAACTTCAGCGGAGGTGCGCAAGAGACGAAAATGGGTTCGCTCTCTGGCAAAAGGGTACAGATATTAAAGGCTAACTTTGCACCAGATATTCCAAGTGAAGTGCTCCCGGACACCCTCACGCTTCCGCCGTATGGAGCATTGGTTGCAGAAGTTGACTAAATCCCCTGCTGGTGGAAAAAGGCATTCTGAACTCACACAATGAAGCCGTGACCTGATTGCCGTTGGAACGACGCTCGGATGAAGAGAATGACGATTGCAACTTGGAGGTCCTCCATAATGCACTTACGAAGCGCCCTGCTTCAGTTCCTAGCCTCTACCATATTTCTGATGACCATCAACCCCGCCTCTTCGGCTCAGACACAGTCGCCAAAGGAAGCGGTCGTGATCCAACCGAACGGCACGGTCGAGGTTCCTGCCCAGCAGGTTCCGCCTTCTTCATTCCTCAGTGACCAGGCGAAATCCTACGTGGCTGAGCACCTGATCCAGATGCAGCAAGCGGGGTTCCCTCGTCTCATGAAGTCGATGCTCGAACGCGACAAGGTTCTGTTTCCTCTTAAGAAAACGGACGAGCAACTTGGCGGCGTGCACGTGGTTTCCTATCTCCCACCTGATGGAGTTTCGCCGAGAAACAAACATCGCGTGCTGATCAATCTCCACGGAGGAGGCTTCTCAGGTTGTTGGCCGGGATGCGCTGATCTGGAATCCATCCCAATCTCGTCGCTCATGAAAATTCAAGTGATCACCGTGGATTATCGCGAGGGGCCAGCCAACAAGTTCCCGGCTGCCAGTGAGGATGTTGCCAGCGTCTATCGAGAAGTACTGAAGACACATAAAGCTGCCAATGTTGGCATCTATGGGTGCTCGGCGGGAGGCATGCTCACGGCCATGTCTCTGGCATGGTTCCAGACGCACAATCTTCCGACACCGGGAGCCGCTGGAATTTACTGCGCCTCGGCTGGAGGGTTCGGAGGCGATGCTTCTTACACCGCTTATCCGTTGGGAGAGGCAAAGCTGCCTCCCGCCACCCCGTCGACGCGAACGCCGCTTACCTATTTGAGCGAAACAGATCCTAAAGACCCGCTCGTGGCGCCAATCAACTCCAAGGAGATCGCCGCCAAATTCCCACCGACTCTGATTATTACAGCGACACGAGACTTTGCAATGAGCTCTGCCATCCACACCGATGTTGTCCTTACCGGGTTTGGAGTTCACACGGAACTACATGTGTGGGACGGCCTTTTCCATGGATTCTTCTATGATCCAGACGTGCCCGAGTCGAAGGAGGCGTTCGACATAATGACCAAATTCTTTGATAGCCATTTAGGAACTCGTTGAAGCGGGTTAGACCGCTCTCCTGTCGGACACCAGAACTCACGGAGTGCCGGTGTCGAATATTTCTGTGAGACATTTGGAGAAGCTGCAAATGCAGGGAACTGAGCTCTGGGACGGCGAGCGATCCATCCGAACGATCACAACAATACGATTGCGGCCCATTACCATTACGGCAACTTCAAAACCGTAGGCCTTCGTCGGGCCAGTAGAAGCGCGGATTCCCGCCGGTGTAAGTTCGTATCCCCCGCCTCTGACAACGAATGGTTCAGGTGAAATTCGGCTTCACGAGCTCAAGAAGTCCTGACGAGAGGTTGCCTTCTGGCGAAGTTCTTCCGGGAGTGGTGGGCCCGTTTCAAATCGATCCGGGTGTGATCAATTCTGGAGGCTGTGGATTTCAAATTAGGACGCTGCCCAGATTCAACTATGCGAGCCCCTCCGTCTCGGCGCTGTGAGTAGCAGCTCTCGACTGATTCGAATCAAGTAGGCTGAGGGCATAGCCATGACCACGCTTGCATACATCAGCATTATCGTCACCGCAGCAGCACTCTTTGGCTGGTTGAGCGTTCGCGTCTTTCGCCTTCCCATCACTATTGGAACGATGCTCCTCACCGTGATCTCGTCCGTGACGATGATCTTGTTCAGCCATACTTTTCCGGGACTACATCTTTGGGCAGTAAGCTTGGCAGGTCGTGTTCGGTTTGAGGATCTAATCCTTCATGGGATGTTGGGTCTACTCCTGTTCGCAGGTGCGTTTCTCTTAGACCTCGTCTATCTCTCACGAGAAAAGCTCGCCGTCGGGCTGCTTTCGGTTATCGGAACGCTTCTCGCGACGGCTACCATCGCGCTTGTCATGCGTTGGACTCTCCCGCTTTTCGGGATCGCAGCCCCGTGGATCGAATGCCTCTTCTTTGGCACACTCATCTCTCCTACCGACCCAGTCGCCGTGCTGGAAATGTTGCACCGGGTAGGCGTTCCAAAGAACATCCAGGCGCAACTGGCCGGGGAATCGTTGTTTAATGACGGCGTCGGAGCCGTACTGTTTCTCGCGGTGCTGGAAGCGTCACGGGGTCAAGCGCCTTCTCTTAGTCATATCGGTACGCTCTTGTTCTTCAAATCCAGCGGTGGGCTCATGTTAGGGGTCGCTCTCGCCTGGATCGCCTCCGAACTCATGCGGCGGGTCGAGGCCTACCAGATTGAGATACTGCTTACCCTCTCGCTCGCCCTGGGAGGCTATGCCCTCGCGGAGGCTCTTCGAGTTTCGGCGCCGCTGGAAGCCGTTGCGGCTGGTCTTGCACTACGCCGTTTCAACATGAACCATCTGCATGTCGAGATATCTCACGATTCCATCGACCGGTTCTGGCGCGTCATTGATGAGGTTCAGAACGCGGTTCTCTTCGTCCTATTGGGATTTGAGGTACTTGTCATCCCGTTCACGCGGCGAACCTTTGAGTCAGGCGGGTTCGCGATTCTCTCCGTCATCGTCGTCCGTATTCTGGTCGTGATGCTCGTTCTTGGCATGGTTAGCTTACTTCAACCCGGTCATAAATCCTCCCTCCTCACACTCAGCTGGGGCGGGTTGCGAGGTGGTCTATCGATCGCGCTCGCACTCTCTGTACCGGGCATCCATAGCCATACGTGGATTCTCGCCACGACCTATCTCGTCGTCGTATTCTCGGTTGTGCTACAGGGAGGCGCACTCGACCTTTTCCTCAGGCGGATTGGCAAATTTGAGATAACGACAGACAGCGGACGCATCACCGACGAGTCAAATGGTTGATTGACCTCCGAATTGAAGTCGGTTCGCGCTAATGTTTAGACCCAGAAACTCACGAGCTCGGTAACTCCGCGGCCCGGATTACTGATAAACCGTTCTCGATAGCACATAGGGTCATTACACAAACGTCAAAATCGTGCGCTATCGGCGAGCCCTACGCCCAGCGCTTGCTGCTGCTTCTCGGATCGCGCGCCGCGCGGTTCGATGAGTGCATTGGCATGTGGGTGTTGAAAAAGTCGACGACTTTGCCGCGTTTAAGGTCGACACTTCTGCGGCTGCCTGTGTTCAAGCAGTTGCGGATATTGGAGGTGTTCGTGATCCACTCAGGAATCGGACCAGTCGTCTGATGTTCTGGGCAGTGGCGGCCAGGAAGAACTGCTCCTGAACGAACTTCAACCTGCGCAGACGCAGGCGACGGAGGCCGATGGGGCTCTTCAGTTCTGCGAACAGCGCCTCAACCTTCTTCCGTTGTCGTTGTGCATGCTCGAACTCCGGTGTTGTCCAGAGATCGCGCGCTCTTTGCCGGGCTGCCTCGTTCATGTGGATAGCAAGGAACCGAAACGCTCCCGTGGTGCACTGCGGCTTCAGTGGGCACGGGCCACACTTCTTGCGAGTTCCGATGTAGCCGAAGGTGCGATTCCTGTCATTGCGACCGCCGTAGTTTAGCTGCTGGCCTGCTGGGCACAGGTAGCTATTGCTGTCAGGCAAATAAGTAAAGCGATCCGGACCGAAGAACGGACTGCGCGTGCGAGCGACAGCATCCCTCGTCGGCATGTACGGCGTGATCTCCCGATCCATCAGCCACTGCAACAACTCACCATTGCCATAGCTCGCATCGGCAGCGAGGGAGTGCGGTTTCCTGCCTTGCCATTCGGCGAAGCGAGCGATCATGTCCTCCGCGGCTCGAGACTCTTCGCTCAGCCGAGCGCCCGTTGCCTGCACACCCACGATGATGCAGCTGTGGTTATCAACAAGGTAGTTGTTGTAGTACCCCATCCGCGCCGGCGTGCCGCCTTTTGTCGCATACGTGGAGTCCGGATCGGTGGTGGACACCTTGTCCTGGCTATGGGTCGGCTCCTCCACTGGATTCTGCGCCTCCAGTTCAGCGAGGTATTCGCGCACCGTTCGATTGACCTGCGCAGCTTCTGTCAGCTGTTCTCGCGGGATGCGGCTCTCCTTGCATGCATTGGCCTCAACGAAGGTTCCGTCGACCGATAACTTGTCTCCGCGCACCAGGCCAACTTTCAGGCACTGGGCCACGATTCGCTCGAACAACTGCTCGAACAACTTCGATTCCTGAAAGCGTCCGTGGCGGTTTTTCGAAAATGTGGAGTGATGCGGAATCTCCTGGTCGAAACCCAGACCTGTGAACCAGCGCCACGCCAGATGCATCCGCAGTTCCTCAACCAGCTTGCGCTCGCTGCTGATGCCGTACAAATAGCCAATCAGCACAATACGAAGCAACAGCTCCGGGTCGATCGACGGACGGCCAGTGTCGCTATAGCTGGTCTTTAGCTGCTCGCGCACGAAGCCAAAGTCGATGTGCTGTATCGATCAGCCGCAAGAGATGGTTCTCTGGAACCTGATCTTCCAATCGGAAGTAGTAGAACAGCGATTCCGAGCGCGCGTGCTGACCCATCATGAGCGATCATCCTCCGACCATGGCCATCCGCAACAGCATGCTCAAACTATGCTGCTAAAACCTCCGGATCGCCACACGGATCTCATCCAAATCAGCTAATGCGTACCGAGTTTTTCAACACCCACGCATGTTGTCGCTAGTTGAAGGGACGCTGAATTATTCCGATGCGGGTGAGGCGATATTGTTCGAATCGGGAGCCTGCGTTGCCATCGGCGATCAAAATTCAATTCTTCCCTGGAACGCGATCATACGCGGTGAGCTATCACCGCCCAACCCAACACCAAGAAGACCGGTCGGCGGTGAAATGGTGCTCTGCAGGGTCCCAAACCGCGCCGGAATGAAGACGCCCGGCACTCCTGCTTCGACAGAACTGGGCAGCGCGAAGTTCGGGTGATTAAAGGCATTGAACATCTGCGTATCGAAGCGAAACGTCACCCGCTCGGTCACATGAAAGTTCTTGGTGATGTAGATATCAGAATAGGTGAAATGCGGCCCACGAACGGTGTTTCGTCCCGCATTTCCAAACTGGCAACTCACGGGCGAGTCGCCTCCGGTGCAGCCCCCGGTCGTCGGGTCCACAGCCGATATGAACGCCGCCGGATTCAGCCATTGCTTCGTGCCTATCGCCGTCACGCCATCGTAGGGCGTCTTGCGATAGACCGGAACTCCCGCGACCCGGTTGGCAAACTGCGGTCCGCTCCCTTGAAAGACTCCGTTGTTCCCAGCGGTATACGATTGGCTCAGCACCGTGAATGGAAGACCGCTATGCAGGAACAGCGTCTCCGAAAACGACCACCCTCCCAGCAGCTGCCGAAGCACTCGATTGGTTGAATGGAACGGCACCTGATACAGGCCCAACGCCGAAAGGTTATGGCGCACGTCGTAGTCGCAGTCGCCATATTGCCTGCTGAGTTCGCCAGGCAGCGGCGATAACACGCCTTCGCTCGAAAACGGGAGCAGGCCGCCGTTCGAAACCTCATCGAGACAGTGGCTCAACGTGTAGTTTGCGCGCACCATCAGTCCAGCGAGTTTACCGGTGAGTTGTTCGGTGAAATTGGTTTGCAGCCCTGAATAAATGCTGTTGGCGTCGGTGCGGAACTCATCCACGCTGGCAAAGCTCTGGTCGAGCGGTTGCTTATAAGGAAACGGCGCAAAGCAGCCGTCGCATACCGTCTGATAGCCATTGAGCTGTACAAGGAAAGGCTCATGCAGGCCACGCGTTCCCACGTAGTCACCCGCAGCGCGCCCCGCGCGCCAACCTGGTGCTCGACGCCCAGCGTGTACTGGTAGTAGTAAGGGGTCTTCAGCGTCCCGCTCGGAAAGGTATTCATGTTTACGGCCAGCGGACAAGTCGGCGCGCCCGGGCGCGATACCTGCGCATGGAGGACGCGCTCGCGCTGAAGGTGCACTGAAACCCCAGATTGGCCGTCGCAGTCGCGTCGACCGCGCTATCCGGAACACCCGGAGCGACGCCGATGCCGCCCACCTGCCCACCCAGGCCGCCGACAAACGTAGGCGAGTAAGGCGGATTCGTCGCGGCCAGGTCTGAGATCTGCGAAGGAATAATGTCGTTGAAGACCCCAAACCCCGCATGAATCACGGTCGTTGGCGCGAACTGATAGGCGAAGGAAACCCTCGGCTGCCAGATAAACAACGGCGTAGCCGGAAACGCCCGTTTGACGCTGGTCTCAATCACCTGGTCGAGCGGCTGGTTCACCTCATGTGACATGTCAAGAAACGAACCCGCCGGGCGGGCAAAGAGCCGCTGTTCATTCACCGGATTCGTGTTCCACGTTGCGCGAACGCCGCCTGTCAGCGTAAGCCGCTGGGTCAGCCTTGAATGTGTCCATCGCATAAAGGTCGAGGTCCCCATTGGCGACCCGCTCTTTCAACGTAATCGGAAACGTGCGGCTCGCCGTATAGGCCGCGCCATAAGTGAACTGCGCCAGGTCGTTATAGATGACCGTCGGCACCGTGCCTTGCCCCAGATCGTAATCGCTCACATCGACTCTGCGCGTGTTCACTCCAAACTTCAACGTGTGCCGTTCGCGTGTCCATATCAGGTTGTCGTTGATCTGCCATTGCGTAACCTTCCGCCCCTGCGGATAGGTATTGTCATTGCCGCCAATCGTCGTGAACGGTGCGTTCGCGCTGCCTCCCGCAAGCACGATCGGGAAGGTCTGCTGCACCTGGGCAAAATTATTCGGCTCAAAGATGCTGGCATACCAGCTCGCGCCCGGGTTGAACTGGTTCACCAGCGTCGGACTGAAGAGGTGCGTATACCCAAGCACCAGCGTGCGCTGCGGCTGCGGCGAAAACGAGTTGAAGATCGGATTGATGGGATCGGTATACGCAGCCTGCAGACCAGTGTCCTGCTGGAAGCGATACCAGATACTGTCCTTCGCGTTGATGGTCTGGTCGATCTTGAGCACGATCAGGTCTTCGTGGTCGCTGTTGTTGAGCGACTCCTGCCGCTGGTTCGCGCAGCCACTCCCATTCAATAGCGCTCCCGTCCCCGTGCCCGGCAGCAGCGTACCGCTCGCATCCAGCGGACACGACGCCACCGTCAGCGGCGTCCCCGCCGCATTGTTGTAAAGCTGGAACATCGACCGGTAGAACCCAACCTCGCCCGGCTGCGCCGGCAAGACGGTTCCATTGAATGGGTCGGTCCCTCCCAGCGGCAGTTGATCGAGCACATATTGCTGATAGACCGGGCGACGGAACGACGGTCTGGGAGACAATCGGCAGCGCGATGCGAATCCCCTCATAGTGCGCGAAGAAAAACAGCTTGTCCTTGCGGATCGGTCCGCCAACGCTTACGCCAAACTCGTTTACTGTCGAGCGCGGCTTGTGCGCGATGTTCCCGGGCGTGTCATTCGCATGCAGGAAATAGTTCTCCGCATTCAACAGCGATCCGTTCCACACCTCGTAGGCGTCCCCATGAAATTGGTTCGTCCCCGACTTGGTGAAATAGTTCACCTGCGAAGCCCCATATCGTCCCTGGTCGACCGCGAAGGAGTTGGTATTGACCGTCGCCTCCTGCACCGCATCGAGGCCGATCACCAGGTTCGTCGAAAGCCCAATATTCAGGCCAAGCCAGGGGTCGTTGGTGTCGTAGCCGTCGAGGATGTATCCGTTCGAAGTCGCGGGCAGCCCGTTGAACTCGACATTGCCATAGCCACCGGCGGCCTTCGCGTCATTCGACGAACCCGCTGTGTTCATCAGCGCACCCTGTGCGAACTGTGCAATGTACGTGAGATCCTGGCCAGGATTTGGCAGGCTCTTGATCGATTTCGAATCCAGCGTTGTCGTCGTGTTCGGATTGTCCAGGCTCAGCAAGCCCTTGCCGAGCCTCGACTGTCACCGTCTGCGAACTTGACGACACCTGCAACGTGAAGTTCAGAGAGACCGTCCGTCCAACCGGCACGACCGTGGGCCGCGACCTCTGCGCCGCGAAGCCGTCGGCCTTTACCGAGACTTCATATGTTCCCGGATTGATCTGCAAGAAAAGGAACGCGCCGTGCGCGTTTGTCTGCGCGTTCCGCGTGGCCTTGGTCTCGATCTCGACCGCGGAAACGGTCGCGGCGGGAATGACGGCTCCGCTATTGTCACTAACCACGCCAGAAAGGGCGCTGGAGGTTCCGCTCTGCGCCAATAGACCAGTGGTCGAGGGCAGCACGCAGAACGTTGCGAACAGCACGAGCCCCGACAATCGACGCGCTGCTCCCCAGTGGCTAATACATAAATTAGTCATAGCTAATCTCTTATACATTGCTACACTAAACTGAAATCAGCATCATGACAAGAACCGAAAAGACCATCCCGTCATCAACCCGCCCATCAGGGCGGCAAGCGACCCACAGCAGCGAAGCCGTCGACGATTATTTGAAGGCGATATTTTGGTTAAGCGGCCCGGAGGAGCGGAAGGTGGCCAGCCATGAAATAGCCGGCCATCTTCGAATCTCGACAGCGTCCGTCACCAACATGCTCCAGAAGCTCGCGGCCGTCAGCCCGCCCCTCGTCAGCTATCAGAAGCATCACGGCGTCCAGCTAGCCGAAGGTGGAAAGACGAGGGCGCGCGAGATTGTGCGCCACCATCGCCTGCTAGAGACCTTTCTCCATGACGTTCTCGGCTACGAATGGGACGAGGTGCACCCTGAAGCCGAACGGCTGGAGCACTTCATCTCGGAGAAATTCGAGGCACGCATCGCCGCCAAGCTCGGCCATCCGCAATTCGATCCCCACGGCCACGTCATCCCTGCACTCGACGGCTCCATGCCCCAGGTCGAGCAGACGACGGTGCAGCAGCTTTCACCCTTCCAGCGCGCCAAGGTAGTCAGCGTTTCAGACCAGGATCCGGAGATGCTCCGCCACCTCGCTGCCCAGGGAATCAGGCCGGGCACCGTCCTTACCGTCCTGGAACAACTCCCCTTCGACGGCCCGCTCCGCGTTCGCATCGGTAGGAGCAAGAGCGAAGTGCTCCTCAGCCTTCCGCTCTCCCAGGCGGTCTCCGTAGCCCGGGTGAGTTGACTGCAGCTTTTCCCTAACTTCGCTTGATGAGATTCAGAATGGGTTCACCGGCGAAGATTCTCTGATGTCGAATCTTCGTTTGGGTGTCACGGGAGCACTCGCTCAGTTTGAGCGCTTATTCGCAAACGGCAGCGCGAGGGGATCGAAATAGTGAGCGGGAAGGGAAGTCCGGGGTAGGAAACCGGTGCTACGTGGAAAATCACTTTTGATGTTTATGAATCTATACCGCGCTCGGCCGGCTCTCGAACGCTCTAACCGAATCCCCATGAACATTCCATAACTATTCTTGATCTCAGAGAGCAGCAACAAAGATATAAAGAATTAGCGCAAGAAGACTAAATGCAGGAATGGCGGCATGCCAAGGATCGTGGATTCTGACGCGCGTCGCCAGCGCAAGAGACATCATGATTGCCGCGAAATGACATCAGCGTGGTGACGTTAGCCCTTCGAGCTCAGGGGGCACCTCGGCGAGGTCGCTCATACTGCTCCGCTTCAAGGCTTTCATGTGATTGGTGATCTGCCTGACTTCATGATCCTGCCTGCATTGTAGAAACGTGATAATGAAGTTTATCGAGTTAAGAAACAAGGCCTGCCCGATAACTCTGGTAAGCAGCGTGGCCGTTTTACAGCAGCACAATCTGAGCTGCGACGGAATTTGTCGCGCGCTGCGCCCAGGAGTTCATCTTTGTAAATGGGGAGTTCCGTCGGGGCGCAACTACCTTCAGGCCCATCTTTCCGCAGACGCCTTTTGTGGGCCGCCAGTGACCTCAATCCAAAACAGAGAGCCGGGGACGGCGGTAGAGTAGCTTTGAGGACTTCCGTATGACCCACTGTCGATTCACCCTGCTCGCCGGTCTCTCTCTCGGCTTTGTATTCCTTCCGGCTGTCGCGCAGACGTCCCGCGTTGCACCTTCCAACGCGCAACTCGCCAGCCCGCGGATCGAGCAGATGGTCGATGCGCTGCTCAAGCAAATGACGCTCGACGAGAAGATAGGGCAGTTGGTCCAGTACAGCGCCACCGAAGCGCACCCCGCAAAACCCTCCGGCCCCTCCACGGCCGCGCTCAACGTTAATCCTCCCGGCCCAGGCGGTGTGGACAGTTATGTCCTCGCGCAAAAGGGTGAGTTCGGCTCCATGCTGAATACCGTCGGGCAGGACCTCACCAACCACTTTCAGCACGCCGCCGTTGACAATACACGCCTGCACATTCCGTTGCTCTTCGGTGCCGACGTCATTCACGGCTTCCGCACCATCTTTCCCGTGCCGCTCGGCACCGCGTCCAGTTGGGATCCCGGCCTGGTCACTGACCTCGCGCACATGGCCGCGATTGAGGCGCGGACTGCCGGCATCGACTGGTTCTATTCACCGATGGTGGACATCGCGCGCGACGCTCGCTGGGGTCGCTGCACGGAGGGTGCGGGTGAAGATCCCTACCTAGGCTCCGCCATCGCCCGTGCCTATATCCGCGGCTATCAGGGCGACAGCCTTTCCGCGCCCGGCTCGGTAGCCGCCTCCGTCAAGCACTTTGCTGCTTACGGCGCAGCCGAGGCCGGTCGCGAATACAACACCACCGACATGAGCGAACTACTGTTGCGTCAGGTCTACCTGCCGCCCTATCACGCAGCTGTCGAGGCCGGCGCCGCCACTATCATGTCCGCCTTCAACTCGCTCAATGGCGTACCCGCGAGCGCCAACCCGTTTCTGCTGCAAACTATCCTGCGCGACCAGTGGGGCTTCGACGGTCTCGTTGTCTCCGACTACACCGCCGTCATGGAGCTGACACATCATGGCATTGCGCTCGATCCCGCCATGGCCAGCGAGAAAGCCCTGAATGCCGGCGTTGACATCGACATGATGTCTCACTACTACGACGCCGAGCTGCCCGCGCTGGTCAAGTCCGGTCGTGTGTCCATGGCTGTCATTGACGAGGCCGTCCGCACGGGTTCTGCGTGTCAAGTTCGCTCTGGGTCTCTTCGATCATCCGTTCACTGAGGGGCCAGAGGTAACCGGGGCCGTTGCCGAACATCGTCCACTTGTCCGCCGGGCGGCCGAGGAGTCCTTCGTCCTGCTGCAGAACAATCCGGTGAACGGGGATAACCTCCTGCCTCTCACGAAGAACACGAAGAAGATTGCCCTCATCGGCCCGCTTGCCGACGATGCCAGCGACATGGTCGGAGCCTGGTCGGGCGCGAACAATTTCAATGATGTGCGAACGTTGCGCGCGACCATGGCGGAACGAGCCCAGCAAAGCGGCGCGACGCTAACTTATGCTGAAGGAACCGAGATCTCCGGCACCTCGAACTCCGGCTTCGCCGCGGCGGTTGCCGCCGCGCAAAGCTCCGAAGTCGCGATTCTAGCTCTCGGCGAGTCGAGTGATATGAGCGGCGAAGCCGCATCGCGCGCACATCTCGATCTGCCCGGTAATCAGCAGCAATTACTTGAGGCCGTTGTTGCTACTGGCAAGCCTGTCGTGCTGCTTATCTTTTCCGGCCGCCCACTCGTTCTCGGCTGGGCCGCACTGCATGTCCCCGCCATCATGGAGGTCTGGTACCCTGGCGTCGAGGCTGGTCCCGCCATCGCAGACACCCTCTTCGGCGACGTCGCTCCCAGCGGCAAACTCACCATGAGCTTCCCCCGCGCGGTGGGGCAGGAGCCGTTGTATTACAACCAGCTCCCCACAGGTCGCCCTATCCAATACGCTGACCCGGCACATCCCGGCTATGTCGAGAGGAAGTACGTCTCGCGCTACCTCGACGTTCCCAATGATGCGCTTTTTCCTTTCGGGCACGGTCTTTCCTATTCGACGTTTGGCTATTCCGGTGTTTCGCTTTCGATGCAAACCATAAGCTCAGCTGCGCTCATGCGCGATCATAAGACCCAGCCCATGATCGCGAGCGCGACGGTCACCAATACGGGGGCCCGCCATGCCACCGAGGTCGTCCAGTGTTACGTCAATATTCGAGGCGCCAGCACCGAGCAACCTGTACGCAATCTCAAAGGTTTTGCTCGCATTACTCTTGATCCAGGCCAGAGCCAGACGGTTCAATTCCCACTTGGCTTTGACGAACTTTCCATTTACAACGCCGGGGCCCAGCAGATCGTCGAGCCAGCCGAATACACCGTTTACATAGGTGGTAGTTCTACCGCGGCCAATGCAGTTCACTTCGCGACTACACCGTAAACTCCCGGAAGCGGCCTCTCCATTGCGGTCTGGAAACTAGTGGATAAAGGACGTTCAGATCAAAAACCCTAGGTACCTTTCTTAACCGGGTTCGAATTCCACGCTGAGAAGGTTCATTCGCCCAGAACTGCCGTGCCAGCTTGGTGTAAAGCGCTGCTAGATGATTGGCTCCGTGAGTCAGGAGTGGGTGGAGGTAAGGTATTCAGACGAGTTTCGAAGAGTCGTGTCCGGCAGGATGCTGGAGTGACAACCTACGAAGCGAGTCGGCTTTGATCGTGTGGCACCTCACGATCTTCGGCGCACTTGCGCTCGCCTATGCCACACCGCGGGAGGCGAACTTGAGCAAATTCAGTTTCTCCTGGGTTTTATGCGTCGGTGCAAACGACCGAACGGTACATCGGATGCCGACAGAACTTCAAAGAAGCGGTCAATGACCGGTGCGACATCTCACTGGAAAGTAACACGCCCGGAGAGCCTCGAGGGCGGTCTGCGTGACAATCCGGTTTATCGAGTGGGATGAACACACACTGCAGCTTTCCGTTTGGCCACCGAAATTGAGGTCGATCTGCGCCATGTGCAGCACTTTCTTGCGGCACCTCTTTATAGACGCTACTTGGAGTCCCACTTTCGTTTGGCTTAGGCTCTCGACCCGCCCGTGTTCCGGGCGCCTGGCCGCTCGCTTGCCGGTGTCCGGGAAGTGAATCTTCCCGGGCCTTGGCGTGTTTAGATTCCGAGGCCGGTCGCGGCGTTCTCGCGAAAGATCTCGCCTGACCGATATAGCGCCGCAATGTCGCAATAGTCTTGTGGCCGGTCTGACGCATGATGACGAACTCGCGGACGCCGTTCATCGCGGCCTGGGTGACGCATCCTGCGCGGAGGGAGTGGCCGCCGAGCTCCTCGACCTTCAATCCCGCCCTGCCGGCCGCGCGCCTGAGGAGCTTGCCGATCGAATCCCGGTGCAGGCCGCGCCGCGAGACATGACCATATCGGCCGACCGACCGGAAAACCGGGCCTTCTCGAATCCCGGCCCGGTCGAGCCAGTGGCGCAGCGCGCGGACCGGGCAAGTGTCGAGGTTCGACCCAAAGGGCAGGCCCACCTCGCGCCCCGCGCTCTCCTGGTCGGTCTTCGATTTGCGAACGGTGACAACGACGCCGTCGGCGGAGAACTTGAGGTCACATACATGGATGAGGGCAAGCTCCGAGCGGCGGAATCCGCCCGCGAATCCGACCAAGACCAGTGCGGAGTCCCGAAGGCCGAGAAGGTCCTCGCGCCGGGCAGTGATGATCCGGCGGACGTCTGCCAAGAGAAGCGGGGCCTTGCCGTGCTGCGCGGTGCCGATGGTTCGGCGTATGCCCTTGAGCGTCTCGCCAACGACAAAGTGGCGGGTCGTGGCCGGAGAGTCGGTGAAGCCCGCTGCCTGATGCGCCTTAGTGATCGAAGTCAGGCGGCGGGCGATGGTGCCGGACGCCAGGGTGGAGGCGCGGTCGGCGATGTAGAGGGCCACGGTCTCGGGCGTCGAGGGAAGGGACGGCAACTGATGCTCGCGGCACCAGGACTCGAAGTCGCGCCAGTCGTTTCTATAAGCCTTGAGTGTGGCGGGGGCCTTGGCTGCGGCAACGAAGGTCTTCGCCTTCTGGATCAGTTCTTCAAGGCTCCCTGATTTAGGGGTAAGGGAATATGTATGAGGTTGCATGGACTTCCTTTCGGTGAGGAGGCACACGAGTGCCTCATTCCGGGAGATCGGAATTGAAGAGTTGACCGGTTGAATGGGAGTGGCGCGGAGTGGTTATGCGGCTAGAGAGAAGAAGTAAGACAGGGAATGGAGGCAAAGGCGATGCCGATCGTTCTCGTGCAAGTACATGTCAAGCCGGGAGCGGTCACGGAGTTCGGGCAGGCAACGCTGGAGAATACCCGCTCGAATTGCTCAGGAGCCTGGGAGTGGAGACCGGGTTACAGCATGCGGACACTGAATTCCCCATCAGTGGCACTGTAAATCAAAGGCCATTTCTGGGCGCAAATTCGGGCACATCACGAGTTCACGGTGTGCGGAATGTGTCCCGCATTTCTAACTCGATGAAATCCATGATCGCGTTTCAACAACCGAGGCGGGGGATGCCGTCACAGCTGAATGTGGTTCCTCCCAAAACAAACCTGACGCCAGCCCATTAGGGCGATCTCGTCAACGTGCCGCCGAAATTTGATTGGCAGCATCACCAATGAGAATGCCGCGCGTCGGCGGTTTGGACCGCGTTAGAAGAGGTCACATTCTCGACTCTGTGATTCCATGGGGAGACATTATGTACCTATTGAGGCCCGAACACTACGGAATTGCCAGCGGACGAAGCTGTTTCTCTTCGACGAGTCCGGTGGGGCCGCCTTCGATCGGGACGGGACGGAACAGGTAACGAATACTGAAGCCGCCGCCGGCGTTCGCATAATCGCGAGCATTGTTAGCGTCCAGAAAGGCCTCGATAAGCCAGTGCTCGTCGAGGTGATAGGCGACCCGGGCGTGGAAATCGTAGCTTGTCCCGGTGACCGACTGGGCACCGTTGCCCACAATCAACGATCCATGCATAGCTGGATCATCCTGGAACGTTTGAACGCCCAGGCTGCCGTTGATCACATAAGAGAAATTGTGAAGTGGAGCTCCCTGCCAGGTGATGGGAGCGTTCATCAGCAGGAACTGGTTGGGACTGAAGTATCCGCCCTGTCCGAAGGTGAAGTAGCGCTGGTTATTGGCATAGTGCATTGCCGTGAGATTGGCGCCCACCTTCAGCACTCCATACTTGCTGGCGTAGACCTGAAAGTAAGCTCCGGTTCCGCCGTCGATCCGGGAGTTGTTCGCAACGTTTCGGCCAGTAAGTTCCTGGCCATCAAGAGAGGCATAGAAACCGGAAAGACCGGTTCCATGGGAAAACTTGACCATCCCTCCGGTGGCGACAACCCCGCCCCAAACTTTGCCCGTGTAAGGATCTTCCATGCCGGCATAGGAGAGCAAGCTGTCGGTTACGTTCTGGCGATACGCGAGAAACGAGAACGGCAAACTTCCGGGTTGCACCGCGAGACTGCCGAGAACATGAGCAACAGGGAAGTTTGCAGGCGAATAGCCCACACCGCCCTGAACGAACTTCGTTGCGATCTGCAGTTCGCCGCCATAACCCGAGGCAAATTGGTCGGTCGTCGGCAGTGTCGCACCCGAGACTCCGACGAAGTTGGACCCGTTCGCGATTGCGCTGCCAAACCGGTAATTCGAGTTGGCATCGGGAACGCCGGCCTCGAGCAGGATGGGACGAGTAATCACCGTAAGTCGTACCGAGTCGCCTATCACCGAACTGGCCTCGGTAGAGGCCTCAAAGCGCTGCAACCGGTCAAACCCCTGGGTACCGCTGTGGCTGTCGATGGAACCGCCTCCTCCCAGATAGGGACTGTAGCGGCTTTCCAGAGCGGCTAGCTGGTTTGAGGCCTGCTGCTCAGAGGCCACGCTGGCTTCGCTGACGGGAACCGGAGTGGATGAGGTAAACGACCGCACAGGATCGCCAGACGTCGGATCCGGAGACTGTGGAGCCTCAGTGGCTTCTACGCCGGCGGCAAAATCATAGCCCACACTTCCGTCAAATGTCACCTCGCGCAGAAGAGCCTTGGGCCGGGGACGCTCGCCCGGCAGCGCGGTCGTCACGAGTTTGGCGCTCGCGTCGGAAAGTTGGCTGGCTGCGTAGTCCTCATCTTTCGGGCCAGCCTGCTGGGGCGGTTGTGGGAAGCTCATCTTCGCCGGCCACGCGGGCAAATCGGAGGAAGAATAGATCGCTGTACGCATGCCCTGCGGGGGCGACCCAAAGCTGTCATCGCGCAGAGTGCGCTGCACTGCCGGGTTGAACGGCGAGGAATCGAGCCGGTCGTTCGCGGGGCTATCAGGCGAGGTGGCTGCGGGCTTCGCTGGCGTAATTCCGGACTGAGAGTCGATGGACCCACCGCCAATTGACTTGACCGGGGTCGACTTCGAATTCGAGGGGGAATTCAATGGAGGCCCCGAAGACGCGCCGAGCATCTCGGCCAGGGTTTTCTCCGGCGAAACCGCGACGGAGGAAGCATCTTCGTCGATAGTCGGCAGACCGTTCAGCGGAGCGGCGCTTGCCGTAGTAGATCCATCGGCGCCCGGGTGGCCGCTGTCAATTTCCGCCTGCAGATACTGCTTGGCGCGCTTGATGTCGCCACGCTGTTCCTCCAGACGCGCGCCCAGCGCGAGGAGCTGATCGTTACCGGGATAGAGCTGCAGGCCTTCCTGAAGCCATTTGTCAGCCATGGTCACGCGATGAGCGACGAGCGCCGCATCGACCGCGCTCGCGTAGTCGCCAACCTTGGCGGTTTCCCAGTTCATGTCCTCGTAAATCTTCAACGCCGGACCCGGATTCCCGGTGCGCACGTACATCGAGCAGAGTTCTCGCCGCAGAACGGCATCGTCCGGATATGCCTCGTTGGCCACTTTCAGAATGGTGAGCGCCTTATGCCCGTTGCCTGCCTTGTACTCGGCCTCTGCCCGGCGCATGCTCCAGGCGGCCCATATGTTCTCCAGTTCGAGCTTTTCTGCAGCGGTCAGGCCGCGATGATTGCCGAGACGGTCGAGGGTGGCAGCCAACTGCCGCTGATCGCCCTCGTTCAAGAGCAGCCAGGCAAACTGGGTGTCGACTGCAAAGGGCACCGGCTGGTTTCGTTGTTGATAAAGCGCAGAGACGGCGCGCAGGCACTGGAGCGCCTGGCGGGGATGGCCGGATTCGCTGTAGATGGACGCTAGCACCTGAAGAAATGCGGTGTCGGTCTGGAGCCTAAGGCTGACGGCGGGGGGGATCCTCTGCACCGCAAGCAATGCCTCCTGATCATGCTTGCCGGCATGCAGCGCAGCCAGAATGCCTGACCACGCCTGAAGCTGTTCGGGATCCTCCGAGGCTAACCTG
This sequence comes from uncultured Acidobacteriaceae bacterium, assembly GCA_963826855.1. Classification (GTDB taxonomy): domain Bacteria; phylum Acidobacteriota; class Terriglobia; order Terriglobales; family Acidobacteriaceae; genus Acidisarcina. Next base: position 33,968 of record CAWGZE010000009.1, read on the forward strand.
CGATAGACGTTGTAGGCGTGTTCGGGATTGCCGCTGTCGAGATCGAGCGAGGCGAGCTGCAGTTGGAAGCGTGGGGATTCGGCGAGCTCTTCGGGGCCGGTGGATCGCGCGCGGTCGAGCAGCTTCGCCGCCTGGTCGTATTGCTGGCGGGACTGGTCTATAGCCGCCAGCGTCATCAGGAACTCAGGGTCCTTCAGGGCGCTCTTGTAGACCCCTTCCGGCATCCGCTCGGCGACGCTTACGGCAGAAACGTCGTCTCCGGCCAGATGTGCGGCTCGAACCAGCATCTCCCATGCCTCCACGTTGCTGTGGTCGGTCCGGACGACGGCGCGGCACAACTGCGACGCTCCATCAGTATTCCCCTGTTGCATAAGCAGTCCGGCGGCGCGCAACTGCGCGCTAGCGGACTGCGCACCTCCCCGGGAAGCTGTATCCTCGACGCGATCGATCAGCCGGTGCGCCGCGGCATCGTCGCCGAGTGCCTTGTTCGCAGAGGAGAGAATGGCGAGGTAATCCACGCGCTGTTCCAGCTTGCGGCTTGTGGCGGCGGGGATCTTGGCTTGTTCATCAAGCACCTGTTGAGCGTCGCCCGCTTCGAGCAAGGCATCGAACCACTCCACCCAGGCATCGAGGTTGTCGGGATTGCTCTTGACCACCTCGCCGAAAATCACCTCGGCTTTGCTGGGCTGCCCGGACGCGACGAGCGCTCCGGCCAGGGCCTCTATCGCCTCGGGACGCTGAGGATCAAGCTTGCGAGCGCGGGTAAAGTCGGCGGCGGCGCCGTCGAAATCCTTCGCTTTGAGTGCCTTGTTGCCCTCGTCCAGAGTCTCAAAATAGCGAGATTGCACCAGCGCCTTATTGATCCCCGGCGTCTGCAGGCCATGAAGGCGGGCTTGCTCGAAATTTTCGATGGCGGCAGAAAAATCCTGCTCCTGCATTGCGACATAACCGAGACCAGCGTGGGCGTTGCCGGCCGAACCGGGCAACGCCAGCAGCGCGGAGAATTTCTCTTTGGCGGCGCTCAAATCACCTGCCGAAAGGGCCTTGTAGCCCTCGGCTTCCAGCGGAGATTCGACCGGCTGCTCTGGCTTGACGGGATGGACTTCCGCCGATTTCATCCGCGCTTCGAGTTCAGGATCGGGATAGCGTTGGAGAAATTGCGGGCCGGTCTGGATCGCCGCCGGTCCGGCAGGATCCCAAAGGATTGCCTGACGCCAGTCGGCGCGAGCCTGTTCCATCTGCGCTGCCGAGCCGCGCAGGTCGGCCAGCATGCGGGCGCCTTCCAGGCGAGTCGCCGGACGGTAAGTCAGCACTCTTCCCAGCGAAAGCTGGTAAGTCGGGTCTTGAGGATACTTAGCGATCAGCGCGCGGAGTCCAGCAACGGCAGCCGGCAATTCTTCAGGGACAGCGGCTTCGGTCTCGTAATATGCGACCGCCCAGGAACCAGCGGGCGGGGATTGGCCAAAGACCTGGCGGTAGAGGGCCAGGGCTTCGTTGTAGCGGTGGTCAGCGGCTAGTTTCGCCGCCTGCTGAAGCCGGGGATCGCCTCCACCCGCGCCACCTTTGGGAGCCGCCAGCGAGACACTCGCGCCGGCTGACCGCATTTGCTCAACATATTGGCGCGCATGAGCCTCGTCGCCAATCGATTGGGAGTACGACGCGAGCGCCGCTAATGCATCAGGCTGTTTCGGATCGATCAGTAGTACCTGACGCCAGTCGGCGGCGGCCAGATCGTGCCGTCCCTGGGCATCGAGCGCGCGGGCGCGCGCCACCAGCTGCTGCGCGGCAGTTTGCCCTGCGGCGGCCTGACCTAGCGAACACAGCGAAGCGGCCGCGGTGGAGAGCAGCACCAACCCAATAAACGATTTAAGCGTGAACTGATTCATTTCCCGTCTTCCTTCTGGCCGTTCACATGACACCAATCTCTGCTTCTCTTCCTAATCGGCCCCCGGCAACAGAAGTTCCCCTGCTGGAGCAGCGAGCCGCACCTCGATGCGGCGCTGAATTGAGATCTTGATCCAAATGGCGAAGATCACGCACATTAGCAGTAAACCCAGGGCGACCGGCAGCGGATATTGAGGCAGCAAAAGGCGCAGTCCCTCGACCATCGAGGCGTCGCCAATGGAATAGCCCGGCGCCGAGAGCCGATAACTGTTGAACCTTCCGTCCTGCCAGATGCTGAGATTGTTCCGGATGCCGTCCTGAGGCAACTGCGCCAGCAATTCGGCGGTCATAGGTCCGAGCGCGGCTTCATCCTTGCTCAGGATGAATATCATGCTGCGACCGGAGGCGTAAGGGGAGCGAATGTCTTCGATGATGCCCTCGGGGAGGAATTGTCCTCGAGACGGAAGCCCTCCTCAGCCGCACCAAGTGGAGCCAGCCACGCGCCAAGCTTCTCTGCTAGTTGGGCGCGCCTGGAGAGCGACCACGACACTCCGTCAAAGCGGAACGGCAGATTTGCGGCGACATTCTGCGTGGCGGCCAGGTCGGTGAAGGTTCCGAGCACCAGCAGGTCTTTCGCGCTGGTGTCCGCCTCGTCCCCCGCATGGGCGACCTGGATACGTAGAGCTGGATAGCCGGTCTGAGCGCCAAAATACCCCATCAAATCGAGATAGAGCGTCATTTCGTCAAGCGTCGGCGACGAGGGTAGCAGGACTGCCGTCTGACCCAGATCAGCAAAGCGGGTGAATGGAAAGCCGGCGTTAGCAAAGAGCAATAGATTCGGCAGCGTGGTGTAATGGGCCGCGCCTCCCATGTCCAGATAGGACCCCTTCGAGATACTGGCGCTAAAGTGAGTGTTCGCGTCGCAGGCCTTCGCACCCGGAGCCACGGCGAAGAACTGGATTTGGAGCGTGTTGGCGAAGACCGCGGCGGGAAGATCGCCAAGAGGAATGTCGGTAACTGCGCCCTTCTGCTCGACCAACGGCACGCTCCCCGCCGGATTGCCGTTCAACCGCACTTGAATATTGGAGCCAGGGTCGAGCCGCTGCGATTCAGCCGTGTAAGCAAGGTGCAGGTACATGTCCTTGCGGTTGCCGAAGTTGAAATCGGGCGCGAAGTGGAGGTAAAAATTCAACGGATTGGAGCCATCGATTTGGATAGCGTCGGCCCCGGCGAGCTGGTCTAGCATGACTCGGTCGGTATGAATCCATCGCGGAGCGTCGTTCGGCAGGCGGCGGCTGGGCAAGACCAGGTTGACGAGCGAAGCACTCTGGCCTGACAGCGTCAACTGCCCCAGCGCCAGCGCCTGGGCTAGCTCGAGCAGCTGTGGCGGAGTTTCAGCGCGGAGCACCAGCAGCTTAGCAACAGGATCGACGGGGTTAGGTAGCACGGAGAGCGAGGTTTCGCTCGGCGTCGCAACGCCGGCAACCTGCTGGTCTCCCAGGAGGAAGACAACAACGTTTCCGACGGGCAGGGCCCCAATCTTCACCGGGAAAGTCGCGGCGTTGCTATAGACCTGTGTGCCCGCCCAGGAGGCAACAACACCGGCAGCCTGGAGAACGACCGAATCCGGCGCCTGGGCGAAGAGGAAGGGCACCACCTGAGGCGCACTGGCAGAGCTTTGCACGAAGGGTTCAGGCAACAGGGCGAGATCGTTGGCAACCGTTAGGCGCTGGGCCTCAAGAAGAATCTGGGTTTCCGGATCTATGCGAATCGGCGCATTTGCCTGAGGTTGAGCTCCGCAAGTGCTGTCGGCGGCGCCGGCCAGGCGCAGCGTCAGGCGGTTTTCGCGGACCAGCTGATCGACCGGCAACGGAATAACGATGTAACCGCCGCGACGAGCCAGGTCTTGCGCGCTGGGCGTGATGGAAGCCAGCGCACTGTCATTGAGCAGGACATCAACGGTCTCGATACCGTCTTTGTCGGCTTCCGGATTATCCGATTTGGGCAAGCTGTACTTCAGATGTAGCTCTCCACTCTCGATCAAGGCCGTGCCTGGCAATGTAATCGACATCGTCTGTTGGCGGTTGGAGCGGTCGAGAAGAATGCCGTTTTTCGCTCCCAGAGAGGCCAGGGAGAACTGGTACTTTGCCGTCGCCATCGCCTCGGACGAGACGGCCGCTGCATGACCGTGAGGTGAACCCGCAGGCGAAACCAGCTCCGCGTTCGCCTTCCAGAAAGCGAACAAGAGTATTGAAATAAGCAGCACGATCACGGCAACCTTGCGGGCGTAAGTCAACTTCCCAGGAGCGGAACCACCTGACCAGCCCAGCCGGAGCATCTTGGCGAATCCGGTGATGGACGTGGCTGAAACGTCGAGAAGGCTGCGCATCGGATTGTCATTGACCCGGGAGTCGCTCCAGTCAAGCCAGCGATCTGCGCGCGAATACAGCACCCGGGTAATGATTCGCTGGTCCTCGATCGCGCTGGAATCGAAGGCAAGGCTCACGCCCTTGGCCGACGCGGAAACTACCCGCGCATGCAACGGAGATTCGTCGTCCTCCTCTGGAAACGAAACCTCGAACCTTTTGGCCCGTTGGCCAGGCCCCTTTGGCGAGAATGGAAGCTCCGCCCGCCGAAATGTCGGTCGTAACACCCAGGCATGATCGGCCGTCGGCTTCCAGCCGCACCGGAATGGGGATCACGATCCGTACCGCGGTCCGGCGTTGTTTGGTCTCCCAACAAACATTGAGCGTGACTCCCAGCACTACGATGTTGAAGAGCGTCCAGAAGACATTCATCAAGATGGTGCCCGGACGTCCGCGGTCCCAGTAGAGGTAGCGCGGCACCGCCATCGCGAGCGCGGTGAGGTTCAGCGCCAGAAGCACCATGAACGGCCGGGCCATCTTATGGTCGAAAGAATCGTCTTCCTTGTTTTGGCCCTTGGCGGTCACGTTGAACTTGCCCAGCCTCGGGGAGATCAACGCGAGCATCGTCGGCAGCAGGATATAGGGAGCGAGGACGGTCTCATAAATCTCGTTCCAAAAGGAATGCCGCTTCTCGCCCTGGATGCGCGAGTTGGTGATGGTCGCCATCGCGAGGTGAGGCAAGGCATAGACCAGGATGGTGAGCCAATAGCCGGGAATGTTGAGCTTGCCGAAAACGAGATAAAAGATCGGCGAGGTCATAAAAATAAGCCGCGGCAGAGCATAAAAGAAATGCGCCATCGCGTTGAAATAGCAAAGGCGCTGGGGCAGTTTGAGCCCCTTCGCGAAGAGCGGGCAGTCAATGCGCAGGATCTGCGCCATACCGCGCGCCCAGCGAACCCGCTGCTTCACGTGGTCGCCGATACTCTCGGTCGCCAGGCCGGCCGACTGGATCAGGTTGATGTAAGCCGTATTCCAACCTACCTTGTGCATGCGGAACGAGGTGTGCGCGTCCTCGGTGACCGTCTCATGGGCTATACCGCCGACATCATCCAGGGCGTCCGGCGCAGCACCGCGCAGGACCCGCAAAAAAGGTCGCGTTCCAAAGATCGTTAGTGTCCTGAATGATGCCGTAAAACAGTTCGCCCTCGTTGGGCACCTGGCGAAAGTGGCCGAGGTTCCGCTCGAAGGGGTCGGGCGAGTAAAAGTGGTGCGGGGTCTGCAGCATACCCAGCTTAGGGTCGCGCAAAAACCAGCCAGCCGTGACCTGAAGAAACGACCGGGTGGGAATATGGTCCGAATCGAAGATCGCGATTAAGTCGCCGGAGGTACGGGCCAGCGCGTAGTTGATGTTGCCGGCTTTGGCGTGATTGTGCTGCGGTCGCGCGATGTAGTGGACTCCGGCAGCTTCGGCGAACGCGCGAAACTCTTCGCGTTCGCCGTCGTCAAGCAGCCAGACGTTGATCTTGTCCTGCGGCCAATCGATCTCCTGCGCAGCCAGCACAGTGTAGCGGACGACTTCGAGCGGCTCGTTGTATGTGGGTACCATTACGTCCACGGTCGGCCACAACGCGTGGTCCTCCGGCAGCGGCACAGGCGGCCGTCGGAGAGGCGCGATCGTCTGCACAAAGCCGAGGTACAGGATCAGGAATGAGTAAGTTTCCGCGCCGATCAACAACACCATTGCGGCCGCGTTCCAGGGGTCGACGTGCGACCAGGGACTGAAAAAGTAGTGATGCAGGGAGTCGTAGCGCCACCACGCATAGCGCGCAGTTGCGCAGGCCGAGAGCAGGACCAGTACGTAAACCGAGAAGTTGCCGCGGAAAGCCGGCTAAGCAGAGCGCGGCCACGATGATGAACGCCGCCGAATACTGCCTGTTGCTGCCAGGACATGGGTAGCGAAGCGATCGACACGACCGATAGCACAATCAGGAGCAAACCGCCCCATTGAGTGAGCGGCGCAAAACGGACCGCCGAAGACTGTGGAACCGACGTCATAGAGCGATCCCTCTACGGAGCGCCCCGTCGCGGCGGGAGATGCCGTCCAACCATTCCGCAAGCACAGCAATCTGCCGGGCGGCGGCCGATTGTGGCCGGTAATCGAGAACGGTTAGACCATTCGCGGACGCTTCCTGGACGGCGCGATCTTCGTGGACTACGAACGGCAGAAGACCGCTGTGAAGAAGTTCGGGAGACGCTCCCTGATCTCGTGATGCAGCACTTGCGAATCGTCAAATCGGTTAATTAGGTAGTGGACCTGCACGTGGCGTTCCGACGAGGCGAGAAGCTGCTTCAGATGCGACAGGCCGCCGATCGAATGAACATCCGGCGTCACTGGAACCAGGACGTGGTCGACGTGCGCCATAACCTCGGCGGCGGGAGTGCCATGCAGAGTCGGAAGGTCGATCAACAGCAGACTCTCACTGGCCTCTACCTGCTCGAGAAGTTCTTGAAAACCCCGCTTGTGAAGCTCGGCCAAGGGGAGCCGAAACATGCCGACAGGCAGCGCGGCGGCACTTGCCGGAGCATAGAAAAATTGCAACGCGCCAAGCCGTTGGCCGCGAGCGCCAAGGTGATGCGGAATGGTCGGAAACAGGCCACAATCAGCCAGAAGCACCTGCCGGTGCATCCCGCTCAAAATCCTTGCCAGACTCACCGCCAAGGTGGTCTTGCCTACGCCTCCCGCCAAAGAGAGGATCGCCATTTTCACACGAGCGTGGAGCGGGTGCGGAAGCTCGGCTCCGGGGCCTGTCGGCGAATATCGGCTCCAAAGACTTCCATGACTGGCAGCGGATTGAGGACGATCGAGACTGGAAGCTGTCTGCGCTTCGTGCGCCGGCGCAGCGGCCTCGGCCCTCTCGCACGGCACTAGGACACGGGTGCGGAGCATGGCCGTTTTCACCGGCCGACACTCTTGCTCATTGAACGGCTTGACCGCATCAGGACGAGGAAACTCCCGATACTTCGCGCCGATCATCCCGGCGCTCGAAAAGAGCGAATCTATGTCCTTTGAGGACGCACCCGCTCCAGGAGGCGTTTTGCCGCCTATCTTCACAAGATTCTCCGGCCTGGAATATCACACAACTCAGGGAAAGGAAGCTTTAGCATCGACGAACAAGGTCAGAGAGAGATAAGAGATTGAATCTTAGACGCGATTAGCGTCATTGCCTTACTTACCCAATACGAAGCCTAACCTTAGCGTCGCAGAGGACTATGTCGCTTGGGCTATTAATAGTACCCCTCGCCCTGCCCTTCAACTGCGGAAAATGGAAGCCGATCCAGTCGCTATATGGCATTTATCTCTAACGTAAGGTAGTTCCTTGCGTTACAGCTTGTCCAGATATGAATCAGTTACTACCGTATGCGTCGGTTACTAATGTACTATGGGCCCACGAAGCAATTTTTCCCTCGCGCATGCCTCATTGCAAACTACAGAACGCTACATGGGCGTCATCCACAAACGCGTAGACACCAGGAACACGACGAGGCTTGACGTCGAGTCGCCGGGACAT